>JBGATC010000001.1:0-211849 GCA_044229335.1 Planctomycetaceae bacterium | reverse complement strand
GTCGAAGGCGGAATGAGGAATGAAAAATAAAGAGATGCCGCGTGGAAGTCCGTCCCGCTGAGTTCGACATTCGTCATTCCGCCTTCGACATACCCCTCCCCTTTTGTATCCTTTTGTGCCTCTTGTGGCCAAAACTCCTCACCTTCCCTTATGCGTCTTCTGCGCCTTTTTGCGGCCCATTCTCTTCAGCCTTTCATCCGCCAAGAAGTCGAGCATACAAGGTCCGTGCGAGGGTGGGGTCATCGGTTCCCTGGACGATGGCGCGGCCGTCGCGGAAGACGGTCAACTGGACGGCGGGGTTGGTCAGCGTCACGCGGACAAGAAACGGGTTGGTCGTCACTGTCCCCGAAGCCCGCAGCGCATCCGCGACCTGCGCGAGATCCAAACCCGCTGCAGCAGCAGGCGTGATCTGCACGGCATTCCGGCCACAGAGAACGGTGGTGCCAGCCGCATCCTGTCCCGAGAGCCAGCGGCGTTCACCCTGCCGACATGCGGGACACCGCGATTCACTTGGGAAATTGCGGAAGTCGAGCTGGCGATACTCACCCGTCCAGACATCGAGCATCGTCAATTGTGGACGAATGAGCGACCGCTGACCGGTGAGGAGTTGCAACGCGGCGACAGTCTGCAGCGCCGTCACAGCTTGAATCGCCGGACCGATCACTCCCGCGGTGTCGCACGTCTCGGTGGAACCGGGAGGAGGCGGTCCATCAATCACACAGCGGAGGCAGACTGATTCTCCTGGCAGAATCGTGAGCGTCTGTCCGTGACTGCCGGTACAGCCTCCATAAATCCACGGTGTGCCGGTCTCGAGCGCGACATCGTTCAATAGGAAGCGCGTCTCGAAGTTATCGGTCCCGTCCAGGATCAGATCGACCCCGTCAACCAACTCACGAATGTTGCGATGGGTCACATCGGCAACGAGCGGTTCCAGTTGCACCTGGGAGTTGATCACGGCGAGCTTATTCGCCGCGGCGACCGCTTTGGGGAGTTGCTCGGCGACATCGCGTTCATCGAAGAGAACCTGCCGCTGAAGATTCGAGATCTCGACAAAGTCGCGATCGACGATCCGCAGGAACCCGACCCCGGCGCGCACCAGACTTTCGGCGAGCGCAGTGCCCAGCGCACCACAGCCGCACAGAAATACGCGGCTGGTCGACAGTTTCTGTTGTCCGTCGGGACCGATGCCGGCGAACCGCATCTGCCGGGAATAGCGCTCGAAGTGCGGGGGTGTCGCCGTCACGGCGCAGGACCTTCCTGTCTGAAAACAATCTGTACGAATCCGGGAGATTCTCTCTTCCGTGAGCGAGTGTACCAGAGTCAGGGTGGGCGCACCGCACTGCGGAGTGCCCGGTTGACCATTGTCGCCGTCGCTGTGCGGGGAGGAGAATTTCCGATGACGATCGTGCGCCAGAATCGGTTCGAACGGGTGCAAATCCCCGCTCGCTGTCATGAAGAGTTCTGGGCGACGTTAACCACGCATTACGCCGGGGATGACCCGCAACAGTGGCGACAGCTGGCGATGCTCGTGCTGAACGTTCAAGCCGGCTGGACGATCGAGCGGATCGCCTGTGCCTTCGCGCAATCCCCCGGCCATGTCTCCCGCACGTTACAGGCAGTGAAACGCGAGCTCCGATCCCGTTTTATGCCATCGACGTCCGATCTCCCCGCGGGTGTGCTCGATGAGGGACCGTGATCGTACTTCGTAGCCCGGAGCGCAAGCTCCGGATGCCGTTCGCCATTCACTCACCATGGTCATTCAGAACCATTCAGCAGCCGGAGCTTGCGCTCCGGGCTAGGAAGGTGTACGTGATGCACATCGAAACCCTGCCGATCGAGCAACTGCGACCGGCACCTTACAATCCACGGGTGACCTTGAAGCGCGGATCGAAAGCCTATACCCGCTTGGCGCGGTCGCTGGCTGAGTTCGACCTTGTGCTGCCGATCGTCTGGAACCGGACGACCGGCCATATCGTCGGCGGACATCAACGCGTTGCGATTCTCCAGGATCAGGGTGTGCAGAGCGTGGAATGCGTCGTCGTCGAACTCCCCCTCGAACGCGAGAAGGCACTCAACGTCGCCCTGAATAATGCCCAGGTTGGCGGCGACTGGGACCTCGACAAGCTGCAGACATTGATCGGTGATCTGCAGTCACTTCCTGACTTCGATGCAACGCTGACCGGATTCGATGCGAAGGATCTCAGCGAACTGCTGCTGACTCCGGTCTCTCCCGCTGCGGAAGTCCCACCGGTGAACGACGATGAGGGGCTGGTCCGTGTGGCGTGGGAAGTCTCCGTTGCCGATTGGGAAGCCGTCCGCCAGGCGCTCGATCTGGTTCTGGCCGAGCATCCGACGATCCGACTGCATGTGCGGCTCCCGTCCAGGAAACGCTGACCGTTATTTCAACTGCCAGACCCGCGTGGAATGTTCTTCAGTAGGGCAGGCTCCCGCCTGCCTTCGGTGATGCACCTTTCCTTGGAAATCCGGCAGGCGGGAGCCTGCCCTACAGCTGACTGACTTCTTGAAAAGGAATGTCCCATGCAAGTCTCCGTCGCCTACGATCTGTTACCCAAGCAGCTCACCGCACGGGCCGCGGTCGTGATGGATCATTTCGGCATCAGCTTCGAGCAGGGACAGCACGTCATCGCGACTGGACTGGAACTCCCCATCAATGAAGGGGATGTTGCCCTCTTCACCGGGCCATCGGGTTCCGGCAAATCGAGTCTCATGCGAGCAGCCGCGGCTCAACTCGCCGGTGTGCTGCATCTCGACGCGCTCCCGCACGGAGAACATCTGCTCGTCGATGCGCTCCCTGGTGAGACCGCCGACGGATTGGCCTTGCTCGCCGCTTGTGGACTGGGTGAAGCACAGTTGCTGCTGCGGACACCGGCCGAACTCAGCGATGGTCAGCGGTACCGGTTTCGCCTGGCGCTGGCGATCGCTCAACAACCGCAATGGATCGTCGCTGACGAATTCACGGCGAACCTGGATCGAACGCTGGCCCAGGTGATCGCTTTCAACTTGCGAAAGGTGCTGAACCGCCGGAAGATCGGTCTGCTCGCGGCCACGACCCACGAAGATATCGCGACCGATCTGCAGCCCGATCTGCATGTGCAGGGCCGGCTCGATGGTCCGCCGATCGTGACCCGGGAAGTCGTAAAAAAAAAGCGATCAGTTTCATCGACGGCATCTGGTTCAGCCGCGGGACCGTCGCCGACTGGGCATATTTCGCTCGGTGGCATTACCGATCGCATCAACTCGGACTCGTCCGGGAAATCTACGTCTTGTGGCATGAGGACCGACCGATCGGCATCTGCGTTTTCACCTCACCTCCCGCGTCCCTGTCTCAGCGGAATCGCTACTTCGGACTCGGCGGACAACGGACCCGTGTGAAACTGCAGGCCCTCAATCGTCAACTGGTGATGTTGTCGCGGGTCGTGCTTCATCCGACTTATCGCGGTGCGGGACTCGCGGCAGCGTTCGTGCAGGCTGCCTGTCACGCCTGTCGCTGGCCGTGGATTGAGACGCTCGCCGAGATGGGTCATCTGCATCCCTTCTTCGAGCATGCGGGTTTTGTTCGCGTTGGTGTCAGCCGCAAGTCATCGACCTCGCATGCAGGTCATTCTGCTATCTGGGGAGCCCGCCGTGACCGCCAGGGAAGACAACACCTCGTCTCACAGGAAACCTACGAAAAAAGCCGCTATGCAGAACCGGTCTACTACATCTTCGACAACCGGGGATCCGCCTCAGCGCAAGCGACGAGTGAAGCGGCCGGTCAAGCGACCGAACCCACTGCAGGAATCCCCGAGTGAAACGGTCCGGCTCTTCAACGCGGAGGTTGATGCTAGTGCTGAGAACACACCGGATGGCATGGACCTGCTGAGTGCTGACGAACAGGAGCAGGTCTGGTCGTGGCTGGTGAAAGGAGCCAGTCCACAAGTCGCCTGCCAGCAGTTGGGACTCTCACTGCCTGCCTTCTGGCGAACGCTGGAAGGGGATGTGCAGTTCGCTGCAGCCCTGCAGCGGTTGTTCGACACGCTCAGCCATAACGTGCTGGCGGCCCTGTATCGGGCAGCGATGGAAGGCAATGTCACGGCGCAGCAGTTCTGGCTGCGGCATCGACCCGCACGTGATTGGTTGGCACCCGCCACCCCGGAGACAGCCGATGACCCGCAAAGCCTCGCCGATGACGAACTCCTGCGACAAGCCTTCGCCGCCGGGGCCAACATCCCGCCGGCAGTGGCAGCTTGCCTGTCTGCAACGGGCGGCGCTGAAGTCTCCCTCGATCTTCCGCACGCTGGCCCGCATGACGCTGGATCAGTCGACGAATGAAGCGTCCCCGTGGCAACCGTGGCAGCTCACCGACTTCGCCGCCCTCGATGCCGCCTGGCAATCACTCGCCGGACAGCGGGTCAACGGCCCCATCAAACGGCGGGCCTATGTTGAGCGCCCCCGCGGTCACTCGAAAACGACCGACATGGCCATGCAAGCCTGCTGGATCCTGCAGGCGGCTCCACGACCCGTCCAGGGATTGGCTGCCGCTGCGGACCGAGATCAGGCTGGGTTGATCGGCAAGGCGATTGCCGATCTCGTCCGGCAACTGCCCGAGTGGTTGCCCGATCTCGTGCCCCAGAAAGAAGCGGTCATCCATCGTCGCACCGGCAGCCGCCTCGACATGCTTTCGTCGGATGTGAACAGTTCGTGGGGTCATCTCCCCGACTTTGTGATTTGTGATGAACTCTGCCATTGGCCGCACCCCGACCTCTGGTACTCGCTCTGTTCGTCCGCTGCCAAGAAACCAGCGTGCGTGCTCACCGTGCTGACGAATGCCGGCCACGGAACCGGGTGGCAATGGACGGTGCGGGAGACCGCTCGCACCTCGCCGGAGTGGCACTTCTCGTCGCTGTCCGGACCGCAGGCTCCGTGGATCACCCCGTCCGCATTGGACGAACAACGACGCCTGTTGCCGCCCGGTGTCTTCGCACGGTTGTGGCTGAATGAATGGCAACACTCGGATGGCGGGTTCGTCTCACTCGCGGAAGCGGAAGCCTGTCGTGATGAGGCGCTCGTCGCGCAAACGCGCGGCCGCCGCGGCGTGCAGTATTTCGCCGCGATCGACTATGCCGAGAAGCATGACCGCACTGTCGGTGTGATTGTGCATCGTGAGGGAGAGCAGATCGTCGTCGATCGCATGGACGTCGTCGACCCGCAACCGGATGCTCCGGTGCAGGTGCAATGGGTCGAAGACTGGATCCGCGAATCCGCTGCGATGTTCCCCCAGATTCAGTTCGTTCTGGATGAATACCAGTTGCTTGGCGTGATTCAACGAACCCAGGGACAGTACGACGTTTCCCGGTTCGACTTCGCCGGGGGACGGGGAAATCACGCGCTGGCGATGACCCTGCGGAATCTGCTGTTGCAACGCCAGGTCCGCTGGTGTCCCGGCTGTGGTCAGCTCTCTGAACGAGACACGCGCGATGATCTCGAAACGGAACTCAGTGCGCTGATTGTCCGGCAGATTGGCAGTGGTCGGCTGCGGATCGATCATCGCCGTGAAGCGGGAGCCCACGATGACCGGGCGTTTGCCCTGGGAGCCGCATGCCTTGCCGCACTGCGTTCGGAAGCGACCGCCGATTGGCTCGAGATCGACGGATCATTCGAACGATTGTAACCCCCGCCATCCCAGCCCGAAGCGCAAGCGCCGGGTCTTCCACGCCGCGCAGCGAGAGATGCACAGAACCCGGCGCTCGCGCTTCGGGCTGAGACATGCGGTTCATTCTCACACCCAAGAAAAATTCTGAAAACGCGCAACATCGCCAGTGATAGTGAGGGGACTGCACAACGCACCACGCTGCGAGGTCACAATGCTGCAATATCTGCGCGACTGCTGGGAGACGGCTCAACTACGGGCGCGCTATCGCCGTCTGGCACAAAGCCGCGTTCTGGCATTGCTCGAAGAGAGCGGACCGACGCCGGTTGCTGAAGACGCTGGCTCCTGGTCACCGCTGGGTGGTGCCAAAGCAGCGACCAGCGAACCGTCCCGCACCGATCTGCGATCGCAGGCCCGATCGCTCGTGCTGACCAACCCGTATGCCCGTAATCTGCTGCGGTTGCTCGAAGTCTATGTCGCGGGTCCAGGGTTGACGGTGACCGCCGTCACTCGTGGCCATCATGAAGTCGATCCGGCTGTCCTCGCGGCCTGTCAGGAGCGGTGGGCTGATTTTCTCGCAGACAATCGCAGGCACTTCTCGTTCCGCGAGACAGCCCGCCGTACCTGGCGCGACGGGGAATGCTTCCTGCGGTTCTATTCACGACCAGGTCAAACCCCCACGGTCCGTTACATCGATCCTGAGTTGATCGGCGATGACCGACACAGCGATCTCGATGCGGGCTTGATCACCGATCCGGACGACATCGAGACGGTCCTGGCCTATCGTCGCTTGTCGCCGACCACGGGAGAAGCCGTCGAAGCGATCCCTGCGGAGGAGGTCCTGCATCTGCGGGTCAACGCCGATTCCAATGAAAAGCGGGGGGGCACGATCTTCGCCCCGGTCCTGGAATCGCTGGCTTCTTATGAGAAGTGGCTCGACACGGAATTGCAGGCCCGGAAGCTGCAAGCCTCGATCGTCCTGTGGCGGAAAGTGCAGGGGTCGCCGAGCCAGGCCGCAGCACTCGCTGATGCGGCGTCGACCGGCAGCGGGACCGATCCCTTCGGAGCGTTCCGCAAAGAGCGTTACAAGCCAGGTTCAATTCTCACGACGCCGCAATCGACCGAACTGCAGTTCCTGCAACCGCAGACCAACTTCGGCGATGCCGTCCCGCTCGGACGACTGATGCTGCTGGGAATCGCGGCTGGGGCGGGCGTTCCCGAATTCATGCTGAGTGCCGATGCTTCGAATGCCAACTACTCGTCGACGATGGTGGCGGAAGGCCCCGCGGTCAAGCTCTTCGAAAGCGAACAACGGTTCTTCACGGAAGAACTGACGTGGCTGTGGCGACGGGTGATCGCCGATGCCGCCCAGCAGGGTTTTTTGCCCGCTGATGTCCTCGACCAGGTCCGTCCGCAATGGACGTTTCCAGATCTCGTGAATCGCGACCGATCGCGGGAACGGCTGACCGATGCCCGGCTCGTTGATGCGGGCATCCTCAGCCGAGCGGAAGTCGCCCGCCGTGACAAGGTCGATCCGGTCGTGATGCAACGGGAACGGGACGAAGAGGGTGGAAGGTCGAAGGTCGAGGGTTGATGGCAAGAGATATCGAGTCTCTGCCCGGCGACCATCATCCCTCAAGCTCTGAGCCGTCCTCCTCCTTCGACCCTCGACCTCCAACCTTTCACCCATCTCCCAGGAAAGCAGCATGTCCCCGATCCTCTGGCTGGCCTTTGAGCGTCAGCCCCATCCGCAGGCGGTCTGTCATCCGGCAACGGGTGACGAAGTCCGACTGGTCATCGAGCTGTTCGAGCGACCGGCCACACAACGGCAACACCTCGCTGACACACTGCGACGCTACGTGGCTGCTCAATCGAAGCTGGCCCCCTGGCAGCGCCCGTGCATTCCGTGTCGACGGACTTCCGGTCTCTACGTCCTGATTCCCTGGCGGCTGGCGCAATGGTTGTCGGCGGTCCTGGGAGCAACCGACGGACTGATTGAACGAACACAACGTCGCCTGGAAGCCTGGCTTGCCCGACGAAGCGGAAGTGCTGTGCTGCAGGCGACGCATGACTGACCTGCATGGATCTTTCTTCAGTAGGGCAGGCTCCCACCTGCCATCGGTGATCCACGGTTTCTGGCACATTCGGCAGGCAGGAGCCTGCCCTACAGTGGTTCGGGAGAGATTCGATGACCAATCCACACGATAGTTCTACCGCCAATCTGCAACCCTGGACGGAACAGGTGACTGACTGGCGCGGAGCCGACCTGGAAGTTGACTGTGCGACCCGCATGGTGCGGAACATCGTCCTCAGCGGCGGTGATTCACGCAACGGGCACCGCTACACCGAGCAGGCGTTACGTGACGCCGCCGGGCTGTATGTGCAGAAGCCGGTCTTTCTCGATCACGCTGCCAACCCGGCCCGGCCGCATGAACGGAGCACGCGCGATCTTGTCGGCACGATCGCTGCGACCCGCTACGAGAACGGCCGCCTGCGGGGAGATGTCCAAGTCCTCGAAACCGAAGCGGGCCGCACGTTTCTCGCGCTCCTGCAGGGAGAATCCCCCGCGGTGGGGATGAGCCATGTCGTCCTCGCACAACGCGGAACCGATCCTGCCTCCATTGAACGCATTCACGATGTCGTCTCCGTCGATGCGGTTGTCTTCCCCGCCACGACCCGCGGCTTTCGCGAGGCCGATCACACCTCGTGGTCGGGTGCGTATGAAACGATCATCGAAGCGATCGACCAGCAGCTCCCCGCAGCGATGACCGCAGCCACGGGTGAAGCACCCTCGACTGTCCGTCGAGCCGCCGTCTTTGAGGGGTGGTTGATCGCTGAGTGTCAGACGCCAGCCGGGGCGACACGTCAGTACGCCGTGACCTGGACGCGACAGGGGAAAGACGTCGTACTGCAAGCCGCCAACGAACCGTTGTCGGTTGAGTGGTTGCAGGAGCATGCGTCGAACCGAACGCAAACGGCTTCGCTGACACAGGAACTGGAACAACTGCGTCAGGAACGGGACGCTGCCCGAAAGCAAATGGCCGACTGGGCCGACGAGCGCGTGCTCAATGGGTTGTTGACGGCGGCTGCATTGCCGGCCGAAGCAGTCACCCCCGCCTTCCGCGAGCAGTTGAAGCGGTTGACCGATCCGACGCAGCGGCAAGCCTGGATTGCAGAACGAGCCGCCCTGTGCCGACGAACGACGTCTCCCAGCGTGTTGAGTCACGCTCGTCAGACAGGGACCCGCCGCGATGCGATCGACCCGGACTTCATTCGCGCCATCCGCGGCGAACGAGTCGGGGTGTTGAACGCTGCGGGTGGATGATTCTTCCACATCGATCTCAATTGGATGTTAGCCCCGGAGGGGCGGAAAAACTTAGCCCCACGCGTGAGCGTGGGGATCCGAGCAGAGTGAAGTTGCTGAGCCCCGGAGGGACGGCAGAAATCAGCAAATCAGAAGCCACTCTCAGCGGGGATTTCTGTCGCCCCTCCGGGGCTGGCATCAGACAGGGACGATTCACCCCGGTCTGACGACCGGGGCTAAGGTCTGCCGCCCCTCCGGGGCTGATGCAAGGGTCAGTTGATTCCGTTCCATGAGCAGCGTGAGCGGCGGTGAATCATCGAACGGAATATGCCCAGGAGTGGGTGATCGAACCCCGCGCTTGCGCTTGGGGCTAAGTTGAGTGGATTTCATGGTGTTCGCGGTCCACGTCGTTGCGCGGTGCAGCGGCGGGAGAGTGCCCGCGATGTCTCTTGAAGAAGGGCCGATTCATGGCCAATCGATTGCGATTTCGAAGCGGGCATGTGGAACTGCACAAGGTGCGGGTCGATGCCGGGACGGAGATCGATGCGGGCGATCTCGTCTACCTCGATGGTGACGACGTGAAGCCCGCGAGTGCGTTCCCCTTCACCACGGACCTGGCCACGACCCAAGGGAACTTTGCAGCGGTCTTCCTTGGGGTCGCGCATCAACCCTCAACGGTGGGACAAGTCGATCCGTTGTCGATCGATCTGAGTCCGCTCGCGGTCTATGAGTTCAACGTCGATCCTGCGACGTTCGAGCTGGGTGACAAGCTCGCGTGTGACGGCAACTCCGATGGGTTGGAAACACAGCAGCTCCTCAAGGTGACGTCCGCCTCCCAGGCGATTGCGCGGGCCGCTGAGTACAAGCCGACCAGTTCGCCGCTGCTCCGCGTGCAGTTCGCCTCCGCGTTCCACGTCGGGTCCTCCAACGTCAACGCCGCGCTCGGCTGATCCTCTGCTCTTCACCGTTGCCGACCCACAACCAACGATCCACGACCAACTCCATTCTCAAGGGACCACCCCATGCAAGGGACCAGCGTTAAAGGCTTGATCGAATCACTGGGTGCGGAGGGCTTCTATCACAAGCTCTGCACGCTGCTCAACGAGAAGCAGCTCACCGTCGATGACTTCAGTTACTACGAACTGGCCGAAGCGTGCGGCGTGCTGCCGCAACTGCGCCGCCTGCAGGAATGGTCGCCAGGTGGAACACCGGTGACCGGCCTGCTGCGGGAAGCGGGACCCGGCGTCAGCACGAGCTTGTTCCAGGTCGTGACGGGCGAACTGATCGGCCGCAAGGTGATCGAAGGCTACGAAGACGATTCGGGCTTCATCGGTGACAAGCTCGTCACGGTGATGCCGAGCCGTTTGCGGAACGCCCGCATTGCCGGGTTCCGTGCGCTCTCCGGCCCGGCCGATGTCCCCGAAGGTCACCCCTATGAGGAATCGACCTTCGAGGAGAAGTTCGTCACCACGGCTGAGTCGAAGCAGGGCCGCGTCCTGTCGATTAACGAGGAACTGATCGCGTTCGACCAGACCGGCGAGATCAATCGTCGGGCCAACGCGCTCGGCTTCTATCTGCGGCAGGAACGGGAACGGACGATCGTGCGGGCCGTCACCGACGCTGATGCGGGGACCGGGCGGTTCGTCTATCGACCGAACGGCACCGGAGCCGCGCTGTACGCCAGCGATGGGAGCCATCGGAACTGGGTTGGAGCCGGGAACACCACGTCTCCCGACTTCGACGAAGCGATTCCGCTCGATGACTGGACCGACATCGATACCGTGCTGAACTATCGGGCGACCGAAGTGAAGGACGACCGGATCGATGGGACCGCCCGGCCGATCATGGCTCCGGTCCGTCAACTCCTGGTCCCCGAACGCCTCCGCGGGACCGCCCGCAGCCTGCTGCATTCGACCGAGATCACCGTCACCACCGATGCTCAGGAGACGCGTTTCGCGAATCCGCTGCTGGGTCTGGCGGAAGTCCTCAGTTCGCCGTTCATCGACGAGCAGGGGGGAGCTGCCCTGCACGACTGGTACCTGGGCGACTTCCGCCGTCAGTTTGTGTGGACCGAGATCTGGCCGGTGCAGACCTTCCTGCAGAAGGCCGACAGCGAAGCGGCGTTCGATCGCGACGTCGTGCTGCGGGTGAAGGTCCGCTACTACGGCGGTGTCTCCGCGGTCGACACGGTCTTCGTGACCAAGGTCGATGGCGCAGCGTGATCGTGTCCCCTCGCCCCTCTCTCCGGTTCGTGTGTGGGACACGACGTCCCGTGAGTCGTCAGGGATGACGCACCACGAACCGGGGTCGGGGAGGGAATGACGAATGATGAAGGCGGAATGTCGAAAGGACTTGTTCCTTATGCAGTCCGTCATTCGACATTCTTCATTCCGCCTTCGACATTCACTTCACCTTCCACCCGCTGGACACCACCATGCAGATCCAAGGTCAACAGGTCACAGCCCGCTTCACGACGACAGTGCAGTTGCCGCGACCGGCGGGTGATGGGCCGGTGCTGACGTTGCAGCCGCTGCCGTTGGGATTTTCCCGGCGATTGACGGCGCATCTGGTGCAGCCGCCGGTCCCACCGGTGCGGATTGCACGGGATGCCCAGGGAAAGCCGTTGCGGCAGGCGAACGGGCAGGCGGCGACGATGACGGACGAGACCGACGCCGAATACCGTCGCGAGCGTGAGGTGTATGGTCAACGGTTGGCGGTGCTGGCAGTCGTCACCGCATTGCAGGCGGATCCGCACATTCGCTTTGAGACCGACGCCGCGGCACATCCACAAGACTGGCGTCCCTACGCCGATGCGTTGTTCAACGAACTCGAAGCGGCTGGTTGGACTGCGGGCGATCTTGCGTGGTTGTGTCAGGCGGTCTGCCGGTTGAGCAATCTGCTCGATGAACATCTGCCGGAGACGGCTGCGGATTTTTCCTCGGGCGGAGTGCGCGCCCCCGACTGAACGAACCCCGCTCGCTCGACTACTTCATCCTGCGGGCCTGCGAACGATTGCAGCTCCGCGAAGACGAGTTTCACGCGGCCGGTTACGACCGCCAGGTCCGCTGGCTCGCCTACGACTGGTTACGTCGACAAGAAGACGTCCGCCCTTTCCCCGGAGGATCCCATGGCCGACCTGACGACACTCGATGATCTGACGGGGAGTCCGCTGACAGGGCCGCAGATTCAGGCGATCCTCGCGCAGATCGATCTCGATGTGATCAACCTGCTCCGCGATGGCAAACTCGCCGCGATGAAGTACGCCGCCGGTGGCAATGCTCCCAGCGGCGATCGGGCGGCCAATCTGCAGGCGCTCCTCGCCGCCCGTCAGCATTACGAAGGTCTGCTCCGCGCCGAACCCGGTTGGGAAGTCAGCCAGGGGGTGGATGACGATCCACGGACGAAAGGCTGAGAAGCAACGACGAATGTCGAAGGCGGAATGAGGAAGGCAGAAGTGAGGACATTCTTCTGTCAGCCATGCCTCTTCCTTTCGACATTCCGCCTTCCTCATTCGACATTCCCCAGGAGCCCGCCCATGACAGCCACGGCCCTCAACTTCGCTGATGATCTGCAGCTCGCGTTTGCTGACTGGGGTGAACCGGTCGTCATCGAGTTGGTGACGACGACGTTCGATCCGCAATCGTTGCAGGCCAGCGAAAGTGTGACCACTGCCGAAGTGACCGGGATTGTTACTCCGGTGCAGGGGGATCGATCCGCAGAGACAGCGGGGCATCATGTTGACGAACGCTGCTCGCTGATCTTGCGGGCCGAGGATTGGCCTCCCGTTGCGGTTGGCCTGACCCGTCGCATTGTTTTCCGCAACGCGGGATGGGAGGTCCTTGAGACGCAACAGCCCGCTTTGGGCCAACCCATCACGGTAACACTTCGTCGCCTGTGAACGGATCGCGAAGACGCACAGCGCGCGGTCGATGCGGACCGTTCACCCTGAACTCACAACCGCCCCGAGGTTCCTATGTCATCCCTGGCCATCACCGTTCAATGCGACGCGACCCGCTGGAGCCGTGATTGGCGTTCCGAGCTGGTGCGAGCCCTGGATGCAGCGAAGGACGCGGCGTTACGCCAGGCGATGCAGGCCGGGTTGGACGCTGCCGCCGCCGCGACACCGATCGAGACCGGCCGTGCCCGCGAAGCGTGGTGGGCCGCCCGCGATGCGTTGGCTGGCAATGGGGGTGATCTCGGCGAGGCCCGAATCACGGTGCAGGTGGGTCCACAACGACTGGAACCGATCGCTGAGAATCGTGTTCCGTACATCGCGCTGCTGGAACACGGTGCTCAGGGACGACCACCCCAATCGATGGTCGAACCCGCATTGAATGCGGCCTCGGCAGCGTTCGCAGCGTACTGGCGACTGGAAGCAGGAGCGGCAGCATGAGCACCACGACCGCGCTCGATCCCGCAGCGATCAGTGCCACGATCATCCAGACCTGGAACGCCGCGATCGGTGACGATCCGGTGACGTTCTATCCCGGCATCCGGCAAGACACCACCGGTCGCGATGCCTGGTTCGAACTGTGGATCGAGCAGTGGCAACCACGGCTGCAGCGACGACAGGCCCCGGAACTCAGTGATCTTCGCGTGTCGGTGCATGTCTTCGTACGACCGAGGCTCGCCACGGCTCACATTCAGGAACTGGTCGCATCGGCTCGCGCTGCCCTCGACGTGCAGACGCTCCCGATCGTCGTCGAGGAGACGACCATCGGCTATGTGAAGCTCGGCCCGGTCGAAGTTCGCGAGCTGACCCGCAACGCGGCCGATCCCGGTCAGCATGGCCTGCAACATCAACTGCTTCTGTGGCGCGGCTGTGCACAACGCGTCTGGAGTTCCTGAAGCGATTCGTCATCACGGCTCGAGTTGAATCGCTGTCCCGAGCCTCTCCCTTTGTTCGTCGTTCGGAAGGAAGCGTCATGGCTGTTACGAATCTGGTCCGCAATCTGCGCGACGGCGAACTGGTCGTTAAGGACGGTTCGACCCCGGCCCTGAGTCTCACGGTCTTACTCGATGAGGGGGACCTCAGCTGGTCACAGCGGCAGAAGACGATCGAGGTGAAAGATCGCGGCTCGATCGCTGCGGGACATACCCGCAAGGGTGACGAAGAATCGATCGCGCTCTCGTTCAGCGCGAAGTGGACCCAACTGATCGGCAAGTCGGCGAACGCAGCGGATCCGTTGCAGTTGTATGAACTGTTAACCTTCGCCACCGGGACCGGAGCGACAAGCACTTCCGGTGTCGGGCAGCAGAATACGTTGCAGTTCGAGTTCACGGTGACCGACCCGGCGGGCGTGGCGAGCGAGAAGATCGTCTTCAGCCGGGTCTATCGCGAGAACCTGACCCTCAGCGAGGGGAACGACTACAACGTCCTCTCCTTCACGGGACGCGACTTCGAAGTGCAACCGACGGTCAGCCGCGTCTGATCCCCCGTAGGTCAGGCTCCTGCCTGACATCTTCATCATGGATGAGCAGGAAGACGTCAGGCGGGAACCTGACCTACGCAGAGCAACGCAGGAGATCAGGCCATGGCGGAGTTTGGTGATTCACTCGTGATTCGCTTGCTCGCCGATGCGAGCGAGGTGTTGAGCGAACTCGATCAGGTCCTCGGACGGTTCGAGTCGTTGCAGACCGCAGCGGACCGCTTTGCCCAGAGCCAGCAGCAGTTTAGTCGCTGGGGGGCCTCGATCTCCGCGGCGACCGGGCCGTTGCAGTCCTTGGGACGGTTGATTGACCAGGTGACGCAACAAGCGGAAAACCTGGGACGGACGACGATCTCATTGAATGTCGGGCCGGCGTTGAATGCCCTGTCGACATTGTCCAACGCGATCAGCAGTACGGCGGCCCAGTTGCAGGCGTTGTCGGTTCCGGTTGGTCTGCCGAGTGGCGGCGGCTTCCCGATTCCAGCCGGTCTCCCGCAGGGCGGGTTCCCACCCCGGTTTGCCCAGGGGGGATATGTGAATGGTCCTGGCGGTGTCGATCGGGTTCCCGCGTGGCTGACTGCGGGCGAGTTCGTGCTCAACGCGAACGCAGTGCAGCACTGGGGCGTCGGCTTTCTGCAGGAATTGAATCAGACACCGACCCGAACTGCCCCCACGACAGCGTGGCCCGCGGAGAGTGCTGGGAGTTCGTCCGTCACGAACCAGTTCGGCGGCGTGACGATCCAGGTGCAGTCGGCGGTTGAACTCGATTCGCTCGTGACCCAACTGCAGCACGCCGATGCCCGCCAACGCGTCCGCTGGGGGTAGTCCGCGGCATAAAAGGATCCGGCCATGAGTTATGCATTTCGACCAGCAGTAGCGCGGGGGACAACAGTCGTCGAGTTTCCGCGACCGGTGCCGACGTTGCGGTTGCAGGAATCGTGGCACAACGAGCGGTTCAAGGTCCCGTTGCGGGATGGAGACACGCTCGTTGGGCATTCACGGAACGGTGTCGACATCATCCTGCAGGGCCAGGTCGGCAGTCATGAGGGAACGCTCCAGCTCGACGAACAGGCGATGCTCGACACACTCGCCACGTTACGTGCAGCACTGCATGTCGATGCGGACCAGGGGAAGTACCGGCTGTTGTTGTACTGGGACGAGGCCACCGAGACCGCCCGTCATTTCCGCGACTGCTCGACAGTGCGACTGGAGATCGACCTCTCCGACGAACATCTCTTCACCTACGCCGCCACGATCCACGCCGACGACCCGGTTCTATATGCGACACCGTTAACCGAGTGAAGTTCAAGCATTGCATCGCCCCAGTCTGAAGCGCGAGGACGACGATGACTTATCGACGCCGAATCCTGCGGTATGGTCCCGCACCCACTGCGCTGCTGGGGACGTTGAACGAAGACGCGATCAGCGGTTGCTGGTTCGAGCTGCATCGGCTGGGTGGGTGCGGGACTGGGGAGCTGGAACTCCGCGCCGAATTCACCGCGCGCGAGGGTCTGCAGGTTGGTGAATGGGTCGCCTGCGAGTATGACGACGGCGATCGCTGGTATCTCGGGCGGATTGAACAGCGGGTGGCGAAGAGTCCTGGCGGTGTCACGCTGCGGCTGGAAGGGATGGGCGTTGAACTTGGCGAAGTCTATCCCGGCGGGTTTGATCTCGAAGCGGATGGAAAGCCGCCGCATCGCTACAGTCGCTCCGACCGGTTCCCCGGCGATCCCGATTATGACCGCGAGTCGCGCGACACGGTCGATCGTCCGGAAGCAGCGATCCGGTTGCTGCTCGATCAATACGTCCTGCCCGCCACGCACATCACGCTCGATGAGTCGTTACTGGAAGATGCCCCATTTGCAGCGGAATTTGTCAGCTTGAAGTTCAATGGGGAAGAGACGGTCCGTTCGATTCTGAAAGACCTCGCGTTGCGATTGAAGAACGCCGCGTGGGGGGTGAACGAACAGGGCCAGTTCTTCCTGCTGCAACCACGGACGACGGCGATTGCCAGTTATCAGGAAGGGGTCGATCTCAGCCGCCTGGTCGAGACGCAGGAACGGGCGTACCTTTACAACCGGGTCCTGCTGACTGGCGGCTACATCTATGCTCAGCCGGAACTTGACAGTGCGGTGACCGGAGCCGTGCGCTGGCGTGGCAGTTACCGTCAGCCCGACAGCATCACGCAGTACGGCGAACGACGGATTCGCCTGTGGGTCCCGTGGCTGCGGACACCAGAAGATTCGCGGCAGTTCCTGCGCGAGTTCTTCCGCATCTATGCCGTGCCCACGAAAGGCTACGACCTGGAGATACCGAACCAGTCGGTCTGTCCACGGCCGTGGCTGGGACCGGTGGAAGTCGTCAATCGAGAGGGCACACGACTGATCGTGGCCAACGTGGAAACGGTCCGCGTACAGTTTGATGCAGCGCCGCGATTGCGGATGACCGTTGGTCCCGATGATCCCCGCACGCACTGGCCCGAGCCGCCGCACGATGAACGCTTTCCAATCCTGCGGTCTCCCGCGTCGAGCGATGTCGGCCTGGGTGGCGGTGGAGGTCCCATCACTCTCACGCTTGGACCCGGCGGATCGGGCGGCGGCGATTCCACCGACTTCCCGTCCGGTTCGTTGGCGACGTCCTCGGAGGCACTGACCTCGGATGTCACGTCGTCCGCGCTGACGTCCTCCGCGGCGACATCGCCTGTGCTCTCTTCATCCGCACTGATGACGTCCGATCATGAGTCGCTCCTGTCGACTAGCGATCTGGTGACCAGCGAGCTCGGTTCGTTCGCAACGTCGGCTCTGACCTCGCTGGCGAGCAGCGGCCTGACGAGTTCCTTCGGGAGTGACAGTGGCTTCACCAGCCTGAGCGATGTCACCTCCAGAGGTAGTGAATCGGGGACGACCGGTTCGTTATCAAGCATGAATTCGTCAATCCTGAGCAGCGACAGCGGTACGACGAGTTCCAGTGCAGCGGGACCAACTTCCAGTGGAGTCGTCACCAGCGAGTTCGGCTCAGGGAGCGGCTTCAGTTCCAGCGGGAGCGACAGTCAGAGCAGTTGGACGGGAGCCGCAACTGATCCTGGTTGTCCCGAATGCGAAGCGGTCCCGACGACCTGGCGTGTGACGATCAGCGGGACGGCGACCGGGAGTTGTACGGGTTGTGCGCTCTTTAATGGAACGCACGATCTCACGTTGACGGGCGCGTTCGGCAACTGTTCGTGGGTGATTGATCTCGGTTCCACCTCGGACTGCGGTCCGGCTTCGCTCGTCTTTTTCCTGGAAGTCTCCGGTCCCCAGTTGCTGGCGAAGATCGACAATGACGTGGTCGCGACCTGGGTCCCCACGCAGGTCTGGGAGTGTCTGGGTGAGAACACACTGGCAATCCAGAGTCACACGGGAGACTGCCAAACATGGCCGACGCAAGTGACGCTGACACCGGTCTGAAAGTCATCGCATGGCCTGTCTGCCGACATCGAGCGGGGGATGCGCAGGCCACTCGACGAACTTGCCATCACCCGCGCGTCTGGGCACCCGCGGGGATTACGGCCGCGAGCTGTGCGACGTGCGTCTACGCGGATCAACCGATCGTGGCGATCCCATCACCTGGCCAGCGACCGTGGCGGACACAACCCTGCGCAGAACTGGGTCCAATTCTGAGTCAGACCGATGCATCGGGGACTCCCTGTCGCTGTCCGCGGAAGTGGCTGCGTCGCTGCGCAGTCCACGGATGTTGCACGCTGGCCGATGAGAGTCGTCACGGTGTCGCAGTCTGTGTGACGTGTCCCGATTACGTCATTGAGGAATGATCGCGAAAGGTCGGCCGCTCATGAGTTTCTTCTATCGCATGAATACCGATCAGGACCGCCTGCCTGTGCAACTGGAAGGGTTGTATGCCGGGCCGCAGGCATCGACGTGCTGGTTGATCGGTGGCGGTCCCTCACTCGCCACGCTGGATGTCGCTGCGATCGCAGCGAGTCCGGCTCCGAAGATGGCGATCAACCTCGGTGGAGCCCGCCTGCTGCGGCCGAACTTCTGGACTGCGTATGATCCGACCGTGCGGTTTCATCGGTCGATCTATCTCGATCCGGGGATCCTCAAGTTTGTCCATCGGCGGCGGGCGATGGACCTGGTCCCGGAAACGACGTTCAAGGTCTGCGAGTCACCCGGCGTGCTGCACTTTGATCGGGACTCGGGTCGACCGTTTGCCAGGATGCTCGATCAGCAGGCGACGGGCATTCTCGACTGGGCCGACTCGCTGGTCCAGTCGATCGACATTCTGTATCGACTCGGTTTTCGCCGGGTCCTGCTCGCTGGTTGCGAACTCCGCGTGCAACCCTCGGCGGCACAAATCGAACTGGCCAAGTCACGGGGTCTCGATGCGCATCCTCTGGAGACGCTCGCGGAATTCGTACAGCGCTGTCGCACGAAAGGACTCTCACAGCAAGCACTGGCGCAAGTCGACGGGCCGACTCAGTATCACTTTGATGAGGCGAAGCCCTTCGCAGCAGCGATCCAGACCGATCAGCACTATTTCCGTATCGTGCAGGCGTTACGACTGTCGCGGGCCTGCCTGGTGCAGCATGGAATGGAATTGATCTCGGTGACACCGGAGAGTCGCCTCAACGATTACTTCCCGTTTCAGACGGTGGCGGAAGCGTGTGATCACATCACCCAGGCGGTGGGGACTCCTGCATCGGAACCGACGCGCGGCTTGTATACCCAGCAGGTGCAGCGCTGGTCGACTACTTTGGGACCGATGCGTGATGTGAAGCCCCCGTTGTGGTCACCAGGAACAATCTCGCGCACAACACCCGCAGGTCCTGTAGTGCAGGTCGAGGAAGAGGGCTGGTCCCCCGTTGAGAAGTTCGCGTCGGCGTTTGTTGCCCCTGCCGAAGTGGGGTAACCGCCTGATGAAAAACAGACCGACAGGAATGTCGGTCCCACCGAAAGGCAAGGCTTTCTGAGGTCTTGGGTGGCACAGCCAGTCTTGTCTGTGGACCGCGAGACATTTCAACAGGCTGGTCGCCGTTTCGAGACACACCGCCATCGATCCTCACGCGGAACGGACTGCGGCTTCATCGGAAGAGGGTCACCCCGTTATGCGACCACCACGGCTCGTGCAGATGTGCAACGTCGGACAATTGACCGGCGGGACGGGCGCGTGTGCGTGGACTGTCATGCGGGCCCTGCCGGGCTTCGAGCACACCGTCGTCTTTCCCTCCACACCGACGGAGGAAACACGAGCGGGGTTTGCCCCGGTGACGTGCCTCGTCGCACCGCGATTGACCAATCAGCTGTTGCAGCAACTCCGTCCCGATGTGCTCCTGCTGCACAACACGCCTGCCCAGAGAATCGCAGCCGATCTCCCGCGGCGGACGCTGGTCTATCAACATTCGGCCGCCCGCGGACTGGCCACCGGGAGCGGCCATGTCGTCTGTTCGCAGTGGCTGGCCGATCAACTCGGGTTGCCCCGGTCGAGTGTCCTGTGGCAGGCTGTGCCCCGACCGCCGCAGACTGATGGTCTTCGAGATGATTCAGCGAGAGTGCGCGAACTGGTGCTGGGACGGATCTGCACGCCGATCGCGAAGAAATGGCCGGAGGCCGCCGCGGACCGGTGTGCAGCGATCACGGCGGCGGCTCCCAATGTCCGCTGGGAGTTCGTTGGTTGTCCGACCGACCTGCAGGCTCGATGGTCGCGAGCGGTTGCAGGACGTTGTCACTTCTTTCCCGCGAGTTGGTCAGCACGGTCGCGGTTGTGGACTTGGGATGCGCTGGTCTATCACAATCCGCTGGTGATGGAATCGTTCGGCCGCACGGCTGCGGAAGCGATGCGCGCGGGTTGCATTCCAATCGTCGATCGAGCAGGCGGCTTCATCGAACAACTCGCAGACGACAGCGGTGCGCTCTGCCAGACCATCGAGGAAGTCCACGCCGCCATCGACCGCCTGCAAGACCCGCAGACGCGCCAAGCCTGGAGTCACACCGCCCGCGTGATCGCCGACGAACGCTGGTCACTCGCCCGTTTCGCCCGCGACCTGCTGGCACGCTTCGACGCACTCTGAAGGTCAAAGCACGCGTGCGAACGCGTCATTGCAGGGTGGGCTGTGCCCACCGTCTTGCACTCTCTCGCGCGCTTCAAGAATGACGGTGGGCACAGCCCACCCTACAGAACTGACTGCGTGTGAACATCGCGAAGAATTCCCAAAACCCCCTGGCATCGGGTAGCCTTGGGACCTTCACGATTCTCGAACTTCTGTGGATGCTCTGTCATGGTGTGGATGCGCAGATGTCTGGTCCTGGTGACCATGGTCTTCGTCGGTGGTACTGCGCTGGCCGTGGAGCCGGTGTTTCCGTTCGACAAGGCGGACTGGCCCGGTTGGCGTGGTCTCCAAGGAACCGGAGTCGCAGCGGCTGATCAGTCACCACCACTCACCTGGAGTGAATCGGAACACGTGAAGTGGAAGGTCGCGGTTCCCGGACGCGGGCATGGTTCGCCGACGGTGGTCGGCAATTCTGTGTATCTCGCCACGGCTGAGGTCGACCAGGAAATCCAGTCGGTCCTCTGCTTCGATCGCTCGACCGGCAAAGAGCTCTGGCGGACGCCGGTCCATCAGGGTCATTTCGACAAGAAAGGCAACGCGAAGAGTTCGCACGCTTCCGCGAGTGTCGCCTGTGATGGCGAACGGCTCTTCATCAATTTTCTGAATCACGATGCCATCTGGACGACAGCTCTCTCGCTGTCGGGGAAAATTCTGTGGCAGACGAAAGTCGCGGACTTTGTGAACCATCAGGGCTTCGGTTCATCTCCGATTGTGTACGGGCCGCTGGTCCTCGTCTCGGCGGATAGTAAAGGGGGAGCAGGGCGCGTTGCGGGGTTGAACCGCACGAACGGTGAAGTCGTCTGGTCGAACCCGCGACCGAAGCTGCCGAACTACTGTTCGCCGACGGTCCTGCATGTCGCTGGTCGGGATCAGGTCGTGATGATCGGCTGCAACCTGGTACAGGGACTCGATCCGCTGACCGGGAAAACACTGTGGGAGACGGCTGGTTCGACGGAAGAATGCGTCACCAGCACGATCACCGATGGCCAACTGATCTACACGACAGGCGGCTATCCGAAGAACCACGTCGCTGCGATCAAGGCCGATGGTTCCGCAAAGGTCGCGTGGGAAAGTTCCTCGCGGGTCTATGTCCCCTCGATGGTCATCAAGGACGGCTATCTGTATGCGGTCCTCGATGCGGGCGTGGCGGTCTGCTGGAAGGCCGATACCGGAGCCGAGCAGTGGAAAGAACGCATCGGCGGGACGTTCAGTGGCTCGGTGGTGTTGCAGGGTGACAAGCTGTTTGCGACCGATGAGTCGGGGCGGACCGTGATCTGGAAAGCGTCGCCCGAAAAATTCGAGCAGTTGGGGGCGAATCTTCTGGGAACAGAAGCGTTCGCCACGCCCACGATCTGCGGCAGCCGGATCTACGCCCGCGTCGCCGACCAGGTCGACGGCAAACGTCAGGAATGGCTGTATTGCGTCGGGAAGTGAGACCGCTTTCCCTAGCCCGGAGCGCAAGCTCCGGATGACTGTTTGAGACCCTGATTCATCCGGAGTTTGCGCTCCGGGCTAGGCAAGACCATCACACCATGACGACGACTGAAGAGTACGTTCCCGATGACGTGATCCCGCATCAGCATCTCCCGCCGTTGCGGTATCGGGAGATGCCCGAACCGGTGCCATGGAAGCAGATGGTCGGCCCGAGCATCATTCTGGCGGGGCTGGCGCTCGGCTCGGGGGAGTTCATCCTCTGGCCGCACATCGTTTCCAAATCGGGCTTTGTCTTTCTGTGGGCCGCGTTCCTGGGGATCCTCACGCAGTATTTCATCAACCTGGAAATCGAACGCTGGACGCTGTTGACCGGGGAAAGCACGGTCACCGGGTTCTGTCGGCTCAGTCGGCACTGGTCGTATATCTTCCTGATCTTCCTGACGGTCCCGTATGTCTTTCCCGGCTGGTCAACGGGGGCCGCTCAGATCGGGAGCTGGCTGGTCTTCGGTCCCCGCACGGTCGAGATCGGCGGACGGATCACGCATGAAGCGTACTACGTGCGCGAGATCGCGATGCTGGGCCTGATCGCCTGCGGCCTGATCCTGACGGCGGGACCGGTCGTCTATAACACCGTTGAAAAGCTGGAATCGTGGCTGGTCGGGATGATCATCGTGATGGTCGTCATCGTCGGGGTGATCACCATCCGCTGGGATGCACTCAGCGGCCTCGCCTGGGGGCTGGTGAACTATGGGGGGATGCCCGATCCGAAGACGACGGGCCTGTCGATGATGCAGTTGCTGGGGGCGCTCGCCTTCGCTGGAGCAGGGGGAGCGCTGAACCTCGGCCAGAGCAACTACATCAAGGACAAAGGCTATGGGATGGGGAAGTATGTCGGCCGCATCACCAGCCCGCTGACCGGTCGTGAAGAAACGGTCGAAGAGACCGGCTACCACTTTCATCATACGCGGGAGAATCTCCATCGCTGGGAACGCTGGTGGCGGGCAGCGAACATCGAGCACTTCTTCAGCTTTCTGATGACTTGCTGCGTGACCCTGTTCCTGCTGGCGATGATTACGTACTCACTGCTCTACGACGCGACCGGTGCGTTGCGTCCTGAAGCGCAGAACCTGGGGAAGGGATTTGATTTCATCTGGGCGCAGGGTGAGTTGCTGCGGAACTATCCCGGTGGGGCCGCATTGCAGTGGTGTTTTCTGCTCGCGGGGATGGCCCTGCTCCTGACGACCGAGTTGGGAATCCTCGACTGCGTCGCCCGCGTCTGTGCTGACATTGTGAAGGTCAACCTGCTCCGCGAAAACGCGAACTGGTCGATGAGTCGGCTCTACTTCCTGTTCCTGTGGAGCGAGATCGTTCTGGGGGTGGTGATTCTCTACTTCCTCTCGGAAGAGCCAACGCTGCTGTTGAATCTTTCTGCGGCGTTGAATGGGGGAGTGATGTTCCTCTACTCGGTGCTGCTGCTCTACATGAACAGCAAGATCCTGCCGCGGAAACTGGCAATCGGGCCGGTCCGGTTCGTGGCGATCGTCTGGGCCGCCGCCTTCTTCGGCTACTTCACGATTCAGGCATTGCAACTTTCGGTGATCCCGATGGTGAAGGGCTGGCTGAGTGCGTAACAGAGGTCAGAAGGTCAGACCGAACAGGCCCCTGATCAAGGCCGTAAGATCACGATCAGTTGGGATCACGAGTCAAAGCCCGGCGTCGCTCTGGACGCCGGGCTTTTGCCTTTCGGAGTCCCCCGAGCGCGAATCCAACAGACCGCATCGTTCCGGTGTCAGCACGCTGTGAGCCGACCGAAAGGCAGAAGCCCGGCAGGGAAGACCATGCCGGGCTTCGACGTGGGTGGCATGCTTGCAGCTTGGGGCAAGCGTGTCTTGAGACGACGTGCTTCGCAGTTACCAAGTGGCACTCCCTCGTATGAACGAGAGTCGGCACAGCCGAACAATTTGTCTGAGAACGGTTTTCGGGTTGGAGTCCAGCCTTTAGAGCGCGTTGCGCCTATTTGTAGTGGTAGCCGGAGTTGTTGAGGTAGTTCTTGAACTCGGTGGGGGTGAACTTTTCGAGTTCTTCGCCGCAGGCTTTCCAGAGCGCGTTCATGGTTCTGGGGGCGGCGCTTCGCAACAGCGCTTCTTCAGCTTGCTGGCTTGTTCGATCGGATTGAAGTCGGGACTGTACGGCGGCAAGTACAACACGTCGGCACCGGCTGCACGGCGGCGCCTGGACCCCGGCCACCTTGTGACACGCCAGATTGTCCAGGATCAGCACGTCCCGCCTGCTGGTGCGGGCGAGGATGCTGCTCGACGTGCCTTGCAACAAGTCGCCGGTGAGTGCCGTCGATCACCAGCGGTGCGACCCAGCCATACGCCTGGCACCGCCGACGAACGTGGTCGACTTCCAGTGACCATGCGGAACCTTGGCCACCAACCGCGTCCCGAGGTGATCGTCCATGCGTCCGCACGAGGTTCGTTTTCGCCCCGAATTCATCGAGAAACAACAGCACCGGCGGCAGCCCGGCCTGCGTCACCGCCCACGCAGCCGCCTCGGCGCGACGTCCGGCCGATCCTGCTCGGCCGCTCTCCGGACTTTTTTTCAAGGTCAGCTCAACTTCTTCAGCGCGCCAGAGCGTGCCGGGATGCAAAACGTCGTCCCCAACTCGAACTTCAATTCATCGAGCGTCAGGTCGGGCTGGGCCGCGATCGCCGCTTGAATCTGCGGGACCAGCGGTTTCCACTCCGGCTCGCGGGTTGCCGGTGGTGGCATCTGCGGTCTTGCCATGTTCGCGCGCTGCCTCGCTTGACCTGCCGCTGCTCCAAGCAGGCCGATCTCCAACTGTTGGCAGACCTCGGTCGTTCCAAGACCTTGATCGTACAACCCGAGGATCTCTTCACGACTCGGCTTCGGCTTCGTCCGCACCACCAACGACTTCGTCTTCGACATGCCCAACTCCCTTCAAGAAGTTCAGCAGTCTACTTAAGCCTCCCAGATCGCGCCAGGGGTAAGCGCAGGGCGCTCTAGGCTATAGCAGACAGGCTAAAGCCTGAACTCCAACTCCAATCCATGGTGTTGGCACAGCCCGGTCGACTGTGGCGAACTTTTCCGGCTGCAGCGGCGGGCCTTGCCGGAGCGATTGTTGCGCCCCGGGGAATCGAGTTGAGTCCGTTCGGACTCCGCGCGGAATTTGTCATGGATTCCCCGTCCGACTGCCGTAATAATGGGCAGACTTGGTTAGACAGGATGTCCGGCCCGTCCCACGTCCATATCCCTGCCCGCGGGGTCCCTCGACGTGCCTCGGTCTCCCCTGCCGTGATTGCCTCCCACCTGTCGACCGCGCTGCAGCACTTCTCCGGATTCCGTGAACTTCGTTCCTAAAGAACGTCGATGAAACGGATTACGACGATCGCCCGAGTGCCGCGCCGGACGACCAGCGACAACGTCGGTCCCTCGCCTGGAACTTCCACCCGATGAAAATCCTCGAAATCCGAGCACTGCGCGGACCGAACATCTGGCTGCGTCGTCCCGTGCTGGAAGTCTGGATCGACCTCGGTCCGTTGCGCGACTCGCCGTCGGAAGTCCTTCCGGGGTTTAATGATCGGCTGATGGCGTGGCTGCCGGGACTGGTCGAGCACCGGTGCAGCGTCGGCGAGCGCGGGGGCTTCTTCGTCCGTCTGCGACGCGGGACTTACCTCGCGCACATCCTGGAACACGTGACGCTCGAATTGCAGGACCGGGCGGGAACGCCGTCCGGATTCGGTCGGGCACGCGAGTCGGAAGTCGAAGGTGTTTATAAGGTTGCGATCGAGTATCAGGAAGAGGCCGTCGGCCGGGCCTGTCTCGATGCCGGCTTCCGGTTGTGTCTGGCGGCGGTCTACGATCTGCCGTTCGATGTCGACGCGGAACTCAAAGTCCTGCGCGAACTGGTCGACAAAGTCTGCCTCGGTCCCTCGACGGCAGCGATCGTCAATGCTGCGAAACAACGCAATATTCCTTCCCGCCGACTGAATGCCGGGAGCCTGGTGCAACTCGGCTTCGGCGTGAAACAGCGCCGCATCTGGACGGCGGAAACCGATCAAACCAGCGCCATCGCGGAGTCGATCGCTCAGGACAAAGACCTGACGAAGTCGATGCTCCGCTCAGCTGGGGTTCCGGTCCCACAGGGTCGGCTGGTCGACAGCCCGGAAGATGCGTGGGACGCAGCCCAATCGATCGACGGGCCGGTCGTCGTCAAGCCGCTCGATGCCAACCACGGCCGCGGCGTCTTCATGGACCTCACCGACGAAACGCTCATCAAAACCGCCTACACCGCGGCCCTGAATGAAGGCTCGGGCGTCATTGTCGAGGAGTTCGCCCCCGGGATCGAACATCGCTTGCTGGTCATCGGCGGCAAATTGATCGCGGCCGCCCGCGGCGAAGCAGTCACAGTCGTCGGCGATGGTCGGCACACGGTCGCGGAATTGATCGAGTTGCAGGTGAACTCCGATCCTCGTCGTGGTGAAACGGAAGACTGCCCGCTGAATCCGGTGGCGATCGATGCGATCACGCTGGCGGAACTCAAGCGGCAGGAAATCGGATCGACCGATGTTGTCGCCGCCGATCGCCGCGTGCTGGTCCGGCGGAACGACAACCTGTCGGAAGACTGCACCGATCTCGTGCATCCGTCGACTGCGGAACACGCGGTCTTTGCAGCCAAGGTGGTCGGACTCGACATTGCCGGGCTGGATCTGGTGGTGCAGGACATTTCACAGCCGCTGGAAACGCAGGGGGGCCGGTTTGTCGAAGTGAACGCCGGTCCGGGTCTGCTGCCGCATCTGCGACCGCAGGTCGGTCAACCACGACCGGTCGGCGAGGCGATCGTCGGCACGTTATTTCCCGAAGGGGAAACCGGTCGGGTGCCGATCGTCTGTGTGACCGGAACCAACGGAAAGACGACGACGACGCGGCTCGTCACGGCGATCCTGAAATCCGCGGGGAAACACGTCGGCATGACGTGCACCGACGGGATTTTTGTGGATGGTCGAACGATAGAAATCGGAGATTGTGCTGGTCCCCGGAGCGCCCGGAGTGTGCTGCTGAACCCCGTGGTCGATGCCGCGGTGTTCGAGTGTGCCCGCGGCGGGATTCTGCGGGAAGGGCTGGGCTTCGATAAGTGCGACGTGGCGATCGTGACCAACATCGCTGACGCGGACCACCTCGGACAGTCGGACCTGCACACCCCGGAGCAGATGTACAAAGTGAAGCGGTGCGGGGTCGACGTGGTGCTGCCAACTGGCACGGCGGTATTGAACGCAGCCGACCCGCTCGTCGCCGACATGGCGAAATTATCAGCGGGAAGCGTGATTTTCTTCGCGCTCGATCCCGCGAATCCATTGATCGTTGAGCATCGAAAAAACGGGAAACGGGCGGTCATCCTCAAAGACGGGCAGATCGTCCTCTGCGAAGGGGCCGACGAACGCCCGGTGATCGCTGCGGAAGAAATCCCGTGTACGCAACGGGGTCGAGTGCCGTTCCAGATCGAAAACGTGCTGGCGGCAGCGGCGGCAGCGTGGCATTTGGGCGTACCACAAGCGGTGATTCAGCAAGGGCTTCTGTCGTTTCAGGGGAACCTGGTCGATAACCCCTGCCGCCTGAGTGTGATGGAAGGGGCCGGAAAAACGCTCCTGGTGATGGATGGCCGGAATTCCTCGGCGCTGGCGGCGTTGAGCCAAGCCCTCGATCGGTTTCCGCATACCGGTCGGTCGGTGGTCTACTCCGCGGAGTCCGATCGACGTTCAGAAGATATTCAGGCGCAAGGGGCCTTGTTAGGAACCACATTCGACCGCGTCTACTTGTGTGAGATCGATGGCGGGTCCGAGCGCCCGCCGGGCGAGGTGGTGCATTGGCTGCGGCAGGGATTGCTCGCTGCTCCGCGCACCCAGGAGATTCGTGACATCCCCGACTGGGGGACAGCCGTTGAGCAAGCCTGGCGCTCTCTGGGCCGAGGCGAAGTACTCGTCGTGCAGACGAACACCATTCCACGCACGTTGCGGAAAGTCCATGCCCTGTTAGGGTTGGAATCCGCTGAAAGTAATGAATCCCATCCTGCGGCCTCTGTGGCCTGAAAAACGGTGGCCTGAAACCAGATCATCCGCTCTGACAATTCTCATGTGACCTGACACCCCGGTCGCAACGAAGACGGTTGCGAACCACACTGAATGAAGGCCTTCACCAACACCGAGTTCCAACCCGCCCTTCGCAGACGCCAAGTGCTCAGCAGGCCTGAGCAGGACAGCTACTCCGGCTGTCGCGCGTGAATGGTTCCCGGTGACGTCCGACAAGGCAGAGAAAGACGGAAATGGATATCAAGAACTTGCGCGTCCTTCGCGGTCCCAATGTCTGGACCCAGGCGACGGTTCTCGAACTCTGGCTCGACCTCACCCCTTACACCACCTGGTCGCATACCGAAGTCGATCAGTTCCGTGGCGCGCTCGTGCAGCGCCTGCCGCGACTGATGACGCCGCTCGGAGGCGATGCCAGTAGCGATGCAGGGCTGATCGCGCTGCCCCGTTCGCCTGGTCTGGCGGTGGCAGAACTCATCGCCCGTTCCGTGGCCGTCGTGCAGGCCATGGCCGGTTCGGAAGTTTCGTTCGTGCGGGTTTCGGAAGGGCATCTTCCCGGATTGTTCAAGCTGGCGATCCAGTACCGGGAAGAAAAAGTCGGCAAGAAAGCCGTGGAAATCGTGACCGCGCTCGTCAGCGCTGTCCGCAACGGTCAGCCGCTCGATCTCGACAAGCAGGTCGAAGAGCTCCGCGACCGCGATCAGGAACTGCGGCTGGGACCGAGCACGAACTCGATCGTGCAGGCGGCGATCCGCCGTGGCATTCCGTTCCGCCGCCTGAACGAAGAAAGCCTCGTCCAACTCGGACACGGTGCGAAGCAGCACCGGATTCTCGCCGCGGCGACCGATCGCACGTCGGCGGTCTCGGAAGCGATCGTCCAGGACAAGGACCTGACGAAGCAGTTGCTGCAGTCGATCGGCGTGCCGGTGCCGCGCGGTCGTGCAGTGACCGATGGCGACGATGCCTGGGTGGCCGCCCAGGAAATCGGCGTCCCCGTGGTGGTGAAGCCGAAAGACGGCAACCAGGGCCGCGGCGTGGCGGTCAATCTGCACACCCGCGAACAAGTGCTCGCCGGTTACGCTGCCGCGGTCGCCCGCAGCGAGGAAGTGATCGTCGAGAAGTACGCCTTCGGGGCCGACTATCGTTTGCTGGTGATCGGCAACAAGCTCGTGGCTGCTGCCCGTCGGGAACCGCCGCAGGTCATTGGCGATGGACGGCGGACGATTGCTGAACTCGTCGAAGAAGTGAACAAGGATCCGCGTCGCGGCGAACATCATGCGACGTCGCTCAGCAAGATTCCGCTCGATGCCATCGCGATCGGAGTCCTCACCGAGCAGGGTCTGGTCCCGTCTTCGGTCCCCGCGGCCGGTCAGATCGTGCTGTTGCGTCGCAACGCGAACCTCAGCACGGGTGGCTCCGCTGCCGATGTGACCGACCTGGTCCATCCCGAGGTTGCGGCCCGTGTGATCGATGGTGTGCGGATGGTCGGCCTCGATATCGCCGGGGTCGATGTGATCGCTCAGGACATCAGCCGCCCGCTTGAACAACAGGGGGGCGTGATCATCGAGATCAACGCGGCCCCCGGCCTGCGGATGCATCTGGAACCGTCATTCGGTCAGGGTCGCGCGGTCGGCGAAGCAATCGTCAATATGATGTTCCCGAACAACGGTTCGGGCCGTGTGCCGGTCATCGCGGTCACCGGAGTGAACGGTAAGACGACGACCACGCGATTGAGTGCCCACATTCTCCGCTGCTGGGGCAAGAAGACCGGTCTGACCAGCACCGACGGCATCTACATCGATGACCGCCGGATCGACGATGGCGACTGCAGCGGACCACAAAGCGCCCGCATGGTCCTGGCGAACCCGGTCGTCGAAGCAGCAGCCTTCGAGACCGCCCGCGGCGGCATCCTCCGCGAAGGGCTTGGTTTCGATCACTGCGACGCCGCGATCGTCACCATGATCGGCGATGGCGATCATCTCGGGCTGATGGGGATCGACACCGTCGAGCAGCTTGCCCGCGTCAAACGGGTGATCGTTGAGAACGTGGCTCCGAACGGCTACGGCGTGCTCAACGCCGCTGACCCACTCTGCGTGGCGATGGCCAACTACTGCCCCGGCAAAGTCCTGTACTTCGCCCGTTCCCCCGAACAACCGGCCCTCGCTGCACACCGGGCGAAGGGTGAGAAGGTCGTCTTTGTCCGCGACAACGCGATCATGGCTGCGGAAGGCTCGTGGGAAGCGAAGATCGCTGACCTCGCCGCCGTGCCGATGACGATGGGGGGGGCGATCGGCTTCCAGGTCGAGAATGCGATGTCGGCCGCTGCGGCTGCGTGGACGCTCGGCGTTCCGTTCCAGATCATCCGCCATGCCCTCGAAACGTTCTCGGCCAACCCGACGAAGGCTCCCGGTCGCTTCAATGTGATCAACTTCCGCGAAGCCACGATCGTGCTCGATTACGGTCACAACGTCTCCGCGTTGAAGGCCCTCATCGACGGGCTGGCCAATTTCCCGGCCGAGCGGCGCGTGATCCTCTACACCGCCACGGGTGACCGCCGCAATCAGGACATCATCGCACAGGGCGAACTCGTCGCGGACGCCTTTGACGTGTGGGTCATGTTCCAGGACTTCAGTGCCCGCGGCCGTCAGCCAGGCGAAATCGCGAAACTGCTGCAACAGGGAGTGAAGCCGACATCCCGAGTGAAGCAGTGCCTGGAATGTCATGAAGGGGAACGGAAGGCGATTGAGATGACTCTCGACCTGATGCAACCGGGTGACCTCGTGGTGATTCAGGTCGATCAGGTGCACGCGGCGATGGAGTGGGTCGAGCACCACCTCAATCAAATCGCCCTCGCGAATCCGACCGCGGATTCGAACCCGATGAAGGCCTAACAGACGCCCAGCCATCGCCATGGCTGGGTCTCTTCATCGCACACCCAGCCATCGGAATGGCTGGGCTTCTTCAGAGAATGATGATGATGACTCCGGTGGAATTCGTGTGACGACGACGGCTGCTGCGATTCGATTACATCAGGATGCGTTGGGGCGCTTGATCCTGACGCTCCCCGATGGGACCGTGCACGAAGACGTCGAACCGGTCCGCTGTTTCCCGTGGTCGGCTCCCAACGCGATGATCGCCTTCCTCGGCGAGCACGGGAAAGAAGTCTGGTGTATTCCTTCGCTGGAGCAACTCCCGGCCGATGTCCGCACGGTGCTCGAGCGGGATCTGTCAGCCCGTGAGTTTGTGCCGCGGATTGAACGGATCACGCGCTCGTCTGGGCCGTGGCCGCCGTGTACCTGGAGCGTGACGACCGATCGGGGCTCGTCGGAAGTCCGCATCGACAGCGAAGACGATGTGCGAAAGCTCGGCCAGCACGGCGCACTGATCGCCGACAGCGACGGCGTGCGGTTCCTGATCCCCGATACGCGCACGCTCGACGCCACCAGCCTCCGCCACCTCCGCCGGCTGCTCTAACGATCGGCAGCAAAGCGGCTGGTCCTGCGATCGCCGACAAACGGCCCGCACCGTTTCGCTGGTCCCCGACGGTTCCCGCCAGCAGTTGACCCACAGAGAGTTTTTCTGCGGTCCGGGGCACCAGCCCACCGGTGTCATCCCGCCGCATGACGGTCGGTCCCGCACCGTCGAACACGGCGCATGAAAAACCCCGGTGATTCAGCGGTCTGCTGAATTCGCCGGGGTTAGAACCGCGTCGGAAATGGGCGGTACTGGATTCGAACCAGTGACTTCCACCGTGTGAAGATGGCACTCTAGCCGCTGAGTTAACCGCCCGGTTGTTGCAGCGCGTTCAGTTCTACCCGCGGACAGACACGCCCGCAAGGGAACGGTTCGGTGCGGAGGAGCAGTCCGTGGACTATGGACCGCCAACAGCCAGAGAATCACCACGGTCAACGACGATTTTCCCCTGATCCCTGTCCCCTGATCGTTGTCCACTGACCCCTGTCCCCTGATCCCCGACTGGCAATGCCCGCCTGCCTCTCCCATAATTGACTGTTGATGGACCCGCTGTCCGCGCCGACCAGGCATTCTGTTTCCGCCCGAGGAGTGAGTTAATGTTGCGAGCCTGCCCCCGCATTTTCGTGTCGCTGGGATTCTTCGCGATTCTCTGCGGAACAGTCGCCACGGCCTGTGCAGAAGACGAACTGGAAGCCCTCGGCAAAGCGGTCCAGGGGAAGGACGCGAAAGCGGAGTTCGCCCCGCAGCGGCAGTTGCCAGCCTTTGCAGACCGGGTCACCAGCCTGGCATTTTCACCCGACGGGCAGACGCTCGCCGTCGGCGGAAAGAATGTCGTTCAACTCGTCCCGACTTCAGGAACCGGCACCGCGACCGATCTGCCGGTCACGGTCGGTCAGGTCCGCAGTCTGGCGTACTCGCCGAACGGGGAACTCCTCGCGGTCGGCGGGTATCAGCAGTTGAAGCTCATCAAACTCAGCGATCGATCGATCGTCCGCGAACTGAAAGGCCATCGCGGCATCGTGACCGCAGTCGCCTTCTCGCCGGACGGTACGACGCTGGCCAGTGCGTCCGATGACACCACGGCCCGGTTCTGGACCGTTGCGACGGGCGATGCGGTCGTGCTGACCGGTCACGAATACCCTGTTTCGGGCCTCGCATGGTCTGCTGATGGAACCTTTCTCGCAACTGCGGCTGGAGATGACACCCGGTCGACCAAGGGGGGCGAAGTCGCCCTGTGGGATCGGGCGGGTCAGCGGCTGCATCAATGGACCGATCACAAGAAAGCGGCCATCTGTGTCGCCATCAGCCGCGATGGAAAGCACCTCATCAGCGGTGGTCTCGATGAACGGGCGATAGTCTATGACTTCGGAACAAAAAAAGCCCTGGGCTTTTACGCTGGTCATCAACGGCCGGTCAACGCGATTCAGCTGCTGGCCAACGGCGACACGGTGGTCAGCATCGGTGGTGGTCGCAACCAGGGGGGGAATCTCCTCAAGGTCTGGAATCGCGAAGACGGCAGCGACTTCGCCACTGGGGAAGTTCACGAAGAGAAGATCCTTGCCCTTGCCGTCTCAGCGGACGGCAAACTGGCCGCGACCGGCGGACAGGACAAACTCGTCTGTCTGTGGAATCTCGCCCAGGCAACCAGCAAGCCCGATGTCGTCGCGGCGGTCGTTAACGCGGTGACGCAAGCCGTGCAGACCAAACCCGCCACCGACAAACCGGCCACAGAGAAACCAGCGGAAACCAAGCCCGCTGAAGCGAAACCGGCCGAGACGAAAGTCATCCGCATTGGGGTGATCGGCCTCGATACCTCGCACGCCCCCGCCTTTGCCAAGCTGATGAACGATCCGAAAGCGACGGAAGACATCGCCGGGGTGAAGGTCGTCGCAGCGTATCCCAAGGGAAGCCCGGATATCGAGTCGAGCACCACGCGGGTGCCGGGATACACCGAAGAATACAAGAAGATGGGGATCGAGATTGTTGATTCAATTCCCGCACTGCTCGAACTGGTCGATGCGGTTCTGCTCGAAACGAACGATGGTCGCCCGCACCTCGAACAGGTGCTGCCGGTGCTGAAGGCGGTCAAGCCGTGCTTCATTGATAAGCCGATCGCGGGGAGCCTCAGCGATGCGATCGCGATCTTTGAAGCGTCGAAACACTACAAGACGCCGATCTTCTCCTCGTCATCGCTGCGCTACACACCGGGAGCACTCGAAGCCCGCTCGGGGAAGTATGGGACCGTCTTCGGGTGTGAAACCTACAGCCCGTGTTCGCTGGAAAAGACGCATCCCGATCTCTTCTGGTACGGGATTCACGGCGTGGAGTCGCTCTTCACGACGATGGGGACCGGCTGTGAAACCGTCGCCCGCACGCATACGCCGGGGCTGGATGTCTGCGTCGGTGTGTGGGCCAACGGCCGCGTGGGGACCTTCCGCGGCATTCGACAGGGCTCGGCCGGTTACGGCGGGAAAGCCTACACCGAGAAAGGGATCCACGAGCTCGGCAGCTATGCCGGTTACCGTCCGCTCGCCGTCGAGATCGTGAAGTTCTTCAAGACGAAAGAGCCACCGGTCAGCGAAGCGGAAACGCTGGAGATCTACGCCTTCATGGAAGCCGCCGACGAAAGCAAACGCCAGGGGGGCGTGCCAATTAAGCTGGCCGACGTGATGGCCAAGGCGAAACCCCTCGCAGAAGCAGCTCTGAAAGACCGATTGAAATAACGCCAACTGTTGAGCCATGACCCGCAGGGGAGCAGTCCGCACAGAATCACTGCCCCTTCTTCCGTTGAAACTCCCGATCGAGTTTCTCCGGCCGCGCGTCGCGATAGCGGTCTAGAACGGCTTGGAGCTTGCGCTCGGCGGCGGTTTGTTCTGCCGTACGGTTCTCGGTTGCGAGCGGTCTCCGTTCGTCCGGATCGCTCTGCAGGTCAAAGAACTGACCCGTGCGATACAGCTTGTAATGTGTATCGAAGGCGGACTCGCGGACCGTCAGGTTCTGCTGTTGTCGCGGAGAATACCAACTGTAGAGCCACTCCCGCGGCGTCCCCGGTTCGCCCCGCAACTGCGGCAGAAAACTGACACCATCGACGTTCGCCGGGACTTTCACGCCCGCTGCGTCACAGAGGGTCGGGAGAAAGTCGGTCGAACTGATGAGGTCGCGGCTCACCCGTCCCCGTGGCATCATTGCGGGCCAGCTGACGATCAGCGGGACGTGTTGTCCACGGCGGGTCGTCGTTCCTTTCCCTCCCTGGTAATCAGTCCCTTGAAAGCGACTCGTGACACTGCTGTGCGTGCCGTTGTCGCCGAGGAAGATCAGCAGGGTGTTCTCACGAATGCCCGCCTCCGCAAGTTTTGCATCGAGTTGCCCGATCAACTTGTCCATGTACGCCGTCATGTCCGCGAAGTGTTTCACGCTGCGGTTGACGTTCTCGCCGCGGGCAGTGGGATTCCAGTTGGGGCTGTCGGGGGTCGGCTGGAACGGGTCGTGCGTGAGGATCATCGGGTAATAGAGAAAGAACGGCTGCGACTTGTGTCGGGTGATGAAGTCGAGCGCGAAGTCGTTTACGAGCTGTGGTCCATAGCTCCCTTCCGGATACTCCTGTTCGACGCCGTTGCGTTCGAGACCGGGGTTCGCGTAACGGGGCGGGCGGCGTGTGTGCTGCCAGAGGAGCGATTCATCGAATCCGAAGTGCTGGGGCGAGTCGGTTTCGCGTCCGAGCTGCCACTTCCCGCAGATCCCCGTGGCATATCCGGCTTGTTTCAGCAGATGTGCAAACGTCGTTTCATTGCGGACGAGCGTGCCGAAATTGAGATAGTTCCGTACGTTGTAGCGGCCGGTCATCAGTTGCACGCGGGTTGGTGTGCAGAGCGGCTGGACGTGACATTGCTCGAACCGCATCCCAGCCGCTGCGAGTCGATCGAGATGCGGCGTCTGGTACGACTGGCCCCCATTCGCGGTGACGCATTCATAGCCGAAGTCGTCGGCCATGATGAGCACGATGTTCGGCTTCTCAGCCGCAGCGACCATCCCGCTGGTCAGCCACAATCCCAGCAGTGCGAAGCTGAACGACAGCCTGATTCCGGGAAGCGCGTGATGCATGATCTCTCGCAGGTAAGTAGTCAGCGGGGAAGTTCACGAACGGGTGGTAACGAGTCGACCAGCCGGGCATCGGTCCGGCGCAACTCTGCGAGGGCTGCTTTGCGGAGCGACTGCAGCTGGTCGGCTGACTCTGGCAGCAGCGCGAGGTTCGTCAGTTCTTCCGGATCATCCTGCAGGTCGTAGAGTTCTTCCGACTCGTTCGCTTCGAACGTGCGGATGTACTTGTAACGGTCCCGCACGACCAGCACATACCACGGGATGCCGGTCTTGTGACGATTGCCCGGCGGGTCCGGGACGCGGTTGCAGTCGGCCCCGAACTTGTCAGCCGTGAAGGGAAGCATTGTCGTGTGTGGCCAGACGGCGTCGGGTTGCTGCAGCAGCGGCGTCAAATCGTGGCCGTGCATCGTCCAGGGGAGTGGCAGTCCCGCGAAGCGGAAAAATGTCGGCGGCAGATCGGCCCCGCCGACGGGTGTGCGACAGACTTTCCCTTCCGGAATCGTGCCGGGCATCGAGAGGATCAGCGGCGAACGGATGTTGGCGTCATACGGAGCGAGCTTCGCACGAAAGCCGTGCTGGCCCCAGGCATAGCCCTGATCGGACGTGAGGACGACCAGCGTGTTCTTCAACTGGCCAGATGCTTCGAGGGCTGCCAGCACCTTACCAACGCCTTCGTCCAGTGCGCGGACCGCCTGGTGATATTGTCGCGACCACATCGCCAGCGTGCGGCCCCGGTCGCGTTCGAATTCATCGCCGACTTCGCTGCCGATCGCTTGATCGCTGAGAACCGGTTCGCCGCTCGGTCCCGGTGCCCACGCCGCGATCTTCTGCATGTATGCCGGCTTCCCTGCTCGTGGCGGGTAGATATCGGCTGGTGTCGAAACCTTGATGTCCGGGTAATCGTTCAGATGCCGTTCGGCTGGCGTGTAAGGGGCATGCACACCGCCATAGCACAGCCAAAGATACCAGGGTTTGGCAGGATCACGATGGGCCCCGTGGATGTAGTCGACCGCCCATTGCGTATAGTTGTCGGTCGAGTACCCGGGAACAACACGGGGAGCGGCCCCGTCGATCTCGAGTAACTGGTCGTGATAGTAGTTGGGAGCATTCGCCGGGTACTTGGGTCGGTTCCAGACGATCTGATGATCCCAGTCGCGCCCGTAGCCCGAATCGCGACCCGAATGCCACTTGCCGATCTGTGCAGTGTGATACCCGTGCTGACGAAAGACCGCGGGCCAGAAGGGACACGCGGCCGGGTCGTACTCACTGCCGGGATACTCCCCTTCCATGCGCATCGTCGGTGCGCCGTACTGATGTTTGCCGGTAAGCATCGTCACACGGGAGGGCATGCACCACGTGCCAATGTACGCATGCGTAAACCGCACACCGCGGCTCGCCAGCCGATCAATGTGCGGCGTCCGCGCCCACGGTTCGGCCTGTTCGTAACACGACAGCGTGCGATATGAATGGTCGTCCGTGTAAATGAAGAGAATGTTCGGGCGATCGGCACCAACAGCGAACGTCACGTTGAACAGAAGCACGCAACTGACCAGTAAACCGCAACGTCTCATGTGATGTCCTCAAGCTTTCGTGAACCAAGTTCATCGCGCAACATCACTTCGCGTAGTCCGCGCCCGTCAGGCTGTTGAGCACTGACGCCTGCCAGTCGCGGAGTTTGCCTTGCAGTTCGCGGGTCAGCTCGGGTTGTTGGGCTGCGAGATTCTTTTTCTCCGCGGGGTCGGCCTGCAGATTGAAGAGTTCGACCTTCGGGGTTTCGGACTTCCGGTCGTGGATCACGAGCTTATTGTTCCCGATGATGATCGAGCGCGGACCGAGGGAGTCTTCTTCGCTGAGAGGCGGATGCCGGTAATTCGTGAAGTCGCGGGTCGCTTTGCCTCCCATCTTTTTCACCAGCGGCGTGGTCCCTTCTTGCAGCTTCGGATCGAGGTAGGGTTCCAGCTTTGAGGGCGTGAGATGCCCGGTGTGGAACTCCCAGAAGCAGAGGGGCTGCGGTCGCTCACTCACCTTGCCGTCGAGCACGGGGCCGAGATCCAACCCATCGAGCGGTCGCGCGGGCAATGGTTGACCAACGAGCGCACAGACCGTCGGCAGCAGGTCGCTCGTGCAGGCACGGAAAGCTGTCGAGCGCGGTTTCGGGATGCGAGCCGGCCATTCGATCAGGCCGGGAACGAGCGTCCCCCCTTCGTACAACGTGCTCTTCACCCCGCGATGTGGTTGTCCGAGGGCTCCGTCGGCCGAGGTGCCGTTATCGCCGCAGTAGAAGAGGAGCGTGTTGTCGCGCAGCCCTTGTTGAGCGAGGTGCTTCCGGAGTGTGCCGATTGCCCGGTCCATCGCGGTGATCTCAGCGTAGCGTTCGCGGAGGACCTCGCCTTGAGGTCGAGTCGTCGGCCCGCCGGTCTCGTTGGATGTGAGATGGACTTCTTTGCGGTACTTGGCGGGGAGGTCGTCGTACAGTGCGAGATCAGCCGGGAGACCGCTGTAGGGTTCATGCGGCGAGCCGAACCAGACGACGGTCAGGAACGGCTGCTGCTGGCGGGCCGCATTGATGAACTGCATCGTTTCGCGGATCAGGATCTCCGAGCTCTCGCCGGGATACACCTGCGGCGGACCACCACTGCGGGAGAGTGACGGATTCAATTCGAAGAAGTTGTCGTGCGACAGCCACTCATCAAAACCCATCGCACCGGGATTGAGGGGTGATCCCGCTTTCACGGTCCCGACGTGCCATTTGCCAAAATGAGCGCAGCGATAGCCCGCCTGCTTCACGATCTGGGCGAGCGTGATTTCTTCCGGACGGAACGACCAGCCGGGGGCGAAGGTCCCCATGCGATTCGGATGACGGCCGGTGAGAAAGCTCGCGCGGGTCGGCGAGCAACTCGGATGCGCCGCGTAAAACCGCTCGAACTTCAACCCGGTCGCGGCGATCTCGTCCAGCACCGGCGTCTTCACATGCGGGTGACCGTTGTATCCGGTCTCTTCCCAGCCATGATCGTCCCCCATCATCAGAATGATGTTCGGCGGGGCCGCATTCAGTGCAGATGTCTCGCCCGCCATCACAAGGGCCAGCAGCAACGAAGTCATACGCAACAGCATGGAGTCTCTCCGGTGGATCGTGTTCCGCAGGAAGCCAGCATCGACAAACCGACACGGTATGAAGGGTCCCCCATCGTATCAGCGCGGCAACTGTCTCCACACCCCGCAGAGATCGCTGGTTCATCAAAAGCCGGGCGTCGCTTTGGACGCCCGGCAATTAACTTGCACCGAGGGGAGGTCGCATTTGTAGGGTGGGCTGTGCCCACCATCGATCCAAGAACGATGTACGAGTCTGTCGTTCACGGTGGGCACAGCCCACCCTACAAGTCAAAAACGCAATTGTTCCGTCCCGATGCCATCGAAATCGGTACACATCTGTCGCCGGGGGATTATCATGAAGATTCGATATGCGCCGGTCGGTTTTCGAGTCCCGGTGGTGATCCTGTGGAATGCACCGTGTGGAAGAGTCGCTCCATGTTGAGAGTCTTCGGTCTGCTGGGCCTGTGGTTGAACTGTGCGGCTGCAGTCGGTGCGGCTGAGCCGGTTTCGTTCAATCGGGAAGTGCGGCCGATTCTTTCCGAGAATTGTTTTGCCTGCCACGGCTTTGATGCCAAGCACCGTGAAGCCGATTTGCGGCTCGATACGTTTGCCGGGGCGACCGCCGATCATGATGGGCATCAGGCGATCGTGCCGGGCGATGTGTCGAAGTCGATGCTCTGGGCCCGCATTCACAGCCCGAACCCGGATGAGGTGATGCCGCCACCCAGCGCGCACAAGACGCCGCTGACTCCCCGTCAGCGGGCGACGCTCAAACTCTGGATCGAGCAGGGTGCGCAGTACGAGGCTCACTGGGCGTTTCTTCCTCCGCAGAAGGCCCCGTTGCCGGACACAAAGGTCGCCGCGATCGATCAGTTTATTCAGGCCCGGTTGACGACCGCCGGACTGACAATGTCGTCACCCGCTGCGCCGGAGACGTTGATCCGCCGCGTCTCGCTCGATCTCATCGGACTGCCGCCGACGATTGAAGAAGTCGATGCCTTTCTGGCAGCCTATGCGATCGATGCCGAGGCTGCCTACCACGCGCTCGTCGAGCGGTTGCTGGCGAGTCCCCATTATGGTGAGCGCTGGGGTCGATGGTGGCTCGATCAGGCCCGGTATGCGGACAGCAACGGCTACTCGATCGATGCCCCGCGGCAGATCTGGAAGTACCGCGACTGGGTCATTGCCGCCCTGAATGCCGACCTGCCGTTCGATCAGTTCACGATCGAACAACTCGCGGGCGATCTGCTCCCCGCCGCGACCGACAACCAGAAGATCGCCACCGGCTTTCATCGCAATACCCCTATTAACCAGGAAGGGGGGATTGACCGCGAACAGTTCCGGATCGACAGCATTTTCGATCGCGTCGCGACGACCGGGACGGTCTGGCTGGGGCTGACGATCGGCTGTGCCCAGTGTCACGACCACAAGTTCGATCCGATCGAACAACGAGAGTATTACCGGCTCTTCGCATTCCTGAACGATCAGGAAGAGCCGACGATGAAAGTCTTCGACGAGAGCACGGACGTCAAAGCCCTCACCGCGGAGTTCAAAGCAGTCGAAGCCCGGCTCACGGCTTACATGAACGACCACGCTGAGGAACTCGCGACGTGGGAGAACGAGCTGAAACCGGAGAGCCGCAAGAGTCTCTCGGCCGCCTTGAAGAAGATACTGGAAGTCCCGCGTGAGAAACGGAACTTCGCCCAGAATCGCAGCCTGTTCGCAGCCAGCGTCGGTGTGGTTGGTCCGTTCCGGGAAGACAATGATCGCTATGCGGAACTCGACGTGCTCCTGAATCAGGGCGCGACGACGATGGTCCTGCAGGAACGGACGACACCGCGGACCACGACAATCTTCATCAAAGGGGACTTCACCCGTCCAGCCGATCCGGTGACGCCGGGGACACCGGCCGTTCTGCCGCCGTTGGGAGAGACCGCAGCGCGGCCCAATCGGCTCGATCTCGCCCGGTGGATTGTCAGCCCGCAGAACCCGCTCACGGCGCGGGTGATCGCGAATCGGATCTGGCAGCAGTACTTCGGTCGGGGTCTCGTCGAGACCGAGAACGACTTCGGCACGCAGGGGACGCCCCCATCGCATCCGGAACTGCTCGACTGGCTGGCCGTCGAACTGATGGAGCAGAAGTGGAGTCTCAAAGAGCTGCATCGCGTGATCGTCTCGTCGCAGACGTATCGTCAGAGTTCCGCCGACCGGGCCGAGTTGCGCGAGCAGGACCCGCAGAATGTGTGGCTGGCGCGACAGCGGCGGTTACGGCTCGATGCCGAGATCGTGCGGGATGTCGCCCTGACGGTCAGTGGCAAGTTGTCGCACAAAATGGGCGGCCCCCCGGTCTATCCCCCCATCCCCGATGGTGTGATGAGCCTGGGTCAGGTTAAGCGCGTCTGGGCTGTCAGTCAGGGCGAAGACCGCTATCGCCGCGGGCTGTACACGTTCGTCTATCGAGCATCGCCGCCGCCGGCCCTCACGGTGTTTGATGCTCCGGATGGCTTCAGTTCCTGCACCCGTCGCCTGCGGAGTAACACACCGCTGCAGGCCCTCACCCTGTTGAACGATGCGAGCTTCTTTGAGTTTGCAACCGCGCTCGAGCAGATCATCCGCAAGGAGGGACTGACGGTCGCGTTCCGTCGGTGCACCGCTCGTGCGCCGCAACCGGAAGAGCTGGCAATTCTCGAACGGCTTGATCCCCTCAACGCGGCCCGGGCGCTCCTCAATCTCGATGAAACGGTGACGCGCGAATGACTTCCATGACTACCACCACACCGCTGCTCGCTGCCACCCGCCGCCACTTTTTTCAGCGCTGCGGGGTCGGACTCGGTTCGATCGCCCTGGCATCGCTCGATGCCCGCCAGAGTGCAGCCGCACCGACACCGGCGTTGCAGAATCCGCTCGCAGCGAAGCAGCCTCCGCTGCCACCCCGCGCGAAGAATGTCATCTACCTCTTCATGGCGGGGGGGCCGTCGCAACTCGACATGTTCGAGCATAAGCCGACGCTCACGAAGTTGAACGGTCAGCCGATCCCGGAGAGCTTCACGAACGGCAAACGCTTTGCCTTTATGGACAGCAGCCATCGTAGCAACCTGCTTGCCTCGAAGTTCAACTTTCATCAGGTGGGTGAGACGGGGACGTGGATCAGTGAACTGCTGCCGCACACCGCGGGGATCCTCGATCGGATCACCCTGGTGACGACCTGTCAGGCCGATCTGTTCAATCATGCCCCGGCGAAGCTCTTCATGAATACCGGGAGTGGTCTGTTCGGTCGTCCCAGTCTCGGCTCGTGGGTGACCTATGGCCTGGGGAGTGAGAGTAACGATCTGCCGGGCTTTGTCGTGCTGCAAAGTGGCCCGCGTGGTCCGCGGGGTGGGGCGGTGTTGTGGGGCAGTGGCGCTCTGCCGACGACGTATCAAGGGGTCCCGCTCCGCAACCAGGGGGACCCGATCGTCAACCTCTCCGCCCCCAAAGCGATTTCCACTCAACAGCAACGCGAGCTGGTCAATGCGGTGGGACAGCTCAACCGCCAGCGACTTGCGATCACCGGCGATGACGAAATCGCGACCCGCATCAACGCCTACGAAATGGCCTACCGGATGCAGACGAGCGCGCCCGAGTTGATGGACACGGCCGGGGAAACGCGGGAGACGCTTGATCTGTACGGCATCAAAGATCCGCGCGAGACCAGCTTCGCCCGCAACTGTCTGCTCGCCCGGCGGCTCGTCGAACGGGGTGTCCGCTTCGTGCAGCTGTACGACACCAACTGGGATCATCACGGCGGCCCCTCGGAGAATCTGGAGAAGCATCTCCCCGAGAAGTGCAGAGATATCGACCGGGCGTGTGCGGCTCTCGTCCTCGATCTGGAACAGCGGGGCCTGCTTGACGACACGATCGTCATGTGGGGCGGCGAATTCGGCCGCACCCCGATGGGCGAAGTCCGCGAATCCACGGGTCGCAATCATCACATTGACGCCTTCACGATGTGGTTCGCCGGGGGCGGTTTTCACGGTGGTCAGGTCTACGGACAAACCGACGAGTTCGGCTTTGGTCCCATTGAGCACCCGACGCACGTCCGCGACATCCATGCGACCCTGCTGCATCAGCTCGGTCTCGATCATCAGCAGCTGAGTGTCCGTTCGCAGGGACTCGACCTCCGCCTGACCGGCGTGACTCCCGCACGGGTGCTCAAGGAAATCGTCTCCTGACGTTCTCACTGTCTCCAACTCGTACAACTCGAGTGATCGCACACTGTGAATTCCCCTCTGTGAAAGGCCTTTCGGTCACATCATGAAGCACACGCTGATCCTACTCGCGGCACTGCTCTCTCTGTCATTCGGCGTCTCTGCAGAAGAGACCGCCCAACCGATCAAAGTCATCGTTGTTCCGATCGGTGTCCCTGCCGCCGAGACTGCCAAGCCGATCAAAGTCTTCATTCTCGCTGGCCAGTCGAACATGGAGGGCCACGGTTTTGTCGCGGCCGATCCGAAGCGGAATGAGGGCCGGGGGAGCCTCGAGTTTCTCGTGAAGAACCCGGACACCGCTCCCAAGTTTCAACATCTCATGGGTCAGGATGGTCAATGGAAGCAGCGTGACGACGTTCGCATCACGTATCTCCAGCGAAGCGGTCCGCTCACGGTGGGCTATGGTGCCCGTCCGGAAATGATTGGACCCGAGTTAGGTTTCGGCACGGTTGTCGGGAACGCGATCGAGGAACCGGTCCTGCTCATCAAGTGTGCCTGGGGTGGGAAGAGTCTCGCGGTCGATTTTCGTCCGCCGAGTGCCGGCCCGGTCCCGTACTCGCTGGGCGAAAAGACCGACGCCGCGATCAAAGAAGACCCGAAAATCGTCGGCAAGTATTACCGCGAAACGCTCTCACTGACGAAGGCGGCACTCGCGAACATCAAGGAACTGGTGCCGGGAGCGGCCGATCGTCCATTCGTTCTCGCCGGATTCGGCTGGCATCAGGGGTGGAACGACCGCATCAACGACAAGCACAACGCGGAGTACGAAAGCAATATGGCGCACTTCATCCGTGATCTGCGCAAAGACCTTGCCGTCGATCGCTTGCCGTTCGTCATTGCAGAGACCGGCATGACCGGCCCGAATGAAGTGCATCCGCGGGCGCTGTCGTTGATGAAAGCCCAGGCCGCCGTTGCCGAGCATCCCGAGTTCAAAGGGAATGTCGCGTTCGTCGGTACGCGGGCCTTCTGGCGCGAAAAAGAACAATCGCCATCCGGTCAGGGTTATCACTGGAATACCAACGCCGAGACCTACTACCTCATCGGCGAAGCGATGGGTCAGGCCATGCTGGGACTGCAGGGCCCGAAGTAATTCAACGACCCCACTTTGCAGGGTGTGGCCGTGTCCCCGAGGCCCGCCCTCTTCGCCGCCAGTTCCCCATTCCAACCGAGACGACACCGCAGGAGAGAACCGATGCACGTGAAGAATTCGTGGAAGATCTGGCTGGGTTGCCTGCTCGCAACGGGTCTTGCAGGACCATCCACATCCGCCGACGATGCACAACCGCGTCCCAAGACCAAAGCAGCCGCCCAAGCCGCGGCCCCGGTCGCGATCGAACCGACGCTCAAAAACGTCGCGTATGGAACACACGAGCGGCATGTGCTCGACTTCTGGAAAGCCAAAGCGGCGGAGCCGACACCCCTGGTCTTTGTGATCCACGGCGGTGGCTGGCAGAACGGCGACAAAGACCGCACGAGCCGCTTCGTTGATCTGCCACGACTGCTGGAACAGGGGATTTCGGTCGCAGCGATCAACTACCGGTTCATCAAGCAGGCCGAAGCGGAAGGGGTCAAACCTCCCGTGAAAGCCCCGCTGCACGATGCCGCCCGGGCGTTGCAGTTCGTCCGCTCGAAAGCCGCCGAGTGGAACATCGATAAAGTCCGCATCGGAGCGACCGGCGGTTCCGCGGGGGCGTGCTCCAGTCTGTGGCTCGCCTTTCATGATGACCTGGCTGACCCCAAGAGCAGCGATTCCGTGGCGCGTGAATCGACGCGGCTGTTCTGTGCCGCGGTGATCGGGGCCCAGACGACGCTCGACCCGCAACAGATGAAAGAGTGGACGCCCAACAGTAAATACGGCGGACATGCCTTCGGTCGCCCGTCCTTCGCACAGTTTCTCGCCGAGCGTGAACAGATCGTCGACTGGATCGCCGAATACTCGCCGTATGCCCTCGTCACGGCCGATGACCCGCCGGTCTACCTGACCTTCACGAGTCCTCCCGCACTCGGACAGGATCAGAAAGATCCGACACATACTTCTAACTTTGGCGTCAAACTCCAGGAACACTGCAAGGCGAAGGGTGTGGCCTGCGAGCTCGTCTATCCGAATGCCCCGGACGTGAAGCACGAAAAGCCGACAGATTACCTGATTGCGCTGCTGAAGGGAGCCCCCGCAACAGCCGACGCTCAGCCGAAGGCGGTTTCGTCCGCGGAGCCGACGAATGCAGACGAAGCGGCTGCACAGAAGGCGAAGGCTGAAGCGGAACTCGAAGCGAAGTATCAGGCACTCGTCGCGACCTTGCCTCCCGATCAGCAGGCTTGGGAAAAGACGCTGCAAAGCCAGCTCGGCAACTTTTATCTGCCGATCCACAAGCGGGAGAAAGTGGCCGGGAAGTCGAATGCGTGGGACTTCGTGCAGGATGATCCGACCCTCCCGCGCGTATTGCTGATCGGCGATTCCGTCTCCCGTGGGTATACCCAGGCGGTCCGGCAGGCCCTCAAGGGGACCGCGAATGTGCACCGTGCCCCTGCCAACTGCGGCCCCACTGCGAGCGGCTTGAAACATCTGGATGTGTGGCTGGGTGATGGGAAGTGGGATGTGATTCACTTCAACTTCGGCATTCACGACCGGAACACGCCGATCGCCGACTATTCCCAGCGCCTGGAACAGATCGTGGCCCGTCTGCAGAAGACCGGCGCGCGAGTGATCTGGGGGAGCACCACGCCGATCCCCGACACTGCCGATGGCAAGCAGACTGCAGCCTCCATCGTGGAACGCAACCAGGTCGCGGCCGGGATCATGCAACAGCACCAGGTGGCGATCGATGACCTCTTCGCAGCCATCACCCCGCATCTCGCGGACATGCAGAATCCCAACGACGTCCACTTCAACGCGAAGGGCTACGAGTTTCTCGGCCAGCAGGTCGCCGCTTCGATCCGGCAAACCCTGAAGTAATTCCATTTCCACCGGATGTCCTGCACGTCTTATGCAGCCGATCCATACCGATCAGTCCTTCTACCGCGGTGCTTCTCACCATCAGCAGGCCGTATCGATGGCAGCTTCGCAGAAGCCTCAAAGCATTGATGACTACATCGCCCGGTTTCCGGCAGAGGTGCAAGTCATCCTGCAGCAGGTGCGCAGCACGATCCGGCACGCGGCTCCGGAGGCGACGGAAGTCATCAGCTATCAGATGCCCGCTTTCCGGCAGCATGGCATCCTGGTTTACTTCGCTGCCTGGAAAGAGCACATCGGGTTGTATCCACCGATCGCTGGCGACCAACGACTGGAGCAGGCCCTCGCCCGTTATGCCGGACCGAAGGGGAATCTGCAGTTCCCGCTGGAGGAACCGATCCCCTTGAAGCTGATCGAACGGATCGTGAAGCTCCGTGTGAAACAGGACACGGAGAAAGCCTCTGCCAAACGGCAGGCCGCTTCCGTACGTCGAAAGGGCTCCTGATGGACTTGGAGATCCACGAAGTTCCCATTCGCTTCCGGCTGCATGGGCTGGAATGCGTGGTGGAAGATGAACGCTACGGGGAATTCGGCTTACGCCTGATGAACGAACTGTGGCCCATCGTCAAGGGAGCCGGCATCGCGACCACGGGGATCAACCATTGGGTCTATTTTCCCGGAGGCCGGTTGTTCGTCGGCGTAGAACTTCGCCAGCCGGAACCATCATCGATCCCCGCTGCACTGCATCCGCTGGAGTTTGAGCTGCCACGATCCCTGCGGCATGTCCACGTGGGACCGTATCAGGACTTGCCGCAGACATGGCAGACGCTGATGGCCGAATTGAAGCAGCGCGGCGAGCGCATCAGCTCACCGTCGCTGGAGGTCTACGGTCATCACTGTGACGACTCCCTGCCGGAAACGACGATCCTGATCGGCCTGCAGGCCCCATAGTCGCCATCACGCTCCGCGTGATGAGCGGATACAGGACCCGTGCGGCCGATAACCGGGAGCGGTCATCGGCCGTTAGCAGGAGCCCTGCCGGAGCTTGCGCTCCGGGCTTGGATGGTGGTGGGATTACTTTCCGGGCTTGAGGTGTTCTGCGAAGAAGTCCCAGGTGGCTTTGTTCGCTTTCTCGGCTGCGGGACCGCCAAAGCCGTGGCCTGCCCCTTCAATGATGATCAGCGTGTGTTTGCCGCCGGCTGCCTTCAGCTTCTCATCGAGAATCGTCGCCTGTGACGGAGGAACGAGGGCATCCTTATCGCCGTGCAGCGTGAGGACCGGGGGATCGTCGGCCGAGACGTAGGTCACCGGGCTGGAGACTTTGTACGCTTCCGGAATGTCGGCTGCTGTGCCGCCCAGGAACGATTCGATGATCGGCTTGGCACCGGGGCTGGTCTCGCAGCAGGCGACCATGTCCGTCGGGCCGAAGACGTTGACCACGGCCTGCACACGAGTCGAGATCGTCGGATCAGCACCCTCTCCTTCGAGGCCCGCCTTGTCGTCGGTCAATCCAATCAACAGGCTGAGATGCCCACCCGCTGAGCCACCGGTCACGCCGATGCGGTTCGGATCGACGTTGTACTCTTTGGCGTGTTGCTTCAACCAGCGGATGGCGGCTTTGCAGTCGTGGATCTGGGCGGGGAACGGGTTCCGGGCGACTTTGGTTTTCGGGTCGGGCTGAGTGAGACGATAGCTGATCGTCAGGGCGACATAGCCGCGCTTGGCCGCTTCATTGAGCTGCCCGAGATAACCCAGGCGACTGCCCCCGGCCCACCCGCCACCGTGGATGAAGACGATCGCGGGGAAGGGACCTTCGCCGGTTGTTGGTCGCTGCAGGTTGAGTTGCAGGGGTACGTCACCCCGCTCGGCGTAGGTGATGGTCTCCACCTTGGGGACGGCAGGAGCATCTTCCGCCCAGACAACGCCCGTCGTCAGGCACCCAGCCAGTACGATCCACAGTCGTCCGTACACTCGTAACATCGTCATGCTCCGTAGGAATTTGCTCAGGAGATTCAGAAGGAAGTACCCAACCTTGGCGGGAATCGTTTCAGAGTGACCGAATGGAGATGATCCCGCGTGTCGGATGTGCTCGTCGTAATCTGTAGGGTGGGCTGTGCCCACCATCGTCTTCAGGATCGGCGCGAGAAGCCAAAGACGGTGGGCACAGCCCACCCTACAGAGTCGCTTCATCAAGCGAAAAGCCCGGCAGGGCGGACCATGCCGGGCTTCAACAAGCGTTGATGCTGGCCGCGCTTATTTTCCCGCGACCGCGTTCCATTCGTCGAACATCGCCTGATACCGGGCCTTGTTGAAGTCGGCAGGAATCGGCTCATCGTGATTCTGGAGCATGTCGTCGATCGTGACGACGCCCGGACTGACGCCATCGACTGGCACATCGAGTCCGGCGGTCCAGACGATCGCGTTCAGAAAGAACTTGCGGAACTGGTTGTGGCCCCAGTTCCAGTGGACATGCCCGCCCGAGCAGCCGAACCCGCGGTGATGCGTCGCAGAGTCTTCCGTGGCCCAAGCCATATGCTGCGGCTCCATCCGTTCGAGGACCGCCTTGCGGACTTCAGGGTTTCCACTGTGGGGGCCATCGCCCCGGCTCAGCGATTCCTTCGGCGGAAGATCGGTCAGCAGCGGCGTCACGCCTTCCATCTTTTCACGAAACCGCATGTGGTAGTACCACTCGTCGTTGATCTTGAAGGGCTGCACGCCGCGCGTCACCTGATGATCGGGAAACTTGCTGTAGTTGGCCGTCCAGTGCGGATTGACCGACCAGTGGGGTTCGAAGTAACCGCCGGTCCAGTTCAGGAACGCATCGCCATTCGGTCCCTTGGTCGTTTCCACGCCATAGTGAATACAGACGATGCCGACCCCTTTGGCAACGAGTTGATTGAGCTCGTCGAGGTGAGCGTTGAACGGGTGTCCTCCGCCGCCATCACTGTAGATGACGATCGAGTTGACTCCGGCGAGCTTCTCTGCGGACGGCCAGCCACTCGTCTGCAGAGAATGCATCTCGGCCTGAATCGGCAATCCCGATTGAATCAGGAGTTTTGCGAGCAGCGCACAACCGGCGGTGTGATCGTGTGCGCCGAATCCGTGGCTGCGGTTTCCGGCGAGGAGCAGCACCTTCTTCGGAGCAACCACAGCAGTCGCCGGTGCCTGCTTGAGCTTGATGTTCTTAAACTGGACCTTCATCGGCGGACCGGCGTGCAGCTGCAGCGCGAGGACGCCGGTCTTACGGAACGCCGGGTGCTCGTCGGTGCAGATCGAGGTCACGACCCCGTTGATCCGGTGTTCGAAGGTGTTGCCCTTGGCGATGATGTGGTAGCTGTTCCAGTCTTCCTTCTTGATCTTCGCCTGAATGTCTGCCGATTCGCCGAGCTTCTCGACGACCGTCACCTTGACCTCTTTGACCTTCTTGACGTTGCCTTCCTTGTCCTTCTTTTCGACTTCGACTTCGGTCAGCACGGTCTTCTGGCCGCGGTTCGCGAGGATGCCACGGAAGCGTTCGCCGTAGTTGATCCCCGAGTAGGTGTCGCCCGAATCAATGTCGGCCTGATAGCCGCCGACGACCCACTTGTTATCGGGGACTTCGAAGCTGCGGTATTGAACACCCGAATTGCCGCCGACGATCTTGTAGTCGAGCGTGAGTTCGAAGTCGCCAGTTTCTCCGCCCCGCCAGATGATGAACGTGTTGCCTTTGGTCGGCTTCTCTTCGGTCGTCTGACCGGTAATGCAGCCGTCCTCCACGCGCCAGAACTCGGGATTGCCGTCCCAGTTCTTCAGCGTCTGTCCATCGAAAATGGACTCAAATCCATCCTGTGCGAAGCTGCTCAGCGGGGCGCAGAGACACCCCAGCAGCAGTGCTGTCATCCATCCTGTGCGCATGCGTTGCTCCCGGACATCGAGGTCGGTCGGATCAGTAGAAAACTGCCGAGTATTGGAACATACCCAGCCCTCCGACTGCAACTGGCGAGCCGGGAGCTCACAGAAGAGAAGATCCCCAGCCATCGGAATGGCTGGGCTTCCTGCGGAGTGGTTATTCGTGGCGGAGGGCTTCGATCGGATCCATGTGGGCGGCAGCACGGGCGGGATAAATCCCGAAGATGATCCCGATTCCGACCGAGATGCCGAACGCCACGGGTAAGCTCCACATGGCGATTTTCGGGTGCATGTCGGTAAACATCTGCCCCATCGGCGAGGATGTCGACCCCGCGTCGAGCACGAAGTTCTGCACGATCCACTGAATCCCCTCGAAGGCCAGCGGGGTCGCCAGTCCAAGGAGCACCCCGATCAAGCCCCCCGCTCCCGAGAGGACAATCGTTTCGGTGAGGAATTGCTGGATGATATCGCTGCGGCGGGCTCCAAGCGCGCGGCGGATGCCGATCTCGCGGGTCCGTTCGGTCACGGTCGCGAGCATGATGTTCATGATCCCGATCCCGCCGACGACGAGACTGATCGCGGCGATCGAGCCGAGCACAATGTTGAAGATCTGCCGAATCTGGTCGGCCTGCCGGAGCAACTCCAGCGGGACGATCACGTCCCAGTCGCGCTTCGACCCGTGTGAGGCATTCAAGGTCTCTTTGACAACTTCTGACGTCGGGAGCACATCGGCCCGGTCACGCACCTTGAGGGTGATCTGGTTCAGCTCGACCTGCTCGGCCTGAAAGCTCCCCGCCATCGCCGTGATGACGCGGTCACCGATCCGGGTGCGGAAGCTCTTGAGTGGAAGATAGATGTCCTTGTTGAAGTCCTGCCCCGAGAGACTCCCGCCGATCGCGGCCGACGCGGTCCGTTCACGGGTGACTCCGACCACTTCGTAACGGTAGTTCTTGATCTGCACGGCCTTGCCGAGCGGGTCTTCAAAGGGGAAGAGTTCGGCGGCGATCCCCGCTCCGACGACGCAGACGTTCAACAGGCGGTCTTCGTCGGAATCGCCGATGAAGCGTCCGCGCTGCAGTTCGAGATGATTCATCGCGAGATATTCGCCGGTACAGCCGACGACGCGGGCATTGGGTGTCTTCTGCAGGTAGCGGGTTTCGCTGGTGATCTCCCGAATGGGGATCGCCCCGACGACTGTTTGGAGACGAGCCAGGCGGTTGTAATCGGTCCAGAGGAGACCGTACTGCAAACCGAAGCTGCGACTCGAAGATCGCCCGCCGCCACCAGCTTGCGCGGAATCGGCGGGGGGCTTGATACTGACGACGATGATGTTCGTCGCCCCGAGTGCCAGCACCTGCTGCTGCGCCTGGGCGCTGGCTCCTTCACCGATCGCCAGCATGGCGATGACCGAGAAGACCCCGAAGACGATGCCGAGCATGGTGAGGCCGGAGCGCAGCTTATGCAGCAGCAGGCTTTTGAGTGCCAGCCGGACGGCCCGCAGCGTATTCCCGAACGGGAGCATCGCGTTCTCTCCTGCGGCGTTATTTGCCGTCCTCGGTCATCAGCATCCCTTCCCGTTCGATCAGACCGTCCTTCATGACAATCTGACGTTTCGCCAGCCGTGCCACCGACGTTTCATGCGTGACGATGATGATTGTCCGCCCCTCGCGATTGAGTTGCCCGAGGAGCGTCATGATCTCCTTTTCGGTCGCCGAGTCGAGATTCCCGGTCGGTTCGTCCGCGAGAATGATTTCGGGATCGTTGACCAGCGCGCGGGCGATGGCGACACGCTGCTGTTGACCGCCGGAGAGCTGAAACGGACGGTGATCGAGACGTTCGCCCAGGCCGACGCGGGACGCCAGATCATGGCAGCGTTGCTCATCCGCTGCCGAGAGTCGGCGCGTGTTGCTGCGATAATGCATCGGGACCTGGATGTTCTCCAGCACCGTGTACTGCGGGATCAGGTTGTAGGACTGGAAAATGAAACCGATGCGGCGGTTGCGGATTTCGGAGAGTTCGTCGTCGCTGAGGCTTCCGACATCGACCCCCGAGAGGACGTAATGTCCGCTGGTCGGGCGATCGAGGGCCCCGAGGATGTTGAGCATCGTGCTCTTCCCGCTCCCCGATGAACCCATGATCGCGACGTAATCCCCTTCGGGAAAGTCGGTACTCACACCCCGGAGCGCCTTCACGACGTGCTCGCCGAGGTGGTAGTGCTTCTGCAGATCGATGAGTTGAGCGGCGAGACGCATGCGTCGAAGTTCTCTGAAGAGGCGGAGCGATCATGACCGGGGCTGACAAGTCCGCTGGCGACGTCTGCGGAGGTCAGCCGCTCACCGTTCGATCATCAGCCACCGCTGCCGGTCGGTTCTGCGGGTGGACGCGTTCCACTGCCACCGGGGCGACTGCCCCCCATCGATGCCATCCCGGCCTTGAATTCCTCGAGCGTGACGACGCCATCCTTATCGACATCGAGTGTCGCGGCGCGCTCACGGAAGCGCTCCGACCATTCCGACGACTGGAGCTTGCCGTCCTTGTCGGCGTCCATGCGATCGAACATCGCCATCGGGTTGAAGCCTCCCGGAGGCCCGCCAGTGCCGGGTCCCGGAGTTCCGGGAGACTCGCCCCCAGGACTCGATCCACCGGCATTCGGTCCACCCGGTCGGGGAGTTCCAGGAGTCGGTTCCGTCGGCGCGGCGGCTGGCGACCGCTGTTCGGGTGGTTTCTCGGCTTGTTCCTGGATGAGTTTCGCCTCGAACGCTTTGATTTCCTTTTCGAAGTGGGTCCGGGGGTTCATCACCACCCGGTCGCCATCTTTGAGACCCTCGACAATTTCGATCATGCGGTCGTTGGTCTGCCCGATTTTGACGTCGACCAGTTCCACCTTCTGATCCCGCAGGACAAAGGCGACCTGTTTCCCGACGATGGTCAGCACGGACTGAATCGGTGCCTGCAGAACATCGTCACGCGACTCGACCAGAATCTCGAGGGCTGCATTCAGACCGGGGCGTAACCGGCTGACTTTCGCCGCATCGTCGAGCAGGCGGACGACGGCTTCATATTCCTTGATATCCCGCATGAACGACGAGCCGGTCGAACTCGGGACGGATGCGACCGAGTTGACGACCCCCTGGAATTCTTCGTCGGCGTAGGCGTCGACTTTCACTTTCACTGTCAGTCCCGGTTTGACGAGGCTGATGCGTGACTCGTGAATGCGGGCGTTGACTTTCATCTCATTGAGGTCGGGCAGTGTGACCAGGGCCTGACGTTCGCGAACCGTCACACCGACTTCGATCAGCACGTTTTCGCTCGAACGACCATCGCGTGTATTCGCGTAAATGACCTGCCCATCCTGCGGGGCATAGATCTTGCATTCCTTGATCTGCGCCTGCATCTGTTCGTGGCGATCCTGTTCGACTTCGTACGTCCGTTTGCGGGCGAGCAAATCGGAGTTCTTCACGTCGAGGGCGGCTTTGCCTTTCAGATCGACGCGCTTCAATTCGCGTTTGAACTCGGCCGCATTCGCTTCCAGTTCGGTAATCGTCCGGTCGTAGGCGTATTTCTCCAGAACGCGGAGCTTGTCCTGCGCGACGGCGAGATTGTTCTTTTCCTTTTCCCAGCCGATGCGGGTTGTCTCCAGATCGTTCTGGGTCTTGAAGCCCTTCTTCACCAGCCGCTTGGTGAACTCGTATTGCTCAAGGGCCTGTGCGGTCGTCTCCTGCTGGAGACTGACCTGCGACCGGAGTTCATTTTTCTGCTGTTCGAAGTCCCCCTTGAGGTACTTCTCGAGATCGATGTCGGCCAGTTTGACTTTCAGTTCCGCAGCGGCGAGATCGCTCTTGTTCTGCGTTTCCTGAATCTCAACTTCCTTGATGGCCGAGTCGAGTTGCGATTTCGCCTGGGTGACCGTGATCTCCTGTTGGCGCTCTTTTTCAATGAGAGCAGAAGCGTCGAGCTCGACGAGAAGGTCGCCGGTCTTGACCTGGCTCCCTTCCGGAACGATCGAAATGATCGTCGTCGTCCCTTCGACCTTGCTGGAGATGACTGCGTTCTTGAGACTGTCGAGCACACCCTTCTCGACCACGGTCACCTGGAACGGGCCTTTACGGACCGTTTCCAGCATCAAGTGATCGAAGCGTTGCTCGGCCGCTTTCAGCCCCGGAATCCACGAGCCGAAGTTGGCTGCGTCCGGGCCGAGCCACGGCTCCAGCTGATTCGAACCGAGGACGGCTGCGGAGCTCACCGCGAGCAGGCCCCCGGCGATCGCCCAGCGTCGCCATTTCGAACGCTTCATCGGGCGTTCCGCCATCGGCGGCGCGGTCATCGGGGACGGGGAGTGGTGCGGGGGGCTGGAGGCGGTCATCGGCGGGCTCGCTCAAGGTGGGGGACGAGTCGTGGGAGGCCCCGAGGGTCTGGTAGACCGGGTCGAGCCAGAGCCCGCGCTCGTCAACCTGCATGATATCCATATCGCGGTGGATGTTAATCCGATTTTGTTCGTACTGGATCCAAATCCCAATTAAATCATTTTGTGCCTGAAGCACACTTTGCAAAGCGTTGATCAGGTTCAACCCCTGATTCTGACCCCCCGTCGTGGCACGACCGGTAGAACCGGGCGCGGGAGGCGCATTGAACGTTTCAATCGCGTTATCCAGTTGAAGTGCTGCAATTCTCAGGTTTTGCCGCGTCGTTTCAAAGTTCAACTTCAGGACCTGCAGTTGTCTCCACTCCGTTCGCACCTGGAGCTTAATGCTATCTTCAAGTTCCATGTACGCCCGTCGTGCTCGTTCATAGTTCACCTGGGCGGTCCGATAGGCATTCCGTTCGAGGACCTGATCGAGTGGAGCGGTGAACTGCACGCCGACCTGGAACGTACTCCGGTCGCCGCGGAAATCGAACGGCTTGTTCCCACCCGACGTTCCGATGTCACCCCGTGCGACCACATTCAGCACCGCTTCCAGACGATTCGCAGCGACTTCCATTTGCCGCCGGGCGTCGACGACTTGCGCGCGGGTATTCATCAGATCGAGCCGGTTCTCGACCGCCAGCGCAACGACCTGTTCCTGCGTCATGTCGAACGGCTGCAGTTTGATCAACTCCGAGCGTAAGCTCGCTTCCACCGACTTCAGATTTTGCGTGGTCTGGATCAGTTGCTCGCGTTGATCGTCGATCGCGATCGCAGCCCGCTGTCGCAGTTCGAGCGGAACCTCGGGAGCACTCAGGACCGTTCCAAGTTCCTGCATCTCTTTCGTTGTCAGCTGGAAGCCATCTTCGACGACGACCGACGAGAAGATCCGCCGGCTGCGTTCCAGGTCCTGCAGCACAACATCGCGATCAGAGGACAGCTCCAACTTGGCGAGACGTTCCGGCAGGTTGGCATCAACGCGCCGGAAGTCCTCCGCCACGACATCGAGCCCGTCTTGCTGGACACGCAGACGCAACTGCTCGAGTCGCGCGAGCGCATCCCGCAAGACCGCGAGATCGGGCTCGTCTTCATCGATGCTGCTGAGGAAGTTTTTGAAGTCGAGGAGGTCCTGTTCGACCGCGTTGATCCGCGGATCGATCAGCTCGAACGGCTTCAGCAACTGCATATCGATCGTGGTTTGAAAGTCGGTCGGTAGACCGAGAACCAGTTTGTACGCATCGACGGAGTCGAGATACTGCCGCTCGAGTTGTCGCAGAGAAATGATTTGCGACGACAGCCGCGTCAGGAGCTGGGCAAGTTCCAGGGTGACGACGCCACTTTGCGACTGGGAATACAGGTCGCTGATCGAGCGTTGCCACAACGGGTCGTTGCTCAGTGCGAGCAACTGGTCACGATCATCCGGGGAGATGGGGTCCTGCGACTTCCAGCGGAGCCGACGTTCGACCGCGCGGAATTCGAGCTTCCCAGCAAAGGCTTCCGGGATCATCACTCCCGGGGGAAGCATCGGGATGCCCCGCACAGTGGGCCACAAATCGTCCTGCCCGCGGCGACGTTCGACCTGCACCATCAGCTGGCGGATGTTGTCACGCTGATTGAGGACCTGCTGTTGTGCCCGCAAGAGCGCCAGATACCCCGTCTGCCCGCCACCCTGGCCGTTCACCACCACGTTCGAGAAGAAGATTTTCCGGAACCGCGCCAGGGTCCGGACGTCGTACAACACTTCACGTTCCGACTGCGTCAGGTTCTCCAGCACAACCTTGCGTCCCGCACCCAGCAATAACGGCTGCGTGAGGCTGTAGGTCAGGACCGAGGCGGAACTCGTCTGGTTCTGTCCCGAGAAGAGCCACAACGTGTTGTTCGCCAGTTCGAGGACCCATTGGCCTCCCGAAGGAAGCAACTGACTGACACCGAAGCGATTGTTGAACGCCAGGTTGTCTGACGTCGAGGGCACATTGATGTAGTTGAGACTGGAAGTCGGCTCGCGATTGCCCAAGCCGAGGTAGCGCACCTGGAACTGAAACTGGTCGAAGGTCAGCAGGAGCGCCGAGAGATAGACGTTCTCAATCTGCGTCTGCAGGTCGCGGTTGTGAATATGCGCGAGCTCGATCGCCTGTTCGAGCGTGAGACTCTCGACGGTCGGGACGAACCGCGAGGGTACCGCAGTGCCGGCTTCAATGGCGGCGGCACTCGGCTTGGTCGATTCTTCCCAGCCAGCCTGCGCGACTTCCGCTTTATGGAGGAAGTTGTTCATCCACTGCGGATTCTCAACCGTCAGCGACTCGCCGAGTTTGTGCCAGCTTTTGTAGCCCGGCATTCCGTCGACGACGCGCATGTACTGCTGCGCGGAAGGATCGTCCGGTGGCAACGGCGGCCGGTCGGGATCGAACGGCTCGTAAAAGCGGCTGCGGACGTCCGCATCGACCGTCACCCGCGGCAGGTCCCACCGCGGGTCCTGTGTTTTTTGCATCAACAAGTTGTAGGTATCGAAGTCGGCCTGCGAACGCCAGAACATCCGCGTGCAGCCCGGCAGGACCATCATCCCGGCCAGCAGGAGGCACAACGCACGAGCGGCAGGAGTCGGGAGAGAGCGCATGGGCGGATCGGTTCCGACAAAGGGCGAGCGATGAGGAACAGCGCAAACCGTCCCTTGATCATTTCTGTCGACCCCCGCACAACCGGCACTGCAGGAAAATCCATAAAGATCGGCTTTAGCTTGCCTGGTTTGACATGTTCTGATGGACATGTCTTGTGATCTGCCGCAGTCAAATCTCACCGCGAAAACCCCCGGCGATGATCAGCGCAACTCCAAAGTAGCCATCACGCTCCGCGTGATGAGCGGATGCAGAAAACGCTCGGAACCTGCCCGAACCGGGAAGAGCCATCGTCCACATTCGACGACCAGTGGCAGAGTTTGCCGGTTCCAGCCGACTTGCCCGGCTCTGACGGAGAGGTCCAGCGCCGACGTCAACCCGCAAGTCTTGCCGGTCGTCGGTTCGATCTTCTTCCGGTAGCCAGTCAGATCGTCGACCGGTTCTTCAACATGAGAACGGTGACATCCGGCCAGTCTGGACGATGGCGAGTCAATCGCTGCGAATTGCCCGCTCCGGGAAACTCACCTCTTGAAGTTCGTCCGGGGGGTTGGCACGATGATTGCGTGGTGATGACGTCGCCATTCACGAAGTGCGAGGGACTGGCTCCCTCGGCGGAATCGACTCCATGAGCGAGAAACTCAACGTGGAACTCAGCGAACGACAACGCGAACTCCTGCTCCGCGGTCTCCGGTTCGTCCGGAGCAGCCGCATGCTCGAGTTTCGAGATGTTTCCGATTTGACCGATGACCAGCGTCGAGACGAGTTGCTCGAAATCCGACAACTCGCCGAGATGCTCGACGGCAAGATGCACGCGCGTTCGGAACCGGCAGCGGTCTGAATGCCCCCTCGGAGAGTCCCCCGCTGACATTGATGTCGTGCGGGACCCTCCTCGACAGTTCGACTTCACCGCCGACTCCGGCCAGCGCCGCAGTCGGCGGTTTTCATTTCAAACCGATCCTCATCGCTTCCCCGCGTCGACTGCTCAACTTGCGTCTTCGCGATCACCTCAAGCCGCCCGCCGCGCCGTCTGCGCCGCCGCCAGCGTCGCATACGCCGGACACGTGCGCAACAATTCGTCGTGTTGACCAACGGCAATAATCTGACCGCGGTCCATCACCACGACCTGTGTGACGATCGCCCGCAATGCGGGGGGCAGCGTATGCGTGATGATGAACGTCGTCCGACCGGGGACGTAATCCCGTAACGTCGCGTAAATCAGTTGCTCACTTTGGGCATCGACCGCTGATGTCGCTTCATCGAGAATCAGCACGGCCGGATCACGGAGCATCGCCCGCGCCAGCGCGACCCGTTGCCGCTGACCGCCGGAGAGCTGCTGTCCGCGTTCACCAACGGGTGTGTCGAGACCTGTCGGCCAGTTCTTGGCGAAGTCGGAAACGTGAGCCTGCTTCGCGACCGTTTCGATCTCGGCACGGGTCGCGGAGGGCCGTCCGAAGGCGATGTTCTCGGCAATCGTGCGATCAAACAGCAGCGGTTCCTGCGGCACCCAGCCCAGTTGCTGACGGAGCTTCGCCGTCGGCCAGGCGCGCAGGTCAGTCCCATCAATCCGCAGCGAACCTTGCTGCGGGTCATAGAACCGCAGCAACAGTCCGGCGAGGGTCGACTTTCCGCAGCCATTCGAACCAACAATCGCGACGACCGCACCAAACTCGATTTTCAGGGAAACTTCGAGCAGCGCCGGCTCGCGTTCCGCATCGGGCAGGGCCGCATGATAGCGGAAGGTGACGCGTTCCCATTCGATCGAGTGTTGATGCCTTTGGCCAGCGGTCGCAGCCGGGAGTTCCCGTAACAGCGGTCGTTTCTCGAGCCAATCGAAGACGCGATCACAGGCGGCGAGGGCTTTCTTCACCTTTGTGAAGACCGCGGAGAGTTTCCGTGCAGGGTCGAGCATGCCCGCCAGCAACGTATACAACACGGCGAGTTCCGCGAGATCCATCGGCGCGGCGGTCAATTGGATGCCGAAGATTTGCGTCTTCTGGCGGATGACCAGGTACGCCCCGGGCAGAATCGCCAGACAGGCCGCGAGCACACCCAGAAGTTCCACAGAAGGATTTACGAGCGCATCGATGCGGTTAATCTGCCGGGCTTTTTTGTAGTATTCGCGATGGGCGACCACCAGATGCCGCCGATGCCATCGGGCCTGGCCATAGGCTGTGACTGTGCGAAACGCGCCGAGGGTCTCCTGAATCACGCCGTAGAGACGGGCAGCGGTTTCCATCTGGCGACGGCTGGCCCGCTTCAGCTTCTTGCCAAAGTGGGCGAAGAGCGCCGCTCCCAACGGAGCACAAATCAGTGAGAACAACGTCAACCGCCAGTTGATGGCAAACGCCGACGCGAGACAGGCCCCGGCTTTCAACGGTTCCAGGGCGATCTTCCCGCCGAGCAAAGTGAGCCCCTGCGTGATCCCGGTCAAATCGTTAGTAAACCGCGACATGATCGCCGGCGTCCCTTCGACACCGAGCGTTTGCGCATCGAGCGCCAGTGTTGAACGAAACAGTCGCGCACGGAGGGCCCGCAGTGCCCGCTGGACCACGATCCCGATCCAGACTTCCTGCACGTAGACCGCTGCCCCATGCGCAGTCGAGAGGAGCAACAAGCCGACGAACAACAACGCCAGTGTGTAGAACCGGTCGGTGGGAAGCACGGGCGATAACGTGTTCAACAACAGCGTGTGCCACCACTCGTTGCGGCGTGCACGTCCCAGGTTGGCTTGTGCCCGCGCTCGCTCCTGGAGCAAATCGACATAGACCGGGTCACGGGCATCGACCGGCGTCGGCGACGCAGATAATTGCGACTCGACCTGCTTGAGCCGCACGACCTGTTTCTCTGCATCGAGCTGGGCGCTCCCAATCTCGGCGCGCAGGTAACCGCCCAGACTCTGCTGCTGCATCAGCACCTTAGTGATCGGGAAGGTGAGCAGCATCGCACCGGCCCAGAGACCGGAAGCGAGGAACGCCATGATGATGGCGAACACCAGCCGCCGCCGATGCGGTCGAATGAAGGGCCAGACTTTCAGCAACCGATCCACGCGCAGACCCCGCTCCTGCCACGTTGCCTGACCACTAGGTCCAGGTCAACGCGGGGCGGAATTAAACCCGCAAATTCCAAATCGGTCCAGATGAGATTGGGACCGGGAAGACTGGGGTGTCTGGTGAATCTGGCGGTGGGCGTTCCGGGCTGGGAGAAATTCCGTGACAAGTTTCGTCGGACAGCCGCCGATCTAATTCAAGAAGTCGCCTGTCTGCGCCGAAGGGGCGAACCCCAGGCCCGCGAACGACTCCGCCATGGAAGGCTCCGGTTCGATGCTGAAACCCGAACACCTGGAACAGTTGATTGGTCATGCGGCCGAAGCGGGAGCGGTTCTCGCAGAATCGTTCGCGCAGTGCTTCGACATCGCGGCCGGGTTCCAGGTGGGAGATTCGGAACTCCTCGAGGATGTGGGGCCGAGCGCGGGCTACTCGGGGCCGGGATTAGTCGTGCTGGTCGGGTTTGAAGACTCGGCGATGGCGGTTCTGCTTCCCGCGACGCTGCCGCTCCCCGACTGGTATGCAGCACCGACCGACAGTCAGAAGTCGCGGCTGGAAACACTGGCGATGGAGTGGTCGATGAACCTGCTCCCGCCCGACTTCGAGGCGACGAGCTACGCGACGTTGAAGGTCGACAAGCTGCTCGACTTCGTGCGCGGCTGCGGACCAATGGAAGCCGCCGCCGCGGTGACGATCGACCTGAGTGGCGGCAGCAGCGGCAAACTGCTCCTGGTGGGACCCCTCGGTGCCCCACAGTACAAGGTCGATGTGGCTCCTGCTCCTGCTGCGGCCGCAGCGTCCTCCGCCGCAACACCTGCAGCCACTGTCCCGGCAGCCAGTCAGCCGATGGCCGCCCCGCCACCGGCCGCCGATCCGCTGGCACGACTGCGGCATCTTCCGGTGACCATCAGCGTCCGCGTCGCCGAGAAACGGATTCCCGTGGCCCAGTTGCTCGGGATCACCGCCGGTGCGTTGATCACGTTTCCCAAGTCGAGCGAAGCGCCGCTCGATCTCTACGTCAACAACGCCCTTTACTGCCGGGGCGAAGCGGTGAAGATCGGCGAACACTTCGGTCTGAAAATCGATCAAGTCGGCGTCGTCCAGACCCGAGCGGCCAAAGTGCTCACAGGCTGAGGGTGGCTGATGGATCAGAGCTCATGGCTAATCGATAGAGAAGAATGAGACTTGGGTCTGTCTGAGTCAATAAAAAAGGCGGCCCCCATCCACACGGGAACCGCCTCTTCTCTGTCCCTGAACTCTTAGCCCTCAGCCAATTCCCTATTCCGCTTTGATGCGGACGTTGCGGAACTCAACCGGGTCGGAGTGACCGGCGAAGCCGAAGTAGCCCGAGGTCCGTTCCTTGCCCGGGTGGGGCGAGTTGGCCATGTACTCGGTGATCGTCGACAGGTCGGTGTTGAGGATCACCGTCCCGTTCAGCTCGACGCGAATCGTCGAACCCTTCACGGTCACTTCCTGAGTGTTCCATTGACCGGCAGGACGATTGTAACCGCGGAGCGCGGCGGCCATCCCGTAGGCTGAGCCGTGGTACTGACGCTGATCGAGCTTTGCGTATTTCGGGCTGTCGTTATCCAAGACCTGCAGTTCGCACATCCCGACATACGCTGTATCGCCCTTGCCAGGATAACGGATCGCGAGGCCGTTGTTCCCGCCGGGGGGGACTTTGAACTCGAGGCGGACGGTGAAGTCGCCGTATTCGTCGGTGGTGTGGAGCACGCCCCCTTTGCCCGTTTTGCAGCGGATCGCTCCGTCGACCACTTCATAGTTCTCCACCGCACCCGCCCAGCCTTCCAGCGATGTTCCATTGAACAACGTCTTAAAGCCAGTCTCACCTTCAGCGAGGAACTTGTTCGCTTCTTCTGCGCCGAGTTCGCGGATGTAGATGTTCATCCAGCGGACTTCGTTGCCGTGCGTCTGCAGTTGTACCGGACCACGGGCAATCAGCGGCGACTTGCGATCGAAGTAATTCTCCAGCAACGCCCGATCGACCACGAGTTTCCCGTTCAGATAGACCGTCGTGCGGCCACCGACCTGGATCACGCGGAAGTCGTTCCACTCGCCGATCGGCTTGTCGGCATGCACGAGCGGATCTTTCCCCGGTGCTCCCGCGGAGTTGTTCCACAGCCCGCCCGAGCCTTTATCGGCCCCCAGCTTGTGATAGCCCGCCGCTTCGGTCGTGTCCCAGATCTGAACTTGCGGCGTCCCCTTCAGATAGACGCCGCTGTCCCCCTTGGCGATCAGCTTCCACGAGACGTGGAGTTCGTAGTCGCCGTAGTCTTTGTCGGTGGTCATGTACAGCCCTTTGCCGTCATTGACCAGTTCGCCGTTGTCGACCTTCCAGTGCGCATTGAGGTCAGCGAGGCTGTCAGCGAACTTTTTCGCCCGGTCTTCGGGGGAGAGAGCCTGAATCTTGCGCGGGTCTTCGGTTCCGACGCCGTGGAAGCCGGTGAAGTCCTTCCCGTTGAACAGGGCTTCGAAGCCTTCGGGAGGGGTGTTGTCAGCCGCGTACAGCGGAGCGACAAAGCCAGTGGTCAGCAGCAGCGCACAAAGCCAGCGATTCACGAGACGATCTCCTGAGTCAACGCATCGGGTCCAGTCGATGCGACTCAGGATACCGTGACCCGCAACCCATCGCGAGTGAACGCAACGAATCCCCTCCGAGCCGGAAGCGTCAGCGCCCGGAGCCAACTCAGGCGTTGCCGGTGCGCTTGCGGGCGTTCAGCGTGTGTCGGGCGGGACGGAGGGGGGAGTGGGCGTCGATGCGGAGGAATTCGCCGAGCTTGCTCTCGATCCGCAGGAACGCCGCGATGACTTGCGGATCGAAATGTGTCCCCGCGGCGGCGCGGATCATTTCGCAGGCTTCCCGGTGCGGGATCGCTTCTTTATAGACCCGCTTCGAGCTCAAGGCGTCGTACACATCGGCCACGGCGACGATCCGTCCGCTGAGCGGGATTGAGTCGCCTGTTAACTGATAGGGATAGCCCTCGCCGTCCCAGCGTTCGTGATGCGTGAGCGCGATTTCGCGGGCGGTCCGCAGGAACTGCGCCCGCGGAAACCGGGCGATGGCGGAGGCCAGCGTCTCGGCTCCGATCGTGGTGTGCGTCTGCATGATCCGGTATTCGTCGTCGGTCAGTTTCCCCGGTTTGCAGAGAACGTGATCGGGAATCGCGACTTTGCCGATGTCGTGCAGCGGACTCGTCAGCGTGACCATCCGCACAAATTCGGCGTCGATGCCGGCGGCCGGCACACTGTGAGCCGCGAGATCCTGAGCCAGCATCCGCGTGTAACAGCGAACCCGGTCGAGATGCTCGCCGGTCTCGGCATCGCGGGATTCGGCCATGCGAGCCATCGCGAAGAGCGTCGCTTCATGCACATTCAGTGAGAGCATCCGCTCGCCGTAGTCGAGACAGCGGAAGACATCGGCCAGCGTGTAGGGCTTTTCCAGAACCGCATCGATCCCGAGGGCGATCCCTTCCAGCTTCTGGGCGGGAGTCAGGCCGGCACCGGTGACCACCAACTGCGTGAAACACTCGGTCTGCTTGTCGCGCAGGCGATGGCAGAGGGCTGGCAGTGACAGGCCGGGGAGCGTCCATTCCGCAAAAAGCGTGTCGAAGCTCCCGCGGCACAAGAGCGTGAGCGCCAGCTCGCCGTCGCCCGCCAGCGTCACATCGTGACCGCGGGCCCGCAGCAGATGCCGCAGCATCGTCCGGGAAATCGGATCGTGATCAGCGACGAGAATCCGCATGTGCTTCTCGACGTTCACGCGAGGTGACGGAACGGGGTTGATGACGCACGAGCCACTGATCGATCGCCATCGTGGTACGGGTCGTGGCGACCTGCAGGAGGGTCAGAGCGGTTTCGGTTTCCTCAGCGGATTGGCCGTTGGCTGCGGCAAGACACAACCGCCATGCCTTGCTGAGTTGGCGGGCTGCCATATTCTCAGCCGTGCCGAGCGCCCGCCCGGCGAGCAGACTCAACGGCTTCCATTGACATCCGAGTTGCAGCAACTCGGCTTCTCGTAAGTCGGCTTCTAATTGCGCGCGAAACGATGGAATCAGGTTGCGCAGGAATGACTGGTCGTCCAGGCATCGTTCGGAGAGAACGGCAAAATCGATCGCACCGTCAGCCGCGGTCTCGTCGACAGAGACCGTCGTCCCGACAGTCGGTTCCTCCGGTGTTTCCAGGTTCGGCAACAGCGACTCAAAACCCCGTCGAGTGGTCGAATCCTGCACCGAGAGCGCCCGGCTTTCGCGTTGTAACCGCTGAACGGTTTGAATCGCGCTCTGGAGACCGCGGGCTTCTTCGAAGGGAAAGGAGGCTGCATCGAGCTGTGAGAGTCTGTCCGACAGTTCGGCCAGGGCCGGGGTCAACGTTTCCTGAATCCACGTTGCGCAAAACCGGGTCATGATGCAGGGGTGCCTTTCACCGAAGAGGCCATCTCCAGTGAAGCAACCCTAGGCCGTGTTGCGGTGACAGGCGGTTTGCCGGTGGTCGGGGTGTTGTCAAAACGCAACATCGTGTTCGACCGTGACGATTCGGCAGATTTTGCCGGTTCTCGCTTTGGCACGAGGTTCGCTATGACCTCTTCGTAGGGTGGGTCGAGTCTGCGAGGCCCACCAGTCCACGGTTCAAGAACACAGGTCTCGACCCAAAATGGAATTCAGCGATATCCAGTTTAGCCCCGGCCTTTAGGCCGGGGGGATGTTGTCGTTCACAGAGGCGTGCAGCCCCATTCATGGGGCTTTCAGTGTGTTGACAAGGAAAGCCCCGTGAATCGGGCTCACAAGGACTTGCTGATCCACCACGCCCCCGGCCTGAAGGCCGGGGCTAAACCCGAGGTCTGGGGGGATCGGAGTTGTGTAGAGACCAATGGTTCAAGATGGTGGGCCTCGCAGACTCGACCCACCCTACGTGAACGACGAATTATGGCGATGACAGCGTCTACCTTTACCTGCATTGCCTCATCGGCAGGACTCTGGCAAACGGCAGAGTTTCGCTGACTGATCGATTGAACCTGGAACCGGCCGTTTCACGACGTTTCACACGATTCCGCTTCAGTAGGAATTACAAGCCGACTGTAAGATTGACCCGCGGACTTCGACCGGGGGAAGCGGGTTCGGCAGGAAGTGAGTGGCATGATGCGTGAAGGAAGACGTTGGTGGATCGCGGCGTTGCTCGCCGCGAGTGTGTGGACGGAGCGGAGCCACGCGGCGGAACCGGCTCCGGTCGATGAAGCGGCTCGCGCGAACGCTGCGATCGCGCTGAACTACAGCCGGGCAGCGTTTCATCGCATCCGCAGGAACCCATCGGTCCGGGTCCTGATGGAAGAGCAGGACAAGATTCTCAATCACCTGAACCTCAACGGCGTCGCCGATGAGGAAGTGATCAAGCTCTATTCCGCGGTGCTCGATGAAATCGCGCAGATTCAACTCGGCGAACGCGAGAAAGAGCTGCTGCGTGAGAAGTACCGTCGCCAGTTTCAGCGCGATGTGACGCTGGGGGTCCTCTCGCTCGGTGCGCAGGTCGCAACCGCGCAGTATGCTTCGGCGGTCCGCACGGGAGCGACGAGCTGGTGGGACTTCCGCAGCCAGACGCAAAGCCGCGAGCTGGATGTCTGGAAGGTTGATAAAGACCGCGCGACGCGACTGGTGAGCAAGTCGAGCCAGTTCCTCGATATCTCGTGGAAGATGGCCCGCAACAAGCAGATTCCCGACCGCTGGCTCGTCCGCGGCGACGATCTCGACAAACTCGAAGACGCCTGGAATGAACCTGATCCGGCAGTCCGACTGCGGGTCCTCAAGCGGATGGAACCATTCCTCGAGAAATACCCGCCCTACTGGTATTACGTCGCCCGGACCCAACAGGCGCTCGGGCAACTGTTCGCCGCATCGGAGACGTACGAGCAGCTCGCGAATCTCGGGCAGGGACACTTCCGCAAGGATGAAATGCTCGCCTGCGGTTTGGCGAACCGGGCACTCATTCAAGCGTATCTCTCACAACCCGGTGCCCCTGAGTCGGCTCTGCGGGCGCTCGCCTATTCGACTGACGTGTGGGAAGCGAACCTGCTGTGCGGCGTCGTGCTGCAACAGCATCGCCGCTATGTCGAAGCGGAAGACGCAATCCTGCGGAACCTGGATGTTGGCCTGGAACGCCCGCAAAGCCAGCAGACGCTGATCGGGCTCTACTACGCCTCCGACAATCGCCAGAAGCTGGCCCGCAAGCTGGGTGATCCGGCCGTCGCCCGTGAACTCCCGCCGCCGTTGCTCTTGATGTGTGCCGGGAAGCTCGGTGCGGAAGAGACTCCGCCAGCGGTCGCACAACTCCTCGAACGTTCGCTCCAGATTTCGCCCCGGTTCAACCTGGGACGGGATGACCTGGTGGTGCAGGCGGCTGAGATTTGGCAGCTCGCGCAAACCCATTTGACGCTGACCTGGGGGGACAAGACCTTCGACGCACCCCGCTGGTCGACAACGAATCAGACGGTGACCGCGAGCTTCGATGGTGTCGCGGAATTCAGTTCGGCTCTCAATGGCAGCAGTGATCCCCGCGAACTGACGTTGACCGTGCATTCTGCCGGTTACCCGCCGATCAAACTGACGCTGCAGCTGAGCGGCATCGATCCGGCGGCGGTGGAAACTGCGGCCCCGCTGGCGATCGCCAATCGTCGGTACCCGGTCTACAAGATCGCGGCGTACGAGCAAGATCAGTTGCGAGTGACCGTGCAGAACGGCACGTTGCGGATGCTGGCTGGGGGCAATGCCGCACCGCAGAGCCCAGCCACAGCCGGGACTCCCGGCAGCCTCGTCAACGGGTCGGGATCGGCCCGAACCGTGCCAACGGGGAACACCACGTTGAAGCCGGTCGTGAATGATGATCCGTACCTCGTCACGCCGCCGATCGAAATCCCGATCGTTCCCCCAACCCGGTAGGTCCCTCTCTTCGTAGGTGGCTATGCCCACCGACTTCACTCGAACGCAACCCGACGATGAGTGGTGGGCACAGCCCACTCTACCAGTTCGTCGATGCAAAGCCATCGGGTGTTGGGAAGATGGTTCTCGGGAATGTGAGTTTGATGACGGGCGGCAGGGATGTCGGGTCGAGTGGAAAACACCATCAGCGCCTGGCAAGCTGACCGCAACGCTCAACACTGCGGCAGCCACTGGCAATTCACCACCCACGACGCCAGAATCAATCTCCGATCACTCGGCCCACAACCCGACATGATTGAGTAGACCCCCGTACGACAAAGACTGAGCCACTGATCGATGCCGCGCCGAGCGTCTATTCCCACGAACGAAGACGAGCGACTGGAACCAGCCGAGCGCCTGGCGTTACTCGCCGCCTTAACCAAGTGGGTGCAGCGGGCCGGTCGTGATCTGCCGTGGCGTGGCGAGCGGGATCCATATCGCGTCTGGCTGCGTGAGGTGATGCTGCAGCAGACGACAGTTGCCGCCATGGTTCCCTATCTGGAACGGTTTCTCACGCTGTGGCCGACGGTCGCTGCCCTGGCCGCTGCAGAGGAAGCGACAGTCTTGCGTTCCTGGGAAGGACTCGGATATTACAGCCGCGCCCGCAACCTGCATCGGGCCGCACGGGCGATCGTCATGGAACATAGTGGCCGCTTTCCGGAGACTGTCGACGGACTCTCCGCACTGCCGGGGATCGGGCGCTACACGGCGGCCGCCATCGCCTCGTTCTCGTTTCATCAGCCGGTCGGCATCATTGAAGCCAACACACTGCGAGTGCAGACGCGGATGCTCGCCCTCACCGGCGATCCCCGCACACCGGGCGCTCAACGCCGCGTCTGGGCCAGAGCCGATGACCTTGCTGCGGGTGCGACAAAACGCTTCACCGCCGCCGAGATCAACCAGGCCCTGATGGATCTGGGAGCGACAGTCTGTGTTCCCAAAGCGCCCCGTTGCGAGGAGTGTCCCCTCGCTCGCTGGTGCAGCGGCTTTCAAGCGGGAATCGCCGCCCAACTGCCGCAATCAGCACCGCGACCGACCATCACGGAAGTGACGGAAGCAACCGTGGCCATTGCCCGCGGCCAGACGTATCTGTTGCGTCAGCGTCAGACGGGCGAACGCTGGGCCGGGATGTGGGACTTCCCGCGGTTCCCCATTCCCGATGAAGCCGTCCTCCTGCCGTCGCTGGTGACACTGGTCAATCAGCAAGCAGGATTACAACTGAACGAACTCGCAGAATTGGCCTCCATTCGCCACAGCGTGACCCGGTATCGCATCACCCTCCGCTGCTACACCGCGACAGCGACCGGGCGACTGACGAAACACGAGACGTGGCGCTGGCTCTCGCTGGACGAGCTGGCCGATTACCCGCTCTCGGTCACCGCCCGCGAATTTGCTGAGCGACTGCGCACTGGGCATCACCAACCAGATTGAGCGGCACGGCGCTAGCCGCCGGTGAATTTTGAAAACACCGGCGGCTAGCGCCCAATGGCACTTACTTTAGATTGTTGGGTGGTGGTTTTCGGGTTTGGAAGTGGGTTGATTTGGGTCGTCGTTTGTACGCTTCTCGGGGGTAGTGGCGATCGGGGCGGTTCGGCAGCTTGTCGTATTTCGCGAGGTGCAGGGCACGTTCGTAGCGTTGGCGGCAGTCGGCGGGATTGTTGGTCATCGACGAGAGCAGGAATGTGCGGAACGTGGTCCAGGTTCGCTTGAAGCTCAGCCGTCGCGGGGGGAGTTGCAGTTGGGCGGCGGCCTGGCGGCGGAACTGGATGACGAGGTTGTAGGCGACGTGTGACGTCAGTAGTTCCTTCAGGAACATCGCGGGGCTGCGGGCTGGAATGTGTTCGGTGTCCAGCACGACTTTCAGATTACGGATGTCGATCTCGACGTCGTGGCGTTGGCCGTACAGAGTCGCCAGCTGGTCCGCCGAATCGGGGAGATCGCTGATCAGATAGAGAGTCTGGTCGCCGTGAATCCGGACCTCATGGAGATGGACTTCCAGGCGGGCATCGGACGGCAATTCGGGATGTTCGCGGCGAACGACGCGGGTGGGCTGCCACTCCAGTGACCAGGTCTGCGACTGGGCCGCTTGGGTGACGAGTGTGGCCTGCCGCTGCAGCGCTTGAAACCGCACGGGCGAGAGTCGCAGCAGGAACTTCTGGCGGGCCTGACGGGCCGCGTAGGCGACCGTAAAGATGCCGAAGCCGGCATCGGCCAGCACCACGCTGTCGGGGGGAATTTGTGTCAGGCAGCCCTGGATCAGGGCGGTTTCGGAGAGCGCCTCCGGGCCGTACATCGGGCCGACTTCGGGGACCAGCGCGGCACCGCTGGAGAGTTCATGCGCGACGACCAGCAAGGCGACCGGAAACGCCCCCGGTCCATGCTGATTCGAGGCGGGTGGGAAATGTCGACGGAATTCCGGCTCCGGGGCCAGCGTGAGTGTCGTCCCATCGATCACGTAGACCCGTCGTGTTCCGAACGACGGAGGCGTGGCCTCGATCAGCGATTGACTCACACGCTCGGCCAGCCACCGCGATGCTGCGTCGGGCATTCGCGTCCGCGCGCGACTGTAGGCTCCCGACGCGGTGGACAGCGTTCCGTCCGTCACCCGTTTGTTGGTCGGCACCAGATCGGGCGGGTTTTCGAGCAGCTGTTTCACGGCCGCTTCCAGCGAGCGCTCGGGACTGAGTCGCTGGTAGATCAGCATCCATAAGACGACGCTGGTGGTGTAGACCGCATTCCCCCGCGACGGATGCAGCCGCTCGACTTCCTCGAAATCGACCAGCGTCCGCAACAAGGCGAACGCCCGCTCGAACTCAAGCTCTGCCACCGGGTCAGTCACCACCGGGTCCAACGGCTCAGCGTCCATGCCAATCTGACTCCTCATTCAGGTGTCAGAGTCCCGGCGCAAATAGCGTGCCAAAAAAGCTCGCTCTACGAGAATTCTAAAGTAAGTGCCATTGGGCTAGCGCCGTGCCGCTCAAGGAATGACCACTGACGCATCGAATCGTGGAGGGCTTCCGGAGCTTGCGCTCCGGGCTATGAGCACGTCGCGCTGCATGAGAAACGCCGAAACCCTCGGCGGCGGGTGGAGTCGGCCCGACCGTCGAGGGTTTCCTGCAGGCGCTCATTCGCTGCGCTCAATAGCGAATGATGAGATCGACATAGAGCCGGGACATCAGGAGGTCCTGCCGTTGCGAGATCGGGAATTCGTAGCCGAAGCCGAGTTCGTTCATCGCACCGAAGCGTTTCTTGGCCCCGATGCCCAGCGTCATCAGGTCGTTCCCGGCGACACTCGTCGAGCCGAGGTTGAACAGGTCACCCCCTTCAAATCCGACCGGCAGCATGTCGCCGCTGCGCATCCAGTGGAACCAGTTCGCTTCAATTAACGCATACCAGTTATTCACGACCATATAATCGAGATGGTTCGACCAATACCACATCTGGCTGCGTGAGCCTTGATCACTGGGCAACCGGAAGCCCGACGCGGTGAGCCAGTGGGTCCGCGGTCCAAAGCCTTTCCCGGCTGTGGTGAAGAGGTGGAATTCGCCATTGCCCCGACCCTGGAAGACCTTGTGCGAGCCAACGTCCAGCTCGAAGGTGGCACCGGTGCTGATGAGCAGTTGCGACTGCGGATCGCAGGGCGAGCGCCTTTTACAAGAGGCCGAGTTTGGTGAAGAGGCGTTGGGGTTTCCGGTAGTGGCTGCGTAAGGTGGCGGCGAGATTGCCGGTGGCATCAGCGCGGAGACATCCGAGGGCGGCGTTCCGCAGAGCGGCGAAGTTTTGCGGCGCGTGTCCCGAGGTGATGGTGGACCGGTCTTCCCGAAACACGACATCGCGGACCCAATGCAGGCCGTTTTCGATGACGCCCCAGTGGCCGCGGATGATGGCCAGCAACCGGGCCGCATCGGCTTTCACGCGGGAGAGCGAGGTGATGAAGTACCGTGTCTCGCGTTCCACCAGACCAGGACTTCGTCGCTCGCAGACGACCTGCAACACCTGCTGGACTCCGGGCCAGCGGACGTAGTCATTGAGGCTGACCGTGCTGATCAGCGTGCGGACTTCGATCCGACCGTGACCTTTGTCATACGTGGTCACCGTCTGACGCTCTCGTCCGCGTTCACACCGGGCCCAGGGGGGAAAAGGCCGCGTCAGCGGCCTTGAATTCCTGCTGGATTTCTCGATTTAACGTGGGTTGATTGTCTTTCACCGCGAGAACGTAATCTCCCTCGGCGGCGAGAATCTGTTCGCACAGATCGCGCTGGCAGAATGCCGCATCGCCCACCACCACGGTCTCTTTCAACAGGATCTCCGACAGCAGCGTGAGCGCCCCTTTGTGCTCGTTCGTCTTCTCATCGACGCGGGCTTGGGCCACCACCACGCGCGACCCGTGTGCCACCAGCGCCAGCAGATGCAAGCCTTTCTCCGACGCCCGCGCCGAACCACAAAGCGTCTTCCCGTCGATGCTCAGCACGGCCAGGAGTTCCTCCCCGGCGTGCGGAAAGCACTCCTCAATCCACTCCCGCAGCACCCGATCAAGACCATCAGGATCCAGCTTGGAAAACAAGTCGCGAAAGCAGTCTCGCTTCGGCGGTCGCCGGGTGAATCCCAGACGGTGCCAGAAGTCAACAGGTAAATCTTGCAACCATTCGACCAATTCGTCGTACCCGGCCACGCCCGAAAGCAGACCACTGACGACCGCCGCCAGCATGGCGGACAAAGGATGGCGCCGTCCCTTACGCCCGCGTGGATCAGGAACTTGCGCCAATCGGCTCAGCAAATTCCCGCCGCAGGCCATCGACATTTCTTCCCCTCCGTGAATCCCAGACTCCAGACCGTAAACTCCCTCCCACCTCCACCGCATTTCCCAGACCAATTAAAACGATGGCCCTGCTGCGGATCGCGGACCAGGTTGTACTTGAGGCCGGCGGCGACGTCCGCCCAGCCGTCGTTATCCGGGATGACCGCTTCGTTGTTGCTGTCGAGCCAGATGTAGCCGTCTTTGGTCGCGATGAATGACAGCCGCTCGGTGAGGGCCACGCGGGCCTGCACCGCGAGGTACTGCGCGTTGCCGCCGTTGAAGACCGGGTTGCTGTCCGGGATCCAGTGATTCGCGAAGATCGTCCGGACTTCGGAGAGGGTCCGGGGATCTTCGAAGAAGAGCGGGTTAGTGATCGGGCTGACGAAGTCAGCGAAGCAGGTGTCCGACGGAGCGATCAGCCCGAAGAGCCGATTGCTGGCCGGAGCCGCTGGGGCATAGGTCTGAGCCGCAGTCCCCGGGACCGGGGTCCATTCGTAGCTGATCGGGGCCACGCCACCAGTGGTCCAGGCCGCCTGGGCATCATTCCCCGCGGCATTCAGCACCGCCTGCGGTTCAGCCACCGCGGAGGTTTGTTCGACGGGCTGAGGCGGCAGGGCCTGCCCGTTCACGGCGACCTCTTCCGCAGCAGCCGTTCCAGCGAGGACCGCCGCCAGACAGACCGAACTCCACCACCCCTGCCGTCTGAGCCCGATCATAGTCCCGCTCCTGGAAATCCAACTGCGATGTTCAATGCCTCACAACACCCGTGTCGTGATCTGCCTGAAGTTATCGAGAGGCAGCAGATGAATCCGGACCTGCAGGTCTGCGGAGGTTGATAATCGGAAGAATCGCTCAGGTTTGACATTTCCAAGTTCTTGGATCGTCCAGAACCGTACGTATCTCTCATTGAGATAATGACTTGAGAATTGTTTCGGATTTTTGATCAATTCGCCGAACAGGCTGGAGAAAATGGGGATCGACCAAGGGGGATTCCCCACCGGGAGGACAAACCTGCAGGAGTTGCCGTTGGCTTGTCGGAAGGGAATGAGGATTGCCCTGTTCGGTTGCAATCGGTGCGGGGGGGCGATACGTTTTTCGCAAATGGCGGGCAAGGCTCGGGCGCTGAAATTGCGCACTGAGTCGCTTGCTGTCCCGGTCAGTCTTGTAGGGTGGGCTGTGCCCACCGTCTTTGTCTTCCGCATCGTCACGAAGGAAGATGGTGGGCACAGCCCACCCTGCAGAACTGCATGTTCGAACGTATCTAGGAAAGCGATTCCATGGCGACGAAGTACGTCTATTTCTTCGGCAACGGCAAGTCTGACGGCGACGCGAAGCTCCGCGAGCTCCTTGGGGGCAAAGGGGCCAACCTCGCCGAAATGAGCAACATCGGCCTCCCGGTTCCGGCAGGTTTCACGATCACCACCGAAGTCTGCACCTACTTCTACGCCAACGGCCGTCAATACCCCCCCGAACTCGAAGCCCAGGTCAAAGCGGCCATGGCGCAGGTCGAAGCGTCGATGGGGAAGAAGTTCGGCGACCCGACGAATCCGCTCCTCGTCTCCTGCCGCTCGGGTGCCCGCGACTCGATGCCCGGGATGATGGACACCGTCCTCAACATCGGTCTGAACGATCAGACCGTCCTCTCGCTGGCGAAAGCCTCGGGCAACGAACGCTTCGCCTGGGACAGCTACCGCCGCTTCATTCAGATGTACGGCGACGTCGTGCTCGGCATGAAGCCCGAAAAGAAGACCGACATCGACCCGTTCGAGGAACTCCTCGAAAAGAAAAAGCACGCCGCCGGCGTGGAAGTTGATAGCGATCTCTCGGTCGCCCAGTTGAAAGAACTGGTCGTCGAATTCAAGGCCGCGGTGAAGGCCAAGACCGGCAAGGACTTCCCGACCGATCCGATGGAACAGGTCTGGGGTGCCGCCGGGGCCGTCTTCGGCTCGTGGATGAATGACCGTGCGATCGTCTACCGCCGCACCTACGGCATCCCCCACGAATGGGGCACAGCGGTCAACGTCCAGGCGATGGTCTTCGGCAACCTGGGTGAAGACTGTGCGACCGGCGTCGCCCTCACCCGCGACGGGGCCCTCGGCACGCCCGGATACTGTGGCGACTACCTCATCAACGCTCAGGGTGAAGACGTTGTCGCCGGGATCCGGACTCCGCTGCGGATCGAAGAAACCCTCGCCAAGGATATGCCCCAGGCGTACAAGGAACTCGAAGAGATCGGGCAGAAGCTCGAAAAGCACTACAAGGACGTGCAGGACATCGAGTTCACGGTCGAACGCGGCAAGGTCTACATGCTGCAGACCCGCAATGCGAAGCGGACTGGTTTCGCCGCGGTGCGGATCGCCGTCGACCTCGTCGACGAAGGCAAGATCACTGACGCCGAAGCTCTGTCGGCCAAGCGGATCCCCGCTGACGACCTGAACCAGCTCCTCCAGCCGGTCTTCGATCAGGCCGGGAAGAAAGCCGCCCAGGACGGCGGACGCATGCTGACCAAGGCCATCAACGCCGGTCCGGGTGCTGCCACCGGTCAGATCGTCTTCCATGCCGACGAAGCCGAAGCGAAGTACCTCGCGAACCCGTCGCTCGACCTCGTCCTCGTCCGTCGTGAAACCACGCCGGAAGATCTCCGCGGGATGAAGGTCGCCAAGGGGATTCTCACCGCGTTCGGCGGGGCCAGCTCACACGCGGCTCTCGTCAGCCGCCAGATGGGCAAGGTCTGCGTCGTCGGTGCGTCGGAACTGACGATCGACTACGAAAAGGCGACCGTCTCGGTCGCTGGCCAGGTCCTGAAAGAAGGGGACTGGATCAGCATCGACGGGTTCACTGGCGAAGTCTTCGCAGGCAAGGTCGACACCAAGCCGAGCGAAGTCATCCAGGTCCTCATCAACAAGACGATGAAGCCCGAAGAATCGCCGACCTATCAGCGGTTCGCCAAGCTGATGACGTGGGCCGACAAGCATCGCACGCTCAAAGTTCGCACGAACGCCGATTCGCCGAAGGATGCGAACACCGCTGTTGCCTTCGGTGCCGAAGGGATCGGCTTGTGTCGGACCGAGCACATGTTCTTCGATCACGTCGATGAGTTCCGCGAAATGATTCTCGCGGACGACCTCGATTCGCGGCAAAAGGCCCTCGCCAAGCTGCTGCCGTTCCAGCGGGAAGATTTCGCCGGTCTGTTCAAGGCGATGCAGGGCCGTCCGGTCACGATTCGTCTCCTCGATCCGCCGCTGCACGAGTTCCTCCCGCACGATCATGCGGCCCAGGCGCTCCTCTCCGAGAAGGTCGGGATCCCGGTCGATGTCATCGCTCACCGCGTGCACGAACTGCACGAATCGAACCCGATGCTCGGTCATCGTGGTTGCCGGTTGGGGATCGTCTACCAGGAAATCACCGCCATGCAGGCGCGGGCGATCTTCGAAGCCGCGTGCGACGTGCAGAAGTCGGGCGTGGTGGTGAAACCCGAAGTGATGATCCCGCTCGTCGGGTTCCTCACCGAGTTCAAGGATCAGGAGAGGGTCATCCGCGCTCAGGCCGATGCCGTCTTCGCCGAGAAGGGGATCAAGGTCGACTACATGGTCGGCACGATGATCGAAGTCCCGCGGGCCTGTGCGGTCGCTGACCAGATCGCCTCGGGGGCCGAGTTCTTCAGCTTCGGCACGAACGACCTGACCCAGACGACGCTCGGGATGAGCCGCGACGATTACGGCGGGTTCATCAACTACTACAAAGAACACGACATCGTTCCGAACGATCCGTTCCAGACGATCGACCAGAACGGCGTCGGCACGCTGATGAAGATGGGTGTCGAGAAGGGCCGCAGCGTCCGCAAGGACCTGAAGATCGGCATTTGCGGCGAACACGGGGGCGACCCGGCGAGCGTCGTCTTCTGCCACGGTGCCAAGCTCGACTACGTAAGCTGCAGCCCGTACCGCGTCCCCATCGCCCGCCTCGCCGCCGCCCAGGCCGCCCTCGCGGACAAGAAGTAACCGACCCCGCAACGACGCTCGACGTCGTTGCATGCACATATCGAGCCCCATTTAGCCCCCGGTCAATGACCGGGGGCTCTTCGTTTTGAATCCCGTGTTCTCACACGCGGGAATTCTTTACACAACGCGCAACTTCCCCCGTGAGGGTAGAGGAACCACATGTTCGTCATCGGTGTGACGAGCGGTCCTCCCCTCTCATCGGTGGAATCCGCCCCATGCGCATCAGCATCCTCGTCGCCGCTCACAATGAAGGACCCGCGCTCCTGCAAACCGTACGCAGTGTCGTCGAGACCGTCGGCGATCTCGATTACGAAATCGTCCTCGCCGACGATGCCTCGACCGATACCGCCGTCGCCGAAACCGTCGCTGCGTACCCTCAAGTCCGCCTCGTGCAGCACGCCCGGCGACTGGGGGCCTCGCCGACCAAAGACGCCGCCGCCCGCGCGGCCCGTGGCGACGTGTTGCTCTTCCTCGATGGCCACACCAACCCCGCGCCGGGAGCACTCGCACGGCTGGTCGAATCGCTCGACGCCTGCGACGGGAACGCGATCATCACCCCTGCCGTCCCGCAACTCGACGTGGCCACCTGGACCAACTCGCGCACCCAGATCGGTCACGGCTTCGGGTTGCGGCTCGACAACTTTGCCTGCTGGTGGATCCCGCTCGAAAAGCTCACACCGCGAACGATCAGCGGACGCTCGTTCTATGAAACGCCCGCCCTCATCGGTTGCGCGCTCGCCGTGCCCCGTGCGGTCTATGACCGCCTGCTCGGCTTCGATCCCCACATGCGGAGTTGGGGTCTCGAAGACCTCGACTTCGGCTTGAAGGCGTGGCTTTGCGGGATTCCTGTGTTACACGATCCGGCCGCGGTTGTCGGACATCGGTTCCGGGCAACCTTCAATAACTACGCGGTCCCGCCCGATCACATCGCGGTGAACGAGTTCCGCACGGCGCGAAAGCATCTGAGCGATCCGCATTGGACGGAATGGTTGGAGATGGCCCGGTTGCGGCATGTCCCTGGTGATGATCGGCCCCCCGTCATTGACGGGAGGCTAACTGGTGCGTCGACGCTACCGCACGTGCGGACGCCGGTCGCGCGTCTCGAACATCCGGAAGGCCGCTGGGCGAACTTGTGGACGCAGTTCCTCCTCGACCGCGCCTCGATCGAACAAGAACGAGCCTACCTGCTCAGCCGCCGTCAACACGACGAAGTCTGGTTCGCCCGCAAGTTCAACCTCGCCTGGCCCATCTGGCCGCAACCGACGCCCGTTACCTACAGCCACCGCCGTCCCTGCAGCTGCAGCGGCACGGAAAACGCGCACCCCGCAACGGGAGTTGCGCTCAGCGCCACCGGCCCCGACCTCATCGGCCCCGACGGCGGTGGTCCAAGTCCCAGCCCGCAACCCAGCCCCATGCCCTCGCCCATGCCCAGTCCCGCTCCGTGCGACTGCGAGTTGACGGGGATTGAGCTTCCGCCTCAGGCGGTACCCCCCAATCGTCCTCTCACGCTGACAGCCTTCGGCAAGGAACTCGATTGCATCACCTGGTCCGCACCGCAAGGGACTCCCGCAACGGGGATGGGGGTGTCGTTCACGACACAATGGGCGACCGTCGGAACAGGCCGGCAAATTACGGCTATATGTCACGGCACGACCCGAACGCGCACCGTCGATGTGGTCAAACTCTCGAAGTTGCAGTACAGCATGTCCGACGGCAAATAGTACGATGCGCCGCCGACGCTCCACGTTTGCCAAGGCGCGCGACTCCAGTTGCGCGTCATCGGCACTCCCGATGTTTTGTTCAGTCCCGACTGGCAAGGGGCGACGAAAGTCACCACGAATCCGCGACTTGCCGATGTCGATTGCTCGCGTGTGAGTCCCACCAACGAGGAACCGTTCGTGGTTTCCGTGAATTGGGACCGCCGCATCACCCTGGACGTGGTGGTCCATCAGGTGGAGTCCCGGTTCGTCCCCAAGGAGCAATTCGAGGGTCGTTCCCAACAGCGACTCGGGCTGGGCGAGCAGGCGGACCTCAGCACGATCATCACCCCGCCCATCGCTCTCGACCAGTTGGGTGGATTGGTCTGGAAGATTTCAGACCGATTGGACAACATCTTTTCGGGCACGTTAATGGCGACCGGACCGGGGAGTGCGGTGTTCGACGCCACGTACAAACCCTCGACCGCCGGGATCAAGACGCCGGTGTTGCTGCAGATCGCCACCGGACCAGCGAAGGGACACCAACTTGCCGAGTTCCTCATCGAAGTCGTCGCTCCCTCGGAGGGCTATGTGGAATTGATGAACTTTCTTCCGATCAAGCATACACAAGGTGTCCCATCGATCAAGTTTTGGTGCCGTCTCTTTGTCGGCCCCAAGGATGTCTCCTTCCACAACATCATCTTCCGCGAAGGAAGCAGTCCCTGCATCGGAACGGGTGGGTACACAGTCGAAAAAAACCATCCAATTGGTGAGTGGAAGAATCTTGGCTTCGGAAACATCGAGTTCGGAACCATCGTCGACTTGAAAGATGGGGACGAAGTCAAGCACGAAGACGCCCATCCGGGCATCGAGCCCGGCACTTTCCGTTGGGAGATTCCTTGGGAATACAGCGTACCGAAAAAGCCCGGTCAAGATTCCCCGCAACCGATACAGGCTCCTATCGAATTCACCAAAGTGATTCACTCCGGTAGCAAGAATGCGGCAGGAGACGTGACTTTGCAGAAAGGTGGCTGCGGGCCTTACACCAAGAAGTTAAATGACCCCGATAGTTAGAAGGCCAGTTCATGATGACAGAACGAAAAACGTGGCGAACTTGGGGCTTTCGCGTTGTGTGTGGTAGTTGCTTGCTGCTGGCCCTCGGATCGATGGGGTTCGTAATCCGCAATGAGATCCTGTGGCGGGAGCAGCGAGAGATCGCACGGATCGAGTCGGCGCTGGAGTCCCACCATCAACGCACGCCGGAGGAATGGGTCGCATTGCGGTTGGAACTCATCCGGTGGCTGGATGACGAGTCGAAAACCAAGGGGAGCGGGTACTGCTTCGATTTCATGGCGATCGCGCCGCCGGAAGAGTCCCGACTGATGTGGCTCGCGTTGATGGAGCATCTCGACCGGATCGCGCTCAAAGGTCAGGAAGACCTGATCATGCGGGGTTGGGAACACCTCCGGGCCGATCCACCCCGGTTGTCCGTGGACGAAACGAGCCTCGTCTTTCGCGAAACGCGGCGATGGATTCTGGAGAGCGATACCCGCTTACGGGAATTAAAAACGGGACTGGATACCACACCTTCGGGTACCAAACCCGGCATGACCATGCTTCCCCGAGGGTTGTGGCCCAGCGATTTTCGCAAACGTCGCGAGATTCGCGCGGACGAAGCGAATTACCGTCGCCGTTCGGATCTCTACTTCCAGTACGGAGGCTTACACGAAGTCGCGCATCGAGCGGCGCGGCGATTCCGGGCGTTACCACAGACACACCCCGCGCTCGATGCCGCGTGGCGGCAGTCCTTCAACGATCCATCAGTTTCTGCGGAAGAGCGCGCCCGATTACTGCGCTGGCTTGAACATGGCCCCTCCATCCCGGAATTGACTCCTGAAGACTACGAACGTCAATACGGCCAAAAGCCGCGCATCCTTCCCGCTGATCCCTGGAAAGAGTAACCCATCCGCTTCACCCCGGCTGGGTGGCGGGGGCGCTCCGCGACAGCGGCAGCCCCCGAATGGACGTAGGAGAGTCGACCGAACTGAGACAATGGACGGGTACGAATTCCCAGATTGCAACTGCCGTATGGCCGCAGTTGTCAACACCCGCACTGTTCCGGGGGCTTCCGCTGCGCGGAGCGCCCCCACCACCCGCCGTCCATTTTGTGCTCGTTTGGGCCTTTTGTGGCTAACACTCTTCGACTTTCCCGATGCGTGGAGGGGGCCGGTTGGTGACTTCTCCGATCGGTGAGACAGCGTGACAAGCGGTTGATCTGGAGTGCCACTTGTGAGAGAACGTTCTGCAGGGCTGCACTCCTTTCGCGATCTGCAACCCTGGAACCAGCAACCGAGAATCAGGCACGACGAGCCAGGATCCCCCAACATGAAACTCACGCTCTGCACCGCGTTGCTCGTTGTCCCTTTGGCCACGCTGTCCGCGGCTGTCCCCGATCTGTCCCAGGTCACGTCTCGGAGCGAACTGGAGGCCGTCATCGCGGCCACGAAAGACGCAGCTCTGAAACAAGCGTTGACGGACCATGCAGTCGCGATCCTCGCGGCTGCGGAGCGGGCTCCGCATGTCGCGGCCGTCATCCGCACGATCGACAGCGCGCCGGGTTCGTACACCAAGATCAATACGACCCCCGCAGCGCTGAAAGCCGCAGCGGGGGGGGACATCGCGATCTTTGACACGCTGACACTCGTCAGTACCACCATCGCGAGTGGCAAGGCCCACGCCTATCGCGATGCTCAGGACGATCCCTACGACGCGGCTTTCATCGAACATCTCGGCCACATCCCAACCCTCGAATCCGTGAAGATTGTGGCGACGAAGATCGAGGACAGCTGGTTGCCTCCGTTGCTCAAGCTCAAACACCTCAAATCCCTGAGCATGGAAGGGACCGCCCGGGGATTGAAGGGGAATCCGGCCCTCGGCGATCCCAGCCTCGCGCGGCTCCAGGCACTCGAACACTGCCCCGACCTTATTGCGCTCGAACTGGCCTACTTTGGGCAGGCGACCGACGCTGGGTTGGAACAACTCGCCGGGCTCAAACAGTTGGAAAGCTTCACCTTTCGTGGTTCACCGATCCACGGCCACGGCTTCGCGAAATTCGAGGGCTGGACCCGGCTCAAGCGGATCAACTTCCATAGCAACAGCCTGGATGACGAAGGGTTCGGCTACGTCTGTGAGCACTTTCCCAACCTCGAGTTCATCAAGTTGTGGCACTCGAAGCTCCTCACCGATGCCAGCGCCGAACATCTCAAGAAGCTCCGGAAGCTGACGGGCATCGAGATCAGTTGCTCGAAAGCCACCGCGGGTCTGGTCCAGGGCCTCCGTGAGCTGCCGATCGAGTATGCCGCTCTCGAATACGGAGTGAATGCGCCGGCAGCGGAGGCGATCGAGACGGTGAAAGCCATCCCAACGCTGCGGCGGCTCAAACTCTCCGGCAATCCCCTCACCGATGCGAACCTCAGCGCCTTGGCCAAGGCGACCCAGCTTGAAGAACTGACGTTTCATGTCAGCGACCTGCCCGATGAACGGCTCCCGCAGTTCCGGGCCTTCTCCTTCTTGAAGACGCTGCGTGTCGATCCGACCAAGAAGCCCTTCACCCCGGAAACTCAGGCACAGCTTAAAGCCCTGCTCCCGAAGGTCGCCGTCACGTTTGGCAATTGATCAGAACCATGTTCAGGGAGCTCCGACGGGTGGCGGGGGCGCTCCGCGAGAGCGGAAGCCCCCGAATGGACGTGGGAGAGTCGACCGAACTGAGACAATGGACGGGTACGAATTCGCAGATTGCAAGTGTCGTATGGCCGCGGTTGTCGACACCCGCACTGTTCCGGGGGCTTCCGCTCTCGCGGAGCGCCCCCGCCACCCGCGAAGCAGTGTCTTCGAGTGCTTTCCGCAGCGGATGAAGCCACTGCTGTTCCGCAGACTTCAGAGCGGTGGCATGTTCTCCTTTCTCAACTGGAACGATCGCTCCCACCGGGCTACTTCAATTCAATCGCCTGCCCATCAGCCGTTTCGAGCGGCACGTTGAAGAATTTGGCGATGGTCGGGGCGAGGTCGATGTTTTTCATCACACCAATGCGGTCCCCCTGGCGGACGCCGGCGCCGCTGGCGATGAAGGTGGCCTGCATCCGTGGGTTTGTCGAGAGAAAGCCGTGCGTCCCCAGGGTCCCTTCGCTCTTCACGACGAAGGCGTCTCCCGTCGCGGTCCCGCTGAAGCCGTAGCCGTCTTTGGCGGCGAGGATCAGGTCGGCCATCTGCGGCATGTCGGCTGGTTGCGGTAAGCCGTACTCCGCGAACTTCTCCGGCGTGAGGACCGCCGCGATCCCTTCCTGCTTCGTGAACAGCTCAATCACTGCGGCCCGGTCCTTCTCGCGGGTATCAGGCACAGTCAGGTAGACCATCGCGATCCCTCCTTCGGGGACCGTGTGCACCCGAGCCGTCGTCACTTTGTTCCCCTCAACGGTTAAGAGGCCCGCCTGTCGCAGGAGGACATTCGGCTGCAGTGTCTGGGGGATCGTCATGAACCCGTGGTCGGAGACGATGAAGACGGTCGTCTTGTCACGCAGGCCGGTCTCGTCGAGGGTCTGCAGGACTTCGCCGATGAAAGTGTCCGCGTAAGCGACCGCGGTGTTCCCGGCGGGGGTCTGCGGGCCGTACTTGTGATGCGTCCCGTCGACGTTCAGCAGATGGAGATACAGGAGATGCGGCCGCTGGGTCCGCAGCACATGGCAGGCAGCTTTCGTCCAGATGACATCGCGAACGAGTGCGCTCCCTTTATTGAAGTTCGCCCCATCGGCAGACAGATGCCCCTGTTGGCGGAGCGCTTCGAGCAGCCGCGGCGTGGTGTAGTCGAGCATCTCGGGGACGTCGGGCATGTTGTCGTCGAGCGTGTTGCAGTTCCTGGTACAAGGCCAGTTGATCGCGGCGGTCCGGAAACCTTTCGCATGCAGCACGTCATACACCGTCGGAGCGAAGACGAGGTCCGCCTTGTCTTTCCGCGGATTGACGACCACGGGCAAACCGAGGCCCGGCTTTTCGAGGACCCCGTTGAAGAGGACGCCGTGCTTCTCGGGCCAGTTACCGGTCGTCATCGACGTATGATTGGGCCACGTGACGGACGGATTCGCAGGAATCATCCCCGCTGCCTGAATCCCCTTCTGCGCCAGCCCGCGAATGTGCGGCAGCGGAACGGCTGGATCATCCAGCAGGTACGACGGCAGACCATCGACACAGAGCACGACGACATGGCGCTCCTCAGCGGCACGCAACATGCCCGCCACCAACCCGATCGCACAACACACCCAGAACAGCCGGACCATCAACATCACCCAGTCTCCTCATTGGTACGCATGGACCGTCCAAGGATAACGCATCGGCGGTCCGTGTTCTCGCGCAGCGGACTACAATGATGATATTCCTTGAGCAGCCTGAGGCCTTCCGAGGGATTGAGGGATCGCGAAGACGCAAGCGGGGGTGGGGTTACTTAAGGACGGTGTCGGCGTAGTCGAGGATTTTTTCCCAGTAGGTGCGGTTGAGGGTGTGCTTCTGATTGAGGCGAAGTTGGACGAGGCGGCCGGCGTTGGGGCCGGTCATCGATTCGCCGTCCTGCACGAGGCCGGTTCCCTTTACACCGGTCACGCCGAGGAGCTTGTAGACCGGGTCGGCTCCCTGCAGCGAGTCGAGTGAGCGGGGGTAGTTGGCCCACGGGTCCTGGGCCCCTTCGGTGTCGAGCAGTGGCCGCGGGGCGATGAGAGCCGCGACGCAGTGCTGATCGAACGGCAGTTTGTTCTCGTGCCCGCTGAACTGGTTGAAGGCGTCGTTGAACCAGTGCGGGAAGACGCGGTTGATCCGCTCGACCGTCTCCTGCTGGCTGTCGCGACTGAGGGCCATGCCGCCGGTCCCCGATTGATGCGGCACGACGAGCGCGAAGCGTTCATCGAGTGCCCCGGCGAGCAGCGCTGTCTTCCCGCGGCGGGAATGGCCGATCACCGCGATCCGCTTCGCATCGACGTCGGCATCGGTCACGAGGTAATCAGCGGCTCGACTGAAGCCCCACGCCCACGCCGCGATCGTGCCCCACTGTGAGTCTTTCGGCTGCGGCAGGTTGGGATAGAACGGATGGATGCCGTCGGTCCAGTCGTGCTGATCGGGATCGAGATCGCTTTCATGGAAGGTGGCGAAGCCGTAGCCGCGGGAGAGGATGTAGTCGACGCACCAGAAGTCAGCATCGCCTCCCCGTTCGGGGTCTTTCTTGCAGTTGGCGTGCTTCCACGCCTGTGGGTTGATGGAGATGGCGTCGGCGGTCGTCGTTTCCTGGTTCCCGCACTTATTGATGCCGAGAAAGACCGGCACGGGGCCTTTTGCCTTCGTGGGAAGGAACAGGGCGACATGCAGTCGCGGGGCGGCTTCGGGGAGATCGACGAACCGAATCTCGATCTCTTTCAAGCGGGCCGCACCATCGAAGAGGCCGTCCTGCACCTTGGTCACGCGGGCTTCGATCCGCGGCGCGGGAGGGGCGAAGCCATACATGTAATGCTGAATCAATTGAATCAACTCGGGGCGGCGTTGTGTGCGCCACTGTTCGGCAGAAGTGACTTTCGTGCCGTTCAGCATCGTCAATGGATCGGGGAGTTCCGTCCGGACGGGGAGTTGATCGAAGGAAGGCAGTGCTTGTCCAAACACGGACGTCGTGAGAGATGTCACGATCATGGCAATCAATGCAGCACGCATGTTGAAGACTCTCCAGGTGACGATCGAAGGGGAACTGGAACATCATGGAGCGACGACGGTCCCCATTCAAGCGGAGTTAGGGCGCATCGGCAGGGCGGGGGATGTCACTGGTTGCAGGGGAACATCTGGTGCATTCGATGTTCCAAAGTCCCGGAGGGACGGCAGAACTTAGCCCGCGGCGTGAGCCGCGGGAATCGTGGCTCGAGCAGACACAGCCCCGGAGGGGCGACAGAAATGCGATCTCTGCCGCCCCTCCGGGGCTGCGGAGCGAAATCCGTTCGCGGTCCCCACGCTGACGCGTGGGGCTATGTTCTGCCGTCCCTCCGGGACTCAAGAATCTCCTGTCGTGATCCCTCGATAAGAGACCCTGCCGGTTGGGCCGAACATTCTCTTGAGTGAGATGGCATTCGGTCCGACGTTGAAGTCCGGCATCGCCTGCTCTGACGGACTTCTGTTTTGAGAGACAGCTGCAACGAGAGGAGTTCGGCTGAGTGCCATTCGAAAGGCAAAAGCCCGGCGTCCAGGGCGACGCCGGGCTTTGCTGGTGTTGATTCACCGGCGACGTGGTGATCATGGTGGGTCTCGGAGTCTCGACCCACCCGACGTCTAACAGAAGTCTGCTGGACTACTCTTTCGGCGGGGGAGGCTGGCGGGTGGAGCTATCGGTGATGGTGAGGTCGAGCGTTCCCGGGAGATCGTTGCCGTTGAAGACCAGCGTCAAAGTTCCTTCGATCCGAATCCGGCTCTTTCGTGATTCCGTGAGGCCCCGTTGCGCATCGAAGAGGATCTCCCCTTCACTCGCGGTCGGCTTTAGATCGCTTTGCGAAACTTTCAATGGCGACGGAGAATTCGGGTCCATCGAGTACGAGACGGTTTTCGCGCGGGATGCGATCCGCTGCAGACGTCGACCATCCTTCTCGATGGGGTCCTTCAATTCGTACTCGAGGACGACCGTCAGCAACTGGCCGCTCCCCAGATCGGTTTCGATGGTCCGTTCCCATTTTGTTCCGACGGTTGCCGGACCATCCGGGAGGTATCCCGTCGATTGTGTGAACGATTTCTTACGGCGTTCAGCATCGAAGAGCGACTTGTATTCCGGACCGATCAGTTCCGCGGCAGTCGGAGGGAACTTGACTTCCTTCGCCTTGCGGTCGGCATCAAGGACGAACGTGACCGATGTTTGCGAGACGACCCGCAGCACGCGGACGAGCGGTTCCAGCAAGGGGTTTTCGGCAGGTTTGTCCGCATTCGCCGAGTCGAAGTTGATCGCCAGTCCGCCGGGGAGTTTCACCTCGCTCTGCAACACAACCGGCTTCTCGGTCAATTCGAAGGAACCATCCTCCGCCGCGGCTCCGACCGCCTGCTCGGTCACCTGGAACGTCGACGATTTGGTCTCGACCTTCTGACCAGCGATCGTCAGGACCTGTTCGGTCTTCTGTTCGGTTTGGAAGCGTTCGCGGCTATTCGGTAGATACTTGATCTGCAAAGTCTCGGCTGCGGAGACGCTGAATCCGAAGGGCAACGACAAACACAAGCCAAGCAGCAAAGGTTTCATGGGAAGACTCACAGAGAGGTTGAGAAAGGATCTCGATGCATGACATCGATCAGGGTTGAGCAGGGGGAGGTGTGGGGGCACCACACCCGGGGCAAGGACCCGCAGAGTGCAGTTGCCCGCCGCAGAAACTGCAGACGACGGGTGCCTGGGCTTTCCGCTCACGTTCGAGGCCCCGGGCGATCATCACGGCGAAGCCGCCGAACGCCGCAAACTGCGTGAGGACGCCGACGAAGATCATCGCAAAGACGATCACCACGAAGATCGCAAAGAAGCTGATTCCGACGGACATCTTGTTCCACCAGGCCGGAAGGTGGGTGGTTGATATCGACAAACGCAGTATGCCCGTCCACGGATCAAAATGCGACGGAAATTGTGGGAATTCAAGATTCCCAGCCATCGGAACGGCTGGGCTTCCACAGGACCGCACGCTGTTTCCCGGCGGTGGTAGATTATGCACCGAACCAGCGGCGGGCGAGGGCTTCACCCAGGATGATCGCCACGAGACCGCCACACAGGTTCGCCGTGAGATGAGCGGCCCCCCACGCGAAGTGACTGCGGCTCAGTTCGACCGTTTCCCAACTGAGGGCGGAGAACGTCGTCAGACCGCCGAGCAGTCCGGGGACCAGAAACGCGCGCCATTCAGCGGTCAGCAGACTCGACGTCCCGCGGGCCAGCAACAGTCCGATCAGCAAGCTGCCAACCAGATTAACGACCAGCGTGCCGCCCCCCACGAATTGCGGTGCGATAGTCGTGAGTCCCCGCGTGACCAGAAAGCGCGCCGTCGCGCCCAATGCCCCGCCCAGTGCCACCGCGATCACTTGCCACGCCATCGTGTTCTCGCAGAGTGCGCGTCATCCCCGAGCCGAAAGCGTCAGCGCCCGGAGCTTACCACGGCGCTTCCATCATATTGACGATCTGCCGGGCCAAGCGGTTGGTGGCATCCTGCGACGACGACGCGAGGCTCTGCCCGACTTCCGGTGCAAACTCGGCCACGCCGACGGTGGGGATCGACTGCGGTTGCAGCGGGACTTCCTGCTGGGCGAGCAACTGTCCGGTTCGCAGGTCTTCCCACGTCACTCGCACAAACAGCGCGAATTGCAGTTCACGCGGATCATCATTCTGGTTCTCGCCGAGCACGTTCTTGCGGGCTTCGACAATGCGACCGGTCAAGCGTGTATCAGCCGGTCCTTTGACCAGGCGGAACGGTGTCCGCAGTTGAATCTCACGCTGAACCGATTCTGTCAGCTGATACTCGATACCGCGACGATACGTGTCGTTTTCGAAGATCGGGACTTCGACCGTGCGGACATCGGGACCGTATGCGTTTCCGACCATGTACCCGCAACCGGGAAGCGACCAGACTCCGCAGGCCATCACCGCCAGCCACAGGCAGGGCCTGCGGGCGTGTGCAGCACAGCGGGATGTCGCGCAGCCGATCATGAACGGACTATTCTTCGTCAGGTGGATCATTCACCGGTTCCGCCGGTTTCAACCGCCGGGGCGGGGAGAACCGGAACCAGCGATTGCCGGACGCTTCTTCTTCACCGCCGGCGGTGGTCAGCTCGGGTTCACGATCACCAGGGGATTCCGGTTCGCTGCCGGGTCGCCGGAACCAGCGGGGACCGGGTTTCGGTTCAGCTTCTTCAATCGGTTTTGCATCGTCATCCGGCGGTGTTTGTTCGGGTGGTTGACTGCGGCGGAAGAAATCGTTGAAGCGACGCGGAGCCGCTGCCGGTGGGGGTGTCTTCTGCTCAGTGGGTCCTTCGGCCGATTGTTCGACCGGCGGTTCAGCCGCGGTTTTTGGCCGGGGGGCCACAACCGCTGCGGCTTCATTCGAGAGACCGCCGCGGACATCCCACCACGCCCGCTCCGGATCGGGCTGCGAGGTCAACAACCGGGTCCCGTTCGCATATTCCGGTCCGAGTTGGGCCAGACGTTCGCGGGCGAGTTTCGCGAAACTCGACTCCGGGAACCGATCGAGCAGCAGATGGCAGTAGACCGACTGCGCCCGCTTATTGCCTTTGCGTTCGTAGAAGATCACCAGTTCCCACTCGCGGGCGGCTTTCGCTTCTTCAATTTTGACGAGCTCGCGTTTCACGCGTTCGCTGTCATCGGTATCGGGATAGAGCCGCAGAATACTCTGCTTGAGACTCTCCGCATCTTCGAGAGTTTTGTGGTCGTACTCCGGTCCCTGGTACGACATCAGTTTGACGTGCGAACCAAGGACGAAGGCGTTCTGCACATGCGGGCTGTTCGGGTATTCTTCCCGCAACAGCGTGAAGTGACGATCGGCCTCGATGTAGTCACCGGAGCGGGCGTAATGACTGGCGGCCAGCATCAAGGCATCATCGGCGAGCGGTCCCGTCGGGTCGTTCAGCCAGATCAGTTTCAGGCAGGCAACGCCGTTCCCCTCGGTATCGAACCAGGGCTTGGTTTTATCCGTGAAGTTCGGCACCCAGACTGGTGTCCGTGACTTCTTGACGGGTTGTTCCGCAGGGGCTTTCTGGCGGAAGTCTTCGTAATTCACCTGCTCGACTTCACCCAGATTGGCTGCCTTGGGGAAGTCGAGCCACTGCTGCGCCACGTTGAACAGCCGCTTCGAGACATCATCGAGATGCCGTGTCGACGGGTAGTCGCGCAGTAGTTCCGCGTAGGCGTTTTCTGCATCGTAGAAGTGGCCCTGCTGATAGGCCGCTTCCCCCTTCATGAAGAGCGCATCTTCGCGGATCTCACTCTTTTTGAAAGTCTTCGCCACCTTCTTGAAGGCGGCCTGAGCCTCTTGATAGTGCTCCTGCTCGAAGAGAGCTTCCGCGGCGAGATACTCTTCCGTGCCGGGGATCGGCTTCAGCGAACCGTCCGCGTTGACGAGCGATTCTTCTTTTTCTTTCCGCCAGAGGACATCGCGCAGCCGTCGTTCGGTCGGTCCCTGCACATTGCCGATATCGGCGTGTTTGTCTTTGAGGAGCGCGGACCGTTCCCACGGCGAGACGCAGCCGGGAAGCGCAGCGAGCGCCAGCAGCGCGACGAGCGCCCAGGAGCGCACACGCGGGTGGTTCAGCAGTGAGTGCGTCGAGGGGCGGGTCATCCGTGACTTTCATCGCCGCGGGGCTGCGAGCACAACCTCATCAGCCGAAGCGTGCATCACGACAGGTAATTCAGCAGTTTCGGTCGGCGTCCCAGCCCATGCGAAACAGCTGCTGTCGTAACGTGCTTCATCTCCTTGTACTGTTGTGGCGACAGCACAGTCCGCCGCCACGTCTCATCCCCCTCGGCCGAGAACCGCCGCAGCGCCGCTGCGGTCCCCGCATGAATCGCGATCTGACTGAAGTCTTCCCGTTGGCAGTCCGGGCAGATCAGTCCCCCCTGAGAAACCCAGAACCCGAACGTCCGACCTTCCGTCAGCGGCGTACCGCACGCCGCACACAACGTAAAATCGGGTAACTGACCAATCTCCCGTAACAGCACCAGCTCGAACCGCAGCACGCCGCGCCGCACGTGTTCCGGTGTCTGGAACTCATGCAGCGCTTCGACAGCAGCCTCGAACAATTGCGGATGCGGGTCGTAATCTTCCGTGAAACCGAGTAGTAATTCCGCGACGTAATACCCGGCATACAAGCCGACGAGGTCCTTTTCTGCCGGGCGAAACCGCTCGACAAGCTGGGCTTCGGTGAGGAGGTCCAGTCCCCCGCCGGACTTGCGGAGGAACACTATCTGACAGCGCGCGAGCAGGTCAAGAGCAGACTCGAAGGGACCCTTCAGCCTCCGGCCTCCTTTTGCCAGGGCGGACAACTTCCCGCAATCTTTGCCGAAGGCGACGACGATCCGACTCGTCTCGCTGAAGTCGGTCACACGCAAAATCAGGGCTTCGGTTTTCTCGGCGGCCATGTGACGTAGTGTAACAGGGCGGGTGAATGTTGAAGAGAGAGGGTGGATGGACAGAAGGAAGCCCAGGCAGTCCGCTGCCTGGGTCCTGTGGACATGGCAGACCATCGAGTGTTCCGCGAGATTTCTCCCTGCATTGCTTGTGGTGTCTGGCCGAACTCGCGATGTCTCGTTCACCCGACTTCGAAAACGGTCCCGCACTTTCCCCGGAGATTCACAGGCCTTGTACTGAGGTTCATCTCACGTAAAATCGGCAGCGTTTCAAGTTCTCGTCACCTCGACTTCGCTCTGTTCCTCTCTGAAAGGCGCACCGCATGCCCACACGAATGTCCATAGGGTTGAGGGGCCGGAGTCCTTGGTTGGCCGTCCTCGCCTTGATGCCGGCGCTCATCGTTCTTTCAGTCCCGGACCTCTCGGCTGCAGAGGAACCGCCATGGGTCTCATTGCTCCCGGCGATTCGTCCGCAGGAAGCGGGTGTCGCGGGTGAGTGGAAACTCAGCCGCGACGTGCTCTCGGTGAATGCCGTCACCGGCGGGCGGCTGATGCTCCCGGTGGCCCCCACCGGGGAATACGACTTACGGGTCAGCTTCACGCGGAAGGACGGACGGCACTCGGTCGGAGCGGTGGTGGTTCACGGTGGCAAACAAGTCGCCTTTGAACTGGATGCCTGGGGGATGCATCTCGCCGGTTTTCAGAATCTCAACGGGCAGACGATTCAGCAGAATGCGACCCGGCGCGAAGGGATGCAGCTCGAAAACGGCAAGCGCTATGTGCTGACGATCGAAGTCCGCAAGGATCGTCTGCGGGCCCTGCTCGATGGCAAGGAACTGGCGAACCATGTCACCGACGGCCGTGACCTGTCACTCTCGAACCTCTGGACACTCCCCGATTCGAAGCGGCTCGGGCTGGTCGCATGGGAAAGCGCGACCGATTTTCATAACGTCGAGATCCGTGCGATCCGTGGTGGCCCGATCGCGCTGCTGGATGTGAAGCCTGCAACCGTCGCCGGTACCACACCGCCGCGCTCGACGCGACCAAATCCGGCACCGACCACGCCTGCCAATCCCACCACGCCTGCAGCAACCGGCAAGCGTGTCCTGATCGTGATCGCCAACGGCGATTACTTCTATCGCGAATACGCGGATCCCCGTGCAGAGCTGGAACGCCGGGGCATCCGGGTCACGGTTGGAGCTGGACGGGTCGCGGCCAGTCGTCCCCACAGCGGCTCGGGTGAAGGGAGCGATGGCGGTGTCGTGATGCCGGATGTTGCATTGAAAGATGTCAAAGCCAGTGATTACGACGCGATCCTGTTCTCGGGAGGCTGGGGATCGTCGATGTATCAGTTCGCCTTCACCGGACGCTATGACAACGCTTCCTACAATGGTGATCGCGCCACGAAGGCCGAAGTGAACCGCGTGATCAACGAGTTTGTCGCGCAGGACAAATACGTCTGCGGACTGTGCAATGCCGTGTCGGTTCTGGCGTGGGCCCGCGTGGACGGGAGAAGCCCGCTGGCTGGGAAGCGCGTCTGTGCCCCCGCGCGTCAGGCACCGACGGGCGTCTATAATGGCCAACGGGGTCAGCCGTCCTGCCGCTGGCATCCGGAGCAGAACCAGGCGCGAATGTCGCCGTTCCAATCGATCGGCCAGCCGAATTCGAGCGCCGACGATGTGATCGTCGATGGCAAGATCATCACGGGCGAAGACGACGCATCTGCCCGCGAAATGGGCCGCACACTGGCGAATGTGCTCTTGAACTGATGGCTCGGAATCGCAAGTTAAAGGACTGAGACGCCATCGCACAGACCATTTCATCCCCGCTCGCTCGAACAAACACCGGGGCTTCCGGAATGCGTGTTCTCATTCCCTGGCTGCTGTCTTTCGTCGTATGTCCGGGCATCGCTTCCGCGGCGACATGGTATGTCGCACCGGCAGGGAGTGATGACGCAGCCGGGACACTCGACGCCCCATTCGCAACGATCCCACGGGCACAGCGAGCAGCTGAGCCAGGCGACACGGTCTACCTGCGCGGCGGCGCGTACCGGATGACCGAGGCTCAGCTCGTCCGGCGACGCGGGTTGTTCGCACGGCTCATCGTACTTGATAAGAGCGGCCTCCCCGGAAAGCCGATCATCTATGCCGCGATGCCGAACGAACGGCCGACCTTCGATTGCTCGGACGTGAAGCCACCCGGTCAGCGAGTCACCGCGTTCTACGTGAGCGGTTCCTGGCTGCATCTCTCCGGTATTGAAGTCACCGGCGTGCAAGTGACGATCAAAACCCACACGCAGTCAATCTGTTTCGAGAGCCAGGGGAGTCACAACGTCTTCGAGCAACTCGCAATGCATGACGGGCAGGCGATCGGTCTGTACCACATCAATGGTCGGGACAACCTCTTTCTGAACTGCGATGCCTGGAACAACTGGGATCGAACTTCGGAAAACGGCAAAGGGGGGAACGTTGACGGCTTCGGCTGCCACCCCACGCGCGGCAGCACCGGCAACATCTTTCGCGGCTGTCGTGCGTGGTTCAACAGCGATGACGGTTTCGACTGCATCAGTGCACACGAGCCGGTCATCTTCGAGCACTGCTGGGCGATGAAGAACGGACTGGCAGTCGACGGCAGCAAGCTCGCTGATGGCAACGGCTTTAAAGCAGGGGGATACGGGAGCCTTCCGGCGCGCGGGTTACCAGACCCGATCCCGCGTCATATCGTCCGTCACTGCGTGGCAGTCGGCAATAAAAACAGCGGCTTCTATGCCAACCATCACCCCGGCGGCTGCGACTGGTTGAACAACACCGCCGACCGGAATGGGATCAATTTCAACATGCTCGGTCGACTGGCCGACAACCGGACCGATGTCGACGGCAGCGGTCATCGGCTGATCAACAATCTCAGCCTGCGGTCCCGCTTCGACCTCGTCCGCATGAACACCACCGAGGGTGAACTGACCGCCAACTCCTTCACGCTCGGCCTGAAGCTGAAGCCAACCGATCTCGTCAACTGGCAGGAAGAAGCGCTGCTCGGAACGCGCTCGCCCGACGGGAGTTTGCCGACCGTCGACTACCTGCATCCCGCCAAGGAGAGCGTCCTCCTCGACGCTGGCGTCGATTGCGGCCTCCCGTTCCAAGGTCCGCGCCCCGACATCGGCGCCTTCGAATCGATCCCGTAACGAGCAGCCTGTTGACCGACGGACGCCCAGGCATTCCGATGCCTGGGTCTCTGTGCTCAATTACACTCCGCCACCAGCGGCCCCGCGAGTTCTTCCAGGAAGAAGAGTTTTCCGGGCAGCGTCGGCATGTAGGTCGACGGGATCCACGGCGTCGGCTCGTGACGCAGGGTCATCCACAGGGACAGGCCCTGCCACATCATCCCGCGGCTGAAGGTGCCGTCGGCCCCGCCAATGATCTTGTCGGCTTTCAGGAACAGGCCGGGACCGATCGTGTTCGCGAAGGCGGGAACAAGCGTCGTGCGGCTCTTGAAACTGGTCAGGGCGTTCTGCTCGATCGTCAGCGGATGGAGCTTCGCCCCCAGGCGATGCGTCTGCTTCTTCCACTCGGCTTCGCTGGAAAACTCCGCAGCGAAGTGCGGTTCCCAGAAGGCAATGTGACAGACTCGCCCGATCCCGAAGCAGACCGTCAGCTTCGCCCCTTCCGACTTCAATTCGGCGATCTGTTCGGCGTAACTCGGCAGCAGCTTCTTCGTCGCGAAGTTCCGCTGCTTCTTCGGCACGGTCAGCTTGCCGAGCGGCCCGTAGAAGGCTTGTTCCATCGCATACTGGAACGAGCCGGTGTTCGTCGGCGGAAGGGTCTCTCCCTTCGCATCGCTCCACTCGTCCATGTTGAAGCCGTGGACGTGATCGCAGGAGACGTTCCACTCGGTCAGAAAGTAAACGGCCCAGCGATACATCCCCATCGGGCCCACGGGGAGAATAAAGACGCAGTCTTCGTCTTTATCACGGGCCTGCTTGATCGTCAGGGCGATTTCGTGACCCATGAAGACATCAAAGTCGGCGACGCTGCGACAGGGGAGTGGTTGAAAGCTGCGGTGCCACCACTTCTGCCGGTTGACGATGTTCGCCGGCTTCGGATCGACGCAGGCATCGATCTTCTTCAGGTTCCATCCCGCAGGAAAGAAGCCCTCCATGAGTGAACCGGACAACGTGGTGAGCAGATCCATCCGGCGGGACTCCAACAGCAGGGCGGGAAAGCAGTCAGGGGCGAGAGAAGACTCTGTACCACATTTGACGCAGGGATTGAACCGTGCGCTCAACCCCGTCAGGGCGTTCGTCTATTCAAAGTAGGGTGGGCTGTGCCCACCGGCTTTCTTCAATCGACGGTGGGCACAGCCCACCCTACTATGAAAAATGATGGCCCTGCCGGAGCGCAGTGGAACCGTTCTGTTGATCGGGCGAATCGACTACCATGCTCAGGGACATGATTGCGAAGAAATTCCGGAACTGTCGGGAGAGACCATGCGTGCGCCGGTGACCGTGGAAGCTGTTCACTTTGTCCGGACGTTTCCGTGGCTGCGGATGGGACGTGCGCTCGGGTGCGCGTTGACGCCACAGGCTCTGGCGATCGCGCTGCTGGCGACGCTGACATTGCAACTGGTCACGCCGTGGTTCGGTCCGGTGGCGGTTGATCTGACGGACAGCCGGTTATCGCTGGGGGGCTGGATGATCGACTTCTCGAAGGACGCGCCGCCGCTGTTCGCGATCGCTGCGCCGGCGACCCAGGTGCCGCTGGCTTCCTGGTCCCGCGGGTGGCTGCAGCTCGTGCAGTTCGGACTGGCTGCGTTTGTGTGGTCGTTCGCCGGGGTGGCGATCTGTCGCTGTGCGGCAGTCGAATTCTGTCGGGATGAAGGTCCATCGTTTCGCGCATCGGTGCAATGGTCGATCGCCCGCGTGGCGACGCCGTGGGGGGCCTTGGCGACGCCGATTGGAGGTGCGTTCCTGTTGCTGGTTGTGCTGGTCGCGATCGCGCTTCCCGCAACGATTCCCGGGGTGGGAGGGGCCTGGGGAATCGTTGCTGGTCCAGTGGTCGCCGTCCTCAGTATTGCCGCAGCATTCATCCTGCTGCTGTTGCCCTTGTTGTGGCCGCTGGCGATCGCGGCGATCGCTGTTGACGACAGCGATGGATTCGATGCCTTCAGCCGCGGGTTCAGCTACGTGACTTCGCATCCGTGGTCGATCGGTGCGTTACTCGGTGTCGCGATGTTTGTGCAGCAGGTGAGTGGCGGTCTGCTCGAAATCCTGGGAGCGACCGGATCCGATTTGTGCGGCTGGGCAACGACGAGTTTGCTCGGGAAGACAGCCGGGCTGGAACGCATCACCCCCGCAGCGGCTTGGTGGATTTCCCTGGGAATCAGCGCCGTCCGTGCCAGCCTGTTCTGGTCACTGGCGACGATCGTGTACGTCTTCGCCCGCCAGTTGACTGATGGCGCACCGCTCGATCAACTGAAAGGTTACGAACTCTTCCCGGCGACGGATGCCACCATTCCGCTGGCAGGCATTCCGGCGGTTGCACCGGTGACGTCGTCCAGCGAGCCACCATCAGCGTGATGGTGGAGGGAGACCCAGCCATCGGAATGGCTGGGCTTCTGAAGAGCACGATCAGTCGATGTAGACGAACTCGTTCAGGTTCATCAGGACCTTGCAGACGGCGGTCAACGCGGCCCGCTCTGCATCGCTGACACGGACGTTCGCGACAGATGGAAACGATGTGGCAGGCTTCATGGGGACCGCGACCACTTGATCGCCCGTGCGGATCACGATGTTTCTGACCGCGGCCTGCGCCTGGAACGTCCGGAAGCCGATCTTTCCTTGCAGCAACGGTTCGGGATCGACGTAATCGATCAGCGGTTCCGCCTGCTTGTTGAGATAGATGCGAATCCGCGGCCCCTCAGCCACCACGCGGACATGCAGCCAGCGGCCCCGTTCCCAGCCCGAGCGGACTTCCTTCACCGACTGCCAGCTGTTGCGGTGCTTGCCCAGCCGCAGGCGACCGGCCCCCGTCGAGAGGTTGATGTTGTAGGCATGCACGGTGTCGGTCCCTTCCTTCGGTTCCGTCGCCCGGATCAACAGGCCCGCATCGGCCCCTTCGCCGACCCAGACTTCCGCTTCCACTTCGCCATCGCGAAACGTCGTTGCGTCCCACAACGCTTTCGCACCCGGATGTGGCTCAACTTGATAACCACCATCAGCACGGAGTGACCATTTCCCCTGATAGGTCGACCACCCGGCGAGCGGGATGTTCGTCTCCGCAGGTGTCGGCGGTGTTATCGGAGTCTGTTCGTAGAGTGTCCGCTGCTGGTGATAATACGCGGTCAGCGTCGACCGCTCGTGGGAAGTCGGTGGTCGTGAAAAGGCAAATTGGTACGCAGCAGTGAGTTGGGCATCAAGATTGGTCCCCGCTTCCACCAGCACGCGATGAGCAAAGGCCCGCGCTTGTTCGTTGGTGAAGGCTCCGTTCAACAGGATCAACGCCTGGGGAGCAATCGTCGTCGTACTGCGGGCCGCTTGTGAAGAATCGGGACTCGCGAGATCGAACGCTTCAAGTTGCGGCACACCAAGGGTTCGCTTCACAAAGATGTAGACGCTGCGACGGGCCTGTTCGGCCGGATTCGAGCGATCCCAGCCGCGACCCGGTTGCGACTGCGTCGCGAGGACTTCCGGAGGCAGCGACGGGAAGACGCCGCGACCGGTCATCTGCGGGTTCAATGTCCCCGCGGTGGCGAGCAGGGCGTCACGGATCGATTCCGCATCGAGCCGGCGCAGGTTCTGCCGCCACCAGGTGTGATTGTCGGGATCTTTTGCCAGGGCAGCTGCGTTCGTTGCGGCCGACGACTGGCGATACGTCGCCGACTGTACGATCAACCGATGGATCGGCTTCAACTGCCAGTCATGCGCGATGAGTTCCGATGCGAGGTAATCGAGCAGTTCGGGGTGTGTCGGGGCGGTTCCGGTATGACCAAAGTCGTTCGGCGAGGCGACCAGTCCCCGACCGAAGTGTGAATGCCACAGTCGATTCACGATCACCCGGGCAAAGAGTGGATTGTCACCACGGGCGATCCAGTCAGCGAGCGCCCGTCGTCGGCCGGATGTCTTGCCGTTCAGCGATTTCGCGGGCAACGTGGGTCGTGCCGCTGCCGCCGTCTTCGACAGGACCACTGGGAACCGGGGTGTGACCTCTTTCCCCGGCGAACCGGCACTGCCGCGACTCAGGATGTGCGTCGGGAGTAACTGATCCCGTTCATGCACTGTCAACGCCTGCCCCCCAGTCGACAGGCTGGCGAAGGCGACCTCTTCGGCATCCTTCCCGGGGTTCGCATAGGGTTTGATGTTCCGCAGAAACGCCAGCAGGCTGTAATAGTCTTCCTGCGGAAGCGGGTCGAATTTGTGATCGTGACAGCGGGCACAGCCGATCGTCAGCCCGAGAAACACGCTGCCGGTCGTAGCGAGCATGTCGTCGAGTTCGTCGAACTCCGCCTGTCGCTTGTCATCCGGTTCGTCGTCCCAGACTCCCAGCCGAAAAAAACCGACACCGATCCGGCCCTCATCGGTGACGACATCGAGTTCGTCACCGGCCAGTTGCTCTTTCACGAACTGATCGTACGGCTTGTCTTCGTTGAGGGAGCGAATCACATAATCGCGATACCGCCAGGCGTTCGGCTTTTCGTCGTCGCGTTCGAGTCCGTTCGTCTGAGCGAAGCGGACCAGATCGAGCCAATGCCGTCCCCAGCGTTCACCAAATTCGGGTTGGGCCAGCAGTTGATCGACGAGTTGATCGTAAGCCTCGGGAACGGTCGTGTCCGCCAGAGCATCGACACTCCCGCTCGTCGGCGGCAAACCGAGCAGATCGAACGACAGCCGTCGGGCGAGCGTACGGGGATCGGCTTCGGCACTGGGAGTTAAGCCGGTCGCTTCCAGCTTGGCCAGAATGAAGCGATCAATCGCATTCCGGGGCCATGTGGTTTGCTTCACGCTCGGGGGAAGCGGTCGTGTGAGCGGTTGAAACGACCAGAACGCCCGATCGGCATCGGTCACTTCCAACCCGCGTTTGCGCACGGGGACTGCTCCTGCTTCCTGACCGGGCCACGGAGCCCCCTGTTTCAACCACTCCTTGATGGCCGCGATGTCCGCATCGGGGAGCTTCCGATCGGGCGGCATCTGCAGCGTTCCATACTCCACCGCCTGGAGCAGCAGGCTCTTCTCCGGGTTGTCCGCATCGAAGGCTGGTCCCGATTCGCCACCTTCGAGCAACGCCTGCCGGGAATCGAGACGCAGGCCCGACTTCTGCTTGTCGGCACCATGGCAGCTGTGGCACTTGTCAACGAGCAACGGACGAATCTTCGTCTCAAAGAACTTCGCCTGTTCGGCGGTTGGCTCAGCAGCGCGGACCGCTGCCACGCTTCCGATGACTCCCAACCCGAAGATCACAGCGCGTAACAACATGGCACCGCTTCCACTCACCCACAGTCATGGAACCATCACCACCGTATCCTACACTCTCATTCCCGCTCCTGCGTAGGGCAGGCTCCCGCCTGCCACATGAGCGTCACAGCCCAACCTTCCAACCGGCAGGCGGGAGCCTGCCCTACAGGATTCTCCTTGGCAGACTGTGGCAAAGCCGGGGGAACGGCGTAGCATAGCCTGTCAGTCACAACCGGACGGGACAGTCCACTCAATGCAACGGGGGAGAGGCGACCATGCCGCAGGGTTTACCGCGACGGGCGTTTTTGGCCGGGGCCGGGGCACTCATGGCGGGTGGTCTGGCTGCCAGCCGTCGCCTACACGCCGATGACCGGCCGCCGGTCACACAGCCGCGGGCGACCTCGTTCGATCGCAAGGTTGAGCCGAACTGGGACGAGCGGCTGACGATCACCGTCGGTCCGAAAGAGGCCGACATCGTCGGGACGAGTCACAAAGCGGTCCAGGCCGCGGTCGATTACGTCGCGAATCTGGGTGGCGGCACGGTCCATCTGCTCCCCGGGCAGTACGTCTTCCGCGGGGCGGTCCATCTCCGTTCGAACATCCGCATCAAAGGGAGCGGCCTCGATTCGGTTGTGACCAAGATCCCCTCGCGGACCGCCAAACTGATCGTCGACTCCGACTGGTACGACCAGGAGATCACGCTCGCCCCCGGCCATGGCTTCCAGATCGGCGATAGCGTCTGTCTGCGGGTCAAAAACGCTCACTATGGGAATCTGGAGATCCTCAAGCGGCGGCTCGTCAGTCGCAGCGGCGATCGGTTCAAACTCGATCAGGCCCTGAAAGAAAACTACTGGCAGATGGGCGAGCCGACCGCCTCTGCGTTGTTTCCACTCCTCACCGGGGAAGAGATCGAACAGGTCACGATTGAAGACCTCACGCTCGACGGTGACCGGAAGAATAATGAATTGCTCGACGGCAATTACGCCGGTTGTGTCTTCCTGCAGGACTGCCGCGACATCGCCTTCCGCAAAGTCACGGCCCGGAATTATCACGGCGACGGTCTCAGCTGGCAGATCTGTCACGACGTGATCGTTGAGGATTGTCACAGTCACGGGCACTCGGGGCTGGGCCTGCATCCTGGGAGCGGTTCGCAACGTCCGCTCATTCGGCGCAATCGACTGGAGAACAACGGCATCGGGCTCTTCTTCTGCTGGGGCGTGAAGTACGGACTGGCCGAAGAGAATCTGCTGACCGGGAATGCGACCGGTCTGTCGATCGGGCATCGTGATACCGACAACCTGATCCGCAAGAACGTCATCGCTGACAGCACCGGCGTGGGTGTCCTGTTCCGACCCGAGCGGGGGCCGACGTTCTGTGCCCATCGCAACGTGCTCGAAGAGAACACCATCGTCAACAGTGGCGGTCCTCAGGGAGTCGCCGTCGACGTGCAGGGAGGGACCGAAGCGGTCATTTTCCGGAGAAACACACTGAAAGAAGAACGCAGCCCAGCCGAGCGGATTGGCTTCCGCCTCGGCTCGGACACGAAAGACCTGCAACTCGTCGACAACACCACGACCGGGTTCGCCCGTGATGTGGTGAAACTCTAACCATCGCTCGCGAAGAGGAAGCCCACCCATGGCAATGGGTGGGCGTCTGCGGATTCCATTTTCCCACACCGCCACTGTCATGACAGCCCATTACTTCAAACGCTACCGGATGGAATGTGACCTGCGCGGACGAGTCTTCGCGCCGGCTGCGCTGCCAGCCCGCTGCTTCTGGACCGCATGGCGACCGGGACTCACCGAGCGGCATGCGTTGGTGAAGTTCCAGAGCTTCCGGGATGAGCTCGATGCGGAAGTGTTCGAATCGCTGGGCGACTACCAGGGTTGCCTGCGATTGATGCACGACATCGCCGAGCAACCTGGCTTTCTGGCCGAAGCGACGTGGCTGCTGACCGAGGCCGACGTGAACGACAGCCTGACCGGCGTCGATTGCGGCACCATTCAAGGCGTGATTGTTTCGCAGACGAGCGGGTGCATTCAGAACGTCGGGATCATCCCGTCGCATCGGGGCCAGGGCCTGGGACGGGCGCTCGTCACGCAGTGTCTACTCGGGTTTCAAGCCGCAGGAATGCAGCGCGTCACCCTGGAAGTGACCGCCGACAACCGGGCCGCCGTCGAGCTCTACCGCCAACTCGGCTTTACCAATCTCCGGACGATGTACCGCGAAGTCGAGTACGAAGAAGTCGGCTTCGTGTAGCATTCGCGTTCCTAGCCCGGAGCGCAAGCTCCGGAAGAATGCCTGTCAGGGAAACAGTCTGCGGATCCTTTCGGCCGGAGCTTGCGCTCCGGGCTATGAAGGAAGTTTACACACCCGGCACGGGGCGGATTTGACCATCGGGGTAGGCCCGCAGTGCGGGGCCGGCGTGCTGGGGCGACCGAGAATAGGCTTTCAACGCGAGGCGTTCCTCACACACGGAGCCGCGGACCGTGACAAACGAGCCCCCTGTCTCGGACCCGGCGACGTTCCAGCGAAGCTCGTCTACGCGGGAGAAGCAGTGCGTCAGTCCCGCGAGATCGAGTTCGAAGCTCGGTCGACGGCTGTGACCGTCGTCGCGGCCGCCAACGATTTCCATCGTTCCGAGGTAGAGCCGGGCTTCCCAGCCCCCTTCGGTCAACTCGCATTCATAGCCGACCCGGGCGACGTCCTGCAGAGGAACGAAGCACTCGGCCGCGCGTTCGATGACGGTGGCCAGCCACTCGGGACGGGGATCGCGTTGTGCCCGGTCTGCGGCGTGTTGCTCAAGTTGCTTGAGCAGGTGCTGCACGAGCAAATGGGGACGAGCCAAGGGAACCAACTCCGGCAAAAAATCTCAATCAGGTCGGCAGGATTGTGCTATCGGGCGGGCAACTGCACAGGGGGTATGACAAGTGGAGAATGGCGGCAGGATGCTGGGAATCACCGTCGAGGATGCAGTCCCGCACAGTCAAACCTAACGCGCCGGGCATACCGGTACTGACCGTCCTGCCGCTTCGCGAGGAAACCCTCATGCCGTCGGGTTTGCAACTCTTACAACACCAACCAGTCCGGTCGGACCTCGATGCCGGTGGTAAGGAAACTTCGCAACACATTGGCTGAATGCACGTTACCGCACTTTGCGGAAGTAATTTTCAGATCGGCAGCTTCCGCCGGTGCGCGATTTGCGAGTGCATGAGCCCGGCTGGCATGGATGCCGCCAAACCCATCGCTCCTCTCAACGAGATCGCCCCAGCATGGATGCTGTCGCTTGCTCGCTGCTCGTCTGGGCTGCCGCTTCGGCCGGCGCTGTCCACACCACCTCGAATTTCGTCGTCACGGCTCCGACAGCTGAGTTCGCTCAGGAAGTCGGAGAAGCCGCCGAGATCTACCGCAAGGAACTCGCGGTCGCCTGGATCGGTAAAGAGATGCCCCGCTGGTCCTCGCGGTGCCCCATCCAGGTGAAGGTCGGCAGCTACGGTGCTGGTGGTTCCACCACGTTTCAGTTCGACCGGGGTGAAGTCTACGGCTGGAACATGAAAGTCCAGGGGACCGCCGAACGGATTCTCGATTCGGTCCTGCCGCACGAAATCAATCACACAGTCTTTGCCTGTTACTTCCGTCGCCCGCTCCCCCGCTGGGCCGATGAAGGGGCCGCTTCGCTCATCGAGCACGAATCCGAACGCCTGCGGCTCAAGAAGATCCACGAGCAGGTGATGAACTCCACCAAAAAGATCCCGCTGCGGCAGCTACTCGGCATGAAAGAGTATCCGACCGAGACGCAGCAGGTGCTCACGATGTACGCCGAAGGCTACTCGCTGGCCGACTATCTGATTCAGCAGAGCAGCCGTCAGCGGTATCTGCAGTTTCTCTCGAAGTCGTTCGAGGCGGGCTGGGATCGGGCGCTGGAGGAGTTCTACGGTTACAAATCGATCGATCTGCTCGAACAGGAATTGGATCAATGGATTCTCGCCGGCAGCCCGGCGTTGAATCTGCCGGCAGGATCGCTGGTCGCCTCGCGGCGGGCCGGGGTCAAGCCGCCTTCAACCACCATCCGTGGTCAGTCGCCCGAGTGGCCGATTGAGCTGGGAGAACCGGGCGACTGGCCGCGGAGGTGGCGCGCAGAACCGCGCAATGAAGGTTCAGAGCAGGTGGCCGTCGCTGACAACGCACCGCGGCAACCGGCTGGCAATGCGGAACGGTTCGTCGCGGGACGGCAATCCCGCGACCGGTTAACCGCCCCGCAACTGAAGGTGCCCGCCTCAGGACCGACCGGCAAAGCGGTCAATGTCAGTAAGGGACAACGCGAACCACGGTTCAATGATTGAACTGTGGAAGAAGGGGATCGCGAAGACGCAAGCGAAGAGGGATCAGGCGGCGAGTTGCAGTTCTTCGGCGACGGCGTCGACCTGGGCGGTGGCGATCTGCTGGAGTTGGTCGGCATAGCCGACGAGCAACGCGAAGTCGCACAGCCGATTGATCCGCCGGGGCAATCCGCCGGAGAGTTCATGAATACGGGCGAGCGCGGCTTCCTGGAAGAGGTCGGTCGCCGCTCCCGAGCGTTCGAGGCGTTGCCGCACGTAACCGGCAGTCTCTTCTTCGGTGAACGCTGTCAGCCCGCAGAGAAACGCGAAGCGTTCACAGAGTGCGGGCCAATGCTCGAGACGACCCGCGAGTTCGGGTTGGCCACACAGCACCAGAGTGAACGCAGGACGGTCGCCGTGCCGGTAATTGAGCAGCAGATGCAACGTCTGCCAGACCAGCGGATCATCGATCGCCTGGGCGTCATCGATGATGACGATCGGCCGGCGGCCTTCCTGCTGCAGCCGAGCGAGCTGGGCTTCCCAGTGGTCGAGCCACAGATCCGGAGCCGCGGGGAATGGTTCGCTGCCTCCCAGGCGACGCGCCAGATAGCTGACGAGTTCTGACGGGGTCAGCAAGGGGAACAGCAGACGAATCACCGGGCTGTTTGCCGGGGCGAGATCGCTCAGAAAGCGATCGAGGACAAACGTCTTCCCAACCCCAGGCTCGCCGATCAGCGCCGCCGCGGGTTGTTCATGATCGATGAGAAACCGGAACTTGAGGAGTGCCGACTGATGGCTGTGCGCCGGAAAGAAACCGTCGCCCGGCTGCAACGCGCGAAACGCCGGTCGCTGCATCTTCCAGTATTGCTCGTACATCGCGCAGATCCTTGGACTGGACCCATGGGCTGCCACCATTAACGCGGCAACAGCAACGGTCCATCAAAGCTGATTCGTTCCACTGCCTGTGGGGCTTCCGCGACCGGATCATCGACGGATTCAATCGTCCCTATGAGCCACGCGGGCGAGGCGTTAGCCGGGGCTGCCGGGGCTGGTGTCAGGTCCAGCGGGATCGTCAGGTTCGCAGATTGGACACCCGGCCCTTCCAACTCCCATGCGGAAGGAGCGGCGTCGACCGGTACACGCTGAGCTGCCACCGTCCGGGAGGCGGATGGTATCGGCTTCAGATCCGCGGTCGGAGCGGAGCCACTGAACTCGCCCAGATCGATGAATTCCTCATCCACAGAGTCGACAGACGTGGTTTCCGAGGACCCGGAGAAAGATCCGTAGCCAATCGAAAACAGCAACAGCAAAGCAGCACCCACCGTCGCATAGCGATGCTTTTGCAGTTGTTGCAGGGTCTTCGTGAGCGGCGAGATATTCTCTGGTTTTCCCGAGCGTGAGGGCTTCAGTGACATTGATCCGGTCCTCCTCCGACTCGTTGAGCGCAAACCGCGCACCCGCCTCATCGAGTATCGGACACGTGCCTGAACGACCTTGAGGGTTTTGACGAGTTGAGCGATTGGGGCGATCGGGCAGGTTGTGAAGCGACGTCCTTGTCAAACTGCAGGCACTTTCCGCAAAGCATTACTATAGAATATGTTGCGCTATCACCTGCGTCGTTATTCGGTCGTGTGCTTGTTCGTCTGAGTCAGTCACGTCGGAATGGAACGACAATGTGGGACCGCAGAAACCGAACTTTCCGCAGTTTTCGGTGTCCGCTAGAATCGGTGTGAACGTCCCAAGTTGACCGCCAGCGGCATAACGTCCATGCGTAATGAATCCGACATTCCCTTCGCCGACACCCCCTTTAACATTCCAGTCGCCGATCGGCTGAAACGGTTGCCCCCGTACCTCTTCGGGCGCATCAACAAGCTGAAGTACCAGAAGCGGCAGGCCGGGGTCGACGTGATCGACCTCGGGATGGGGAACCCGACCGACGCCCCGGACCCGCTGATCATCGAAAAGATGAAAGAGGCACTCCTCGACCCGAAGAACCACCGTTACTCGGTCGCCAACGGGATCGAGAACCTGCGGAAGGAAGTCTCGGCCCGCTACTTCCGTAAGTACGGCGTGCGCTTGAACCCTGAGAACGAAGTCATCGCGTGCCTCGGGTCGAAGGAAGGCTTCTCGCATATGTGCCTGGCTCTGATGGGTCCCGGCGACACCGCAATCGTTCCTGCGCCAACGTTCCCGATTCACGCCTATTCGGTGATGCTCGCTTCAGGCAACGTGATCGCCCTCGACGTCCGCGAGCCGTACAAGTTTCTCGAAAACGTCGCCTACACCTGCGAGCATCTCTTCCCGAAGCCGAAGCTCGTCGTCGTCAACTTCCCGCATAACCCGTCGGGGGTCTGCATCGGCCAGGACTTCTACGACGAACTCGTCCGGCTCGCGAAGAAGTACAAGTTCCTCGTCATCAGCGACTTCGCCTACGCCGACATCTGCTACGACGGCTACCAGGCACCGAGCTTCCTCGCGAGTCCCGGTGCAATCGACGTCGGCGTCGAAACGACGACGATGTCGAAGGGCTTCAGCATGGCGGGCTGGCGCATCGGCTTCTGCGTCGGCAACCGCGAGATGGTCCGCGCCCTCGCAACCATCAAAGGCTATTACGACTACGGGATCTTCCAGGCGATCCAGATCGCTGCCATCGTCGCCATGCGGCACTGCGAGTCCGCGGTCGAATCGATCGCCCAGGAATACCAGGAACGTCGCGATGTGCTCGTTGAAGGCTTGAACCGCATCGGCTGGGATGTCGAGAAGCCGAAGGCGGGGATGTTCGTCTGGGCCAAGATTCCCGAGCCGTGGGCGCAGATGGGGTCAATCGACTTCGCGATGAAACTGATGGAAGAAGCAGGCGTCGCGGTCAGTCCCGGCCGCGGCTTCGGCGAAGAAGGCGAAGGCTTCCTGCGTCTCGCGATCGTCGAGAACAGCCAACGCCTGCGTCAAGCGGTCCGCGCCATCGGCAAATGCCTGAAAGTCGAAGCCGCCCCGGCGGCGTGATGCAGAATCATCCCCAGACGCCCAGGGATTCCGATCCCTGGGTCTTCTCCGGCGCTGACAAGAGACCCAGGGATCGGAATCCCTGGGCGTCCTTGTTTACTCCACGCGTTTCACCGTCACGAAGAACGCGCCGCAGAGGTCTTTCCCCTGGGCGTCGGCGAACCAGGCTTTCATCGTGGTGACACCGGCGGGGAGGGTGATGTTGAGCGTGGCGGCCGTGGATTGCGGGTCGCATTCGATCGTTTCATGCACGCCCGACAGTTCGAGGTGAGCGGCGGCGATCGTCGGGAACCCGACGACTTTCACGTTTGGCTTGTTCGTCGGCGACTTCTCGCTCGGGCCGTATTTGGCACCCAACGCAGCTTCCGTTTGAGCGGGCCAGCGGCGGAGGGTGAATTCGTAGGTCCCGGCGCGTTCGACTCTGATGTGCCAGTGACCGCCAGTCGGACCGCCGACCGCTTCACGCACGAAGCCGACGTTGTCGGCATAGATTCCTTCCCAATCGCCGCTCGTCAGCTCGACGACGGGTTGCTTGGCTGACCCGATGCTTTGCGGAACGAATTGATTCACGAGCGGTTCGACGCCCGCCCACCAGGTGTCGTAGTCAGTCTTCAAGCGGGTCACGATCTCTGGACGCTCGCTGGCGCGGTCATGTGTTTGCGCGCGATCGGCAGCGACGTCGTACAGTTCGGTCCCCTTCACCAGCCGCCATGGTCCACGGATCACGCAGGCTTCGTCCTTTTTCGGCGTCTGTCCGTACTGCACGACGAGTGTACGTTCGGGTAAGGCTGCACCGGACTGGAGCAACTTGGCCAGGCTGATCCCGGCGTAGGGTAGATCAGCGGCTGGTCGTTCCGGCGGTTTGACACCGCAGAAATCACAGAGCGTGGGGAGCAGGTCGGTGTTCTGCGTCGGGACGTCGATGTCGCGGGCCGGGCCGAGTTTCCCGTTCGGCCAGCGAATCCAGCAGGGAACGCGATGGCCGCCGTCGTAGTAAGTCGTCTTCCCCGCGCGAAGACCGGCGTTGAAGGTCTTCACGCCCGCGGTGCCGCCGTTGTCGGTCGAGAAGATCACGATGGTGTCATCACGCAGGCCCGTCTCCTTGAGGAACTTATCGAGATCGCCGAAACGGGCATCGATGTGCGCGATCATGCCGAAGAAGCCCGCGGGGAGACCGTCTTTGCGGTACGGGGCGATGTACTGTTCGAGGTCGATGTGCGGCGCGTGCGGTGCGTTGGTCGGGAGATAGCAGAAGAACGGCTGACCGGCCGCCTGCTGCTGCTTCATCCAGGCCATTGCCACGTCGAACCAGACATCGGTGCAATGCCCCTGGTAGCGTTGTTCAACGCCGTTACGGAAGGCCCGGCCGTCGATCAGGGGCCAGTCGAACTCGGGGGTGCTGTGGAGTTGGCCCCAGCCCAGGTGATACAGGCTTTCGTGGAAACCCTTGTCCACCGGCCGATGCGGATAGACATCGCCCAGGTGCCACTTGCCGAAGATCCCGGTCCGATAGCCACCCGCTGCGAAGACTTCAGGGAGTGTCGGCAGTCCCGGCCGCAAAAACGTGCGACCGGCGGTGACTGAAGTCGCCCCGTTGCGGAGGGCAGCGAGACCCGTCATCAGTTGTCCGCGGGTCGGGCTGCACATCGGCGCGACGTGAAAGTCGGTCAGCCGCACCGACTCCCGGGCGAAGGCATCAAGGGCCGGCGTCTTCAGCACCGGGTTCCCGGTGAACGAGAAATCGCCAAGGCCCTGATCATCGCTCATCACGATGAGGACATTCGGCCGCTGGACTTCGGCCGCGAAGACCAGCTCCGGCAGGGCGCAGCAGATCAACAGGAACGTACGCAACAGCATCGGGGATGTCTCCGGTGAGCAAACTAGAGTTGGATCGGACGATATCGCATCAGCGAACACGATCCCAGCCCGAAGCGCGAGCGCCGGGTCCCGAGGTACCACGTCTGGCTGACCTCAGACGGAATGCGGTAGGAACTACGGATGCGAAACACACAGAGAGGAAGGACGATGTCGGGCTTGGCGAGCGGCACGGCGCAAGCCGTCCGGTGACTTTTCTCCCGCCCGGTATCTTCTCCGATGTAGTGAATCGGAATCACATCTGGATGCATCCACCGCGCCACGGCGGAGACCTCGACAGAGAATCTCACGACGAACTCCGGCTGACGCGCCAGTTCTATCGGAAGGACTTTGATCTCCACACGACGGTTTAGCGTTCGATCAAATCCGCGGTAGACATCGTCCACATCCGTGATGTGATCCCCTAGTTGCCAAGGGGGGGCTTTTTGTCGAGAGACTCGGCTCGTCGCTCGTCATTTGGTTGACGGCGCGGGATGATCTTCCCCGTTGTGGACGGACGGTCCTGGATCGGTCGGTCTCGCCTTGTGAATAGCTGGGAGGCTTCCTCGTGAGATGGTACGGACAGCGGTGGATGACGCGATGGGTTTGCGGACTGCTTCTCCTGGCGGGACTTGGCGCAGGGGCTGTTCCCGTTCGGGCGGGAATTGCCCCCGAAAACGTGGCCGTCGTGGTGAATGGCGAGAGTGAGCCGTCCAGGCAAGTCGCCGACGAATATGTGCGGCTGCGTGGCATCCCGGCGGGGAATGTCATCGCTCTCACCGGGTTGCCCGATCGTGAGAAGCTGACGGTCGACGACTTTCGACAGCACATCCTGTTGCCCGTGTTGAAGAGTCTCGAAGAGCGGGGATTGACGCCACAGATCGATGTGATCGCGTACTCGGTCGAGATTCCGACCGCAATCGATGTCCGCTCCGATCTCGGGCCGCGGAAACTGCCCCAGATTTTCACGCCGGTCGCGTCGATCAACGGGCTGACATTTCTGTATCAGCTGGTTCTGGCCAAAGACCCGCGATATCTCGACTTGAATGCCAACTTCTATGCCCGCCGCGTGCTTCCGGTCACTGCGGATACGCCGTGGACGATGGAAGAACAGCAACGGTATGCCGAGATGCTGATGAAGTTACGCCAGCATCTCCAGGCGAAGCGACCTGCGCCAGGTGAAACCGAACCGAAAGCGGTCGATCCTGAAGCGCAGGCAGCACTGTTGAAGGATGTCGTCACGGTCTTTGAGGAGTTGACGAAAGCCCATCCGGCTGCCAGCGAACTGCATTACAACCGAGCCTGCGCTCTGGCGCAACTCGATCAACCCGAGGCTGCGATCACGGCGTTGGCAGCCGCAGTGAAAGCGGGCTGGTGGAATCATCGGCACGCAGCGACAGACGAGGACTTGAAAAGTCTCCGCGAACGGGACGACTTCAAAGCCTTGCTGGCGAGGATGCAAACCGTCGACTTCGAAGTGCAGCCCGCGCTCGGATTTCGCGCTGCCCAGCGTTGGCTGCCGAACGGGACGAGGACCACCGACGAACGGGCACCGCGGTATCTGTTGTCGACGGTTCTGGCCTGCACCACGGGGAGGGGAAATACGCTGGAGGAGGCGCTGACCCAGTTACGACAGGCGACCGCTGCCGATGGGACGCGCCCGTCGGGAACGATCTACTTCGAACGCAATGGCGATGTCCGCTCGACGACGCGCGAGTGGGCCTTTCGAAATGCGGCTCGAAAATTGAAGTCGCTCGGCGTGGAAGCAATCATTGAGGAGGGCGTGCTGCCCCAACAGAAAGCCGATGTCGCGGGGGCGGTCATCGGCACGGCGAACTTTGACTGGTCAAAGAGTGGCAGTGTCATTCGACCCGGTGCGATCGTCGAGCATCTCACCAGCTTCGGCGGGATGCTGGCCCAGGGCGCCGGACAGACGCCGTTGACCGAGTTCCTGAAACACGGTGCGGCTGGTTCATCGGGGACCGTCACGGAACCCTACGCGATTCAGGCCAAGTTCCCCTCTCCGTTCGTGCATGTCCATTACGCGAGTGGTTGCACACTGGCGGAAGCCTTCTATCAATCCGTCACGGGTCCCTACCAGTTGCTCATCGTGGGTGATCCGTTGTGCCAGCCCTGGCGGAAAGATTTCACGCTCACGGTAGAAGGCGTCCCCTCGACAGAGACCGTCGCCGGGACACTCACACTCTCACCGCGGACCACGTCGAACGACGACATTCAAGCGGCTGAGTACGAATTGTATCTCGCTGGGAAACGGATCCGCACAGCGAAGCCGGATGAACCTCTCCGCTGGGACACGACCGGGTCTGCCGATGGTCTTCATGAAGTCACCCTGCTCGCGAGGGGGAATGACGCGGTGCAGTCGGTCGCACGGGTGACTTGGAAACTGCATGTCCCCAACGCGGCGAAGTGAGGTTCGCGTTGCCTCGTGTTGTCACGATGACTTGTCGACTGCACGCGGTGGAGGAAGTCTGAGCGTTTGTGGTTGATCCGCTCATCACGGAGCCTGATGGCGACTTTCACGGGAGTCGACTCGACAGCGGCTGACCGGATCTCGGACTCTGCCTTGTGACGTACGATTTGGTATCCTCTGCGAACCGTAAGGCACGCAACTTCAGCAGGGAGGCCAGACATGATCGGATCATGCAGCGACCAGCCACTTCGACGCCGGGGAATCGCCTTCGTTCTGTGCCTCCTCTGGGGTTCCACAGCGCTGGCTCAAGGGAGTGACTGGCCGCAGTTTCTGGGACCGCAACGGAATGGCCTCTCCACGGAAACGGGATTGATCGAGCAGTGGCCGGCCGACGGTCCCAGAATTGTCTGGCGCAAGCCGGGGGGCGTCGTGATGTCGGGCCTCGCGATTCAGCAATCGCTGGTCGTCACGCTCGTCCAGAAGCGGGAAAAGCAGTGGCTGGTCGCGCTCGATGCCAAATCGGGCGACACCCGCTGGGAAACGCCGCTCGCCCCGGCTTATCGCAACGGCATGGGCAACGGCCCCCGTGGCACGCCGGCGATCGCGGGGGAGCGTGTGTTTGCTTTCACGGGAGAAGGCCTTCTGGTCGCCGTGCAACTGGCAACCGGTCAGCTTCTCTGGTCGAAGGACACGGTCGCTGACCTCGGGGGCAAGCCTGCTGAATACGGGATGGCATGCTCGCCGCTGATCACGGAAGATGCCGTCATCGTCACCGTGGGTGGAGCCCGAGGTGCCGTCGCTGCGTACAACACCAAGACGGGTGACCGGACCTGGGCGGTCGGCGATCACCCCGCCGGTTATTCTTCCCCCGCGCTGCTCGATCTCGGCGGCAAGAAACAAGTCGTTGCATTCCTCGGCAACGCCGCCGTCGGCTTGCAACCCGCATCCGGTCAACTCCTCTGGCAGTATCCGTATGAAACCAACTTCGAATGCAACATCGCCACGCCTCTGGCGATCAACGGACAGGTCTTCCTGTCAGCCGGTGAAAACCACGGCAGCGTGTTGTTGTCCTTGCAGCCGCAGGGAGAGCGGTACGCGACGAAAGAGGTCTGGCAGTCGCAAGGGGTGAAGAGCGTCTTGCGGAACGAATGGCAGACATCGATCCTGCTCGATGGTTATCTCTACGGTCTCGACAACGTCGGCGGCGCAGGACCGGTCACGCACCTCACGTGCATCGAAGCCGCCACCGGCGTGCGCCAGTGGCAAAAGCCACGCTGGGGGAAAGGGAACCTGATCGCAGCCGAGGGGAAGCTCTTCTTCTCCACGATGAACGGTGAACTGGTCATTGCCCGGGCGAATCCCAAGCAGTACGAGGAACTCGGCCGCAAAGAGTATCTCGGAATGACCCGCCAGGCTCCGGCGTTATCGCGCGGCTTGCTCTACCTGCGTGATGATCAGGAGATTCTCTGCCTTGATGTCCGTCGTTAGCCTCAGGAACTCGAGTCGCCCCAACGCCGCTGAGCCGTGATGCGAAGTCTGCGGAGGGGAGCGTGTCACGACGGCTTTGTTGATCACCACCGCTCAAGCCCGAGGTCTGTCGGCTGCTTCCACAGCCAACGCTGCGATTCGCGCACACGCACCGCAGCGGAAACTCCCTTGATCCGCCCGTGGTCGGATAATCTCCAGGGTTCACACCACCCGAGAGAGAGACCATGCTGCGCGATTCCTTGGTCGGACTGTTGTTGATTGTCCTGTGCGGGATCGGCTTGACCGCAAATGGTCAGGGGACCCCCGCCGACTACGAACGAATGCTGCGGGTGAAAAACCCCGGACGGGATGTGGTCCTGCGCGATCGCGTGCAACCGCACTGGCTGGCCGATGATCGGGGCTGCTGGTATCGCCTGGGACTGCCGGAGGAACAACACGAATTCATCCTCGTCGACGGGCAGACTGGCAGCCGCCAGCCGGCGTTCGATCATTCCGCGCTCGCTGCTGCTCTGACCCAGGCGAGTCAAACGCCGGTTGGGCCGACGCGCTTACCTTTCAACACGATTGATGTCGATGTCGCACGGCAGACCGTGTCGTTCGCGTATCGCAGTCGCTGGTGGACCTGGTCGAACAGCGAGCTGACTCTGACCAGTCGCAGCGAATACCCACCACCCCCAGCGATCCCGGAAGAGTTACCGCAGCGCCGCGGTCGTCGCAGTACGCGAAGCCCCGACAATGCTCTCGGTGACCTCTTCATCAGGGATCGCAATCTCTGGCGTCGCGACCGGTCAACGGGAGCGGAAGCCTTGTTGACTACGGATGGCGGACCGCAGGCGTTCTATGAGAACCGGTTCGACTGGTCGCCGGAGGGGACACACGCCCTGGGGTGGCGGACGATCCCAGGCGAAGAACACAAGGTGTACCTGATTGAGTCGTCCCCGCGCGATCAGGTGCAGCCGAAGCTGCACACGCTCGACTATCACAAGCCGGGTGACAAGCTGCCGATCACACAGCCGGTCCTGATCGATGTCGCTGCGGGTCGGGTGATGCCCCTCTCGACCGATCTGTGGCCAAACCCCTGGAGTATCACCGAGGTGGCGTGGTCGGAAGAAGGTCATCGCGTCAGCTTCCTCTACAACCAGCGTGGCCACCAGACCGTCCGGCTGATCGAGATCGACGTAACAACCGGTTCGGCGCGAACCGTGATCGAGGAAACCAGCCCGACGTTCGTCGACTACGCGCACAAAGTCTTTCTGCACCGTGTGGCGGGCTCCGACGAACTCATCTGGATGACCGAACGGAGCGGGTGGAACCATCTCGTGCGCATCGACGGTCGCACGGGGACCTTGACGAACCCGATCACGCAGGGAAACTGGGTGGTCCGTGGAGTCGACCGGGTCGATGACGCAGCGCGGCAAATCTGGTTCCGGGCCGGGGGCCTCGATCCCGCTCAAGACCCGTACTTCGTGCATCACTGCCGGGTGAACTTTGACGGAACCGGCCTGGTGGACCTCACACCCGGTGACGGAACGCACAGCATCGAGTGGTCACCATCGGGATCGCTCTATCTGGATCGATACTCCCGCGTCGACCTCCCTCCCGTCACAGAACTGCGCCGGGCGCGTGACGGCCAACGGCTCTGTGAGGTCGAGCGGGCCGTGACGCCCGGGCTGAATCGACTCGGATGGAAGCCGCCGGAACGGTTCGTCGCCAAAGGACGCGACGGAACGACTGACATCTATGGCGTGATCTACCGACCGACGAACTTCGATCCCGCGAAGCGTTATCCGGTCATCGAGTGCATCTACGCCGGTCCGCATGGTGCCCACGTTCCCAAAGAATTCCGTCCGCTGCATTACGGTCAGGATCTCGCGGAACTCGGCTTCATCGTTGTGCGGATGGATGGCATGGGAACATCGCATCGTTCCAAGGCGTTCCACGATGTCTGCTGGAAGAACCTCGGCGACTCGGGTTTTCCCGATCGCATCCTCTGGATCAAAGCGGCAGCGGCGATGTATCCGCAGTTCGATCTGTCGCGTGTCGGGATCTTCGGGGGGTCAGCGGGCGGACAAAGTACCGTCCGGGCACTCGAAGCCCATGGCGACTTCTACCACGTCGGCGTTGCCGACTGCGGCTGTCACGACAACCGCATGGATAAAGTCTGGTGGAATGAACTCTGGATGGGGACGGTCGGTCCGCATTACACCGAGCAATCGAACGTGACGAACGCCCACAAACTGCAGGGGAAACTGCTGCTTGTCGTGGGCGAACTCGACCGCAACGTCGACCCGAGTTCCACCCTGCAGGTTGCCGATGCACTGATTCGCGCCGATAAAGACTTCGAGCTCCTCTTCATTCCCGGAGCAGGCCACGGTGCAGCCGAAAGCCTCTACGGCCAACGCCGCCGCGCCGACTTCTTCGTACGACACCTGCTCAGGAAAGAACCCCGTACGGAGTGAGTTACTGAGGCGAGTGGCACTGAACGCGAACGAGCGAGGCCCGGTGTCACTGGCCTTCAACCATCGACCTTCAACCCGCCACTGCTCTCGTTCGGTGGTGACCAGTGTTCGGCCCGGGGTTGGGTGCCGAACAGGTCGGCGTGGGCACGTTCGCGTTCGCGGTCGATCTGGTCGACGGAGGCCCCTAAGCCGCGGAGTAGCGCCAGCAGGAACGCCAGGCCGACCTCCCCTTCGCCCGAATAGACGGTGTCTGCCCCCGCTGCCTGCAATTCGGCCATCTCCGAGACATACACCGTACGTGCCAGTATCCGCAACCGGGGATTCAGTTCCCGGGCGGTCTGCAGGATCTCTTTACAGCCGGGTTGACCGGCGGAACTCAGAACCAGACTTCCTGCATGTTCGACGCCTGCTTCCTGCAGAGTTGCTTTCAAGCGGGCATCGCCGTAGACCGCCGTGATTCCTGCCTCCCGCAACTTGCGGCAGGTGTCGAGATTCAGGTCAATCACCACTGCTTCCAAGCCATTATCGCGGAGCAACCGCGTCACCGTTCGTCCGACCGGTCCGTACCCGATGACGATCGCCCGCTGACGGGCTGCGAGCGGATCGGACTGTGTCGCGCTCGCGTCGGCCGGGAGTTGTGCGCTCCGCAGGGTCAGGAACCGCCACAATGATGGGCGTCGAGCGGCCCAGTCTTCGAACCGGCGCACTCCCTGGAACAGCAGTGGATTCAGCGTGATCGAGACGATCGCACTGGCAATCAAGCCACTCGACGCAGCCGGCGAGATGAGATCCCACTCGGCTCCCATCGCTGCCAGAATGAACGAAAACTCGCCGATCTGTGCGAGGGCCGCCGCGACCCCCAGTGCGACCCGGGGCGGATACTGCATCCACCAGATGATTGCCCACGCAGCCAGCGGCTTTCCCAGCATCACAATCGCCAGGGTTGCCAGAAACCAGCCAGGAGCCGCCCAGACTGCAAACGGATCGAACAGCATCCCCACCGAGACAAAAAACAACACCGCAAACGCATCACGCATCGGCAACGCTTCGGTCGCGGCCCGCAGGCTGAACTCCGACCGGCCGACGACCATCCCGGCGAGAAACGCGCCCAGGGCCATCGAGACCCCGAAGACCTGCGCTGAGCCGACCGCAATTCCCAGCGCGAGCGCGAGGATCGTCAGCGTGAACAGCTCGCGCGAGCCAATCTTCGCCATGTGTTCCAGCAGCGCGGGGATCACCCGGCCACCGATGATGATCGTGAACGCCACCAGCACTGCAATCCGCACCGCAGTCCAGACGAGGGCTCCGGCGATCTGCAATCCATCGGCCGGCCCCTTGAGCAGAGTCGGCAGCAGGACCAGCATCACTACCGTGAAGATGTCTTCGACGACGAGCCAGCCGATGGCGATTCGCCCGGTCGGTGTGTGCAACTCACGCTGGTCGGACAGGACGCGCGCGAGGACCACCGTACTGGCGACTGAGAGAGCCAGGCCGAAGACCAGGCCCGAGACGAATGATCCACCCAGAGCGACAGTCGCCACTGCCCCGAGCAACGTGGCGATCAGGCTTTGCCCGAGCGCGCCCGTCACGGCGATGGTGCGGGCCGCCAACAGGTCTTCCCAGTGGAACTGCAGACCGACGCCGAACATCAGCAGAATCACGCCGATCTCGGCGAGTTGCTCCGCGAGTTCGTGGTTCGCTTCAAACCCCGGCGTATGCGGTCCGACGGCTACACCCGCGAGGAGGTAGCCGACAATCGGTGAGAGCCCGATCCGCTGGGTCAGATAACCGCAAAACACGGCGGCGACAAGCCCGCCCGTCAACGTGAGAATCAGATCCAAGTGTTCCATGGACCTATCATAAACCGTTGGAGAACAATTTCGGAGCCGACGCCCACGGAATGCTTTCCATGGGTGTCATACGGACCGTGGTTTCAGCCATCGACGATGTCGTCGGCGACGTAGTATTCATAGAAGAAGCGACCGATCTCTTCGCTCAAACGGGAGAGATAGCGGGCCTTGAAGTTGCTGTACGTGGTGTCGGTCGTCGATTCCGGCTTCCGCAAGGGGTAGGTCGAGACCTTTTCCTTGCTGAAGATTTTGTCGGCGGTCTCGAATTCTTCGTCCATCTTCCACACGCTGACGATCGCTTCGGAACGGCCACGATACAGCGTGGCGCTCCCTTCTTCGTAGAGCGAGAACTCGTTCAGGTCGATGTAGATCACGTACTGTGTCTGGAACGCCTGGCCGATTTCCTCCGGTTTGTCCCAATCCTTGTTCGCATCGAGCCACGCCTTGATGCGGTCCGGATTGATCACCTTGATCTTGTGTTCGTGCAACCGGAACGTCACGTACTTCGCAACTTCCTCGTCGATCTTCTCGAAGCCGTACTTCACATCATTCGGCGCAAAGCAGATCACCGCGACGGTGACGTCCTTGTCGGTCATCGACTGCTTGGTTTCCGCGTCGAACGGCGGCTCCACCGATGGCGGACCGCCGATCAGATAACCCAGAAACAGCACGTAACTGCAGCCGGTCAACTGGGTACACGCCAGCAGGGCAACCAGCCAGGCAGAGACCAGTGAAAGACGGACGGTGGGGGTGCCGTGAACTAGCATGCAGAGCCTCATTCCGTGAACAGGCGAACGAATGCTGCGGGACGTGCGAGACGGGTCGGTCGACCGAATCAGATCCCCGTCCCGGGGCGATGATCGTAGAACTTTTCGGCCAGTTCTTCGCAGACCCGGTCGACGAACTCTTTCTGGAACAACAGCGCCGATCGACCGGTTTCGGAGATCGGCTGATGCTGCGGATAGGTCATCGTGAATTCGGAATTGAACGCCGCGAGCGCGACCTTCCCTTCATCGAGTTTCTTCACCTCGTAGACCCGGACAAACCCCTGAGAACGACCGCGCAACAGCTTCGGGCTTTGATCTTCCCGAAGTGAGAATCCATAGACCTCGACCCACGCGACGTAATCGGCGTCGAAAGCATTCGCCATTTCGGAGGGATCGGTCACCACGCCGCCGTTGTCGTCGATCCACTTGGCGACTTTATCGGGGCTGATGACATGGATGCCGTGAACTTTCATTCGCCGGGTGATGCCGTCAATCAGGTCGAGATTCAGCCCTGAGAGATCCGCATCGACCGCGGTAGGCGTCGAGCAGACCACGACAATCCGGTGTGTCCCCTTGGTGAGGTCGGTCCCGGTCATCGATTTGAATTGTGCAGGGAGCAGTGGATCGCCGGTAAACATCTTCCCGGCCATCACGCCGAGCGAACACCCGGCGAGCACCGCACAGCAGAGCGTGAGCAACACGCCACCCAGCCAGCGGGATGCATGCATCGAGCGGACCATCGAGCCTCCATTCTCGCGATCGGGGGATCATCCTTGATCTCCCGCAACTTGCATCACGCTAGAACCAGCACCGCCAGCCCCAGACCGCGACACTCGTCAAACCCCAACTCAGTGCTAGACCAGCCAGCGTGGGCCAGGGATCGTCCATGCCCCATAACCGTCCACCCGCAGCACACGCCGTGGACCAGATCAACACCACCACACACGTGATTGCCAGCCAGACTCCCGCCGGGTTGGCAGCCAGTGCAGCCGGAAAATTCCCGCGCACAAATTGTGCAAAACAGGTCGTCATGCCACACCCGGGACAGGGAAGGTCAAACAGCATGCGGACCGTGCATTCCGGCAAGCCTAATCGCTGATGTGTCCCGTACCCGCGCGGGTCCGGTTCCAGCGACCAGGCCAGCAGGAAGCCCGCCGTGAGAAACGTCGCCACGACTGCCATCAGCAGCCGTCCCGCAGTTCCCAACGGCCGCCCTGGCGACCAATCCAATTCCGGGTTCATCAGATCACAATGAGAAAGGGTGTGTTACCGCCGTGGTGCCATATGGACAAGATAAAGCACCGCTGGGAACAAAGGAATTCGCGAGCCCACGCCGTTTCCGCAGCGAGTTCGGCAGTTTCCGCCAGCGATCCGGGAAAAGTCGGACTCTCGGACTGCCGCTAACCAGGAAGAACCCGAAAGGCGGACTCGGCGCCTCGACCGTGGAGCAAGACCAGAAGCGGCAGAAGTTGCCGATGCGGTTATTCGTGCCGGAACTCGTGAAACCGGACATATTCCCAATGCTGGTAGAGCCGCGAGTCTTTCACGAGGGCCGCATGTGTGCCGATCGCCTCGATGCGGCCATTGCGGAACAACAGGATCTCGTCACTCCGCCGGACCGTGGACAGTCGTCGTGGCAAAAAGAAAATCGTCCGCCCCGGACAAATTCGGGCATAGGTATCATCAATCAGCGGTTTCGATTCTTCGTCGATCTCGTCCGGTTCCTCGATGATGAGAATCGCCGGGTTTCTCAGCAGCCCACGGGCCAGGGCCAGCCGGAACCGTTGACTGGCATCGAACGTCCCGTCATCACTGGCGACAACCGTCTCGTAACCGAGCGGCAACCGACTGATGAAGTGGTGCGCGTGGACTTGTTTCGCCGCCTCCGTCGCCTGTGCGAGCGAGACATCGCCTCGACCGGCCCGCAGATTGTCGAGAATGGAACCGGGAAACAACGCATCGGCAGCTGAAACGACCACCGTCTCGGCTCGTAACGACTCAAGCGTTCCCCAGGCGATGTCTTCGCCATCAAACAGGATGCGGCCGGTTTGCGGTTCAATAAACCGCGGCAACAGGAACGCAAAAGCCTTTGGTTCGACCGGATCGAGGCTGATGAGTGAATAGATCTTGCCAGCGGGCAACTGCACATCGACCCGATCGAGCAGCAAGCGCTGATCGGCCCCCCGATACGTGATGTTCTCGAAATAGAGTCGTTGACTGAGCGGGTTAATGAATTTCGCACCGACCGCCTGGCTCACACCAGGCAATCGATCCAGGTATCGCCAGATTCGATCAGCGACAACATTCGCATCACTCCGCAGGGCTTTCAGCCCGGCAACTTTTCGCAACGTTTCCAATGCCAGCCCGTAGGCTGATACGAAGACGGCGGCACCGGCGGGCGTAATTTCGCCCGTGAGAACCTTCGCCCCAAGGATGAACCAGAGGAAGGCCCCGAGCACTGCCAAGCCCAGATACAGCACGATGCGCAACCAGAGGGGATCATCGATGACCCGGTTCTGGATCCGGACTTCGTCGATGTACCGTTGCAATCGGGATTGGAACTGTTCGAGTTCCTGTGCATCCATCCCATAGCCACGAATCATCCGGCTGGCATGCAACGACGCTGTGAGCGACTGGAGTTCACGGTGTGCCCGATCTTCGGCGATCCGCCGCGTCTGGTCGGCTTTAGTGCGGCTCCGGTGAATCAGCATCCAGCCGACAACCGACAACAGGACCCACTGCGCTGTCAGTAAAACTTCGACCGACCCGGCACACAGGACCAGAATCGCCAGTTCCCACGGGGCGCGGGTCACCCGGTAGAGCCACTCATAGAGACTCGCCCGCAGCCGATCAGAATCCGCTCCAAAGAGATCGGCGACCCCTTGCGCTCCCGAACCGTCCAGGTCTTCCGTCCCGAGACGCAAAGCCTGTCGATGCAATTGTCGACGCAATCGAGCAGTCACCTCGAGAGCCGCGTTGCGGCTGGCTGTCCGTAACTGACCAATCGCAGCGATCCGCAGAATCCCTGTGATCGCAAGCACCACGAGGAGCGTGACCAGGGCCCCGATATTCCAGCGGAGCCAGGAACAATTGCGATACGCTGCTGCCAACGCACCGCCCCACCAGGTCCTCTGCACGCGCCAGACGGTTGGAAGCAAACCACTGTTCTCGAACCGATGTGCATACTCCGGCTCGATAACCGGCGGGGCACCCTGCAGGTCGGGTGCGGCCGCAGGCTTCGCTTCGACGGGCGCTCCAGCCAGGACCGGAACAGCATCCGGCATGACCGCAGCGTCAGGTTCCGGCTTATTGGGCAAGGTCTGCCCAGTCACCAGCTCGAACCGGGGGATCTCGCTCACCGGAATGCGTAGATCGAACTCACCGCGATCGATGAGCAAGGCCGTCATCAACCCAGCTTGCAGAAGGAGCAGACCCAGCAGGAGGGCACTCACCGCCGCCCAGATCAGCGTGAGTCGCCCCCACTTCGCCGCCCATTCGCGCCGGGGAATCGTTCGTTCGAAGGCATCGCGCGCTGCCGCAGTCACAGAGTTTGCCTCCACCCGTTCCCTCGGGATTCCGGCCGTCCATGACGAACATGCGTCTGCCGCGAACCGTGCGGCTTAGGCGAGATCGCGATCCTCGAAGAGAAGAAACGCGAAGAAAATCGCTGCGATGGCATAACAGCACGTGTACGCCGCCATTTCGCCGAGATACAGCGGCGACACAAGAGTTCCGGTTGCGACCGCCGCCTGCGTGTTAAAGAGTTCCAGCGACGGCATGACCGTTGCAATCAGCTTCGCCATGAACTGCACAAACTCCAGCCGCAAGGCCCCGGCCTGTACCAGGACTGGCGTCAGGTTACCAACCACGAAAATCGCGAACATCGAGGTCAAGTTGACCACCATCGGCATCCGCGTGGAGATCGCCACGCTGATCGCCGTGAGCACGCTGATTTCCAGGAACATCAACAGCAAACCAGGCAGGACCTTGATCATGACTTCACAACGCAGAGCAATCGTGGGCGGATCCATGCTCCCTTCTTTGGCGTCATAACCCACCTTGTAGAAGACGAGCGCCAGGAAGGCGATCGCCGTCGGCAGCATGAACCAGAGTACCGCCTGCAGAATTCCAATATATTTCCCGAGAACAAACTGCCGGCGATTGATGGGCTTCGACAGCAGAGTCATTGCCGTTTTGCCTTCAATCTCATCCGCGACGCTGGTGCTCGCCGTCCAGATCGCGATCAGCAGACCGGCCACCAGAATGGTTGCCAAGCCGCAGTCCTTCAGCATCTTGATGTCTTCTCCAAGGGAGAAGAATGGCAGAAACGTATTCAACACCAGCACAATGATTGCCAAGGCCAGGCATAGCAGGAAGATCGGCTGACGGACCGCTTCCTTGGTGGTTGCGCGGGCGATCACCCCCGCTTTGGTCGCGTAACAAAAGACCACCAGGCCGGTGAGTGCCAGCAACACTCCGAGATTCACAGGCCACCAGGCCGGAGAAATTCCCGCAGCGAATAACTGCACGGCCAGTTCTCGGAATCCAGCGAGGACAGAACCCATTCTCGACCTTTCGGGCAACTACCAGCGAGAAACAGACCGAAGCATCCGGTCGAAGTACGCTGCAAACACGACAAACGCTGGCAGAGCTGCTGACTTTTTACTGTAACCGGCGTGGACAGCGAACGAAACTGCCAATTCCACCCGGAAGCCACGGTCCAGCCGAATTTCGAACGGGAGTCAGGTCAGGCTGACTCTGAATAGTTTTCCGACCAGGTAAACAGCGTCAGGTCCAGGACATTGACCTGGCCATTCCAGTTGCCGACTCTCAGGCATCCTGGCATCCAAGAGGCCGGAAGGCAAAATGAGGATCGCGATTGATACCCGTAACGGAGTCGGGAGCACGCACGGTTTGACCGCGTGTTGCGAATTAGCGACATTTCATCAGACTCGACACGCTGCCCATGATGAGCGAACGAGTCAGCGTGAGAGACCGGAGTCGCGACGAAAGCGACAGGCGGATTTAAAATAGCCACGGCCGTGTCTCGCGAGGCGAGTCACGGCCGTGGTTTTAGAAACTGGTTGGGAATTTGAGAGGCTTTGCCGGAATTGCACGGATTTGGAATCTGGTGGTGAGATCAGCGGACTGCAAGCAGTCAGCCGTCCCACCGATGGCGCAAACGCCACATCCTTTAGAAAGGAGGTGATCCAGCCGCAGGTTCCCCTACGGCTACCTTGTTACGACTTAGTCCCAATCACCGGTTTCACCCTAGGCGCCTGTCTCCCTTGCGGGTTAACGCAGCGACGTTAGGTGCCCCCAGCTTTCGTGGCTTGACGGGCGGTGTGTACAAGGCTCAGGAACACATTCACCGCGGTATTGCTGACCCGCGATTACTAGCGATTCCGGCTTCATGTCGGCGAATTGCAGCCGACAATCCGAACTGGGGGACGCTTTCTGGGATTTGCTCCGCTTTGCAGCTTGGCTTCCCTCTGTACGCCCCATTGTAGCACGTGTGCAGCCCTGGGCATAAAGGCCATGAGGACTTGACGTCATCCCCGCCTTCCTCCGGCTTGACGCCGGCGGTCTCTCTAGAGTCCCCGCCATGACGCGCTGGCAACTAAAGATAGGGGTTTCGCTCGTTTAGCGACTTAACGCGACATCTCACGACACGAGCTGACGACAGCCATGCAGCACCTGTGATCGTTCCACCCGAAGGCGTCATCCCCCTTTCAGGAGACTAATCCGACCATGTCAAGCCCAGGATAAGGTTCTTCGCGTTGCCTCGAATTAAGCCACATGCTCCACCGCTTGTGTGAGCCCCCGTCAATTCCTTTGAGTTTCAGCCTTGCGACCATACTCCCCAGGCGGAGCACTTAACGCTTTCGCTGCGAGGGGGAAGGGCGAACCCGCCCCCCTCCAGTGCTCAGTGTTTACGGCTAGGATTACCGGGGTATCTAATCCCGTTCACTCCCCTAGCTTTCGTGCCTCAGCGTCAGACAAGGCCCAGACCACCGCTTTCGCCACCGGCGTTCCTTCTGATATCTACACATTTCACCGCTCCACCAGAAGTTCCGTGGTCCCTTACCTCACTCTAGTCTGCTAGTTTCAAGCGCTGTTCCCCGGTTGAGCCGGGGGATTTCACACCTGACTTAACAAACCGCCTACGCACCCTTTAAGCCCAGTGATTCCGAATAACGTTCGCACAGTTCGTATTACCGCGGCTGCTGGCACGAACTTAGCCCGTGCTTCCTCCGAGGCTCTGTCAAATACAGGGGATAGCCCCCGTACACTTCATCCCCTCCGACAGCGGTTTACAATCCGAAGACCTTCATCCCGCACGCGGCGTCGCTCGGTCAGGCTTGCGCCCATTGCCGAAGATTCTCGACTGCAGCCACCCGTAGGTGTCTGGCCAGTGTCTCAGTGCCAGTGGTGGGGGCCATGCTCTCACACCCCCTAGCCATCGTCGCCTTGGTGAGCCGTTACCTCCCCAACTAGCTAATAGCGCCTCAGCCGCTCCTCCGGTGGAATCTCACCTTTGCTGACAAGCCTCAAAAGCTCGCCAGATCATCGGGTATTACCGACAGTTTCCCGTCGCTATCCCCGTCCGGAGGGTACGTCACCGAGGTGATCCTACCCCGTTCGCCGGTGTCCCCCTTGCGGGTTCTCCCTCGACTTGCATGCCTAATCCACGCCGCCAACGTTCATTCTGAGCCAGGATCAAACCCTTTGAGTAATGTTCTCAGGCGGGCCAGGTCCCACGGAAGGCTTTCCGTGGGCTTCAGGCCCTAACGCTTCCGGCCCTGGCGGGCCGGTCACAAATACAAGAAAACAGGGTTTGTGCCGGCGTACGTTGGTGGTGACTGAGTCGGGCCGAAACCCCACCAGTCACCGAATGTCCGAAGACAAGTGCCCCGTACGTCCAGCAACCGCACAATACCGTGCAAAGCTGATTCTCAAAATTCCCAACCGAGTTGTCAAAGAACAAAAGGGACCCGCTAGGGAATATGTCCCCGGCGTGTCCGATGCACGCTGTGCGAGGACGATTGTAGTCACTCCAATCCTGCGGTCAACCGTCCGGCCAAAGTTTTTTCCAACGGGGAATTTCTGGACCGCAACAGGCTCTTCTTTGGTGAAGGGTCAACCGCATACGCCTTCCATCACCCTTCTCATGGAATTGGCCGAACGATGAAGGGATTTGCCGGAATCTCCCTGCTTTTTTGCAGCTGTTGGTTGCGATCCGGCTCTCCCTCCAGCGACGAATGCTCCGTCGGTGACCCCGGGGTCCGGATTGGCAAACCCCGGTGTCGACCCCGCTCCGGTTGACGCCACGCTGGAGAAAACCACAACTGAAGACGTGAAGCCCAGCGAACCGACTCCCGCTGAGCCGACAGCAAAGCCCGAATAACTCGTGATGCCGATGGCTTTTATCCTGACTGCTGAGCCGCATTCCCGAGGGTCGGACAACATTCGACCGAGAACTCATGACCTTGAATCGTGATCCCAACCGGGCTCACAAATCTCCTTCCCTGCAAAGAAAGATCCGGATCATGAAGAAGTTCGCCAGCATCGCCCTGCTTTCGATCGTCGCCATTGGTTGCAGTTCCGCAACTCCACCAGCCACGCCGTCGACACCCGCTGCGACGACGACCACCACCACCACGGAAACGCCCAAGGAAGAAATGAAGGGGACCGAACCGACCCCGGCGGAAGCGAAGCCAGAAGAAGCGAAGCCGGAAGAAGCCAAGCCAGCCGAACCGACTCCGGCCGAACCGGAAAAGAAGGAAGAGCCCAAGGAAGAAAAGAAGCCCGAGTAATAACTCCGGCTCGACCCTTCCCGGTCATCGCATCACGGGGTGCTGGATCAAACGATCCTGCACCCCGTTTGCATTTTGGAAGCGAGAACAACACCCCCTGCAGCCTGCCGAATGTCAGTCGCGACGGTCGAACAATCCCCGTCGTCAACACGACTATGATCCCCGCAACCGTGTTGTCAATTCTCTGAAGTGGTACAACTTAGCTCCAGCACACCAGCGATTCCCCGCTCGGTGTGTCCCGCCCCCCTGGAGAACTTGCATGCCCAGTTGGACGCTCGGCCTTTCACGTGCCGATCTCGACACGCCTGCCCTCTGTCTGGACCTGCTGACGTTCGACGCCAACTTGCATCGCCTGGCCGAGATTGCTCGCCGCGGCGGCAAAGCCTGGCGACCGCATGCCAAGGGTCACAAATCGGCTGCCGTTGCGTGGCGACAACGTGACGCCGGTGCGATCGGTGTCACGTGTGCCAAAGTCAGCGAAGCGGATGTCTTCGCCTTCGCGGGAATTCGCGACATCTTGATTGCGAACGTGATCGCGGGCGAGAAGAAAGCCGAACGGCTGGCGGCGCTCTGTCACGATGCCGACCCGATCATCTGCGTCGATGATCCCGTTCAAATCGAACAGATCGCCGCGGCGTGTCGGCGACATGGTGTGACATGCCGCGTCCTGGTCGACATTGATCTCGGCATGCAGCGCACCGGTGTGCAACCCGGTGAAGCGGCTCTTGCACTGGCCCAGGCCGTCTCTGGCATGCCAGGACTGAAGCTCGCTGGCGTGATGGGATACGAAGGCCACCTGCTGCAAGTCGCCGATAAGGTGAGCAAGACCACGCAGATTCGGACGGCTCATACGACTCTGGGCGAGTGTCGCGACCTGTTCCTCAAAGCGGGACTTTGCTGCGACATTGTCAGTGCCGGCGGGAGCGGGTCGGTGGCGATTGCTGCGGAAAGCCCGGAGCTGACCGAAGTGCAAGCGGGTGGGGCGGTCTTCGGCGATCCGTTCTACACACAGAACTGCCATACCGACCTGTTTCACCCGGCGCTGACGATCTGGACGACGATCGTGAGTCGTCCGGCGGTTGATCGGGCTGTGCTGGACGCGGGCAAGAAGACGGTGAATCCCGATCTGGCGATGCCTCGCGTGAAAGACTGGCCGGATGCCCGAGTGACCCGGATGAGCGCCGAGCACACGGTCCTGGAACTTGGTCCCGAGTCGCGTGACTTAAAGATCGGCGACCGGATTCAATTGATCGTCGGCTATCACGATCTGACGAATGTGCTCCACGACGAATTTCTCGTCTTCCGGGATGATCGACTGGAGGCGGTCTGGCCAATCACCGGACGCGGACGGTTGCAGTAGCTGAGTGACCCAGGGATCGGAATCCCTGGGTGCCTGAGTTCAATGGACCGCATGAACCTTGGCGCGGAGGTCGTCTGGAGTTGCGGCGCCGGTGGTGCCGAGTTGATGAATGACGACCGACGAGGCGGCCATCGCCAGTTCGAGGGCTTCCCGCAGTTCCGCTCCAGCGGCGGTCGCGGTCGCGAGATTGGCCATCACGCAATCTCCCGCACCGACAATGTCGATCGGTCCACGGACTGGCAACGCCGGGACGTGCTCGGTCTGCCCATTCGGAGCTGCACCCACGATCCCTTGTTCCGACAGTGAGACATAGACCGGCCGGTGATTGCGGCGGGCCAGGTCCGCCGCCAGCTGACGGGCCCGCTCCACGGTAGGCGGCGCTTCGTTGAACATCGCGGCCAGTTCCGCTCCGTTCATCTTGAAGGCCAGCGCTGGCCAAGTCCTCAAACCGCGACGGCTATCGGCAATCACTGCCAGCTGCGGGTGAGCCGCGGCGAATTCTCCCAGTGCATCCCGCACACGCTCCGTCACCACGCCCGTGTTCGCGTCGGGGGCTGGTCCATCACGATCAGGGCATCGAGTGCCGGGGCCAGTCGCTGCATCGCTGCGATCAGCCGGTCTTCCTGGGTTGACGGTGTCGGCAGCCGGTTCTTCGAATCGAGCCGGTTCAGTTCTTCGGGCGGCCGACCGGCGTGCATCAGGAGGGGCTTGCAGTACGTGAAGGTACACCGCGATGGCTCGATGCCGAAATCGTCGAGGACCACGCCCGGCAATTTCCTGAAAGCGCCTTGCAACTCGAAACCCTCGCCATCGTCGCCGCACCAACCGATGGGTAACAATCGGCCCACGCCGAGCGCCACGAGATTATTGAGCACGGTCCCGGCAGCACCCGGTTGCGAACGAACGCGGATCACGTTGTGCACCGGACGCCCTGTTTCGATCGAAATCTCGTCGATCGTCGGATCGATTTCGAGATACCGATCGAGGCAGAAGTCTCCCAGCACGCCGATCGTCAGACCAGCGTAACGCGAGAGCAGCGATTCCAGTCGAGCGGCGTCGATCATCGATAGAACTCGAAGAGATGCAGGGGATTCTTCAAGGATGTTCGCTGGGGGTGAACCCGCTCATCACGCGGAGCGTGATGGCTACTTTGCGGAGGACGACATTGCAGAGGGCGACTGCAGAGCCTGGAACAGGTGTTGGACGAAGGCGGCGTTGTCGAACTGGACGTAATGCACCGCTCCCCCCATCCGCGAGAAGCTTTTACAGAACCGCAGGTAGTAAGCGGGGTTCGTCTTGGGAGGTTCGCCCTGTGTCCAGTCCCAGTGGCCGCCGTCTTGAAGATCGACGACGTAGATCGAATGCCCGGCGACGACCGGTCGGCCTGACTGCAGCCGCACATTGTTCACACAACTGAGGCTCTTCTCAAAGACCTGGGGGCCCATGATGGCTGAGCCGATTGAAAGGACCACGCCCCCGTCGAGCCGCTCGACCGAACCACCGAACAGACGGAAGTCGAGATCGGCTCCGCGTCCGATGACCGCACCGTTGAAGATGGGGTGATTGGCGATGATGTCGTAACCGATGCCGGGATGAACCGTCAGCGGCACGCCATGTTTCCACGCCTGCGCAATGATCGACCCGTGTTTCCAGCGGTGATCGATCGACAATCGACCGGTCGGGATGCGCCCGTGACGGATCGCCTGGAGCAGATCGGCACGGGCCGCAGTCAGCGGATGGGCCGGGTCGGACTGAATCGCCTGCGTCAGCGTTGCGGCATCCGGGATCGTCGCCCCATCCTCGTGAATGAAACGTCCCAGCGATCGTCCGTAACCGAGACCATCGAGTGCACCGGTCATCATCGCCAGATGCAGATTCGTCGACGTTTCATGCCACGTGCCAAAGCGTCCCTGGGCGACGTTCATCTCGACGCTTTCGGTCGACGCGCCGAACCAGGCATACTCCCAGTCGTGAATCGTTCCGGCACCGTTCGTCGCAAGGTGCGTGAGCCAGCCTTCGGCCATCATCCGTTCAAGCAGCCTCGCAGCGCCGTTGCGCAGCAAATGGGCTCCATAGATCAGCATCACGGTGGCGTTGTTCGCCCGCGCGGCACGGATCGCTGCGGCACAGCGGTCAACCGCGGCCTGCACTTCCGGAGAGCAGGCGGGCGGCGGAGTGGCGGGATCGATGAGGATGTCATCGACGCGGGTCAGGCTTTTCCGTTCAGCGAGTGGATAGACCTGCAACCGGTCGAGATCGAGCGGCGTGATCTCCATCACGCTCCCCCTAAAACGAGCGTCAGGAGTTCGCTGAGATCGCGGTAATCGGGAATGACGAGATCGGCCCCGACGCCGATCAGCCGCTGACGTTTCCACTGGTCGACCCGTCCCGAACCGTTGTGAGCCTCATCGCTTCCCACAGCGACGGCGATCCCGCCGACTTCTTTCACGTTCTGGATTTCGACGAAGCCATCGCCAAAGCCAATCAGCCGTGCGCCGGGAATGGCATGCTCTTTGAGAATGCGGTCGATGACCATTTTCTTCGAGAAGCTGGCGTAGTTGTCGACCGCCCCGTAAATGCGGCCCTCAAAATACTGCGAGACCTGCAGCAGATCGGCTTCGCGTTTCACGAATTGTTCGTCGGTCCCGCTCGCGAGATGCAGCATTAGTCCGCGGGTTTTCAACGCTTCCAGCAGCGGTCGTGAGCCATGCACGAGCAGGGAATCGGGTTTGATCGAACCGTTCCGCAATCCGTCGAGCCGATGTTGAATGCGAACATCGAGTCGGCGGAGATATTCGTGCTTGTAGTCGAGAGGGTCCTGCGGTTGACCGCCGCGTTCGCGGATGCGATCGGCGACCTGGATCATCTGGTAGATCGTCTGCTTGCCGTTCAACCGCATGATGTCATCGACGATCAATTGATCGAGAGCCGCGTCGGTTTCTCCGGGGAGCCGCGGGATCAGTTCGCGGAACAGGCCGATCATCACTTCAGGCCAGCCTTCACGGACGATCGAGAGCGTGCCGTCGAAATCAAAGACGACATGCTGCAGGTCGGGACGCGGCGCGAAGGGGGCAACGATCTCGATGGGCGTCGGCTGTTCCATGAAGGCGTAACAGAGCATGTGATAGACATGCATCTGCACGTCTTCGACGCGGCCATAGTGTCCGTCATCGACGACGATGGTCTGCTCGGCGAGTTCCGCAAGCCGACCTTTTTTCTTGCCGACGATGGCGAGCGTTCGCAGGCCGTGCGCTTTGGCCCATGCATACGCATGCACGAGGTTGGGCGAATTCCCGCTGACGCTGCCGGTGATGAGCACGTCGCCCGGCTTCGCGAAGTTCATCAGTTGCCGCGTGAAGACTTCCTCGTAGGAGTAGTCGTTCCCGAGGGCCGTCATCCACGAAACATTGTCTGCCAGTGAGAGGACCCGAAACCGCCGACCGAGGACATCGGACGCCCCTTTGCCCAGGTCGGTCGCAAAGTGGGCAGCATTCGCCGCATTCCCGCCATTGCCGATCGCGAAGACCGCCCGGTCATGCTGCCAGACGGTCCGCAACGTGCTGATGGCCTGTGCGATCTCGGCGGGTTGAATGCTTTCGAGCGCTCGCCGCTGTGCGGTGAGGTAATCCTGGACCCACGTCTTCATCTTGATGCTGGTGCTTTCCGGAAGCCGAATGATCGACGATTCCCCTTCTCGACGGGAAATCGTGCCACAGCATACCAGCCCATTGACAGGGTTCGCGACCGAGGCTGCAGAATGGGATGCGGCGGATCAGCTATTGAAGTCGGATGTATCGAATCCGCAAGGCACACCACGATCACACTGCAGAGGGTGGCCTCGCAAAGCCTCGACCACACCCTGCAAAGCTCAATCCACTCGCGCTGCCTGCAACCGTGCATCGCCTATGTCGAGGCGATAGAGGATCTGGTTGTATTCGTACCGGGGTGTGGGGGGCGACTGGGTGAATGAGTTTGTGTAGGTTCCTTCGAAGTAGATCACACGACCGTCGGCTTCATCGAAGACCGGATGATGGCACGGGTTGTAGAACGATTGCTTGTCGTGCGTCAGGATCTTCACCGCTTTGGAAAACGGCCCCAGTGGCGAGGTCGCTTCCGCATACCAGACTTCACCGAGCATCGACGGACTCTGCTTGTCGAGCGTGATCTCGTTGGCAATCAGAATCCAGCGTTGCCGATACGCATTCCAGTTCACCGTTCCGCGATGGAGCGTGATCCGGCGACCGGGGCGATCCGCGTCTTCGGGAAGAAAACGACACTCTTCAGCCCGAATCGTCCCTTGTTTCAGCCAGCGGGCTTCGTCTTCGGGATTGACCGGCGGACCGTCATGCCAGTCCCAATCGAGAGACCCATCCGCCTTCCTGAGCGGCTGAGACTGCGCCGGCACTGCGCCGGTAGCGCAGCATGTCCACGAGCGATACGCGGCCGGGTTCATCACGTCTGCATAGGTGGCACGCACCCGGGAGACGGGAAAGACCAGGCCACTCCCCAGATGTTCCGCATCGAGTTTGACAGGATGGTCACGAAGATGATGGACCTGATCGTTCAATTCGCGGCGGGCGACAGGCAGGAAGACCGCCCGGTCGTCATCAAACGCGACCATCCCATGCGTGAGTTCTTCGCTGAGAGACTTACGATGCGAGTAATGCCCGACCAGCCGGTCACGTCCATTGGTCTCAGGCACAACCGCCAGACCATCCAGCCACACCACGCCGTCCTTTTCCGCAAGCTCGATCATCGCCCGGACAAAACCATCCGGCTGAGTGAAGTAGTTCAGTTCATAGCCCGCAGTGATTGGGTGTGTGCGTTGCGCCGGCAGCGGCGAGACCGCGCCCGCCGTGCGAAACAGTCCCAATGGATATGATCGCCGATTGGTGTCGCCCCAGAAGAAATAGAGCTGGTCGCGATAGATGGCCAGTTGCACCGAATCCTGTCCGGAAACCAGCCCATTCGCCGGTGCAGCGACCTCATCATCGGGATACCCCAGCCGCAGGGAATCGCGGGCTCGATCGACGCCCGTCAGGCGGCACAATCGCTCGGCGATGTTTTCCCGTTCGAGGACCACGGTCTGCTGTTCGCCTGGACGGATCACACAACGCACCCCGGCGATGCCAAAGCCATCTTTGGGAACGCGATAGCCCGGTGCATGGATTGAAAAAAAGAGCGTCGCCCCGGCATCCTGCGGTTCGCAGTAAGCGATGCGACCAGCGTTATCGGTGACATACGGGACCTGATCGATGGTCGTGAGCACGACCAGTGGGATCCCCCTTTGAGTTTCCCGATCAATCACACGGAGTTCGAAACAATCCCCACCGAAGGCATAGGTCGCCATCAGCATCACGAACATCGAAGACTGACACCACATCATCCAGCCTCGACTCATTACATCAGCCTGCGACACGCTCTGTTCCAGCTCATCACCGCTCTGCACGCCAATGTGGCGATACGGTTCGCAGGAAAATGTTGTTCTACGGATCAAGATCAACCCAGAAACTGTAGAAGTGCCGCGTTCACGGCATCGGGAGCTTCGAGTGGGGCCATGTGACCGATGCCGGGGATCTGCACGAATTGCCCCTGGGGCAAGGCTTCCGCGATGGCTCGCATCTCGGAAGCGGGCGAAATCAGATCATGTTCTCCGACGAGTACCAGCGTCGGCAGATCGAGTAGCGGCAGCAAGTCGGTGGAATCGGGCCGGTTGGCCATCATCCGCTGGGCAGCCGCGATGGTCCGGCTCGACGTCGCCAGCATCGTATTCCGAATCTGATCGACGATTTCGGGATGATCTTCATTCGTCTGTGGCCCGAACAACCGCGGGAGCATCATCTCGACGAGCAACCGCGGCCCCTCGGTCAGTACGGTGGTCACCATTGTCAGCCGTGCCGCGGCCTGCTCGGGACTGTCTGGCAGGGCCCTGGTATCACAGAGGATGAGCTTTTCCAGCCGCGCGCGATGCCGTCGGGCGAACTCGAAGGCGATATAGCCCCCCATCGATAAGCCGCAATAAACGATCGGCCCCGCGGCCCCGATGTGATCGAGCAAGGCGGCCAGATCGTCAGCGAGATCTGCCAACGTCAGCGAATCCCCGGTCAGTTCACTTCGACCAAATCCACGCAGATCCGGAATGACGACTCGAAACCTGTCGCGTAAGCCCCGCCGCTGTCCGTCCCACATCGAGTGATCGAGGGGGAATCCATGGACAAACAACACGACGCGGCCGTCTCCTTCGTCGAGGAAAAACTGGCGGCGACCGTTCAATTCCACTGTCGGCATCGCATGGTCCTTCGGGCAGCAGAACACGCGTGAACCATCACGCGGGCGCATCCACTCCTATTAGTCATAGACGGTCGATCGAGAAATTTCGAGGCGCTGGTCCCCCAGTCCCAGCCATCAGAATGACTGGGATTCTAAGAAATCACATTGACCGGGGGGCGGGAACTTCGGCTTGACCGGACCGCGGAGAATTCCTATGACCCGGTCGCGAGCGTGTTGCCCGAGGGTCCGGCTGCGCGCTGATCGGTCTTGGGAACTGTGAGGAAGTCCGCGGATGCGCTTGTTGGAACGCTACGTTCTGATTGAGTTGCTCCGCATTTTCGCGGTTCTGCTGACGATGATTACGTGCCTGTTGATGTTCGTCGGCATCTTCGGACAGATGCGGGAAAACGGGCTGAGTGCCGCCCAGGCTCTGACAATTCTTCCCTACGTGATTCCCAATCTGCTCCCGTTTACGATCCCGGCGACGATGCTGCTGACGGTCTGCGTCGTCTACGGACGCATGTCTTCCGACCGGGAAATCATCGCCGCCAAAGCAGCCGGGATTAACGTGTTCACGATTCTCTGGCCCTCGCTCTTTCTGGGTGCTTCGCTGAGTGTCGTCTCGTTGCTGCTGCTCGATCAGGTCATCCCGTGGTCGTTTGCCCATATCGAGCGGCTCGTGGCCCTCGCGACAGAAGACATTTTTCTCGATCTGCTGCGGACGCAGAATCAGATCAACATCAAGGAACGGGGCGTCAGCATTACGGTGATGGCGGTCCGTGACAAGACACTGATCCTCCCCACGATCCGCTTTGCTCCAAACGGGAAGAATGCCGTTACGATTCAGGCTCGCGAAGCCCGGCTGGAGTTCGATCTGCCGCAACAGCAGGTGATTCTGGAGCTCAAGCACGGGCATCTCGATGTCGCCGGGCAGAGTCCGATGTATTTTGTGGAAGAACGCCGACCGTTTCCGCTCCCCTCGAAGACCGACCGCCTGCGACCGCAACGGATGCGGGGCCGCGAAATGGTGGAGACCATCGAGCGGACTCGGGTCGAGCAGACCGCGATCAGTCAGCGGCAGGCCCTGGAATCGGCCTTTGCCCTCTCGACGGGCGATTTTGCCCGCTTCGAACCGAACGACAAAGCCTTCACGAAGCACTCCCTCGATGGCTGGGTGGCCCGCGACAGCCTCGCCCGGCTGGACACCGAAATCCACAACCGCTTCGCAACTGCCTCCAGTTGCTTCTTCTTCGTGCTGCTGGGGAGCCCGTTTGCCATCCTGATGGCACAGAAACAGTTCCTCACCAGCTTTCTGTTCTGCTTTCTGCCGATCCTGCTGATCTACTACCCCATCTCAATGATGACGATCAATCTCTCAAAGACGAGCCAGCTGGACCCGGCGTGGGCGGTCTGGTGTGCCAACGGAGTCCTCGGGTTGGCGGCCCTCTATTTCATGCGCAGGGTCATGCAGCACTAACGGCATCTTCAAAGTAGGGTGGGCTGTGCCCACCATCTTTCTCCTTCCGTTGCAAACGAAGATGCAGACGGTGGGCACAGCCCACCCTACTTTGTCATGACGCTCCCTCTGTCTGCAGGCACGAGAAGAGTAGATCGCTGGCGTCCGCACAGCTACAGTGTGCTGCCTCAACCCGATTGATCCCTCGCGTCCCACGGCTGACCATGACCAACGCACATCCGATTGATCTCGCCGCTGCCACGCAACGCATGCTGGCGCTCCTCAAAGTTCCCGGTCGCAGCCGTGAAGAAGGGGCCGTGCAAGCGCTCATTCGAGGTTGGCTGCATGACTGGGGGATCGACCCGGCCACGATTCACGTCGACAACGCGAACAAACGAATTCCCGGTGGCGGGGCGGTCGGCAACCTGATCGTCAAATTGCCCGGAACGCACCGCGGACCACGGCGGCTGTTGATGGCCCACCTCGATACGGTGCCGATCTGTGTCGGTGCCGATCCGTTCGTCGATGGCGATCGGATTCGTTCACGCGACCCAAAGACCGGTCTCGGTGGTGACGACCGGGCTGGCATCGGGGCGATGCTCGCTGCGCTCTATGAAATCCAGCAGCACAAGCTCCCGCATCCGCCGTTGACGTTCTTCTTTGCGGTGCAGGAAGAAATTGGCTTGTACGGAGCACGCTTTGTCAGCCTGCCGAAACTCGGTAAGCCCGCCCTCTGTTTCAACTTTGATGGTGGCGAACCGGAAGAAGTCTGCATCGGGGCGACGGGTGACTACGCGCTGAGGATCGAGATCACTGGCTTGGCAAGCCACGCTGGGGTCCATCCGGAACACGGCGTGAGTGCCGCGACCATCGCGGGCCTCGCCATCACCGACCTGCATTCGAACGGCTGGCTCGGTCTGATCGAGAAGGGGAAACGCCGCGGGACGAGTAACATTGGTATACTTCAGGGTGGCGAGGCGACGAACGTCGTGCTGCCGGCACTCACCCTGCGCGCGGAAGCCCGCAGCCACGATCCCGAGTTCCGCAAGGTGATCGTCGAAGCCTTCCGCAAAGCCTTCACCAAGGCCGCCAAGGCGGTCCGCTCGGCCGATGGCAAGTCGGGGAGCGTGCAGTTCGAAGCGAATCTGCAGTACGAATCGTTCCGACTCCCCAGTGACTCTCCCGTGATTGCCAGTGCCCAAGCGGCGATTCGAGCAGTCGGCCTGGAACCGAGTTTGCGGATCGCCAACGGCGGGCTGGATGCCAACTGGATGTCGGCCCACGGTCTGCCGACCGTCACCCTCGGTTGCGGCCAGCACGACATTCACACCGTGAAAGAATGGCTCAGCCTGCCGGAATATTACCACGCCTGCCGCATCGCGGTCGCCCTCGCCACCGGCTCGGCCGAGTAATCCGCACGCACATCCATCCGGGTCTGGTCGCTCATGGAGGGCGGAGATCACAAAAGGTGACTCCTGAGTCCCGGAGGGACGGCAGACCTTAGCCCCACGCGTCAGCGTGGGGACCGAGAACTCACGCTGATTTGCTGCCCGGTAGGGGCGACAGAGATCGCATTTCTGTCGCCCCTACCGGGGCTGAGTCTATTCGCTTCACGATTCCCGCGGCTCACGCCGCGGGCTAAGTTCTGCCGTCCCTCCGGGACTGGAGAGCTTCAAGGTCACTCGATGATCCCCCGCACGTAGCGACCAAACTCATTCCAGCCCAAAGCGCGGGCGCCGGGTACTTCCTGGATGTTGATCGGGGCGATGCAGACCCGGCACTCGCGCTGCGGGCGGGGATCTGTTCCGAATCGACTTGAGAAGCGTCGACGGACGCCGTTTAATGGGGAGCGTCGATTCTTCCTGACCGCTCGCGTCGCTGAGAGTGACTCCCATGGTTCGATCGTCTACCGTTCGTCGTGTTGTCGTGGCCCTCGGTCTCGTCAGTCTGACGCTGGGTGTGGCCGCAGCCCAGACCAGCAAAACCAAGCCCAAGTCGAAAATCACCGTCGGTGCCGCCTGGGTGAAGCAGCTTGACCAGCGTGTCGTGGAGATGCAGGAGCAACTCCTCAAAGACGCGGGCGAGATCTCCAAAGGTTACGAAGACGCGGGCGAATACGATCGGGCGAAATGGCTCCTCGAAGTCCTGCAGAAGCTCGATCCGAAACTTCCCGGTTTAAAAGAGAAGATCGACCAGTTGACCGAAAAGTCGCTCGACTCATCCGAGTTCGATGCAGATGTCGACGTCGGTCGTGGTTGGACCCCGGCCCTCGCCGTTGTGCAGAAGGACCGCCTCATCCGGATCGAAGCGAGCGGGGACTATAAAGTGGTCCTGTCGGGCAATTCCACGGCCGATGGACTGCCGACCAACGAGAACGGCAATGATCTCCTGCCAGGCATTCCCTTCGGTGCCCTGGCGGGGATCATCATCAACGCTGAAACCAATAAACCCGGCAAGCCGTTCGAGGTGAAGTCCAAGCGGGAATGGACCTCGAAGGAAGCCGGTTTCCTGCAACTCAAGGTCAACCTGCCCAACGGGCATAAGTCGACCGGCAAATTGAAAGTCACGATCAGCGGTGCCTCGAAGGTGGGGAACTGATCCTGCCTGGGATCGTCAACTCGCGAGACGGATGCCAACCTCAAGCATCATCACCTCCCGTGTGATGAACGGACGGAGCAACAGGTGTCGCCCACACGGGTCGCTCTTTACGGTTGGGACGAACGGGGCCGCTTCGCCTGGGAAGTCTTTCGCCAGCGTGCCGATGCTGACGTCGTCCTGATCGCCGAGGATGATCCGGAGTTGCGCGCACAGTCGGCATCGATCACAATTCCAATTCCGGTCGTTGCAGCGGTGGATCTCCTGGCTAGGTCGACCGAATGGGATTTGCTCTGGGTCGCCACCGGAGCCGCGACGCGCGAGCACTGGATTGAAGCCGCGATCGCGATCGGCAAGCACGTCCGGATCGAACCACCACTGGCGACCAGTGTCGCCACGGCGAAACGCTGGGAAACACTCGCTGCGACGTCTCTCGCCGATGTGGCGACCGTCGTGTCGCCACTGGGCAATGGTGATTTTGCTGCTGCCTTACACGCCGTCCGTATGGGTCGGCTCGGTGCTGTGCGGGCAGCCCGACTGACGGCCGCCGAGTATGCCCTCGAAGCGGGTCCGCATGCGCCTCCGGTCCCGCGGGGAACGACATTCGCCGTCTGCCATCCGTTCCTGTGCGAACAACTCGCTGCCTTGATCGAGACGCCCCCATCCTGGATCGCCGCCCGCTCGTTCCCCGATGAAGAGGGTTACGCCGTCGAGTACGACTGGAACGACGGACGCTGTGCGCGAATCGAAGTCCGCCGCGGTGCACGGGCCACGCTCCGTACCGGTTGGATGCTGGAAGGGACCGCCGCGGCTTACCATCAGCAGCGGTTATATTCGTCCGCCCCCGATGGCGAATTACTCGACGAGCCCTGGCCCGCTCCAGCGGTCAACGATGCAGCGACACCGCTCGCGATCGCGCTCCGGGCGTGCGGCCTCTATCACGCGGCCGCCCACAGCCTGGCCACAGGGCAACCCCTCGCGTGGTCAACGATCTGGGATTGAACGCGGTCGATCATGTTGGCGAAACGCCGAGACCCAGCCATCGGAATGGCTGGGCGTCCCAGGAAAAAGATGTGCTGATGGGCTCCGTGATTTATTCCGTGGCCTTGGTCCAGGCGAGCAGTTGCGTCCAGAAGCGGGCATAGTCGCTGCCGACTTCCACGGCCGGGCCGCCGGCTGCCTGAGCGGTGACGCGACCGGAGCCCCAGTCAACAAGGCCGCCAACCCAGTGCGGAGCGACATCGCTGAGGAACGCCGCCGTCCGACCTTGTCCATACGTGCCAACGACCAGCGCCGGAAATGTCTCGGTGAGCGTCAGCACCGGCGAGCAAGACAACGGATGCGGCAACACCGCCGCATCGGCTAATGCCGACTTGATCTTGGGTGGTAACAGCCAGTCTTCCGCAAACCGGGTGACGGTCTGGCTCCACGCAGGGGACTCGGGAAACGAACAGCGATACGAGAATGCCCCGAGCAACGGTGTCGCATCCGATTTGACCTGAACCCGGTTCAATCCCCCGATCAGCGGCGGACGGGTGCTCCAGGGTAAACCGGCCAGTATCGGGTGCGCCGCCGCGGCATCGCCCAGACAGCGGAGCAACGTCGGCTGATCGAAGTTCGTGCGGTCATCGGTCGAGCTGATGCTGACCGGCAGCGCGTCCGCCAGTGCACTGGTTTCCCAATCGCCACCGTGCCCTTTGAACGATTCCCATCCGCCGATCATCAACAGCCCAGCGCCGGACTTCACCGCGGCCAGCACCCGCTGCTGGCATTCGGGAGATAGTTGAGTCGCCGGATAGTCACTGAAAATGAACAACGACCGCGGATGATCGAGATGGGCCAAGGTCAATGGGACATGACTGGGGACATACTCGAACCCCCAGCCAGCATGCGCCATCAACCCGGCGAGATACCCCGCCGCCCCGTTCAATTCAGTATCACCACAATACAGAATCGTCGTCATCATCCCTCGCTTGCGTCTGCGCGATCACCTTTTATCCGGTCGCCTACGCCAGAATCTCTTTCACGACGTGTCCCGCGATGTCGGTCAGGCGGTAGTCGCGGCCCTGGAAGCGGTAGGTCAGGCGGAGATGGTCGGCTCCGAGGAGATGCAGCATCGTCGCGTGCAGGTCGTGCACTGGGAAGACGTTTTCCACTGCGTGATAGCCGAATTCGTCGGTGTTGCCGTAACTGATGCCCCCCTTGATGCCGCCGCCGGCAAGCCACATCGAGAAGCCCTTCTGGTGATGATCGCGGCCGTTGCCTTGCGCCATCGGCGTGCGACCGAATTCCCCGCCCCAGATGACGAGCGTCTCATCGAGCATCCCGCGACGCTTCAGATCCGTCAGCAAGGCCGCACACGGCTGGTCGACTTCTTTCGCGATCTGGGCGATGCCGTTCTTCACCCCGCCGTGATGGTCCCAGTCGCGGTGATAGAGTTGAATGAACCGCACGCCGCGTTCTGCAAGTCGGCGGGCGAGCAGACAGTTCGTCCCGAGCGAGCCATCCCCCTGTTTGGCACCGTACAGGTCGAGCGTCTCCTGTGTTTCCTGGGACAAGTCCATCAGTTCGGGGACACTCGTCTGCAGGCGGAAGGCCATTTCATATTGATTGATCCGCGTGGCGATTTCAGGATCAGCTTGCGTCTGGTCGAGCAGTTGATTCAGTTGCCCGATCGTGTCGACGACATCCTTCTGCCGTTCCGCGGTCACACCTTCGGGATTGCGAATGTAGTGGACCGCGTCCCCTTTGGAATAGAACCGCACACCCTGGAATCGGCTCGGAAGAAAGCCCGAGTGCCATTGCCGGGACGCGATCGGTTGTTGTTGACCGCTGGCACCGGTCGACGTGAGAACGATGAAGCCGGGAAGATCCTCGGCCATCGCACCGAGTCCGTACCAGGCCCAGGCCCCCATCGCCGGGCGACCGGAAACGGTCGAACCGGTGTTCATGAAGGTGTGGGCCGGGTCATGATTGATTGCTTCCGTCACCACCGAGCGGACGACGCAGAGCTCGTCAGCCATTGCCCCGATCTTTGGAAACTGGTTGCAAATCAACTGCCCTGATTGGCCGTAGCGTTCGAACTCGTGCTGGCAGCCGAGAATCTTCAGCTGCTGGCCCTGCAACTGGGCAATTGGCTGGCCTTTCGTGACCGACTCGGGCATCGGCTGACCATTCAGCTCCGTCAGTTTGGGTTTGTAGTCGAGCGTTTCCAGATGACTCGGTCCCCCTGCCATGCAGAGATGAATCACCCGTTTGCACTTCGGCGGCAGATGGAGCGGTTGCACGACGCCGTTCCACCGCTGCGAGTCATCGGCCCGGACCTCGCGCTGCAACAGTTGGGCACACGCGAGTGTTCCCAAGCCCGCGAGCGACTGCCCCAGAAAGGTTCGCCGATTTGCCTGCTGCCGGAGTTCTTCGTAGTGATGCATGGTCGGAACCCACTGATGTCTTCAGAATGATTCGAGCGCTGGCCACCACAAGAAGGTCGAGCACGACCATCCGGTGGTGACGGGCTCATGAACTCATCAACATGTCACGATAACTTGCGGACAGTCGCTGTTCCATCGAGTGTACCGGCTCAGCAGAGTCTCTACATAGCACCGTTCTCCCAGACCCTTGACAGTCCGGAGAGCACCCCCATCCAGCAGTCGAGACTTCTCGGGAGCAGAGGATGCGCCAGTCGCTTCCGCAGCAGGGCCAAATCAGTGTGTGAAGTCGGGTGGGTCGAGTCTGCGAGGCCCACCACGCTTTTCGAGTAGACGCTGGGCCTTGCCAAGCCTCGACCTCTTGCATGATCGGGACGCTTTGCGAGATCGACTGATCTCTGGAATTGTTCTCGCTATCTCAATCGATCGGAGCAATAAGAGGCGTCGCAGCCGGAGCTCGCGCTCCGGGCTAGGACGGGGTGGCGGTCACGTCGAAGTGGCGACGGAGATTCTTTTGGGCAGGCTTTCCAGCCGATTCGTGCCGCGATATCCTGCAGATAGCGCATGTAACATACTGTCGGTTCACGACTTGGAGTCTCTACGAGATGGCCGGTGCGAATGCCTTGGGTGCGGCGACCACGCTGAAAACGAGCCGCGGTGAGTGGACTTACTACTCCTTACCGAAACTCGGGGAACTGGGTTACGGGCAGATCGATCAGCTGCCGTTCTCGATGCGCGTGCTGCTCGAATCGTGCTTGCGGAACGTCGATGGGTTCATCGTTACCGAAGACCACGTGCGACAGGTCGCGGGCTGGAACGCGGCTGCACCCGCCCAGGTCGAAGTCCCCTTCATGCCCGGTCGCGTGGTCCTGCAGGACTTCACTGGTGTCCCCGCAGTGGTCGATCTCGCGGCACTGCGGAGCGCGATGGTTCGCATGGGAGGCGATCCGAAGAAGATCAACCCGCTCGTCCAATGCGATCTCGTCGTCGATCACTCGGTTCAGGTCGATGCCTTCGCTTCGGGTGATGCCCTCGAGCAGAACGTGACGCTCGAATTCGAACGCAACCACGAGCGCTACCAACTGCTTCGCTGGGCGCAACAGGCGTTCCAGAACTTCGGTGTCGTTCCCCCGGCCACCGGGATCGTACATCAGGTCAATCTGGAATACCTCGCCAAGGGAGTCTTGACGAAGAATGGCGTCGCGTATCCCGACAGCCTCGTCGGAACCGACAGCCATACGACGATGATCAACGGCCTCGGTGTCGTCGGCTGGGGTGTCGGCGGGATCGAAGCCGAAGCGGTCATGCTCGGCCAGCCAATTTACATGCTGCTCCCGGAAGTCGTCGGCTTCAAGCTGACCGGCAAGCTGCCCGAAGGAAGCACCGCGACCGACCTCGTGTTGACCGTCACGCAGATGCTTCGTCAGCACGGCGTGGTTGGCAAGTTCGTCGAGTTCTACGGCCCCGGCCTCGCGTCCATGTCTCTGCCGGATCGCGCGACCATCGCCAACATGGCTCCCGAATACGGCGCGACCATTGGTTACTTCCCCGTCGATGACGAAACGCTGCGGTTCATGCGACGGACAGGGCGAACGGCTGCGGAAGTCGAACTGGTGGAAGCCTACTACAAGGCTCAAGGGATGTTCCGCACTGCGGAGTCGTCCGAGCCTGCATTCACGAGCACGCTGGCGCTGGATCTGTCGACGGTGGAAGCCTCGATGGCGGGCCCTAAGCGTCCACAGGACCGGATCGCACTCGCCGCGATGAAGTCGCAATGGCAGCAGGATCTGGGCAGCACGTTCGGCAAGATCTCAACTGCGGCGATGGCGACTCCCGCCGCGATGGCTTCCGAGGGAGGCCCCGCCTCGGTGACCGCGGCCTCGTTCCTGGCAGACGACGGTCAGGATGGCGTGGCGGTCTCGTACAACGGTGAAAACTTCCGGCTGAAGCACGGCTCGGTGGTGATCGCTGCGATTACCAGTTGCACGAATACGAGTAACCCCTCGGTCATGATCGGCGCGGGACTCGTGGCGCGGAATGCTGCCGCGAAAGGGCTGACCCGCAAGCCCTGGGTCAAGTCGAGCCTCGCCCCCGGCAGCCGCGTGGTGACGGACTACCTCGAAAAATCGGGCCTCGACAAAGCCCTCGATCAACTCGGGTTCAACACCGTCGGCTACGGTTGTACGACATGTATCGGCAATTCGGGCCCGCTCCCGGAACCAATCTCCCAGGCGATCAAAGAGGGGAACCTTGTCGCCACAGCAGTCCTCTCGGGAAACCGCAATTTCGAGGGACGGATCAGTCCCGATGTGAAGGCGAACTATCTCGCCAGCCCGCCGCTGGTTGTTGCCTACGCGATTGCCGGAACGACCGATATCGATCTCACGAAAGACCCGCTCGGCACTGGCAAGGATGGTCAGCCGGTCTATCTCAAGGACATCTGGCCCACCTCGAGAGAAGTGGAACAGACCGTCGAAAAAAGCATCACGCCCGAGATGTTCATGACGCAATACGGGCATGCCACGCAAGGTCCGCCCGAGTGGCAGAAGATTGCCGGTGCGTCAGGTGAACTGTATCACTGGGACGATACCAGCACCTACGTCCACGAGCCGCCGTTCTTCCAGAACATGCCGAAGGAACCCGGACCGATTCAGGGAATCAGCGGGGCGCGGTGTCTGCTGTCGCTGGGTGATTCAGTCACCACCGACCACATCAGCCCGGCTGGTTCCATCAAGGCGAGCGCGCCGGCGGGAACGTATCTGCAAAGCTGCGGGGTCAAGCCGCTCGACTTCAATAGCTACGGTGCCCGTCGCGGCGACGACCGCGTGATGACCCGCGGCACCTTTGCCAACATCCGCATCAAGAACCTGCTGGTTCCCGGAGTGGAAGGTGGCGTCTCGAAGTACCTGCCGACCGGCGAGCAGATGTCGGTTTATGATGCCTCGATGAAATACCAGGCTGACGGTACTCCACTGGTCGTGCTCGCTGGAGCTGAGTACGGAACCGGCTCGTCGCGCGACTGGGCCGCGAAGGGGACGTACCTGCTCGGCATTCGCTGCGTGATCGCGACGAGCTTCGAGCGGATCCATCGCTCAAATCTCGTCGGCATGGGCGTGTTGCCGCTGCAGTTCCGCGCCGGAGAGAACCGCGACTCGCTCGGTCTCGACGGGACAGAAGTCTTCGACATCGCGATCGACGACAAACTGAAGCCGCTGCAGGCGGTGGAAGTGACCGCGAAGAAAGCCAACGGCGACGCCGTCCACTTCGTCGCGACCTGCCGCATCGACACCCCGGTCGAAGTCGAGTACTACCGCAACGGCGGCATCCTGCACACCGTGCTGCGGCAACTGGTGAAGAGTTAGTCATCCCAGGGATCAATCGCAAGACGCTAGCGGGCATTCCAACCTCGCTTGCGTCTTCGCGTTCCGAAGTTCCAGAAAGAGGTGCCGAGCCTGTGAGGCACGCCATCGATCACGTGGAAGTGGTCAGCCTCGCGATGCCTCGACACCATCCTGCGCGGAAACCGCGCGTTACCACCGTGAAAGTATTCACAGCTCGGTTACTACGAGAGTTCCGGACGTCGGCTCTGGAGCAGGGCGCGGATGCGGGCGAGATGGGCGCTGGAGCCTTCGTGGAATGCGGGCATCAAGGCGCGGACGGTGGCAGTCTGTGCTGGGGCGTGTCGCAGACAGAATTCTTCCAGGTGCCGCAGCAGGGCGCGGGTTTCTTCGACTTCCAGACGGGCACCAGTCAGCCGCTCGGTCGTCAGTTGCTCGATGAACCGTCGCAAGCGGTCGACGTGCTCAACGACTGGGACCGATGTTGAGGGGGCCGTCAGACTGGATGGGATGTCGAAGGTCGCAAACGAAGTGAGCTCGCGGGCCACAGCCAGGGACTCCCAGTCACTCGCCGTGGACGTTGGACTCTGGCAGCGATAACCGAGCCGAGTCAGCTGCGGACCGGCCCGTCGTTCCATCTCTCGGACCGCGGGTTGCAGGTCGGACAGTAACTCCCATTCCCCCACACGTCCTGCGCGGTTCACGACCTGTCGGTCGTGAGGATGTTGCTCTCGATAACGGGCTTCATTCGCAGCGGCGGCAGCATAGCTGGAACGCTCGGTCGCCTGTGCGATCTCTGCTGACGTACATTCCACCCCGATGTGCAGCAGGATCTGTTCGAGCAACGCAGTGGCATCGGCTTTGTAGTCCTCAAACCGTGCGACGAATAACGCAGGGCGTACGAGCCAGCACTCGATAAACAGCCGCCAGTGGTCGATCGCGTCGAGCAGTGTTTCGGGATGGGGCCACTCGACGAACTCCGGCCAGCTGAGTTCAGGTTTCAACCGCCGATAGAGCGAATGCAACGCATCTCGCAGGTCCCGGACGAAGAGCACGACCTGGCGGTGTTGCTCATTCCGGAGTGGCAATCGCTGCACATGCAGGATCGGAGGGATCGGTCGAAAGGAGTACGTCTCGGTCCGCGACAGACACGGCAGCCACTTCTGCAGGGCCGACGCCCGCGGATGCAGTCGCCAGCGACCATCCGCTTCCGCCTGCCAGATCGCGGAGGCGGGTTGTCGGCCCGTGCCGAAGATTTGATCGGCAGTCGGCTGTAGATCAACGCGAATCCCGAGTTCGAGCAGACAATTAATGATCCAGGACACCCCCGATGGCTCGCGCGGCGAGACGAGCAGAATTGGAGCGTCGGACAGCGCTGGCAACTCGGTGGTCATTGTGAACGGTTTTCCGTCAGGTCTGCTGCGACTCGTCAGACAGGCCATTGCATCCGCGTTGCCCACTCGGGAAAGAAGCGGGCATCTTCGCTGTTATCGACTTCATACCAGAAGCCGTCCACGGCACGTGTCTGGACCGTCACTCCCTGCTCAACGAGTCCCCGCAACAGGCTCGTCATGTCGAGCCGGTCAGCGGCCGGACCGAGGCTTCCGACGTATCGTGCCGCCCGGGTGAAACCGTCGGGTGTGAACTTCACCAGTCCCATGAACTGCCCGCCAATCTCGTCCAGCGATTGCGCCCGGCGACCGATGTCGAGCAACTTCCCGCTGGGATCGGTCGCGAACGTTTCGGCATCGGACAAGGGAGACTCGAACCGGGCTTCCCACAGCGCCCGCCATCCGGAGTAGGACGTCAGCGCGATGTCACCGGGGGTTTCCATCAGGGCGGTGATTGTCTCCAGACCGTAAACAATGTCGGTGTAGCTCACAATGCATGTGTCGGCTTCCAGCCAGGAGCGGGCCTGCAGCATCGATGCGATCACGCCAGTTTCTGCGTAGCGTGGATTGTGGAACATCGTCCACCCCGTTTGCGGCAGTTGTTCCGCTCGATAGCCGCTGACGATGGCCAGCTCGTGAATGCCTGCTTGTTGCAATGCCGTCCGCTGCCAGTCGAGTAACGGTCGCCCGCCGACTTCCACGAGCGATTTCGGTCGATCTTCGCCCAACGGCCCCAACCGCCGACCGGCTCCCGCGGCGAGCAACAACCCTCTCATCACCAGACTCCTTGACCACTGAAGAAGCGACTCACCAGTTCCAGATCTGCTGTTCGATATGGAGTTTCCCGCTCGGGATGCCACATGATCCCCAGCCACTGCCGTTGCCGCTGGATCACGGCTTCGATCACGCCGTCGTCAGCTGTCGCACAGACTTCGAGCGTGGGAACCGTGCTGGTCGCTCCCCAGCCATGATAGCTGTTGACGTCGGCCGGGCCGGAGGGAAGTCGCAGTGCATGACGGACCGCGACATGTCCGGACACGCGCTGTAACGACACGCCAGCTCGATGTAGCAGCACCTGCATCCCTCGGCAGACACCCAGGACCGGACGTCCCCTGCGCTCCGCTTCGTCAATCAGGCACTGCTCGGTCGCATCCCGTTCCGGTGCATCGCCACCATACGCTGCGAGATCGTTACCGCCGGTGAGGAGTACACCACAGACGGATTCGAGTTCCATCAGACGACGTGCGGTCGCCACATGATTCGGAATCAACAGCGGCGTGAACCCGCACGCTTCGAAGAATCCAGTCCAGCGTTGATCGAGCGCATCCCGACGTTCACTGGTCGCAGCATCAAACACGACCCGCTGGCTGACAGCAATCAGTTTCATGGGAGGGTCACCAGCAGTTGATGAAGAGCGTCGATCCGCAGAGCACGGGCCTGAACCAGTCGGCGATAGCGCACTTCACCGACGCCGATCGCTGCGGGCAAATTCCATTCCCGTGCGCGGATCGCCATATGCGAGTTCGCACCACCGAACTTGGTCACAAACCCAACGATCCCGGTCGAGAAAATCCAGTCATATCCCGGATCAGCAGACGGTAACAGGAGAATCGCCCCGTGCAGTTTGTGCGATGGTCCGCAACTGGCTGCAGGCGACATCTCCAGCACTGGTCCAACGGCCTCACTCCGCGTGATAAAGTTCGGCTGACAGGGAGGGAACCGGAACGCGGTCAATTCCTCAATGGCCAGTATCAGTGGAGGAAGTGTGATCCCCTGCGCCTCCTGAGCGGCGGCTTGCCCGGCTGCAATCGCACTCCGCAATCGCGCGGGGAAGTCGGCGTCCGCGACCTCCGGGTCCCACAGCGATTGATCGGCGTAGACACACTCTTCCAGCGATACTCCCTGCGTGCGGGCATATTGTCCCAGTCCGCGCAACAGTTCGCTGATCCCGTGGCTGTAGACAAACTTTCCCCGTTCCCGCCAGACGATAGCATCGCTCATCAGTTGCAGGAACGATTGGGGAGTGAAGGGAAGCGCGTGCTGATCCAGCAGCGCAGAAAGCAGACAGGCTTGCATCGGGGTCAATTCGAACGGTTCCGTCGCCACAGAGGTCACCGCAGACGTGGTCAGCCCATAAGCAGTTGGAGCTTCGTCATACCGGGGGACCAGAAGATCGTACGTTCCCGGCCGCAGATGACCGTACCGCTGGAGGAACGCGTCGGTTGAAAGTTGCGACCGGTCGGTGTGCAGTTGCGAGAGAATGGTTCGCTGGCTGCGGAAGAATCGTTCCCGATCGTCAGCGGTCCAGAGACCAATGTCGACCAGCGAGTTGATCAGACAGACCGCGACAAATCCCGCTCTTGCAAGACCAGCAAAGGCGAGCGCCGCTTCATCTCGACAGCGGCGTAACAAGGTGCGCAGCGTCGCGGGTGTCTCGGTCGGCCTGTTCGCTACAACCGTCTCGATCCACTCCTCGAAGGCCAGCAGGCGGTTGCGGTCTTCTCGCCATGGCCCGGTGTGGTCATCCAGGATTCGCCAGGTCAACGATTTGAGAGCCTGGGTACACAACGCGGCTTCTTCCGTTGTGATCACTCCCTGTGCCTGGCGATGTGACAATCGCTCGGGCAGATCGAACGTCCAGCAGTGGAAGAGAAGTTCTGTTTCGACCTTGTCATGGAGTTCCGGCCGGGCACACAACCCGGCCAGCGCATCGTTCGCGAGCCGCTGCGCGAGGTCATTGGGAAGATCCGCGGGGACAAACGACGTGATGCTCGCACGGATGTTGATCAGTGCCTGACCACCGTAACATTCCATGAGTGGAACGCCGGTGACATCGCGATAACCGTAGTTGCGGCGTTGTTCTGCCCAGATGCGATCGGTCAGACATTCTCGATACAGTCCCGCTGCCAACGGGCGCGGGCGGAGTCCGATCATCTCCGCCGGGTTCCAGTCGGGCATCGCGCCCCACGCGATTCCCGTCCCCAACACCTGCGGAAACTCCGTCGCCCGCCGCATCAGCTTGTCCGCCAGGCAGGCCACACTCCGAACACACTCTTCAGCCGAGCGTTCGAAGGCTGGAACCCGTACAAGCGGCCGGACCTGCAGCAGGTACAGCGTCCCGTTCGCCCAGGCAAATTCGACATCGAGCGCGTGGCACCCCAAGCACTGTTCCAGTTCGGCCATCAACCGAATCAGGGCCAGCAGATGCGGCTCTGCCGGGAGCGCGGTCCCGTACAGCCAGTAGAAGAGTTGATCGTCAGCCGTGTTCCCGCTGGTGACCTGGCCGGTCTCGCTGCTGGCGTGTTCATTCACCACGAGGTAGGGACCCCCGGTTGCGGGATCGATGTTAAACGCCACGCCACTGAGGGTCGCTTCCTGCAACTGTGGCTGCAGGAAGACTTGATCGCCTTCCTGCGGAACCTGATACGAACGGATCACCTGCTCGATCCCCAGTTCGACTGCGGTCAGTCCCTGCACAGTCGGCACTGAAGCAAACTGCCCGGCGAGCGACTCGGTTGCACTATCTTCCCGCAGCGCACTGCTCCGCACGATCACCGGACGATCGAACCAGCCTCCCTGTTGAAGCTGCTGGAGAACGGTCGCTCGCTCGTCACGCCACTCGCCGACGGAAAAACGCGACTGCGGCAAGATGCGGGCCGTGGTCAGGACAGGCGCCAGCCGCTCGAGCGTTTCCGCTTTGGTACCGAACGACAGGACCATTTACCGTCCTTCGGTTCGCTGAGCCAGCCACACGCGCGTCTGATAGGGGACGGCGATCATCGAATCCTCCGTCGGGCGGCACTCCGTTTCAATCGCGTGGATGACCGTCTCAAATTGATCGCCCGCCTGCCGCTTCAACGTGCAGTGGGAACGCCAGGCTTCGAGATAATGGTTCCACGGCACGCGATGGACGACTGGATGCTCGAACGCAATCACCGACCGAAACAAACCACTCGCCATGATGACCGGGGCCTGATCCTCTCGACGGCTGCCATGCGAAAAACCCGGAACCAGCCTGGCGATCACCTGTTGGGCCGCCTGCTGCAGCGGATCATCGAGCACCCGGTGATTGAACAGGCACGCCATCCAGCTAGCGGGTCGCAGGATCCGGGCGACTTCGGACAGGGCAACGTCGTGGCGAATCACGTTGAAGGAAGAGCCGAACGTCACGAGGGGAAACGTTGCATCCGGCAGCGTTGTCGCTTCGGCTACGCTTTCGATCCACCGCACCGGCAGACCGGCGGTTTGCCGTTGGCCGTGGGCCATCATCGCATGGTTCGGCTCGACCGCGGTCACTTCCAGTCCGCGTTGAGCGAGCGACACACTGAGGATGCCCGTCCCTGCGCCGATGTCACAAACGGGATGACCAACCGCGACCCCGCTCTGTTTGAGCAGTTCGTCTATGGCATCGTCGGCATAACCTGGACGCCGCAGGTAGGCATCCGCGAGGGCCGTGTAGTCCCAGTCAACTTGCAACGGGGAACCCTTTCAACGTTTGGACATAGCGCCACAATTGTTCCGCAACCTCGTCCGGAGTCAGTCGGCCATCGTTTTCGATCAGCACATCCGGTGCAACAGGTTCTTCCACGGGGAGGTCGACGCCGACAACGTGGCCCGGATCACTCGCTGCCGTCTGCTGATAGAGCCCTTTCGGATCACGGCGTCGCAGTTCGTCCAGAGTGACACGCAGATAGACTTCATGATAGTGCAAGAGATTCTGTCGTAACCATGCATGGCAGGCATGGAACAGGCTGATCGTCGCACAGATGACGTCCAACCCCTGCGACGCCAGTAGCCGGCACAGCTTTGCATGCCGCAGCGCGAGCGCCTTCCGATCGGCGGTCGAGAAGCCCAAACCTTCACCGTAGACGCTGCGCAACTCGTCGCCATCCAGCAGAACAACGTTGCGACCCAGACTGCGCAAGCGGCAAGCCAGATCCCGCGCTGTGGTGCTCTTACCGGCTCCGGACAGCCCGGTGATCCAGAAGACGTGACCCAGTGGCATGGCACGTGGTTCAGCGTCCCTTGCCCGGACTGCCGGATCGATCAAGGGCTGGGAACGGGTCATCTCACGCACCTTCAATCATTGAAAAGATCCGTGAACGGGGCGGGATGGTCATTTCAACCAATCTCCACCCCGGCGTAAACGTCGGGCCTAAACTGCCGCCACAAGATGATCGGCGATTCCTGAAGGTGACCGCCAGCGGCATTTGGTCGTTCTCCGCTGACCGTTCACTGTCAGACGTGCTCCGAAGGCAGTCAATTTTGCAGTGAATCTCCGGAAAACGGGAATCGCCTCTGGCGGATGGTCAAAGCGGAGCTATTTTAGATACGTCCCGGCAGCCTTCCAGTCGATTGTCAAAGGCGTCTCATGGGTCGTCCTTCCCGTCGCACCGGTTTTACACTGATCGAACTGCTCGTGGTCATCGCGATCATCGCGATTCTGATCGCGCTGCTGCTTCCCGCGGTACAACAGGCGCGCGAAGCCGCCCGACGAACACAGTGCCGCAACACCATCAAGCAGTGGAGCCTCGCACTGCACAATTACGTTTCGACGACGAATGTGTTGCCCCCCAGCGCCTGCATTGACTTACGTCCCGGCGCACCCGATTCCGAATCGTGGTCGGTCCATGCCCGCCTGTTGCCCTTCCTCGATCAGGCGACGGTCTACAACCAGATCGATCTCGGGGCCAGCTGGTCCACGCAGTTTGTGCTTAACAACCTGAAGATTCCGGTCAACACCTGTGTGAGCGATCCGAATTCGGACACCATTCGCGTCCCGAGTGGCGGTCGCCCCAGCCACTACCCGACATCGTACGGATTCTGTCAGGGGACCTGGTTCGTGTTTGATCCCACGACGGGTCTGTACGGCGACGGCGCCTTCCATCCGAACACACGGTTTACTCTCGGAGCAATCACCGACGGGACCTCGAACACCCTGATGATGGCGGAAGTCAAATCGTGGACGCCGACGCGACGCACGGGAGGACCAACACCCACGACTGTTCCGACATCCCGTAGCGATGTTGAAGCCCTGATGTCGCAAGGGACCGTCTTCCGTGATAATGGGCACACGGAATGGTTCGACGGCATCGTCCATCACGCCGGCTTCACAACAACACTGCCGCCCAACTCCGATCCGACCTGCTCGAACGGGCCGAGTCTCCTGACGGACTGCAACTACAACTCGTGGCAGGAAGGCTCGGGCGGACCGACCGGTTCGCCAACTTATTCGGCGACCACCGCCCGCAGCCACCACATCGGGATTGTTCACGCCGGCCTGCTCGATGGCTCGGTGCGGACAATCAGCGAAAACATCGACTACAAGCTGTGGCGTGCCTTAGGCACCCGTGCGAACGGCGAGGTGATCGGCGAGTTCTAAACTCGCGACCGAATGCTACTTCACATAAGCTTTGCGCGCGGCCTGCTGGAAGGCGGGTTGAATCTGGCCGCCGTCGGTGTTCGCGTATCCCGCGTGCTGGACCATATAGACGAAGATCAGCCCGTCTTTGCGGTGAATCGTCATGTTGGTACTGAGTGCGCCGCCGTGGCTGCAGGTGTCTCCGCCGACGGACCAGCCGAGGCCGTAGCTTTCTTTCAGATGCTCGCCCGTGTGGCGGGCGGTCATCACCCGGACGGCTTCCGGCGAGAGGATTTTCTTGCCGTCGAGTGTCCCTTCATTGAGGACCATCCGGCAGAAGCGGGCGACGTCATCGGCGGTGGAGAACAGCCCGCCACCAGGCATCGGTTGCCGGGTGCGATCATTCAGCGGGTAGCGCAACTGGCTGATAGTCGTCGCTTCCAGTGCGTTCTTCTCAGCGGTGGGTTTGTAGGGCGTCGCGAGTCGCGCGAGTTGCTTTTCCTGCGGCCAGAAGGTTGTGTCGACCATCCCGAGCGGTCCAAACAGCCGGTCATCAAGAAATTGCTCAAAAGACTTGCCGCTGACGACTTCGATGATGCGTCCTGCCGTGTTGATCCCGGCGTTGCTGTAGAGGTACTTCGCACCCGGTTCCGAAAGGAGTGGCGTCATCGCGTAGCTGCGGGCGTTATCGCGGATTGAGGTCGCATCAAGCGTTGGTTGTTCGAGCACCGACTTGAACGGCAGACCGCTTGTATGCGACAGCACATGTTCCACCGTCATCTTCGTCGCCGGCCGCTTGAGGAGCAGATGCTCCGAGTCGACTTCCGCTGTGAGCCAGACATCGCGGAATTCGGGGAGGTACTTTTCCACAGGATCGTCGAGCTTCACTCGACCTTCGTCGACGAGGATCATCAGCGCGGCTCCCGTGATCGGCTTCGACATCGAAGCGATCCAGAAGACGCTGTCCCGCTGCATTGGCTTGTTGGCTGCCTTGTCAGCATAGCCGACCGTATCGACACCGAGCACCTTCTCGCGATCGGCAATCAACGTCACCGCCCCGGCCAGCGTCTGCCGCTCGACGAACGGCTGCAGAGCTTCGACGACCGGTGAAGACGTGGTCTTCTGCCCCCAGGCAGGTGTTCCGAAGCAGGCCGTGATGACGAGCAGCAGCCCGCAGCATGTCCGTGCGAACGATCGCATGTGGTGTCCCAGTGATGGTGTTAAAGTCGAGATACCTCAATGGAAATTCTCCCCGCACCGCTTCAAAAAAGAAACGCCGCCACCTGAGTGTTCTGTGAACTACCGCTCGCCTCGTCAGCGGTCGGGCCGCAAGCCCCCCGGTGTCTTCGAGGATTGCTGCTAACGAATCACGGTCCCACAGGGACAAGTGACCATGACGCATCTCGCAACAAGCAGGCAAGCGCTACCCAACCGGCAAAAGAAGTGGCAGACGATGTGACGTCCGCCGAGTCGGCTAGACCGCGCGGATGACCGCGGCGGCGCTTTGGCCCATTCGCGTGCGATTCACGCTGAGGGCGACCGGGTTTGTCATCGCGAGGAGTTCATCGCGGACGATGTTCAACCGGCAGAGGGGATCGGGCGTGCGATAGTTCAACGTTCGCGGCAGCATCCCGTAACGGACTGCCAGGAGACTGCCGACGAGTTCGACCGCCCCTGCACCGGCATCGAAGTGGCCGAAGTAACTCTTCAAGGCAGTGACCGGAATGCGGCCCGCGAGATCACCCAGCGCCTGGTGATACGCCCGGGCTTCGGCAATGTCTTCGCGACGTGTCGCCTTCCCGTGAGCGTTGATGTGGCCCACGTCACGTGGGGTTAAACCTGCCTGACGCAGTGAAGACTGGATCGCCCGGACCAGGCCGATCCCGGCTCCCGAATCATCCAGCCCGGCACCATCGCAGCCCGCACCGACACCGACGACTTCGCAGTAGATCGTCGCCCCGCGGCGGACGGCGTGTTCGTACCGTTCGACAACGAATGCGCCAGCCCCTTCACCCGCCACCGTTCCATCGCGATTGAGGTCAAACGGGCGACAGGCAAGTTCCGGATCATCGATCTTCGTCAACGTTTCGCAGACGTTTAAGCGGGCCATTTCGAGGGGATTGATGTGCGAACTGCAGGCTCCGACGATCATTACGTCCGCGGCATCACGTTCGATCACACGGATCGCTTCCGCCAGCGCGAGGAGGGCGGATGATTCCCGCGCGGTAATTGTATTGTTGGGACCGCGAGCATCGTGTTCGATGGCAACGTGACTCGCTGGCATATTCGGGAGTTGCTTCAGCAGCCACAGCGGTCCGATGTGCCCCAGACCATCTTCTGCGAACCGTTCGAGGCTCCGCCCCACTTCCATGTCGGCAGCAAAGCTGCGGGCCGCATCGGTCAGGTCATCGGGGGTCGCCGAGATATGCCCGGCTCCGAAGTCGACGCCGAGCCGCTCCGGATCGACCGCACCCCGCGGGAGTCCGGCATCTTTCATCGCCATCGAGGCAGCGGAGACGCCCAGCTGAATGTCGCGGGCCATCACCTTTAGAAACTTCTTGTGGTAGACGTGTTCTTCCGGACGGAAATCACGAACCTCGGCAGCGAGGTGAGAAGACAGACCGGACGTCCGAAAGGCCGACAGAGGACCGATACCACCACGCCCGCTCTGGAGGGCCTGCCAGAACGCTTCCCGTCCGATGCCGATAGGAGAAACAACTCCCACGCCGGTCACTACAACTCGCGGATGTGTCTGTCGTGCCGTCATAGCCGGACCTCGACCCGTCATCGTGCAACGTGATTCCCCACGTCAGCACATTGGTCGACCACGCACCCATCATCCCTGCGTCAACCAACATCGCCTCGGGCGATCTTGGCCGATCGGTGCGCTTTCATTGCGTTCCGAAATCGCGAACAGACGCCATGGAAACGCACTCCGACGTCTCCATCACACTGTTTTTTATCGGTTGCCAGCAACCTGAGAAATCACCGGCATACGCGTTAATCGCTGCCGATTCCTTACAGGCTGTCGTCACTGATGTAGTAGAAACACCCACAAGGCGAGGTTTGCTCAAACGCGACTCTCCCGTTCAATCGAAATCGAACGGCCCAGCAGTCGCTTTCGAGGCCCCTCTCCGGATTTCCGTGGAAGCTCCACGAAAATTCACAGTCCCATCCTTGAACGTAAATTAGAGGCAAACGAGGGCAAGCTGTCAACAGCGAGACGTCCTCTCTATATGTACTTGCGTATCTTCCTGGTGGCCGAAATCCCCCTAAACCACTCTGGTCGCTCATTTTAACGCGAGACAGGTGCTCCTTTCGTTACGATCAAAAAATCCCCTCCATCCCCACAAACTGGTAACTTCGGAGCTTTCTTGAAGTCCCGGCCAGAGTCGGGCCGATCGGTCGAGGGAGGGGGAATTCCGTCTCGCCCTCGAACCCCTCGAACGGATTCACATGACCGGCATTAAGACCACTACCGGTCTCGTGAGCGGCATCGACATCGGCGGGCTCGTCACCGCGTTGATCGCCGCCGAACGTGCACCCGCTGCGCGGATGGAGAGTCGTCTTCAAAATCTCCAGGCGACACAGGCCGGTCTGGGGACCTTACAGGCACAGTTGCTGGGGCTGACGACATCACTCAGTCGTCTGGCCGATCGCAACACGTTTTCGAGCCTGGTGATTCAGAACTCCGATCCCACGCAAGTCAGCGTGACTCCCAAACTCGGCTCACTTGGTGGGACCTATCAGTTTCAGACGCTCCAGCTCGCTTCCAGCCAACGGATCGGTTCCCGTGGGTTCTCCACTTCCGATACTCCCCTCGGGCTGAGCGGTTCGATCGTCCTCGCGCGCGGCGGAGATCTGGCACCGCCCGCCAAACTCGATCTGCTGAACCAGGGCCAGGGGATTCGTCGCGGACAAATCCAACTGACCGACCGCAGCGGTGCGACCGCCACCGTCGATCTGCGGAACGTGGTGAGTACGGCGGATGTCGTCTCGGCGATCAATGCTTCGGGGTTAGGGATTATCGCCTCGACCGAGAACGATCATTTCGTCCTGAGGGATACCACCGGCCAGTCCGGCAATCTGTCCGTGACCGAAGTGGGCAATGGAAACACCGCGGCCGACCTGGGACTGCGGCAGACTGTGTCGGCTGATCGACTTGTGGGGAGCGATGTCTTTCAGGTGACAGATCAGTTCACCTTCAATCTGCTCGATGACGGCAACGGTCTGCGCCGCAATCCGAACAGCGCCGACCTGCTGGTACATCTCGCCGACGGTTCACAAGTGGAAGTGAATCTGGACGGCGCGGTGAAACTCGGCGATGTCATCACGAAGCTGAATGAAGCTGGGCAGACTGGCAGCAAATTCACCGCCGCTCTGACAGATGGCCGAATTGTCATCCAGGACCAGACGACTGGCACAGACACCTTGTCGGTCACGGATGTTGGAGCCAGCAACGCGGCGAGTGTCCTGGGATTAAACGGCACAGCGACCGGGAACACGCTGGAGAGTAAACGACTGGCTGCCGGTCTCAATTCCGTCCTGCTGCGGAACCTCAAAGGGGGAGCCGGAATCTCCCAGCCAGGCGAGATCAGTCTGACCGATCGAACAGGGGCCACGGCCACGGTCGACCTGTCCTCGGCTGAAACACTCGATGAAGTCCTCTCCGCGATCAATTTCGCCACGACGACCGGCAACGTCAAGCTGCAGATCAAAGCCGAGATTTCTAGCGACGGCGGTGGTCTGGTCCTGCGCGATACCTCGGGAAGCACGGCGTCGTCGCTCATTGTTGCCGATGTCGGGGCGGGGACGACGGCCACCGATTTGGGCATCGCGGTCAACGATGCTGTGACGACGAAGTCCTCGGGGAATCTGGGGCTTCGCCGAGTGAACGAGGCGACCAGCCTCAACACGTACTCGCCTCGAGGAACCCGCGTTAGCAGTGGATCGTTCCGCATCACCGACAGTGCGGGAAATGATGCCATCGTGAGTATCACGAGCGCGGTGCAGAACATCGGCGAAGTGATTGACCGGATCAATACCACTGGTCTCGCAGTCACGGCGCGTTTGAGCAGTACGGGCGATGGGATTGAAGTCGTCGACAACTCCGGTGGGACAGGGACCTTTGCGATTACCGATGTCGGTGGGAAAGCGGCGGCCGACCTGCATCTGACCGGGGCGGCCGTGATCGGTGGTGATGGCAAACCGAAGATCACCGCCCGCCAGGCAATCAGTGTCAAGGTCGAGGCCGGCGACACACTCACCGGGATCGCGACCAAAATCAATAACAATGGCGGGACGATTCGTGCGCTGGTCGCAGCGACCGGTTCGGCACTCAATGGGTATCGTCTCGAAATTCAGTCGACCATTGCCGGACAGAGCGGCCGGTTTCATGTGGAAGAGGGGTCGCTCGACTTCGGATTCGCTTCACTCGATGCCGGGCAGGATGCGGTCCTCCGAATCGGTGGCGATTCTCCTTCGGCGGCGGTCCTGTCCGGCAGTTCAAATACCTTCACCAATGCGATTGGTGCCTTGGATGTGACGGTTCAAAAGGTCGGAACGTCCGCCGCCACCGTGACCGCAAACCTGGACCGCAGCAAGGTTCAGTCGGCGATTGAAGCCTTCGTGAATGGCTACAACAGCTACGTCGATAAAGCCGCCGAACTGACGAAGTATGATCCCTCCACGCAAAAACGCGCGGCATTAACGGGTGTCACGACTCCCCTGACGATTCAGACCCGGTTCGCGGGATTGGTAAATAAGCTCACTGGAGCCAGTGATGCACCCATCCGCTCGCTGGCCGATATCGGCGTGAAACTGTCGACAGGCGGCAAGTTGAGCTTTGATCCGTCAAAGCTGGATGCAGCACTCACCGATCATCCGGACGATGTGCGAACACTCTTCTCGGATACCACCAATGGCTTCGGGAAACTGGCGTCATCAGCGCTCGACACCTTCACCAACGAGACCAACGGCAGGTTGACTCTGCAAATCAATGCGCTGCAGGCTTCGGGAGAGACGTTACAGAAACGGATTGATGCGTTTGACGCGCAGCTTGAGGTTCGAAAGACGCGGCTGGAACTCCAGTTTACCAATATGGAAACCGCGTTAAATAACTTACAGTCGCAGCAAACGGCCCTGTCGGGTTTGGCGAACGTGCTCGCAAATTACAAGTCAACGAAATGATCGGACGATAAGTCTCACAGCGTTGGAGTCTCGAAGGATCGGGGCGACAATCATCGGGAGGAGAGTGCTCAGGTTCGCCAGGACGGCGAGAGTGGGCACGTTGCGACCAGGGATTGTCCACCGTGTCAATTGCCGCCGAATACCTTGAGACGCAAGTCCTGACCGCTTCGCCCTATCGCCTGCACCTGATGGTGCTGGATGCGGCTCTCCGCCATGCCCGTCAGGGCTTGGAAGCCCTCAATAGCGGACGCTGGGAAATGTTGGATCGTTCCCTGTCACGCTGTCGCGATTGCGTCAGCGAACTGGTGGGGGGCCTGCGACCGGAAGCCGCGCCGGAACTCATCGAGCCGATGCGGGAACTCTTCCTGTACGTCTACCGCAGCATCGCCATGGGAGACCTCGAACGCGACCCCGACCGCATCCGCAGCGCGATGCGTGTGCTCTTGAAGCATCGCGAAACATGGGTCGAACTCGGCGAAAAACTGATCGCCGCACCCGAAGGCTCCGCCGCCCTGAAGCCCGCTTCCGCAGTCCCCGCCCCGCACGGCCGTTCGTGGGAAGGCTGACCGGTGGTCGGCGGTGAATTCCGATCTCAGCACAGGTGACGTGTTTCATCCGTTCGCTCATCACGCGGAATGGTCGTGAAGAGTTGTCGGGGCCACTGTGCCGACTACAACGAGTCGGATTGAAGCGACAGGATCGACCACGACCAGGGCGGTCCACACAGCGGCCCCTACCTTCAATCACACGCTCGGATCGTGATGGAGACTCGCAGAACGATGCCGGTTCGCGGCTCAGAACTCGAGCGTTAACCGCAGGGCCTCGGTGTAACGATCAAAGGCGTTGGCGTCGGCCGTGAGCTGTATGATCTCGGCGACTTCGTGGTCATCGAGATGCTCACGCAACCGGGCGACGTCTTCGTCGTTAATCTCATGCGGGCGACTGGTCAACTTGCGTGCGAACCGCAGGGCCTCCGTATGTCCGGGGAGCTGTGCCTGTTCCGTCAGCGCAGCAAACGAAGAGAGATCGCTTTCCGTGCCGCCGAGGGCGACGTAACGGGCGCGGGCATGAGCGGCCGCATACCAGGCTCGATTCTCGCGCGCCGTCACCCAGGCGATTGCCGCCCGCAGCGTGGGGGATGTCTTCCCGTCGCGGACCAGTCCTTGCCGCTGTCGCCAGGCGTCGAGTGCCACCGGGAGATCGGCGATGGCCCGGAACCATTGCGGCGGAACTGTCCCAGGGGTGTCGGCCGCCAGCACTTGAGCGGCGGTCAACGCGGTTGGCAACTCGACGAGTGGATTCCGCGTACGCGTTGTCTCCCACGCCTGCAGGACGGCATCCCACGCTTCCCACTCGGGACGCACGGGGAGCTTCCGCGGAGCGACGCGCGATGGGGCACTGGCGAACTCCGCCGAAGTCGGCGTGTTCAACGGAGCGTGCGCTTCCCCTCCGAATGACTGATCCTGCGGAATGCCAGTCGCCGCCGTCCAGCGATTCACGGCGTTATACCGGGCGATGGTGTAGACGATGTCGATGATTTCTCCGGGCTTGTAATTGGGCTGCAGTTTGGCGAGATCGGCCGGTTCGATGCGATGCGGAGTGGTGGTCAGTTTCAACGCGAATTCGACCGCCGGACGTTCCGCGGGCAGGAGCGCATCCCAGCGGCTGTCGAGTGCGGCGATCTGATCGTCGGTCATGCCGACGCGGCGGAGCTTCAATTCCTGATGACCCAGGCAATACTGGCAATCATTCGCACGCGAGACGATCCAGAAGAGCCGCGTCTTGAAGCCGTAATCGGGAGTCGATTGGAGCCGTTGCAGCGTTTCCGTGGGTTTCGCGGGGCGTGATCTATTCCCCCCCCCCCACCCGGTGATGACGAAACTCTGCCACGACGGTGGCAGATACAACGACCGCATGCGACCGTTGTTGACCGATGACCGCCCGGCGGCCCGCTCTTCGTCAGTCAGTCCCGGTAGTGGCAAGCGTGCCGAACGCGACCGCAGGGCTTCAATGCGCTCCTTCATCTCTGGTCGCGTGAGCGCGGGTTCGTATGGTTCCGCCGCGATGCCGGTTGCAGCCAGGCAGACGCAGGCGATCCAGGTTCGACAAGACGTACCAATCATGATGGTCCTTACGAAGCGCGGCCTCGGCCGCAGCGAATTATTCTTGCGGGAAGATGGTGATCGTTGGCGACGTGCCGACGATGTAAGTCAACGTCGAGCGAGAGACACGTCCGCGGGCGTCACGGAGTTCCCGAACGACGGGAAGATAGAGATTGGTGCCGTCGGAGCTGACGTCCGCGGTCTGAATCGTAAAGCTGACGAGGCCCGTGCCAGCCTCCCACTCCTGGTCGCGCATGATGATGCGCGGGCGAAGGTCGGCCGGTTGTTTCCCGGCAGACCAGTCGCGCAGCGCCTGTTCGAGCGACTCCCGTCCGAGTTCGGGATCGAGTTTCAGATCACGCGCCGTCCGCGCACAGCCGAACGTCAGGCATAACGCCAAGAGACCGCCGACACACAGCTTCCGTCTCCACATTCGTCGAATCCTCATCCGTCTGCAGGCACGCCGTGAGACACCCTGTCGCCCGGTGTGTGATCGAATCACGCGCCGGGACTACGTCAGGGCTCGTTAGAACTCGGCGATCACCTCGCCGCCGGAAATGCTTCCCAGCGAGCGCCACGTTGGCATATGGACATTGTCCGAGACGAACTTCACGGCCCCGTCGCAAAGGAGCAGATGGACGCCTCCGACGTGCTGGCTGTTCGCCGTCGTCGCGATCCGGCCCGGCGGGTACATGCACGAGCGGCCATTGGGGGGGAGCACGTGGTTATATTGATTCGTCGAATGGTATTGCTGCAACCACGGTGCGCCGACGTTCGAGTAGCCCTGCATTGTGAGGTCGGTGGTATTGGTCGCGTTGCATTGCTGTACCGCTTCGTCGGCCGTATTGGGGTAGGTCCCCGGTCGGTAGGTGTCGGTTTTGGGAGTCGAGAGGCCGTTCGAGCCGTCGCCCGTGAGCTTTTCGGCCATCGCGGCGGTGTTGCTTAGTCCGTCGGTGATGTCGTTAAAGCGGAACCGGCGGGTGTGATAGATGATCCCGTTGGCCGGTGGCTGCCCCGTCATCCCCGTGTCGTACATGACGACACCGCTGCCGGCGTTCCAGTAGTAGTTGTTCCGTCCGCCGAGTGTGCCCGGAAGCGCATCGACGTTCGAGGGGCACAGGAATGCGGGCAACTGTGTCATCCGGGCGACGTCGTTGTTGGGATGGTTGTGGTCGACGTTGAAGTCGATCCGATTGAACAGCGGGGCCTGATCCATCCCTGGGAGCAACCGGGCGTGGGCGGAGACCGGATTCACGGTCCCGTTCACGTCGGCGATCGGGATGCAGCCGTAAACGTCGTGATAATTGTGCAGCGCGAGTCCGAGTTGTTTGAGGTTGTTACGGCACTGCGTGCGGCGGGCCGCTTCGCGGGCCTGCTGGACTGCGGGAAGCAGGAGCGCAATCAGGATCGCGATGATGGCAATCACGACCAGAAGTTCGATGAGCGTAAAGCCGCGACGGGAACGGGATGACATGAGGAAGTCCTTGGAATCAGTGAGACGTCGGAAAGGCTGCTCACCGGAAGAACAAATGAAATGAGTCGAGCGCGCAGCCTGGAATGAATGTCACGGAGAGGGAGCCCGCTGCGCAGGCGGTTGCGCATCGGGATCCGGTGGGTGCCGGGCGGAGCGGGCTGCGCGAAGGGCACGCAGCACGGCAGCAAGTCCCGGCGCGACGTGATGAACGTGCGCCAGGACAACGCCTCAGCAGCGCAAAGACGAGTCGCACAGACCCCTCAGGGCGTGCGGCGACCACAGGCGCAGCTGTCAGACGGCGCGCGGAGGACGGTCGAGCCGGTCCACGAGGGGACTGGGTACGCGGACCACGCTCTCCCAAGACTGGAACGTGCCCATCGAATCGGGAGTGACTTCCAGTAGGGCGACGACCGCCCAGCGTTCGATCGTCCACCGGACGACCGCTGGCGGGGGCGCTTCCTGCGGACTTTGCGACCGGCGGCACATCGGGCCGCGGCAGGGAGTCGACTTCGACAGGGGCCGCTCGGCATGCGCCGACGACGTCCCTGACTCACCATGATGAACCAGATAATCGCCACAACTCGCGACCACGGTTGCGGGCCGCGCTCCCCAAGCGGCAAAGACCATACAGAGCGCCCCCAGCAGGCAGAACCTGCGTCGGAACGGCATCATGCATGGCCGACCGGAGAGCATAAACGCGAATTCCGGAAATCGGGAGAGACTTGTACCCTCCGTAGGCTATCGGCTGGCAGACTGACCAGCAAGCGAAATTCCTGCCGACAACACACATTTCTCCATCCGGCTGCGGATCGATCTGCCACGAGACAATCTGCGCGTCGATCAACCCGAGTAGGCTAACGCAGTGGCCAGTCGATCGGCTGGTCCGCCGGATCGAAGGCCGAGGATGAGTTCGCGACGGACTTTGCAATTGCTAACCGATGACGTTTGTTGCTCAGCAACTCGGCCAGATCGAGACAACAGTCGGGTCACCCAGCATCAGCAGTCGCGGTCACTCCGGAGCCTTGCCGTTCATCAGGAGTTCCCGGAATTCGGGGGTGAAGGTCACCTTAGTGTCGTTGATGGCGACGATGCCCCCTTCGAGTTCTGCGGGCCAGGCTTGGGTGCGGATCTCGGGGAGGGACTTCCAGGTTTGGCCATCGATGCTGAGCGCGGGTGTGAAGACGTCGCCCGCGCGTGTGATCTTCAGAATGGAACTTTCACCCTGCAGCGGCAGCTCGTCGAAGCGGCCCTGGCGAGCCCATTGACCGTTCGCGCGGAGTTCCCAGTTCACATAAGTCACGACGTTCGGCGTCGCACAGCGGGCATGTTCCAGCCGGATGTAGTTCCCCTGGTCTTTCCAGATGAGCAGCCCGGCCGAGGCGAACGGCTTGCGACCGGGTGTATGGCTGATGCGACCGGGTGGGGTGACCTTCGAGACGCTGACCTGCAGTGTTCCATCTCCGCTGAAGGGATGCAGCACCCGCGGTGCCGTGATGCGGCCGAGTTCCGCGGAGAAATCGTTTGCTCCGGAGGGGAGCGAAATGGAGAGCGCGTCGTCCGTTGCCTTGAATTTGATCCGCTGGTTCGGGGAGACGACTTTGCCCCAGCCGGGAATCGATTCGGGGACGGTCGACTTTTTCGTCTGGGCTGCGCCCGGTGTGCAAAGACCGAGGGACAGCACGAGGGACAAGGCGAGGCGAGGCATTGGGAATGCTCAAGAAAGGGGAAAACCCAGCCATGGGTATGGCTGGGCTTCCGGGATGATGATTGGGAACTTGTTGTGTCTGGCTTAGTGCTGGAACAGGAATTCCTTCGAGTTCACAATCGCCCAGCCGACGTCTTCGAGGGCGAGACGGCGGTCCATCTGGCTGGCGATGTGCTGTTTCGCGGCGTTGAGTTCTTCCGCGACCGGGGGACGCGATAACGCAGCCAGGTACAACGTGGTGATGATCTCGTCGTCGGTCTTGTTCTCAGCGATCAGCTTGGCGATACGGCCGTTGTTGTCGCGGAGCTTATTATGCACCACGGGTCCGTTAATCATCTGCAGGGCCTGCGACAGGTTCGATTCACTCGACCGCTCACACTGACAGGCCATTTCGCGTTGCGGTTGACCGAAGACTTTCAGGAAGTAATTGTCGGTCGGGGGATCAGCGAGTTCAGTCGCCCGTGTGCCGAGCGGCATACCGGGGAACTGCTCGGGCATCGCCGTCACCGCACAGAGGGCATCGAGCAACTGCTCAGCGGCGAGCAGTCGTGTCGCGGCATGCGAGTTGTAGAGTTCATCGTTCTGATTGAAGTTGTTCGTCCGCGAACTGAGCTGATAGACGCGGCTGTTCATGACGGTCCGCAACACCGCCTTCTGCTTGAATCCATTCGCGACGAAGTGTTTCGCGAGTTCATCGAGCAGCTTCGCATTCGAGGGCGGGTTCGAGTCGCGGAAATCATCGACCGGTTCGACCAGCCCACGGCCGAGGAGATGACCCCACATCCGGTTGACGAGCGACTTGGCGAAGAACGGATTGTCCGGTTCGGTGAGCCACTGAGCGAAGACTTCGCGGCGGTCCTGCTCGGCCGGAACGTCGACGTCCCCCTTGAGGAGCAGATGGACCTTCATCTGCTTACCGGTCCGGGGTTGGGTCACTTCGCCGCTGGCCTGCGAGAAGATGACTTCTTCCTCGGCATCGACCGAGTTCTTGCGACCGACGCGGGTGAACGCCGCAGCGATGCCGTAATAGTTGTCCTGCGTCCAACGCTCGAACGGGTGGTTGTGGCACTTCGCACATTGAATGCGGACGCCCAGGAACAGCTGGGCCGTCGTTTCGGTGGCGTCCTGCGGATCGCGGCTGGCCCGCCAGTAGTTGGCGGCGGGGTTCTCGAAGACGCTCCCTTGAGCCGTGAGGAGTTCACGGGCGAACTGGTCGAGCGGGCGGTCGTCGCGAATCGTCTCGAAGACCCAGCGGCGGAACTTATGGACCCCGGCGAGCTTCAGCTTCTTGCTGTTCGAGCGAAGAATGTCGCACCACTTGAGCGACCAGAACGACGCAAAGTCATCGGAGTCGAGCAACTGATCGACGAGCGCCTGCCGCTTCGACGGGCTGGTTTCGGCGAGGAACGCTTTGGCTTCATCGATTGTCGGCAGACGGCCGGTCGTGTCGAGATAGGCCCGCCGCAGAAACTCATCGTCGCTACAGAGATCGGATGGCAGAATCTGCATCGTCTTGAGTTTGTCGAAGACGAGCGTATCGACGAAGTTGTGCTCGGGCGGGTTGTTCCAGGCGAAGCCGGGAACGTCTTCGAGGAAGGTGATCGGACAGGTTGACATCTTGTCGAGGTAGCGGGCGAGTACGGCGGTTTCACCACGACCATTCTTGGTGACGAGTCCCTGTGCATTCACCGAACCGACCGCTTCACTGGACGAACTGAAGTCGGCCAGCTGAGTGATGTCGCGCACGCTGCCATCGGAGAAGTGACCGAGCACAACGAGCTGCTGCTGGGCGGCCGGTGCCCGCAGGACCTGACGGGGCGGGAGTGTTTCGATCTTCACCAGATTCGGCTCGGTCGCCGGATCGAGCTTCATCCCTTCGGCGATCCACTGTTCGAGGACGAGGTGGCTCGGATCCCCTTTCTTCAGCCGTTTACCACCACCGTGCGCCACGTCCATGAGCGGTTTCTTCAACAGCAGGCTTTCGGAAGGCTCGACGATGTTTGTCCGCCGGCCGAAGAATTCACTGCGGAGCGTCATCGTGTCGAGTTCATTGTCGTACGCGCGCAGCGAGAGGCGGAAGCCCCCTTTGCCTGAAGGTGAGCCGTGACAGGCTCCCATGTTGCAGCCCGACTTGGTGAGGGCCATCTGCACTTCGTTCTTGAAGCTGACCGGCGCGGGGGCTTCGACTTGTTTCACGGTGCAGAGCACCGTTGCGGTCTGCCCGCCGACAGTCGCCGTGATCTGGCAATCGCCGTTGCCGACCGGCAGCACGACCGCCCCCTCGATCTTCGCAACCGCCGGGTTCGATGAGACGTAACTTGTCGCGGTCGTGAGATCGCGGACTTCCTCTCCTGAATACCGGCCGGTGACGAGGAGCTGCTGGCGCGACCGTGGCCCCTGCAAAACCATCGTGCCGGGTTCGAGCGTGATCGCCACTGGTGTGCCGATGTCGATGGCGGGCGGAGCCGCCCAGGCGATCGTCGGCACACACAGGGCCAGCAGGCAGAATAAGCGTCGCATGTCTCGGACTCCCTCGTTCAAACTGCCGATGTCATGGTGACCATCGACCGATCGCGGATGCACTCTGGCTCTGGACTCTTCACTCTGGTCTCAACACTACTCCACGGTAATCGTGGCATTCGTAGAAACTGCTTCGAATTTGCTATTCCCGACGGTGGCCGTCCCCTTCGCAGCGAGTTTGTCCGCTGCCCCCTGGGCGGCATCGGCTGCTGCCGTCAATTTCAGTTCGATTTCAGAGGCTTCTGCAGGGATCGTGGCCTCGGCGGCGGTGACACCTGCGGGGAGGTTCTGCAGAGCGATGACGACTGGCCCGGTCAGCGCGGGATTGCGGGTCACGCGGGCTTTCACGATCAGTACTCCACCGCGCGCCAGCTTTGCTCCGCCGACGTCCAACGCCACCGTCAGCGGGGCCTCCAGCTTGATCCGGACCGCAGCCGGTTGCGTGAGCGTCACGTTCCCCTTCTTGTGCGTTCCCAGGACTGCGACGGTGAACTCTCCCAGCGGGGCATCTTTGTTCGCACTGATCACCAGTTCGACTTCGTTGGCCCCCTTGTCGATGTTCTTCAAGGCGGCTGTAATCCCCGGGGGGAGGCCATTCTGCGGCGGCAACTGGGCGATGGTGATCGCTTCGTCGATCCCTTCGCCGCGGGTGGCGAGCAGTTTGACCTTGGCCGAGAGTTCCTTTCCGAAGACGACTGTCGGCGGATCGAGCTTCCAGGTGAAGCCGGTCGCAGGAGCAGCTGCCGCAGCGATTGTTTCATCGAGCGTCGCTGGCGGGAAACGCATGTTTCCATTCCGCTGCTTCAACACGCCAGCGAAGTCGGCTGCGACTGCAACATTGGCATCGCCAATCTTTGCTGTGCCAAGAACGCGGAGTGTATGCAGAGTCGCTGGCACAAACTCCGGTCCGGCAGTCAGCGTCAGCACCGCATCATTCCGAGCAGGACCGATGATCGACGGACTCGCCGTCAATCCGGGCGGAAGTGGTGCCACACTGAGTTCAATCGGACCGGTGTAACCATTACGCACCGCGGTCACCGTCCAGGAGATCGTGCCCCCCGCAGGGACGTTCGCGGTATCCCCCGAGACGGCGAGCGTGAAGGGTTGTGCGGCCTCGGAGATCGCGATCCGATAGGAATAGTTCGGTCCGCCGCGCTTCGACAGGTCTTCCACGACCAGCGTGTAATCGCCATCAGCCGGGAGCTTGGCGGTCAGGATCCCTTCGTTAGTCCCGGTATCATCGACCGCAGCGATCTGCCCGCCGTCCTTGTTCATCAGCTTGATGTTGAGGTCCGTCGGCGAGCCTTGTTGCCGCGTGATCCCGGTGTAGATCACGGTCTGATCTTTCTTGCCGGTGAAGACGAAGCGATCAACATCACCCGGGGTATCGAGTCGACCGTTCAGATCGTGCGTTGGGTCAAAGCGATTGGCTTCTTCGGGTTTGTTGTTCGGCTCGGTTTCGACGAACTGCGGGCGATCGACGACTTGCAGTTGTCCGAACCCGCTGCTGAGTCCCCCTTGCCGCTTCGCACTCACCGAGAGCCACGCAAGCGTGGGATCGGCCGGTGCAGCCACCGCCACGGGAGCCACACCATCGACAAAGGCACCAGCGAGACCGATGTTCGCGGTCGTGCCGCGTTGAATCGCGAGCGGGTAGGGCGTCGTCGCACAGGGGAAGTCCCCCACACGCAGGTGATACGCCCCTCCCTGATAGCGGATATCGCGGAGTTCCAGCAGATAGTCGCCGGCAGTCTTGAAGACGTACTCGAACTGCGAGTCGCCCGAGAGGCCGGGGGCATCGTCGCTGAAGGCGACTTCCCGACCGCGCGGATCGATCAGCCGCAGCATCGGGTCGAGTGACGAGCCCATCCGCCGGGCGAGAACTTCGAACGAGAGCCGCTGGCCTTCGACCGTGGTCAGCTTGAAGTATTGGACGCTCTGATTTCCGACCGCTCCGGAGACGCTGCCGGGAACCGTCAAAGCAAACGCATTCGCCGGGGTCGTGTTGTTCCCGGGACTGGCGACCACCGGCAGATCGTCGACGACGATAAACTTCAGCGGGGCGACACCCTTGTCGGTCAGGACGCGCATGCCGTGGATCCCGACGGGCGTCGTCGGGGGCACGACGACGGCCCACGTCGTCTGATCGGCCTTGGTTCCGTTGTCAGCGATGCCTTCCGCAAGTTTGGCGTCCGCTGGGAAGCTCAGCCAGAGCTGCTTCGCCCCGGCGAGGTTCCCCCCTGCAGTGACTAGGTTCACGGTTTGACCGGGAGCGAGCGCCGGGGGATTGAGACTGCCGATCGAGGGTTCTTGCGCAGCGAGCGGCGATGCCAGCACAAGCACTGCGAGCGGAGCAAGAAAACGCCGCATGCGGCCAACTCCAGGCGGGACGAATCAGCGGAGACCACGGTGGGAACCGATCAAACTCGGTTGATGGCTCGATGATAGGCAGGGCGAGGACCGCCCGTCAAGAAGGACGGTGCCTGTGCATCAAATCCGTCGCGAGGGACCGCAGGTCCTCTGTTGATTTACCTCGGAGATGCAGGGACGGTGGCAGTCCAGAGGTTCAACGACACCAGAGACGGTCCGCTCTGGCAACCACACCCGCTGGCTTCGCCCGCCGAGGGACAACTCCCGCAACTCCCCGCGAGGCTGGTATTCTCGATGACGGGCAGCAGCCCGGAGGGGGGGGCGGCTTCCAAGTCGTCGGACGATTCGTCCAGATGCTCTTCCATGGTCGAACAATCAGGGACGATGCTCCCGCTTTCATCCCAGTTCCACGCATCCCACTGTTGCCGTTCCGCTTCCCCAAAGCGATTGGGGAACATCTCCCGAACGGTTTTGCGGACCCACAGCCCCAGTTCCATCGAACGTCGACGGCGATTGCATTCCCGGGGAGTCGGATCGTGAATGTTTCCCTGTTTGTCTGAGAGCAACCACGCACACCCTCCCGAGCAATAATCGCGAATCCAGCAGTCCTGGCACGATTCGGTCGAATGGCCGTTAATTTTGCGGTAGTAAGCCATGACCAGTTCGCGATCGAAGCCGGTCCGGACGTTACCGATGCAGTAGGCCTTCATCTCCGCGTAGCGGTGACAGGGATAGAGGTTGCCGCGGTTATCAACGATCGTCGTATTCCGTGCGACCCCGCACGTAATGCCGTGCCAGTGACGTTTTTGGAGCGGGGCGCTCGACTGGTTCAGCAGCTTGCGGAGAAACGGGCCGAGCCGTTCGCCTTGTTGAAGCCGGCGGATCCCCTGCAGGAGTTCCTCGCCGGAGCGCAGCATGAGCTCGTCCATCTGGTCTTCGGTGAGAGCCGCTGGCGATGGATCGCCGTGCGGCAAGGGCTCGATCGCTGAAACGCCGATCAATTCGAATCCCAGCGATTCCAGATGCTGGACGACGGCGGCCTGATCATGAAAGCGGTCAGGGCGAGCGCCTTTTACAAGAGGCCGAGTTTGGTGAAGAGGCGTTGGGGTTTCCGGTAGTGGCTGCGTAAGGTGGCGGCGAGATTGCCGGTGGCATCAGCGCGGAGACATCCGAGGGCGGCGTTCCGCAGAGCGGCGAAGTTTTGCGGCGCGTGTCCCGAGGTGATGGTGGACCGGTCTTCCCGAAACACGACATCGCGGACCCAATGCAGGCCGTTTTCGATGACGCCCCAGTGGCCGCGGATGATGGCCAGCAACCGGGCCGCATCGGCTTTCACGCGGGAGAGCGAGGTGATGAAGTACCGTGTCTCGCGTTCCACCAGACCAGGACTTCGTCGCTCGCAGACGACCTGCAACACCTGCTGGACTCCGGGCCAGCGGACGTAGTCATTGAGGCTGACCGTGCTGATCAGCGTGCGGACTTCGATCCGACCGTGACCTTTGTCATACGTGGTCACCGTCTGACGCTCTCGTCCGCGTTCACACCGGGCCCAGGGGGGAAAAGGCCGCGTCAGCGGCCTTGAATTCCTGCTGGATTTCTCGATTTAACGTGGGTTGATTGTCTTTCACCGCGAGAACGTAATCTCCCTCGGCGGCGAGAATCTGTTCGCACAGATCGCGCTGGCAGAATGCCGCATCGCCCACCACCACGGTCTCTTTCAACAGGATCTCCGACAGCAGCGTGAGCGCCCCTTTGTGCTCGTTCGTCTTCTCATCGACGCGGGCTTGGGCCACCACCACGCGCGACCCGTGTGCCACCAGCGCCAGCAGATGCAAGCCTTTCTCCGACGCCCGCGCCGAACCACAAAGCGTCTTCCCGTCGATGCTCAGCACGGCCAGGAGTTCCTCCCCGGCGTGCGGAAAGCACTCCTCAATCCACTCCCGCAGCACCCGATCAAGACCATCAGGATCCAGCTTGGAAAACAAGTCGCGAAAGCAGTCTCGCTTCGGCGGTCGCCGGGTGAATCCCAGACGGTGCCAGAAGTCAACAGGTAAATCTTGCAACCATTCGACCAATTCGTCGTACCCGGCCACGCCCGAAAGCAGACCACTGACGACCGCCGCCAGCATGGCGGACAAAGGATGGCGCCGTCCCTTACGCCCGCGTGGATCAGGAACTTGCGCCAATCGGCTCAGCAAATTCCCGCCGCAGGCCATCGACATTTCTTCCCCTCCGTGAATCCCAGACTCCAGACCGTAAACTCCCTCCCACCTCCACCGCATTTCCCAGACCAATTAAAACGATGGCCCTGTGAAAGCGGTTCGTGAGATTCGCGCGGACTTTGATCGGCGTTAACTTGTGGAGTTTGTATTGCTCGTTGGCATAACGGGCGTTCTCCACGATCGTCTCGTACATCCGATCGTCGCCGGTCAGCGACGGCCGGTTGTACTCGTGCATCTCCTTCCAACCATCGAGGCTGATGAAGAGCAGAAACTTCTCACGCACGACAAAATCGACGACATCCCGATCCAGGAGGGTCCCGTTGGTAATTAACTCGAACAGGAAGCGCTTTCCCGTCACCGGTTCGAGAGCCCGGCAGTATTCCACGACGCGCTTGACCATCGGATAGTTCAACAGAGGTTCGCCCCCGAAGAACGTCACCTGCAAATCGCGCCGCCCTCCCGCCCGCCAAATGAGATGGTGGATCGCGTCGCGGGCGACCGACCACGGCATCAGCGTATGCTTCTGGTTTGTCCCGTTCCGCCACTGGTAGCAATAGCGGCAGCCCAGATTGCAGCCTTCCGCCATCAGTAACTGAATGCGTTTCGGCTGATGGTCCCACAGCGGCCGCAAGGCTTCATCACTGGCTGCTTCCACTGACCAGAACCGGAAAAAGCCGCGCTCCTGCAGATCGTTGAGGGCCAACCTCACAGCGGTGCGTTCGTCCGCATCGGGCAAGTCTTCGAGGACAGTTTCGACCGCCCGACCGGCCTCGATTTGCTGCAGCACGGAGAACGCCAGGGGACTGAGCGCGCTGGTGGTTCCCGTTGCCCGATCGAACAGGAGCTGCTCACCTTCGAACTCAAAGACATGGAACGACCGCGGATCGATCGCGATGGACGATGGTTCGATACACGGCGCGCAAGCGGCGGGGATGGACATGAGCATGCTCCTGAGGACTGAGGGCGGAAACGCCGGTCCGAAGATGGGGGGATCACGGGAGTCTCGTCCACAGCATCAATCACAGCGGCCCGTTGTGCTGAACGTTGGTGTTGTCGGTTGTGTTCGCACCCCCGTTGGCAACGCAGTTCTGGTCTGTATCAATATTTGGCGAGAACACGCCGAAATGCTGGCCGCAGGCCTCGTCTGTCACCGTGGCGGCACAGGATTCATCGGCGTCATAGTGACCACATGCCTGATCGACATCGGTGGCACTGCAGAGTTCGTCGGGGGAAGTCGTGGACGGGTTCGTGGCGGCGTCGCAGTTCGCGTCGGTCCCCATGGCTGCCGTGCAATGCATGTCTGTGGCACCACCGACGCAGTGCTCGTCCACATCATTATCGGTTCCTCCATAGATGGTGGTGTGGGTTCCACATCCCGCATCGGCGACGGTGGCACTGCAGGCTTGATCGGTTGTAATCCCGCCCGATGCCCCGTGCTGATGCCCACAAAGACCATCGGGGTCCATACCGCCCGCGGGAAGCGTTTTGCCGCAGTGCTGATCCCCGCCCCATTGATGATTATCGTCGCAATCACCGCAACCCTGATCGGCGTCGGCTGAAGTCGCACTGCAGTTCGCGTCCGAATCCTTACTGGCTGCAGGAACCTGATTCACCTGGCAGTTGAGATCGTTCGAAGTGGAAGAGCAAGACTGGTCCGCATCGGTCCCGGCAGGCCCACCCGGTCCACTCTTCCCGCAGTTCTGGTCCGTATCGAGAGAGCCACAGTTGTTGTCCTGATCAGTCGCCGTTGCTCCGGCGGCTTGACCGCAGTTCTCATCTTTTGAAAATCCGCCGCAAGATTCGTCGACATCCTGCGCGCCGCTCGGTTTAGTCAATCCACAGTTCTGGTCAGTATCCAGGAACGATCCACAGGAAGCATCCGCAGTCCCGGAACCGCATCCTCCTGCTGCATGGGCAGCACGAGGCAATGGCGAGAGATCCGCGATGTCCAGCAAAGTCACCGCAAAGAGCGCACCGCCAACTTTGCGGATGAATCGGCGACGGTCAACGGCGGCCAAGGGAGAATTCTGCTCGGAATGGTTCTCGAAAAGCTGAGTCATACCGCACCTCCGCGCCCCGAGTTCGCCGAGCGCCTTGTGATGAGAAACACAGCCGCAGCACCTACCGCAACCACTACGAAATTCACGATCAGAAACCACGAAAACGGTCGCTCCGCAGGGAGTGGTTCCGCCCGAGGATCGATTGGAGCGGGACTGAACGGGCCTTCCTGCAGAATTTGTTCCCACTCCGGCCACAACTCCCCCAGCGACTGGTGTGCGGCTACCATCCGATTGCGTGCCGCCTCATACTCCGGCGGCATATGCTTCCTCAGGTAAGGTCCGTAGACTTCCATGGCTGTGAGTGCGCGCTGCTTCAGACGGAGCGCTTGCCGCAAATTGTCCGGAGCCGCGACCTGGGGATCGAGTCGTGCCAAGTCCTTCAGGCACTGTTCGTTGATCCGTTCCATCCACTTCAGCCAGCAGTCGGCTGCCAACCGTTCGGTCCATTCCGTTCCTTCCGGGGGAAGTAAGTCCTTCACCAACTCCCAGTGCGGAGGTGGACTGGCAGTTGCACTCTGCACCAGATGCGACATGACCACGAGGGCGAATTCGCCCACCATCTCATGGGCGGCCGGATTGTCACCCAGTTCGTGGAACACCTCGGCGGTCGCAAGGGATGTGATGAGTGCTTTCCACTCACCATAGCGGGCTGAAGACTCGTCACCGCGACTTCCCAGCGCGCGGTCCAGGTCGGCAACGACCGCGAACAGTTCGTTCGCCTTTTGCTCCCAGGCTTCGGCCTTTTCGACGCCTGCAATCGCCAACAACAAAGCCGGGGTATTGGTCACCGAAGACTGCTGCCGCGACCATTCCTGACGCGCAGCAGCATAAGTTTCATACGCTGTGAGAAATGCCGGTCGTTTCTCCGGAGTGAGTTTTGCCAGCTTCTTCGCTGGCAGCTCGACTGCCAGTGACTCAACAGCGGAAAACCCCGCTGTCCAGCCAATTCCAACTAGCAACAACAACACTACTCTCGAGCGCATGCGTCATGCCTCGCGTGAGTCGATCGGTCAGAAGAGATTTGTGATAGGCCGTGAGTACCTTAGGCATTTCATCACGGAACTTCAACAAAAATCGCGCAGAATATCCGGCATACAGATTCGCACTGAACTCAATCCCCTACCAGGCACTCTGTTGGAGATACTGTCTTTGAACCTGCCGAAGGTTTCGAACAATCGTCAGTTGGGGGGCGATGGATCTCCACGCGGTGACGCAGACCGTCCGGTATTGTCTGCGGCTTACTGGAAGTGATCGGTCCCTTCCAAGGCGGTGTAGTCTTCAAATCGCATCGATTCGCGACGCCAGCGGAGCGTGACGATGCCGGTGGGTCCGCTGCGGTGCTTAGCGACGATGATTTCGGCTTCACCGGGACGGTCGGCTGGGTCGTAGGCGTCGGGGCGATGCAGAAACATCACGATGTCGGCGTCCTGCTCGATCGCTCCACTCTCGCGAAGGTCAGCGAGCCGCGGGCGTTTGTCTTCGCGGAGTTCCACGCCGCGATTGAGCTGTGAGAGAGCGATCACCGGGATGCCGTTTTCCTTGGCGATCCCTTTCAAGCGCCGGGTGATCTGCGCGATCTGCTGTTCGCGATTCGTCTTCTTGTCTTCGGGTTCGATCAGTTGCAGATAGTCGATGACTACCAGGCCGATGTTGTTGCGGCGTTTCAGGCGGCGGGTGATGGCACTGATCTGGCCCACGGTACGACCCGGCGTATCATCGATGAACATCGAAAGGCTGCTGAGTTCCTGAGCGGCCTGCAACAGCGAGTTGCGTTCCGGCTCGTCGAGCTGGCCTTTCCGCAGGCGATGACCATCGAGCCGGGCGCGGATACACAGGAACCGCTCGGCGATTTCGAGCTTGGATTGTTCGAGGCTGAAGAGCAGCACCCCCGATCCGGCGGCCCCGGCCACCCATTCGGCGAGGTTACAGACAAACGCGGTTTTCCCCATCGAAGGACGGGCGGCGATGATCACGAGTTCCGCCGGTTGAAAACCGTTGGTCTGGCGGTCGAGATCGGTGAAGCCGGTCGAGAGTCCGCTGATGGTCCCTTCGGTGCCAATCCGGGAGTTGATGCGGTCCATCGTGTCGAGCAGGATTTCATCCATGCTCAACTTCGCGCTGATCTCCTGATTTTCGAGGATCTGAAAGATGCCCCGTTCCGCCAGCGTGAGGACGTCGGCGGTGTCGGTCGTTCCTTCGTAGCACTCTTTCAGGACTTCGGTGCAGACCTCGGTCAGGCTCCGCTGAATCCATTTGTCGCGGACGATCTCCGCGTAGTATTTGACATGCGCGGCGTGCGGGACCGCTTCGAGGATCTCGAGGATGTACGGGACGCCGCCGACATCGGCGAGTTGATTGCGAGCGTCGAGTTCTTCCGACAGCGTGACCGCATCGATTCCGCGGATTCCCGCGTCACCCATTCGCTGAATCGCGCTGTAGATCAACTGATGCTTCTCACTGTAGAAGTGATTGGCATGCAGGATGTCGGCGACTTCGTCGATGGCGTCGTTATGGAGCAGAATACTGCCGAGCACCGATTGCTCGGCGGTCAGATTCTGAGGCGGGAGTTTGCCCTGGAAACTATCGCTGCCGGGAGGCATGGCGGGTCTCCGTGAGAAGCGGATGCCTGTTGCGCAGACGGGACGAAAAACCCCCGGTTGTGGACAACCGGGGGTGGAGTCGAAACGTGATCGAGGCCGTGATCCGGCTGTCGCTTACTTCTTGCCCGCAACCGGAGCGGCGGCCTTAGTCGCAGCGGGGACAACCCACACTTTGACTTCGGTCTTCACTTCACCGTGAAGTTGAATCTTCACGGTGTACATGCCGAGTTCCTTGAGCGGGCCATCGAGCCGGACATGATCGGGTTCGACGCCGTATCCAGCCGACATCAGCGCCTTGCTGATATCGTTGGCCATGATCGATCCGTAGAGGTGACCCTCTTCGTTCGCGTTGGCTTCGAGGGTCACGCTGTACTTGGCAATCTTGTCGGCCAGGGCGGCGAGGGCCTGCATCTTCTGCTTCTGGAGTTCGGCCACCTTCTGCTGGTGGCGGACAACCATCCGCTTGTTCTCTTCCGTGGCGATCGTCGCATAGCCCTGGGGCAGCAGGTAATTGCGGGCGTAACCCGACTTCACCTTGACGATGTCGCCCTGCTTGCCGAGAGACTCGACGTCTTCGGCGAGGAGCAATTCCACCTGACGATGGACGCGAGGACGACCCGAGGCGGTCACATTGGCACGAGACATGGAACCGGCTTCCTGTTGCAAACGACCGGCGTTCTGAAAAACGCGAGTCAGGGATCTTACGTGTATCGTTGATTGTCGGGAGACGTTGTTCTTGTGGCCCTGAAGTTCAATGTGCGGTTAGAAGGGGACTTCATCATCGGGCGGTCCACCGCCACCCTGATAGTCGTTCCCACCGCTGCTGTAACCGCCGCCTCCATAGTCGCTGCTGTCTTGATGAGCTGGTGCAGGAGCATTGCCGCGGGACTGGCCACCGCGTGCACCGCCGCCTCCCCCCATCTGCCCACCACCACCGCCACCGTCCATGCGGCTGCCAAGCATCGTCATATTTTCGCCAACGACAGTCAGCTTGCTGCGACGCTTGCCGGTTTCCTTGTCGTCCCACGAGTCGGTCTGCAGGCGGCCTTCAATCAGGACCGGACGACCTTTGGCGAGGTATTCGCCGGCGATTTCTGCCGTCCGACCCCAGAGGGTCACATCGACGAAAGTCACCTCTTCTTTGCGTGTATTCGACTGCTTATCGAACCACTGGCGGTTCACCGCGAGCCCGATTTCTGTCACGGCGGTCCCGCCGGGCGTGTACTTCACCTGCGGATCGCGGGTGAGGTTGCCCATCAGGATGACTTTATTAAAGCTCGCCATGATCTCGGTCTCCCTGCGGTCGTCGATGAATCAACGGCCCGCCGTGAGCGCTTAGCGGTCGTCAGATCCGTCGTCCATGCGTCCACGACCGCCACCGGATCCATCCATCCGGTCCTGCTTCTGCTCAGGACTGTGAATCGTTCCGTCATTCGAGGTGAGCGCCTGCACCATCGCGTCAAAAATGACCTGCGGGTGGCGGATCACCAGTTGCCGCATCACGACTTCGTTCAGCTTGCTGAGCCGGTTGAGTTCGGGGATCTGCTCGCCGTCCATCCGGAAGCAGGCCAGATAATACAACCCCTTCCGCTGTCCGTTAATCGGATAGCAGAGCTTTCCATCCTGCCAGGGCCGCGAGGTGACGATCTCAGCGCCGACGCGCTCGAGCATCCCCAGAACAGCCTTTTCGGTGCCGTCCGGATCGGCGGAAAACCGATTGCTGTCCAGCAGGAACATCCCCTCGTACATATACTGCGTCACGTCGTCTTCTCCCCTGTCGACCATTGGCCCTGAATTCAAGGCACGGTCTCTGCTGTGTCGCTCTGTCGAACGACAGATGTCCGCCGCTGGTGTCATCGACCCATCGGGTTGGGTCAGCCTGTCCGTCGCTGAACTTTACCCGCGTTTCTCATCCGCATTCTGACCGGGTTCCACCGGTCCGTTAATCCAATTCATGGCGGCTGAAAGCCCCTCAGCCGCCCAGCGTTCAATTCCATCGGCAGCCCGCCGGACTGCGGCATCGATCACCGGGAGTTCCTCGCTGCGGAAGCGTGCCAGCACGTAGGCGGCAGCATCCATCGGCGGTGGGGGACGATCAATCCCGATTCGCAGGCGCGGGACTAATTCTGTCCCCAGCACCTGCACGATACTCAACAGACCCTTCTGACCTCCCGCTGAGCCACTGGCTCGCAACCGTAATTGTCCACACTTCAAATTCAGGTCGTCACAGACCACGACCAGATCAGCCAGCGACACCTGGTAGAACTTGAGCAACGGCTGGATGGCCCGCCCACTCAGGTTCATGTAGGTCTGCGGAGCGACGAGCAGCATTCTCCCGTCACCCGTGCCGACTTCCCGGATTTCCGACTCGAACTTCGTCTTCGGCCGAGGCGAACCGTTACGCCGACTCAGTTCGTCGAGGACGTCGAAGCCGACATTGTGTCGGGTCCCCGCGTACTTGTCACCCGGATTCCCCAGTCCGACCACGACTTTCATGGCTGACCGAGTCCCTCCGTGTTTCGCATCCTGCAATCACACCGACTGGGAATTATCCCCGCCGGGTAACGCACCAGTTCGCCGCACCGCCGCGTTACTTCTTCTTCCCGGCCTCCTTCTTGTCGTCGGCAGCCGCTTCGGTCGGCTTCTTGCCAATGACTTCCGGCTCGACCGCTCCCGGCTCGCCCGGCAGCGGTTCTTTCGTATTCACTTGCACAACGTGCACAATAATCGCTTCGGGCGGATTCTGGCAGTGCACGCTTTCCGGGAACTCAATGTCACGAACGTGAATGGCCTGCCCGATTTCCAGCGCACCGATTTTCACCGGAATCGAGTCCGGAATCAGGTATGCCAGACAGTCGATCGTGAGCTCATGCAACGGCTGATCGAGAATTCCATTGCCACCCATCGCGCCGGGAGCAATCCCCTTTAACACGATCGGCACGTGAATCGTCACGCGTTCGGTCGGGTCGACACGCATCAGGTCGAAGTGCGTGATTTCTTCGCCGAAAGCGTCCCAGTGGAGCTCACGGATCAGGGCTTTATCGTGTTGACCGGCGACTTCCAGGTCCACCACCTTCACACCCGATTTGACGATCGGAGTGAAGACGTCGCTGGAGACGGTAATCATCGCCGATTCCGGGCGGTGTCCGTAAACATTGCCGGGGATCAATCCCTGAGCACGCAGACGGTTGCAGGCGGCTGTCCCTCTTTGGGTCCGCGGCTCGGCAACGAGTTTGGCTTCCTTCGACATCGTTCAACCTGTTCGGCAAGCTCTGGGTCGGATCGTGGAAAACACCTGGCAAATCAAGGCGCTTTTGCAGTTCCCGGCAGGACTTCACACAGCCGGGGAATGCGCAACAACAGCGCGGAACGGAGTTCGTCCCCCGCGCGGGAATCGCAGAGTGTATCGGAGCCGGAGAAGGGATGCAATTGAGTCCAGCGTCGAGTTTCGAACCGCGGGCGATCCCCGGATGTCGTCCTCTTGCGACCGGACGAGTCAATCCCTCGGCAGGCCCGCACTTTCACCGTATGATTCCGGAGCAACCCGTTGCGACTTCCCGTGATCCGTCCTGCAGGCAGAGTCCGTAAGATGCTTTCCCAGTACGACTTCGACGTCGCCGTCATCGGTGCCGGACATGCCGGTTGTGAAGCCGCCCTGGCCGCGGCCCGGCTTGGTGTCCGGACAGTACTGCTGACCATGAACTGCGATACGGTCGGCCAGATGAGCTGCAATCCGGCCATCGGCGGCGTTGCCAAAGGCCAGATCGTTCGGGAAATCGACGCACTCGGCGGGGAAATGGGCCGGGTGATCGACGAAACCGGCCTCCAGTTCCGGATGCTCAATCGCAGCAAGGGGGCGGCGATGCACAGCCCGCGCGCCCAGGCCGACAAAAAAGCCTATCAGTTTGCGATGAAGCACCGGATTGAGAGTCAGCCCGGACTGACCCTTCGCCAGGAATCGGTCGAAGGGTTACTGGTGGAAGGAGCGGGCGCGACGTCACCGAAGGAAGACCGCGAAGACGGCAAACGAGACGCGGAGATGTCTCGATCCTTGAACCCCCGACCCTCGACCTTCGACCCCACGGAGTTGCCCCGCATCGTCGGCGTGAAAGTTCGGGGCGGAGCGGTGTACCGCTGCCGGGCAGTCGTCATCACGACTGGGACATTTCTTCAGGCCATCATGCACACCGGGGAGACCAAAACACCCGGCGGCCGGGCAGGAGATGGCACCACCGGCACGCTGTCCGATTCACTCCGCGAACTCGGATTCGAACTGCAACGCTTCAAGACGGGAACTCCCTGCCGTTTAAACGGGCGCACGATTGATTTTGCACAATGTGTGGAACAACCCGGCGATGCGGACCCCGTTCCGTTCTCATTCCTGACCGACCGGATCACTGCACCGCAACTGCCATGCTGGCTGACAGAAACGAACGGGCACGTGCACGACGTCATCCGTGAGAACCTGCATCGCGCGCCGATGTACAGCGGACAGATTCAATCGACCGGACCACGGTATTGCCCGTCGATCGAGGACAAAGTCGTTCGTTTCGCAGAGAAGTCGAGTCACCAGATCTTCCTGGAACCCGAAGGGCGCAACACATGGGAGTATTACTGCAACGGGATCTCGACGAGCCTGCCGCGTGATGTTCAGGATGAAATGATCCGCTCGATCCGTGGGTTGGAGCGGGCCGAGATCATGCGGTATGGGTATGCGGTGGAGTACGACTTCGCTCCGCCGACCCAGTTAACAGCCACGTTGGAAACGAAGCGCGTTGCCGGGTTGTACTTCGCCGGGCAGATTAATGGGACCACGGGGTATGAAGAAGCCGCGGGGCAAGGGCTGTTGGCGGGGATCAATGCCGCGTTGAAGCTGAAAGCTGCACAGCCGCTGGTGATCGATCGCAGCCAGGCATATCTCGGCGTGCTCATTGATGACCTCGTGACCAAGGGGGTCGATGAGCCCTACCGCATGTTTACTTCGCGGGCCGAGTATCGACTCTTGCTGCGTCACGATAACGCCGACCGCCGTCTCACGCCGCTGGGGCGCTCGGTTGGCCTCGTGTCTAACGAGCGCTGGGAACAACTTCAGTCCTACGAACACGCGATCGCGACGGCCTCTCAGTGGCTCGCAACGCATCGACAAGCCGGTGTCACGTTCGAAGAACTACTTCGGCGGCCGGAAGTGACCTGGCAGCAACTGGTGTCCGAGCAACCGGAACTGGCGGCCTTGGGAACTCCCGCACGTGCTGCCGAACAATTGGAAATCGAAGTGAAGTATGCGGGTTACATCCGGCGGCAGGGAGAAGAGGTCGCCCGCCAACAGAAGATTCAGGCGATCCGCATCCCTGCGACCTTTAACTTCCAGGCGGTTCCGCAGCTTCGTCGCGAAGCGCAGGAGAAGCTGACAAAGGTCCGCCCAACCGATGTGGGACAAGCCAGCCGCATCAGCGGGATCACTCCGGCCGACCTGACTGTGCTGACGCTGTATCTCCGCGAACCGGAACGGCTCGCGCAATAACGTGGAACGGGGGCTTTCCATGCTCCACCCGGTCTGGCGAATTTGCATCGGCTGGGAGTTTTTTCTGCGCCCCGACAGGTCCCGAGTTCGCCATCCGGGCTGAATCCGCGCACCGAACCATCTTGCCAGACTTGGCTTACGTTCAACGTAGCGAGTTCGGGTGGGGGTGGGTTCCGGGGTGTTCTGACGAAACAAAAGAATGTTGACCGATCTGTCAGAATGGCTACAATCGGTACATCCGGAAGAATCGGCAAACTTTAACAGCCGTGAAAGTCCCCGATCCCCCGGAACGCCGCACAGCTCTCCCCCGATGACCAGCGGAAGACTCTGCGGCTGATCGACTGGCAGCGAAAAACCTCTGCTGAAGGACTGGCAGGGGACGAACGGATTCGGTCTGGCTCCGGCAGACAGGCCTCAGGAAGGAAGCCATGAAAACAGTCTTCACGACGGGCGAAGCCGCCAAGATCTGCAAAGTGAGCCAGCAGACGATCATTCGCTGCTTCGACTCGGGCCAGCTGAAGGGCTTTCGCGTGCCGGGATCGCGGTTCCGCCGTATCCCGCGCGATGTCCTCTATCGCTTCATGAAAGAAAACGGCATCCCGACCGATGCCCTCGAAAGCGGTCGCCGCAAGGCGCTCGTCGTTGACGATGACGAGGAGCTCGTCGAATTGATCCGGGACGCGCTTGAGGCGGACGGCCGGTTTGAAGTGCGGGTCGCCAACAACGGCTTCGATGCCGGCATGATGGTGAAAGAGTACCGCCCCGACGTCCTCGTTCTCGACGTGATGCTGCCGGACATTAACGGCAAGGAAGTCTGCCAGCGGGTCCGTATGGACTCCACCCTCGACGACACGAAGATCATCTGTATCAGCGGGATGGTCGAGGCAGACAAGATCGACGATCTCAAGAAATCCGGTGCGAACGACTTCGTCCAGAAGCCGTTTGAGGTGGAAGCCCTGGTCGAGCGGATGTGTCGCCTGCTCGATGTTGAACCGGTCAGGGCGTAACGCCGATGTCGGCTGCTGACCACACAGCTCAGGACTCGGTTGCCGTCTGGCACCCGAGTCCTGAACGTTTGGAAGCCCTCGCCGAGTTCGCGGCCGGTGCCGGGCACGAAATTAATAACCCGCTCGCCACGATTCTCGGCCGTGCCCAGCAGTTGCTGCGCGACGAGCACGACCCCGTCCGGCGTGAGTCACTCTCGATCATTGCAGCCCAGGCGCTGCGCGTGCGGGACATGATCGGCGACGTCATGACGTTCGCCCGGCCACCGCAGCCACAGCGCGAGAAGATCGCCATTGGTTCCCTGTTGAATGATCTCGCACATCGCCTGCAGGCGGCGCTCTCATCGACCGTTTGCCGACTGGAACTGGAGTGTCCAGTCGATCTCCCGGCTTTCGAGGCGGATCCGGTCCAGGTGACGGTGGTCCTCAGCGAACTTCTGCGGAATGCGATCGTCGCCTGTGGTGATGTCGGGGGGGCAATCACTCTGCGTGCGACTGCTGCAGAAAACTGGCTCAACCTCTCCGTCGAAGATCATGGCCGCGGCTTTACGCCGCTGGAACGCGCGCATGCGTTCGACCCCTTCTATTCGGGTCGCCAGGCCGGCCGCGGACTCGGTTTCGGCCTGTGCAAAGCGGCCCGCATCGTCGCACAGCACGGCGGCGAGATCACGATCTCGTCCTCTTCCACCGGACCAACCATCGTGACCACCCGCTGGCCGCTCGCCTCCTCGTAGGGTGGGCTGTGCCCACCGTGGAAGCGCCCCGATGGTCCTCCATGCCGGGCTTTGTCTGAGCCGGGGGGCCGCAGATCCGCAGGGATCGTGGGGGAGATGGTACAGGTCCGCCACGCAATGCGCGAGCTTGTTCCCTTCTTGAAGTCGCGGTTTACTAGCCTGTATGCCCGCCCCGAATCCGCTGCCGATTGACGAACTCCTTTCCGACTGGATTGCGACGCTGCGCAACACGCCAACGGCGATCGTGCAGGCCCCTCCGGGTGCGGGGAAAACAACCCGGCTTCCCCCGGCCATGCTCGATGCCTTCGGTGCCTCGGGGCAGATTGTCGTCTTGCAGCCACGGCGAGTTGCCGCCCGTTCCACAGCACGACGGATGGCGGAAGAACGCCACGAACGACTCGGCGACACGATCGGTTACCAGGTTCGCTTCGAGCGGCAAATGTCTGCCCGCACCCGGCTCGTCGTGATGACCGAAGGGATTCTGCTGCGACGGTTGCTCGATGACCCGTTTCTCGACGGGATCGCGGTCGTCGTGCTCGATGAATTCCACGAGCGTCATCTGGAAACCGATCTGGCCCTGGCGATGGTTCGCCGTGTCCAGCAGACCGTGCGTCCCGATCTCAAGTTGATCGTGATGTCGGCGACATTGGAAGCCGAACCGCTCGTCCGTTATCTCGATGGAGCCCCGATTCTCAGTTGTCCGGTCAGGCAACATCCCATCACCATCGAGTATCTCCCCACGCATCTCGACCGACCGCTTGCGGAACTCGTGGCAAGCGGGGTTCGTCGGGCGCTCCAGGAGACCACCGGCGATGTTCTCGCGTTTCTCCCGGGTGTGAGGGAGATTCAGCAGACACTCGCGCTCATCACTGAACGCGACGTGCTGGCACTCCCGTTGTCTGGTGATCTGTCCCCTGCGGAACAGGATCGTGTCTTCGCAGCGTCTCCTCTGCGCAAAGTGATTGCAGCCACGAACGTCGCCGAGACGTCGATCACGATTCCCGGAGTGACCGCCGTCGTCGATGCGGGACTCGCGCGGCAAGCCGAGTTCGATGCGACCCTGGGATTGAACCGGCTCACCCTGAAACCAATTGCCCGGTCCGCTGCCGATCAACGCGCAGGACGCGCGGGCCGGACCGGTCCCGGCTGGTGTCTGCGGCTGTGGACCGAAGCCTCGCACCGGGCGCGTCCCGCTCAAGAGACCGCCGAAGTTCAACGTATCGAACTGTCGTCGGTCGTACTGTCGCTGAAGGTGTGGGGGGAAGCCGATCTCGCGGCCTTCCCATGGTTTGAGGCTCCGGCAGCAGGTGCGCTGGAACAAGCCGAGACGTTGCTCCGATCGCTCGATGCTCTGGATGCAACCGGCGTGACCCCGTTGGGCCGTCAACTCGTCCGCTGGCCGACAGCACCACGATTGGCCCGCTTGATCGTCGCTGCGGGTGAACAGGGTCTGTTGTCCCGTGGCTGTCTTGCAGCGGCGTTGCTCTCGGAACGCGACCCGTTTCTGCGGGACGGTCCACGTGCACCCGCACGGCATGCCGGATCATCTGACCTGTTCGAACGCGTTGTCGCCCTCGAATACTTCGCCCGTTCGGGACGCACCGACACAGAGGCCGGACGGCTGCACGCGACTGGCGCTGACCGCATCCTCCAGTCCGCGAAGCAGCTCGAACGGATCGCGGCGGATCACGCGGCCTCGCCTGCTGAACAAGTCCCCGTTACTCCCGAGGACGCACTCGGACAGGCTGTACTCGCCGCGTTCCCCGATCGGTTAGTGCGACGGCGGGAACCGACGAGTCCGCGCGGATTGATGGTCGGCGGGCACGGCGTCCGTCTCGCCCCGCAATCGGTTGTCTCGCGTGACGAACTCTTCGTCGCGGTTGAAGTCGAGGGAGGTGGCGAAGAAGCCCTCGTGAGACAAGCCTCCGCAGTCGATCCCGCGTGGCTCTGGAAGACACATCTCTCCACGCGGACCGATGTCGAATTCGACGCGGCGAACCAGCGTGTGCAAGCACGAAAGCGGCGCTGCTGGTTCGATCTCCCTCTGGAAGAATCGCCGACAGCGCTACCCGATGATGATTCCGCTGCCGCGGTCTTGAGTGCCGCCGCGTGTGCACAGTGGGACCGCATCTATCCGCCCGATGATCCGGAAGTGGTAACGCTGGTCGCCCGCATTCGCTGCCTGCGGAGATGGCGGCCCGATCTCGCGCTCCCCGACTGGTCCGATGGCTGGCTGCAAGAACAGTTGAGCTGGCTGGCCGCGGGGTGTCGCTCGTTTGTCGAGTTGCGGAAAGCTCCGTGGAAGGCCGGTCTCTGGCAGACGCTCGATGCTCAGCAACAGCGGCTTGTCGACCAGCATGCTCCCGAGCGGATCGAAGTTCCCAGCGGGAGCCGCATCGCGATCGAGTACGCCGAAGACCGCCCGCCGATTCTGGCCGTGCGGATCCAGGAACTCTTCGGCTGGTCAGCGACGCCAAGGATCGCCGGGGGGAAGGTGCCGATCCTGCTGCACCTGCTCGCTCCGAATCATCGTCCACAGCAGATTACCGACGACCTTGCGTCGTTCTGGTCGACGGCCTACCCCATCGTCCGGGGCGAACTCCGCCGCCGCTACCCTCGCCACGCCTGGCCCGACAACCCGGCGACCGCCACCCCCGAACGCCGCCCTAAACCGAAACCAAAAACCTGATTTCTGCAGCCCACAATGCTGCTCATCGGCCATGATCGAGTTCTCACGGAGTCTTCACCGACGTGTGGTCTCCGCATACGCGAGTGGCCGCTATCGGAGTCGAACCGATACGCCTTGCGGCACAAGATCCTAAGTCTAATAACAGGCATTCCGCAGTAGTCCGCAGTAGTCCGCAGAGTCGATGAAAATAGGCATTTCTGCTATACTACTGTCCGCAGACTTCCAGGTCTTTCCGCCCGGTTGGCTACACGTTGGCTGTCAAATCTGAGCACACGACGCGGCTACCTTTGGCCGGGGAAAAGCGAGATCGTTTCGCTCGCCTGCCGCGCTCGTCTCTTCATCGAAACGATGACCACCGGAAACGGGTGGGCAATGCGATCGTCGTCAGAGCTATGTGATCTGTTCCAGGTTTACAGCGAAATGATTGAGGCGGCTGCGACCGTCTCGTTTCAGATTCGCGAAACGATGCTCGACTATCTGGACCAGCACGATGATGGCGGGTGTGATTCTCCACCTGCTCTTGTGCAGCTCATTGAGCAACTCAAGTTTCTGGACCGGTTTTCTGAGGAGTTGGGCGTAACTCCCGCCGAAGATGCGGCTCAGTTCGTAGCCGCGCTGGAGCATGGAAACCGGGGGACCAGATGCCCAATGACTCTATCTGATGGCGATGAGCGGGCGGGGCACGTTTTCCTGACTCATCACCAGTTGCTACGTCGATTCGCCGGAGTCGTATGGGAATCGACTCTTGCCATCCCTGTCGAGGATCAAGATCGGTTACGCACGCACCACATCAGGTCTGCGATTGATGTGCTATCGCAGATTGATGGCTGTTCGCGGTCAAACCTGCTGATGGTGGAAAGCGAGCGGGAGAACTCACTTCGATGGATTCGGGAACGTAGCAACACCATTAACGAGCACTCCCCCTGGCTCAATAAGGAGTCCATGACCACCTTGATGAAGATGAACATGGACAAGAACGACAGCCGGAACACGATCGGCCGAAGGAAGAAGGATTGGGGTGCGGAAGAAAAGCCGGGCACGAACAACAGGCAGTGGCGTTTCTCACTCGCCAGACTTCGCGAAAACAACATCAAATACCCATCCGAATGGGACTAGCTCCTGATCTGTGCGCCACTTGTGCACCACAACGCGCCAAGTGATGAACTGCACCTAGACCCCTGATAAACAGGGGCTATTCTGACTCCATCGGACCACGCCGGAAGCGTAACACCGGCAACAAACCTCGATGGAGATGGCGATGTCAACGACTCTCGAAGCGGCCGCACTGCCGCAACTTCTGACGGTCCCCCAGGTCTGTGATCGGCTGGGGATTCGCAAGAGTAAGGCTTATGACCTGCTCAACAGCGGACGTCTGCGGTCTGTCCGTTTGGATGGTGCTCGCCGGATTCCGGCCGATGCCCTGACGGCGTTCGTTGCTGGTCTCAATGGCGGTGAGTTCCAGCCCCGCTAAACGCAGCGACCCGCACGGGCTGAATCGTGCGGGCCTGCAGTTTTTCTCATCGACTGAAACGGAGTCGACAACGTGATTATCTCTGGCATCAAGGATCGAATCAATGGGGCTGGTCTACAGATTGCCCCTTCTCCATCGGGATGGCTCTCTGTCAGCCGTGGCGATGGTATCAGCGATCGACAACGGGCCGCACTAGCTCTGGCATCGGTTCGGCAACGTCGCAAGCTCCGACAGCGACCGTATGCAACTACATCAGACCTTGAAGCGGTTCGGCGGCTGCTCGATGTGCCGCACGCCGTGGTGCTCCTCGATGACGGCGGCACCTGGGGCGAGAGCTACGGGGGCAAGGTCGGCACCCTTCGACATCTTGAGCGTGTCCGCGGCCGGTGGTCAGTCCAGTATGGGGCCGCACGCTGGGAACTGATCGGCGGGCCGTTGTGGCTGCTCGATGTGGCTCCTGATGAAGGGGCCGCGGAATGAGCAACCAGACCCCATACCTGACCACTGGCGAGATCGTCGCCATGCTCACCAATGTCGAAAGGTCTGGAGACGGATGGACCGCACATTGTCCAGCCCACGAAGACAACCGGAACAGCCTGTCGATCAACACGGGTGACGACGGCAGAACACTGCTGCACTGTCACGCCGGTTGCGAGTTCGGAGACATGGTGCAAGCGATGGGACTGCAGGCATCGCAGTTGATGCCTGCGAAGCAATCGCAGCAGCGATCCTTCAACATCGTCGAGACCTACGATTACCGTAACGCTGACGGATCACTGAGGTACCAGGTCTGTCGTCTTGACCCTAAGGATTTCCGCCAGCGTCAGCCCGATGGTAACGGCGGCTGGACGTGGAAGATCAAGGGGTTGCAGCCGGTCCCCTATCGACTTCCTGAACTGCTCGCAGACCGTCAATCCAGCGTCTTCATCGTCGAGGGCGAGAAGGATGTCGATCGGCTCACGAAGATGGGCGTGGTCGCGACCTGTAACTCCGGCGGGGCTGGCAAGTGGTCGAGTGATGCTGAGTATCTGGAACCGTTCAGAGACCGTGAAGTCATCATCCTTCCCGACAACGACGAACCCGGCATCCGGCACGCCGAACAGGTTGCTTCCATCCTCAAGGAAATCGCCGCGGAAATTCGGATCGTCAAGCTGCCGGGACTCGCCCACAAACAGGATGTTTCGGACTGGATCGACCGTGGTGGCAACGTCGAGACCCTCTGCGAGATCGTCAACTCAACGGATGCTTGGAGACCGACACAAACACATCCCGACGCTGTGTACGCCGTGTACGGTGTGTACGCTTCTGGAGAATGGCCAAAGCCGGTTCCACTCAGTGAACACAACCCGCCAGAGTTTCCAGTTGATGCTCTGCCTGGCTGGCTGGCTGAATACGTCGGCCAGCTGTCGACCAGCACACAGACCCCGCCGGACCTCGCTGGGTGAATGGCACTCGCAGCCGTGGCGATTGCGGCAGCGAAGAAATTCGAGGTCGCACCAAATCGGGAATGGAAGGAACCATGCAATATCTTAGCCCTCGCATTGATGGACCCAGCAAACCGAAAGTCCGCTGTTGTTTCAGCCGTCAGTGGACCAGTGAGGGATTACGAGCGGCAGCAAGCAGAACAGATGGCACCGATCATCCGGGATGCTCGCAGCCGTGCCGAGGTGCTGACTAAGCAGCGGGCAGAATATGTAACTGCGGCATCAAAAGCACAACTCGGGACAGAACGGGATCATCTACTGGAGCAAGTCCGCCAGCTTGATGAAGAACTCAACCAGAACCCGGTCCCCGAAGAACCGCGGCTGCTGGTCGATGATGTCACTCCCGAACACCTCGCCACGAAGATGGGGCAGAACGGGGGACGCATTGGCGTACTGACTGCTGAGGGGGATTTCTTCGACATCGCGGCCGGTCTCTACTCGAAGGGTGGCATCGCCAACATCGGCGTCTACTTGAAGGGACATGCAGGAGATGAAGTGCGAGTCGACCGGGGGAGTCGACCATCGATCCTCATCCCCAAGCCTGCATTATCTGTCGGCTGCTGTGCTCAACCTGAAGTCGCTCGCGGTCTACTCAGCAACAAGCGTTTCCGTGGTCGTGGTCTACTGGGCCGGTTCGCATACCTGATGCCTCAATCCCGGATCGGCAGCCGAGAGATCAACCCTCCCGAGATGGACCAGCAGGTCAAAACGGCATACCTGCAGAACATGGCACGGTTGCTGGACATGCCATCGGATCAAGCTCCTGACGGCTCAATAGTTGCCAGCGTGTTGACGCTGGACCGACAGGCATCCAAGGTGTTCGCCGAGTTCCAGACCGAGGTGGAACGTGACCTGGCAGACTTCGGGGACCTGGCCACGTTTCGCGACTGGGGTGGAAAGCTGGCTGGACTGGTCGCACGGGTGGCGGCTCTCCTGCACCTGGCTGAACAGATTGCCGTCTGCTGGCCAGTCCCCACCACGATCATCGCGGACACCATGACGCGGGCCGTGATGCTGGGCAGATACTTCCGTGGTCATGCGATGGCGGTCTTCAACCTCATGGGTGAAGACAAGACGTCCGAGTTGGCAACTTTGATCGTCAAAGTCATCAAGCGGCACTCGCTGGTGGAATTCACACGCCGTGACATCCACCAGCACGTTCGGCGTCATGTGGGTAAGCCTGAAGAGATCGACCCTGCACTCATCAAGCTGACGGAACACGCCTACATCAGGCCGTTGCCAACTGAGAAGAACGGACCGAAGCACAACCCCTCACAACGCTACACCGTGAACCCGAACGGAATCTAAGTATGCGTACACAGCGTACACAGCGTACACAGACCACGAAGACACCGGCTCTACTCCTGAAGTGGGCCGCATCACCGAAGCAAAAGCGATCCGCCAAACGGCGACCCCTGCAACCTGGCAGACAAACCAACCGAACACCCGGCGGGGATGGGGCGACCCGCAGCGCCGAGCCTCTCACGAGCGCACCCCCGCCGGGCTTTTGACCACTCAGCCGAACAACCGGCCGCGGCAAGTGACCACGGCGGACACCGGCAACACTGAAAGGGCAGACGACATGCTGGCAACGATTCTCGATAGGCTGCGGAAGCGGCAGGCGGCAGCAACTGAAGACGCGCTGGCGACGTATCGCCAGTTGTGCGAACGGCTGGTCGATGAGACCGGCAAGCCACCGACCGAAGCGGAGGCCGATAAGGTCCTGACCGCGGCCGGGCGAACCGTGGACGAACTCGAAGCGGACGTGGCGCTCCTGCGCGACCGAAAACGATGGGCAGCGACGCTGGCCGAAGAACCCGAGGTCTTGAAGGGCTTGGCACCGATCGAGCAACAACTCGAAACGGAACGGCGACGTTACAGCGATCGGCTGAAGACGCTGCAGCAAGAGCATGCCGATAACGTCGCAGCCCTGACCGCACGTCAAAGCGAACTGCTGACGCGGCAGAATGCGATCAACAACGCACGGGTTCGGTTGCAGGAGACGCACCCCGCATATCGGCAGTACATCGCCCTGACGCAACAGGCAGCGACGATCGCAAACCGCGTCCACAAGAATGAGTTGTCATCCACTCCTGGCTGGAACTCTCGACCCGATTTGAGGGCCGCGGGTGAACTCGCCGAAGCTGCTGCATTGCGGGCGGAAGCCGACGAACTCGCGGCCGAACTGGTCACACCGTGACGGGTGGCAATTCAGACCCCGAGGGCTGGGAACCGCGGCTGCGAGCAATCGCGCCCGCGGAACTCCCGCCGGAAATCGCTGCCTACTTCGTCGGTCGCTTCGATCTGCCCGAGGAGTTCAGGCACGAAGGGACGTTGGCATACACGTCTGGTGGGCTGGACATGATGCTGGAACCGCGATTGCGTGAACTGGGCATATGGACCGGCCGCGGCTTCGTGATGGCGATTCCAGCGCTGTTTGAGTTCTGGTTCGCGATGACGGACGCGGAACGCTGGGGAATTGTGTTGCACGAATTCGCGCACTTCATCGACGGGATGCCGGGCTGGCGGGAAGCTGGAACCCCGATCATGGCGGCACTACTCGCAGGGGCTGAACCGATTGCCGAGCGGGCACAACCGACAGCCCCACAACGGCCGCCGTGGCATCGTCACGAATCGCGATGGGTTCGCTGTGCTCTTCACCTGCATCACCGGGCAGAACTCGCTGGGTGGCCTGCACCCCTCGATACGGTCCGGGTGGCTGGTGAGGAGTATGGGTTGAGTCCGGCTGAAGCGTACCTCGCTGCACTCGGGACCGAACCCATCGACCGACGCGGTGAAGCACTGGAAGACGTCATCGATAGCCCGCTGTCGGAAGCGTTCCAAACCCTTTGGAATCGGGACACGGGGGCCGACGAGACATAACGACTTACGGCGACGGGCTGGGGGGCAAACCTGAGCAAATCTTCAGGTACTCCTAGGACCCGGCGGGCTATAGGGGTGCCGAGCATGCCGGAAAACGGGTGCGTAAACAGGGTGATTTCGGGGGTTCCCCACCCTCGCAAGGGACTACGGAATGGCTCGAATCGATCCGGCTCGATGGCTGGCACGAACTCAAGACGAACTCGCCCACGTTCTAGGCGTGTCGCGTCGTCAAACTGGGGAGTATCTCTCGCGCGGGATGCCAGGGAGCGCGAAGAGCTACTCGATTCCCGCCGCGATTGAGTGGTTGAAGCTCAACGTCTGGAAGTCGCGAACCCCGCCGATAGTCCTCACTGGTGACGATGCAGCGATTGCCGAGGGTGGCGACTCTCCGGCATTGGAACGGTGGCGGGAGTCACGGGCGGCAATGGCTGAGTTGGACCTGCGACAGCGACAAGGCGAGTTGATCGAACGGTCAGACTTGCGTGAGGTTCTCACGATGACATCAGCGACATTCCGCGGCGCTGCCGAGCAACTCCAGCGACGCTATGGAAACGAAGCTGGGGAGCTGCACAACGCAGCCTGTGATGAACTGGAACGGCTCATCGAAGAACGGTTTTCTTAACTGAAAGGACTGAAAGCATGGCATGCGTTTGTGGACCGGCGACGGTCGAAACTTGCTGCTGCAGCTCCACCCCGACACCGGCGGTTCTGGCGATTGAATTCGATGACGGCACCGACCCGGTAGGCTCGGCGGTGCTCACATTCACCGGCTCGGCATGGACTGGCACCGTCGACTTGTGCGGGGAAACTGGCTGGACGTTATCACTGACCTGTAGCGGCGGGTTCCCCGAATGCGAATGGACGATAGCCAGCGATCTGTTCGGCTCTGTGCAATCAGTGGTGACACACTGCTCCCCGTTTGAGCTGCAATTCCGAGAGCTACCGATCGGTGGCACTCCATGTTCTGGCGAACTCAACGCGACAATCACGGGATAAAAATCATGAGACTTCTACGCGGTGGACCGATCACAACCCCAGCCGAACCCGCCACGATCAGCGAGTGGCTGCAAGGTCATCGACACGACGGGCGGCCGTTACTGCTGTGGAAAGTCAACGCACATCGACATCGACGCGGCTTACCCTGGCTGCATCGTGCCGAGTCGAAAGGTATCGGCGAACGTCTCGCCAACGAGCTACAGGCACGGGGCGTGGTCCTCACTGGTCAGTTGATGGCAACGCTTGTGTGGCTCGATGGAACGCACCCCTCGCACCTATGGCGAGATCGGGGGCGGATCGTCGATCACCTGCATCGTCATTCCATCCGACACGGCTGGACGTTGAAGGAACCGCGGTTGATGCTGGCATCGATCGTCATGAAGTCGACGCGCGATGAAGCACGGCACCAGAAGATTGACCACACCGTGATCCACGATCCAGAACCCGCACGGCTGGCAAAACTGGCTGCAGACCGAGCAGCGGCGGCACATCGGCGAAAAACGACGCGCTAGGATTGCGCAGGAGCGACGATCGGTAGTGTGTATGACCTAGGCATCATTCCGGCGAAACGGGCCGCACGGGCGAAACTGTGGGATTGACGTCCGGGGCGTGATCCGTAACGATGACGCTCCCTAACAACCAGTGCGGCCTCTACCCATGTGCCGTCAACAACCCTACTCAACCAGTGAGACCAGAGAGCATCCCTAAGTCGCCCTGCGGGAACGGCAACGACCGCGCTGGTCACTGGCCAGTAGGGTGGACGGCTTAGGGATGCCCTCAGCTTTCAGGAAGGTATCCCAATGGGAACCAGTTCAACCGGGGCCGCGCGTCCCCCTCGCAAGTCGCGCAAGCTGGCAACGTTCGTGGTCATCGACGATGGCGAGATCGTCTTCACGTCCGACGTGCTCTCATCTGCTGCAGCGTGGCGAGATGGACGTGGCAGCGGTGAAGTCTACGAGCGTGTCACGACGAACTGACCGTCACCACAACGCACCCCGCTGTCCTCGATGGCGGGGTGCTCATCATTTCAGGAGATCGACATGGCCAAACGACGCGGACACGGTGAAGGATCGATCTTTCAGAGAACAGATGGACGCTGGACGGCTACCATCACAGTCGGCCGGGACACGAACGGGAAGCGACTGCGGAAAACTGTCTACGGCGACACCAAGCGGGCCGTGACTGAGGAACTGACCCGGCTGCAGAACCAGAAGTTAGACGGGACGTTGAAGGCGGTCTCACGGCTGACGGTTGCCGAGTTTCTGGAGCAGTGGTTGAACACCTCAGCCAGTCTGCGAGTCCGTCGCACCACGCTGGACGGCTACAGGCAGAACGTGAGGCTGCACATCGTCCCCGTGGTTGGTTCGATTCGACTTGAGCAACTGACGCCGGTCAACGTGCTGTCGATCTACCGCAAGATGGCAGACGCTGGGAAGTCGCCACGCCTGCAACAACTGGTCCACACGATCTTGAGGAGAGCACTATCGATGGCCGTGAAGTGGCGGTTGGTGGTGGCTAACGTCTGCGATGCTGTGGACCGTCCATCGGCACCACGCCACGAAGCAAAGTTTCTGGACGCCATCGACTCAGCCAAATTCCTGAAGCAAGCACAAGGTGACCGGCTTGAGGCGTTGTACGTTCTCGCCATCACCAGCGGGTTGCGGCAAGGTGAACTGCTCGGGCTGGAGTGGCAAGACATCGACTTCCAGGGGCAGACCCTCACTGTTCGCCGGTCCCTGAACATGGTCAAGGGAGAGTTCTGGACCGAGGAGCCAAAGACCGACCGCTCCCGTCGACGTGTGGCACTCCCTGCGATTGCGATGAACTCCCTGCAAGATCACCGGCGGCGAATGATGGCCGAGGGACGCGGCGGCGATGCTCGGGTGTTCTCGATGGAGGACGGCGCACCGATCGGCCGTGATTGGCTGCTGAAGCGATCCTTCAGGCCGTTGCTCAAGGCGGCGAAACTTCCAGTGGTCAGATTCCACGACTTGAGACACACCAGCGCCTCGCTGCTGTTTGCTCAGGGAGTGAACCCGAAAGTTGTCCAGGAGCGACTGGGCCACTCCTCAATCCAGATGACGATGGACATCTACAGCCATGCAATCCCGACGATGCAGGTCGACGCTGCAGGCAAGTTTGACGACCTGTTCAGCGCGAAACTTGCGTGATGGCTGTCAAATGGCTGTCAAACCGATGCGTTGAACGCGGTGGAATTGACGTAAGCCCTTATGTGGCCGCTATCGGAGTCGAACCGATACGCCTTGCGGCACAAGATCCTAAGTCTTGCGTGTCTGCCAGTTTCACCAAGCGGCCTGCGAGGCGATCGCGAATCTTACCCGATTCCCACAAGGGACGGGTAGCGGAGAGACAGCCGCGCTGCGGCTGGGGTTCGCAGTTCGCGGGATTCGCTCATCAGGCGAAGCATGACGACTACTGACTGGGTGTGTCGACATTCACGCCGTCAGCCGTCACTGGGCCGATGCGGTGGAAAATGAGATCGATCGGTTCGTGCAGGCCGATCAGCGCGGCCGTTGTGAAGTACGCTGCCAGTGCTGCTGCGAGGGGGAATGCTACCGTTGCCAGGCGACTGGTCGTGAGCGCAGGCAGAAACCACGCAACGCCGAGGGCAGCCAGGGTCATCACCCCCGTGGCAAGAATCACGCGGGCCAGAGTGCTGCCGACCTCGGCCCATTCGAGGCCACCCAATCGACGGCTGAGGGCCCACCCTGTGACGAAGAATTGCCACGCCGCAACGATCGATGTCGAAAGGGCAACACCGATCCCGCCGATCGACCAGATGAGCGTGAGGTTCAGCGTGACATTGAGCAACAGAGCCAGCATCCCGAACGACAGCGGCGTGCGTCGATCGCCCATCGCATAGAACGCCCGTTGCACAATCAGCAGTCCACAGTAGGCCCACACACCGCTGCCATAGGCGGCGATCATCGCCGCGGTCTGACGGACATCGTCAGCATCGAATGCGCCACGTTCGAAGCACAGCCGGGTTAACGGCACAGCGATCAGTATGAGACCGGCACTGGCCGGAATCCCGATCGCCAGCACCAGCCGAACTCCCAACGATAAGTCCTGCCGGAGTGCCGCGAAATCATTCCGTTGGGCATGGGCAGAAAAGATCGGAAACAGGACCGTCCCCAAAGCGACACCGAACACACCCAACGGGAACTGGTACAACCGCTGCCCGAGATACAACGCCGAAGCGGTTCCTGCTTCCAGCGGATACCGGACTCCTGGCCACCAGAGGATGGCATCGCTCCCATGTTCCGGCGCAGCGAAGGTCCAGGTCATCAGGCTGTCGAACACATTATTGAGCTGCGTGACCGAGAGACCCGCGAGGACCGGGACCATCTGCTTCAGGATCAGCCGTACCTGGGGCCAGGCTTCCCGGAACTGGGGCCGACAACGATATCCAAGTAACCAGAGCGGACCCGCCGGGACCATCAGTTGCACGGCCCCCGCGGCCACGATGCAGACGCACATCACCGCGATTTGAGCGGTCGGGAGCTCCCAGCGCGGCACAATCGTCCACAAGGCGATCAACCACAGCGTATTCAAGACGATCGGGACCAGCGCCGGCCAGAAGAATCGTCCGATCGCCTGGAGGATCGCGTTCAACTGAGCTGCCAGACAGATAAACACGACGTATGGCATGAGCAGAGACATCAACCGCACCAGCAACGTGGCTTCTTCCGAGAGCGGGACGAGCGTTCCCAGACCAAACAGCAGCAGTTCGATCAAACCGACGAGCACGACCAGCGCTGCGGCCAGCGTCAGAAAGACCGCTGCTGCGAGGCGTTGGGCCGCCGCCAACCCATCACGGTGCAGTGTGCCGACAAACGCCGGAAGAAAGGCAGTGGTCAGCGCCCCTTCTCCCAGCAGCGCCCGGGCGAGATTCGGCAACCGGAAGGCGACCGAGAAGGCATCGAGGATCGGTCCGTTGCCAAAGCGGGACGCGAGCGCCATGTCCCGCACGAGACCCAGCACGCGACTGGCGACCGTCAGCAGGCTGACCAACCGCAGATTCCGCGTGACGCCGTTCAACCAGGACCTCGAACCAAAGAATGCTTCCGACACAGGACCATGCGACCCGGCGGAAGATAGCACATCCCCACCGCCGATGTGCAGCCCGGTTTGAGCGAAACAGCGACCACGCTGCCATGAGCGGCACGGCGCTAGCCGCCGGTTCCGATGAATTCACCGGCGGCTAGCGCCGTGCCGCTCAGGAAGCCGGTCATGTGCCGCTGGTCACGATGCCGTCGTAGACGCGGCGGAGATGGACTTCATCGAGCGGGCGCGTCATCAGGCTCACGCTGATCCCGCAGACCGCAGAGGCGGCCAGCCCCCAGCAGATCGGATCAATCCCCATCAGGAAGAACGGACGCAACGCGCCGGCAATTCCCTGCTTACTCATCGGGCCGAGGAACTGCACGACGGACAGCGCGAACCCCGTGGCTCCGTCACCTTGAGCTGCCGCCCAGTTGTGGATCCAGCCGGTCACGTACAACGTCAGGTAGACCGCGATCCCGCCGATCATCGCGGCGAGCGCCCCCTTTGCGGTCGCCCGACGCCAGTAACAGGCCATAAAGACCGGCGTGAGAAACGCAACCGCCCCGGCGGACGCACTGAAGACAACGAGGGCCTGAAGGTACGTCGGCGGGTAGATCACCGCGGCGACTCCAATCACGCCAACGAGCACCATCGCGACATTGGTCGCCAGGCGAATCTCACGCGGGCTGGCATGCGGATGGACAAACCGCAGATAGATGTCCTGCACGAGCGCCGAGGCGATCACCAGCACGAAACAACTCACCGACGCCATGATCGCGCCGAACGGAGCCGCGAGAATCAACGACGCGACACCGGAACCCCCCGTCATCTCACCCGTGAGCTGCAACGCGAGCGTGGGAATGATCTCATCAGGCTTCACGGTCGGAAAGAGTGCCCGTCCGCAGACGGCGATCATCGCCAGGGGAATATAGATCAGGCAGTTGTAGCAACTCAGGAGCGCGATCGACTTGCGGATCACTTCGGTATTCGAAGCGGCCATCACCCGGATCATACTCGCAGGTGAAGAGAACCCCGAAAAAATCCAGAGAATAAACATCGACCCGGCCAGTCCCGCCGTGAGGAATTCCTGCCCATCTTTTGCGAATCCGGGACCGAGGGCGTAGGCCGGGCCGGTGTGCGTGATCGCTGTCCGCGTGGCCTGCTCCAATCCCCCTGCCGCAGGAAGCGCCAGGCAGAGCAGGGCCATGACGCCGACGACCATCAACAGCGACTGGAAAAGATCGGTCCAGACCGAAGCGAGAAAGCCGCCGATCATCGTGTAGCCAACGACGGTGATCGAGAAGACCGCGAGACCGATGTAATAGCCATAGTCGACGGTGACCTTCGCGTCTTCTGCAAAGGTGAACGGCCCCGACCCGGGCCAGGCGAGCTTCATCACGGTCGCCCCGGCTTTGAACTGGGCGAACATCGTGAAGCTGAGAAAGAACATGATCAGCAGCGACGCCATCAACCCGACCATCGGGCTGGCGAACCGTTCGCGGAACATGTCGGGCACGGTGATGGCCCCGGTCCGTCGTGAGAGCTGCGACAGCCGTTTGCCGATCATTGCGAACCCGGTCAGCGGGACCACCATGTACGGGGCGATCCACAGCAGTCCGACCCAGCCGTAACTGTAGACGAGCGCCGGGTAGCCCATGAAAGTCCCGCCACTCTGCACGGTGGCAGTCAGGGCCAGCGCCCAGGCCCCAAGGCCGCGGTTGCCGAGAAAAAACCCTTCGAGGAACTTCTGCTTATCGAGGGCCCGCTGGGCCATCGTGCCCATCCACACGGAGATCGCGAGGAAACCCATCAGGACGAGGAGGACGGTAAATCCATGGTCCGCAGCGGCCAACAGCATCGGCATCTCTGAGTCTGACGGTCGGAATCGTGAATCGGCGCCGTCTGCGCGAACGTCGCGGACAACCCGTTCTCGCCGCTGAGGCGGGGGAAATCAAGTCCGCATCGGCAGATTTGGATGGATTCAGTGAAGGTCGCTCGTTGACAACGAGGGCCGAGATGCTGTCCAGCCGTGGTGCCAAGTCCGTGGAGGAGCGGATTCCTCTTGACCGACTCGCAAGCTCCGGGCATGCTGCGACCGCGTTTTGACAAACTGCTGATCAAGGAAGATCATGCGCACTCAATGGGAATGGACCGCCGCGGCGGTGTGCGGCCTCGCCACTGCTGCCGTGTGGGCGACTCAATCGACAGCTCCCGCGACGACAATTCCAACCACCAGCATCCCGGCCTGCTGCGCCCTGAGCGACCCGGCTGAATGGACACCGGAGCGCGTGACGGCACTGCTGGAGCAACCCCCAACGACCATTGCAGCAGAACCCGTTCACCAGACCGCCGCAGAATAATTCGAGTCCAGACTGCAGTGTCTGGACGGTGCTAAGGCGCAATCAGTACGTCTTTGCTGCGGAGTTCAAACACCAGCGGCGTGAGTTGGTTGAGCCGGGGTTCGATCGCTTTTGCCTGCGGGTCCTGATCGATCAACTTGTAGAAATCTCTCTCCGCGACCGTGCTTTTCGCCGGATCGCCGATGAGCAGCAACCGACCGGCCCCGTCAGTGGCGATTCCTTCCGGCGAGGCGCTCTTGATCTTCACGCCCTCTGGACGACCGTTGGGGGCGGGTGCCCGCAGATCGAGCGGCACAATCACCGCCGGTTTGGCCGGAGCGTGATAATCCAGCACGACGAGTTGGGGCTTGTTCCGTTCCAGGGCCACCAACCACACCCGGCCTCCCTCGCTGAGAAAACAGAGACCAGTGATCGCCCCCGCGATCTGTTGCGTGGTCCAGGGTTGTGGTCGTAGTTGCGGGGCCGCTCCCGTCCCATCCCAGTTCGTCTTGCGAATCTCGGCCATGGCCAAGCGATAAATGCGGGCAGGAGCACCATTCCATTCCGAGGCAAGCAAAAGCTCCTTCCCATCGGGGGAGATTGCCAACCCTTCCCAATTCGTGTTGGCTGCTTCAGAAGCTGGATTGTGGGCATGGATCCCCTGCTGGTCGAGCTGCACCGAGCGGATGACCTGCATCTGAGGCTTGGTCGGAGAATCCTGAAAGACCATTTCCAACAGCCACGGTTGCGGCCCCTCCGTGCAGGCGAGAAACGTGTTGGGCTGCGTGGGGTCGGCCGCGATCCCTTCAAGGTCGATCAGCTGGGTCCCAACGTTCGCAAAGGTCCGATCGACCGCCTGGAAGACGGTCTTCGACTTCCACCAGATCGGGATCGCTTCCGCGTGTGGCTGGCCCTTGGACAGCGTGATCCGATAGGCATAACGGCCTCGATGCGGAAATTTCTTATCCCGATCCGGATAGTACTCGGGACGCTCTTTCGCATTCTGATCGCCAATCGACCACCAGAGCTTGTTGTGAGAATCGTAGGTGAGATCGGAGGTTTGCCACCCGCCAAACGCAGCCGCATCGGCAACAGCCATCTTGATTCGTGCGTCAGTGGCTTCTTCCAGCCAATGTCCAATGACGGGCTCGGCCGCACGCACCGGATTCGCCATCAAGACCATCGCGATCCCAAGTCCGACCCGACTGCAAGATGATCGTCCCATGATTGCTCCAAGATTTGTATCAAGCACCATTCTGGAACCGAGACACCGAGCAGCAGCATAACGCCTGCATCGCGTTTCCACCGCACCGGGAACTTGCTGATTCAGTGAATGCCAGAGATGTCCCACAGAAATAACAGCCTGCACATTCGCAGGGCTCTTGCGACGAACAGTCGAATTCCATTACGCAACCAACATGAAATCCAGGCGCTCGAACTTCTGCGTCGTTGGACTTCAGAACGACGGCGCGGGATAACGGGGACGACGACACACAAGGGCACCGTCGTCGCATGAGGAGCAGCCAGTTCGATGACCGCCGAGCGTTACCGTGTCCGCCTGACAAAAGATCACCTCGTGTTCAGCGCGGGGCATTTCATTACGTTCAATGGCAACGTCTGCGAGCGATTGCACGGGCATAACTGGCGGGTGGCGATCGAGGTCGAGGGTCTGCTTGACGAAAACGGGTACGTCTTCGACTTTATCGCACTGCGGGATGCGGCCCAGAAACTTGTGGCCGATCTCGATCACCGGATGCTGCTGCCGACCGAGCATCCGCGGATTCGCGTCAGCGTGGCCGACCACGAAGTGACCGCCCGCTTCGAGAACCGTCGCTGGGTCTTCCCCGAAGACGACTGCCGACTGCTTCCCATCGCCAACACGACAGCCGAATTGATCGCCCACTGGCTTGCCTGGCAGTTGCGTGATGTGGTGCAGGCGTGGCCCGGTCAGCGGGTTGATCGGCTGCTCGTCGATGTCGAAGAAAATTTCGGCCAATGGGCGTCGTGCACGCTTCCCTGCACGCCGACCATCCGCCACTGAACTGGACGCAGCGAGCCGTCATGGATTTCTTCACGCTGCTGTCGATCGACTATCTGCTAGGGATGGGGGCGTGGCTCACCGGTTTGTGGGGGCTGCTGGTCATCCTCATGCGTTGGCGACGATCGCGTCGTCGGGCCGGACGTTCGCTGTGTGGTCCGCACATCGGTCTGGCCTGCTGGATGTTGGCCGCAGCCCTCACCCTCCCCGAACTCGCGTGTGCGCTCTTCTATGATGCCACCGATTCCTTCAGCCAGACCAACTTGTCGCAGCGATGGTTTCAACGTCACGTGCGGGTGAACCGCGCAGGCTATCGCGACGATCGGGAACTGCCGACTCGTCGCGATTCCGGTAACACGTACATCGCCTTCACGGGTGACAGTTTCACCTTCGGCCACGGGGTGCGTCGTCCGGCGGACCGGTTCAGCGATCGGATCGATGCGGCCCTCGCTGACCAGCAGGTGGTCACCTACAACGTCGGTCTGCCGGGGATGGACATCCGGCAGTTAGCCGATGGAATGCTGAGCGAACTGGAGCAAGCGCGCACGCCGGTCGACATCCTCGTTTACACGTTCGTGCCGAATGATATCGAATACTGTGACGAACGGACGGCAGCGTTCTATCAGCAGCAGGCGGTCCGCTCGCCGCAAGGGTTTCCGTGGAAGCAAACCTACTTCTACAACCTGCTCTACTACCGTGTCCCCGCGATTGGCGGCAGCGGGTCCGACTATTACGGGTATCTCGCCGAGTCTTATCAGGGGAAGCCGTGGGACCGGTTCTCGGGCAAACTCGATCAACTCGCTGCGTGGTGCCGGGGAAGAAATGTCTCGCTGCTCGTGACCGTCTTTCCGTTTCTGCCGACACTCGGAGAACAGGACCCGTTCCTGCCCGCCTATGCGAAGGTGGTCGAGTATTGCCGCGAGCACCAGATCGACTGTGTAGACCTGACGTCCACGCTCACAGCGCATCGCACCGCAGGTCTCGCGGTAAGCCGGTTTGATGCCCATCCCAACGAACGCGCGCATCAACTGGCAGCAGAAACGCTGTTGCCGGAGCTGCAGCGTCTGCTGCAACTCCGGCAACGTGATGAGCATCAGCGATCAGTCACCAGCAGGTGACACTCCGCAACCGCTTAGAAGTCGAGTTGCGTCCGGAGCGCGATGATGTCGGTGTTGCTGTCCGAAACCGTGTTCGACAGCATCGCCCGCACGTACTGCAGCTGGACCTTCAAGTTCGAGTGCAGGTACCAGTTGAGCCCGAGGGTGACGTCGTTGAGTTGTCCCCCCGCTGGCTGACCGGGCAGCAATCCCGCACCCGCACCGGTCGAGACGCCAGCCGCGTTCGAGAGGTCGAGATACGAGTACCGCGCTGCCACTTCCCAGGCCCCCCATCCGCCGCCGCGATGCACCGGATGCAGCGGCTTGATTCGCCCCAGCACGGCGTTCGTCTTGTTATAGGGACGAACTTCCCCAGTGAGGATGTACCCTGCCTGTAAGTAGGCCGCCGGCAAGGTCACAACGCGCCCCCCAGCCTGCACGAAGGCATATCGAAGCTCCCCCTGCATGTGTAAGGAATTGTAGACCGCGGCGAGTTCCATATTCACCATGTTCGACATTTCCGCGTTGATGATGCCCGTATTCACGAAGAACGGCACGTCACCTGCCGTTCCGCCGGGACCACCGAACGGGCCACCGTATTCCGGTACGTTCCGGTAGAACAAACCGGGATTGTTCGGCACCGTCAGGGCATGGTCGAGGCCGAAGTGCAGGACTTCGCGGCCATTGCATTCATTCCACAGCAGGGCGGTGAAGCGTTCGGCTGTCCCGACACCCCGGTCACCCAGCGTCCCCCCGAATTGATCAGCCTGGAATCCGTAGACCGAGCCGGCCCAGGTCATCGTTTCATCTGCATTGGAATTGTGGAATCCGATCCCCGGCTGACGGAACGGAGCCATTGCGAACATCGTGGGCCGCTCCAGGAACGTCAACTCGCGAACGCTGGTCAATTCGTCGAGGCCGAAGGGTTGACGCCATTGTCCAATACGAATGTTGCCCAGCCACGGGACCTCATGCACGTCGGCCCACACGTCCATGAACGACGGACGACCAGGGAACGAGAAATCCATTTCAATCATGTAGCTGATGTTGTCCGCGAGATCGCCGACGGCCGCGAGCCGGGTCCTGCGGAAGCCGATATCATTCTGAATGTTGCCGAGGAGTGCCTGACTGTTCGTGTCCTGGGCGAACCAGCCGGCATCCATCTGGAAGAAACCGGTCAGCTTCGTATTGGGATAGGTCGTCTTCGGCTTGACGGCCTCGGCGACGTCCGACGAGCGCGCCCGCCCGGCGTTGAGTTCGGTATGGGAGAGCCGCTGTCGCAGCAGTTGTAGTTCCGACTCGAACTCACGCAGCCGCTGGTTCTGCATCTGATCAACGGCATCCGCGTCATCATCGCTGATCGTGGTGATGGTCTGCGGCGGTGGGGGGAGTGGTTCGCCCTGATCGCCCAGTGGCGACAAGAACCCGGTCCCCTCGTTCTGCGCGAGTAAGGACTCGCCGAAGAGGTTGTCCTGGGCAAAACTACCAGTCGGCAACCCCATGAAGGCCAGGAGCGCAGCCGAGAATCCAAGACCACGCAGAGTGGAGGGAATCATCCGTAATTCCTTGTGAGCTTCGTGACTTCAGGGACTCCTTTCAGGCAGCCCGCTGGACGATGCAGAAGTGAAGTTCCATTTCACGATCGCAGCATCGCAAACTTGGATATCGGAAGGGAACTCCCGCTGCCAGAATTGAAGAACCTTACGATCACGTTTAGAAAGACCGTGCGGAAGCTTACAATCCGGGGGACCACTACCAGCCTCAGAGTTTATCATCCCCAGGTCCAGACAACTGTCTGATCCAGGAACCGTTTCCCCTTCAGGACTTTGTGATCCGTTTGGCGAGCACCATCGTTCTTCACCTGCATCGTTCCCTGTCGGGCAAAGGAGGCTCAAGATGTGGACTCTCATACTCGTCTCGGCGATTGCCGCGCCACCGGATGCAGCCACAGCGGCGACAATGCCCCACATTGCAGCGTCTGTGCAGACGGGGACATTACTGTTCAGTCAGGGTGACTGTCTCGCTGTGAAGGTCTTCACGGGCAGCCCGATCACGCACGTCGGGGCGGTCATCGTTGAACCGGACGGACCGGTCGTCTATGACGCGATGAATGGCCCCGGTGTCCGCAAGACACCGCTCGACGCCTATCTGCAGTTCCTCGTCCCCAGCCGCGTTTATGTGCTGCATCCCAACCGGAAGTTTTCACCCACCGAAACCGATGCACTGCGGGCACATTTTGATGGGCAACTCGGTCGACCCTATCGCGTCCATCATCACGCCACCGGCGAGCGCTGCGATGGCGTGCACTGTGCTGAGTATGTGACCGACGGATTGATCGCCGTCCGCCGCATGACAGCTGTCTCCCCCCCGAAAGTTTCACCCGGCAGCCTCTATCAAGGGGTGACCGACGGCAATCTGTACGTCGAAGGGGGGCGGTACGACTTCCGCATCGGTCGCCCGACCCCACCCCCCGGAGAAACCTGGTGCCAGAAAAGCTGGCGCACCACCGGCGAGTGTTGTACCGCCTCCTGGCAACAACTCAGCCGTTGGTTCTGCTGTAAAACGAAGTGACGCGCCACCGGTCCTGATCCGTTGAACTCACCTCGATCAGCGCAGGTGACAGGGTCTGAGTCGTTGCGATGTCCTGTATTCAGTCGGATCTTGTTTTGAGGAAAGATGTTAAGGGGAACACCCGGCCGTCCGCAGAGCTGGCACCCACCTCCGAATGGCAAGGCTTGCCGATTCCCTTTCGAGTTCAGCGAACGAGATCACCTCGCGGACTGGATTTCGTCATCCCGATTCGCTAATAATGCCGATCATTCAGGGCGTGCCGATCACACGAACCATGCTGCCCCAGCAGAATGGGTGATCGGGACAATCCTTGCGGGGGGTTAGCTCAGCTGGGAGAGCGCTTGCATGGCATGCAAGAGGTCACCGGTTCAATCCCGGTACCCTCCACTTGAATCGCAGCGTCTTCTGCCGATCCGATGAACGACGCTTGCCGATGTTCGGCAATGCGGCACACCCGAGACGGGACAACGGTGCAGAATCCACCGAAACCCGAGGTGTTGCGGTCGCCAGAAGGATCTGTCTCCGAAACTCTGCGTTGATCGTGGTGGCCGTGCGTTTGTGAAAGCGCACGGCCGCTTCATTTTCTGTGGTAAGCCGGCACGCCGGAAGCGTAGCGACGCTCTGGCGAAGGGCTCGTGTCCCACGCTCGTGGCGAACTCGATCGGCTGGCGAAGCCCACCACGGTTCTCCGCGCTTCGCTCTCCATCAACGAAATTCTTGCACTCTTCGTTGGTGAGCTTGGAACGGTCGGCATAGCGAAGCGCCCTGTAACAGGGCCGCGATTCGTGTACTCCGGCTGACTTTTGGCGAAACCGACGCTGAAGACTTCGGGCCGCCAAGGTTCAACGCGGTGATCGCCGGTGATTCGAGCGAATAGACTCGGAGGGGAAACCGCAGTCCCGCACGACGTCGCTGCTCGACCCCGAACTGCAGCACAGACCGGCCATGGCTTGACCGCTGAAGAACGGGACTGGTTCCACCACCAGCCATAGAGAACATCATCAACGAGACAGAACGGGCCACCGTTCACCAACACCTGATCCCACAGTGCTTCGATCAACGCCTGGAACGGTTTTGTTGACTGGCAGACCGCTCCGGACGCTGATGATTGCAGCTCGGGAGGGCGTGCTGTTCGGCTTCACCCCCCGAGATGGCGGAGCCAGCGGCGCGTTGCGAGTAAACGTTGCGCGATGGGATCGGGAACGGCCGAAAACAGCCGATAGCTGAGTGGTGCCATCCCCGCCAGTTTCAGGTCAGCGCGGGCTTCCTGTGTGCGGCCCCGGGCGAGTAACCATTTCGCCCGTTTCAGGTGCTGACGACACTTGGCGGCCGCCAGTTGATCGCCATACCGGGCCATGAACTCCGGGTCCTGTTCCCAGATGCGTGAGAAAAGGAGCAGCCGCGAGTTGACCAGAGCGTAGGCGTTCGTATCGGAGACGCGAGGGCCGTTGTGTCCCCATTGGATCGAAGTTTCGCAATCGAAGTACGCGCCGAGTCCCCGTTGGGCAAGTCGGGCAAAGCACTCCTTGTCTTCGGAAATGCGGATGTCATCGGCGAAGCGCAGAGCGGGCCCCGACTCCACGCGACGGGCAATCACCGTCGAGGTCGCCATGTAGTCGGAGAGCATCTCCTGCAGGAACATGTTCCCCACATGCACCTGGAAATCGTCGCGTCCCTCTGGCAGAGGGGCGATCGTCGAATACGGCACTCCCGGTGCAAGTATCTCGTCCCAGGAACGATCGTCTTTGTGCCAGTACTTTAAGAAGCAGGGGACATCCGGTGTGCCGACCTCGCGAGACCGGAAATTCGTAAAGACGAACAGGACATCGGTTCGACGACGCAGGAACTCGCGCTGCAACAGCAATCGATCCGGGTACCATTCGTCATCAGAATCGAGAAACGCGACGAGGTCGCGGGTCGCATGTTCGAGACCGACATTTCGCGCCCCACCAGCCCCCCGCTGTTCCGAGCGGACCATGCGGACCGGGTCACCATACCGGCCGACTATGGTCGCGGTGCCGTCGGTCGAGGCGTCGTCGACGATAATGATTTCATCGCCCGGCTGCAGGTTGACCAGCGCGGAACGAATCGCCCGTTCAATGAGATGGGCGCGGTTGTAGGTCGGGATGATTACGCTAATCGACAGAGCGGCTGTCATCGGTCTGCCACCTCTCGCGATCTCACGCCAGCCAGGCGGAGGGTTCTTGATTACCAGCTGTTACGACTTCAGCCTAGGGCGGCGATTCAGGCTCCGATAGAACTCAGTCGCAATTCCTTCACAATTCGCTGTGGCGAAAAGTCAGCAGACGGTCGGCGTTGCAAAAGACGGTGTACCAAGATGTTATGCTAACGAGTTCGTAATTAAGGGAGCACCCTTCTGTCCAGATGTCGGTGAATCAAGCCACCCGAGCCGGAAGCGAGAACGCCCGGAGTTCGTCAACCGCGTGCGAATTTTGCGTCTTTGTCGCGACGACGCCACATTCTTGTTGACTCTTTGCCACCGTGACGTAGGGTTGCCTACCCTCTCGAAGCGTTTCCCAGCGTCTGCGGTTGTTCCGGATGGAACGCGGCGGTTGTCCCGATGGAATCGGGCGGCAGCTTCGTCCTCTTCGGCAACATCCGCACCCGTCGCTCCTCCGTTCGGCCCTGGCCGTAACGGACGATGCGACATTTCACCCGACACGCTGAATACCCCGGAAACGTTCCTTCTTCGAGTCCCTATCCATGTCGCACGGTTCGCTGCTGGTCGTTGATGACGATCGTCCGCTCCTCGATTCCATGGCCGATTACCTGCGGAGCCTCGGGCATCGCACGGAGACGGCTCTCACCTGTCGCGACGCGATGTCCCGCATGAAGGACTATCCGTTCGATGCAGTCATCTGTGATGTCAACCTCCCGGATCAGGACGGCTTCGCCCTCCTCGAATGGGCCAAACAGCAGACGCCGGAAACCCAGGTGATTCTGCTCACCGGTTTCGGGACGATCGAAAGCGCGGTCGAGGCGATCCGCCTCGGTGCCTTCGATTACCTCACCAAGCCGATGATTGAAGACGAACTCAACTTCGCGATCGAGCGGGCCCTCGGTCAGCGACAGATCGTCGCGGAAAACAAGACCCTCAAGCAGCAACTGCATCAGCGGTTCGGCATGGGAAACATCATCGGGCACGACTACCGCATGCTGCGGATGTTTGACTTGATTGAAAGCGTTGCCGACACTCGGACCACAGTCCTGGTGCTGGGAGAAAGTGGGACCGGCAAGACGCTCACCGCCCGCGCGATTCATCAATTGAGCAACCGTCGCGACAAGCCGTTTGTGGAAGTCGCCTGCGGGGCGTTGCCCGATTCCCTGCTCGAAAGCGAACTCTTCGGCCACGTCGCGGGAGCCTTCACCGGGGCCAATACCGACAAGCAGGGGAAGTTCCTGCAGGCGAACGGCGGGACGATCTTCCTCGACGAAATCGGGACGGCCAGCCCGAGCCTGCAGGTCAAGTTGCTCCGCGTGCTTCAGGACCGCGAGTTCGAACCGGTCGGCGGGAACAAGACGCACAAGGTCGATGTGCGGATGATTCTCGCGACGAACGTTGATCTGGAAGAGGAAGTCCGCAAGGGGACCTTCCGCCAGGACCTGTATTACCGCATCAACGTGGTGACGCTGACCCAGCCGCCACTGCGTGAGCGGATGACGGACATTCCGCTGCTCGCCGAGCATTACCGGAAAGAAATCGTCAAGCAGACGGACAAGCCGGTGACGGGCTTCAGTGAAGCGGCGGTGCAACTGCTGCAACGCTACCGCTGGCCGGGGAACGTCCGCGAACTGGTCAACGTGGTGGAACGGGCTGTCGTGCTGACGAAGAACACCGTCATTCAGCCAGCCGACCTGCCGGAAGCGCTGCGGAATGAAGACCTGCACGCCGAGTTACCGGGGAACCGCTTCGGTGCGGGGAACCAGTTGAAGGCGGCTCTCGCCTCACCGGAAAAGCAGCTGATCATCGACGCACTGGAAGCTCACCAGTGGAACCGTCAGGACACTGCAGCGGCCCTGGGGATCAACCGGACAACGCTCTACAAGAAAATGAAGAAGCACGGGATCTCATTCGAGCACCAACTGCTGACCTGATAGAGACTTGAGAACAGAAAAACCAACGCAATTCACGTCCCCGGTTGTTCACAACCGGGGGCGTTTTCCGTTTGTACTCCGAGGCGAACGCGACACGAAAAAAATCGGTCAGCTCCGCCCGCGAATTTGGTGATCCGGTCGTAGAACTCTGTCGTAGTCCCAGATGTGAGATCGAAATCCTGTGAAAGGATGACTGAACCTGGTTCCGAACGTGTCAGGAGCATTGAAGATGCGAATGGTGACGATGCGGGGCGTAGCAACGACAGCGGAAGTGCGGTCGCTGCTGGAACATAAGCTCGATTACGCTTTGGACCGCTTCGGGCGGTGGATTCATCGCGTGGAAGTCGCGATTGAAGATCTGAACGGGCCGCGCGGCGGGAGCGACAAACGCTGTCGCGTGCTGCTGACAGTCCCGCGACATCGGGACGTGGTGGTCGAAGAACGGGGGGCCGACCTGGCCGCGGTGCTGAGTGGTGCCGTCGATCGGGCGGCGGCGGCACTCGACCGGATCCGCGGTCGCAAGCAGAACCACAATAAAGGCTTGCGTCACACGAATAACAACTGACGCTGCAGGGACATTCAACGCCGGAGACGACCGGCACTGCCGAAGAAAAACACCCCGCGAGACGGATCTCGCGGAGTGTCGGCTGTACAGTGAGTCTCAAGAACATCGACCTCAGGTCGATGTTCGGCAGAGTCGGCGTTACACGCCAACCTTCCGACGCTTGGCCTTACGCCCCTTCGAGCTGGCCGGGCGACGGCCGTGGTTCGCTTTGTTCACTTTTCGCTGATTCTTCGACATATCCTGGACCTTTCGCCGTGTGATTCGTATCGGGGATCAACCGGCGACCGCTGAAAAAACGTCCGGATCCCTGCTTGCCCTCAACAGCCTTGCAGCCGGAGAGTCCCGCAGGATAGCGGCTGGCGAATCGGGTGGCAAGGGTAGCGAACCGCGCCCCTGTGCTTTCAAGTCGATTCCGGCAGACGCCCAGGGAACGCTTTCTGTGAGCGTCAGCCTCCGGTATCGCCCCGCGATCGTAGCGAACACCTGCGGGATCCCCTAGAATGGGGTGGTTCCGTTCATCTCATCGGAGAGTCTGCGCGATGGACAACTTCTGGATGGTGCTGGCGCTCTTCGGCGTCGGTTTCGGGGTCTTGGTCGGGATCATTTTTCTGGCCGTCTTCGCCATGTACTTCCGGCTGTGGCTGCGGGCCTACTTCTCGCGGGCCTGGATCAGTCCCTTCACGCTCGTCTTTATGTCGTTGCGGAAGGTCAATCCGAACACCATCGTCGATGCCCGCATCATGGCGCTGCAGGCAGGCTTGAAAGACATCACGGCCCGCCAACTCGAAGCGCACTACCTCGCGGAAGGGAATATTCTCCGCTGCGTGAAGGCGTTGATCGCGGCCCATCGCGCGAAAATTCCACTCAACTGGAACACCTGTGCGGCGATCGATCTCGCCGGTCGCGACGTGCTGGAAGCCGTGAACACCAGCGTGAATCCGAAGGTCATCGATTGTCCCGATCAGCGGACTTCGCGGAATACGCTCGATGGCGTCGCCAAAGACGGGATTCAATTGAAAGCCCGTGCGCGCGTCACCGTGCGGACGAATCTCGATCAGCTCGTCGGTGGTGCCACGGAAGAAACCGTCATCGCCCGCGTCGGAGAAGGGATCGTCTCCGCGATCGGATCCTGCGAGACTCACAAGCAAGTCCTTGCCAACCCGATGCTCATCGCCAAGGCGGTGCTCGACAAGGGACTCGATTCGCAGACCGCCTATGAGATTGTGTCGATCGATATTGCCGACATCGACGTGGGTGATAACGTGGGGGCTCGGTTGCAGGCCGATCAGGCTGAAGCTGATATGCGCATCGCACGGGCTAAGGCGGAAGAACGCCGGGCACGGGCCGTCGCGACCGAGCAGGAGATGAAAGCCCTCACCGTCGACAACCAGGCGAAAGTCGTCCTGGCCGAAGCCGAGATCCCGCTCGCCATGGCCGACAGCTATCGCGCCGGCTGCCTCCGCTCAAAACAGGCGGGAGCCGTCTAGTTCGCTGTCGCTCGTTGGTCCTGGAACGGCCGGCGAACGTGGTCAGCCCGACAGCTCACCATGGCTCGTCCTCGACCGTTGCGACGCTCACTTTTTCTACTCTCTACTCTCTGGCTCTCCCATGGTTGAGGTTGTTCCGTTTCGTGGCTGGCGGTATGACCTCGCGCAGGTGGGAGACCTCTCCGACGTCATCTGCCCGCCGTATGATGTGATCGATCCAGCCCAGCAGACGGCGCTCTACAAGCGGCATCCCTGCAACGCGATCCGGCTGGAACTGAACCGGGCGGAGCCGGGCGATGCGAGTGCTGCAGCCGGCTATCAGCGTGCGGCCGACTTCTGGAAGCACTGGCGGCTCGATGGCGTTCTCCGCCAGGAACATGACGACGCCCTCTACGTCTATCATCAACAGTTCGACTGGGAAGGCCAGACGTACCTGCGTCGTGGTGTGATTGCCCGGTTGCGCGTCGAACCCTTTGGAACGGGCCACGTCTTCCCGCACGAGCAGACGCTGAGCGGTCCGAAGGCTGATCGGCTCGCGCTCTTCCACGCCTGCCAGGCGAATCTGTCGCCGATCTTCGGCCTCTATCCCGATGCGGAGGGCTCGATTCAACAATTGCTCGATGATGCCTGCATCTCGCTCACAGCACTCGAAGCTCGCGACCCCCTCGGTGTGCTGCAGCGAATGTGGGTCGTCACCGATCGCACGGTCATCAACGCGGTGCGGGCAGCCCTGCGTGAGAAACCGATCTATATCGCCGACGGCCATCATCGGTATGAAACGGCCTTGAACTATCGCAATGAGCTGGCAGAACAAGGCAAACTGACCGACACAAACGCGCCTGCCAATTTCGTGATGACGCATTGCGTGGGGATGCAGGACGCGGGTCTGCAGATTCTGCCGACACATCGGCTCGTCAGCGGGTTCCCCGACATCGACACCAATGACTTGCGCAACGCCCTCAGTGGTTGCTTCGAGTTCGAATGGATGGGGATGGGTCCACAAGCGGCCGCTGAGACCTGGGAGATGGTCGAAGCCGATGGTTCACAAGCCGCGTTCGGTTTTGGCACAGCGGCCGACGGTGGCTGGACGTACGCCCGCCTGGTGGATGATTCGCTGATGGAGACGCTCGCCTCCGCACAAAGCCCGGCGTGGCGGGGGCTGGCGGTCAGTCGATTGCACAAACTGGTCCTCGATCGCCTGTTGATGACCCGCTATCCCGAAGCTCAGCCAAAATGCGTCTACGTGCATCGCTGGGAAGAAGCAGCCGAAGCCGTGAAACAAGGGACCTGTCAGCTCGCCTGTCTGATCCCACCCGCCTCGATCGATGATGTCGAAGAGATCGCCGGGGGGGGTGAGACCATGCCCCCGAAGAGTACCTATTTCTATCCCAAGCTGCTCACCGGGATGGTTTTCGCAGCGCTCACGTAAAGCCTGTTCCCAGGGAATCCGCGCGGATGTCCGAGGCCGACTACCAACAGCTCGCACTCCTCGCACAGATCGACGAGGTGACCGCCCGGCTGCAACAGTGGACGGCTCAGTCGACTCCCTGGCAGCCGCTGCAGCAGACGCGATCGCTCCTCAAGCGACTGTTGCAACGGGTCGACCCGGTGCGCTGCGGATCGATGCCCCGCTGGTGGTCGCCACGTTTGGCGGCACCGGTGTCGGCAAGAGCTCGCTGGTCAATGCCCTCCTGGGAGAAGAGCTGGCGATCGTCGGCCGACAACGCCCCACGACCGTGCAGCCGACGGTCATCGCGCATCCAGAGACGGATCTCACCGCGTTCGGCCTGCCGCTGGAGGAAGTCCTGGTCGTGCGGCGCGATGCCCCGATGCTGCGTGATCTGCTGCTGGTCGATTGCCCCGATCCCGATACCAGCGACGATGCAGCCCCCGGAACCAATCTCGCGCGGCTGCAGCGGATTCTCCCTTACTGCGATGTGCTCCTCTGCGTCAGTACGCAGCAGAAGTACCGCTCGGCCCGTGTGACAGACGAGCTTGCGCAAGCCGCAGCGGGTTGCACGCTTGTCTTCGTGCAGACGCACGCCGATCAGGACAGCGACATTCGGGCTGACTGGCGAACGCAGCTCAGCGCGGGTTACGAAGTCGCCGACCTGTTTTTCGTCGATTCCCGGACCGCGCTCAAAGAAGCCCAGGCGGGATTGCGGCCGACAGGGGAAATGGGACGGTTGCTCGACCTGCTCTTCCGGGAGTTGTCCGCTGCCCAGCGAGTGCGCATCCGCCGGGCCAATCTCTTCGGACTGCTGCAGACAGCTCTCACGGAGCAATTGCAGAGTTTGCAGAACCATCGACCCGCAGTGGAGACGCTCCGTGCGGCACTCGACACCCAGCGGACCGCACTCGCCACGCGGTTGTCACAACGCCTGCTCGACGAACTGGCGATCAGTCGCGGGTTGTGGGAACGGCGGGTCCTGGGACAGGTCGTGCAGTTCTGGGGCTTCAGTCCGTTCGCGCTGATTCTCCGCGGCTATTACGGTCAGGCCAGCCTGCTCGCCTCGTGGACGTTGCTCCGCGCGCAATCGACCGTGCAGATGGCCTTGTGGGGCGCAGTGCACGGGGCCCGCTGGCTGAGCACGCGGAGTCAGTCGGGCGATGGAAGCGATCAGGTCGATCGACTGGCAGCACTCCAATTGACCGATGCGGAACTGCAGGAAGCGCAGCTCGTCGTCGATGGCTACGTCCGGGTGGCTCGTCTCGAACGACCGCCGACTGATGTCACCCGGGTGAAACGCTCAGCCGCAGCGGCCGAAGAAGAATTCTGGTCATTCGCCCGCCAGACCCTCGACGACCTGATTCTTGCTACCGCGCGCAATCAGAGCCGCAGCTTCGTGCGCTGGGGTTACGAACTGGTCTTCGCAGCCCTGCCGGTTTATCTGCTCGTGCGTGTCGGGAAGAACTTCTTTTATGACTCGGCCTGGCTGGGACAGCCGCTGCTGGAGTCGAACTTCTACATCCCCGCAGCCTTGTTTCTGGTGATGTGGATCGTGTTACTACTGGCCCTGTTCACGGGACGCCTGCGTCGCGGGTTGAAGCACAGTCTGCAACCCTTCGCCCAACGTCTGGCGCAGGCCCGCATGGCACACGGTCTCTTCCCGGAACTGGAAGCTGCCTGTGCGGCCTACGCGACCGACGTCGGCGATCTGGAGGATCTTGCCACGCTCGTCCATTCGCTCCGCGATCAAGTCGGCGAAACCGGCGGCCTCAGCATTCGCCGAGCAGTGTAATCTCACCCCGACGATCTCTCGGACGCCCAGCCACCGCTGTGACTGGGTCAGGGCCATCGTTTTAATTGGTCTGGGAAATGCGGTGGAGGTGGGAGGGAGTTTACGGTCTGGAGTCTGGGATTCACGGAGGGGAAGAAATGTCGATGGCCTGCGGCGGGAATTTGCTGAGCCGATTGGCGCAAGTTC
>JBGATC010000068.1:0-27242 GCA_044229335.1 Planctomycetaceae bacterium | reverse complement strand
GCCGCCGCCGTATCACGGGAGACGACGCCGTTGGCCATCAGCTGACCCTGCTCGATCCGAATGGAGTCGGTGTGCCCGACGCCGGCGAGCGGATCGTGTCCAAACCGAATCGGTCGGGACTGAGCGGGAATCGCCAGTCCCGCCAGGTCGATGATTACAGGATGCCTCCATCCAGCGATCCGCATCGGGCCGCCGGTGTAAGCGAGCATCTGGAACCGGGGCAGCGCAGACCCCGCACCATCCTCAGCTGCCTCGACCTCAATGTGGGCCGTGGCGGTGAGGCTGAGCGAAGTCGGCACGGCCGACTGGTCACTCATCGCTGACCGAGACTTCTTCAGGGTCGGCATTCGGATCCTCCGAGTTGGGTGGTGTGGGGGCGGCGGCCGGCGCGAGGCCGAGCTCCGTCATGAGGGCCAGTTCTTTCGCGCGCTGGCGCAGCTGGGTTTCCCAGTCCTGGCCTTTCCGGGCGTATTCGTCGGCCAGCGTGGTGGTGTGCGACGCGAGGCGCGTGGCTTGCGCGTTGGCCTCTTTCTGGGGGTCGACGTGCTCGTGACCGTCCCAAAACCATTGATGCGGCCAATCGGCGATGGGACCGAGGCCGGACGGCAAGAGGTCGCCCACCAGCACCGCCTCGTCGAACCAAGCGGCCAGCGTCCGGTCGAGCACTACGGTCTCGATCCGTGATTGGTCGATGCGGAGCGACTTGAAATAGGTCTGATGATCGAGGCGACCGGAGGCGTAGTTGTAAGAGGACGAATTTCCCGCCGCGATGTTGAACGGCATGTTCAAGCAGCGCGCGATCTCGTTGAGAACTTCGCGTTTGAACTCGGCGTAGGTCCCCGTCGGCTGCTCCGCGTGCAGTTGGGCCATCTTCCAGCCCCCCGGCATCGTCAGCAGCATGTTGCGGTCGAGCTCAATCGGATCGAGCGGCTCGACGGGATCGCTTTCGCCATTGGCTGGGGCGTCGGTGTAGATGATCCCGGCGTAGTACGCCGCCGCCTTGGCCGCATCGAGCGTGGCCAGCGAGTAATCCCGCAACATGGCGAACAGCGGCAGCGCCGGTGTGATCTCCGGGATACCCCGATGTTGTCCCGGACGATCGGCCCGGAACAGGTGCAGCACGGAGTTGGCGGGAACACGGTCGTAATCCTGAGACAGCGACCGCCCGTTGCCGGGGTGCTGGCGAAGGATGTGGTACTCCGTCGGATTTCCAGCGGAATCGAACACGATGCCGTCGATTGCGCGGGCATCGCTCCACCGCAGATCGGGCGTCGCGACTTGGTCCGCTTCGATCAATCGCAGGTCAAGTTGGATCGGCGTGTCGAGACCGGGGTTATTCACCAGGACCGCGAACGCTTCGCCATCCTGAGCCTGCGCCATCCGCAGCGTTCGGAGCTTCCCGGCCAAGCCAACCGCCTTGGCCCAGCGATGGAACGCACGCTCGACCCGACGGTTGGCTTCCGCATCCTCGGTGAGGAGTTGCAGGCGGGGACCGGTGCCGACGATGTCGTTTGCCAGTGTCAGAACGATCCCACGGGCATAGCTGTTGTTGGCGACTTCGTACCGCGCCCGGTTCCGCAGAATGCGGCGGACTTCGGGGCCGTTGGCCGCGCTCGCCGACAGACCGTCTGCGTTCGCCCAGTGCCGACGGTTGTTGTCGGTCGTCAGGGCTGAGTCGTACTTGGCCCGCACGACCCGCACGGGACGGAACCCGGCCTGGGCGGGAGGGGCAGACGAAAACGCTCGTCGGAGCCAGTTCAGCATGGTCACTCGGCTCCCGGCGGTACGATCTTGGTGAACCGGAGACCGAGGCGCTTCGACCGCGCAGCCTGCTTCGAGGCCAGATATCGATCCGCTTCGATCTGGTCCGGCAGCGGATGCTGTTCGACACTGCCGGAATCCCCCGCAGCCTTGGCCGGCTGCTGGGCGTTCTCGCGGATGGATTGTTCGAGGTCGTCGGCCATGAGCCACTCTCCGACGGCGACACCATGTCGCCTATCTGGAGAGCTACCCGGCCGAGGTGCGAAGTGACGAAGCGGGCGTCAAAGAGAAGGGGAAAGTTCCAGATATGGAACTGCGGAGCGGAGGGTGACCAATCGTCGGCACAGCTTCACAAGTGCCGACATCGACCACGCCCTCATCTGTTCTGCCACGGACCGGGCGGATGCCAGAGGGGCGAGAAGTCCTGACCGGCAGAGAGCGCCGCGGCGAGCGGCAGCAGAAATGAGCCGATGACTTCAATGACAACCGGCAGCTCTTGGGGGGCGATGTCGATGCGGGACTTGCGCAGGAACCCTTTCCACTGCGTCTGCTTGATCGGATCGTTGGCAAACGCCGCCGTGAGCGCCACCGGTTGAGGCGGGATCGCCGTCTTGCGGTTGGCGAACGTCTCGTTGACAGCCTTCGCCAGGATTCGTCCGTCGAACTCGAACTGGCGTGAGAGGAGCCAGAGATCGAAGAAGTCCTTCAGGCGGCTATTGAGCTGTCCCAGCTTCACCATCGCCTCGAATTTCTCCGCGATGACCGTCTCGCGCGGATAGGCCCGGAGTCGAGGTGCGGCCAAGTCCAGCAGCACGGGGTAGTCGGTGAGCGCCGCCTCCGGCACGATCACATCCCCAAACCCGATGTCAATCTGCATGGGGATGCGGGAATTCTCCAGGTAGGCCTGGAACGTCATGCGCACGCCGGAGTAGTCGGCGTCTTCTTTGATGACCTGGCCGATCAGGCTATCGACATCGAACACCAGACCGTCGGGTTCCACGGCCTGTTGGCAGACATCGCGGATCACGGGCAGGATGGCGTCGACACTGTTGTTCAACCGGCCGAGGAGATCGATGTCGCGCGTCGGCCGGGACGCTGGCGCGCCCCAGACGTTGAACATCAGCGCCCCTTTGAGCACGAACCGTTCGTTGTGCGGGGACAGGGTGAGCCGATACAGAAACCGCTCCATTGCAAAGTACTGCAGCACTTCCTGAAACGGACGCCCGCTCTGTTTGGCGGCGTTCGTCAGGCGCTGACGCACGGAGGCGGCAACATTCCGCAGGGGGCGATCCGTCACAGCACCGCCTCCAGGTAGGGCGTCATCACCCGCTTGACCCGACAGATGTCGGCGTAGTGCAGCAGCGCTTCGGTGTTGACCGGTCCCCGCTGTCGGTAGGCCTTGAGCGCTTCGAGAACCGTATCGAGTCCGATCCGGTTCCGATGCTTGAAGCAATCGGCAAGGGTCTTCTCACGGCTGTAGACCCGCAGCGGGACGCCGTCGACCTGGTGCGTCTCAATCCCTTCCGAGTAGGCATGGTCGCTGAACCAGTAGTGGCGGACTGGTGGATAATCGAGCCGCGGCGCTTCGGCCCCGCGAGGGATCGCGACATAGATCTCATGCGGGATCTGGGTCGTCAGCTCGTGCCACGCCAGCGCCGAGATCAGGCACAGCACGCCCTCGGGAATCTTCAGGGCCACGGTGACCAGATCGGGGTGGCCAAGCGCCGGGACGTCAGCCAGGCGAAAGAGTCCGCGGCTGAGCTGCTCGATGCGACCAGAATCCCTCAGTTCGTACAGGGTGCGGGGGTGGATTCCTGCCTGAAGCACGTCCCGTGTCCGGAGTATTCCCCCCTTCGCACGGAACTCATCGAGTGCCAGCGCGATCGGTCGTGAATCGGGAAGGGTTTGGTCGGCCGCCATACGGACAAGTATACCAGCATATCTTCGGTTGTGCTGGTGTTTTTGTCCAAGCGGCGTGAAAGGCGATCCAACTCCTTACCCCACAACTCGTTCCGTCGTTGTCACCCGCCGTCCACAGTACCGGCATTCCTTCCGCCGCACGATCTTCTCGGCCCGCGGGCGGGTATAGACGACATAGAAATGCCGGCAGCCGCAATTCGGACAGACGAGTCCCTTCGGTTCGTCAACAGGTTTGGGGGCTGCGGTCATCGTCGGCCCCTCTGCAAAGTGGAGAGCCGAACCCGCTCGCGTTTCAGGGGGGCCATCGAACCGCCGGCGCTGGCCAACACCGCCCCCTGGATCGACGCCGCCACAGCACAGCCGACCACGCCGTCGAGCCAGTGGTTGTCGCCCCGTTCGGGCCGTTGCTTCCATTCATCGACCGTCCGTCCCCGGCCTTCGGTCTTCACTCGGTACTCGGCGGAAAGGTGCTCCGCGATCAGCCGATGCAACTCAGCGCTGTCGCCAAAGAGGGAAAGACATCCCCGGTCTCCCATCGGTACGGCCAGGCGAGCGTGGATGAAGGTCTTCCAGAAGTTCGTGTCGTAGACGACGTGCCGCACGGCCCGCTTGCCGGCCACGTTGGGCATCCGCCAGTTGTGCCCGATGCGATCCCCTGGCCGGCGTTTGTATTCCGAGAACGGCTGACTCGACGCTCCGACGAACCGTCCGTGGCTGGGCAGAATGATGCCGGCATACGCCGACTGGCGGCAGAACAGATACACGACGTCCGTGCTGGAACCCCAGTTGGCGTCGATCAGGCACCGCTCGATCCGCAGCATGGCTCCGTCGTCGCGACACCATTCTCGTCCGAGGTGGTCGGTGGTGAGGCGATCCAGCCCGGCATAGATCGCTCCTTCCAATCCGCTGGCCTTGGTCGCCACGGACAACGTGAGACGCGCGTCGCGGAGCGTGAAGTACGGTCGCTGCTGATCGGGAAACGTGCCGTAGTCGAGGACGTAGCCCGTGAAGTCGTCTTCCCAAGCGGCTATCACGAAGAACAACAGGTTGGCCTGGACGTCGATGAACATCGTGAGGTGATTGCACCCGATCGGCACCAACCGACGCGGCATGCGGTTGAACTTGCTGGCGATTTGGTCGGCCGAGAGTTCGTCGCCCTCGGATGATTCTTCGGGAAGCGGCTCGTTCTGGTATTCGGCGAAGAACGCAGCTTCATCCTGCAGCTTGAGATTCATCGCGTGCTGGATAGCCGACAACTCGTCGTGGTTGAACCGCTCCGGCCAGGCGATCTCCGCGCCGGCGTCCATTGCCTCACGGTCGGCGGCGTAGAACTCAGTCGCCAGACGCATGTCGCCGTGGGCGCGGAGACTCTCGCCTCGCAGTTCGCCGTACCGCTGCCACTTCTTCTCATCGGTAGGGAAGGCGTAGACCATCTTAGTCCGTTCGCCGTTCCATTCCGGGTGCCGGTCGCGCGAGAGAATGTTGTCCGCCATGTCCCCTGGACGAATCACCGTACAGGGCATGATGCCGGAGATCTTCTTGCCGGGACCGGACAGCCCCAGGATGGCTCCGGCCAGGATGCCTTCGCGCGTGGCGCACTGTGACAGCGACCGCGCCGACTCGTCCGTCTGCGGATCGTCGAGCACCACCAGCGACGGGCGCACGGTATGACCATCCGACCGCTTGTACTTCATGCCCCGGATACGACCGGTGATCCCCGCGACCTTGATGATCGCTCCGCTGGCCACGCTGTCTGGCATGGTCGGCAACACGATCTCGCGGGCGGTCCAGCCGATGTGGGTCCGCTCTCCCTTGTAGAGCTGACCGTTGCAGCGGTTGGCGATGCCGTCGAGGGCCTGGATCGGATAAACGACCTCCGGGAAGTCGTCGAGCAACAGATCGTTGCCATCGAGTTCCATCTTGATCGACTCGAGCATGTCCATCGCATGCCCTTCATCCGAGCCGATGAGGCACACGAAGTCGCGGTGCCCATACAGCACGGCCCAGATGCAGGCGCACTCGCAGATCGTGGTCTTGCCGCTGCCGCGCGGCATGGCCATCGCGAACAAGCCTCCCCGCAGCACGGCCTGCTCGATCTTAGCGATGACCTTCAAATGGTCCGGGGACCACGGCAGATGAAACGTCAGGGGAAAGTACGAGTCGCAGAAGAACCGGAAGTCGGAGGCCGCCCGCGCCTTGCGGTCGGGGTTGGCGACCTCGGGCAGGTCGCCGATGTCTCGACCGGCGATGGCTATCGCCACGTTCCGCGCACGGGCGCGGTCCTTCATCTTCTCGTAGGGATCGCCGTCCGGTTCTGGTTTCGGCGTGTGCCGCAGTTCCACCAGCCAGGCCACGTACCGCAGCAGGTCGACATGCCGCGCGTCGCCGATCCGCAAACCGGCCCGAGTGCGGTGGCGATGCAACTGCCGTTCGTTGATCACCTCACCGAGCGAGGTCGAGTTGAGCAGCCGGCACAGGTCGCTCGGCCGGAGTTTGCGCGGGTCATTCGCCATGTTGATCTCCCGCGCTGCGGCCCATCTCTTTCACCAGCCATGCGGCGTAATGCACGAGGTTCATCGTCCCGTCCGGATTCGTTGGCGCGCCGCCCTCCACGTCGGCCCGCAACATCGCTTCCGTAATCGTCGGCCCGCCGACTTTGGCCAGCAGACGCGCCGCGTCCTGGAGCGACATCGCCGCCGGGTTGAGCTGCGGTTTGGGGGCGTCCTGGGCCATGTCAAAAACCTGCTGGAATTCCTGAGAAATCTGCTCGAACCGGGCTGGATGTTGTTCCGAAATCATGGCTCACATGTGTCTGTCGCCACGACGACCGCGAACGCCAACCCCGAGGAGAACCAACGATGACCGCCTCCCCCGACGAACAACCCCGGCCCCTGAACTGTGCCGCCATCCGGACGTTGCACGAGTTGCAGATGAAACTGCGACGGCAGATCAACGACCTGATGGCCATCGAATGCGAAGACGCGGAAGCGGCGGACGCCCTGGTGTTCGCCATCGAATCGGCCGAGCGGGCCTTGGACAAAGCCCGCGAAGCCCGACGCAGAATCCTGCGTGGTGAGTAACCAGCCGACCATGTGGTCGGCTGATTTTGTTTCTGGACCCCTGTTTCCCAAGGACACGAACCATGTCGACGAAGAAGACCACGACCAAGAAGGCCCCCAAGACCCTGGCCAAGGCCACGAAGAAAGCTCCGGCGAAGAAGGCCCAACCGCAGGCCGCCGAGACGAACGTCGAAACGACGGCCGACGCCAAACCCGCGAAGACGAAGAAGCCCGCCAAGGAGAAGGTTCCCGGCAAGATGAGCGCCCTCGACGCGGCCGCGAAGGTGCTGGCGGAAGCGGGCGAACCGATGACCTCGAAGGCGATGATCGACGCGATGGCCGCGAAGGGGTACTGGACCAGCCCCGGCGGCAAGACGCCGCAGGCCACACTCTACGCCGCCATCCTGCGGGAGATGCAGACCAAGGGGGCCGACGCCCGGTTCACCAAGACCGAACGCGGGCACTTCGCGCTGGCGACGGGAACCAGCACCCCGATCAATCCCGCCGCGAAGGCCACGGGCAAGAAGGCCGCCAAGAAGAAGACGGACCAGACCGAGATCGCGGACGGAACACCCGGTCCCAAGGCGGTCTCCGAACTCTTCAAGATCTGAGGTGCCAACATGACAACCCCCGAATTCAAGATCGCCGACGCCCTCCGCGTGGTCGCCTTGCGGTTGGAGAACGCCCTCGAAGAAGGCCGCCGCTCCACCCGCATCGATGCCAACGACCTGCTCGAAACGCTGCTGGCGGTGGCCGACCAACTCGACCCGCCCGTGGCCAACCACGTCGCCCCCACCGAGGCCTGTCCAAAGTGCGGCAAACGGGACGCCGGCCGGTTGGTCTGGCAAGACGACGACGAAACGGTCCGCTGCGCCGGGTGCGGGACGACGTACCGCCCCGGCGAATGAAACCCCTTTTATCCGGGCTTGGCCCGGTGACGCCCCACGTTCGTAACGTGCGGGCGTTTTCTCGTTGGTCGTAGGTTTCTTCAACGTCCCGCCTCCTTCGCGACGTGGGCCAACGTGGGCGAACCCGTGGTCTCCGGGGCCAGATACCGGACCGGCTTGCCGAGTTCCCCCGCGATCTGGATTTCCGCCGCCACGCCGACGGACTCCCGCCAACCGTCCAGCATCAACACGACGACCTCGTCGCACCGCACCAGATGGTCCCGGTCGAACCGCTCCCAGAACGGCCAGTCGGTCGGCAGCCCGTGGTCGACGAGCGGATGCCCATGCACGATCGGTGAGAACACCGTCAGGCCTGACGCCAGCAGCCCGGCGGCCGCGCGGCAGGCGTCGCGGAACCGCTGCTCGCGGATCATGACCTCGGGATGCGAATACGGGCTGGCCAGGTAGATCATGCTGCGGCCTCCTGCGCCGGCACGCGCTTGGCCTTCCGCCCCGTGAATTTCTCGAATCGCTGCACAATCACGTCGCAATAGGGCGGGTCGAGTTCCATCAAGAACGCCTTGCGTCCCGTCTGTTCCGCGGCGATCAACGTCGAGCCGCTGCCGCCGAACAGATCGATCACGTTCTCACCTGTCCGCGACGAATACTGCATCGCCCGCACCGCCAGTTCGACCGGCTTCTCGGTGAGATGCACCATCGACTGCGGGTTGACCTTCTTGACGTGCCACAGATCGGTGGCGTTGTTCGGGCCGAGGTAGACGTGGGCCGCGCCTTCCTTCCAGCCGTAGAACGCGATCTCGAACGCGCCCATAAAATCCTTGCGGGTCAAGACCGGGTGCTGCTTGTCCCACACGATCCCCTGGCTGAAGTAGAGTCCATGTTTCTTGAGGAACGGCGGGTAGTTGCCGAGGTTGGCATAGCCGCCCCAGACATAGAACCCACGGCCCGGCACCAGCACGCGGGCGATGTTGCCGAACCATGCATCGAGCAGGACATCGAACTCCTGGTCGGTGACGAAGTCGTTCGCGAGCGGGCGATCCTTGGCTCGCATCTTCTTGTGGGTGGCCTTCGCCTTCTCCGGATGACGTTCCAGGTCGAATTTCTGATGGTGCTTGTTGGGGTTCGCAAAGCTGCTGTTGCCCGCCGCGATGGCGTTGTTGCTGCGCGGCTCAACCTTGACGTTGTACGGCGGATCGGTGTTCACCAGATGGATCACCGCCCCGTCCAACAGCCGATCAACATGGGCCGGGTTGCTGCTGTCGCCGCACAGCAATCGATGCTCACCCAGAATCCACAGATCGCCGGGTTGGGTCATGGCCTCGTCCGGCGGGGCTGGAACTTCGTCGGGATCGCACAACCCGTCCTTGCCGTCGGGGTTGAGCAGCTTTGCGAGCTCATCCGCGTCGAACCCCAACAACCCGAGGTCGTAGTTGGCCGCCTGCAGGTCGGCCAGTTCGAGCGGTAGCAGGTCATAGTTCCATTCAGCGAGCGTCGCGGTCTGGTTGTCGGCGATCCGAAACGCCTTGATCTGCTCCGGAGTCAGATCCTTGGCGACATGCACCGGCACTTTTTCCAGGCCCAGCTTCTGGGCCGCTTTGTAACGGGTGTGCCCACAGACGATCACGCCGTCGGTATCGACGACGATCGGTTGGCGGAACCCGTACTCACGAATTGACGCCGCGACGGCATCGACGGCGTCGTCGTTGATTCGGGGGTTCTTGTCGTAGGCACGAATCGATGTCAGGGGACGCAGCTCAATGAGCATGGTTGGTTCCTCAGCGAAAGGGGTTGAACGAGAACAGCAGGCAGACGATCACCGCGAACCACAACAGGTTCCAGAAGAACGCCTCCAGTGCCCGGGCGGTGGGCCAGACGACCTCCTTCCAGAACTGGGTCCGTTCATCGATTTGCGGCAGCTTGGGATCATTGGTCTCGGACATGCTTTTGACTCCGGATGGTGTTCGGACACGAAAAACAAACTCTGTTATCAATGGCGACGGTTCCCGCTGGCCTCTCCTTGCCCAGATTGCCGGGAAGTACCTATGGCATGTTTCACCTTTTCACCCCCACCCCTCGCGTACACACGCCAGTACGCGCTGGCGGGCATCGCGGGAGTAGGTGGGGGTGGACGAGAGAAACATGAAGAGAGAATCATTTTTTCCTTATATTTATGGCTGTTTCCTGCGTTCTCATGTTTCACCCCCGCTGGGTGAACCTTGTGGGAATCATGGGAAACATGACCGCCCTGAAGGGCCTGGTGCGACGTCTGGTTGGCGTTCATGGTTCACCTCCGGGGGAAGTTTCACTGTGGACCAGCCGGTAGGCTCGCACAGGCCAACCCGCCCGCGGGGATGTGACCACCTGGACCTCGCCTTGCTGGCAGAGCGTGTCGATCAGCGCGGCGAAGCTTTTGGAGTCGAGCTTCATCCGCTTGAGCAGGACGCTGTGGAGCAGCGTTCGGTCCGGGGCTTCCCGGAGCTTCCGCAGGAGCTTGAGGCAATCGGCGTGAAACGGGTTGTCCGCCACATGGCTATGCGCCATGAACAGCATCCGGCGGGTCTGGTGCAGGATGAAGTCGGTCGCCCACCGCACGGCGGCCACATCGATCTGCGAAGCCTCGTGGTTGACGCTCACGGCGTACAGGATCGCCAGCTTGCGGATCTGCTCTGGTACGCGACCCCACACCGTAGTGCCTACCGGATCTCCCCGAGCTTCGGCGCTGGCGTATTCCGCCTCTGACGCCTGCCGGGCCTCGGTCAGCAAGACACGGGCATCAGCATCAGCCTCGACGATGCGGGGCTGGGGGTGGAAGCGTTCCAGGTTGCCGGTGCCAGGACAGAATTCGGACCACCAGCGGGCCGTTTCCAGGACGCGTGGCGGCGGGTTGATGATCCCCGGTTCCTGGCCCACGCTGCGGGAACCACTCTCAACGATCAGCATGCGGGCGAAGAATCCGTTGGTCAGCATCCGTTCGGACAATGCGGCGTAGTAATGCGTGGGGATGGCCGTGCCGTAGACCACGAGGCACGGCTGGTCGATGACGCCCGGCGACTCCTTGCCGGCCTTCCGCCGCATCGGAAAGATGCTGTTGGCCGCCGAGTACATGGTCAGCAGCGTGCCCAGGATGTTCTCATGCCGGGCGTCCTGGGCCTTGTTGATCGACTGCAGCAGACCGTCAATCTCGTCAGTCTGGAACAACATCGCCGGCGTGCGGAACAGCGAGTCCTGAATTCCTTCACCCGAAGCGAACTTCTCGCCCAGGGATTCGACCAACCCGACGTGATGCAACACATGCGTGTTGACCTTCCGGGGCCAGTCCTTGCCGACCGACGAATAGGCCAGCGCCAGCACATACAGGTTCGTGCGGTTGTCACCGGCGTCGCGGACCTTCCGCCCGGCCAGCATCGCCTGCAGGGCGAGCGCGCCGCAGAACGCCAACGGCACGTTCGGATAAGGTGCGGTCGCCAAGCAGTGGTCCATCACCTCGGAGACGAACCCCGGCACGCGGAAGATCTCCACGGGCAATGGCCCGGGGTCCGGGTGTTGCGACAGTGGATCGGCCGCAGGCTGCGGTGGGCCGGTGCCGATGATCCCCGAAAGGTCGACGACCTCGTCGCCGCCGGTCTCGCCATATCCTTCGGACCGCAGTGCGGCTGCGGCAGCCGCGAAGTCCCCCGCGTGTTCCAGCAGTGTGTAGACGGAGAACGGCGAATAGGCCCGGTCGGGCTCGAACGGGACGGCGTTGGACGAAAACACGAACAGCACGCGGCCGCGCAGCGTGGCGCTCCACCCCTGGTCCTTGCCGGGGCGTCGCCAGTACTCATTTTCGCCGCCGCGTACCAACTCCCATCTGTTGCGGCGCAATACTTCCCGCACGTCCCCCCGCTCGTTGAAGTCGTCGCCCGGTCGGCCGTTCACCGGCGCACCCAAGGGCGTAGGCGTGACGGGTGGCAATGTCTCGTTCAGAGCGCAGGCGGCCTCGATCAAGATGGCTCGTTCGGCTTCGTTCAACACGGGGATTTCGTCAAACGCACCCCGCTCCAAGGAATAGCCGGGTGTCGGGGCGCACAGGAACAGTCCCCCTTCGCCACGCGTTTCGATCAGCGTGAGTGTCACCTCGAAGCGGTCGCCCACCCGGCGTGGCACATACCGCTTATTGGCGATGACGATCGGCTCGGCACTCGGCACCACAAGCGTCCGTTGCGCCAGCTTGCGATTTCCCGACACCGGTTCTTCGGCACGATAGATCACATGCCGCCCACCCGACTGCGAACGTTCGACAACGAGCCGTTCGATGAGCGTGGGCGATTCCGTGGCCACGAGTTCTCGCCAGCGGTCGAACAGTTCCCCCTCGTGGTCGAAGTCGACCATTTCCAGATGGCCGGAGACTGTGCCTGCCAGCACGCACAGTGGACTGTCCTCCGCGAACCAGGTGCGGACCTGACGCTCAGTTGGCAACCGGCGCTGGTACTGCTTCCAACCCGCGAGCGCCGGCCGCTTCTCCGCGAGGATCGCGGGGAGGACGCACAGGCCGGCGTGCAGGTAGTCGGTGGCGGTGTCGAGGATGGTCAAAACGGAACCTCCTCGTCGGCAAACACATCCGCCACAGGAACTGCATCGGGGCGCGGTCCCAGGTCATAGCCCACGATGCGGTCGAAGCGTTCGCCGGTTACCGTCCGGACCGTGATGCCGTGCGTGGGACACAACCCACCCGCTTCCGCGATCTCGACCGCCCGTTCAGCCGTGTCGGGAACCGGATCGGGGGACCGGCGTTGCCACCAGGACTCGGCCTTCTGCCGGGCATAGCCATCGTGTTCGACGCAGATGAATTCGGACTGCCAATGACTGAGTCCCAGCCGGTAGTCCACGCGCATCGTCTTGGGAGTGTCCGGAGTTGCATCGCGTTTCGTGTGAACCGAATACGCGATGTCCATGACCTCGTACTTCGTGTCCGTCACCTGGCCGGACAGAATTCCCGCCTCGGTCGCCTTGGCTTCGTGCTTCTGCCGTTCGGGGGGCGGGAACACGTAACCGCACTGCGGACAGGTCGCAAACCCGGCTGCGATCACGGCATGGCAATCGGGGCATTCCTTGGCCGGCGCTTCGCCCGATCCGCCCGGCCGCTCCTGAATCCGGATCGCATCGACTGGGCCATGCCGCAGGACGTTGCCACCGAAGTCCAACACCAGGCAGTTCGCCTTGCCCCGAAACAGACGGAATCCCCGGCCCACCATCTGGTAATACAACCCGGACGACATCGTTGGCCGCAGCATGACGACGCAGTCGATGTTGGGGGCATCAAACCCCGTAGTCAGCACGTTGACGTTGCATAGATATGGCATCCTCCCGTCGCGGAACGCCTTGAGCGTTGCATCCCGCTCGTCGGTCAGCGTCTCGCCGGAGACGAAGCCGCACTCGACGCCGTGCTTGCGGCGCAACACATCCTGCACATGGCGACCGTGTTTGATACCGGTGGCGAAGATCAAGACTGCCCGGCGGTCGTGCGTGGCGGCCACGATCTCCTGGCAAGCCGCCTCGACCAGTTCATCCTGGTCCATCAGGTCTTCGACTTCGGCTGCCACGAACTCGCCACCCCGGACATGTACGGCGCTGGTGTCGACGCGGGTGATGCCCGCCTTCGTCACGAGCGGTGACAGAAAGCCCTGGACGATCAGTTCGCGGACGCCGACCTCGTAGCACACCTGGTTCAAGAAATGGTCCGGCGTGCAGATCAGGCCCGACTTGAGTCGGTAGGGCGTGGCGGTCAGCCCGATCACCCGCAGGTTCGGATTGACGACCTTCGCCTCGGCCAGGAACTGCTGGTACATGCCCTCGCCCTCGGGCGGGATCATGTGGGCTTCATCAACCAGGATCAGATCGATGGGGCCAAGTTCGCAGGCCCGCTTGTAGATCGACTGGATGCCGGCCACGATCACCGGAGCCTGCGTATCACGCCGCTTGAGACCGGCGGAATAGATGCCGAACTTCACCTCGGGGCAAACCACGCGCAGCTTGTCGGCCGATTGTTCCAGCAGTTCCTTCACATGGGCCACGATCAGCACGCGGCCGCCCCAGGTGACGACCGCGTCCCGGCAGATCGTCGCCATCACGGGGGTCTTGCCTCCGCCCGTGGGAATTACCACGCACGGGTTGTCGTCGCGTTCCCGCAGGTGCTGGTACACCGCTGCGACGGCTTCGTGTTGATACGGACGCAAAGTCAGCATGCGGATTTCTCGATGGTGACCAGGGTTCGTCCTGCGGGGACGACCTCGCGTTTGGTGATGCACAGGGAGACGATCTGGCTGTCGTCGAAGTAGGCCCCGCCATGTTGGAGCGCATCGAGCAGAGCCTTTTGCAGGTTGTCGATGTCGCGACGACGATGGTCGGGTGGAAAGACTTCGATCTGGACGGCCAGGGGCCCGGCCAGCGGATCGATCTGCCGTGCCGCGAGGAGCGAGCAAACGCGTTCGCGAAATGCCCGCCCCGCGCGACTGATGAGCGTCCGTGCTCCCACCCGCCGCCAATAATGATTGACTGACGGCGGATACGGCAGATCGAAGTGCAGCGTCATGCCACGTTCCCCGTGGGCGGCCGTTTCCACGGCGCAGGCGTCGCCCCGTTGACCGCCGGCGGCGGTGCGGGCGGAGCTTCCTTCTTCGCGTAGCCACCGATCTCGTTCGTGATCTCGCCCGTGTCCGTGCGCTTCTTGCAACGGACGCTGATCACCAGCGGCAAGTTGTGCAGTTCCACCGAGTCATGCGGGACGAGCACCCCGACCGCCCGACAGATGGCGGACAACTCCCCCTGCGCGATCTGCACCGCCGTGGCATTCGGGTTGTCGAGGTTCAGTCGCGCCCAGAGCATCCGCCCCTTGTGAGGGCCATCGAGCACCTGGAAGGTCAGTGCCAGGTAGTTGCCGGTCCCGGCCTTGGTCGGCTTCATCTCCGATTCAATGATCGCGGCCAGGTACTTCCCAGCGGGGAGCGGATCGAAGTTGGACGCGGGATCAACTTGGTTCGCATCAAAGCCATGCAGATTTGCCACGGATCATTTCTCCTGAGGATTGGGTGTGGTTGGGGTCGGTTCAGCGGGTTGCTGGACGAGGGCCGTTATGAAGGCCGGCCATGACAGCGCCAGTTCTTCAGGCAGCGAGTAACGGTTCTTGGCGACGCAGCTGGGACCGCCGATCGTGCGGATCACCCGCTCGCCGCCGTCTTTGCCAAGGGCGAATGCCACGCCCCGTTTCCGGTTGAAGCCGGAGTCTTCGGCCTGCACGCGAATCTTGCGGGTCGCAAACAGCACGGCATCAGCCCACTCGCAGACGAGGCCGCAGGCGTGCTTGTGCAGCCGGGGCGAATACCGGTCGTAAGCCGTGGCTTCGGGATCTTCGAACTTCTCGACCTTCGCATGGGCGATGCACAGCACCACCATGCCTCGTTCGATCCGCAGGCGGTTCAGCAATCCCAGCAGCTGTCGCCAGTGCGCCAGGGCATGCGTGTAGCCCTTTGCGTAGCCTCCATCGACCTTCTCGATGGAGGGCACGTTGAACTGTCGGCAGAGCTCATCGAAGATCAGGCGTTCCAGCCAATCCAGACTGTCGATGACCACCGATTGATAGTCATGCTGTTCAGCGTGGAGGGCCGACAGCGACGCGATCACTTCGTCGAGCGTTTGTGCCAGCGGGAACTTGTCACAGGCGATTTCACCCAGGCCATCTTCGGTCTGGATAAAGATTGGTGCGGGGGCTTGGGCTGCGAACGAGGATTTGCCGATGCCTTCGGTGCCATACAGCACCAGTCGCGGCGGCAACGGCTGTTTGCCGCGATGAATACGAGCGAGCAAGCTCACGCGCAGACCTCCTGGGGTTCGGGTTGAGGAACGGAATCGACGCGTTCGACGGTGAACGCGTCTTCGCCGAACTCACGGCGCAGAAAGCCGACGAACAGACGGTTGATGTCGCGGCCGACGGGCGTGCCGGCTTCGATCACACAGGCCCGCTGGTCCACGTCGAGGTAGTGCGCCGCGTCGAGGCGAACCTGGGCCTCGCCATGCAGGCTCTCGGTCGCAAGCAATGCCAGCAGCAGCGAGGCTTCGACTTCCTCGAGCGGCACATGGGACTGAAACCCATAGCGGTAGACGTCTTTGGTCATCGTGGTCTCCTCGTGTCGGGCGGGTGCGTCTCTATCTGTTGAACTACCCGGCACCGACACGAAGTGACCAACTCCATCACACGTATTCGCGCAGACCCGTCTGGACGAACCGCTCGCGCATTCGCCGGACGGAATGGTTCAGAGTCGTGCGCGGGACACCGAGATCACGGGCGGCTTCGGAGATGGACTGCGTCTTCAGGCGGTGGGCCAGATCGCGCAGGTCGTCAGGGAGCGCGGCCACGATTTCGGCCAGGTCGCTGGCCAACTGGGCCAGTTCTTCGGCACTGCGTGGATGGCGGCACCGGCGTGCGTCGTACTCGCGGTTGCCGATGGTGTCGGCCAGTTCGGTCGGACCATCCTCGGTAACCTCAATCGTCACGTTCAGCGAGCCGATCCGGCGGTGGTCCCGCTTCTCGGCCTTGGCATCCCGCAGGATATTGGCCACGTCACGCTCGACGACCGCCGTGACGAAGGACTTGCGATGGGCCTGATTGGGATCGAACGACTTCAGGCTTTGCACGAGCCGCGCGAGCAGCTCCTGCTCCAGGTCTTGGCGATCCTGCTTGGTGAAGCCGGCGCGGCCGACGATCTGGCGGACCTTCTTCTTAATGATGCCGAATTCGAAGCGCCCCAGCAGGGGCGTGTTGTCGTTGTGAGACACGAGAGGAACTCCTTCCCGGCCGGGGAGGAGCAGGCGTGGGCCAACGACGACTGGCGAAGGGAATGCAGGCCAACGAAAAAAGCGGAGGCGATGCGAGTCGCGCCAATTGGCGTCGCCCACAATCGCCTCCGCTGTGCGGCCGGCTGAAAGTCAGGTGATTGGTTTGAAGAACGAGAACGTTTGCGTGGATGCCGAATCCGGGATCAGGCAGCGGCCTCCCGGATCAGCATTCGGAACGGGAGTCCGTGCTTGATCTCCAAAGTCTCAATGTGGCAGTTGGGGTACTGATCGAGATGCTTGAACATCTCGACGACCTGCGACTTCAGCGTGAAGTCGTCAGTTGCCAGCTCCGGCCGCGGGCCGTTGTCGCCGCCGAACTTGATCTCCCGCACGATCCCGGGCTGGGGATCGAGGACGGGTTCGGCGTCGCAGACACGGACGCCTTCCAGGCGGCCGAAGTTGACCTGTTGCATCAACTCGACCAGCCGGCGGCGGCTCAATGAGAGGCCGCCCTTCAGATGCTGCGGGAGATTTCGCCGCCCCCCGCCGGGCGCTGCTGCAGCTGCAACCATGTACTTCTCCTTGTTGCATTCGGGACAGCCGGAGTGGCCGTCCGCACAAGAAGAAGTTTCGTTGCGTAGGCGGTTTTAATCGGTGCGCAAAAGGTGTCGAAACAGTTGCGGAGTTTCCGTCTACTGCTTGCGGAGTTTCTCGCCGCGGATGCGGCCCCTTTCTGTTAACCAACATCCACCGCCACGTCCGGTCCTGCTATCGGCCAGACCCCGTCCGTTGAGCTCAGACATTGGGGTTTTCGCGGCGTTCGCGTCGGCCGATGCACCGAACGCTCTCACAGCGATATCTTCGGTGGGCTTGCGGTGGTCAGAATCGAAGAGTCCCATCTCCCACATGGCAAGTAGCAGGTCTTGCGCGCGTTCGCTGAGCGGCTCGTCGGCCGTACGCGGGATTCCAAATGTCGACAACAGCGACAGCGTATTAGGCCTTCCAACCCACTTGCCGGCTTCATCAGCCGCAATTGAATCGTGCAGCGAGAGCAGCGCACACTGATTGCTTTGGAGAATCTGCTCTGACGCGGTGGTCCAGAAGCGCCGAGTAGGCGTCAGCAGGATGAATGGGGATGATTGCTCGCTGATCCAGAGGGTGGCGAAGCCGTGCAATTCGGCTGAAGTTCGGGGTGAGACGAACGTAACCAAGAAACGAGCTCCGGCTGCCGACTCTAATTGGCCAACCGGAAACGGCATCTTGACATGGCCAGATAAATTCTGGACCGGCTTGAGTTGGAGCGCTGTTGCCACTGCGGCTGCAAGCGCACGCCGATCAATCGCGTAGACAAGCAAGTTATCGCGGCGCAGCGGGATGGTCTCCCTGGTCTCCTCGCATACGCCAACGAAATCGCCATTGCCGTGATCGATCACGCGCAAGGGTAACCCGTTCCCCGACGGAGCGAATCGGGGATACGACGTCGCGAGCTGCGGCTGTGGCTGGAGCAGACCATCGGCGAAATGCAGTTCATCGCCCAGATGCAACTGCCACTCCGCTTTGACCGCAGCCAGTCCCGGCAGCGCTTCAAGCGCTGGCCAAAACCGTTTCAGCTCGATCAGGTTCTTCTGCTTCTTCCGCAACGATGAATCCCTCAAATTGCCCCTGACTCAGGGCCAACCGGCGGGTTAACATGCGTGTTGCGCAAGTCTTTATTTCGCAAAGGCTTATGGATACCACTGTGGCGAATGTGCCGCTTTGTTCGTAGGCGGATTCGAGGGGTCCAGAAACGAGCGGCAAATCTACGAACAACTCGCGCGAACAGAGAGCCCCGTCTCGGCTGTTAACCGGTGGGTTGGCTGCGGGTTACTTCAGCACGCCGAGCACCTGCAGGTGCTTGGCGTACAGGTAGCCGATCATGGCGTCCCACGACCGTTGCTCGTTGCTCAACTTCCCATACTCGCGCGGCATGTCGTCGATGACCTTCGGTGTCGCGGCCGAAACCCGGTCCCTGTCAAAACCGGTGCTCTTCTGCACCTCGTGGACGACCTGGCCGAGAATCGCCTCAAATTCGGCCTTTCCGATTTTGTCGTATTTCTCAACCGACTTCATCACGCGCCGGACGACCTGCTCCATGTCCCGTACCTGATCGCGATCCTTCTTCATGTTTCTGCGTCTTTCGTTGTTGGCGAATGTCAATCAGCCGGTGAGCAGGAGGCCGCCTGCACCATCTGTTCGACGGCGTCTGGATCGAGCGTCATTGTGATCCGGGACCGTTTGGGATCGTAGACCACTTCGCGGACCAGCCGGGGCAGCGCTTTTGATTGATCCTGGGGCAAGAGCTTCTGCCAAAGCCGAAGGAAATTCTGCCGCACGGATTCATCGTTGTTGTCCGTCCCGGTTGGCGACGGATGAAACTCCGCGACGCCCACCGCCCGCATGACGAACGTCTCGATTTCGTGTGCCGGCAGGGACACGCCTTGGCAGGCCGGTGTTCCGCCCGCGTCGGAGCGGCAGCGATAGTAGCGGTAGCGGAGATTCTTGTACCCGGAGATACTGGGGCTCAGCGGTCGGCCGCACTGACCGCAGCGCAAGAGGCCACGTAGCGGCCAGGCGATGGGTGAAGCCGTCCGATTGCGTGAGCTCGTGCGGCGGGACGCGACGGTCTCTCGCACCGTCTCGAACAACTTCTGGTCGACGATCGGTTCGTGCGCGCCAGGTCGAAGCTGTTGTCCGTCGCGGATCAACCCGGCGTAGACCGGATTAGAGATGACCGCGAGCACTTGCCGCGCGGTCCAGCGGCCACCCCCGCTGACATGACCGCTCTTCGACGTGCGCCGCTTCGTGCGACAGCCCCTGTCGTTGGCCATCGCAGCAATTTCTGCAGGCTTCTTGCCATCGGCAGCCCATTCAAACATCTGGCGAACGTGGTCGGCCTCTGTCTTGACAATCTGCAGTTGTTTGGAAGTCGGATCGGCCTCGTAACCATACGGCACCACCCCGGCGATTCGACGGCCATGTCGCTTGAGAGCCGTGCGGGCGTCAGCCATGCGCTCGCGAGTCATCTGCTGCTCGAACTCGGCAAACGAAGCCATCAGATTGAGCAGCATCGTGTCGGCAGCTGACCCACTCAGCTCGGGTTGTTTGACGATGGAGAGGGGAATTCGGAGATCGTGCAACTCCTGCAGGATCCGGGCGCAGTCCGCAAGCCGTCGCGAGAGCCGGTCGAGCCGATGGATCACGACACGCTGGACCTTCCCTTCGCGGATGTGTTCCAGCAGTCTCTGGAAACCGGGCCGATCGAGCGTCTCCGACGATTCGGCCTCATCGTCATACCGACGACCGTTGAAGACCCAACCGTCATCGAATCGAGAGCTCACAAACGCCAGGCAGGCTTCGAACTGCGCCTGGCAGGAACTGTACGCATCCTTCGACCCGCGCGACTGCCGCGTGTAGATGCCGCACCAGTGCAGACGCCGAATCCGGTCGAGGATGTCATCGCTCGCGGGGTCGGCGTCATGGGGTTGAGGGTGGGGTGAATTCACGGGGTGACTCCGTCAGCGCCGACATCAGGTACCGACCTCGCGAAGGAGTCTTTCCAGCAGATCCTGAACGCCGACGGACTCGGCAGACGCTGTCAAATACTCCATGTCGGCGGAATCACCGAGCAGTTTCAGCAAGCGCGTCACGTCATCCCACTGACGTTCCGATGTTTCGTTGGTCTTCCGGTACCACTCCAGCTTGCTGATGATGGCGTCTTCAGGTGTCGCGATCTGAATTTCGATCACATGGCTGTCACCAAGATGTTCCACCGTGGCCCGATTCATCGCGGTGATGTCAAACGGCCTCTGGCGACTGATGAACACGTCGACTTTGAAGGACGTGGGGAGGTGAATCAGGTTGAAGCACGACTTCCGCCGAATCGCGTCCCGGATGGCGGGTTCGCTGAGGTAGAAGTCCTGATCGAAGCATTTCACAAACTCCGACACTTGCGAGTCGGTCATGTCGGCGACGAGATCCACATCCATCGTGGATCGAGAAGCACCGTGAAAGGAACTGGCGACGCTGCCGCCGACGTAGTGACGAATGCCGAGTCTGGTGAGGGCCGCCGAAACAGGCGAAAGTGCAGAAACAAGATCGTCGTAGTCACTCACGGCCGTTGCTCCCCTCGCCAGTGACGAACTTCGTCCGCAAGCGTCTTGCCGTAAGTGAGTTCGATGAACCTGAACCGAACGTCGTCATCCGAATATTCTGGGTGACGCCTGCGAATGGCGTCAAACGCCATGCGTCGCACCTGGCCCGACCAAGCGCAAGCCCGACGCAAACGCTCCTGGGGAGTCATCCGACGAAGACACTCCAACTGGACCGCGAGGGCCTCGTCAGACGTGTCGGAAAAGTCGGATGGAATCGTTCCTCCCTGGGCCTTGGGAACCCGCCACGCCGCGTAAGACAAAGCCGCAGTGATATCTTCACGTTCCAGGTACGGGTAGTCGACGAGGATTTCCTCGGGTTTCGCACCGCTGGCGATCAGTCCCACAATCGTCCCCACCGTGACGCGCATACCGCGAAGGCACGGCTTGCCCCCCATCACTTGGGGATCGAAAGTGATCCTGTCGAGCAGTGGATTGCTCATGGATTGTCCTCGGGCTCGGTCGCGGGAGGCGCGGGGATCAGCGGTTCCAGTTGTCCGATCAGTTCGGGGATGTGGACGGTCGCCACCCGCCAGATTCGATCGTGATTGATCTCGCCGTATTCATGGGCCAGCACGTGTCTCTGAGCCTGGATCGGCCGCCAAGGAATTTCTGGGTGCGCATCCTGGAGTTCCTTTGAGATGCGCCGGGCGGCCTCACCGATGATTTCGATCTGACGCTCGACGGCACTCCGGAGCATCAGATCGGTCACATACTCGACCAGTGTCCGACCTTGAACGAAGCCCACAACGGCCTTCGCGGCGGTGAGCATGTCCCAGAGCGAAGCATTGTCATCCCGGTCCGGCGGCATAGACCACCTTTCGGGTACTGAGGATGCGTTCGCGACGAAAGGGATTTCGCAGACCTTCGCGCTCCACAAGGTCGACCTGACGACCGAAGAGGGAACTGAGTTCGTCCTGCATCGTCGTCAGATCCCACAGGCTCCACGGCGCGTTGGCGTCGAAAGAGATCAAGACATCAATGTCACTGCCGGTGGAGAAATCATCTCGCAGCACTGAACCGAACAGCGACAACTCTTGCACCTGCCAGCGACGGCAGAACGTGGCCAGTTCCCGATCCGGGATCAAATGCGCCAACCTGTCTGCCACGTCGACCATGATATCGCCTCATCCGGAAGCCGGGACCAAGCTCAAATTCTGTTCAGGCTCCAGAGAGTTCGAGCGGGTTCCTTTCGGGGTCCGATAGGGACCGCCCTGTTAACCCCGAGAGGTCTGTTAATCCGAGAGTCAGAGAGTTTTGGCGCGAATTTTCGGGGTCCGAAGGGAACCCTCACGGTTCCTCTCGCACCCCGGTTGATCTCTCTCGAAACGGAGAGAGGTCCACCCCGGCGCTGGTCGTCGCAAATCCTTTTGTGACAACGCCATTTACGACGAACGCCCGGAACCCGAAATTCGGGTTCCGGGCGTTAACTGGTGGGTCTCTGCGTTCGCAGAAAAACCAAAGGCTCCCCGATTAGGACTCGAACCTAAAACCTAGCGGTTAACAGCCGCTCGCTCTACCATTGAGCTATCGGGGAGTGGAACGGTTGCGCCGTTCGTGTGGAGTAGATGTAGACGATCCGACGACCGGATGCAAGTCAAACTCCAGCCGCCGGTTTGGGGAGCGGATGTCGTTCTGCGGGAGTTGATGGTTGGTCTTGATGGCGAGCTGACGCGAATGCCGTTTCTCTAAAGATGGGAAGCACTTAAGTCATCTCGACGATCGGTCGGCCGTGTTTTCGACGGGGCAGGGTGGACCAGTGCTGGCGGAGCAGTTCACGAGATTCCTCGGCATTCAGTGGCCGTTTCGCGACGGCGTAGACCGCTTGGCCGTAGGTTGCCACGCAGCGCGTGCCATCAAGTTGCTGGAGTCGGCATTCCAGCCAGATGTCCCAGCCGTGACGTCGATCGTTCGGCAGTGGTCGGACGGTGACCTGCCACCAGGTCCCCTCGCGTTGCAGGTACAGGCCCTCGGGACGGGCGATCCGCTGGGGATCGCGACGACGACGGATGAGCTTCACGATCTGCAGGTAGCCAGTGTCGGGGTCGACATACAGTTCACCCGCACGGAGTGCTCGCGGACGACCGCCCCAGGGATAGCTGCGCGTGTAGATCCGCTCCCCGACACGGGCGATGATTCGCGACACATATTGATCGATGTGCGCGAGGATGTGTTTCTGCACCGCGTTGTCGAACGAGACGTGCTCGCAGAGTTCGCGATGGACGTTGTTCCACGGTCGGCCCACGCGGGATCGCAGGAAGCGACGGAGTGGTCCAAGATGCTCGTTGAGCGACTTCGACATTCCCCGCCAGCGACCGAGCATCGGTTCGTGTTGTGGCTGCTCATCGAGCGGGGTCCGCTGTTGAAGTTTGCGGTAGCTCTTCTTGCGTGACGGGTCGGACGAGCCGTAGCGCGGCCGTTCGATAATGACCTGGGCCATGTCGGTGCGCATGCCGTGGTCCTCCTTCCGTAGCGGTCTCGATTCAGAATGTTGTCGTGGTGGCTGGACACGCGGACCAGTCACAGGTTCACGGTTAGGGCAGGGCATCGTTCTCAACTTGGGTCGTTCGTGTTGGCGTCCACGCTGGTGAATTCCACAGCTTCTGTCCGGAAGACGGTGGGCACAGCCCACCCTACCGTGACAAGTCGATCGCCCCGACGGTTGGTGGGGATGTGTTGCCGTGGAGACAACGAGAGGATAAGGTCAGCGGATCATCGCTGCCAAAATTCTCTTCCTGACGAGCAACCCAATGAACCACCCCTTGCTGCTCATGCTGGCCTTGTTCGTGTCGTCCGTAACTGCGATCGCTGCCGACCAGGTTCCGCGGGCTCCGCGACCCAATGTCGTCTTCGTCCTGGCAGACGACCTGGGGTATTCGGATCTGGGGGTGTATGGCGGAGAGATCGCGACGCCGCATCTCGATGGGCTCGCGCGGGAGGGGTTGCGGTTCACACAGTTCTACAATACGGCTCGCTGCTGGCCATCGCGGGCGGCGCTCCTCTCGGGGTATTACGCGCAGCAGGTGCGTCGCGATGCCTTGCCGCAAGTTGCGGGAGGCGGTCAGGCCGTCCGCCCTCCCTGGGCCAAGCTGTTGCCCGAAATGCTCAAGTCGGCGGGCTATCGCAGCTACCATAGCGGCAAGTGGCATGTCGACGGACCGGTGCTGGCGAGCGGTTTCGACAAGTCACTGGATGTCCGCAATCAGGGCAACTTCTTCACCGCCAAGGGAAATCATCTGGATGATGTGCCGGTCGTGCCCGCAGCCGATGAAACGGGGTACTACACGACGATCGCGACGGTCGATCATGCGATTGAATGCCTGAAGGATCACCACACTCAACATCCGCAGCAGCCATTCTTTCAATATGTGGCGTTCATCGCGCCGCATTTCCCACTGCATGCAATGCCGCAGGACATCGCCAAGTACCGCGACAAGTATCTTGCTGGATGGGAAGCGATGCGGAGTGCGCGGCATGCACGCCAACTCGAGACCAAGCTGCTGGAGACACCCCTTTCTGCGTTGGAACGCAACATCGGGCCTCCTTACTCTTTCCCGGAGGCGTTGGAAAAGCTCGGGCCGGGGGAAGTCAATCGGCCGTTGCCTTGGACGGAATTGACCGAGGAACAACGCCGGTTCCAGGCAACGAAAATGGCGATTCACGCGGCGATGGTCGACCGCATGGATCAGGAGATTGGGCGGCTGCTCGCCCAACTCAAGGCGATGGGCGCGGACCAGAATACGCTGATCTGCTTCGCCTCGGATAATGGGGCGAGTGCCGAGATCATGGTCCGGAACGGGGGACACGATCCCGCGGCCCCTCCCGGCAGTGCGGCCAGTTACCTCTGTCTCGGACCAGGGTTTTCGAGCGCCTCGAACACGCCTTTCCGACGGCACAAGACCTGGGTGCATGAAGGGGGGATCAGCACGCCGCTGATCGTGCACTGGCCGCAGGGAATCGCTGCAAAGAACGAACTGCGGCACACGCCGGCGCACCTGATCGACATCGTGCCGACCGTGCTGGAACTGGCGGGAGTCAAAGCTGCGACCGAGTTGGCCGGGAAACCGCTTCCGGCCCTCCCCGGCCGCAGTCTGGTCCCCGCATTCAAGGCGAACGTGGCGATCAAGCGCGAGAGTTTGTGGTGGCTGCACGAGGGGAACCGGGCCGTCCGCGTCGGTGACTGGAAGCTCGTCGCTGCCAAGGGGGATGCGTGGGAATTGTACGATCTGAAGACCGACCGGGCCGAGCAGAAGAATCTGGCAGCCGAGCACCCCGACAAGGTCCGCGAACTGGAACAAGTCTGGCAGCGTCAGACCGACGAGTTCACGGAACTGGCAAATGTCTGGAAGCCAGCAACACCCGCGGGCGGTGCGAATAAAAAGAAGAAGGCCGCGAACCAGTAATCGCGACCGGCTCTGACTCTCACCAACGGTCCCAAAAGAGTCTCTCAGCGGATCGTCTTTTCGGCCCGGCGTTTACGCCGGGTTGGGGCGTAATCTATTGATGTTGTGGCCAGCCCCATTCATGGGGCTTCCGCTTGAAAAGCCCCATGAATGGGGCTGGAGTGGATCCCAGGTAGGGGCCATCACCCGGCGTAAACGCCGGGCCTAGAACAAATCCCAGGTGCGAGCTCTTCCCGGACAGAGACTCAGACCGGGGTTGCCTCGTTTGTCATGGCAGGGACACTTTCTGCCACCGCTTACGGATCGATCAGCGACAAGTCAGGGATGCGGGTGAAGGCGATGCGGGTGTGGTTGCGGGTTTGCTGGCCGTGCATGGCCCCAAAGTAGACCGAGTGGATCCCGAACCGCGTGTTGAGCACGTCCATCGCCTGCGAAAGGGACCGACGCTTGCGGTCGGACTCGAATAGCGACGGAGCAGCGTTCTCTCTGGAAACGAGTTCTTCCAGCGTCACTCCGACCTTCAACGGCTTCCCCGGCGGCCGTCGTTCCCAGAGTCGGCTGACGGTTTCCAGAACTGTCAATGTGTCCTGACAGAGGGGAACCGCCGTGTGCGCCTGCCAGTCGTCGCCCCCCATCAGAGTGACCGCGATCGCAACCCGCCGTGCCCAATACCCGGTCTGTCGTAACCGCCCCGCAGCTTTGTGCACCAGCCGCATCAGGACCGCGCGCGAACCGGCGGGCGTGCGGCTATCGGGGGGGAGCACATGCGAATGGCCGAGCGAACGCCGCCGCGTCGGCGGGGGCGGGACGTCTTCCCCCCGCAGTAACCGATACCATGCCGTCCCATGAACGGGACTGCCCCACAGCCGGATCATCTCTGCCGCCGTGAGATCGCAGAGGCGCTCGACTGTGGTCACCCCCGCCTGCCGGAACCGCAGCGCCATTCGCGAACCGATTCCCGGGAAGTCGTCCAGCTTCAGACCGTACAACCGGTCGGGAAGATCGGCGGGGTGAATCACCGTCAGTCCATCAGGCTTCTGCAGATCGCCAGCCAGTTTGGCCAGCATCCGGTTGGGACCGATCCCCGCCGAGCACCGCAGCGTTTCGCCGACGCGGGTCCGAATCGCCTGCTTGATGGCAAGAGCGAGTTCCACCGCCACGTCTTCGTCCTGATCCGGACCGCGAAGCTGGCAGACCATCTCATCGATCGACAGCACGACCGGCGCTGGCAGGCACGACTCGACAGCGTCCACAATCGCGTGATGCGTTTCGATGTACTTTTCCGGCCGGGCCTCGACGAACTGAATCTGCGGGCAGAGCTGACGGGCTTCAGCGACTCTAGTACCAGTCTTCACGCCAAACGACTTCGCTTCGTAACTCGCTGCAATGCAACAGGTTGTCTCGGCGAGCATGGGAATGACGGCGATCGGTCGGTTCCGGAGTTCGGGGCGCAATTGCTGCTCGACCGAAGCGAAATAGGAGTTCATATCGACGAAGAGATAACGTAAACGCATGGGAACCGCTCCGCGTGAATGCACCGATGTTCTTAAGACCACTTTACGGATCGCAAGAACACTGCACAAGAGTTTAATTTTTTGTGGCGACAGCAGCAGAGAATGCCCAGAACGAACGGTCGTACGGCGCTGGGATCGGTTGTCCGCAGGGGTGAAAGGCTGAAGCCTGTCCTCCAGAGGGACAGAGAGGCTCAACGGGATTGCTGGGCGTACGTGACGTACAGAACGCCGCGTCAACAGCCAGCGTGATGAATAATCTGGACCGTCGCAGACCCATCAGAATTGAGGACGACTTCCAGTCTCCACGCAGACTTTCGCGTCGAGTGGCTGACTGACCAGTACGCGGCCATGTGTCCGCATGGGCTTTCGGCATTCCAGGGTGGAGTGAAGTGAATTGTGTCGTGAGCGGTTGGCCTGTGGAGGTTGCGTTGGGTTGGTTTCCGCGCCTTCACATTTCCCGCCTTCAGCACGTCACCGAACGACGCCCCCTCATCCCCACGACATTCCCCAGACCAATCAACACGATGTCCCGGATCGCCAACCAGGGCGAGCGCCTTTTACAAGAGGCCGAGTTTGGTGAAGAGGCGTTGGGGTTTCCGGTAGTGGCTGCGTAAGGTGGCGGCGAGATTGCCGGTGGCATCAGCGCGGAGACATCCGAGGGCGGCGTTCCGCAGAGCGG
>JBGATC010000067.1:0-27286 GCA_044229335.1 Planctomycetaceae bacterium | reverse complement strand
TGGCGACGCCGAGCACGTCGATCCGTCGACCCTCGACGATCCCGAATAGATGGTTGAGCGCATCGCTACCGCACACCAACCTCGAATCCCAAGAACACACCCAAGACCGCTTGACAAATCCCTCTTCATAGATGGCTGGGGTAAGTTCTGAATCTGGGGCTCCGTTCCAGAAAGAGTTTACTACGTAGTGCATGGCAAGGGTGGCTGGTGTCGGAATCTTCGACGACCCAGTCTTTGTCTGCAGCAACGAATAGCAGGGCATCAGCCCGCTCCGCGATCCGGACTGATTGGCCAGAGGTCAGGTGAAACGCCACGTCCTGATTCTGGGTCGTCGAAGACTCCGACGCCAGCCACCCAAAGACTCCAGCCAACCGATCCCCCACTCAATCAATCCATACTGAGGGTGGCCCCAGTCGGCGTCTTCGCCCACCCGGCGATGCAGCCGCAAGAGGTTTTCTGGGGCCGATCCCTACAACATCGGCTTTATGTCGCTCCGCCGAACGCCACGGGCGGCTTGTCCCAATCCTGTTCGGCACGGGATTAGGTGGTGCCTTTGGTCAGTGGGGTGGGTGGTCGCATTTTCGGGAGTGGCTACGGTCTGGCGGTCACGGTGTTTGGTGTGCCGTACGCTGCGGTCGAGTGACCGCGCAGCGTGAAGGGACTCGGTGGGAGCGTCCGGCGTCTCCACGAGTTGATTTCAGGGCGCGATTTCCGCAGCAGCGCGTTCCTGTCGATGCGTTTGCAGCTCTGCCTCCGTCACCCAGCCTTGCTGGTAGAGACAGAGCAGCTTGTATGTGCACTGCGTGGGTCGAAACGGACACGTGAGTTGAATGAGCAGGCAGGCGATCAATGCACAATACATCTGGATTTCGATCCCCGAGGCCGATTGGCTCAGCAGGTGTCGGCAGCCGAGCACGCACTTGAGCCAGCGGAAGAAGAGCTCGATCAGCCAGCGAAAGCGATACAGCAGCACGACGATCTCGGCGGGCACATCCTGCAGATTGGTCACCAGCACAAGGTCTTGCGAGGCGGCCGCACGGCGACGACCGCCGCGTTTGGGGTGGGGCGGGATCGAGACGACGATTCGTCGCTGGAGATGGTTCGGATGTTCGATCCGCACGGATTTCAACGAACCCATCCGCCCGCGGTCATCGCTCAGCACCCCGGCTGCGATGGCTTCCGGCGTCAGCCGCGTCGGAGTCTGCTCCGGTTCCCGCTGAAAATGATGGTCGTTCTTCACCCGACAGACATAGCCGCTCCCCGCCGCCACAATCTCATTGAAGAGCGCGAAGCTTTCGTAACCGCGGTCCGTGATGTAGCAACGGTCCGCTTCCAACGTGCGGCGCAGGACGCCATGTTCGCTGGCAGACCCGCGATTGCTGGCATCGGTCAGCGTCGCCCGCACCGGGACGCCGCGGAGAATCTCGAAGTGCGTGTGCAGTTTCCAGCCTTGGTCGCGTCGCGTCGCAAAGCAAGCCTGGGTGATTTGCGGCAACTGCTTGAGCAACGTCCCGTCCACCGCCGTGGGAATGAACCGGAGCTGTTGCAACTCTGGCACGCGGGATGCCACGTCGGGAATCTGCGCGAGTAATTCCTGGATGATCTCGACCAGCAACGCCGGATCGAACACCCGCAGACTTTCGGACAGCGACCCGAGCGATGTGGGGGATACTCCCAGCTTGCGGCGCACCGCCGATAAGCGGCTGGCTTGGTGCAAATCCCGCAAAGAGGAGAGCGTCGGATTGAAGAACGTCAGCAGAATCAGTGCACAGGCCTGATCGAAAAACAACGTTCGATTGCCCGCTCGATCTCGCTGACAACCGCTCTCGCGCACACGCGACAACAACGGTTCCAGCCGCTTGAGCAGCTTGAGGCCTTCAATCCGCTCCATCTCGGCCATCGCACCGCACCGTCAAATTGGCATCCCATCCTCCAACGGAATTCCCATGGCGCAAATCCCGTGCCGAACGGGATTGGGCTCTTCCGCCCGTGGCACACGTGCAAGACGCGAAGAGGACGCAGAGCATCCAAGACGGGACGTTCCCACGCAGAGCATGGGAACGAGTGATAACGTTCAACGGCTCTCGTCCGTCGCCTGGCCTGGATCGGCGAGGCGTAAGACCAGGACTCGCTGCACACGCCCGCCGTTTTCGGTGGGACGTTCAAAGAAGCTGGCGCCGGGGGTTTCCGGGCGTGTGGCGTCGCCGGAGATGACGGCGAATTCTCCCGTGTTCAACATCACGCTGAACTTCAGGTCGTGACGCACATCGGTCTTCTGGCCCCCTTTGAGGGCCCAGCCTTCTTCACCGGCTGTCGGCCGCATTCGCGACTCGCCGTGATGGACTTCCGGCGTCAAATCGATCCGGACCCAGCCGTTCGCCTGGCGGACCGGCTTCAACCGTAACACACAACGGGCCTGCGTGAACTCGATCGTCTCGTCGCCGCGCTCGGTCCGAAACTCTATCGCCCGTTCGGGCCAGACTTCGCTCGTCTGAATCTCGGTCTCCTGACCATTGCGAACCCCCAGCCGCCGACCCCGGAAGCCGAATTCGTCCCCTTCATCGAGATTCGTGATCTCGTCCGTCATTCCAAGGAGCGTCTGCAGGGCAGGGGGGGGACTCGCACCCGCCTGACCGACGCGGAAGCCGTGGTCGAGCAATTTCGCCCGGGTCTGCATCGGCAATGCGCCGACGGTATCAACTTCCTTCCAGACGAGGTCTGCAGCCAGGGTGTCGCCGACCGGACGTTCGATGAAGACGATCTGGAGCTGCACAGCATCGGCCGCAGGACGCAGCGGGGGCAACACCGGACGATTCGAAGTCTTCGACAGCGGCAGTTCTGCGGAACCAAAGAGCGCGCAGCCTCCCAGCACAGCGGTCAACGTCCACAACGTCAACCCGCCGCCCATTCGCGCAGCGACTCGGCCGGGAGAACACACCGGGAGTGGCTTTCAACTGAAGGGAGAACGAGAGGGGAACCGGTTTTTATGTCAGAACCGGCGAACAGGTCAATCCGAGTCCCGGATCGCGCTTTCCCGAACGGGATGAACGACATACGATAAACGCGAACACAGCCCCAAGCGCGAGCGCGGGGTCTCTCGATTTCATCACGTCAGGATAGAATTTTTGTGACCACGCCGCCCTTCCGCATTGGACAAGGCCACGATCGGCATCGGCTGATCGAGGGGAAGCCGTTGATTCTCGGCGGGGTGACGATCCCCCACCCGCGCGGGCTCGATGGCCACAGCGACGCCGACGTGCTGCTGCATGCGATCACCGATGCCCTGCTGGGTGCCCTGGCGCTGGGCGACATCGGCGAGTGGTTCCCGAATACCGATCCACAATGGCAAGGGGCTGACTCAGCGGTCTTCGTGACGGCTGCCGTCGCCGAGGTCCGCCGCCGCGGCTGGGAGATCGCCAATCTCGACGCGACGATCCACGCCGAGCGGCCCAAGCTATCGCCGTTCAAAACTGCGATCGCCGAGCGTGTCGCCAGGTTGCTGGGGATCGCGCGCGATCAAGTCAACGTGAAAGCGAAAACCGGCGAACAAGTCGGCCCAATCGGCCGCGAGGAAGCGATCGACGCCGACGCGACGGTGCTGCTGTATCGCCCCGCTATAAGAGGAGTCGCATCATGATGAGTGCCGAGCAACTGGAGCGGTACCGGCGAATGACCCCAGGTGAGCGGTTGAAATTGACGCTGCAGATGATCGAGGAGAACGAACCCTACCTGCTCCGCGGCGATCCCGATGTCGTCCGCCGACGCTTCGAGTTGATCCGTCGGGAGAATGACCTGCGCAACGAACGGATTCTGGAAGCGCTCTCCCGGAGCAGTCACACGCCATGAGTGAATTGATCAAATCCCTGCGCGAGATCACGGCTCTGTTCCATCGTCTCCACATCCCCTATGTCGTCATGGGCGGACTGGCCGTGCGCGCCCACGGGATCCCGAGGCCGACTTATGACATCGATTTTGCGATCACGATTCCACGCGACCGTCTGGATGGGCTCTTCGACGGATTCGAGGAATTGGGGTATACGGTTCCGGATATCTATCGTACCGGATGGGTTGACCGAGTCGCGGAGATGCCACTCATAAAATATCATCTGCTGATCGGTGGCAATAGCATTCCCGTCGACGTCTTTCTCGGCGAAACGGACTTTCTGGAGTCGGCGATTGTGCGTGGATCGGTCGCGGAGATTGACGAACTGCAAGTTCGCGTCGTTAGCCCCGAAGACCTGATTCTGCTGAAAGCGATCGCCCGACGACCTCGTGACATCGGCGATATTATGGACGTGCGATTTACTCAGGGCGCGCTCGATGAACCGTACCTGCGGACATGGGCCGCGCGCTTGCAGATCACCGAGCAGTTCGAGGAAATCTGGCGAGAAACCGCGCCGTAAATCGTTTGGAGATCGTGGTCAATCGTCAGCAAAGGAACCTGCTATGACATGGATGACCGCCTTCTTCCTGACAGCGTGCGGAGCCGTTGATGCGGAACCGCCGGTCTCAGCCTTGCTGGCGATCGAGTCGGCCCGATTGTCACCGCCAGCGTTGGCCATGATCGCGGAGTTCCAGGAAACCGATCACTGGCGTGCCCGCTCGGAAATCGCGCAGAGATTCCCGGAGACGGGCCAGGATGTGGTCACAATGTGGCTGCTGCTTGTCGAGCAAGGATCGTCCTCGAAAGTGCGAAGCGAAGCCTTCTCGCAGCTGCGACGGTTCGCCCCCGACCATCCGCGTCTCAAAGAATACGTGCTCCGTGCAGGCCACTTCTCGCCAGACAGTTCCATTCGCTACGAAAGCCAATTCCTGGTCGGCACGCAGCGTTGGACCGAAGCCCGCGCCGTGCTCTGGCAGCAACTGACCGACCGCCAGGAAGACGAGCAGATACGCAACGTTGCGGCGAAATCGCTCGGCGAACTCGGCGACAGCCGAGCCCTCAGACGACTGATTCAGGCGGTCCAGCACGATCGCTTCTACCCGCGCTACTTCGGAAACCTCGGCCTGAAGGGTCTCTGCGGTAAAGACTTGACCGATTTCGGCTACGATTATGGCGAAGGGGCGTTCGTCTCCGTCGTCGAAGCCACGATCCTCAACCCCGACCCGCTCTTCGAAGCCGACCGCCGTGCGAAACGCTTCACGGCCCTGCGGGATTTTCTGAAATGGCTGCAAGAGGAGCGGCCGGAGTTGTATGAGTCGCTGACGGAACCCGCGTTTTAAGGCGAACAATGAAAGCGAATCAACCGACCGACCATTCACGTCGGGCCGGGTATCAGTATCATGTGGTCCACGAGCAATCCGGAACCTCACTGGCGGAACGAACTCGCTGGTTCCAATCACTCTCAAGTCGTCAGCAGATGGAGTGGCTCGCGGCCGCGCAACAGTTTGCGTGGGATCTGAACGGGGGATGCTTCCCCAGGAAAACCAATGTTCGAACCCTTTCGGAAACTCGCGAAATCCTTGAATTCCCGGAGGGTGAAGTATCTGGTCATCGGCGGAAACGCAGTCGCAGCTCACGGCGTTCCACGGAACACATTTGATCTCGATATCTTGATCGAACCGACGCTCGGAAATGCAGCGCGCGTGCTCGATGCGCTGCGCGATGTGAGGATGTGGACGGCTGACCTCACGACCCCCGAACGTATGTTGAAGACACCGATTTCCGGCTTCAACGACATCATCCCATTAGACGTCATGAGTCGGATCCCCGGTGTTAGATTCGCTACCGCCTGGAAGAACCGGGTCTACCGCATCAGCGAGAACGTTCGCTTCCCTGTGCTAGGACGGAGAGATTTGATTCGTTCCAAACGGGCCTCAGCCCGGCCGCAGGATCTCGTTGATGTTGAGCTTCTGCTTCAACAGCACCGAAAGTCGCCACGTTGAGTGTCGTCTGCGACAGCACAACCCGGTGTTCCCGCAGTTGCGGGGACGTGCTATCTTTTTCCCGGCGGCGGATTACGGACGTTTCGAACCGCCCTAACAGCCTCTCACGGACGATGCGACGATGCCCCTGCGTGTTTACAACACCCTCACCCGGCAAAAAGAAGACTTTCAGACCGTCGAACCCGGCCGCGTGCGGATGTATCTCTGCGGTCCCACGGTCTACAAGCCGGCACACATTGGCCACATGGTGGGCCCGGTCATCTTCGACACGATCAAACGCTATCTGACTTACAGCGGCTACCAAGTCACCTGGGTCGTCAACATCACCGACGTTGACGACAAGCTCATCAACAAGGCGAAAGAGCTCGGCACGACCGTCGACGCCCTCGCCAAGCTGATGACGCAGGACTACTTCGACAACCTCAAGTCGATGGCGGTCGACGGGATTGATCACTTCCCGTATGCGACCCAGCACATCAAGGAAATGCAGGAGATCATCGGCATCCTGATCTCCAAAGGGTACGCGTACCCGCTCAACGGGGACGTCTACTTCGAGTGCACCAAGGACGCAGACTACGGCAAGCTCAGCCATCGCAGCCTGGACGAAATGCTCGCCGGGACGCGGGCAGAAACGCTCGACGGCAAGCACCACCCGGCCGACTTTGCCCTTTGGAAAGGCTCCAAACCGGGTGAACCGGCGTGGGACAGCCCGTGGGGACCGGGACGTCCCGGCTGGCACATCGAATGTTCAGCGATGGCCCGCAAAATTCTTGGCGACGAGATCGACATCCACGGCGGCGGTCTCGACCTGATGTTCCCGCATCACGAGAACGAACTTGCGCAGTCAGAAAGCTGTACGGGCAAGCCGTTCTCCCGCTACTGGCTGCACAACGGTCTGATGCAGGCCAGCGGTCAAGCGGGGAAAGTCGGTGGCGGACACAGCCGGGACGGGGACCTCGTTGCCAGTCAAGCGGCCCAGGAAGCGAATAAGCTCGCCGGGTCGAAGGGGGCTGCGTCGGTCAAGGAACTCTTCAAGGTTCACGATCCCGAAACGGTCCGCTTCTTCCTGCTGGCCACGCATTACCGCAGCCCGATCGACTTCAGCGACGAACGCCTCGCGGAAACCGGCAAGAGCCTCGAAGGGTTCTATCGGCTGTTCGAGACCTATGAGCGGATCGCGGGGACGTCGTTCTATGCATTGAAGTCGCCGGGAACGCGTGCGGACGCCCACGGATCGCCATCCGTGGGTCTTGAGGATTGGGCCGCGCTGCGCACCCGGTTCCTCGATGCCATGGACGACGACTTCAACACCGGCGGCGCGGTCGGGGCGCTGTTCGATCTGCGCAAGTCGTTGAACTCGTTCATCGGCGACAACAAGCTCGATCAGGGGACACCCGCAGCCGACAAGGTCGCGGCCCTCACTTCAGGGATGACGATTCTGAAGGAACTCGCGCAGCTTCTCGGAGTGTTCCGGGTCGCGAAGACTCAAGCGAATGGTCAGGACGATGGGTTAGTCGATGGCCTGATGCAGTTGATCCTGCAAATCCGGGCCGATTCGCGGAAGGCGAAAAACTTCGCCGTCGCCGACCTGATCCGCACCAAACTGACCGAACTGAAAATCACGGTGGAAGACCGCCCGGACAAAACCCTCTGGCGGCGGGGATAAATGCGAACAGGCGACACTGATACGGGAACTCGTTGGTCGGAACTTGCGTCACACTACCGTCGTGGTCTGAAACACTTCCAGTCAGGAGACTGACATGCTCCGTTCCATCGCCTTGTTGAGTGTGACCTGCGCGTTGGTGGTGGCATCCGTCCGTCCGGCTGATGCGCTGGTGATTGCCGGGCCGATTCAGCCGGGAAAGATTGCCCTTGGGTATGGGTGGCCGGAGGCGGAAGCAATCACGGAGATCCTGAAGTTGCAGCCGACGGTCGGCGGGCACTACATCGATGCTCCGACGTGGTGGGACGGCCATTATGCGGCGACGCATTTCTACCGCGGTAAGACTGCGGATCTACAGCGGCTAATCGATGCGCTGGATCGCTTGAAGCTCCCGGCGACCAAAGTCTTTGTCGACGATGGAGAAGGCTTCGATGCTCCGAATTCCTTCTTCGGAACCAGCGAAACTCTCTGCTACGACTGGCAGATCACGCTCAGCGAAACCAGGAACATGGGTGGTCGGCACAAACTTCTCCCAGGTATGAACGAACGACAAATTCTGCTAGTCGTCCATCTGGGGACCCGGCTGGATCGCAATCAGCTGAAAGTCCCGGAGTGGATGACCCCCAAGCTGGTGGTCGACAGCGGCGCGGCACCGCCACCTACTGTCGAATTCGGACCGGCTGATGCCTTGCATGCACTGGCGCGGGCCGCGCGCGACGACTGAATCGCCGAGAAAGCGACCACGGATGGGTGAATTTACGCTCGGCATCGATCCCGGATTGAACCGGACCGGTTACGCGGTGCTGGAGCGGACGGCACATGGTCCACGGCTGCGGGAAGGGGGCGTGATCCGCTCGACACAGTCGAAGACGCTCGCCGAGCGGGTCTTCGAGATTGCCAGCGGTCTTCGTGAAGTCGTGACCGAGTTCCGTCCCCATGTGCTGGCGATCGAACTTGTTTTTTCGCATGGTCAATTCCCGAAGACGGCCGTGCTGATGGCCCACGCCCGCGGCGCGATTCTCTTCGTCGCCCGCGATCACGCGCTCCCCGTCGTCCATTACCCGCCGACGCAGATCAAACGGCTCCTGACGGGCAGCGGAAAGGCCTCGAAGGAACAGATCCAGTTCGCGATCAAGAACGAACTCGGGTTGGCGACCATCCTCGAACCCAACGACGTCGCCGACGCCGCCGCGATCGCCCTCTGCCACTATTACGTGGCGCGGAATCCGCTGACGACCTTGATTGACTCGTAAGTTATGAAAATGAACCGCACTCCCACGGCCGTCTGGAGTAGCACCGCTGGTGCAGGAGGCTTATTCGAATAACAGGGCGACATCAACCTCGATCGGCGTCTGCCCTTTCATTTTCATGCTTGCAGACTCTCCAATCTCGACGATGGTCTGCTTCTTGTAACGAAGCTCCCCGGTAGCATCCGACAGAGAGGAGTGGATTTCAATCCGCCGATCAACGCAATTGACGATCCAGTACTCGCGGATTCCCGCATCAGCATACATCCGCAGCTTCTGACCGCGATCCTGCGCGAGCGTCGAGTCCGAGACCTCTATGACAACCAGAGTCTCCGCCGCGGTGGGATGATGCTTCCGATAGCGTGATGCAGGTCCGACCACGATCGCGATATCGGGCTCTGGCTCGCTGTAACGCAATTTGAGTGGTAACGGCGTTCGCACCGCCGCTTTTTCATTGACGCTGCAGATCAACAGGCGAGTCAGCGTCATGATGATCGAAGCCGCCAGCGATCCATGCGTCATTTTGTCTCTCACGAACCCGTCCAGCAGTTCAACCCGGGCATCGCCGTAGAACCCGATCTCGACCAGATACTCGTATTGGTCGACCGTGATGGTCCTCACGGGAAACTGCGGCATTCGCTCGACGACTTCCTCCGCGGACACGGCAGGGGGGAGTCGCGGTGTTGTTGCTGCCACTGGCAGTTGCTACGACAGGAGCGCTGGCGGCTTTGTTCGAAGTTCGTGATGGCTTGTGAACTGCTCCAGGCGGCATCATACACCCTCAGTTCTTGACTGTTCACTCAAACTCACTCAGCCTACCATATCGTCTGCAGCCATCGAGAGGAAAGGATGCCCGCTTGATTACCCGCATTACCGGAACGCTGGTCCGACTGGACGAAGGGGACGCCCGTATTGATATCGGAGCGTTCGAGTACGAAGTCTTCATCCCCGAGTTCGTGCGACGGCAGTTGCAGGCCCAACTCAACCAGACCGTGACGCTGAAGACGATCGAGTACATCGAGGGAAATCCGCAGCAGGGACGGCTCACGCCGCGGCTGGTCGGCTTCCTCAGTGAAGCGGAGATGGAGTTCTTCGAACTCGTCTGTTCGGTCGACGGGATGGGGGTGAAGAAGACGCTCCGGGCGATGGTTCGCCCGGTGCGGGAAGTCGCGGATGCGATTGAACAGCAGAACATCAAGGAATTGAGTCTGCTCCCCGGCATTGGCCCGGCGATGAGTGAGCGGATCGTCGCCAAGCTCCGCCGCAAGATGACCAAGTTCGCCCTGATGGTCGCCAAGGATTTTCCGGCAACTCCTGCCGCTGAGCGATCGGTGCTCAACGACGCGTTTGAGGCGCTCCTCAGCCTGGGATATAACGCCGTCGAAGCCCGTGAAAAGCTCGATGTCGTGGGACGCAGCAAACAGAAGTTCAAGACCGTCGAAGACGTCATTCTCGCAATCTACCAGCAGGAACGGGGCTGACCAGCGTCCCGGCGCTCGACTCCCGCCCCAGGACTCACCGCGGGCAGCCCCCTGTGCTCACCATCGCGACGACCAGCCGATAACCGGCAGACCTTGCCGCTGCGAAACACCGCTTACCCCAACGGCGTCTCAGTCGTTACGTCCAGCTTCCTGCGACTTCTCGATCTCCTCAAAAAAGTCATCAAGTCTTCCCCCACCGACAGTCGATCTACTTGTCACTGCGCACCGTCAGGCGATCGGACCGCGAAAGAGTATCTTTCGTGAACCACGGATGGGTCCACTCGGCAGGGAAGCAAGATGCGACATCGTTTGCGGCTGTTTACCGGCGATGAGCCTGATACTCTTCCGTTGCCCGAACCGCAGATCACGATGCGGCTGGGTGACATCACCCGTGCCCTCCGCGATGCGGGTCGCTGGGATCGAACCTTTCTGCAGGACTTCGAAGACGATGAAGTCCGCGTCTCAGCCGATCTCTACGAAATCCTGAGCGCCTACATGCGACTGCGGCCCGGTGCGTGACATGCCCGGGGATCGACCATTGACGATCCCGTCGACGCTGCAGCGCCGGCCTTCGGCGACTCGACTGACGTGGGCGCTGCGCGCGACGTGTCTCTTCTTCGTGCTCTGGTCCGTCCGGACCATGCAACGGACGTGGCAGGAACAACCGGTCCGCGCGACCGTGGAGACCTTTTTCCAGGCCCTCATCAACGGTGACAATGAGGCCGCGCTCAACCTCATCGAACCCGAGGTTCGCCAGCGTCTCCCTCGCGAGGCTTGGACGGGCCATTCTGAACCGCTCGCTGAGACCGCACTCCACATTCAAGTGGTCCAGATGTACGGGACCGGCGCGACCGTCGTAGTCACCATTCAACGGGGGGGATACGAACTGGCCCCGACCGTCACACTCCGGCGACAACCGGATGGTGTCTGGCGATTGACACAAATTGCCGGTGTCGGAACTGACCCCCGTTGGCTGCTGGCTCGTTCACGAATCGACGAGGAAGCGGATGATTCGTTGTTTGACGAACTCCAAGCCGAGCTCGCGGCTCCGGTCGACACCACTGATCGCTGAGCGAGCGCCGCGGCTTGGCACTCGTGCAGCCGTTCGTCACAATCGAGGCGACGTTTCTTCCGCATCCTGAACTGGCATCGATTGTGACCTGCAGTTCCTCATCGTTTTCCTTCGCAGACTTACGCACAGAAGCCCGCGCGATCTGGCAGGCAGGAGTCGATGCCGTCGATTCTGCGCGGCTGGTGCAATCCGCTGTGTCCTGCACAGCGACGGAACTGACGATTGCCGGAACGGTCTTCCCGTTAGCCAATCTGGGCCGCATCCTCGTGATCGGTGGCGGCAAGGCGGGTGCCGGAATGGCTGCCGGACTGGAAGCGGCGCTGCAGACCTCTCCGGTGTTCGATCGGATCTTCGGTTTGCTCAATGTCCCGGCCGATTGTGTCCGCCCCCTGGCACGGATCGAGTTGCGTGCCGGTCGCCCCGCGGGAGTCAATGAACCGACGATGGAGGGTGTGGCCGGGGTGACCGCGATGCTGGACCTGGTCCGTACACTCCAACCGGAAGACCTCTGCCTGATCCTGCTCTCGGGTGGCGGGAGCGCGCTGTTGCCGGCTCCGGTCGAAGGTATCAGCCTGGCTGACAAACAGGCTGTGACGCGATCCCTCATGCTGGGGGGGGCACCGATTGAACACCTCAACGCCCTTCGCGGGGCGCTTTCGCGTGTGAAAGCGGGGGGACTGGCCCGCGCCCTCCCCGCAGGGCGAGCGCTCGCACTGGTGATTTCGGACGTGATTGATGATCCGCTGGGGGTCATTGCATCGGGACCCGCCTGGACCGATGCACCCGCAGTCGGAAGTCTGGTCGATCTGCTGGCCCGCTATGTCCCGGTTCGCAGCCAAGTACCGGATTCCGTCTGGCAGCAACTCACGACCGTTGACGCCTCATCTGTTCGACAACAACCCTCCCGTGTGCACGTGCGACACGTGATCATCGGCAACAATGCGACGGCGCTGGAAGCGGCTCGACAGACTGCCCTCGCCCGCGGCTGGACGATCGCCAGCAGCGAAACCAACCGTCGGGGGATTGCCCGTGAACTGGGCGTCGAACTGGCAGAACGCTGTGACGAATTGCGGCACACCCCGGTCGATGGCCGTGGCTGGTGCCTGCTCAGTGGAGGCGAACCGACGGTGCAACTCGCACCATTTGCCGGTCCACGCCGCGGCGGGAGAAATCAGGAACTTGCGCTCGCTGCACTACAGCATTGGAAAGACGACGACCTGACAGGTCTCGTGCTGTTATCCGGCGGAACCGATGGAGAAGATGGTCCGACGGATGCGGCCGGTGCAGTGATCGACGCCAAAGTCCAGCAAGCCGCCCGTGTGCAAGGACTGTCGCCAGAGCCCTTCCTGGCGATCAATAACGCTTATCCATTCCTGGAAGCCACCGGCGGCCTGATAAAAACGGGGCCGACGCACACGAATGTGATGGACATCCGCGTGGCACTCGTCGTGCCATCAGCTTGATTGCAATCCGTGACGATGATCCGAACGGACAGGACGACGACGCGCAAACGATCCATCGCGGGACTACGTGGCGACCGGTTGGGGAGCACTCAACGGTTCAACTGGTTGCGGCGAGTCGATGGCTGCGGTCACAAGCAAATCCGTACGCTGACTCAAGTCGATCGTTTCCACGCTCGGCATAGCACCATTCAAATCCAGGACTTCGACGACCGGCTGCGCAAACCGGTCACGATTCCCGCGAATCACACGCCCGGTCCGACCATCGCTCAGGCGAACATGCGACCCGATGGGGAAGAGCGAAACGGCGTGCAGCAGCGCCCGCACGGCTGCTGGATCAAAGAACCCCTGTCGCGTCGCAAACAACAGCTTTTCCACGGCCTGATAGGGCGGGAGACCGGCCCGGAATGTGCGTGGGGAAACCATCGCGAGGTAAGTATCGGCCACCGCAGCAATCCGGGCGAGCGGATGAATCTGTGATCCCTGTCGCTGCCGGGGATAGCCGGTTCCGTTGATCCGCTCGTGCATCTGGTAGACAACCATCTTCGCACCATGCGAAACGTGATGGCAGCGATTGAGCAGGTCGGCGGCATAGATCGGATGTTTCTGCAGTTCCAGCCGTTCCGCCGTTAACAGCGGACGATCCGCCCGATGCAGGTGCTCGGGGACCAGCAGCATCCCGGTATCGTGCAGGATGCAGCCGACACCGAGGTCAATCAGTTCGTCCTTCTTCAGACCCATCAGCGTGCCGATCGTCTCGGCGAGCATCGAGGTCTGCAGCGCATGGCGACTCGGATAGCCGCGGGCCACCGGTTGCACGCCGCGGCTGACGAATTCGTCGAGATCGGCGGCCAGTTGTTGCAGATGCTGATCAGGAATGCTGGCAACGCGTTCGGGAGCCAGACGGCCACCGTCGACAAATTCTTCGAAGATCTGAGCAGCGTCGCTTGCGTTGGAGTCAAATGTCTTGGCGAATTCGGTCGCCCGTTGCGGATCGCGCTGGAGTTTTTGTGCGGGCTGCAGAGCATGCAGATACGAATCACGATCCAGACGGAAGCCGGGGGCGGCAGGCTTGGCCTGCGGCGCTGGAGTCGCTGCCAGGCGACTCGCTGTTGGCCGGGATGTTGAGGACCGCGCGGGTGCGCCGACATTCCCGCCTCCGCTCCCACCGTTTACGACATTGTCGTATTCGGAGCGATGAATCAGGACCTGCTTAACGCCACGGCGCTGCAGTGCCTGCAACTCCGCATCCGAGAGCGTACGGCCGGCAGCCAACAACAGGACATGATGACGACCAGGATGGGCGTCATGGATTGGTGCACGCAGCACCGCACCCACGCGCAACTGATTCAGTTGCACGGTCATCATGTCGCCGCCGGTGACGCCACGAGTCGGTAATTGGCTAAGCATGTTTGCGACCTGTCGGGAACGGGGGCATACCGGATTCGAATGCCACGGACACTCCGTCCTCCGGTAAACCTAGGTCGCGATTCTCTGCAGGCAAATCGGGATGCCCCCAGGAAGCCGATTCTCTCAAAGAGTGGCTCGCGTCAACATCCTGCCGTTACAAACCGCAGGCGCGTCACAGACAGCATGCGGGGCTCAAGCGTTACCACTGCGACCGCTTCCCGAAGCGATGACGCCAGACTCTTCCGCAGACCTGTCGACCTGCGGCAACAACGTGTGCCTCACACGAATTAGACAATCCGCACCGAACTCAATGGGTCGTGGTGAGTGCGACAGCCTCGGACACGCGGATGGTCCCCTCATAGAGCGCACGCCCGATGATCGCACCGGTCAACTGCGGCTGGCGTTGAGCAATTGCCAGCAGCGTGCGGACATCTTCGAGCGTGGTCACTCCACCTGAGGCAATCGTCGGGAAGCCTTCCGAGGCGAACCGTTCCAGATCGACGAGCGTTCCTGCATCGATCCCCTGCATCATTCCGTCGTTCGCGATGTTCGTATAGATCACCGCCGCCAGGGGAAGTCCGCGAAACTGAGCCGCGAGATCGAAAGCAGATGTCGAAGAGACATCGAGCCATCCCGCGGTCGCCACCATGCTGTTGCGGGCATCGAGCCCCAGCGCAACCCGACCGGGATAGCGTTGAACCAGCTGCTTGAACCACTCCGGCTGCTTGAGGGCTTGCGTGCCGATAATCGCCCGATCGATGCCGATCTCTTCGAGGATCAGCGCGACCGAGGCATCATCCCGCAAGCCACCGCCGAGTTCACAGGGGATCGAGACCGCCTGCACGATCGACCGCAACGCATCGACATTCACGGGGCGGCCCGCTTTTGCTCCATCGAGATCGACCAGATGCAGCCGCGTGGCCCCCTCTGCGGCCCAACGGCGGGCCATCTCGCCGGGGTTATCGCTGAAAACCGTCTCCTGGGCATAGTCCCCCTGCCGCAGCCGCACACATTGCCCCCCGCGGAGATCGATCGCCGGCAGAATTTCCATCCCGGAACGCTTTCGTGTGAATTGAAACCGAGTGAGATCAAATCCGAAATTCGAAGCACAAAACCCGAAGGAAATCCGAAGTTCCCAACTCGAAACCAGAGGCAGGAAGCAGCACCGGGTTGAGATTCGTGCTGATGATTTCCTTAGGATTTCGAGTTTCGGATTTTCCAGCATTCATCCCGTCACGACCGGACTCGCAATCCCCAGGAAATTGCTCAGCAGGCGCAGGCCGACCTTCTGGCTTTTTTCCGGGTGGAACTGTGTCGCGTAGACGTTGCCGCGGGCGATCATCGAGACGAACGGCACACCGTAAGTTGTCCGGGCGGCGACAAGCGATGCATCCCGCGGCTGCACGAAGTAGCTGTGCACAAAATAGACCGACGAACCGTTCGGAATGCCTGCCAGCAAAGGGATGTCGGGCTGCTCATAATCGAGCGTATTCCATCCCATATGCGGAATCTTGAGATCGATCGTGGGAGGGAACTTCACCACATCCCCAGCGAACACTCCCAGACCGGGCCATTCGCCGTCCTCGTAGCCGACATCGAAGAGTAACTGCAGTCCCAGGCAGATCCCGAGAAACGGTTTATCGGCCTGGATGTGTGCCCGCAGCGGTTCAACAAGGTCGAGCCGTTGCAGTTCGTGAATCGCGTCGCGAAAGGCCCCGACACCGGGCAGAATCAGTTGATCAGCGGCCCGAATTGCCTCCGGCGACGCCGCAATCTCCGCAGCCACGCCCAGACGTTCGCACGCCTTCTGAACGCTGCGCAGGTTTCCCATTCCGTAATCAACGATCGTCAACATCCGCGACGGCTCTCACTTTCTGAGCAAATTCAACCGAACGCATCTTAGCGTGATAAAAGCCGTGAAAACGAGTCATCTCCGCGAGATTCCGGTCATTCCTGGCCCGGAGCGTAAGCTCCGGTTTCCACGGTTTACTCTATATTCGACGGGTAGATCAGAAGCAGCTGCCGGAGCTTGCGCTACGGGCTAAGAGTGTGGGCCACGCCAGCGCTGTTCCTGCAGTCGCCCCCGACCGGCCGCCGTGCCGGGCCAGTCGTTCTGCACCGGGCGGACACCGCGTGGGTCGGGTTTGTTCGCGTAGAAGGTGAGTTGGTCAGCGGAAGTCCATTCCTCGATCCAGTCGGGTTCGTACAATGGCCAACCCAGCAGCCACTTGATCCCCTGCATCATCCACAACAGGCCGACCAACAACACGCCCATCACCACCGCGGCGACAGGGACCGCAGGACCGAAAAGAAAGTACCGCTCGAACGCGGGAAAGACCCATTTCCAGCCGAGCACCACCGCCAGTGCCGCCATTGACAGATACGGACCGTAGGGAATCTCGCGCGGCGGATGTGCCCGATCTCCGCCCAGCAGCCGGAAGGGTGTGGTGATGCACATCGTCGCCAGGACGAACAGCGGGGCCAGAAAGAAAATGATCAGCATCGGCTGCCAGCCGAGGAACGTCCCGATCATTGCCATTAAGGTGACGTCGCCGAATCCCATCGTCTCCCGGCGGAAGACCCACGCTCCGGCGAGCCGCACAAACCAGATCGTCCCGCCACCGACGACCGCCCCCGCGAGGCTGACGGCCAGGCCATGCGCGATCGGCCAGGCTGAACACCACGCAGGGACCTCCGTGACCCACCACAAGGGAGGCTGGGCATCGGGTTGCCAGAGGTCCCAGACATGGACCATCATCCCCCGGTCCTGAAACCAGACCGGTAGCAGAGCCATCGATCCGGTCAGGCTGCCGATGAGACCTACGACGGCTGCGGGCGCAGTCACACTGTCGGGAATAATCTGGAGATCCCAATCGATGAACGACGCGACCAGCAGTGCTTCAACGAGGATCAGGTAATAGACATAGCGGACATGCAGCCACAGTTCCTGTTGGCCGAACGACAATCCCGGCAGCCGCGGTAACCACTGGCTGCTGATCGCACTGTCTGCCAGCGTCGCACCCCAATCGACCGGGACCAGCGCTGCATACAACACAACCCACAAGATTCCGTTGAGAAGTTCCACCAGTGGATAACGGATCGGAATGGTGTGTCGGCAGTTGCGACAACGACCGCCTAACTGCAGCCACCCGATCAACGGCAGATTGTCGAGCGAGAGAATCCGGTGCTGACAGAACGGGCACGCCGAGGGAGGGCTGACAATCCCGCGCCATGCCCGGCCGATCGCTTCGTGTCGCGGCAAGCGATAGATGCAGACATTCAGAAAGCTGCCAATGCACGTCCCGATGACGAACAGCGCCCCCCAGATGAACCAGAATGGCCAGTCACCCAGGATCATGGCATGACCCGTGTCGAGGACCAGCCCCGCTTCCGCAGCGTCGCTGCGATTTTTTTCGCGATGATCTCTGGTGGATCGGTATCCACCGTGACGGAAAACATCGCCGTGGAGGAGTAGAAAGGCTCCCGCACGGCCAGCAGTTTTTGAATCTCGGCAATCCCTCCCTGAGTGGTCAGATTGGGTCGCCGTGCGGCGGTCGTGGCATCCTGACCGATGCGGCGGGCGATCGTCGCCACGTTTGCCTGCAGCCAGATGACCGGCCCCGAGGCCCGCATCCGCTTGCGCGTCTCGGCCGAGAGGATCGCCCCACCACCGGCCGCTATCGTGAGTCGCCGCGACTGGAGCAGTTCCTTCAGCAGTTCACGCTCCAAGGTCCGAAAGACCGGTTCGCCATCGGTGGCGAAGATCTCCCGGATCGTCCGTCCCGCGCGGCGTTCCAGTTCGACATCGGCGTCGATCCAGTCCCAGCCCCACAGGGCTGCGAGATGCGGGGCGACGGAACTTTTCCCCGTGCCGCGATAACCGATCAACGTGACTGCCATCGTTGCGGCCCCGCTATTGCCGCACCGCGGAAATGCCGCGGCGGAGTGTCTGGCGCATCACATCGAGCGGCGGTTCTTTCCCGGTAAACGTCTTGAACTGAGCCGCCGCCTGACGGACGAACATCTCCAATCCCGAGACCGTGCGGCAGCTCCGTTCCCGCGCCTGCTTCAACAACAGCGTCTGTTCGGGATTGTAGATCGTGTCGAAGACGAGCATTTCTTCCCGCAGCCAGTGGGGCTGGAACGGCGTTTCATCGACCTTGGGATGCATCCCGACCGGCGTGCAGTTGATCAGAATATCGATCAGTTCGCTGCCGCGATTTTCCCAGGTGACATATCGACAGCCGAGTTCAACCGAGAGCTTTTTCGCCCGTTCGGTCGTGCGGCTGGCAATCACCAATCCGCCCCCGCGGCGAACAACGCCTAACGCGATCGCCCGCGCAGCACCACCCGCCCCGAGAATCAGCACCTTCTTCCCATCGAGCGACTCGCCAGCCCGAAATGCGGTCTCCAGGCTTTCGAGAGCGGCCGCGTAATCGGTGTTGTCGGCCCACCAGCCCTCCGGCCGCTTGACGAGCGTGTTCGCGGCCCCGATCTGCCGGACGATCTCCTCGCTCAACGTGGCCTTCGCGAGTGCGGCTTCCTTATGCGGAATTGTCACGCTGTAGCCGCGCATCCCGACCCAGTTGAAATCATCCAATGTCGCCGAGAGTTCATTCGCTGGAACCCGCAACGGCAGGTAGACCCCGTCGTATCCGATCGCCTGCATCGCCGTGTTGTGCAAGAGCGGACTGAGACTGTGTCCGATCGGATCACCCAGCACGCCAAATACCGGCGTTTCCCGAGTGATCTTGTCGTACCGGTAAAGAGTCTGCATCTCATCGAACGACAGCTGACCTGGAGCGATCTCGCGGTCTTTGCTGAAGGTCGCATACGTGAACGGTGCCCCATAGCGTCCGCAGAGCAGCCGGCTCAGCGTGCCGAATTCTCCCATGCAGAACGCGATCGTTTGCTTCTTTGCGCTTTCGACCAGCGACAACAGCCGAATGCAGTCCCGCGGCGTATTCGCCATCGTGACGAGCTTGATGATGTCGGCATCGACTTCAAGGAGTTCCGCGTAGATCTCTTCGAGATGATCCGGAGTCTGGGTGAAGTCGTGATGACTGACGATCCGCTTCGTCTTGCCATAACGGCGGATCGCCTTCGCGACATCGAGTTCCAGATCGACATACTCGACGCCCGCGACGATCGCCGAGCGGAGCAGGGTCTGGCGAGCTTCCTCGGTCCCTGCCCAGCGGCCACCATCAGCCGGGCGACGGCAGGTGAAGACGACCGGGGTCGGTCGATTGTCGAGCAGCCGCTTGAGATCGGGATCCCGCTGGAGCCAGTCGACTCGGAGTTCGACCAGTTGCGCGCCGCGTTCCGCGAGCGCCTGATGTTCCAGCGTCACCATCTGATGGCGTGTTCGGGCCAGGCTGACGCAAATCATCGCCGTCTCTTCATCCCATCCCGCCGGATTTCTGCCACGACGCCCCGCGCGGGACCAAGGCGTCGAAACCGCCACAATGACGGACCGCGCGAGGACTTGCAATCGGCGGTCGTGATTTTATCAGAGCAACACGATCGACACGCTTGCGTCTTCGCGATCACCTCACGCCCCCAGCCGTCCGAACTGCCGGTCCAGCTCCGTCCGTGTGAGCGTTAACGCGGTCGGACGGCCGTGGGGACAGTGATGGGCATCGTCGCAGAGATGCCGCTGCGCCAGCAGCGCTTCGATCTCTTCCGGCGTGAGCTTTTGCCCCGCTTTAACTGCCGCCTTGCAGGCCATCATGTGCAGCAATTCGTCGAGCAGATCACGGCGGGTGGGGGCGACCGCGGCTCCATCGAGCTTTTCGGCCAGGTCCTTCACCAGCGTTTCGAGGTCGATCCGGCCGAGCAGCACCGGGTGCTTCGTGATCAACACCGTGTCTTTGCCGAATTCCTCGATCCCGATCCCGAGTTGCTCCAGCAGCGGAGCATGCTCGACGAGCAGGGCCGCTTCCTTTGCGGAAAGCTCCATCGGCACCGGCAACAGCAACCGTTGCGACTCGACCGCCCCCGCAAGGACCCGCGTGCGGAACTGTTCGTAGAGAATCCGCTCGTGCAATGCGTGTTGATCGATCACCGTCAACCCGCTCGGCGTTTCGAGTACGATGTAACAGTCGTGCACCTGCAGCGCCCGGACGACATCGGTCTCGGGACTGAGCTGCGTGACTGGCATTGGAGCCGTGGGAACCGGCGCTGTGGGGAGCGGAACCGCCGCTTCCGTCACCGGCGATTCACCGTCAGCCACGGGCGACCAGTCCGGTGCCGACTGCCATTCCTGTGTCGGATAGTCTTCTTCCACCACACCCACGCCGACATCCGCCGCGGCGGCGAACGCAGCCGGTCGATCGGGAGTCCACCGGGCCAGTTCGCTCTTCGCCCAATCGGCGAACTCGGCCTGTAAAGCACTCGGCTGCGTTGTCGCGAATGACGCAGGGGTCTGAGCAATCGGAGCCGCGACCAATCCCGCGGAGAACGTCGCCGGTCCAGTTCCCACCGGAGCCGCACCAAAGTTGCCCGTTGCGGGCGTTGGCACGGTCAACCGGCTCTGCAGGTCCATGCTCAGGAACTTGCTGCGGATCATTCCCAGGAGTTGCCGGAACAGCACCTGCACGTCCTGGAACCGGACCTCCGCTTTTGTCGGATGGACATTCACATCCACGAGGTCGGTCGGCAATTCCAGGAAGAGATACACGACCGGATGGCGGCCGACCATCACCAGCCCACGGTACGCTTCCGCGAGCGCGTGCTGCAGCGTCCGGTCCTGAATCCAGCGGCCATTGAGATAGAGGAACTGCTGCTTCCGCGTCGCCTTGTGCAGATCGGGATGCCCGACATACCCCCAGACGTGAATTCCCGCGTGCGTCGAATCGACCGGGATCAACTGGTCCGCGAAATCCGGTCCGTAAAACTCCCGTAATCGATCCAGTGGCTGCTCGACCGGAGGCAGCTGATACACGACCTTGTCGTTATGCCGCAGCACCAGGTGCAGCCTGGGATGGGCGATCGCAATCCGCGTGAACTGCTCTGCAATCTGGCCGAATTCGGTCTGCGTGCTCTTCAGAAACTTGCGGCGAACGGGGATGTTCTCAAAGAGATTGCGGACCTCGATGAGCGTTCCGACCGGTCCGCCACTCTCCACGATCGGCTGGCGTTCGCCGTGGATAACTTCCAGTTCCCGCGCGTGCGGCTGGTCCGCTTGTCGACTGCGGAGCCGCAAGCGACTGACTTCCGCGATCGAGGCGAGCGCTTCCCCCCGGAAGCCGAACGTGCGGACATCGAACAGGTCGGCCGCTTTGCGAAGTTTACTGGTCGCGTGACTGGTGACCGCGAGTTCGAGGTCGTCGGGATGAATCCCTTCGCCATCATCGACGATGCGGATCAGTTCACTGCCACCGGCGACAATATCGATCTCAATGCGGGTCGCGAGTGCGTCGAGACTGTTCTCGACGAGCTCTTTCACAGCGCTTGCGGGGCGTTCCAGCACCTCGCCTGCGGCGATCTGGTTGACGACACCCGTCGATAAGGCCTGAATGCGGGACATCGTGCCACGCTCGCATCACGAACCACCCCCGCTTCCCTGCGACGCGGGCCAACCTCTAGAGATACCCCACCACTCACCGAATCTCAACCAACCCGCTTGCGTCTTCGCATTCCCTCATCTTTACCGATCAACAAACCACCCCGGGTTCAAATACCCTTCCAGCCACGCCGCCTCCCGCACCCGGTCACCAGGGAAGTGAAGACAGGCGATCGTTCCCGGTGCGACTTGAAACCTGCCGCCCCCCAGGGCCGCTTCAATCGCTGCCCCGACATCGGGCTGATGGCCCACGCACAGCACATTGTGCAGACCTGATTCGGACAGCTCCTTCAACAGCGACGACAGCCGCATCCCCGGTGCGAGCGCAGCGGACGGTTGCACCGTCACACCAGTCCCCCACGCGGCCGCGATGGTCTCGGCCGTTTGCCGAGTGCGAACCAGCGGACTGTGCAGGATGCTGCCGGGACACTCGGTCCGCCCGGCCAGCCATGTCGCCACCGCGGCGACCTGCCGTCGCCCCCGCTCGGTCAACTCCCGCTCCTCATCACTCCCAAACCGATCCGGGTCCGCCGCCTCCCCATGCCGCATCAACCACAACCGCATCGTCCGCACTCCATCGGGAAGAAATTCTCCACGGGTATTCTGCCCGGCCGTCGCGAAGAAGGGGAGTGCAGCCGCGAGAATGCTGGCAGACGGGGTTCACAACTTGCACGACCGAACGTGTCGCCAATACACTCGATCTTGATCAAAGGGAAGCACCGGTCTGATTCGGCAACGTCGATCGCACCATCAATCAGCCAGTCGAGGTCTGTCGGACAGACGATCCAATCGTTCGCCTTCAGGAGCACTCGATGCCGTAACCAGATCAATCTCAGGATTTCGCACACTGTACTCAGGGTGACGAGCCAATCAAGAATCTCGAAGCAATCCTTCGTGACAATCAGCTGTCGGCCCGCCCGATGACCCTGGTCGTTAGGGATCTGGAGATCGCATGAACTTGCTTGATCGTTTTCTGGGACACGATGCATGGACGACGCGCCAACTCTTGGGGATCTGCGCCGAACTTCCTGACGAAGTGCTTGATCGAGAATACGACATCGGACACCGCACTCTGCGCAAGACGCTGCATCACATCATCAGCAACATGGAGATCTGGAGTTCGTTGATGTCCAACGAAATCGTTGAGCGCACGACCATGGACCAGACAGTCGCCGGAATGCTGCGTCGTCTCACGACGGCGGAAACTCGGTTGCGCGCAGTGGCTGAGCGAACAGAAACTCAGCAGGCATGGGACGAACTGTGGACCGACACGTTGGATAATCCGCCGCGAGAAAAATCGTTTGGAACGGCAATCGCCCACGTCATTACGCACAGCATGCACCACCGGGCACAGGTTCTCTACATGCTACGGCTCTCTGGTGTAAAATCGCTTCCCGAGGGCGACGTATTCAGCTGGGAAGCCGTCGCCAGGTCCTAACAAACGGGGGTGCCCTTGCCGATGTCGGCATCCGGCCCGGTTGCGCAGCAACAAGAGGCTTTGCCAGCCGCTTCCAACTCATCAAATCGTTGAGCACACTTCCCGACCCAAGTCTGGTCCGGTTTGCAGACCGATGTTGTGGTTGCAGTCCGCCCACGCTGTGGGACAAGACCTGAAACCCTGTGGGAATCGGTCGACGCAACAACCTCAGCAGGCTGAACGACCGTTGCGACTCAATGCCTATTATTGCAGGATCATTCCGGCACCGGGAGTACAAGGTTCTCGGGCTTGGTTGCGTCGACGGGGACCGGGACGAGTGGCAGGCCGTCGGCACCGAGGACCGGGGTTTTCGGTGCGGGCAGGCTCGCTTCAGCGTCGGGAACCGGCGCGGGGATCAGCAGCGGTGTCGGCTGCGGCGGGTCAGGCGTCACCGGGGGAGCACCAGCCGTCGCTGCCTGACGATCGAACGTCAGGGCCGTTTGATCGTTCGCCCAGAACTGGAAGCGATCGGCCCCCAGAGAGTTCACTTTCACCACCAGCGTTTCCTGACCGGCGGATTCCAAAATCAGCCGGTCGCTCGTCGCGGTGTAGCGCCCCGTCTGCTTGACGACCGGCCCCGCTTTCGGAGTCACCGTCCACGTGAACTGCTGCCCGTCGGTCAGCGTCAGTTCGAAGGTCGAATCGTTCGCAGCACTCTTCCAGGTCCCGACGAGATCGGTCTGCGGTGCAGTGCCGGAAGCGGCTCCCTCCGGCTGCGGCGGGACGACCGGCGTCGGTGCGGGCGACAGCGATTCGAGCAGCTTCTGCGCAACGACATCTTTCGGCTCGAGTTCGACGACCTTCTTCAATTGCGTGACGGCCGCGTCCTGGTAGTCGGTCACCAGATACAAGTACGCCAGCACGAACCGCAGGGCCGGGTCATTCGGTTGAGCCGTGCGGGCCTGTTCCAGTTTCCGCAACTGGCTGCCATAGGTTTCCGTGCTGGGGTAGAGCGCCCGCAACGATGCCCAGTTCATCCCGGGAGCCACCGCGAGGACGGCGTTCAACGTCGCTGCGGAAGCCTGATAGTCACCGAGAGCGAACAGGGTCACGCCGCGCAACTCGTGCACGACGGTGTCATTCGGGACCAGCGGGATCGCCTGGTCGAGCTTGACAAGCGCCGCGGTGTAGTCTCCGTTCCGGAAGTCGTTGCGGGCTGCATCGACCAGTTGATACGCCGCGGTATTGGCATCTGCCGTCTCATCGACCGGTTGCTGCGGGAGGGCGACCGGCTGAGCGTAATAGTTCACCGGCAACGAGGCGTACGCCGGTTGAACGAGCGTCACGCAGTACGGGTTGTAGTAACCCGCTCCGTACCCGCCGTAACCGTATCCATAGCCCCAGGGACGATAGAACCCGCCCAGTCCCCACGAACTGGCTCCCCAGTAGAAGGGGGCATAGGCCCCAAAGCCCCAGAAGCCGCCCCAACCGCCGTTGTACCAGTGGTGATGGTGGTGATTGACTCCATGATTCCGCCAGGAGGAGTTCCAGTTCCCGACTCCGACCCCGCCAAAGCCGTTGTTGATCCCGTTAGTTCCGCCCAGGCCCCAGTTGCTGTGGTTGCCATGATGCGATTGGAACTGCGGCAGGTTCTGCAAGCCATGCTGCTGCAACCCCGACAATCCGTTTCCGTTCCCGAGATGATGGGCGACGTTCGTCGTCAGTTGCGTCTGACCGCCGATGTGGTGTCCCCCGAATTGATGCCCACCCAGTGTGTTCGTTCCTCCCAGCACGGGTTTCGCGGTGTGATGGGTCAACGCCCCTTGAAGTCCGTTATGAGTTCCCAGTCCGGGAAGATGCTGCGCCGCGGCGTGCGTGGGCAGCGTGCCTCCCAGGTGGTGACTGCCCATGCCGCCGATTGTCGCCGGACCGGAATGACCGTGATTGGTCGAGAGATACGGATTCTGCCCCGAATGCAACAGCCCGTTGTTGGTCACACTGTGCGTGGTGTGCTGACCAAAGGTCGTCACCGCTGGAGTGTGGTTTCCCGGCCGCACGAAGTTGTTCGAACCGCCCAGCGCCCCGTTGTGGGTGATCCCATTGTGAGTGATCCCGTTGTGGGTCGGCAGCGTCCAATTCGTGTGTCCCCCGGTCGTGTTCGGATGCAGGGTTTGAATCGAAGGAGTATGGGCCTGATGCTGAGAGTTCTGGAAAGTCGGCGTGTGGAAGCCATTCGAGGGAATCGAATGGCCCGTGTGCGAGGGGACCGAAAAGTGTTGTGTGGGCGTATTGAAACGCTGGATCGGGGCGCTGAAGTGCTGCGTGGGGGCACTGAAATGGTGCGTTGGTGCGGAGAAGTGGCTTCCCCCTGAGAACCCACCCCCGGAAAAACCACCAATGTGGCCGCCTCCGATATGCCCGCCACCCATGTGCCCGCCGGAAAAGCCGCCGCCACCGATATGGCCGCCACCGCCACCGTGTCCATGTGAGGCCCAACTGAGGCCCGGTCCCTGCGCCAGTGTCAACAGAACCGTCAGACCAACCAGCCACCGCCGCGCCGTGAGTCGCAACATCCTGCACCTCCCCTGACCGGTCCGCATCGAAGGCCCGAGTCGATGCGGCCGATACACATTGCAGAAAGACTGGCGGAGCCACCCCGCGATACGTTCCACCAAGAACGATGACCATCGACGCAGGCTCAGACGCACGTCTCTCGCACATCATCTCTCATTCTACGAAATCACTCCTGCAAGACGAGGACCATCCGGTCACTTCACGAAGGTGTAAGCATCTGGTGTGGAAGCCGCACGATCTAACGACGACACCCGGCAGCGTCCCCCGGGGTGGGCACTCTTGAGTGCAGGAAGGCTCCAGCCGGATGGAACTGGAGCGATGTCGAGCGGCATCGAGATCGGCGGAATTGCGATCTGATCGGGAAGTGTCTGAGACGGGTGCAGCGGTCTCCGACCAGATCCCGGGTGAAGAAACGCCTGGTCCGAGCGGAGACCGCGGATGGCCAGCACTCTGAATCAGGCGCTGGCGCGCGGCCTTGCGGCCGAGCGGATCGTGACGCACTGCCCAGCCGCAATGATCGCTGCCGTGAGCGGTTGTCACGGCTTTGGAGTCGGTCTTGCTGGAACAAAGCGTCGTCGAGCGCTGCCGGCGAATGCACGTCGGGTTTGCAGCTGGCGCAGACCGTTCGAGGCCCGACACCCCGAAACTTCTGCAATGTCTGAGGCGACTCTGAGAAGCCACTGCGCGGGGTGACCACGACCGTCCCAGCCCGTGGAGCCTCGGTCAACGAAATCCGCCTCACCAACGCCTGTCGCTGGCTGCCAGGGCCTCACCCCGATCTGACTCAACCGTTGAAAACGAGAATGGCGACGATCAAGGAGGATCGATCGAGAGTTGTGATTTCATCTCCTCGACGAGCGTGTTGATCGCCTGGATTTTTGAGAGGAGCTCGTGGCGCTGATCTTCACGAAGAATCGATGAAGTTTCTTCGGAAGGAGCTGGCAGGACATCCGCCGAAATCGTCTCTGGATCTGCAGAAGTCTCAAGGCAGACCTCGGGGATTGGCGGCTGTGCAGGTGGTTCCAGGAGGTCGGATGAAGCAGATTCGGTTCGCGTGGGGCTGGGCGGAGATCTCAGACTCTGAGAGACTTGATCCAGTTGCTTCAACAGCAAATGGCGCTGAAGGGGCTTTTCCAGAAACTGGATCTGATCGAGTCCTTTCAGTGCATTCAGCTGACTGTGAGATCGCGCCTGCTGCGTGTGCGGCGTGACAAGTATGACCATATGCACACTCGCCGTCTGCCGATGATCGGTGACCCGCGTCAGTTGCCCGGCGATCTTGAAAATGTCAAATGCAGTATATTTCCCTAATTGCCAATCTGTAATAACCAGATCGATATTAGGATTTCCGCGCAGTGTCGCCACTGCCTGGTCGTAGAGCCAGTTTCATAACGCGAGTTGGTCTGCGATTTGCGTGCCGAGGGACTTTGAAAGGAGTCCTTCGCCATGAAGTTGACGTTGAACTATTGGCCGAAACGGGGTCGAAACTGCACGGGGTCGCGGACCGTTCCA
>JBGATC010000013.1:0-129553 GCA_044229335.1 Planctomycetaceae bacterium | reverse complement strand
AGGAACTTGCGCCAATCGGCTCAGCAAATTCCCGCCGCAGGCCATCGACATTTCTTCCCCTCCGTGAATCCCAGACTCCAGACCGTAAACTCCCTCCCACCTCCACCGCATTTCCCAGACCAATTAAAACGATAGCCCTGGGGTGATTGACATTCTGAATTGACGGCCTTCATGGACCAGATCCCCACGATTTATCTGATCGATGATGAACCGGCGATCGTGCGGTTGGTGACCAGATTCCTGACCGAGGCGGGCTATCGCGTCGTCTCTTTTGCTTCCGGCGAGGAGTTTCTGGCACAAGAACGCTTGTCCGAAGTCGGCTGTGTCATCTCCGATTTGTACCTTCCCGGCATTCACGGTTCGGAGATTCAAGCGCACTTGAAGCGGATCAACAGTCTCTTAACGTTGATCATCATCTCGGGGCAGGCTGACGTCCCCACCGCCGTCCAGCTCTTGAAATCCGGGGCCATCAATTTGCTGCAAAAGCCGTTTTCCCTCGAGCAACTGCTGTCAGCGGTCAATGAGGGATTGACCCTGAATCAACGCAGGCTGACTCAACTCCGCCAGTCGCAAGACGTTCAGGAGCGACTGGCGACGCTGAACGACGAGGAAATCTCGGTCATCCGCTGTCTGATCAAGGGAATGTCGCGTAAGGCAATCACTTCGGCGTTGGATCTCAGCCCGAGGACACTCGATCGCCGACAGCAAAGCCTGCTGCAGAAAATGGGCGTGAACACGGTCTCTGAACTCGTCGCCGTCTGTGTCGTGGAACCGACGTTCCGCGATTACAAGGCCTCTTAGCGACTCTGTTGACACTCAGGTTGGGAAGTGTTGAGGTGCCTCAGGGGTGGTGCTCCGCTCGGAGTTCTCAGGGGCGACCGATGTGGCCTCGATCCGCTGGCTGAGACGGCCGGAGGGAATCGAGTTGGCCGCTGGAAGCTCGCCAGCGATTCCAAGCCCCACTGTCTGTCGTGAACCGCGGAGGCGATCAATCGGTCCGCCCCGAATCACGCTGAAGCCCGGCTCATGCAACCGCAGGTGGTTGCACAGCTTCTCCGGCACCTTCCTTGGGTTTGAGCGAAGCATCAGAGGCTGGTAGGGATATCCCGCGGATGAATGGACCTGGCTGATGCTATCCCCCGACGACTTCGCAATCTTGCATTGGACAGGCTCCTTCTTCCCACGACTGCTGCTTCCTCATGCGGTCTCCAAAACGCGGGAATATTTTGCCTGATTGATCCATGTCCGACGATTTGGCACCTCAAACGAGTACAACCGCTACAACCGCAACCCCAGATTCATCCTCATCTTAATCACGCTCAGCCGAGGTCACTGCCAATCATTCTGGCTGATGTCCGATCCGATCCTCGCCTCGTTAAGAATGGCGGATTCTCGCCAGTTCAGGATCCGTTTCACGCGCCGATATCTGGCTTACCAGTGCAAGACTCTATGAGTGGGATTCTCGCAGTGAGTCAGCGGTCTTGCTGAATCATCGTGCCAATCTCCGAGGACTCACAGGATCTGGCGGGAGACGGAATGTCCGTCTCCCGGTTGTGGACTGGCTTGTACGACGGTCGCCAATAGTCTCTTCCAACAAGTTAACTACTATGGATTTTATGACACCTGTGCATTGCGCGGCATCGGCTCTCTCGATGACCGAGCGTCCCTGTCTCGTTGCCTTTTGTGGAACATCACGACTGCTGTACTGCGGTCTGAAGGAGATTTTTCAAGGTCAGCCCGATCTTCACCTCATCGGAATGGTCGAAAACCCAGCTCAGATCACGTCTGAGGTGGATGCGGACCACTGCATCTTCCTGACGGTCGAGCCCACTGTGCTCGACCTACCGAACGCCCCTGCAGAGGTCACGGCGATCCTGTCGCGAACGGTACAGCTGGTACTCTCGGTCAACCCCCAGTCGCTGGGAGCAGCTCTGCAGCATCAATGTGCCGGGTATACGACGTTGAACGATTCGGTCTCAGAGATTCTGAACGTCGTTCGTCGGGTCGCAAGTGGACAGCGAGCGATCTCCTCGTCATTGCGGCCTCTGCTGCAGTGGAACGCCGAGTCGAAGAAGTACGTTCAATACAGTCCGTGCATTTCTCAGACCCTCACCGAGCGGCAAATCGATGTGCTGACCCGCATCGCTCGCGGAGACAGCGTGAAGGAAATCGCACGGGACATGCATCTTTCCCATAAGGCTGTGGATAGCCACAAATACCGCATCATGCAAAAGCTGAGAGTGCATGACCGGGTCCAGATCACCCGACTGGCAATTCGCGAAGGGCTGCTCACTCCCTAAGCGTTCGTCTCAGAGACCAGAAACAACACTCACCGGCATAGGTGTAACCACTAGTTGGGAATTCCCGCCATCGCGAAGCAGATCCCTCCCGCGTGATCATCCCCTCACTCAAGTGAGCTCAAAACGCGATAGTACACCTTAGTCTAAGGTGAAACGCGATAGAGCACCGCTCGACAGTCGTGAGTCGCTGTTCAGGCATCAGATCCTGAATTCTGTCGGCTTGATGCACTTCAACCAGGAAGCGTGCTGCTTTGGCGAGTTTAGACGGTTTCTGTGCTGTCGAAATCACGGGTTTACGCCGGGGAGCGCGGCTGCAGTTACCGATTCATGATCAGGAGGGGGTGCTGTTGCTGGCGGCGGGTCAGTATATCACGGAAACCTTTCTTGACCGCCTGAATCAACGCGGCCTGCATCAGATTCAGGTGCATCAGAGTGAACTGCCGCGAATTTACGCCGGCCGTTCTCAAGGGACGGCGACAACTGTCTCAACACCTCAGGACGGGTACGTCTCTCCCGAGCGAAACGATCGGACCGATCGTCTGGATGAAGCGCTGGCGGATCCCGCAGTTCTCTCCCTGCCCGTACAAGATGTCCCCCTGCTTCAATCGTGTGAACAACATGGGGCCACAGCCTATGACGGGGCTCTCTTTGATGAGATGAACGACAGCGTTCAGGAACGAGTGACGAAAGTCGGCGATATCTTCTCATCGTTTGTGGATGGCCGCGGCCTGGATCTTGATGGTCTGGGATCGATTGCTGATGAAGCGGTTGCGGATCTCAAGAAAGACCGCGATCTGTTCAACTGCCTGGGAATCAATCCCTTCTCTGAGGGTTATCCTGCTCGGCATGCAATGCATACCTGCATGCTCTCGCTGTCTGTCGGAGCGCAGCTGCAGCTGGATCGCGGGACACTCAAAGAGCTCGCTCTGGGCTGCCTCTTCCATGACTCGGGGATGCTGTTGATCGACCAGAAGATCCAGCAGCTCAACCGGCCGCTGACTCGGATTGAGTTTTTGGAGATTACAAAGCATCCCGTCAAGATCTTCGACAAACTCCGCAAGGCCGAGTCGATTCCGACCAGAGCGGCCTTCATTGCCCTGCAAATCCATGAACGCAACAACGGTAGTGGCTATCCACGTCGGCGGGAAACGAACCAGATCCACTTCCTCTCAAAAGTGGCCGCCGTCGCCGACACTTATGTGGCGATGGTCTCTCCCCGTCCGCATCGGGCAGGAATTCTGCCGCATCGGGCGATCGAAGAACTCGTCAGTCTCACGAACCAGGGACTCTTCGATCCGAGCGCCTTACGTGCTCTCCTGGAGACGGTCTCCCTCTATCCGATTGGTTCGTGCATCGCACTCAATGACGGTCGAGTTGCGCGCGTCCTGCGTGCCAACGGCACAGAGTTTGATCGACCGATCCTCGAAGTGTTCGACCGGGGACGGCTGGCAGATCCGCCGGAAATCGTCGATCTGCTGGAGCATCCCGAACTCCAGATCGATGGCGCCTTGCCGACTCTCGATGCTGATCCGAGAGAAGCGCCGTACGTGTCTTCGCCCGCCTCGAATCCACGCCTGCTCAATCTCCTCACCGTCCTCGATGCGGCCGATGCTGCACTGGATCATCAATACAGGCCGCTGCGAAAGAACGCCAGGCGCCCCTTCCGCGGGGAAATCCGCGCCTATGCAAACACGGCCCCCCCAGGGCATCCCCCTGCCTGGATTAGTCACCCGGGAGTCGCCAGGAATATGTCGTCGGGTGGGATGGCCATCGTCTTGCCCCAGGATGGATTACGCCAGACTCTCGTGATTGTCTTACCGACGCGCACCAAAGATGACACCGCGGTGCTCGCACAAATCATGCGTTGCGAGAAAGTCGCAGAGGGATTTTGGGAATACGGAGTGAAATTCATCGGTGTCACCAAGCTGCAGGCTCAGCTAAAAAGCGCCCATTAAGTTCCTCTACAAAGCAGATCACGCCCTTTGCGAAACGTGATACTGGCGTAGTCCTCGCTTCGCCATCGAATCCGTTCCAACTGGAGGTGACGGGAGCGAACAGCGCAGATGTCGATACCCCGTTGACACGGACTTCCAAGGGCGCCACTCGACCAGGTTTCACGCGAGTGCCTGCTGGACGATGTGGCGTTCTTCGACCCCGGTGAGTCGCTGTGCCAGACCGAGATGCGGATAGGTGAGTCGCGTGTAGTCGAGACCCATCAGGTGCAGGAGCGTGGCATGCAAGTCGCTGACGTGGCAACGGTCGGTCACGGCCTTAAAGCCCAGGTCGTCGGTCGCGCCGATCGCCTGACCCCCTTTAACACCAGCCCCCGCCAGCCACATCGAAAAGCCGTGCCAGTCGTGATCGCGACCTGGTTTGCCGACACCTTCACTGGTCGGTGTTCGGCCGAACTCGCCCCCCCAGACCAGCAGGGTCTCGTCCCACAAACCCCTCCGTTTGAGGTCGGCGATCAAGGCCGCGATCGGTTTGTCGGTCTCGGCGGCGTGGGTCTTGTGGTTCGTGATGCAGTCGTTGTGACCATCCCAGGTGTCTTCGATATGGCCGCCACCGGAGTAAAGCTGGATATACCGGACGCCCCGTTCGATCAACCGCCGGGTGATGAGGCACTTGCGACCGAAGTCGGCCGTGACCGGCTCATTGATCCCGTAGAGGTCCTGCGTGCCAGCGGTCTCGCGCGACAGGTCAACCACGTCGGCGGCTTCTGTCTGCATGCGGAAAGCAAGTTCGTAGGACTCGATCCGCGCTGCCAGTTCGGTGTTCTCCGGGCGCCGTTGCCGATGCGATTCGTTCAACTCATTCAACAGATCCAGACTCCGTCGCTGCGTCCGGTCGGTCGTCCCCGCCGGAGTTGCCAGATCGAGTAACGGGGAACCCACACTGCGGAAGAGGGTCCCCTGGTATGCTGCGGGCATATACCCGGCAGACCAGTTCGAGGCGCTGCCGATCGGACCGCCGCGCGGATCGGTCATGACGACGAAACTCGGCAGGTTCTGATTCGATGTCCCCAAACCATAGCTGAGCCACGCCCCGACACTCGGACGACCGATGAAGATGCTCCCGGTGTTCATCTGCAGGCAGCCTGAAGCGTGAGCTGCCGTGTCGGCGTGCATCGAGCGGATGACGCATAAGTCGTCCGCATGCTGTGCGGTGTAAGGAAAGAGACTGCTGATTTCGAGGCCGCTCGCACCATGCCGGGTGAACGGGAACGGCGATTTCATCAGCCGACCGATCGGTCGTCCGTTCGAGCCGACTTTGGCATCGCCGGTGTAGGGTTGCCCATCGCGTCGATCAAGTTCCGGTTTCGGATCGAACGTATCAACCTGGCTGGGTCCGCCATTCATGAACAAAAAGACGCAGTGTTTCGCCTTGGCGGGAAAATGCTGCGGCCGTTCTGCGAGCGGAGACTGCGGACGATCTTCCGCGGAGAGCATGTCAGCCAGCGCCAGTCCGGCAAAGCCACCGCCGACCTGCCAGAGAAACTCTCGACGTGTGCGACCGCAGGGAGTGCGATTCGGGATGAAGCGGGTCATGGACGCTACTCCGGATAGACGAACTCGTTGAGATTCAGGATCACGCGGCAAACTTCTTCCAGAGATTCCTGCGCCAGAAACGCGCGCATCCGGTTCCGCTCGTCCTCGGTCGGCTGACGACACAAGGCCAGCCGCCAGGCATAGTCGAGTTGCTGATCGACGTTTTCTCCCGCTTCACGCCGCACGCGCTCTGCGAAGGCTCGTGACTGTTGCTGAGTGAACTCGCTGTTAAAAAGAGTGAGTGCCTGCGGGGCAACCGTGGTGACCTGCCGCTTCGCGCAACTGCTCACGGTATCGGCCAGATCGAGCGTCTCGAACATCGGCACGATCAGCCCACGCTTGATGAAAGCGTAAATGCTGCGCCGCGATGCTTCCGGTTCCTCGGAGGGCTTCCAGACGCTCGCCTGATCGGTGTTGGCTTCCAGTGCAGCGGGGGGAATCGCCGGCCGAAACGCGGGACCGAAACGCTTCGGGTTCAGCCGCCCGCTGACGGCGAGCATCGAATCGCGGATCGCTTCGACTTCCAGTCGCCGATCATGCACGAAGGAATCAGCACCCTTGCGTGATTGCCAGGCACGACTGGTGAGAATCAATCGGTGCAGTTTTTTCAGCGACCATTGCGCATCGTGCATGAACCAGTGTGCCAGCCAGTCGAGCAATTCCGGGTGACTGGGACGTGCCCCCATCAAACCGAAATCGCTGGCGGTCGCGACCAAGCCCTCGCCGAAGTGTTGCTGCCAGACGCGGTTCACAATGACGCGGGCGGTCAGTGGGTTCTCCTCGGCAGCGATCCATTGTGCCAGCGCCAGTCGGCGGCCGGATGTCTGTCCACCGGGAGAGGCAAACGCTGGTTGCTTGGGGACAAGAATCGTCGGGACTGCCGGGTCCACCCGATCACCAGGTCGACCAGGAGACCCGCGCAACAGGATCTGCGTCTCGGGGAGCATGCCTGACGACTCCTGCCACGCATAGACCTCGGTCTCGCCGACCATCACTGTAAGTTCGGTCCGACCCTTTTGAGGCCGCTGCAACGGATGAAAGACCGCCACCAGCGAGTAGTAATCCCGCGTGCTCAGCGGTTCGAACTTGTGATCATGACAGCGGGCACAGCCAATCGTGAGTCCCAGGAACGCCTGCGCCGTGGTACTGACGACATCGTCGAGCTGATCGTAACGGTCGGTCGGCGGGTCCGCGGGTTCATCGTCCCAATGCCCCAACCGCAGAAAGCCGGTAGCAATGTGCGACTCGACGTTCGCCTCGGGGAGTTCATCACCCGCAATCTGTTCCACGATGAAGCGGTTGAATGGTTTGTCGTAGTTGAGGGCCTCGATCACGTAATCGCGATACCGCCACACGAACGGCTTCTCGGCATCCCGCTCGTAACCGTTCGAGTCCGCGTACCGGGCAACATCGAGCCAGTGCCGCGCCCAGCGTTCGCCATACTCCGGTCGGGCGAGCAAGGCATCGATGACTGTCTCCAATCGATCGTCAGCCGCGAACGCCTCCTGTTCCGCAAGCGTCGGCGGCAAGCCGATGAGGTCGAGATGGACGCGCCGTAATAGCGCTGCCGCAGTCGCCTGTGGGGGCGACTCGCGATCACCGATCAGGAAGGCATCGAGTGGATGAGCGTAACGCGAAGACGGAATCGGCGGGCGTTTGACGGGCTGGAAGGCCCAATGCTCGGCGGGCTTCACCGGGATCGCCTCATCCTGCGGGAACGGCGCACCCGCGGCGATCCACTCTTTTAAGGCAACAATTTGCTCCGTCGTCAAACGGGGTCCTTCGGGCGGCATCCGGATCGAATCGTCCTCCGCCATGACCCGTTTGAGGATTTCCGCGTGCATCTTTTTCGGGATGAGCGCCCCGGCATCCAGGCGGAGTTCCGCTTCCTGTTTCAGGGCTCCATGGCATGCGGCACAACGTTGTTGAAACAACGGGCGGATGATCGTCACGTATTCGTCGGATGCCGCGCTCGATAAGGTCGGCCGGAAGAGACAGAACACGATCGCAACGGGCCCCCACGCTCTCAGCTGGGCGAACGATCCGACAGACTTCAACACGCGATCATCTCCTGCGCCAGCACTCGTTCATGACCTGTGACAAGGAGTTCGACGGCTCGGCAGGAAGTCATGCTAACATCTCCCGGAGCACTTGAGCACCGGAAACTCGGGGACTGCTCCGGGCGGTTCGGGCAATTGCTCCTGCAATCACCCCTTGCCCGCCTCGACATCGTGTCCTGCAACCTTTCGTCCAAATCGCAAGACCGAGCGGAGATCGACGGTCAGTATCGGGATGGTTGAGGACATCCGGTAAGACCCACGCGGATGGAATCGAACGAGTCTGCTGACGACCATCATACCGGCTTCTATCCATGACTTGATTGGATAGTCTCAGTCAATATTGGTGGTCGGTTAATTCCCGTGCGGCACGGATCAGCCCCGGAGAGGCGGCAGAGTCGTAGCCCCGGCCGTGAGGCCGGGGGATTGTGATCCGAGCCACACCAGCCCCAGCGGGGCGACAGAGATGCGAACGTGACTTCTCCGCCGAGTTTCTGTCGCCCCTCCGGGGCTTCGATATCGAGGACCTCGAGTTCCCCCGCCGCACGGCCGGGGCTACCACTGTGCCGTCCCTCCGGGACTGAGGAGAGTCGGATTCTCTATAATCGTTCTCCCCATCAATGACCGTCAGTAACTGGCTGCAGACTTCCTGCAGCCACGATCGTCTCCACAACAGCTGCGCACTATCATGAGAAGAGGTCGGCACCATCTCGACAGCAGCCGAATCAGGTTGAGTGAAGTGCAGCCCTCTTCGAGAGCCACGCCATGAAATCCACGCTCACCTTTCTCACCGTTGTCGTGAGTCTCGCGGTCTTCACTGGTGCCGCTGCGGAAGCCGCCGACGAGACTGCTGAGCTGTTGTTCGTGCGACGAATCCAGCCGCTGTTGTCGGCCAAATGTCTCGCTTGCCACGGACAGGACGAGAAGAAGATCGAAGGGGGACTCGATCTGCGTTCTCGGGCAGCCGTTCTCAAAGGAGGCGACACTGGCGAGGCTGCGATCCTGGTCAGCAAACCTGAGCAGAGTCCGTTACTGCTGGCAGTGATGCGGCAGGACGAGAACTGGTCCGCCATGCCACCGAAAGAAGCGGAGAAGCTGACGGCGGAACAGATCCGGTGGCTCAAGGAGTGGATCGCTGGTGGGGCACCGTGGCCGGATGATGCACGTCGCCAGGAGATCGCCCGGACCAACGGAGACAAGTGGGTTGCGGAAGATGGTGTTCCGGTCATGACCAGTGGCGGGTTGTCGGAAGAATGGTCTCAGCGCAAGTACAAGCCCGAGGGCCTGTGGGCCTATCAGCCCGTGAAGAAGCCGACGCCGCCCGCGGACGACAGCCATCCGATTGATGCCTTCCTCGCGAAGAAGATGCCGATCGGACTCGTCCCCGCACCCGAGGCGAACCGTGCGACGCTCATCCGACGCGCCACGTTCGATCTGATCGGGCTCCCCCCGCATCCAGAAGACATCGAAGCCTTCGAGCAGGATCCACGACCTGTTACGGACGCCTTCTCGTCCGTCATCGACCGTCTGCTGGAATCACCGCACTATGGCGAACGGATGGCTCAGCACTGGCTCGATGTCACGCGCTATGCGGACAGCAGCGGCTTTGCCAATGACTACGAACGTGGGAATGCCTGGCGCTACCGGGACTATGTGGTGCGTGCCTTCTACGCGGACAAGCCGTACGACCAGTTCATCCGTGAACAGATCGCGGGGGACGAGATCGATCCCGAGAATCCAGAGATGATCATCGCGACCGGATTCCTGCGCATGGGGCCGTGGGAACTGACGGGCATGGAAGTCGAGAAGATCGCACGGCAGCGGTTTCTGGACGATGTCGTGAACAGCGTGGGTGAGACGTTTCTCGCGCATTCCCTGCAATGTGCCCGCTGCCACGATCACAAGTTCGATCCCGTCCCGACCCGTGACTACTATTCCATCCAGGCAGTCTTCGCGACGACCCAACTCTCCGAGCGGACTGCCCCGTTCTTATCATCAGAGAACCAGGCCGGATTCGATGAGCGGGTCTACCTGGAGAAGACTCGCGCGGAGCACGAACGGACTCTCTATCAACTCGATGTGGTGATGCTGGAGAACGCCCAGCGCTGGTTCAGCGACAATGGCAAAGACCCCGCTAAATGGAACGCGGCTGTGGCAGCCGCTCGTCAGAAAGCCGCCGACGGCAATCCCAAGGGAAACGCCCGGCGCGCATACTCCGAGATCTTCGCGAATGCACGTCGCGCCCTGGGCGAGCAAGGTGTGCCGGAGAATGAGTATCCGCCGAAGCTCGTCGGTTTCACTCCCGAGCAGTTCGGCAGAGAACGTGTCGCTCGGAAGGGGCTGGAGCGACTGAAGTGGGAGTTTGATCGCTACGAACCCTATGCCCTGGCTGTCTATAGCGGACGCACCCGTGCGTACAAGACGGTCTTTGCGCCGCTCCGCATGCCCGAGAATCGACTCACGCAAGGTGAGTTGGAAGAAACGAGCATCCATCTGGGAGGCGATCCCTTCGCAGACGGACCGAAAGTCGAACCGGGTGTGCTCAGCGCGCTTCCGCTCCCGCTTAAACCGGTGATCCCCGCGAGTCTCGAAGGGCGTCGGCAGGCATTTGCTGAATGGGTCGCCAGCCCGCACAATCCGCTCACCACGCGGGCGATCGCGAACCGGATCTGGTTATGGCACTTCGACCGACCGATCGCGGGGAACCCGAACAATTTCGGCAGTACAGGCAAGCCCCCCACGCATCCCGGGTTACTCGACTGGCTCGCCGCGACCTTCGTGGAGAATGGCTGGTCGTTCAAGGCGATGCACCGCCTCATCATGACCAGTGCCGCCTATCGACGTGGGACCGTGCATCCCGACTTGCCGCGATTGCGTGAACTTGATCCGCTCGGCACGAGCTACGCAGTCTTCCATTCGCGCCGGCTGAGCGCAGAAGAATTGCGCGACGCCATGCTCTCCGTCAGCGGCGAACTCAATCGTTCCCTCGGCGGCATTCCGATTCGCCCCGAGATCAATCTCGAAGCCGCGTTGCAACCGCGTCAGGTGATGGGGACGTTCGCGGCAGCGTGGGTGCCAAATCCTCGACCCGAGCAACGTCATCGCCGCTCGTTGTATGCGCTCAAATTGCGCGGACTCAGCGACCCTGCGATGGAAGTCTTCAACGCTCCTGCTCCCGATTTTTCCTGCGAGCGGCGCGAAGCCAGTACCGTCACTCCGCAGGTCTTCTCGCTCTTCAACAGCCAGGCAAGTCAATCGCGAGCGGTGGCGCTGGCAACGCGTTTGCAACGGGAGACGAGCAACGATGCGGACGCTCTTCGCCGTGGTTTCGTGCTGGTCTATGGTCGTCCGGCGAAGGCAGAGGAACTCGCAGCCTGCCTCGCACACTGGCGGGTGATGGAAACTCTGCAGTTGAAGGCGAAGATCGTCGCCGCCAAGCCACTGCTCGAAGTGCGGCGCGAGGCCGTCGAAGAGAACACGGGCGAGAAGTTTTCGTTCAACGAGACGCTTTACGCGAACGCCGACTTCATTCCCGACCTGCAACCCGCCGACTGCACGGCCCACACGCGTGCGCTGGCCGACGTCTGCCTCGTGCTCCTCAACTCGAATGAGTTTTCCTATGTCGATTGACTCCCGCATTCGCTGTGCTGGTGGACGAACCCTGCCTGTGCCGACCCGCCGTGAGTTCCTCTACGGACTGGGGGCGAGCCTGGGAAGCGTCGCGTTGACCTCGATGCTCGCCGAGGACACGAAGACGCCCGCGCTGGGTCCACAGCAGGGACACTTCCCCGACGCCAAAGCGAAGAACGTCATCTTCCTGCTGATGGAAGGGGGACCTTCGCACATCGACACCTTCGATCCGAAACCAGCCTTGGAGAAGCTGCATCTCCAGGAGTTCGTCCGCGAAGGGAAGCAAAAGTCGGCGATGGAGAGTGGCAAGCGGTACTACGTCCGGAGTCCTTTCAAGTTCATCAAAGCCGGGAAAAGCGGTGCCGACATGGCCAAGAACTGGGCGCACCTTGCGAAGGTGGCCGATCAGCTCTGCTTCTTCCGGGGATGCACCGTCGACAGCGTGAACCACCCGACCGCCATGTATCAGCTGAACTGCGGCAACCGTTTCGGCGGGGATCCGGGCCTCGGAGCCTGGGTGAACTATGGCCTCGGCTCGATGAATCAGGACCTTCCCGGTTTCATCGTTCTGCCGGAAGTCAGTTATCCGCAGGGGGGAGCAGCGAACTGGGGCAACGGCTACTTGCCCGCCCGGTTCCAGGGGACGCCGCTGCGTCCTAAGGGCTCGCCGATTCTCGACCTCTTACCCGGTGAGGGAATCACGCGCGAGCATCAGAGGAAGAACCTCGATCTCCTCGCTCAGTTAAACGCCACGCATGCAGCCGAGCGTCCCCATCAGGAGGATCTTCGCGCCCGCATGGAGAATTACGAACTCGCCTTTCGCATGCAGATGCAAGTCCCCGAAGTGCTCGATCTCTCCGGCGAAGAGGCACGGACACGGGAACTCTACGGCATTGGACAGCACGCCACTGACTCGTTCGGCCGCAAGTGCCTGCTGGCTCGTAAACTCGTCGAAAAAGGGGTTCGCTTCGTCCAGCTCTATCACGGCACGTGGGACAGCCACGACTACATCGAGCGGGCGCATGGCAACCTCGTTCGTGCAGTGGACCAACCCATCGCAGCGTTGATCACCGATCTCCAGCAACGCGGATTGCTCGACAGCACGCTCATTGTCTGGTGCGGGGAGTTCGGCCGCACCCCGGATAACGGTGTTCGCGGGGGGACCGCTTACGGTCGAGATCATAACCCCAACGCGATGACCATCTGGCTCGCCGGCGGTGGCTGCAACGCCGGGCACACCATCGGTGCGACCGATGAACTGGGCATGGAAGCGGTCGAGGGCAAAGCTCACATCCGGGATTTCCACGTCACACTGCTGCGTCTGCTTGGCCTCGATGACAACAAACTCACCTACTACCACGCCGGCCGCTTCAAACAACTCAGTCAATTCGGCGGCACCGTGATTCCGGGGCTGATCGGCTGAGAACGCGGCGCGACATCAGCGACCGCTGAGTCATCCGGTTCGCAGGAATGCTCCGTGCACGACCTGCTTCCGAAAGGTTAACACAACTCGTTGGTAGCCACCGCGCGGTTCTCGGCGAACGGACGATGCGAAAACTCCCGGCAACGTGGCTCGGTGTGGATGCTCGCAGCGAGGAAGGGTCATCGGCATTACGAATACTGGCCCCATCGTGCCGACGCCGAGGAGTGTGAATGTGATAGTCGCCATCGGGGCGGCGCAAACTTCCTCCAAGCAGACGGAAGAGTTTCATACATCCCCGACGACGTGGACAGCGCTCTGTATCAGTTCTGGACACGCCTGCATTCAGTGAGACCCGGCGACTCACAAAACATCTCTTATGACGCTGTCCGCGCGGTTGATTGAATGTGGCCGCAGTTGATCATGCTGCTCGCCGCCCGCCATCGACATCTTCTGTTTCATGATCATGGCAGTTTTTCGGCTCAGTTCTGGCGCATACTTCGGAACTGTAGGGCGATTGTTATTCCGGTGGGAACCGCAGGTCGATAAGTTCTACGCTCTTTTTCATGATCTTGTCGGCTTCCCCACTGAAATCCTGACCTGAAACCGGTTCCACGCGACCGTAAGAGATAAAAAAGACCTCGCGATAGATCCGGAAGTTCATCTGGGATGAAGCCTGATTGCGATCGGTTTTGAGATCCATCGACAACGCGCCACTGGTGGCGCCGATGTCGTTCTTGACGCGGAGTCCGGGGGGCACGCTGCGGGCTTGTTTCAATGGGGTGGTCATCATGTCGTAGAGCTGCTTGGCTCCCGCAGCTTCGGGGAATTTGCGAATCTGCCAACCAAGTGTCGTTTGCGTCTCTTTTCCGCCGGCATTCCGTGGCGAGTTGTACATGATGAAGGTGCGGGGACCGGCCGATTTCAGATTCGCTTCGGGCGCAGCGCCGTCGGACACTGCGGCTGCAGCAAACCGGGCGTCGACCAGCTTGCCATCTCCCTCCTGGAAGCCCCGCGCGGCTTTGTAGTACAAGGCCTCCACGGGGTCATCAAACCAGACGTACTCACCCGGCTGCGGCGTCTGCTGGTAGATGTTGAACCGCTCGGCCACATTCTCGGTTTCGTTCTCACCCTCGCTGACTTTCGGGACCAGTTGATCTTCCTTGATCTTTTTGAAGGCTTGATCCTTGGTCAGGCCGACGTACCGCCCGACGGGGATGCCGGCGTAGTACTCGAAACTGACGGTCTGGCCGGTCAAAACTTCGGTATCCTTCGCTGGCGTTTGCTTGGCGACTTCCTGTCGCTTGGCGGTCCGGGGAGGGCGTGCCTCGGTCGCTTTCGCTTGCGGGACGAGTTTCAACTCCGCCAGCTTGCCTTCCGCGTCCGCTTTGGTCATGCCGACCAGATCGGGAACCTTGACCACCGATTGCGGTGCGCGATCGTAGTAGTACAGAGGGACCTCGGAAAACAACGCGACGACACTACCGGCTTCGACTTCCTGGTAGTAGACGCGACCTTCGTGTTTGGCGTCGGGGGCGGCCTTGCCTCGAATCACTACGGATGTCAGTTGGTAATCCCGCACGATTTGACTCGCCGACGTCATCGGATACCCGATGACCGGGGGGACCTGGGTTGTCGGGGGGGCGGGTGGTACGACTGGAGGGGGGGTGACGAGTCCATCAAGCGGCTTCAAGCCCCGACCCACATTGGCTTCCATGAAGAAGACGACTTCGTCTTCGGTATAACTTTCCGGGAACATCTTGCGGGTGGCGGGGTCTCGATACAGCGCGCGGAGTTGTTCTCCCATGCGGGCGAGCATCGACTTCTTGTCAGACTCGGAACGACTTTCCTCAAATTCCGCAGCGACCTGACTCAGAATCTGATAGGGGAGCTGGGCCGCATTGATCCCGGTGTTACCGGCGAATTTCATCGCCGTCCCGATACTCTGCAGGATCCCCAGGGGGACGGACAGCAAACGCTCGCCAAACGAGTCATCGCTTTCCACCGTCGCCGTCTTGCGCTCCGGCAACTTAACTTCCAGTCCTTGTCCACGAAGTTCGTCGAGTTTGGCCGTCAGCGGGGCTTCATCGCCCCGCCGCTGGGCCGCCATGATTTTCAGGCGCTCGTCCTTGCCCACCCCCGCGTCCCGCAAGGCATCGGAACTCTCGATGATCCATTCTTCGTCATAGGCCCGTTGTTCACGCTCGACAGCCGCCAGGCCACGTCCCAGGTCACCCATCTTGCGGAAGTAAGAAACCATCCCCCCCGTGACCTGATCGCCGACTTCCTCGGCTCCTTCGCGCAGAGTCTTACGACCTTCCAGGATGTCCAGCACGGTCTGACCGGCATTGAGAATATCGACGGCCAACATGCTCTTGCCGGCCTTATCGAGTGCCCCCGACAGACCGCCCACGCGCTTGATGAAGTACTCGGACCAGCCCTCATTCGTATTCAACCGCCGCATCTCGGCGGTCAGTTCCTTCGCCGCGCCGTCACCATAATTGCGACGAACCCCATCGATCAGTTCATTCTGCTGACTGGGATCGAGTCGGCGTCCCAGTTCGGCTGCATCCTGAAGATTTTGCCGTCGTAATGCCTCCGCCTCGGCCCGTTGTGACGGCGGAAGATTGCGAGGTTCGACGCTTGCCACGCCCGCGCGCACTTCGGCGTTGTTGCGGATCGCCTGCGACATCAAATGATCTTCGAGGGCATTCGACGTCGCGGCGTTTCGGCGATTCAGATTGACGATGTCTTCGATCGTCGGATCGCGTGGCAGCTGCTTGGCCTTCTTCGGATCGTTGAGATCCACGCTGCGATCGGAAGCCTGCGCGGAAATCTTCGATTTCGCGGGAAGCTCGGCATCGGGCCGGTACGGCTTGATCTGTTCGTCGAACAGTCGTTGCGTTTCCCCATTCAGGCGATCGAGGTATTTCGCCTGCTTCTGCTGTTTCGTGATCAGTTCCGCATCCAGTTCCTTCGAGGTCGCGGAACGATTCGGATCGTTCAGCGCCTGGGTTTTCTCAGCGATGGTCTTTTCATTCCAGTTTTCTCGCGCGGGATCGGATTTCCGCGCAGCGACGGCATCTTCCCGGAGATGATCGATCTTGGTGCTTTTCTTGTTCGCCATTTCGATCATCTCGTCGGCGTAAGCCTTCGATTCCTGCGGCGTGATTTCTGGAGGCGGAGGACGTTTACGGGGATCCGGCGTCTCCGGTTCGAGCGTACCGTCCTTCTGCTTCCGTTCGTAGTCATCAACTTCTGACCGATATCGTTCGAGCGCACGTTTTTTCGCTTCGTAGTCGGCGGCACCGGTTCGAAAGTAGGGGTCGTTGTTCAGATTGCCGATCCGCTCAAAGTTCTTCGGCGTGATCCCTTTGGCATTGGCCATGAGATCGGTATCGAGCTTTTTCGCATAGTCCACGTTCCGCGTGCCGAACTCCTCGTTCATGCGGCTGTTATAATTGTCCTTAGCCTGTTTGATCTGCTGCGGCGTCACGGGCCGGTCTGGATCCAGCGACTGGAAGATGTAGTCCGAATCGGTACCCGGTGCGAACGGTTTATCGGGACTGACTTGCTTGCCGTATTTCAACCCGGCGGATTCAGCCGCCCGACTCGCCATGTCCCCGTTGAAGCGATCAAAGTCGCGTTGCAGAGTCTGATAGGTGGCGTTGTCGATTTCACCGATCGTGGCCCGGCGATTGATCGCGTCGTTGTTCTGACGGACGATTTGCGCCTGCTGGGCCAGAATCTTCTGTTGCGCAGTCCCTCGCCCCTGACGCACGGCGCTTTCCGCGGCGGCGAGGTCATTGGGTGCGGCACCTGCGACAGCTTGGATTGCCCGAGATAGCGTCTCCTGCGCGTGCATGCCCTCGGGAATGAAGGTCGCCAGCACGAGTCCCACCCAGCCCAACCGCAGACTGCAACTCATGGACTTCGTCATCTTCAGCTCCTGACCATCCCAAAACATACGATGCTCAAGATTACACAAGCCGCGCCGACGCAGCGATCATAGCCATCGTTCATTCTAACTCACAACGAAATCTTTCCACGACAACATCGAAACCGATGAAGACAGTGCTTGACTTAGTGCCAGTTTCATCTCGCGAGTTGGTCTGCGATTGTGCGTGCCGAGAGAGTAGGAATAGAGTCCCTATGCCCTGCAACTGACGATGAATTATTGGCCGAAACGGGGTCGCGGACCGTTCCACGGTCGGAACTGGCAGATGCTCAATGGCAACGGTTCGAACATCTCCTCGTGGAACCGAGAATCTCCATGGGTCTCCGCGTTCCCAATCACAGAGAGAAGAAAACGTTCTTCATGCCGCGGAGTGCGTAGGCTTTCATCCGACCAGCTCAGGAATCGGCCGGTGCCCATCGATCAAATAACGGGGCCGGCCCGCTTGATCGCGCACGGTCACGGCGTTGATGTCGATGCCGAGGTTCTGATACAGCGTTGCCAGGACCTCGCCATAATGGACGGGACGGGATTGGGCCGCCTCCGCCAGGCGATTGGTGGACCCGATCACCTGCCCAGCCCTCATGCCGCCTCCCGCGAGGAGCGCACAGCTCACCTGAGGCCAATGGTCGCGGCCGGCAGCAGGATTGATCCGCGGTGTCCGCCCGAATTCGCCCCACGCCACGACGCTGACATCGTCCGACAGCCCACGATCATACAGATCATCCACCAGGGCGGTGATGGCCTGATCGAACGCCGGCAGCACTTTACGAGCACGCGAAAAATTCGCTCCGTGCCAGTCGAAGTCGGCGAACGAGACCGTCACGCAGCGGACTCCCGCCTCGATTAACCGGCGCGCTGTCAGGAACCGCGAGACCAGGGCCCGGTAGCCCAGGTTCGAGTAGGGCAGGATCTTTTCATCATCCGTTCCGTATCTGGCTCGAACCTTGGGGTCTTCACGATCCAGATCGAGCGCCTCCATCACGCTGCTGGAGCTGAGCACGTCGAGCGCCTGATCAACATGCGTTTCCAGCCCTCCCAGTCGCTGCAGCGCATCCGTCTCGTGCCGGAAGCGGTCGAACGCGGTGAGCAACGCGCGACGCTCATCCCTGCGCGGTGCCAGACTTTCGTTCGGTAACATGTTCGCTCGGGTTTCCCCGTCGGGCCGAAACGGCTGATACCCCGAGCCAAGGAAACCCGGTCCGCCAATGTTATAGGGAGCGTGCTGCATGATTTCAGACAAATCAGCGACGGCGGGGACGGCGCGATGCGTCTGTCCCTGCACGGCAGAGACCAATGAGCCAAAATGGGGTGCGCCTCCCTGAATCTTGTTTCCATAAGGATGACCGGTGACGCACAACGTCGACGCATGCGCTCCATCGGACCCAACCAGCGACCGGATGATCGAAAACCGATGCATGCGCTGAGCGAGCCGCGGCATCAGTTCGCAGATTTCGATCCCCGGAACCGACGTCGCAATCGGATCAAATTCACCACGCACTTCGGCAGGGGCATCGGGCTTGAGGTCGTACATGTCCTGGTGCGGTGGGCCGCCCGGCAGATAGATCATGATCACGCCGCGATGACGCGCAGACGATGCGTTTGAGAGCGGATTCGCTTGGAGCAGTCGAGGAAGGGTCAGCCCTCCCAGGAACAGGCCACCGACCTGGAGAAACGAGCGTCGAGACACTCGATCGCAGAAGGAAGCAAGCCGCGAACCGTTCAGCGTCAGCATTTTTCAGTCCCGCAGGGATATGGCAGCCGATCGTGTCGTCATGAGAATACATCAATCTTCGTTTACGGGAAATCGGCCGACAACTTTTATTGACCCGCGTGGATAGCTGAAGTCGTGATGAACGAACTCCCAAATTCGAAACACGAAATCCGAAGGAAATCCCAAGCACGAAAACAAGAAACCGTGCTGATCGCGGTCCGTTTTCCCCTTGGGATTTTGAGTTACGGATTTCGTGCTTCTGAAGCGGGCATCCAAAACCATCGTTGCGGACGACGACGTTACTGATTTCTACACGGGTCAGTAGGTGCGGAGTTTCAGCAATTGAGTCTTGCTCCCGCCGATCATCGAGAGCCGGAAAAACAGAATCCTGTTCAATCAGTTGTCAAGGAGTCTGTGACCGGAGGCGATCTCATCTTTACGAGCGAAAGCGATACGCCGTGCGTCAAGGGGTCAGTTTCGACAAGGGAATCTTGAGAAAGAACAACCCGCGACCACCAGGCTGCTGCTTGTCGAGATCGTAAAAGACGACGCCGATGTGCGCCGCATCAAGTTCGATGGTGCGGGGGCATGCGCGGCCGTTGATGGCTCGGCCGGGGTTGTAGTACTCGTATGTGTCGTTCCAGGTCAGGCCATCGTCACGCGAGATGACATAGCGGATGCGTTCACCACCAAACCCCGGTCCGAGAATCTCTGATGCCAGCAGCCAGCCATTCGAGAGACACACCATCTCGTGTCGCCAGCCCTGCGTGTGAACGTCCGGGAACTTATCGATGGCTTTCCATGTCTGGCCTTCATCGGTGGAACGTTGCCCGGTCCCGCTGATGTACGTTCCCTTTGATGTTCGCACAATCGGGACAAGACCATGCACACGACCATCGCCGAAGGGTCGGGACGTCAAATTCACCGGGTCCCAGACAATGGTCCGATCCGACAGCGGAACAAGCCACTCGCCGGAAGCCAGCTCGACAACCGGATGGCGGATAACGCTGGAAGTCTTGTCGTCGTGAGGCATCGGCTGGGGGGCGCTCCACGTCTGGCCGTCATCGCGCGATAACGAGTACAGGACCGAGCGTGGTTCCTTTTCATTGTCTTCCGCACTCCATCGGTTCCAGCAGTGAAGCAGGCGGCCATCCTTCAACGTCGTGAGCGAGCCGGGATAATAGGTCTTCTGGACCGTGGGAGCGAAGGGATCGGGAACGCTCCAGGTCACTCCGCCGTCAACCGAGCGGGTGATGCGCAGATCACGATGGTTGAGATGACCATAGGTAACCACGAGCGTTCCCTTGTCCGACTGGCAGATCGCGGGATGAATATGACCATCAACCGGCTGGCCAATCCGGACGGGAGCGAAATCCGCGGATTGGATCGCCGAGTTCAGTAGTAAGAGGAACGAATGAACGATCGCGCTCATTTGCGAAACTCCTGAATGGCACTGGACGGTGCGTCTCGATGTCTGATGCGAGATGCTCCACAGTACCAGAATAAAAAGTCCGCGAGCAGCAGGACGGTTCAAATAAGGATCTGCGGTTGCCAATAGCGGCCGGTATGGATCATGCCGCCTATCCTTCGAACGACTTCACCTGCCCCCGACATGCCGATCTCCGACCGCACGACCACTTGATCACGGTCAGACTGAAGGATTTTCTCCGGCAGCGTGGAGACCTGGCATGCCAGTACGACGTCCCCCTGGTCATCCCGCAGGGAAATCGTGAGCAGGTGAACAGACTGATCGAGTCCAAGATCAACCATGGGCGAGTTGCTCCGGCAGGACGAGTCGGATCGCCCCCTCCACCGGATGGGGACCACTCACGACTGCTGGCAACCTGATCTCTGACAAAGGGATTTCAGGGACGTCGACGGTGTCGAAGTCGATCAACGCCAGCCGTGGTGCGCCGTGACCTGCGGACCCTCAGGGGGGTGATGCAGGGATGTGGGAACATTTCAACAGCGAGATGTGCTTTTTTTCATCAAGGTGCAAATTGCACACTATGCTTCTTTCAGATGACGGGATGCTGAGCGCTCACCAGTGTCCGTCGTCCTAAAAACGATTTTTTCGTTATTACCCGACCTCGTATCGGTAGTGAGCACCATGCCGCCCGTACTCTCAAACGTCAGCTTGTCGGCCACTCCGGTGGATATCGCCTGGATTCTGCTGAGCGCGGCCTTGGTCATGCTGATGCAGGCCGGCTTCTGCTGCCTGGAGAGCGGCTTCTGCCGCGCTAAAAACAGCATCAACATCGCGATCAAGAACTTGCTCGACTTCTGCGTGGCGGCGATCAGCTTCTGGGCGGTTGGCTTCGCGATGATGTTCGGTCAGTCGTGGCACGGTCTCATCGGCACTTCGCTGTTTGCAGTCGAGCCAGAGGCAGGGAATTGGCTGCTGACATTTCTCATGTTTCAGCTTGTCTTCTGTGGGACCGCCACGACGATCGTCTCGGGGGCGGTGTCGGAGCGGACGCGATTCTCGGCGTATCTGGTGATGAGCCTGGTGATGTCGGGAGTGTTGTATCCCGTCCTGGGACATTGGATCTGGGGTGGTGCACTGGAAGGTTCGCCGAGTGGTTGGTTGGCACAGATGGGATTTATCGACTTTGCGGGCTCAACCGCCGTCCACGCGATGGGTGGCTGGTTCGCACTGGCAGCGGTACTGGTCATCGGGCCACGGATTGGACGTTTCGACCCAAACAGCCCGCCGATTTCCGGGCACAATATCCCCCTGGCGACCTGCGGTGCGATGCTGTTGTGGTTTGGATGGTTCGGGTTCAACGGCGGAAGCACGCTGGCGGTCAACGACAAAGTCGCGCTGGTGTTGTTGAATACAAATCTTGCAGCAGCGGCGGGGTGTCTTGCCGGGTTGTTCCTCTCGCAAGTCATGGAACGCCGGGCGGTGGTCGATCACTGCATTAATGGGGCAATTGCGGGGTTGGTCGCGATCACGGCGTCGTGTCATGTGGTCTCTCCCCTCTCAGCCCTTGCGATCGGAGCGATCGGTGGCGTGGTGTGCGTGTTGGGCTCGTACGCGCTCGTGCGGTTGCGGATCGACGACGCGGTGGGAGCGATTCCCGTGCATGCCTTTGCAGGGGCTTGGGGAACGCTGGCAGTGGCTCTCTTCGGTCAATCAGCGGCATTCGGTGCGCTGACGCGTTGGGAACAACTGGGTGTCCAGGCATTAGGGATCGGTGTCTGCTTCGCGTGGAGCTTCGGTATCGGTGGCGCGCTGCTGCTGTTGATGAACCGCCTTTACTCTCTGCGCATCGATCCTCAAAGCGAACAGCAGGGGCTGAACGTCGCAGAACACGGCGCGACGACAGAGTTGCTGGACCTTCTCGGGACGATGAGCGTCCACCGGGAGCAAGGGGATTTCGCCGAGCGCGTTTACGTCGAACCACACACGGAGGTCGGACAGGTGGCCCAGGAATACAACCGTGTCCTCGACCGTGTCACTTCAGAGATGCAGTCGCAGCAGCTTGCGGCCGAAGCCTTAAGCCGTGCTGAAGAGAAGTACCGCAGTATCTTCGAAAATGCAGTTGAAGGGATCTTTCAGACGACGCTCGAAGGTCGGTATCTCTGTTGCAATCCGGCGCTGGCGCGGATCTACGGCTACGACAGCCCCAAACAGATGATCGAAGAAATCGGGTGCATCGAGCGGGAGTTGTACGTTCTGCCCGAGCGGCGTCGGCAGTTTCAGGAACTCATTTCGCTGGAAGGCTTCGTCCGCGATTTCGAGAGCCAGGTCTATCGCCGCGATGGTCAGATCATCTGGATTGCCGAAAGCGCCCGCCTCATCACCGATGCCGATGGCAATCCCACCGGATACGAAGGAACCGTAGAAGAGATCACCGAGCGGAAGGCGACCATCCGCCTGCAACAGGAAAAGGAAGCCGCCGAGGCTGCGAACCTCGCCAAAAGTACGTTCCTGGCCAAGATGAGTCACGAAATCCGCACTCCGCTCAACGGCGTAATCGGCATGCTCGATCTCCTGACGGGGACTACGCTCGATGCCCGTCAAGACCGTTATGCCCGTATCGCCCGGACCTCCGCGGACACGCTCCTCAGCCAGATCAACGACATTCTCGACTTCTCGAAGATCGAGGCGGGCAAGTTGGAATTGGATTGTGTCACGTTTGACTTGCGCCTGCTCGTCGAAGATGTCGCCGAGATGTTCGTGCTCCGCGCCCAAGGCAAAGGGATTGAACTGTCGTGTCATGTATTACCTGAGGTACCGGCGAATGTGCTCGCCGACCCGGAACGCGTGCGGCAGGTGCTGATCAATCTCGTGAATAATGCACTCAAATTCACCGAAGCGGGTGAAGTCGCGATGCGTGTGGAGTTGGTGTCCTACGACGCCGACGATCGCGGGTGCGTCGCGACGGTGAAGCTGAGTGTGCGTGACACGGGCATCGGAATGACGCCCGAACAACAGCAGCGGCTCTTCACCGCGTTCACTCAGGTGGATGCGTCGATCTCCCGAAAGTACGGCGGCACCGGTCTGGGGCTGTCGATCTGTCGACAACTCGTTGAACTGATGGGGGGACGCATCGGCGTGGACAGTCAGCAGGGCGCCGGTTCGACATTCTGGTGCACGCTTCCGCTGCAGGTCGTAAATGACCGCAGCGTTGATCGCGAACAGCTCATGTCAACCTTGTCCACCCTGCGCGTCGTCGCCGTAGACGATACGCCGACGAATCTGGAAATTCTCCGTGATCAACTGCAAAGCTGGGGCTTTCAGCTCGAAACCGCTCCAGATGCCACCTCGGCCTTGTCTCTCATTCGCAACGCGGCCCAGCGGGGAAGCCCATTCCAGCTCGCAATCCTGGACCGTCAACTTCCCGACATGGATGGGCTGGACCTGGCGGCAAAGCTCAAGTCCGACCCGCTTTCCCGGCACATGCCGATGCTGATGCTCACCTCGCTCGACTCCGCGATGCAACCAGAATTACTGCAGCGAGCGGGTTTGTCGGGCATGCTTACGAAGCCGATTCGTCAGTCACGGCTCTTCGACAGCATCGTGAACGCGGTGCAACCCATGCGGCCGTCCATTGCGCCGGCTGCGACACGGCAGACACCCATCGAGACCGTGGAATCGACCGATGTCAGCCGGGCGTCCGTCCGTCTGCTGGTCGCCGAAGATAACGAGATTAATCGGTTGGTCGTCGGCGAAATGCTCGAGAGCGCGGGATACCACCACGACCTGGTCGTGAACGGTCGTGAGGCTGTCGAAGCCGCACAACGCCAAGCTTACGACATCGTGCTGATGGACTGCCAGATGCCCGAGCTGGACGGGTTCGAGGCGACGCGGGAAATCCGCCGGCTGGAAAATTCGGGAGCGCCACTCGGTCGCCGTGGCGTGCCGCTGACGATCATCGCGCTGACCGCCAACGCCATTCAAGGCGATCGCGAGAAGTGTCTCACGACCGGCATGAACGATTACATCACCAAGCCGATCAATCGGATCACCTTGCTGACGGCTTTGGACGATTTTGCACGCAGGCTGCAACCGGCGTCGGCTGAACCCACTCCAACTGAAACGGCTTCGGTAAGTGTCATGCATACGACTGACAGCGGAGCGAAGACGTCACCGGAATTCTCCAGCACGGCGATCGATCTCGACTCCTTATTTGAACGTTGTTCCGGCAATCGTGAGTTCGTCGGTCGCATGTTGGCCAAATTACGCACGCGCGTACCGACGGACTATCAAGAGATTCAACAAGCCTGGTCCAGCGGAGATGCGAACGCGACACGGCGCGCCGCGCACGTCCTGTGCGGTGCCGCAGGCAACCTCTCGGCAGTCGGTTTGCAGCAGGCAGCGCGGAAGTTGGAAGAACACATTCAGGGGGAACGGCTCGATCAGGTGCCACCCACTCTCGAGACGCTCGGGACAGAAATGGATCAATTACTCAGCACGATCGATCATCTGCTGAATGACTGGAAATGAAACTTTTCGAGGATTGTGCGACTCGACGAATCCGTCGAAGGTCACACACTTCCGCCTGGCAATCAGGACGTTCACGGGAAGCGCCCCCCTAGGAACCTCGCCAATGCAAATTCTAATCGTGGATGATGATGAACTCTCGCTGGATGTTCTGGAGCATGCGCTCGCGTGCGAAGGGCACAGCGTGCTTCGTGCCCAAAACGGACACGCGGCGCTCGAAGCTTTGCAGCAGGGGACCTGCCGGCTGGTGATTTCCGATTGGGATATGCCCGGGATGACCGGGATCGAGTTGTGTCAGGCCGTCCGCAGCCGCGACTTCGGCGGTTACGTCTACATGATCATGCTGACCAGTCATCGTGGCACCGCGGACATTGTCGAAGGGATGTCGGCTGGTGCGGACGACTTCATCACAAAGCCGTTCAATGCTGCGGAACTGGGAGTGCGTGTGCGCGCCGGGGAGCGGATCGTTTCGCTCGAAACTCGCGACATGGCCATCTTTGCGCTCGCCAAGCTCGCCGAATCGCGCGACCCAGAAACCGGGCACCACCTGGAACGGGTGCGGAGCTATTCTCGAGCGCTCGCCGAACAGATGGGGCGGAATCCGAAGTTCGCGTCCGAAATCGACGGGGAATTCATCCGGCTGATTTATCTCACGAGTCCGCTGCACGATATCGGAAAGGTCGGGATTCCGGACTCGGTATTGCTGAAGCCTGGTCGGCTGAGCAACGACGAGTTCGAAATCATGAAAACGCATGCCGCGCTGGGCGCAGAGACGTTGGAAGCTGCGCTACAACGCTATCCGGCGGCACGGTTTCTCCAAATTGCCCGCGACATTGCCGCGACGCATCACGAACGCTGGGACGGAACGGGCTATCCCGCAGGATTGTCAGGCCTGCAGATTCCGTTGTGCGGTCGAATCGTCAGCCTCGCCGACGTCTACGACGCGTTGACGAGCAAACGGACTTACAAAGACGCCTTCTCACATCATGTCGCCCGGTCGATCATTCTCGAAGGATCGAACACGCATTTTGATCCGGACGTGGTCGACGCGTTCATGCAAATCGAAAGCGAATTTCTGGCAATTCGCCGTCAGTTCGCCACTGACGAAGGGAGTGGCCTGCTCGACGCTACATCGCGTGGGCCGGCGATGCCATCGACCGACCGGAACACAGCACGCGAATCGGTCCCCGCCGTTTTCACACGATGAATGCGAGAGCCCGCCTCTCGATCGATTTCTGGAAGCGCAACCGACGGCCAGGACTTGGTTGTCGCCCACGCGGTTCAACGAATGTTCCGCGATGACCCATCGCGGCCGATATCGATCATGCCGCTCGCCACTCGAATGACTTCACGAGCCGCCGACATGCGATCGCACGACAAATTGGTCGCGATCGATCGGAATGACCTCATCCGGCAGCTCGCGAACGGGCAGCAAATACTCGTAGACCATGTGTGAGCGTCGAGCGATGTCATACTCCACCGACTCCGTGGTAATGTGATCCAGGTTCCGCCGGCCGAAGCGGAGAATTTCCCGAGACACTTGCGCTTGATCCTCTGGATGAATCATTCAACCCGCCCGCTTAGCTTCGGCAAAGCGACGGGCAGGGCGTTCGTGCAGACCCTTTCACCTTCAACACCGCGACGAATTCCCTGGTGAACTTCGTCTCGCGATCGTGCATCACGATCGTAGCTTTTTCGGTCCGATCGGCCGTCTGCCCAATGAACGCTTGTGTCTACCGCTTGACCCAGCTTGAGTTTGGGTGCTGTGTCGAAGTTGAGACAATCAATTCCCGAGTTTCCATGCACAAAAACACGAGACCGTACCGGATCTGAATCCCGCGGGCGGTCACCGCTTTGACGCAATCCTCATTTTCGGCACTCGCGCTCAACTGGATCGAGCATCGGCCTACGGAACCGAAGCGGTAACTTCACCCGACTTGTGCAACCGTTATCGTTTCACAGCACGGGCATATTGGATCGGTAAGACGCCGGAAGCATGCTCCACTCCGAGCGACTGGGCAGCGTGATAGGGCCAGTAAGGATCGCGCAGCATTTCTCTCGCCAACAGTACGACATCAGCGTGCTGATCCCTAACCGCTGCTTCTGCGTGTTGGGAATCCGCAATCATCCACCCCACTGCGGTCGGAATTCCTGCTTCTCGTCGAATCCGGCTGGCAGTTGGAATCATGAATCCCGGCCCCCACGGAATTTGGGAGATGTCAGGCGTGACGAATCCATGGCTCACATCCAGCAGATCAAGTCCGGCACCTTTCATGCGGCGGATCAGTTCGATCGACTCTTCAACAGTTACGCCTCCGTCCATCCAGTCTGTCACCGAGAGTCGGGCCGTCAGCGGAAACCGTTCCGGCCAGACTTTGCGGACAGCGGAGAAGGTTTCCAACAGAAACCGAATCCGGTTCTCGAAATTACCGCCGTAGCTGTCCGTCCGCTGATTGGCGAGCGGTGAATAGAACTCGTGGGCGAGATAACCGTGAGCGAAGTGAAGCTCCAACCACTCGAACCCCGCCGCTAAGGCCCGTTTGGCCGCAGCGACGAAGGCCGCCTGAACTTGCACGATGTCCGCGACTGTCATCTCTCTGGGAATCTTGGGGAGATTGCCACCAAAGGGAATCGCTGAGGGAGCGACGGTCTCCCAGCCACCTTTCCCTGTGTCAATGTGGTTGTCGCCCTCCCACGGTTTATTGGCACTGGCCTTGCGACCGGCATGGGCGATCTGAATACCGGGAATCGCTCCAAACTGCTTCATGAAGTTGCAGATGCGAGCGAACGGTTCCACGTGGTCATCCAGGTAGATGCCGCTGTCGGCGGGACTGATTCGACCTTCCGGAGAAACGGCTGTCGCTTCCACGATCACCAGTCCAGCACCACCCACCGCACGGGAGCCGAGGTGGACGAAGTGCCAATCGTTCGGGAAGCCATTGTCCGAGGAATACTGGCACATCGGTGAAACACCGATACGGTTCTTCAGCACCACGTCTTTCAGTCGGAATTCCTGAAATAAACTCACCATGATCGGCCATCACTTTCAGTGTTCTGAGTTATCCACAGGCCCGAAATTCGGCAGACTGTCCCGGCCTGCGGGGTTGATCGTGCGTGAACAGTAGCTGTGGTCGTCAGCTGGAAGTGCGAGCCGCCAGTCGAGCATCCAGACTCATTGCACCGGCTCCGTTCGCCATCAGAAAAAGCATCGTCCCCATCAACGACAGATTTTTCATGAACTGAATCATCTGCATCTTCTGCTCCTGGCCTTCGAAGTTCCAGAAATCGTGAAAGAAGCAGGTGGCGAGCACCAGAAACACCAGCAGTAACGCCGCTCCGAATCGAATCTTGAACCCAGCAATCACAGAGAGGCTGCCCACGATCAGGAACACGATGGCCCCAGCCAGTGCGACGTGTGGCTGCGGAACACCCTCGGATGCCATGTATCCGGCAACGTCATTGAACTTGGGGATCTTATTGCCGACCGCACTCATCAAAAAGATGGTGGCGATCATCAGTCGACTCAACAGAGACCCGATTGCTTGCATGATCTGTTTCCTCAAAAGTCAGGGGGACTGGATTCGCTCGATCTACACGAGATCGAACAACATGATTTCGGCGTCGGATTTCGCCTGAATGGTCAGAAGTGTCTCTTCGCTCACGGCAGCCCCATCGCTGGTCTCCAGAGGGATACCATTGAAGGAAACACTTCCACGCAGGACTTGCAGCCACGCATGACGGCCTTCGGGCAAGACATGCGTGATCGCTTTCCCGGCATCGACCGATGACAAGTAGATCCGGGCGTCTTGATGAATCAGCAGTGAGCCATGCTCGGCGTTCCGAGAGGCCACCAGTTGCAGTTGGTTATGCCGGTCTTCTTCAGGAAACCGCTTTTGTTCGTAACTCGGCTCGATCCCCTTGCGTTCGGGGAACAGCCAGATCTGATAGAGATGAACCGGTTCTGTGTCCGACGGGTTGAACTCGCTGTGCGTGATTCCGGTGCCTGCTGACATCCGCTGGAACTCTCCGGGACGCAGTACTTCACCGTTCCCCATCGAGTCTTTGTGCTCCAACGCTCCTTCGAGGACGTAGGTCACGATCTCCATGTCGTTGTGCGGATGAGTTCCAAATCCTTGACCGGGAGCCACGATGTCTTCGTTCATGACTCGCAGTGACCGAAACCGCTGGTGGTTGGGGTCGTAGTAGGTCGAGAACGAGAACGTGTGGTACGTGTTGAGCCAGCCGTGGTTGGCATGCCCCCGGTCGCTGGCTTTTCGAACTTGGATCATACTGTCGTCTCCGCTTTCTGGTGATTGCTGGTTACTTGGCCAAATAGCCACCGTCCACCGGCAGGGAAATCCCCGTTGTGAAAGACGCGGCATCCGAAGCCAGATACAACACGGCGGCAGCGATCTCTTGCACGAGGCCCAACCGGCCCATCGGGTGCTGCGATGCCAGCCATTGCCGATTCTCAGAACCTTCGGTCCCGGCAAAGCGATCAATCATTTCTGTGGCGATGGCCCCTGGTGCAACGGCATTCACGCGAATGCCTTGCCCGGCCAATTCGAGAGCCGTCGTCTTGGTGATCCCTTCCACGGCGTGCTTGGAAGCGATGTAGACGCTGGCTCCCGGCATCGCCACATGTCCGACGATGCTCGACGTGTTAATGATCGAGCCACCCCCGGACTGCAACATGGCGGGAATCTCGTACTTCTGGCTGAGGAACACCCCCAGCACGTTGATGTCGAAGACTTTCCGATAATCTTCTTCAGTGACGTCCGTGACCGGTCCCGCCTGTTCAATTCCGGCATTGTTGAAGGCGATATCCAATCGCCCGAAATGTGCCACCGTTTCTTCCACGAGGCGTTTGACCTGTGCTTCTTTGGTCACATCCGTCTGCACAAAGAGCGCCTCACCGCCTGCTCGACTGATTTCCTCAGCGACTGCCTGTCCTTCTTCAAGACGGCGACCTGCTACCACCACTTTCGCACCGGCCCGTGCCAGTTGCTGGGCCGTTTCCTTGCCAATTCCCGACGTTCCACCCGTCACCAACGCCACTTTTCCGCTGAATGTCATGATTCGATGCTCCTTCGACTGGTTTTCGCAACAGTAGTTGACATGTAATGCATGTGGGCAAAAAAAGAGACGTGTCAGTCGTCCCCGTTTTGCACACTGGTCCGAGCCTTCTCCAGCAGGCGGCTGAGTTCTTTCAATTCCGCCTGAGTGAGATGGCCAATCAGCTGCTTGTGGAGTTCATTGACGGGGCCGTCCATCCGTTTGAGCAGATCCTTGGCCGAGTCCGTGAGCGTCACGTAGACCACCCGGCGATCCTGTGTGCAGCGTTCTCGGTGAACAAGACCCTGTTTTTCCAGTCGATCCAGCAGCCCGGTCATGGCCGGGACGACCTGAATCATCCGGTCGCCGATTTCCAGACAGGGCATCGGCTTACCTTCGCCCCGCAGGATTCGCAAGACGTTGTACTGAGAATGCGTCAGATCGAATTCACGAAACAGCCGGCCGAACCGGTTCTGAAACTGGTCGCTCGTCCGCAGAATGTTCAGAATCGCCTCCTGATCCGGCGAATCAAACGGACGTTTCTTTTTCAGTTCTTGTTGTAGTCGGCTGTTCGACACGTTGACTGGTCTCCACACGAATTATCTTACACGTAAACTATCGTCGCGTCAACTGGTCTAGCATGATTTTTTCCGGGACTGTTCGTTCCACGCCAAAAACTGGTTTCCAACGGAGATAATTCGTCCGTGCCGTCGCTCTCATCAAAGTTCTCCCTAGCAACCGCTTGGACCACAGACGGATTGCTGGCCGCTGCCGCTCGGCGTTCTACACCCGATCTTTTTGAGCCTCGATCTGATAGCGCTGGAACTTGTCGCTGCCGGCACAACACTGAACGTGGTCGAAAGAGAAGAGAAGACCGTTCATACGCGGCTTCAAAGCCCTCAGGTTTCATTTCGCCACAACGTGGGTAGCGTTTCGTTCGCGTTCACGCCGAGGGGGAACTTTTTGCAGTCAGGATGCTCGGCGATTCCGGCGAACTCTCGCAGCGCGGTGTGGATGTGCTCGGGGCGGACGCGGATCCCCTGTTCGGGGTCACAGGCGAGGGTCTGGGGGTTGATTGCCACCTGGAATTGTTTGTCGTCGGTCGCGCCAATCACGCGATTTCCCTGGATGCCGCGGCCAAGGAACATGATCGAACCGATCGACCAGTGATCTTTGCCGTTGCCGTTGTTGTAGGTCGGCGTGCGGCCCATTTCGCTCTGCACGATCACCACCAGTTGATCGCGAATCTTCAGCTCCTCCGCCCGATGCATCAGGTACGCAATCCCGGCGAGGAACTCGGGGATCAGCTTCATTTGATCGACATCGTTGTTTGCATGGCTGTCGAACTGGCCGATCGTCAGATTCGCGGAGACGCAGACGCCTGCTTTGAACGACGCGAGCGCAATTTCGATTTGTTGTCCCAGCCGTTCTTTCGGGATCGAAGCCGGGATGTAGGGAGCAACGCGGGCCAGGGCTTTGGAATTCACCTGGGCGGAGTACAACATGTTCGCAGCCCGCTCGACGCGCGGTAAACGCGGATCGGCAGCTGCGGCCTGATGTTCGTCCAGCAGCGCCTGCTCGATTCGTTCCAGAACGAACCGATCGTGATAGGGAGACCGCTCGTTCCCCTCGATCGCATCGGCATTCGCGAGCTTCCTCAAGGAGGGGAGATACGGCACGCGCGACATGGCGACCAGGTTCCCCGTCGCTGAATAGTTGCCGAACGTCAGGAACGAGAGCGGACAGGCGGGTCCCTGACAGGCAGCGACCAGGGCCGCAAAGGTCGGATACGCGAGGCTGTCGAGTTTCCCCGTCGCCATGTACCGCGCGCCGGGCGAATGATTGTTCACCGAGTAATCGAGTCCGTTCAGCACGAGCAGTTCCGGGCCGAACTCAGCATAGAAGGCTTCGTTGCTCAGACCTCCGGATTTGTGTTTCTCGGTCGGGGCATATTTGTGCTGACCGTGGGTGAGGATGTCGCCCGACTGGTACAGGCGATTGATCCCGTTGATCCCCTTGGGGTCCATCAGGTAGGTCGTATCCCACCCGCCGGACGCGTTGAGGACGACGTAATACGGTCCCGGGTAGGCCAGATCTTGCGCTGCCGCCCGCACAGAGCCGGGAAAACGGAGTGGTGCAGCGAGCCCCAGCCCCGCGACTCCACACAGTTTCAGGAAATCGCGCCGCGTGCGCTCACTCATACAGGAACTCCTGGCGACGGAGGAGATAGGTCAGCACGCCGCGCCACGCACGGATCGTGTAGTGCGGGTCTGCTGGCGCGTCGGGAATGTTCGCCCGACAATGGTAGTTTTCGACTTTCTCCAGTCGCCCCTCAGTGGCTGCATCGGCGACGATCCCCGCGAAGAGGTTGTAGGATCGGGTGACTTCCGCAGAATCGAGGGGATCCTCACGGCCCAGGATCAGGATATGCAGATGGACAATCGCGCGGCGGATGGTCGCATCATCTTCGGCTGACATCCCCGGTCGAACACTCGGTTCAATTCCGGGAAACAGTCGTCGTTCCGCAGCGGGCTTGATGAAGTCCCGGAGGATGTGTCGACAGGCGACATCGTTCGCGAGGATCCGCTGAATGGCACCCATCGCTCCGCTGGGATCGGTGGCCCGCTCGGTGACTTCCTTCGAGTCGATGCCGCCGTACAACGCTGCCAGCTGATCGTTCAGCTTGCCCCAGCGTTCCCCGAAGACCGCGTGGACTTTGCGCTCGACCTGCTCGGGCGCAAGCATCCTTACCAGTCCCAGGTCGTCGAGTTCGGCCCGTCGCTCCGGAGTCGCGATCGCGGTCGCGAGGCCGTCACAGCGGTAGAACTCGGAGACGATCCAGTCCTTGAACGCCACCTTGAGATTGAATCCAGCATGGGTAAGGTGCGTTGCGATCGCTTCGGTCTGGCGACGTTGAGCGGCATACGCCCGCCGTTTCGCTGCATACAGCGGATCGTCAATCTCTTTGGGAGGGAGCAGTACCTTACGGCCGGTGAGGAGGTAATAGACATGCTCGACCATCGCGATCGCGAACCGGGGATCTTTCGCGGTCCGCTCTCCCAGCCATTGCAAGGCCCGCCAGCGTTCTTCAGCGGGGAGGTCCTCGCCTTCAAACCCAGCTCCAAACATATCCTCAAACCAGCCCCCTTTGCGTTTTCCATAAGTCGCAAAGTTGGCGTCGAACCTCCAGTAATCCTGAAACAGACCCGCGACCGGATCGAGGGTGCGGTGACACACGACGCATTCGGTGGCCTGCATTGTCGGGATTTCGTACTTCGCCGTGACGGCGGCAGCATCGGAGACGCGAGCTGCCAGTTCGAGCACGTCGACGCCCAGAAAATGCTGGTAATACATGCGTGCGCGGAGTCGATTGCGGTTCGTTTCCGTCGTCGGGTAGCGCGTCAGATATTGAAATGTGCTGAGTAAGCCTGCATGCGGATAGAACCCGGTCTCCGAATCCTGATTCTCGGATTTATTGCGGCCCACCAGGGCTTTCAGCTTCACCGGGACATACTCGAAAGGGTCCTCGGGATCCTTGAACGTCTCCTTCAATTCCTCGAAGACCCCGTAGCCCCGGGCGGAGTAGGGCGTCACCATGATGTAGTCGGCCGTCACGATTTCCGTGAAGGGTCGATCGTTCCGGACGATGTACTCGATGAGCCGCATCGGTTCGCCGAGTAACGCTTCGCGATATTGACCAGCGATTTTCCACTCGGTCCGCTGGCGTTCGTTCTTATCGGCGATGTGGCTCAGGTCGTATTTCTGATACCACAGCCGGGTCTTCTCGAAATGCTCGTAGGCCAGCACCGTGGCGTCAGCGTTGCCATCGATCCCGACCGTCAGAAAGATGTCGTTGAACCCTTCCCGGAGGCGATCGTAGAACGCATCTTCCGTAAGCAGTCGATCGAGGATCGCGTCCAATTCCGGCCGCCCCCCGGCCGAGACCGCAGCGCGTTCGGCGGTTGTCGGCAGCCTGCCCGCCAGCGAGAGGGCCGCACGTCTCAGCAGTCGCTGATCGTCCAGCATCACTACTCCCTCGAAGAAGGGGGGTGCGTGCTGATCGAGCTCGTTTACGGGCGGAACTTGCTTCGGGTCGTTCACCCGGCGGACATATTCCGCGAGGATGCGGTAACCGGTCGAGTCACGCGGGAGAACCGCTTTGCCTCCATGGTCGAGACCGCCAGTGACTTTGGTCAGCATCCGTGATTCATGATCGTTCTTCGCGTAGCGCGCGATGCGGGTGAAGGCGTCACGGTTATGACGCAGGACCTCGGCTTGCTGGTCGCCAGGACTCTTCTGCGGATCGCGGAGCACAAACGCACTCTCTTCCGCATCCCCTCCCAACTGGTGACAGGTGAGACAGGACTGGGCTCCCACTTTCGTCCAGACTTCGTTCAGGAAATACGCGTCGGTCACGCCGACAGCTTCCACCTTCTTTTTGGGAAGCGGTTCGGAACCATGTGAGACCGGAAAGACCATCGCCCCTGCGAGTGAAGCCAGGAGGAGCCATCGGGCGAGACTGTTGAACCTGAAGCGCATCCGGGTTCTCCGAGATCAAAGCAACCGTCCGCGTCCTGCGGATCAGCAACCATTCCTCCCCGGAAAGTCTATCAGCAGCCGCGACCGTTTCCCAATCGGCAGACTGACGCCCGAGTCGCCTGAGGACGATCCCCTGTACTTCTTTCTGTTCGGGGTGATTCACAAACTGTCTCGACGACTGCTAGAGCCAGATTCCTATCGGGTAGTCGCCTTCGCTTCGTAGCTCCTGGTGAAGCAGCAGGCCCCGGATTCCCGGTCGCCACCAACGGTCGCCCGCGGAGAAAGGGAGATAAACTCGCTCGGCGGCGCAGGAAAAACAATCCGTGTCGAGTTGTCCGATCAGAGGACTCATAGCCGGAGGGCAACACGGCCGATTCCCAGCAGGGGGGTGTTTCGCCCGCAGGGTGAACATTGTAGTCTGGAGATGAGAAGGTTCCCGTCTCTCCTGCTCACTCGAACAGATCAAGTCACGCTGCGAGGGATCGGAGTCGATGCCACGAAAATCCCGATGCCGTCTTCCACTCGACTGACATCTCCAGCGACAGGGATGCTGAATGGCACGAAATTTTGGTCTCAAACAAATCCCACTCCTTCCGAGTGATCCCCACAGAGAGGTCATCGTTGTACCACGCCTGCTTAACAACGTTGTGGGACGTTGCAGCGGAGTGACTTCTTGAACGCTCGCGATGAGACGAGGTTCCCGCGCTTCATTCTGGAGTAGATGTCTTCGATGATCGTTCGATGTGGCCTCGTTGTGGTTCTGCTTTCGTGTCTGGAGATGCCGTGCGCAAGTGCGAAGGATGACGTGTACGAACAGGCTGTGGCTCCACTTCTGAAGCGGCATTGCCTGTCCTGTCATGGCAACCGGAAACAGGAAGGCGAGCTGCGTCTTGATGACCTGGGTCGCGACTTCTCGAATGGCCAGCATGCCGGGCGGTGGCGCGATGTGGCGGATCGGATTCGGCTGGGGGAGATGCCACCGGAAGATCAGCCGAAGTTGTCGGCGGATGAAGCAAAGACGATCACCCACTGGATCACGCGACAGCTGGAATCGGTTCCATCCTCTCAGGGACATTGGGCGTTTCAGCCCTTGAAGAGCGGCGACGACCATGCTCCGCCGCCGGTTCCAAGCGACGACAACTGGTGCCGAAACGAGGTGGATCGCTTTGTCCTGTCGAAGCTGAGAGCAGCCGGACTGAGCCCTGCCGCGGAAGCCGATCGAGTGACGTTGCTGCGGCGTGTCACATTAGATCTGATCGGTCTGCCTCCGACGCCAGACGAAATGGCCGAGTTCGTCGCGGATGGATCACCGCACGCCTGGGAGCGGGTCATCGACCGCTTGCTGGCGAGTCCGCATTATGGAGAACGCTGGGGCCGGCACTGGCTCGATCTGGCTCAGTACGCAGACAGCAGCGGCTTTCACAACGACCTCGATCGGCCGCATGCCTGGAAGTATCGCGACTACGTGATTCGCAGCTTCAACGAGGATAAACCGTATGCGCGGTTCGTCGCCGAACAACTGGCCGGTGACGAAGTGGATGGTGCGAATAACGAGTCGTTCATCGCGACGGGATTCTGTCGCAACGGGCCAAGCAACGATGACAACATGGGGAAGACCCCCGAAGCGATCGCACAGTATCGAGCCGATCAACTCGACAATGTGATCTCGACGACCAGCACGGTGTTCCTCGGGCTGACCATTGGCTGTGCCCGTTGCCACAATCACAAGACCGAGCCACTGACCTCGCGGGACTACTACTCGCTGCTCGCGATCTTTAATGGAACGCAGAAGCACGGACTGGTGCCGGGAACTGAAGACGCGAAAGGAAAGAAGGTCGAGGTCGATCCCGCGATCCAGATTCAGGCGCTCGTTGAACGGAGTGCAAAAGTCCCACCGACGTACGTCATGCGTCGCGGCCTCGCCGCGAACAAAGGCGAACAAGTGGAGCCAGCCGTCCCGGCGGTGCTTGTTTCCAACCCATTGCAATTTCCACAGCCTGACAGCGACGGACAATCGTCGCTGCGACGACGAACTCTCGCTGAATGGATCACCTCGCCGGACAATCCACTGACGTGGCGTGTCCTGGCGAATCGCGTGTGGCAGCATCATTTTGGGAAGGGGATCGTTGCCACCCCCAGCAACTTCGGTGTCAGTGGAGCAGCGCCAACGCACCCGGAACTCCTTGACTGGCTCGCGCGGCAACTCATCGAGAATGGCGGACGGCTGAAGCCGCTCCACAAGCAGCTGCTGATGTCGGCCACCTACCGGCAGTCGTCGCAACACCGCGACGACGCCGCGAAGATTGATCCCTCGAACCAGTTCCTATGGCGTATGAACCTGCGTCGGCTCGAAGCGGAGACGCTGCGCGACAGCATTCTCGCGATTAGCGGTAAGTTAAACCTCAAGGAAGGTGGCCCGGGCGTGAAGCCACGCGTCCGTCCCGAACTGCTGACCGCCAGCCAGCGCAATAAATGGCCGGTCGTCGCCAAAGAGAACGAACAGCATTGGCGACGCAGTGTCTATATCTACACGAAGCGGCAGCTGCTTATGCCGATGATGGAACTCTTCGACGCACCGACGACCACCGATAGTTGCTCGATGCGCCTGGTGAGCGTCGTCCCGACCCAAGCCTTGCTCCTGATGAACGACGAGTTCGTTGAAGATCAGGCCGGCTACCTTGCGGCACGTGCTGTCGCCGAAGCGGGTGACGACGTGCCGCGGATCGTTGCACGAATGTTTGAGCGAACGGTCTCGAGAGTTCCGGAGACGGATCGTTTTCGCGAAGCCGTCGAATTCGTCACGAGGCGTGAGTCACAAAGCAACCGGACGGCCGCGCTGACCGATCTCGCCCACGTGCTCTACAATAGTAGCGAGTTCCTTTACGTCGAATGACCAACAAGTCCCCTTGCCAGTGAACCAGGCGACTGGTTGAGAACATCTCATGCTAACGCGACGACACATCCTGCAACGTGCTGGAGCCGGATTTGGGGCCTTGGCTCTACAATCGCTGATGGCACGTGACGGTCTGCTCGCAGAGGATCCTGCGGGAAGTCCGCTCCTGGCACGGCCATCGCATTTCGCGCCTCAGGCCAATGCCGTGATCTTCCTCTTCATGTACGGAGGTCCGAGTCATGTGGACCTCTTTGATGAAAAGCCAGCCCTTGCAAAATGGAACGGCAAGGCGATTCCCGTCTGGAAGGATTCCGATGCCTTCATGGGGAGCAAGACGAAAAACGTCGCGATGGCCAGTCCGTATCGCTTCGCCCGGCATGGCGAGTCGGGGATCGCGATGGCCGAGACGTTTCCGAACCTGTCACGTCATGCGGACAAACTCTGCGTCATCCGTTCGATGCAGTGTGAGAGCAACAACCACGCTCCCGCGCTGTTTCAGATGAACTCCGGTTCGATCCTCGCGGGCCGTCCCTGCATGGGTTCGTGGGTGAACTACGGGCTGGGTTCCGAAAGCGACGACCTGCCCGGCTTCGTCGTGCTGCTCGATCATCAGGGAGCACCGGTGAACGGCGCGATGAACTGGTCGAATGGCTTCATGCCCGCGGCATTTCAAGGCGTCCCTTTCCGCAGCAGTGGCGAACCGATCGCGTATCTCACGCCACCGAAGTCGGTCACGTCCGAGCGGCAGCGATCACGGCTCGACCTGCTCAAAGATTGGAACGCGCGCTATGCTGCCGAGCATCCCGCGGAGAGCGATCTCGCTGCGCGGGTCACCGCCTATGAGCTGGCGTACCGGATGCAGTCGAGTGCGAGTGAATGCACGGACCTCAGCCGCGAGCCGGAGCACATTCAACGCGCATACGGTCTCGAGAATAAAGTGACTGCGCACTTCGGCAAGAACTGTCTGCTGGCGCGACGATTGGTCGAACGAGGTGTGCGCTTCGTGCAGATTTACAGTGGGGGCAACGAAGGTCCGAAAGCCTGGGACGCTCACGACGACCTCAAGAAGAATCACGATCTGCACTGCGCCGAAACCGATGGTCCGATCGCAACCTTACTGGAAGATCTCGACGCCCGCGGGCTGCTGGAGACGACGCTCGTGATCTGGGGTGGGGAGTTTGGTCGTTCACCCGTCGCCGAAAACGGGAAGGGCCGCGACCATCACCCGAAAGGCTTCACGATGTGGATGGCGGGAGGCGGCATCAAGGGGGGCGTCACTCACGGAGCGACTGACGAGTTCGGCTACGAAGCGATGACCGACCGTGTCTCTGTTCCCGATCTGCACGCCACAATCCTGCATCAGCTCGGCCTGGACCACAAACGGCTCACCTACCGCTTCACCGGCCGCGATTACCGCCTGACCGATGTCAGCGGGAATGTGTTACATGAACTGCTGACGTGAGTCTTTCGGATCCGATCATCAAGATTATTCATTCTCCGGCGGAATCGTGCTGACATGCGCTCCATTCGATTCTTACTCTGGTCGTGGATGATCCTGTCGACTGTGCCGGCGATCGGAGCAGAGCAACTTTCGGTTCAGCTCAAATCGCTGTTCGATGGCCACTGTGTCCATTGCCACGGGGCGGAGACTCAGAAGGCTCGTTTGCGATTGGACACGTTGTCGGACGACTTGAGCGATCCCGCGGTCTTGCGGCGCTGGGAAAAGGTTTACGACAAGCTCGTCTCAGGAGAGATGCCGCCGAAATCAGAAGAGCGTCTGCCTGATGCCTTATTGAAGCCAGCGAAAGGCTTGTTACACGCACGGCTGCATCAGGCGTCACTACGACGTCAGCGGGAAGAAGGCCGAGTCGTTGTACGGCGGCTGAATGGCACGGAGTACGAAGCGACGTTGCACGATCTGCTCGGCATCAACGTGCCGCTGCGTGAACTGTTGCCGGAAGACAGTATCTCAGCGGGTTTCGACAATGTGAGCGTCGGGCTGGATCTTTCGGCGACACATTTCCTGCGCTATCAGGACGCTGCAGCTCGCGCCATCAACGCGGTGCTGCCGATGCATCCGCCGATCCCTTTCAGCGACACACGCACGGGATTGGAGATGACGCAGAAGGGACCGAATTTTCGCGAAGGGCTGGGACGGAACTCAAAACTCATCGGTGATTCGCTCGTGATTTACAGCAAGCTGCCACGTTACGGCCTGTGCGCGACTGCTGCGGTGCCGAGCGCGGGCCGGTATCGCGTCACAATCAAGGCTGGTGCGGTCGGGGCGGAAGCGAAGCCGATCCCGGTCGGGCTGATGGCGGTCATGCAAAGTGGTCGCGAAGGTCCGGTCCTGCGCGAAGTGGTGGATATCCCGCATGGCGAACCGCGCGAGATGCAGTTTGAGTGTGATCTGGTCAGCCGTCAGCAGTTTGTCGTGAACCTGCTGACCGTCTGGGACATCCGCCGTTTCAAGAAACCGATTGACGAATACACCGGGCCGGGGTTGCTCGTGGAATGGATGAAGATCGAAGGTCCGCTCGACCCGTTTCCACCACCGCGCTATGCCACGCTCTTCGAGGGGGTCCCGCTGAAAGCCCGGTCCGTGGTCAAAGCCGAAGCGACCGGTGGTCGGGTCCCGACGATTGCCCCGAATCGGCTCGTGCAGCAGTGGGAAGCCGACCCGCTGGTCCCCACGTCAGCTCAACCGAAGGCTGATGCAGAACGACTGATTCGCTCATTTCTGCCACGCGCGTTTCGCCGTCCCGTTCCCGATGCGGAACAACAGCATTTTGTGAACGCAACGCTGAAGAAACTTGATCAAGGACACAGCTTCTTCGATGCGATGCAGTACGGCTACCAGCTGATTCTCTCCTCGCCGAATTTTCTGTTTCTGCTCGACACGGGCGAAGGTCGTGACAAGCTCGACGATTTCGCGCTCGCGTCGCGGCTGTCGTATTTCCTCTGGTCGACCGGGCCGGACGTGGAGCTACTCGAACTGGCGGGCAAAGGCGAACTGCATCAGCCAGCCGTGCTGAACACCCAGGTCGAGCGGATGCTCAACGCGCCGCGCGCCCAGCGCTTCACCCAGAACTTCACAGGACAATGGCTCGACCTGCGGAAGATCGACTTCACGATTCCTGATCCGGTGCTCTACAGCGACTTCGATCCGCTGCTGCTCTGGTCGATGCCGCGTGAGACGGAATTGTTCTTCGACGATGTCGTCCGTCACGATCTCAGCCTGCTGAATTTCGTCGATTCCGACTGGTCGATGCTCAACGAGCGGCTCGGCACTCTGTACGGCATCCCCGGTCTCGAAGGGAGCGCACTGCAGCGGACAATGTTGCCACCGGAGGCTCGGCGCGGCGGCGTGATGACGCACGCGAGCGTCCTGAAGGTCACGGCCGATGGAACGCGGACCTCGCCCGTCCTGCGTGGCACGTGGGTGCTGGATCGCATCGTCGGTCAACCACCCGCTCCACCTCCGCCCGATGTGCCGGCGATCGAACCCGACATTCGTGGTGCGACGACGATCCGTCAGCAACTCGACAAGCACCGCAACGTCCCGGCGTGTGCAACGTGCCACAACCACATCGACCCGCCCGGCTTTGCGCTGGAAACGTACGATCCGATCGGCAACTGGCGTGAGTTCTACCGCGTCACTACGCGCACAAACGCCGGGCTGGTCAATCTACCTTACGGTTCCGGTCGCCCGATCTACCGCGGTCCCGATGTCGAGATGGGTGGGCAAACCCCCGACGGCGATGCCTTCCAGGACATTACCGATTACAAGCGTCTGCTGCTCAAAGACAAGGATCAGCTCGCCCGCAATCTGGTCCGCAAATTGATCATCTATTCGACCGGCGCGGAGATTCAGTTCGCTGATCGCGAGGTGGTCGAACAGATCGTGGAGACACTCCGCACGAAGAACTACGGCTTCCGGACGTTGATCCACGAAGTCGTGCAGAGTCGCATCTTCTTGAACAAGTAGCCCGATTACTCCGTGGCGATGTGTTTCCGCCATCAACAGACAAATGCACCGCAGCATCAGACCAATGACCGTTTGACTGGGAGATCACATGTCACTTCCCCGCCTCGATCGCCGCACGTTTCTCCGAGCTTCCGGCGTTGCCATCGGGCTGCCACTCCTCGACGCGATGCTTCCCAGATCGATGGCCCAGGCGAAACAAGTCAGCGGCCAGCCCCGAATGGTGTTGATCGGGCAGCCGCTCGGCTTGTACGGGCCGAACTTTTTCCCCGAGCAGACCGGTCGCGATTACGCTCCCAGCCGCTACTTGAAATTGCTCGACGACCATCGCAAGCGTTTCACCGTCTTCTCAGGAATGTCGCATCGTTACGCGGCCGGACACTACGCCGAAGTCGGCCTGTTCACGGGGGTGGCACCGGAATTCATTCGCGAGAACGACATCAAGAACGGCATTTCCCTCGACCAGGAAGTCGCTTCACATCTGGGAAATCAGACGCGCTATTCCTCGCTGATCCTCGGTGGTGGCACGGCAGCGTGGAATCGACGTGGCGTCCGCTTGCCAGCCGAAAGCCGTGCCACTCAAGTCTTCCGCAAACTCTTCCTCGCCGGAACACCGGAAGAGGAAGCACGTGAACTGCTGCGTGTTCGTGACGGACAGAGCATCCTGGATGACGTCGGCGGGCAGATTAAGGACCTCACCCGCCGAGTGGGCCGCGTCGATCGCGAGCGTCTCGAGTTATTCCTCAGTTCCGTCCGCGAAGCCGAACAGTCGTTGCAGCAAACCGAACGCTGGCAAACAACGCCGAAACCCAAAGTCGATGTCCCCCCGCCGACCAACGATTATGGGGGTGCTCAACTCGTCGAGCGCTCGCGGCAGTGGTATAGCCTGGTGCATCTGGCGTTGCAGACGGATTCGACGCGCGTCGTCTCGCTGTGGCTCAGCACGCAGGAACGCCCGGAAATCCAAGGCGTGAACATCGGCCATCATGACGCCTCACACCATGGCCAGGACCCGGAAAAGCTGGATCAACTGGCCCTGATTGAAGAGGCCGAAATCAAAGTCCTCGGCGAATTTCTGGACAAGCTCAAGCAGACCACGGAAGGGGATCATTCGCTGCTGGATCGCACGGCGGTGTTGTACGCCAGCAACCTCGGCAACTCGTCTTCACACGACAACAATAACCTGCCGATTCTGCTGGCTGGCGGCCGCTTCCAACATCAAGGTCACATCGCCTTCGACACGAAGAACAACACGCATTTCTCGAATCTGTTTGTCCGCATCCTCCATCACATGGAGATTCAGGCCAGCTCCTTCGGAGCCAGTACCAGCGTGATCAGCGAGATCTAAGCACCGATCCGAAAACTGATTTTAATGACTTGGTACGCCGCGTTCCTGAGTGAGCCGTGTTCCGTTCTCAAGGGCACGGTGGCGTCTCATGGCGGCGAATTGTTCGTCTAAGTTTCATCAAATCCCCGAAGCTTGATGGTAACGGATTCAACCGGTGCTCCCGATTGACAAGAAAAGTTGCAAAAGGAGTCAGCGGCCGGCTGAAGCTGCGGACAGTGCTTTTCGGGTCTCAGACACGCCCGCAGCTGGAATTGACCAGCAAGCCACGCGACCTCTACCAGAGAGTCTTGTCAGGTAAGTGATTTGGTGATTGAGTCCCGCCTGTGGGACAAAGTGGGCGAAAGCTGTGTCCCCAGCGGGACACAGCTTTCACAGAGACGGACTCCCCACGAGAACTTGCAGAGATCGCCTTGCCTATCGACCTCAGCGGGTCAGGCGACCTTCTTATTGGCGATGGGCTTTGCCTCATACAAATCTGCGCGAGTCAGCGGAATTTCCGTTAAGCCACGCTTGGCGTGTTTGCTCGCGACGACCTGGAAGAGTTGCAGGGTTCCGTCCTGGAAGCCGAAGGAGACGCCAGCGAGATAGGCAACCCAGAGGCGGTAGCGTTCAGGGCCGACGATTTTGATCGCGGCCTCACGGTTGGCTGTCAGGCTGCGACACCACTGAGCAGTCGTCAGCATGTAATGTTCATGCCAGCCTTCGACATCGTGGACCTGGAATTTGCTCCCTTCGATCGATTGCAACGTGTGACCGATGTTATCGAGTTCACCGCCCGGAAAGATGTATTTCGAGATCAGCTTTTTCTCCGGCCGCATGCGGTTATCGCGTTTACCGACCGGTTTCGCTCGGCGGGCGATGCCATGATTGAGCAGGATGCCGCGGTCGCGGAGCAGCGAGTTCAGTTTCGCGAAGTAGATCGGCATATTGGCGATGCCGACGTGCTCGAACATCCCGATGCTGGCGATCTTATCGTAGGTGCCGTCGAGGTCGCGATAGTCTTTCAGTTCGACATGCACGCGGTCCTGGAGGCCAGCTCGGGCAATCTTCTCCTTGACGTAGTCGTGCTGTGTTTGCGCAAGCGTGACGCCATGCGCGTGAACGCCGTAATGCTGGGCGGCGTGACAGATCAGACCACCCCAACCGCAGCCGATGTCGAGCATCTTCTCGCCGGGCGCCAGCCGCAGTTTGCGGCAGATCATGTCGAGCTTGTCATGCTGGGCCTGGTCGATGGAATTGTCGGCCTGCGTAAAGTATCCGCAGGAGTAGACCATTTCCTGGCCGAGGAACAGTTTGTAGAAGTCGTTGCCGATGTCGTAATGAAACTGAATGTAGTCCTGATCCCGTCGGGACTTCGCCGGGACGGAATCGTTTTCACCTTTGAAATCGTGCTGCACTTCGCCGCAGTCGGCAGGGGTGAACACAAACGGCAACAAGGAACCGATCAGAATCGACTTCTTAATGTCCCGGAATTTGGGCCTCTTCTTCGCGGCTCGAATCGCGTGACCGAAGGTGATCAGGTCACTCCCTTCGATGTCGATACCGCCGGTCGCGTATTGCCGAACCATATGATCCAGGGTCGGCCAGCGGAGCAGGGCACCGATCACACCGGGACTGCGAATCGCGATGGTCAGGCCGGTGGCAGCAGCCTGTGTTCCCAGCGGAATGCACGAGCCATCCCACAAGCGAACAGAGATCGGGATTTCGCAAGTCTCTGCGAGATGTTCAATCAGCCGTCGTGCCGCAGAAAGCTGGCGAATTGAAGATGACCGAAAGGGAAACATCGCACGCCTTGATTACGAGAAGGTCTGGGCATGGAAACCCGCACTGCTCCGTAGTCGATTCTGGCAGATGAGGTCAAGAGCAAACTGGCCTGTCCGGGATCACACGGGTTGCATGACACACGAGCGGGAAAGCAGGACATCATTCAGTTTTCCGTGCTGGGAAGCGGCCAGGCTCAATCAATCCGGGTATGCTTTGGGCAGATTGTCAGTCCTGAACGCAACGGATCTACCCTCGATGTGGCGACAGTTCGACGCGCCTGAGTGGTGACCTCATGGCGCCTGCGTAAGCGTCCTTGTCAGCGACAGAGCTGTCGCGTAAGCTGACGAGACAAATCAGTGGCTGTCGATGGGTAATCTGCCTGTCTCGCAGGTGAGCGCATCATGAGTCTGCCCGGTGTTCAGACGTTGGCTCTATTGTTGCTGGTGTCGGCTTCCCCCGCGGTGGTGGCGCAGGACCAACCGCTGCGAGAGGTGATCGACGCGGCGGTGCAGGTCGCCTGGCAGCGCGAACAGCTCACCCCCGCAGCCCTCAGCAGCGACGCTGAATTCCTCCGTCGCGTCTATCTCGATGTGGTCGGAACAATTCCGACAGCCGAAGAAGCCAGCACGTTTCTTGCCGACAAGGCACCCGAGAAACGTGCGGCATTAATCGACCGATTGTTAGCCGACCCACGGCACGCCCAGCATCAGGCCGACTTGTGGGACGGTCTCCTCTTTGGTCGCCACCCTCCCGGATACGACACCGATCGCCGTGAAGGCTTTCAGGCGTGGCTGCGGCAACAGTTTGCCGAGAACCTGCCCTATGACGAACTCGCTCGGAGAATTTTGCGGGCCGAGGGGAACAGTGTCGACGAGGGGACGCCGCTCTTCTACGCGCAGTATCGCAATCAACCCGAAGACGCGAGTGAAGCGATCAGCCAGATCTTTCTCGGGGTCCAGCTGCAATGCGCGCGGTGTCATAACCACCCGTTCGAAAGCTGGACGCAGCTCGACTTTTACGGCATGGCCGCGTTTCTCTCGCGCGTGAATGTGGTGAGCGTCGGCAAGAAGAACAACCTCAACATGTTCGCGGTCGCTGAAAAAAGTACGGGCGACATTCTCTTCACGGGACCAGCGAAAGAGCAGCAGCCGGGCAAGAAGGGAGAACCGGTCGGACCGAAGTTTCTCCTGGGAGAAGCGTTGTCCGAGCCACCGTTGCCGGAGGGCTTCAAGGAAGTCAAATTCGAGGACGGTAAGCCTCCGCCCGCACCGGTCTTTTCCCGTAAGAATCAACTCGCCGACTGGATCACGCGGGCCGACAACCCGTGGTTTGCCAGGGCGATTACGAATCGGGTCTGGGCACAGTACCTGGGGCGGGGACTCGTCCATCCGGTCGACAATCTCAGTCCAGCGAATCCCCCCTCGCATCCCGAGTTGCTCGACGCGCTGACAAAATGGCTGGTCGCAAACCGGTTCGATCTGCGTGGGCTGACGCGCGAGCTGCTCAACAGTCGGACGTATCAGTTGTCGTCAGCGGGTCCAACATCCGATCCCTTGCCGCGGTGGTTCGAGCAGGCCCGCGTGCGGCCCCTTTCCGCGGAAGAGTTGACCGATGCCTGGCGAGTCGCCACGGGATATCTGACAGTCGAGCAGCTATCAGGCAAGCCGCCCAAAGAGAGCCGTTATCGTCCGCTCGAAGGTGGTTACGTGCTGCAGTTCTTCGGCTCCCCTGTGAACGGAACGGGAGATTTCCAGGGAGGACTGCAGGAACACCTCTACTTGAACAACGGACAACTCGGGTCGCTGATTAGCAGCGGAAAAGGGAGCCTGCTCGACAGCTTGTCGGCCGGATCAATGACCTGGGACGAGCGTGTTGATCGGCTCTATCTCGCGATTCTCTCGCGACCTCCGACGGACGCCGAGCGGACTCAGCTCGTCTCGCTCCTCGATCGCGATGCCCCACCACAGGAACGGCTGCGCGATGCGATCTGGGCGCTGATGACCTGCAGCGAATTCCGCTTTAATCATTGAGGTAAAGACCCAGTCATCGAAATGGTTGGGTGTCTCGAGGATGAATGAGGATGTCGTATGACTAGCATGGCTCCCGGACAATGTTCTTACGCAGACCATCTTTCCCGGCGGAGCTTCTTCAAGGGGACGCTGGGGACAGCCGCCGGCGGAGTCGTGCTCAACTGGGGTGGACTGACGAGTCTTCCCGCTCTCGCGGAGGAAGTCCGTCGCGAACAGAAGCATTGCATTCTGTTGTGGATGAACGGCGGCATCAGTCAGTTCGAGACGTTCGATATGAAACCGGGTCGGCCAACCGGTGGCCTCTTTCGCCCGATCGCCACGAACGTCGCAGGGACACAGATCTGCGAACTGATGCCGAAAATGGCCGCTCAGATGGACAAGATCGCCGTCATCCGATCGATGAAGACCTCCGAAGTCGATCATCCCGGCGGGATCTACCTGATGCATACGGGCTATCGTCCCAGTGCAACGGTGCGATTCCCTGAGGTTGGATCGATCATTGCGAAGTACCAGGGGACCGAGGGCCGCGACCTGCCCAACTTCATCAAGATCTCGTCACAGGGAAATGCCGGGGCAGGATTTCTGGGCCCGCGGTATCAACCGTTTGCGATCGGCTCGGAGGGACAGTTGCCGCCGTTCTCTGGGACTTCGCTCTCCAAAGAAGCGGAGCAGCGGCGGAATGAGTTGCGGGCGTTCGCAGAAGATTCCTTCGCAGCCCGGAATCCGACGGAAGTCGCACGCGCTCATCGTGAAGGGTACGAGGCCGCGCGTCGCCTGCAGCAGGCCCGCGGCGTGTTCCAACTCGAGGACGACTGGAAGCAGTATTCGGATCTCTACGGCGAGAGCGCCTTCGGTCGTCGCTGTCTCCTGGCGCGGAAACTCGTAGAAGCCGGGGTCCCGTTCATCGAAGTGGGGCAGAGCAGCTACGATTCGCATGCCGACAATTTCGGCTGGCACAAAGGGCTGGTCCCGCCGATGGAGCACGCCTGGGCCGGACTGCTCGTCGATCTGGAGCAGCGGGGCTTGCTGGAGAAAACGCTGGTGGTGTGGACCGGTGAAATCGGACGGACGCCGCAGATCAATAACCGGGCCGGACGCGATCACTATGTCCGCTGCTGGACGACGGCACTCGCGGGCTGCGGAATCAAAGGGGGACTCGTTTACGGGGAATCCGATGCGGATGGAGTCGAGGTGAAGGAGCATCCGGTCACGGAAGGAGACTTCTTCGCAACGATCTACAGCACGCTTTCGATCGATCCGAAGCAGGAAAACCTGGCAGGCGTTCGCCCGGTGCCGCTGGCGCCGTTCGGTTCGCAAGTGGTCGAGGCATTGCGCAGTTAGCAACGGTCGCGCAGATGCCGCCAACACAATGATTGCCATCACGTTCCACATCCACGACTCGAGTCTGATGACTTTTGAGGCCCCGCTCACATGGCCGATCAACCTGCTCCTGTCGCCAAACAACTCTGGCAATTGACGTTCGAGGGGAGCTGGCCGACGGCGGTCGCGTTCCTCGGCTCGGGGCGTCGTCTCGCCGCAGCCAATGAAGTCGGCGAGATTTATCTCTGGGATCTGCCGGAATCACCACCTGAGGTGCCGCAGTCAGAGAATCCCAAAGGAAAAGAGGCTGCTCCCGCGGCACCCAACGTTGCTCCTGTTCGACGACTCGATGGGCACACGAATGGCATCACCCGCCTGGAAGCCACCGTCGATGGACGGGAACTGATCTCCGCCAGCTACGATCATACTTTGCGCCTCTGGCCAACGGACGCTGCGACGAGCAGCACGGCGGAAGTCGTGCTGGATCGCGATCAACGTCAGTCCAAGGCGAAACGCGGCGACAAAACTGCGCTCGAGGCTCCGGGCATCCCCATCGACGTGCAGACCGAGTGTCACGTTCTCACTGGACATCGTGACTGGGTCCAGGCACTTCACCTGAGTGCCGATGGCCGCCGGCTGATGAGCGGCGATGCGTCAGCCCAGGTGATGGTCTGGGACCGCGCCGAGCGTCGGGAGATCGCCCGCTGGCAAGGTCATCCCTGGAACTGGATTGTCGCGGGGGCTCTCTCACCCGATGGGACGACCGCACTGGTTTCCGAATATCGCTACAAGCGTGATGACTTCGATATCCCTGCGCCGGCCCTCAAGCTCTGGAACGTCGCCGACCAGACTGAGCGGCTCGACTTCCTCAAGGTGCAGTTCCCGAAGTTCAACCCGAACGATCACACTTACGGCGGTGGTCAGGTCTGGCGGAAGTTCGTCGCAAACGGACTCTGTTCCGCCGCGTTTTCGCCCGATGGCCAGTTCGTGGCGCTTGGTCAGGCGGGCGAGACCGACAAAGGACAGGTGCATCTCCTGGAAACGGAGACGGGTAAGCTCGTCCGGACGATCTCCGGGCATCAGTACGGTGTCACCGATCTCCGTTTCACTTCCGACGGACGATTTCTGCTGACAACCGGACGCGACACGTCGCTGCGGATTTGTCGGGTCGCGGATGGTCAGGAACTCGTGCAACTCGGAACGCCACGAGGGGGACAGTTCAAGGACTGGCTGATGGCCGTCGCACTCTCGCCCGACCAACAGACGATTGCCGCCGCGGACATGGCGGGACAAATCCACGTCTGGTCCTGGGCACCACCCCCAGCGACCTGAGCCAACTCGAGACCATCCGCTGCGGGCGAAGATCGACTCGCGACGTCGTCACCAGCAATCTGCAGATCGAAGACAAGAGCGGTCACCCGGTCGCTATGATCAATTCGCTCTGCGGTCAGGAACCGCCCGAACAGCCGGTACAGTGCAATCCCCGCAATCATCTCAGCAGCGAGTCGCCAACAGATGGTCACCAATCTCTATCATTCGATTCCCCGGGAATGCAGACCGATGAAGCATGTCCTCACTCTCATCGTCGCGTTCCTGCTGACTTCGCAGGCAGTGCTCGACGCTGCCGCTCCGTTGGCCGTGGTGTCCGACTTTGAAGGGGCGTCGGTGCGCGACGTCGAAATCAATGACGCCGCGCGGAGCATCAGCTTCATGCCGGGTGGCGATCCGGTTCGAGGCTGGCCGTGCTGGTGGTATTTTCGTATCGACGGGATCGTTCCCGGTGAGACGATTTACTTGAAACTCCGTGGCTCGACGGCCACAGTACCCGGGAAAGATACCGGAACGAAGTCGGAGTCGAAGCCACTCGCGGCCGTTTGGGCGATGCCGGAGCAAGCAACCTTTTCGACCGATGGCGAATCCTGGCTGCACTCCGAGAGCGGAATGCGACAGGATGACTGGATGATCTACGCCCTCAAACCGATGGCCAAGTCGGTCTACGTCGCTTGGGGTCCGCCTTACACGCCGAGTACCGCTACGAAGTTTGTGCGCACGATGAGCGAGCTGTCGCCGCACGCCAAGGCTGTTGAATTGTGTCGTTCGCGCGGCGGCCGAGTCGTCCCGATGCTGCAAGTGATGGAAGGCGCGCGACCCAAAGAGCAGCGTTTCGGCGTCTGGGTGCAGGCCCGACAACATGCCTGGGAAAGCGGTTCAAGCTGGGTGGCTCAAGGTTTCGCCGAGTGGCTGCTGGGAGACAACGCGGAAGCCACGTGGCTGCGTCAACATGCGGAAGTCTTCATCGTCCCGATCATGGACGTGGACAACGCCGCGACAGGTAACGGCGGCAAGAATGCGATCCCACACGACCACAACCGTGACTGGTCCGATCAGCCGTATTGGAACGAAACGATTGCCGCTCAGAAGCATGTGACCGACCTGATCGACGGCAATCGCATGGACGTGTTCCTCGACCTGCACAATCCCGCGCCGGGCGACCCGACCTTCTTCTATACCCTGTCGAACGACTTGCTCCCTGAAACGATGATCGCCCCCCGTGATCGCTTTATCGAGCTGGCCTACGCTCGCATCAGCAAAATCAAACCGCTGATTCCGATGAGCAACAAACCGAAAGTGACCGGCCCCAACTATCACCCGCTCTGGCGAAACATCAGCGCCAACTGGGTCGCCCTGCACGGCAATCCGCACACGGTGAGCCTCTGTCTGGAGACGATCTGGAATTACAAAAACTCGACGACCGACGGTTATCGCGCCGTGGGCTCGAACCTCGCCGCCGCCGTCCACGAATATCTTGTGAAGCGATCCGCTCTGCCGTGAAGCATCGGCAGATGAATCCCTGATTCCGCCAGCTGATCCTCAGCAATCTCACTCGAACAGTAAAATCAAAGACATGCAACACTCCTTGACTCTCTGCACCGCACTGCTGTGCTTGCCACTGGCGGCACTCGATGCCGCGGAATTGGTCCTGACTTCGCCGCTCGATTATCAAGTCGTGCAGCGTGCCACGCCGACGAAGGGGCTCCTCCGGATTTCCGGGCAACTCTCGGAAGAACCGCCGGGGGACGTGGTGGTCGAGACTCGCTTCGCTAATCCAACCGCAGAAGCAGCTTGGCAGCGGCTCAATGCGAAGATCGACGGTCGCGTGCTTTCCGGTTGGCTCGAAGCGCCGGCTGGTGGTTGGCGCAAGCTCGACGTGCGTGTCCTGCTTGCGGGCAAAGCGCTTGCACTCGCGAGCGTCGAGCATGTGGGGGTCGGTGAAGTCTTCGTGATTGCAGGACAGTCGAACTCCGCGAATCATGGCGAGGAAAAACTCAGCCCGCAGAGTGGTCGCGTCGCGTCCTTCAACGGGAAACAGTGGCAACCCGCGCATGATCCACAGCCGGGTGCCAGCGGGCAGGGTGGCAGCTTCATCCCACCGTTCGCGGATGCGGTGGTCGCGAAAGAGAACGTGCCGGTCGGAATCGTTGCCTGCGGAATCGGCGCGACGAGCATCCGCGAGTGGCTGCCAAAGGGTGCGACGTTCCCGAATCCACCAACGATCGAGAGCCGTGTCCTCAAACAACCCGGCGGCGACTGGGCCAGCAACGGCGCAGCGTTCGACATGTTCGTCGGAAGCATGAAGTCGCTCGGTCCGCAGGGATTTCGCGCCGTCCTCTGGCATCAGGGCGAGAGCGATGCCAATCAGAAAGACCCGACGCGAACACTCCCGGGACGGCTCTACCGCGAGTTGCTCGCAACGCTCATCGGCGACTCGCGGCGCGCGATCGGCTGGGACGCACCATGGTTCGTCGCCCAGGCGAGCTATCACGTTCCCGGCGATGAAGGGAGCCCCGACATCCGCGCAGCGCAGGCCGCAACGTGGAAGGATGGCCTTGCGCTCGAAGGTCCGGACAGCGACGCGCTGACAGGCGACTTACGTGAACGCAACGGCCAGGGAGTTCACTTCAGCGGCAAGGGCCAGCGCGAGCTCGGTGCGAAGTGGGCAGAAAAAGTCCTCCCCTGGCTCGAACAACAGCGGACCGCACCGCGGAAAACTGACGGCGGCACGGAATGGACCGGCTATGAACTGCTCCCCGAATGTCACAGCATCGGCTGGGTGAACGCGAACGTCCGTTCCAAAGAAAAGCAGAGCTGGAATGGGGTGCTTGATGAAGCGAAGTGGGGCACCCCCTCACCGGATCAGGTTGTCGGACGAGATTGGGACTGGAAGATCAGCGATGAGCAATGGCGTGCAGCGGTCAAACAGAAGGGCGAAGGACCTCGCGAGGAAGTGAAGTTTGACTTGTGGACGCCCGACGGCATCGAGACCGTCCGCGGCGTGGTCGTCATCTCGGGGCATGGCAGCGGCGAGACGCTCTTCAAGCATCCGGGGCTGCGCTCGCTCGCGAAAGAGTTGCATCTGGCCGTGTTCAAGTTCGTCGGCAATCCGTTGCAACGCGGCTTCTGGCCGAAAAGCGTACTCAACGAGCATCTCACCCGTTTCGGACAGAAATCGGGACATCCCGAGCTTGAGCACGCCCCACTCTTCGTTTACGGCCATTCCAACGGGACCGGCTTCTCAGCGCTGTACCCGGCGACAGAAGGAAAGCGGGTCTGGGGTTGGGTCTCGATGCGTCCCGGGATCACGTTCCAGGTCTATCAGCCCGGAGCGGCGGAGGTCCCCGGCCTCGTCATCTTTGGCGAAGAGGACCCGTTTCTCGCGCGACCTTCGAGGGAGGAGAATCTCGCCGTGGTCCCCGCACTTCGCAAACAGCACCACGCGCTCTGGAATATCGCCGTTGAACCCCGGACTGGCCACGGCCCTGGAGAAAAAACCTGGCCGCTGGTCTTCTCGTTCCTCCGACACAGCTTCGCGGCGCGCGTTCCAACTGCTGCCGATCCCCGTTCGGGACCGGTGAAGCTCAATCTGCTCGCGATTGAAAGCGGTCACCTCGGCCAGAACTGGGACTCCCGCCAAGGCGGATATCAACCACTGCCCATCGCCCCTTACGCCACCTTTCCCGGCGATCAGACGACCGCATCCTGGCTCATCAACGCCGCTTACGCAGCAGACTGGCAGACCTTCCAGTCGACAGGCAGCGTCAAGAGCTCCCCACTGAAATGACGCCCTGAACACTCATCGGCACTTGGCACCCGACCATCGTTCCTGATCCCGCGGTTCGATGCCTGCTCCATGACTGGCGATTGCTACCCATGTTGATCAGGCGGCTAGAAGCACGAACGGTTTGAACAGACCGCCAACATCCGCTCGAGCCACGCCTTGATCGCGATCAAGCTGCCGATTTTCTTCTGACATGACGCTCCAGGGCAAGTCCTCAGGCGAGCAATCATGGCATGAACTGCTTGCTCCAGAAATGAAAACGCCCGCGGGGTCAACCACGGGGCGCTCTCACAAGTTGTTTCAGGACTTCCGTCCCATGATGCGATCGAGAGTCCGGCAGCAAACTGCTCGTCAAAACCGAAAGAATTCAGAGCGATTGAAATGATTGACGCCAGTCTCGTGCATCGGAACGCCGTGCGGTCGATGTGCATCCAACGTTAGCTGATCTTCCGCAGCAGCACCTTGCCGCCGGATGTGTAGAACTCGTAAGCGGCACGGTGGCTGATGGTGTAGGTCGTGCCGCTCACGGTCAATTTGACTGGACTCGCAGTATTCCAGATCGAGGAGAAGCCACTGCTCGAGTCTGCTTTTCCGATGGAGTACGACGTCGATCCGACCTTGTAGGAGACGCTGGAGGACGATGAGTTGTTGCGAACCGTGAACTCCGTTCGCGATCGAGAGACAGGATCGACCGCGCGGTAGACCTGGATGTAGCCCCCTTTGGCACGCAGTTGGGCGAAGAGATCGGTATTGTCCTGCGTGACATACCGATTGCTGTTGTAATTCTGCTGGTAGATGAGATACGGATAACCCTTGCTGTCGACTTCGGCGACAATCGCCGTGTGGTGAGTCTTGGACGAAGTCCCCAGACGGTACTGCAGGATGTCACCCCGCTTGCATTTACTGCTGGGAGCGGAGTCGACCACCTTGGACCCGTTGGCATCCAGTCGCTTGATGCGCTTGCCCCACACGTAATCACCAGTCGCAGGGGAATCGCCCATGCCGTTTCGCGTAAATTCCGCACCGGCGGAGCGGAGGGCTTCCGTAGCCAGATGGGCACATTCACCCGAGCCGACTTTGACGAGCCACTTGTTGCTGCAGTAGTTCAGAATTTTCTCACCATATTCGGCCCCTGAAGCCGGAGTCGCGGCGAGCATCAGGGCAATGATGGGGAGCAGGCGGATGGCGAATGTGCGGGGCATGGTTTGTCCGAGTCTGGTTGTCGCGAAGACTTCCGACCGCGATCAGCCAGCGATCGCTGTATGCATCGAAAGTCGTCTCACTACCCAGAGCGGAAAACCCGGCCTGCCACGGACAAGATTTTTAGAATTCTCGTATCCTGCACACAGAAAAGAACTTGCAGCGACGCCACAATGAGGTGTGACCCACACCGCGTTCTGCGTTGCGAGCGGGATCATTCGTCCAGCAGGTGCGACCAGGCGACGCGGATCATCTCGAGTTTTCGGCGAACCGTCCGCGGCGAGACATCCAGGATCGTCGCGATCTCCTCTGCACTCGCCCCCGCCAGGCGGTGCTCGGCAATCTGCCGCAGTTCGTCGTCATCGAGCAGCGCGAAGAGCCGCTGCCGTTCCTCTTCTAACAACAGCAACTGTTCTGGAGTGGGGCGGGCTTCCGCGACCGAGGCGAAGGCCTGCAACTCCGCATCCGAACCCGCGCCGACGTAGATCGAATCTCCTCGCACTCGGCCGCCCCCGCGTTTCTGTGCGCGGTGCTCGCGGCCCCGATCGGCAGTCTTGTGAAACAGGATCGTCATCATCAACCGCCAGAGATCGTCCCGATCGTTGAGATCGGGGAGTTCCCCAACCGCTGCCCGGCGGCAGATCGTGTTGATCACGCTGAGCGCGACATCCTCGCCATCCACGGTGCGACGCAGCCCTGGCGAAAGACGCTGATGGGCCATGCGGGCGAGCTGGTCGAAATAGGCCAGCCAGATCGCCTGCACTGCGGACGGATCACCATTCCTCAAACGCTGGAGAGCCGAATCGGGCGGTTCGGAGGGGGTCTCGCTCAAGGCAAATCCTGCTTCTACTTCGGATCGAGCACTTCTTGCAGAGACTGCGGCAGTCAATTAGGATTTTCGCGGAAGACGAATCGTCTCATTCTGACATTCCGGAAGCCAGCGTCCAGCGATCCTTACGGGTGAAGTCCGTCATTCATGGAACTCGACTCGATCTGTGACGCCTTTGAACGTGCCTGGCGCGGTGGATCGGCCCCCCAGATCGATGCCTTTCTTCAGGCCCATCCCACCGTCGAGCGGACGGCGCTGCTCGCCGAACTGATCGCGATCGATGCCTTTCGCCGTGCGCAACGTGGGGAACGGGTCACCCTCGACGACTATCGCCAGCGGTACCCGGAACTCGCCCCCCGATTACCAGACCTGCTGGCAGATGCACTCAAAATTGCCGGAATCCCTCCGCTTGCACCGGATGAATCCGCGACCGCGGCGACCGCAACCGGAGCGACTCGCGCCGCCCACCCGGCGGTCGGCCCTGCCGTAGGACGCACGGTCTTAGAGGCTGGTCAACGATTGGGACCGTACGAGCTGGTCCGTCAACTTGGAGCCGGAGGGATGGGGGCCGTCTGGCTGGCCCGTCACTCCCGGCTCGACAAGCTGGTCGCGCTGAAGCTCCTGGCACCACAACTGATGGCCGACGAAGCGCTGGTGAAGCGGTTCGAACGCGAAATGAAAGCGGTCGGCAAGCTCGAACATCCGCATCTGATTCGGGCCTATGATGCGGGGGAAGATCAGGGACTGCATTACCTCTCGATGGAATACGTCGAAGGGACCGATCTCGATCGTCTCGTGCGTGACACCGGGCCTCTGCCTGTCACGCAAGCTGTCGATCTGCTGCTCCAGGCCACGCAGGGACTCGCGGCGGCGCACCGTGCGCAGCTCGTGCACCGCGACATCAAGCCAGCGAACCTGTTCCTCACTCGGTCCGGGCAAGTCAAGGTCCTTGACCTCGGACTGGCCCGCCTGGGGGACGACTCCGGCGCACAGACCGAACTGACGACCCTCGGCCAGACGTTTGGCACACCTGACTACATGGCCCCCGAGCAATGGGAAGACGTGCACGCGTCCGATGCCCGCGTTGACCTCTATGCCTTGGGCTGCACGCTGTATTACCTGCTGGTCGGCCGTGCGCCGTATGCGACCGATCTGTCGCGGACCGCGGTCGCCAAGATGAAGGCGCACGTGACAGCGCCGATCCCCGATCTGCAGGCGACCCGCCCTGACGTTCCCGCTGAACTGGCAGCGGTCTATCGCCGACTGCTCGCCAAAGAACCCAGCGACCGCGTACAGACCGCGGAAGAACTGATTGCAGCCCTCACCCCGCTCACCGCGGTGCAATCTGTGCCAGCAGCAACGCCCAACACGATTTTCATCAATACCGATGTCTTTGCGAAGCCCGCTCCTCTCCCCGGTACGGGGACGGTCCCCACGATCGCCATGCGAAAGAGCGGTGACCGCTCCAGGTGGATGGCGTGGCTCATCGCAGGGGGGATGTGCGTATTGATGGTCGCGCTGGGTGTGTTCATTCTTCCCCCAGCGAAGCCAATTCTAAAGACCGTGGCACCAGCTGCTAAGAAGGCCGCGAACGACTCCTTCACGGTCAATTCGCTCGACTATGATCCACGCGCGGAACGCGCCGCGGCGGAGTGGCTCGTTCCGCGATTGAAGATCGGCTATGTGCAGGTGCGTACCGAGACCGGGAGCGTCAAACTCGCACCGGGTGATTCGATCCCTGACGGGATGTTGTACATCGAGGAAATCCAGTCGGATGAAGAAGTCGGATTGGTTGCCAAAGACCTGACCCGACTGGCCAGATGCTGTAAGTTGACCAAACTTGACTTGCTTCAGGAACGCGCAATTACTGTCGCTGGATTAGAGCAATTGCGCGACTTGAAGTCACTCAAGGATCTGCGGCTGCGGGTGCATCAGGGGGCGACTCTCCGGATCGACGAAACGATCTGGCCGCTGCTGGCGCACTGGCCACAGCTTGAGTATCTCGCACTGTATGGCCCCAGCATTCGCGCGGGCGATCAATTGTCTCGTACACCAACATTGCTCGCACTGCAGGAACTTGACCTTCAATATACGTCGCTCACAGACACTGATTACCAGGTGTTGGGCTCGCGGTTTCCGAACGTCCGCGCCATCAATCTCGCCCCTCACGAGGCGGAGCCTCCGCTTACGCTGGAAGTCGTGAAGTCTTTCCCCAATCTGGCCAAGCTGACGTGTGCGTCACGCCTGCTGACTGAGAGCGGTGTCGCGCTGCTGGTTCATGCACCGAAGTTAAAGACGCTCGAGTTGATTGGCTACAGCGGGGATGACACGATTGAACGCTTACAACCTCTCAGTGGCAAACTCGAAACACTGGGCCTCTACCGGATGCCCATCGAGGGTGCGACCCCGTTGTCGCGCCGAAGCTTTGAGATCATCGCTCAATTTCATCAACTGGGCTACCTCGGTTTCCATGGAACCTATGGATCGCCGACCGATGCCGATCTTCGTTTGCTCGTGACGCTCCCTCGATTGAGAGCTCTCAGCTGTGGATTTCCGGTTGAATCACCGTACCCGTTATTCCCGGAATCCCCACGGCGCTATACGCCCGCGGGAATTGAAGCAGTGCGCCAGGCGCGTCCCGATATCGATTTCACGTTCGACGGCCAGTATTTTCCTGCCACAGAACCACCGCGGACCGGGAATTGAAATCCGTTTTCAGGTCTTCGGTTCCGCAGCATGCTGCTCTCTTCCAGTAGAGCCCTCCGTGCGGTTCAACACAGGGTCGATGGTTGCCTGATTCCACCAAAACCCAACCTGCCACCTGTCTCTCGAAGGCCCTCAACAGCCTGCCAACCAAGGACCGCACGGAAGGTGTCAGTTCTTCTTCGATAGCGTAGACCGATGCCTGTCAGGGTTCAGATCTCACCAGGGCAAGAACGATGATGGAATGGGAGGACATGCCTGCATGGTCAGCATGGCGACACGATCACTCAGACGAATCGAACCCCTATACCGACGAGACTTGCCTGCGGGATCTCACTTTGGCAGGATCACCTTTGCGACCTGTGCGATCGTAATTCCCCCATAGGCCAGGGTGCACAACCCGAGCCCGATGCAGCGCCAGATTGAGGGACGCAATTCGGGCGGGAGGAACCGCAGGTTGACGCGCAGAATCTGAATTGCAGCGATCGCCAGGATCGGGGCGGCCACGATTCCCAGCGTTTTGAACAACTGCAGCACCGATCCCAACTGGATGGCATACAGCGCCCAACCAGTCAGCACGATCAGCAGGACCGCATAGATCCGGCCGAGGCGATAGCGACGGATCGCGGGCCAACCAGCCCAGAGCATGTCTGCCACCGTTCGCACCAGCACATCGGTATTGCCCAGGTGCGTCGAGAAGAGAATCCAGAACCCATTCAACAACGTCAGCAGCCAGAGTCCGGACCAGAGTTGCTCGGCCAGATGTTGTGCCTGGAACGCACCAATCGCTTCATCGGCGATCATCGTTCCTGGGGGAATCACGGAGAGCGCCAGATTGACGTTGAGGAACATCCCGAGAAAACATCCGCCGGCCCATAACGCCTGCTGATCAAGCAGCGCGTAGCGCCACCACGTTTTCCAGCGCAGACGGTTGGATTTCGTGAGCGAGAACACTGCGCCGATCGGCTGCAGTGGAGCGGTCTCTGCAGACCACGCGCCACCGATCCCGCCGACATGGGCCCCCATGCCAAAGCCTTTATCACGAAACCAGTTCGTCACGGCGAGATTGCCGAGGCCCCCGGCTCCCGCTGTGGCAGCAAATAAGCCCAGCATCACCAGGCTGACATTGTCCGGCAGCGGTTGCGGGACCAGAAATCCCGTGAGTGTCTTCAGCGACTGTGTCGGTGGGACAGCCAACAGATTGATGGCTGCGAGAAACCCGAAGATGAACACGATCATCGCCCAGGAGAGTTTCTCCAGCAGTTTCTCAATCGATTTGCCGGAGAGCAGCAGGATCGCGGACAGGAGAATCACTCCACGGGCCATCCCATCGAGCAACGGCTTGTTCCCGGGTTCCGGCATCTGGCCAGCCAGCGCGCCATAGAGGACGACCGCACAACCGGCGGCAAGAGCCGGTGTCGCCAACTGGGCGATGCCGATCAGCATGTAGAACGGCCCCCAGCAGGATGGTCCGGGCGACAGCCGCATGATGCCCGTCAGAATCGGTTCGCCGGTGTAGAGCGTGTAACGGATCGCTTCGAGATTAAAGATCGCCTGCAGGATGATGCCGAGGGTCGCAATCCAGAGGATCTCGGTTCCGTAGTCGACCGCCATCTTCGGTCCAACGATCCATTCTCCCCCGCCGATCGCTCCCGCCAACAGGATCGCTCCGGGGCCGATCGTCCGGAGCATATTCCCGAAGGAGAAAGGCAACGGTTCTGGCAGATCAGCCGTGCGCCAATCGGGGAGGCAGCCATGATCCCGCGGAGTCACTGGCGCAGCATTGTCAGAGGCCGTCATCGGCAGGGGTCGCTCCACAAGCTGGTTGATCTCAAAGACTCAGTGCGACGCAGTCGATTGGACGGCCTGTATCAGACCGCGGATGTAGCCATAAGCGAACAGGCGACCCAACATGGTGTAGCCAGGTTCGCCGACTTCTCCGAGGTACATCGGGACATGATCGGGACGCAGCGGTCCCTCGAAGCCGACATCGTAGTATGCCTGCATGGCCGCAGCCATGTCGGTCGGACCATTGTCATGAAAGGTCTCAGCAAAATCGGTCGGCCCGCCGCGAACATCGCGAAAATGGACATAGCGGATGTGCTTCCCCAGGCGGCGAATCGTCGCAGGGATGTCGACTCCCATCGTCGCAAATGATCCCTGGCAGAAGCAGATGGCATTCCGCGGACTGGGGGCCAGCGCGACCAGCCGTTCAAAGTTTTCGACCGAGTGCATGATGCGGGCCCGACCGAGCATCTCCAGCAACGGTGGATCATCCGGGTGCATCGTCAGTGTCACGCCGACACGTTCCGCGACCGGCAGCAGTTCGTTCAGAAACCGATCGAGGTTCTGCCACAGTTGCTCAGCGGTGACGAGCGGTCCGGAGGGCGGCTGGGCAGAATTCAACGAGAGCGCCCGTTCGACGTCCGCAAGACGGAACTGCGTGACCGTTGCTCCACCGCGTTCGGGAAGATCGACTCGCGTGCGAACCCAGTCGGTTCCGGCCATGAAATTGTAGCAGAGCAGGTTCACGCCGCAGTCGGCCATCTGTGCCAGCAACGTCTTCATGGCACGGAGATCCGTTCCATCATCCGTGCCGAGTTTCAGCCGTTCGATCGGCAGATAGCCTTCGACGACCGTGACCTTGAGTCCGTACGACTCAGCCAGTCGCTGCGTTTTGACGAGGTCCGCGACATCGGGACCATAATAGCGCGACACCAGATCCGTCACCCCGCACTGCGCCGCGAGTTGCAGGTTCGCCTCATTGATGGGGGTGAGCACTGTCCCAAGACGCATGGATGATTCTCATTAAAATCGATTCAGATCGCTCGTAACGCGAGCACCCGGTTCCTGAACATCCACAAGCTGCTCGTCCTGAGTACCGGACAGTCTACGGGGATCATGCGATGACCTGCTGGATCACATTCCCGGCGACATCGGTGAGACGGAAGTCGCGACCCGCGTAGCGATACGTCAGCCGGAGATGATCGAGTCCTAACAGGTGGAGCAACGTCGCATGCAGATCGTGCACATGCACCGGATTCTCCGCAGCCCGGAAGCCGAACTCGTCCGTTTCTCCGTAGGTCTGCCCACCTTTCACACCACCGCCGGCCAGCCACATGGAAAACCCATAGTGGTTATGGTCGCGGCCGTTGCCGTTCTCAGAAGTTGGCGTACGGCCGAATTCTCCGCCCCAGACGACCAGCGTCTCCTCAAGCATTCCCCGTTGCTTCAGATCGGCCAGCAACGCTGCCATCGGGCGATCGATGTCCGTTGCCAGCTTCCGCACCGCGTTCTGGTGATCGGTATGCGTGTCCCACGGTTGGCCATTCCCGTAATAGACCTGTGTGAAGCGGACACCCCGCTCGGCCAGTCGACGCGCGAGGAGACACCCGTTCGCGAAGTGGCCTGTCCCATAACTTTCGCGCGTAGATTTCGTTTCCTGAGTGAGATCGAACGCTTCCGCCGCTGCGGTCTGCATGCGGAAGGCCGTTTCCATCGATTGAATGCGGGCTTCCAGCTGCCGTTCGCCCGGCCGCTCGGCGAGATGCTCCGCGTTGAGCTCGCGAAACAGGGCCATCTGTTCGCGTTGCACATCGGGAGACCGGGCAGGCTGCAGGAACGGCAGCAGCTTGCTGGGCGACAAATCACTGTGATTGACGTACGTCCCCTGATACGCGCCGGGGAGAAATCCACTGGTCCACAAGATCGAAAACCGGACGGGCCGCCCCGGACACAACACGACGTATCCCGGCAGACTTTCATTCTCAACACCCAGTCCGTACAGAGACCACGCCCCAAAGGTCGGTCGTGTGGGGACCACCACTCCCGCATTCATCAATTGGAGAGCAGGGCCGTGATTCGGATTGTCGGTGTGCACGGAGCGGAGCACGCACACATCGTCCATCTGCTGCGAGAAATGGGGCAGCAACTCACTGACCGGGACACCACTTTGACCGGCCGGAGCATACACGAACGGCGAGGGCAACAATCCCGCGGTTTTTCGTTCCGTTCGCAGGTTGACCGCATCGGGTCTTTGTCCCGCATACTTCTCCAGCGCAGGCTTGGGATCGAAGAAATCAGGACCGAACGGGCCGCCATTCATGAATAACTGGATGACACGTTTGGCCCGCGGCGGATGATGTGTCGCGAGTGGTGCTGCCGCCGTCGACGACGATAGCAACTGGGCCAGAGCCAGGCTGCCCAGCCCGCCTCCTAATCGCTGGACAGCAGCCCGGCGGGTGATCGGTGTCACGATTTGCCTCATCACTCTCGACTGTCACGAATCTCGATGGATGTTTGCTGTCCCGCTCATCACACCGTCAATCACCTGCGGGATTCAATCGAGGAACATCAACTCATTCGATCCCAACAGAACTTGCAAATACGCTTCCCATGTCGCCGTGGTGATCTGTTTCCCCTCGGAGAGACGCGTGAGAAACGCTACGCTCCGGTCGCGTTCCAATGGCGATGGGTTGCGACGGAACAAGCGGTGATACGCTTCCTCCACGCAGACCTCGGGAGTCATCTCCGCGGGGAGCGAGAGGCTCGCGGCCCATTGCAGCATCTGAGGACTGTTCAGCACGAACAGTTGTTGCAGCGGTGTCGTGGTGGGGGCGCGGTTGGGACAATGGCCCGAGGCTTCCGGAAAGTCGTACAGCCGCAACATCGTGTTCAACTCTTCCCGCACAACACGGCCGTAAAGCGTCCGGCGAACAAACCCCGGTTGGTCGAGCGGTGCTGCGACCCCATACAGGCGGCGATCGAGTTGCCCGGTCAGTGCCAGCAGGTTGTCGCGCCATTGCTCGATGTCCAACCGGCGGCGCGGCATCCGACTCAGAAGCTGTGCAGCGGGATCCCGTTCGCGTGCAGCGAGCGTCCCCACGCTGTCCTGTTGAAATGTGGAGGAGAGAACCATCTCGCGAATCAGACGCTTCATCGACCAGCCGTCTTCCACCAGCCGTGCTGCAAGATCATCGAGAAGTTCAGGATGCGTCGGTCGATCCCCTTGCCGTCCAAAATCGCTGGGTGTTGTGACCAGTCCCTGACCGAAGACCTGGGCCCACAACCGGTTCACAAGGACCCGCGCCACCAGTCCCTGCGAGTCATGTACGATCGCGGCGGCCAGATCAATCCGTCCGCTGCCATGCGACAGGGATCGCGGTTCTTGTGGAGAGAGGACGGCCAGATAGCGTCGGGGAACGATATCACCCGGATCAGACAAGTTGCCGCGCCGATAGAGCGGCAAGTCACGGACTTGACCGGGATGATAGACCAACCGGGTCTGGTCATCTCCCTGCGGGAGCACATCGAGGATCGAGTCTTCCACCACATGCGCCCACGGTTCTTCGAATCGAGGCGTTTCCAGCCGGGTCGTTTCGATCCGGCCGCGGAGAATCGCCGCCAGCGCGGACGTCTCCTGCGGTAACTTGGAAGCTTCTGCCTGCCATCCCGCGATCCGGCGGCGCGCGTCCTGCACGATGTGGGCCGCTGCGGGTTCCATCAATGGACGCTCGGCCAATTGCGAACTCGCGACGACGCCAGCGAGCGCGTAGTAATCCTGCATCGTCACCGGATCGAACTTGTGATGATGACAGCGGGCACATGCGACCGACAGGCCCAGGAACGTCCGCGAAATTGTATCGATCCGCTCGTCCCACTCATCGGCTACGATGGCGGAAATCACTTCTGGAGACAGCCGCAATTCCTTCCAGAACGTAGGACTGAGGCCGAGCAATCCCAACGCGGCCAATTCGCTCGGGGGGAGATGTTCGATCTGATCCGCAGCCAGTTGGCGACGCACAAAATCGTCGTACGGCAGATCTTCGTTGAACGCCCGCACCACCCAATCGCGATACAGCCAGGCTCGTTCAGCGCTATTGAGATAGTTCGGTGTCTCATCGACATACCGCACCAGGTCGAGCCACATCCTTGCCCAGCGCTCGCCGAACTCCGGAGACGCCAGCAGGCGATCCACCGTCTCGGTGTAGGCACCGGGAGAAAGCTCGTCGCTGGTGAGTTGCTCGTCCTCACGAGGGGGCAACCCCGTCAACGTGAAATGCACGCGACGCTGGAGCACTCGACCACTCGCGCGGGCCGAGGGAGTCAGACCGGCCCGTTTCAAGCCTTGCAGCACGAAGGTGTCGATGGGCCCAGACGACCACCCGCGCACATCCTCGGTCACGGGCATGGCTGCGACCGGCGGGAGCGGCCGGAAGGACCAGAAATCGCGGGCTTCCAACAGCAGCAATTCTTCGGTGAACTGCTCAGGTTCCGGTCGCTTTGTCGCAGCACCGGCGTCGATCCATCGGCCGATCAACTCGATCTCTGCAGCGTTCAGCCCCCGTTTGCCGTCCGGCGGCATCTCTCCTGCTTTGAGCTTCAGGTACAACGGGCTTTTCTCGCGTTGACCTGCCACCACCGCCGGTCCGGAATCGCCGCCGCGCTGCAGCGACCGCACCAGCCGGACATCGAGTTTTCCGCCCAGTTCGTCATCACCATGACAGGCGAAGCAATGGGCTTGCAACAGCGGTCGCACCGACTCTTCGAATGAGAGTGGAGTTGCAGCATGGCCCACCCCGTGGACCAGCACGGCTCCGCACCACACGCTGATGACGATCCACCGCAGCAAGACCCAGCCTCCCGACACATCAGCAGATTATGATATCACAGCCTGTGCGGTCACGCATCCTTCCCGTGCCAACTCACAGGGCCAACGTTTTCTTGACGTTGGGTCGTCGGTCTCAGGTCGAGAGTCAAGTGTCGAGAGTCAAGAGCCAGAGAAAGACCCCAGTTTCCCAGGTTTTCGCTGGCTCTCGACTCTCGACCCAGAAATGAATTCCCCCCAATTGAAAAAGGCGTTGGACCCGTGCCAACTCACGTTGTTCGCGTACGGCAAAACGATTGCCTCAAGCCGGTGAGACTCGTCAAGCCCTCGAAGAGTCGATCAACATCATCTTGCCGGGGAATCTGACCGATGGCGTCGGAACGCTTGGAGGTGGTCCAGAAATCGCGTGGCGCGTGATTCGGGCGACCTCTCTGCCGCAAAGCGAACGGCAAGACCAATGCTCAATCGCGAATCAGCCCCATCGATTTAATGCCAACCCGATTTGCTCAAGGCGATTTCCTTGCCTTCTGATCCGCCGCGAGATTAGGCACGAGTTTAGGGTCGTACTTGGCTCCTTTCGAGACCTGGATGAGCGTCATGCGGATTTTCGTGGGGAAGAACTTTTCGTGGTCGGCTCGTTTGTGAGCGTGCCCCTGGCCGCCACTGTTATCCTTGATGACGAGATGCATCTCCTTGATCCCTTCGCTCCAGACAATGCCGTCGTTCTGCCAGAACTTCGTCATGTCGATGTCCTTCTCGTAGACGCCCGGCTTCCGGTAGACATCGGTCCCGAGGCAGCCGTAGCCCCCGTTCTGGCGCTTGTTCGGGATGTAGCAGACGCTCCACGTCGTCGGCTCGTCTCCCGGCGGCTTCTCCAGGACTTCCAGTCGAACATGGACCGTCCCACTCCGATAGTCGACCGGCGCGGTCCAGTCCGTTGGTCGATCGGCGTTGAGCATCATCCCCTTTACGTAGTAGTGCGAAGGGCTGGGCTTGGAATTGTCTGCATCGGCCTTAGTGAAGGTGAACGTGGTATCGAACAGCACAAACTGCTCGGCCCAACCGTTTGCAGCACTCGTGAACAGGAGAGCGAGCGACAAGCTGAGCATGTGAAAACGCATGAGATCACTTTCTAGAACTGGTCTCTTGAGGAACTGTCTTCGCAGCCGACACCCATTCCAAGGACGATCCATTATGCATCCCAGTCGTTGTCGATCAGCCCGCAATCACGACGATCGTCACGATAGCGCGAGTCGACCAACACTCACGGTCATCCTCACACTGGGTTCGACCGATCGTGGAAGAGGCTGACGGCTTCGTGATTGTACTCGGCGACGATGGAGTTGCCACGAAACTGCGCCCATCAGGACGAATGGACCGCCAAAGACCTTGGCATGAAGTGACCCGTTCTGAGTCGGACAGGGCCTAAATGAGACAGGCCGGTCTCAACACGTGGGTTTGAGACCGGCCCCTCAGATCGATCGTGTTTGCAGGCTGCGATTGCTCATCGCGACTGCAGTTGGAGACTCGACTGGCTGGCCCGATCGACGTTGTTGCGTTCAGGGGACATCCGAAATCAGCTGCGTAAACGTCGAGAAGATGTTGCGGAAACTGTCGTTCTCCACCCCCATCACCAGCAGCCCGTCACCATATTGACCGCCGATGACGACCAGCGTGTCATCACCGGCACCAAGATCCACATGGAGGTTGGGCTTCGACTTCGTCCCCAGCAACTGAATCGCTTGACCATTCACCAGCGTGCCATTCATCCCGAATACAAGTTGGCCGAAGGGCGTACCGATCAGCATCACGGAATTATCGCGGCGGTTGCCGGTTAGATAGATTCGGCCTTCCTTCGCGTTGAAGGCGAGCACCATGTCGGACTTCACCGCCGGGTCCAAGCGGAAGGGATTGTTCTGCAGATCGGAAACGGTGGTATTCGCCCGCACCAGATCAGCGAACTTGATCGAACTGAGATCAACCACGGCTTTCACTGCCGGTTGATTCAGATCAGCGTCATTCAGATAGAAGAACCGATCTCCCCGCACCGCCCGAGTGAACTGGTCGATCAACCCTGCGGAAATGAGCGGCCCCACACTGCTGCCGGGCAGATGATCTTCCGCCAGGGCTCCGATCCAGGCGTCGATGTTCTCCACGCTGCCGTACAAGTCTTTCAACGCAGCTTGCGTGGCTGAGTTGGACGTGATCTGCGCAAAGCTGGTCACTCGACGCAACCCGTACGCGGCCCGGACCGTGTTGTAGTCGGGCAAGCCATGATCGCGGCCGCGCTGAATGTTCAGCGACGCGAGATCCAACCCGCCCGCTCCCGGCGGCCCGAACAGGAAGTCGCGGACGTCATCAATAATCTTGTTATCGATTTCCTGCGACAACTCGCGGGCGAACCCTTCCAGCAACCGGTCGACATTCGCGGGATCGGCGGTGAGAAAGCTCGGGTTGAAAAACGCGGTCTGCAGGGCGATTCCCCCGGTCACCTTGCCATCGACCGAGAGCGGGAGATTCGACGACAGCAGCGTATGGCCCACGCGGAACAGAGCCGTCGAGAATTCGGTCGTCACCCCCGGATTGACCTGCGCACTGAACTTCAGTTGTTCGGGTTTCGGGGCTGTCGGTCCCATGAGGGCCGGGAGCCATTCGCGATAGGTCACGATCTGCTGTTCGGCGGTCACGATCTTTCTGGCGAGCTGATACAGCGTTTCGTCGTCTGCCTGCGGGTCGAGCAGGGCGAGCTTCTTCGCGAGGCGGTTATGTTCTCGCACGAACAGCGTATGCAGCGACGAGAGCATCACGTTTTCGTTGGAGCGAACATCCCCCGCGAGAAACAGAGTCGCGCTCGTTCCCCCGGCGTTATCGATCCCATCGACGTTGAAGGGGAGCAGATCATTGTCGCCAGTTTTCAGCAGGCCCCCCTGCATCGTTCGCAACGCCTGAGCGCGACCGTTGCTGGAACCATAGACATTGGAAGCATCGAGGAACGACGTGATCTGGTTCGGATGCTGGCGGGGCTGTCCTGGCGTTCCCGTCCCCGCTTGATAATTCGAGCGGTCGAAGGGAATGGCGTTCGGTCCGAGGATATCGTTCGGATCGTCGATCGAGATATCGGCAGTCCCGTTGGCAGCACTGGTTCCTGTCAAATCGAGATCGTGATCGACAAACTGCCCCCAAGCCCACACAAAATCGGTCATCCTGCGGTTGTTCGGCAAGAGGGCTCCCGCCTGATCCACGATCGTGTTACTGATCGTGCGCGGATTCTCCCGATCGGGGGGAGCGATGATCTCGGTCCCGGAACCATCACCGGGATAACTGGCGGGAGACTTCCGCAACAACGAACTATTCGCAGCCCCTTGACCAGCGGTCCCCGCACTGTTGGAACCATCCAGCGCCCGCACCGCAGTCACTTTCAGGGCATACGGATTCGACGAATTCGCTGCCGTGTTCTGCGGGAACGCAGCGGCCCCGGCCACGGGATCGACACCGCGTTGACGGAACACGGTCCCACGCGATGTTTGCGCGGTGGCGGTGATCGGGACCAGTGGAGCGAGCACTGCCGCCAGTCCAGCCAGCACGGGGATTCCCCATGCCGTGACACGACGACGCTGACCCTGGGGAGGGAACACTCCGGATGAAGCAGCCTGGTGATGCATGATGGTATCTTTCCGAGAGAATTCGGAGGGACGGGCGCGTGAGGGTCTGTCGCCACCGGACTCGCTGAACTCACCGAGCGAACGAGCCGCAATTCTGCCAAACCCATCGCTGCGGATTTCAGCGACAGGTTCTCAAAACGCAACGTGCGGCACGTTTTCAACGGGGGCCACTGACATTTTGCAGACCACGGGGCCCCAACTCCACCAGCAGCCCCCAGAACTCAAACCATAGACCCTCCGTTCCCGACCAGCACAACGATTATTCCGCGCCTGCCACGGACGGAAGAAGCGTGTCAGGTCGCTGACCCGCTGAGGAGATCCAGCAATCATGAAATCGACGCTGGGTGGCCCAGCCGGTTGCATCGAGTTGTCTGTGTCGCGAAGCAACACGATGCGGCCCGTCGACTCATGGATTCCAGTAACGCGACCGATATCACACCGACTTTGTTACCCAGGTCACAGACGTCACGCACTCAAGCTGCGGAATACTCCCGTGCGGACCCGACGCAGGAATTGCGTTGCCCGTCTGTGCCCAGTGCGATCCTGATTTCATTCTCGGGTCTGTTGATGGCATCGATGGTCTCGATCAGCGATGATCGCCGAGAGTACGCATGCGTTGCGTCAGGACCGGGAGATTGACCGACAGGCAATGGTCGATGACGTTCGCTGTCGACCAGATTTTCAGTCCACACCCTGATGACGGAGACCCCCGCGGATGACGGATGTTCGAGTTGGCCTGATTGGTTATGGGGCGTGGGGGCGGCATCATGCCCGGGCGATTGCTGCGGTTCCGGGGGCGAAGCTGGTGGCGATTGCGGCCCGTTCGGACGAGAACGCGACCGCTGCACACACTGACCACCCCGAGGCCACGGTCAACCGCTCGCCCGAGGAACTCCTGCAGGAGGCACAGCTTGATCTCGTCGATGTGGTGCTCCCGTCGGATCTCCACTATCCCGTCGCGAAAGCGGTACTGGAGTCCGGCCGCAGTCTGCTCCTTGAAAAGCCGATGACGCTGAGCATCGCCCATGGGCAGGAACTGATCGACCTGGCTGCCCGGAAGGGCCTGGTGCTCGCGGTTGGTCACGAATTGCGGCTGTCATCCCTCTGGGGCCGCGTGCGTCAACTGATCGATGAGGGCCGGATTGGCGATCCGCTCTATGCCCTCATCGAACTCTGGAGACGGCCCTATCGGTTGGGTTCGGGGGGCTGGCGGTACGACATCAATCGCGTCGGGAGTTGGATCCTCGAAGAGCCGATCCACTTTTTCGATCTGGCTCGCTGGTACTTTGCCGGGGTCGGTGAGCCGGAATCGGTCTATGCCCGCGCGAACGGCAAACAGCTCGGTCACCCGGAACTGCACGACAACTTCTCGGCCGTCGTGAACTTTCCGGAGGGACGCTACGCTGTGATCTCACAGACGCTCGCTGCGTGGGAACATCACCAGACGGCCAAGATCACGGGGACGAAGGGGGCTTTGTGGGCTTCCTGGAGCGGGGCGATGGACCGGACGTTCGAGCCGACGTTCTCGTTGAAAGTGCAAACTGGCGAGACGATCGAACAGATCGCCATCGAGAAGCCTTCAGGCGAAGTTTACGAACTGGTCGATCAAGTGGCCGCGGTGGTCCGGTCGGTCCGTGAGGGGACGCCGCCCCCTGGCACGGGATTGGACGGGTTGTGGTCGGTCGCGATGTGTCTCAAAGCTGAAGAGTCTCTCATAACCGGCCAGCCTGTGGCCTTCGGAAGGAGTTGACCGGTGGAACTTCCGAACGAGTCACAGCCTCCCTGGTATGCGGAAGTCACGGGCTATCAATGGCTGGTGCTGGTGATCGCTTCCGCCGGTTGGGCGTTTGATGCCTTCGAGGGGCAGTTGTTCAACATCACGCGCAGCCAACTCCTCGCCGATTTGCTCGGCGCGGGCGATCAATCGCAGGCGATCCGATTGTGGGGGGACCGTTTTCTCGCGATCTTCCTGCTGGGGGGGACGCTGGGTGGCGTCGTCTTCGGTTCGCTGGCTGACCGTTACGGCCGCAAGCCGATCATGTCGCTGACGATTCTGTTCTACTCGATCTTCTCGGGACTGACCTTCTTCGCCACAGACCTGTGGCATGTGGCGACCCTGCGGTTCTTTGTGGCGTTGGGCGTGGGGGGCGAATGGGCGGTCGCTGCCGCGCTCGTTTCCGAAGTGTTTCCACCGCGGGCCCGTGCGCATGCTTCGGGGATCTTTCACTCCACGAGCGTGCTCGGGACCTGGCTCGCTGCGATCGCGGGGATGCTGGTTGGAACTCAGTGGCGGTATGCCTATGTGATCGGTGTGATTCCCGCGCTGCTCGTTTTGTGGGTGCGATCGAGTGTTCACGAGCCGGAACGCTGGCAGCGGACGGGCGTTGATCAGCGACCCCGTGGCAGCTTTCGCGAACTGTTCGGGACGCCGCGCTGGCGGAAGTCGGCGATCCTCGGGCTGTTGCTGGCAGCGGTCGGACTCGGCACGTTCTGGGGGGTCATCGTCGCGGGTCAGGATCTCACGGCCGATCTGCTGATCCGTCTGGGCAAATCGAAGGCGGAAGCTCAAGAGTCGGCCAAGTTCGCCTACGGGATCTTGCAGGCACTGGGGGGAGGTCTGGGTCTGCTGGCCTTCGGTCCGCTGGCCGATCGTCTGGGTCGGCGCGGGGCCTTCGCGCTGATGCACATCGCGGCGTTTCTCATCGTGCCGATCACGTGTTATGCCCCGCAGACTTACTTGCACCAGCTCATGCTTCTCCCCCTCTTTGGCTTCTGCACGCTGAGCATTCATGCCGGCTATGCGATCTATTTCCCCGAGTTGTTCCCCGATCACCTGCGGGCGACCGGGGCTGGCGTCTGCTTCAATGGGGGGCGGCTTGTTGCGGCTTCAATTCTGGTGCTCTCTGGAGAATTGAAAGCGCTGCCGGGCGTGTCACTGCAACTCGCGGTCTCGATTCTGGGGACACTCTTCCTGCTGGGACTGGTCGTCCTGTTGTTCCTTCCCGAAACGAAGGGACAGCCCCTGCCTGAATGAGCGGATGATGGTGGGCCTCGAAGACTCGACCACACCCTACAAAGAATGCATCGTTGACCTTGCTGAGTCCCGCCTGCATGTCGTCTGCTGAACTCGTCTTCGTTGTCCTGACCCTGACCCTGGCCGGCTTTCTGCAAGGGGTCAGCGGGTTCGGCTTTGGACTCGCGGTGATGGGTCTGCTGCCGCTGGTCATCCCCGTACAACAAACACAGGCCGCGGTGACGGTTCTGAATGTCGTCGTGTGCGTGCTCAATGTCGGCCTGACGTTCCGTCACTTCCGCTGGCGCGGGGCCTTGCGGTTGATGATCGGTGCGTGTGTTGGTGTCCCGCTGGGATTCTGGTTCCTGACATCGTTACCGGCCGACACGGTGAAACGCTGGCTGGGGGCTGTGCTGCTGGTGATGGTCCTGTTCGACTTTCATCTGGTCCGCCATCGGGGCCTGCATTATCCCGACGGTTCCGCCTTCTGGGTCGGCCTCGCGGGAGGCAACTTGGGCGGAGCGTTCAACATCGGTGGACCACCCCTGGTCGCGTGGATCTATGCCCGCGACTGGTCCAAGGAACGGATCGTCGCCACGCTCAGTGTCAGCTTTCTCGCCACGGGACTGATCCGGCTGGGATTACTCGCCGGGACCTCTCAGATCGATACGCAAGTCCGTACAATGTTTGTCTGGTCGGTCGGACCGATGCTCGTGGGACTCCTGCTGGGTCATCGGCTGCTGACGCGGGTTTCTCAGCAATTGCTGCGGAACAGCGTGTATGTTGTCCTGGGAATCATCGGCCTGTGCTATCTCGCGGGACTCTCGTAACGGACACAACATCGACAGGGCCGCTGGTCGTTCAAGGAATTCGCCATGACGCAGACCCCGCAGGTATCAACGATCTCGGTCCCAGGCCAGCAGCCGGCCGATGGTCACACGTTTCCGCTGGTGCTTGCCTGCGAACCGGGGACAACCACGCTTGATGCAACCAGCGCATGGCTCGCAAGCCGTGCCGCTGAGTTGTGTCAGCAGGCATCGCTTCACGGGGCCATCCTCTTCCGCGGATTCCCGGTCGTCACGCCACAAGATTTTGACCGCTTCATCGCTGCGTTCGGTCTCAAGAACTTTCCCTACGAACAGTCTCTCTCGAACGCGGTCCGTGTTGTGAAGACTCCGCGCGTCTTCACCGCTAACGAAGCGCCGCCCAACGTGACGATCTTCCTGCACCACGAGATGGCGCAGACGCCGATCTACCCCAGTCGGCTGTTCTTCTTCTGCGAGCAACCCGCAGAGACCGGCGGTGCCACGCCGATCTGCCGGTCGGATATTCTCTACTCCCGGCTGAAGGCGGAATGTCCGCAGTTCGCGGCCGACTGCGAAGTGCGCGGCCTCCGCTATTCCAACGTCATGCCCCCGGCGAACGATGCCGCCTCGGGGATGGGACGCAGCTGGCAGAGCACGCTCCAGTCCGAGACTCGCGAAGCCGCCGAAGCACGGCTGAAGACGCTTGGCTACTCGTGGGAATGGCTGTCGGACGGTTGCCTGCGAGCGACAACGCCGGTCCTTCCCGCCGTGCGCACGCTTCCCGATGGCCGCCAGGTCTTCTTCAACCAGTTGATCGCCGCCTTCCAGGGTTGGAAAGATCAGCGGAATGATCCCTCGAAAGCGATCACCTTCGGCGACGGCACACCCCTCGATCGGGACGCCGTGAATGTCGCCTCGCGTCTCGGCGAAGAACTCAGCTTCAACATCCCCTGGCAGCAGGGAGATGTCGCCCTGGTCGATAACTTCGTCGCTCTCCACGGTCGGCGCACCTTCTCAGGCACCCGCAAAGTGCTGGCCTCGCTGATTGCGGTCGATACGTAGCGGATGGAAACCCGATGAGAGATTCGTCTCAACGAGGATCACATCAACCCGGAGTTCTCGACGGAATGACCGCGGCACACAGCGTTACCCAAGTGCTGAAACAAGTCGAGCAGGGCGACCCCGCGGCGGCGCAGGCGTTGTTGCCGCTCGTCTATGACGAACTGCGGCGGGTTGCGGCTGAGAAGCTAGCCCAGGAATGCCCTGGTCAAACGCTACAGGCAACAGCACTGGTCCACGAAGCCTGGATCCGACTGGTCGATGTTGACTACTTGCAGCACTGGTCTGGTCGTCGGCATTTCTTCGGAGCCGCCGCGGAAGCCATGCGTCGGATTCTGGTCGACGCCGCCCGCCGCAAGCAGCGCCACAAGCACGGCGGGGATTGGCAGCGGTTGACGATTCAACTGGAGGAGGTCCCGGTCGCGGTCGGCGACAGCCAGATCGAAGTTCTGGACGAAGCCCTGCAGCGATTTCAGCAGGTGGACGCGACCGCCTGCGAACTCGTCAAGCTGCGGTATTTCGCAGGTCTGTCATTGCACGACGCTGCGGAAACTCTCGAGCTGGCTCCCCGAACTGCTGACCGGCTTTGGGCTTACGCTAAAGCCTGGCTGCTGCGGGAAATTCGAGGAGCCTCCGACGCAACCCCGTGAAGAACCAGTTTTGGTGAGATTTTTCGAGATTCCTGGCGGACTCGCTTGAGGAACAGCGCCACGGAACTTCAGACTGCCATACTTCTCCGAGATACTGAGCAAAACCGCCCTTCACGATCGTGCAGACAGCAGGGGCGTTGACTGTTTGCGGGATGACGTCATGACCGAACGAGAGATTTTTCTGGCCGCGCTGGAAATCGAAGACCCCGCACGGCGGATCGTCTACGTCAATCAGGCCTGCGGGACAGATTTGAACCTGCGGACGGCCGTCGTCACGCTTTTGAATGCGCATGCGCAAACCAGCCAGTTCCTGGAAACACCGGCTGCGAGCGAAGCAGCAACGATCGATCAAACCGTGGTCACTCACAATGTTCAGCACGATGATCACACCGATGCGGAACGTGAGGCAGGCGAAGCAGCCTTCCGCCGGTATCTGGAACCCGCGACGCGTCCCGGCTGGATCGGGCGGCTGGCCCATTACGAGATCGAGGCGATTCTTGGCAGTGGCGCGTTCGGAATCGTCGCCAAGGCCTTCGATGAAAAACTACATCGCGTCGTCGCCATCAAATTGATGAACCCGGGACTCGCGACAACATCGCCTCCGCGTAAGCGGTTTCTGAGAGAAGCCCGAACAGCCGCTGCGGTGACGCACGAGAATCTGGTGGCGATTCACGCTGTCGAAGAGGAGCCGATCCCATATCTGGTGATGGAGTACGTCCCCGGCCAGACGCTGCAACAGCGGATGAACGCACAGGGCCCCCTGGAACTCAAGGAGTTGTTGCGGATCGGCCAGCAGGTGGCGGCGGGATTGGCTGCTGCCCATGCGACGAACCTGATTCATCGCGACATCAAGCCGGCGAACATTCTGCTGACCGGTGGCCCGAACGAGCGGGCCAAAATCTCCGACTTCGGCTTGGCACGGGCGGTCGACGACGCCTCGATGACCTCCAGCGGCATGATTGCAGGGACGCCGTTGTACATGGCCCCGGAACAGGCCCGCGGTGAGCCGCTCGACCATCGAGCAGACCTGTTCAGTCTGGGGAGCGTCCTCTATCAGATGGCGAGCGGTCGACCGCCGTTCCGGGCAGCCAACACGATTGCGGTCCTCAAACGGGTCTGCGAAGACACGCCGCGGCCCCTGGCCGACGTGATCCCCGAAATTCCGGGCTGGCTCGACACGATAATCTTCAAATTGCTGGAAAAGAATCGCGACGATCGCTATCAGACGGCGCAGGAAGTCGCCGATCTGCTCGCGCGTTGTCAGCGAGAACTGGAACACACGGGCCATGTCACGGCTGTTCCGCAAAAAGAGCCGTTACCGGTCGTCGGCTCATCTAATGCGCAGGCCACGAAAGAGCCAAAGAGTCCACAGACCAAGCCCGAGGTGACGAAAAACCGCAGCGTGGCCTTTGGCATGGTGCTGGCGTTTTGCGCCGTGCTGTTCGTCACCGTGCTCGCTCCGCGGATCGGCCGCTGGTTTCAAGCAACGATTCCTCCGCTTCCCCAGACGCAGAACATCGGTGGTTTACGCTTCGATGGTAAAGACGACTATGTTGAGGTCACCGGGCTGGACTGGAATTACCCGCAGTTCACGATCGAAGCCTTCGTCACATCGGACCCCGCAAGCGACAACGGAACAATCGCCTTTCTGGGAAGTGGTGCGAACGATGATGAGGAATGGCTGTCGCTGTACGACGGCGGACCGGCCGATGCGGGCAAACGCATCAGCGGAGCTGCCGTGCATGGCAAGGACGGTTTTCAGAACGCATATGGTCCGTTTTCCGGTGGAGTCCGACAGCATCGGGCGCTGGTCTGCTCGGAACGAATGATCGACTACTACATCAACGGCGTCTGGCAGGGACAACGCCGCGCCGAGCCGCACGAAGGGGGACAATGGAAGATGAAAGAGCTCCGTCTCGGTTGCGATGGCAACGGGCGGAAGTTCTTTCAGGGTGTGATCGACGAACTCCGAATCTCCCGCGTCGCCCGGTACACACAGAGCTTCGATCTGATTGCCTCGGTGATCGAAGATGACCTCACGCTCGCGTTGTATCGACCACGCGAAGGGCAAGGAGTGGTGATGAAAGACCTCAGCGGCAACGGTCACGACGGGAACATCGTCGGTGCCAGCTGGGTCAAAACCAAGGCTCCGTCACCGTCAACATCCAGTGAGACCGACCCGACCTTGGTCCAGCGACAACAGTCAGCCGAGCGACAGTTAATGGATTGGCTGTTTGCCAACCAGGGAGCGGTGATCGTCGCAACTCCCGGACAAGCGATCGCCCGTCAGCCCGACCCGAACAATCCCCGATTTATGGAACCCGGAGTTCGACACCATAAGAAGGAGGATCTCCCATCGGATTCAGCCAGTCTGCTCGGTGTTTTCAGCGGCAAGTTGACAGACAGCCAAGTTCAATTCATTGGTGACTGTCGACAACTGGAACACATTATGGCTTGGGCATCGCCACTGACGAACGAAGCGCTTGCGCCGATCGTTGCCCTGCCGAAATTACGATCACTGTCGCTGGCACACACCAAGATCACGGCTGAAGGAATTCCGACTCTGATTCGAGCGGCAGGTCTGGTGCAACTGGATCTTGGAGCGTTGCCACTCACCGACGACTCACTGATCGAACTCGCGCGGCTGGAGAAGCTCGAATACCTCTCACTCTGGGGTTCTCAGGTCACCGATGACGGATTGAACCGACTCAGTGGATTGAAGTCGCTGCGGACGCTGGTACTCAATCGGACGCGCGTGACCGAGAAGGGAGCAGAATCCTTACAACGTGCCTTGCCTGAGTGCCTCATTCTGACCGACGACAACAGCACCGGTACTCCCTGGTACGGATGGCCGTTTGACGCCCCGAAACCGGCGATCGCACCCTTCGACGCTGCCCAGGCCAGGAAACATCAGGAACAATGGGCCGTATACCTCAAAGTGCCGGTCGAGTACACCAACAGCCTCGGCATGAAGTTCCACCTCATCCCGCCCGGCGAGTTCATGATGGGCAGCACGGCGGGGGAGATCGCGGCAGCCCTCGGGGATGCTGTCGATAATCAGCAGTGGCAGGGGTACATCAATTCGGAAGCCCCGCAGCACAAGGTGATCCTGACGCAGCCGATCTACCTGGGCGTGAATGAAGTCACGCAGGCGGAATTTGAAAAAGTGATAGGTGTGAATCCCTCCTACTTCGCCCCAATCGGGATGGGCAAAGAGGCGGTCGCCGGACTGGAAACGACGGATCACCCCGTGGATTCAGTGAGTTGGAATGACGCTGCGGAATTCTGCGCCAAGCTGAGCCAGCAGGAGAAATTGAAGCCGTTTTACTTCCGCGCCCGGGAAACGATCACGCCGCTCGACGGGACGGGTTACCGACTCCCCAGCGAGGCGGAATGGGAATTCGCCTGCCGGGCAGGGACGGCCACCAAGTACTGGATCGGGGACAAAGATGAAGATCTGGGGCGGGCGGGGTGGTTCGGCGGAAACTCCGGCGGTCGGACACACGCGGCGGGAGAACTGAAGGCGAATCCGTTCGGGCTCTCTGATATTCACGGGAATGTCTACGAGTGGGTGCAGGACGGCTGGGATGCGAGCTACTACGGCCAATTTCTTGAGAAACCCGCGATCAACCCAAACATCCCAATTCTCGCCGGCTCCCTGTGCGTGATCCGGGGTGGCTTTTGGTTCAACTCCGCGCCCCGCAGCCGGTCGTCAGTTCGCGTCGGCCGCGACCCGACACTCCGTCACGAGACCATTGGATTTCGGGTACTGTTGCCGGTGGATGCTGTTCGTCAAGCCATCTCAACATCGACCGTGAAGAACTCTTCCCCCACCCCTGCGGAAACGGCTGGTACCGCCGAAGGGAACTACTCGATCCGACTCGCGCCTGGCGCGCATGTCGAGGTCCCCTCGCTGACGTTCGACCTCGCTGCGCCGTACACGCTGGAAGCCTGGGTCACTCCGCTCGATGCGAGTCACGCCGACAAGCATGTGGCTGGCTGGACCGGACCGTGCAGCCTGTTTGTCAGCCGTGCGGAACGGAACTGGTCGTTCGGTCTGTCACGTACTGGCGGGCCATATCAGTTTCTGGCGTCTCCGACAGCGGTCGTGATCGATCGCCGAGTCCACTTGGCTGCCGTCAGGACCGGTCGCGAGTTTCGGCTGTATCTCGATGGGCAACGGGTCGGGAACAGCCAGGAACACCCCAGTCCCCTCATTCAACCGCGCGCTCCGTTCAGCCTCAGCTCGCCCCGACAACCGTTCGCCGGCGACTACGACGAAGTGCGCGTCTCCCGCGTCGCGCGTTACGACGAGAACTTCACGCCGAAGCTACGCCTGGAACCCGACGCCGACACGCTCGCCCTCTACCACTGCGACGAAAACGGGGGCGAACAACTGGTCGATGCCTCAAGCCACAAACATCACGGCAAGATCGTCGGCCCGGCGAAATGGATCGGCAGCGGTAAAGCTGCAGCGATCGCCGATGCCCCGAAGCCGGCGATCGCCCCGTTCGATGCCGCAGCGGCGCGGGCCCACCAGGAAGTGTGGGCGAAACATCTCGGCGTGCCAGTCGAGTACACCAACAGCATCGGCATGAAGTTCCGCCTCATCCCGCCAGGCGAGTTCCTGATGGGGAGCACGCCGGAAGAAGTCGAATCCACGATGAAGGCCGTTGCTCCGGACGACATGCTCTATCGCGAGGCCGTGAAAACCGAAACGCCGCGACACAAGGTCGTCCTCACCAAAGCCCTCTATCTCGGCGTGCACGAGGTCACGCAGAAGCAGTATCAGGAAATCATGGGGACGAACCCGTCAGCGTTCGGCGGCGCGGACATCGATAACCGGCGTGTTAAAGATGCCGCGACGATCGCCGTGTTATCGGAGGGGACCGACACCGCGAACTTTCCGGTCGATTCGTTGAGTTGGAACGACGCGGCGGAGTTCTGCGCGAAACTGAGCCAGAAAGAGCAGTTCAAGCCTTCCTATTTCCGCGCTGGCAACAGCGTGACCATGCTCGAGGGGAATGGCTATCGCCTCCCCACGGAAGCCGAGTGGGAATTCGCCTGCCGAGCAGGAACCACCACGCGCTATTGGAGCGGTGACAAGGACGCCGACCTGCGGTCGATCGCCTGGTTCGGGCCGAACGCTGGGAAACAGTCGCATACAGTCGGCGAGTTGAAGCCGAATCCGTTCGGACTCTACGACATGCATGGCAACCTGTGGGAGTGGGTTCAGGACTGGTGGGAGCCGGGCTACTATGACCAATTCACGGAAAGCCCGGCGACCGATCCCCTCGGTGCGTCGATGTCCTCCGTGAAGAAGCGGGTGGTGCGGGGCGGCTATTGGCGCGGCAACAGCGCCTCTTGCCGCGCGTCCTATCGCAATGCCTACGCTGCGTCGACCCGCGACCACGTCCTCGGTTTTCGAGTGACGTTGGACGTGGAATCAGTCCGAGGCAGTCTTTTGTTGGGTGAGAAGAGTCCGGTGCCACCCCGAGCCGTGGCCCCGTTCGATGCCGCTGCAGCGAAGACCCATCAGGAAGCGTGGGCGAAGCATCTCGGCACAACCGTGGAGACGACCAACTCGATCGGGATGGAGTTCCCAAAGTCATGGTCGGATTCGGTGGGTTTTGGCTCACCCACGGCTGTTCGTGCGGCGGGTCTTTGACATGACCATCGCTGTTGCCGCCTGATCGGGGCTGGCAGGGGTTATCTGATATACAATAAGGAAGAATGCAACACGGAAGAAAAGAAAATCCAACCGGGACACTACAATAGAAAAGGCCACGCTGCTTGCGGCGACGTGACCTTTGGAAATCTATCCCCGTGAAGGACAGCAATGTATTGTAGTATTCCCGACGACAAAATCTTTCAGACAACACCGCCTTGGACAAAATCCTCAAATTTCAAATTGAAATCATGGACAGAGACCGTTCAGGGATACTTGAACGAAGCCAAGAATCTGACGACGTGCCTGATCCGCAATCGTGAGTTGGCAAGACAGCCATACACGCTGTTTCTGACGATTTACGTTGATGTGACCATGCAGCCCAAGGCCATCAATGATTGGTGGAAAAAGGCCGCTCGAAATCTTCAACGAAAAGGCGTGGTCGCAATCTGGGTTCGTGAGCCGACACGAACTAACAGGGTTCATTATCATCTGCTTCTGCGAAGCAACCACACGAAAGATCAACTCGCCACGATCATCGAAGAATCCCTGCCAAGTCGAAAATCTGGACGTTGGCACAAAAACATCAAAACGGTTCGCAGAAGGGATGGTCGGCTACTTCGGTACATCACCAAAGCCAAGACCGCAGGGGAAACGAAATCAGGAGTTTATCTGTCCGATCTCTACCGAAAGAAGCGGTTGTTGTTCAAGTCGAGTCTGGGGATTCGCAAGCATGGCACAATCGGAAAATTCTGGTTCAAGAGCAAGGAAGCCATCTGGGAGGACGTTAAGGCCAAAGAAAAGCGAATTGCCGAAGGTCTGCAACAACCGAACGTGAAACGACTCGCCCAGCACGCTTATGAATTTGTTGGTGGATACGTCCCACTACGGCAAATCGAGCGAAGTTTTGGTTATTATTCGGATTCACCCGGAGTTCTGAACTGGATTGAGCAGGTCTTTGGACATGAACACCGTGCATCGCATAACGCCCATGCCTGATGAGTTTTAAGCTCGCTTGTACGAGGGTTGATGGGGAATTCGCAGGAGGACGACTTGGCCGGTCTTTGTTACAGAATTAAAAATCAAACAATTCTGGCACTTCCGACGTTAAACCGGGACTCCCGCCCCCGTCTGTAATGCGGCTAGGTCTGGTTTCTTTTTTTATTGATGACTGATGTAAATACTTGACCATGATGACATTTTCAGAATACGTCCGAATACGGGAAGGGCTGTGGCTCAACGACAAAAATGCTGTTCCGGGGATGTCGAACGTGAACCCGTTGATACAGAAAAAATTGAATGCCAAGCCGAAATCACCGCCAAAGCCGTTCAAGGCGACCATTACAAATGTTGGAACGGGTCGTCCTTATTGGGGGCGACTCCAGCAGGTCAGATAGCTGCTTGCGGCAACAATCAAGCTACGCCCCGTAGCCGAGAACCCCCACGCACGCAACTCGGATTCGACGGCTACTTTGGTGTAGTTCGCCGGTTTTCCAAAGCCGTCGCCGTATGCCCACGACCCCGGAGGCACCAGCAAAAGCGTGTGGTCGGGCCAATCCAGAACAAAGTCATCCGCAGCCCAACCATCGCCTGTCATTACTGGAAGTCCACCGCCATGAAGGCCAGCGGTTCTAATCCGCTGGTCGGCGAGTGGGCCAATCCCATCTGCTTCCAAGGAAAATATGTCGTGCCAGTCACCGTCGTCGTCGTAGTCACGGGCAACTCTTACACCACTCAAGCAGTCAAACACGCCACGTCCGTTACTGGAGATGACCATTAGCAAATCAGAATGAGATCCGAATCCGACATCTGTCAGCCCACCAACGGCGAATGAACCGGTGCAACGCCAAGGGTCTGGGGGATCGGATATTGGTGTCGCCCGCATTCGCCGCACGACGGGAATAAGGTGATCTGGTAAAGACATCGAATTCTCTAACGATTGTGCCAAGTGAGTCCGGCAGGCATCCGTATCTCTTGCGGGCCGGTTGAAGATGACAAATAGACTTCCCGTAATTGTGAAACAAATAATGCTGCAAATACCGAATGCTCGCAACGGGTCAGGACGTGCCAATAAGATATTACTCTACTTGACACGAAGGGGCAAGGCCGATACAATTTTTGTAACGCCAAAGGAACCCCACTATGAAAATCGCCTGTTACTGCCGGGTCAGCACTCGCCAGCAAAAAAACGACTCTCAGGAGGCCGAAATCAAGAAGTGGTTGGAAGGGAACGGCATCAACGCTGCTCAAGTCGAATGGTATTTCGATCACGAAACCGGCAAGACGCTTTCCCGACCTGCATTCGACCGACTGCAAAAGGACATTTTCAATGGTCGGGTGAAGATGGTGGTTGTCTGGAAGCTGGATCGGCTGTCACGCCGACTTCGGGACGGCGTGAATCTTCTGGCCGACTGGTGCGAGCGAGGCTTAAAGATCATCGTCGTCACCCAACAAATCGAATTGAACGGGCCGGTCGGTCGGATGATCGCCGCCGTCATGTTGGGGCTGGCAGAAATCGAGCTTGAGTATCGGCGGGAACGGCAGATGGCCGGGATTGCTGTCGCTCGTAAGAAGGGGAAATTCACAGGCCGCAAAAAGGGAACAACCATTGGGAAGCCCAATCGTGCCAAAGAACTCAAGGAACAGGGCTTGACGGCCACTGAGATCGCCAAGGCGATGGGAACCAGCTTGCGGACGGTCTGGCGGTATCTTGAGCGGGAAGCGGCCTAGAAACGGAGTGGGAAGCATGGTCGCAACGGCCACAAAAACAACAGCCTTCATGTACATACGAGTTTCAACCCCAAGCCAAGAGGTTGATGAACAGGTTCGGATTATTCGGCAATATGCCGCCGACAATAATATCGAAATCATCGGGCAGTATGGGGACTACCAGAAACGCCACAAATCACACCAGCGGCATTCGTTTCAGTCGATGCTGAACGACCTTGAAGCCCAAAAACCGAATCTGATTTTGGTGCAAAAGGCCGACCGCTTTGGAACTGCTGACGGCAATGAACTTGGGTATTTTCTCACGATCTTGAAGCGGAGTGGCGTGCGGCTCATTACCGCCCTTGATGGAAAAGATCACAGCAAAGACGATTTGGAAACCATCATCGTCAATGCGGTTGCTGCCAGCCAGTCTCGCCAAGAGCAAATCGACAAGGCCGAGCGGGTGTTGTTCGGCAAACGACGCCGGGCCGTGTTGGGGGAATACGTCGGCTCAAAGTATCTGGTGTATGGGTTCGATGTAGTCTGCATCAGCAAGGACGGCAAAGAAAAGTGGCGAATGGTTGAAGACGCTTGGGACTTGCGGATCAAATACGTCCTGAACGACAAAGGCGAATACGTTGAAACCGAGCGATACGGCAATGAAATCGTCAAGGATGCGAACGGCATCATGCCGGATAAAGAAATCCGGCATCGACCTTCCAAGGACACGTCCGACCGGCTGTTCTATTCGCCCAGTATTCGACAAGAGCGGGTGGATACGTTGCTTCGGATTTGTGAGATGTTTGATGCCAGTTGGAAATCCTATGGCATTGCCCAGCAGTTGAACCAAGAGGGTATCAAGCCGGTGTATTCCGACCGCTGGTATTCTGCCTTTATTGACGGGTTGCTGGAAAACACAGTTCTCATGGGGAAGCCAGCTTGGAACCGCACCAGCCAAGCAAATTTTCGACACTTTGATGCGAATGGGCGAATTGTAGAAACGACCGAAGACGCCAAGGGAGTGTATCGTCAGAACGACAAGGAAAAGTGGTTCCAGCCGAACGAAGAAGTGTTTGAGCCGTTCATCGACTCTGAATTGTTTGGCCGGTTGCAAACGAAGCTGGATGAACGCCGGGCATCAACGCCAAAGCGTTCTCCCCGCAGCGAAACATTGTGGTTAGGTGGTTTGTGGTGGGATGAAGAAAGCCAGCAAAATCTTGCTGGCAACAGCCAAGGCAAACACTTCAAGGTGAAGTTGCCGGGCCATGAACACAAACACTTGACGTTCAAGGAAGCCGAGTGGTTCATTGGGGAATATCTGAAACGCATCGGCCATCGGCTTGACACGTTTGGTGAAGCCGTCGAAACCAACAAATTGTTGGAACGACTGGCAACTGACGAATGGATGAAGGAACTTCATTTCGATTACATCGTGTTGGAGATTGAAAGTTTCCTCGAAAGTCGGCTCAAAGAGGGAATCAACCGTGTTGGTGGCGTGGAAGTCATCTTGGACTACGACAACCAGCGGAACGCCATCATCACCACGGACGGCAACTATTTGGAGCTTTACTGCCAGATGGTCAAGGACGACATGGAGCAGAACCAAGCGGCGGTTCAAGCGAAGATGGATGAGCGAAAGCGGCTCACGATGGATTTGATGTCGATGTTGAACAAGGATCGGTTCATCATCGACAGTTACAACGAACGCATCAGCCAGTTGAGCAGCGAAATCGAAGCGGCTACCGCTGCTCCCGACTTCATGGCATGGTGGCAGCAGGTTCAATCCGAACTCGACCTCTTGCGACAACAACAAGCCACGGTGAAACAGGCCGTCGAAAAGGGGAGCTACGTCCAGAAGGCCGACGCCATCCGCAATCTGATTGACCGGATTGTGTGCCATTGGGAATCCGTCCCCACAACCGATGGCCGATACAAAAACGGCGTGAAGACCGTCTGCCGGGCCGTCACCGTCGAAAGCAAGGTGTCGGCAAAAGACGCTGACGGCAAGCAAATCGAGATGATGACTATCGAAACTCCATCGGCATGAAGCTCCGCCTCATTCCCCCCGGTGAGTTCCTCATGGGGAGCACCGACGAGCAGGTCGCCGCGGCGTTGAAGAACGCGACCGAGGCCAAGGCGATGCAGGTCGCATTGGACCGAATTCAGTTAGCCGAACGGCCGCAGCATCGCGTTGTCATCTCTCGTCCCTTCCACTTCGGAGCCACGGAAGTGACAAACGCCGAATTCCGCAAGTTCGTCGAAGCGACTCAATACGTGACCGACGCCGAGAAGTTCGGCTTCGGCGACGATGGCGAAACGCAAAGTTCCGACAAGGTAAAGGAGGAGCAAAAGAAGCTGACCTGGCGAACACCCGGGTACCCGATCACCGACGAACTCCCCGTCACGCAGGTCAGCTGGAACGACGCGCTCGCCTATTGCCGCTGGCTGTCGATGCAGGAACAGGCCGTGTACCGAATGCCGACCGAGGCGGAATGGGAGTACGCCTGCCGCGCCGGCACGACAACGCACTACTCCTTCGGCGACGACGTACCGGCGCTGGAACAGTTTGGCTGGTACGTCGGAAACACCCACGGGAAGCCGGAAGCCGCCGGTGCGAAACCCGCCAACGGCTTCGGCCTGCACGACATGCACGGCAATCTCTTCGAGTGGTGTCAGGACATCTTTGACGAAACGTGGTATCAGCGCAGCCCGAACGTCGATCCCCCCGGCCCGGCCACTGGCCCGGCGAGTGGAACATACTACGTCGTCCGCGGCGGCTTCTGGGGCGGGAGTGCTCCTCTCTGCCGTTCGGCCTTCCGCATCAATCACACCGCCGCCTACCGCCACCGGAGCGGCGGCTTCCGCGTGGTTCGGGAAGTTCTCTCCCCACCCGTTCCTGCCAAAGCCCCGTTCGATGCTGCCCAGGCGCGACTGCATCAGGAACAATGGGCCGCATTTCTCCAGCTGCCAGTCGAGTACGTCAATCGGCACGGAATGAAGTTCAGGCTGATTCCGCCCGGCGAATTCTCGATGGGTAGTTCCCCGGCAGAAGTCGACGCCGCACTCGCCGGCATCCCGGAGGATGATCTCCATTGGAAAGAAGTTGTCCGGAGTGAAGCCCCGCAGCACACCGTTGTGTTGACCCGTCCGTTCTACCTGGGTCTCACCGAGGTGACCCAAGCGCAGTATCAGAAACTGATCGGGACGAATCCCGCGTACTTCTCCGCACAGGGTGAGGGAAAAGCAGCCGTAGCGGGATTACAGACCGATCAGCATCCCGTTGAGCGAGTGACGGTGCAACAAATCAAAGCCTTCTGCGAACGATTCAATGAGTCCGAATCGCTGACAACGTTGGCAACGGTCCCGAGTGATACCACCGGGATCTCGACCGTGGGCGGATATCGACTACCGACCGAAGCGGAATGGGAGTTCGCCTGTCGCGCCGGAACGACCACCAAATACTGGTCGGGCGAGTCCGTTGCCGACCTGGAACGAGTCGGCTGGATCGACTCGAACTCGGATCGCCGCCCACATCCAGTCGGCACGCTCCCCGCCAACCCGTTCGGACTGTTTGACGTACACGGCAACGTTTGGGAGTGGGTCGCAGATGGCGGGAAGTCGGACTCCAATCGACGGACGGGCCTGGAGCGGGAGGTCGATCCTTTTCATCCACCCCTGTCGGGTGGCGAGCAGCTGATCCGTGGCGGAGTCACGTACTTGACTCCCGAATACTGCCGATCGGCATCCCGGCATGCGTTCAACCCAACAATCGCGTACAAAGATGTGGGATTCCGCCTGGCGATCTCGATCGAAGGTGTCCGGAAGTCGCTGGCCGCTCAACCGCAGAGCGCCAATTCGCCTTCTGACGATCGATAAGAACGTGCCTCTCAGGACGCCTCAACGTCGTTTTGAAGCGACTCGACGAGTCCCCTCACTCTCGCCAAGTCGAGCTTCGTCTGATCCACTCGTCGTCGCAGAGTCGCTATTCGCGGCCGTGATATTCTTCTTCCCGCGGCAACGCGACGACTTTCCAGGTTGCCGGGAAGAATCGCACGATGCGGCGGGGACGAAAACCTTCGAGCAGCATGTCGCACTGCACCCGGATCTGCACCCCGCTGCTCCCCGGTTCTAAAGGCACCTTCGCGATGTCCAGGATGTTGCCCCCTTTGCGATCGTTCACCGGGTCGTAGGTCATCAGGCTGTCCCGCGACACCGCGATGCTTCCCTTGGGAGCGTTCGGATTTTTCTCGGGCTTCGAGTGCGGCCACCCGAACGGTTCCGGATTGATGTGGGTGAGTTCCTTGAACAAGGCCGGATCGACATTCCCGAAGAAGGTGAGCGTGACGATCTGCTGCTCATCATCGACAGCATCGACCCAACCAGGCAATCCGCGTTCGCGGACGTGCTGACGATGGCGCGAACGCTGATGCTCCGCCGCGAAGAGGCGACTGGCCTCATCGATCCAGAGTTCCACGATCCGTCCCGGTCCGTACAGCGTGGCCCATGTCAAATTGAAGAGGACGAGTTGCCCCGGCTGAAGTTCCGTCAGCGTCGCGAAGCCACGATCACGATAAATCCGGCTGCTCTCCTGCAGATCAAACGTCTGCGGTTTGCCGACCGCCTGGCCATCGTGCTGGAGCGTGGCCACGAGTTTCCGTGTGACCAGATCGACCGCATCGATCTGCCAGAGTTGCTGCTGACGCGCACGATACGTGAAATCGTCTTCGATGCGGAAACAGCGGCGGAAGTCGTCTTCGGGGGTTTTGCGATGATTGTGGGGCCCAAGTGCTCCCGGCGACTTGTCCTGCGGATCTTTGAGATAGAAGAGACCGTGCAGATGGGTTCCCAGCGGGATGTCCTGCAGGCCAGCCGGGGCACCATGATAGAAGATCGAACCGTAGGGAAGCATCGTCGCATCGACGGGGAGGTCCCACACCCCGCGATCCTGGCTGTCGTTCCGATCGACGCGAAGGTGGAACTTGCGTTCCAGGTGGTCGACACGGATCAACTCGCCGGAGATCGCGTGCGCTGAGCCTTCCGGAGGGAACTTCCCTTCGACGAGCTGGTACCACGCGAGTGGAGGATTGCCATTTTTGCTGGTCAGTTTCACATTGATCGGACCGTCGGCATCGGTCCGGAACGGAGGCCGTTCCTGGGCGGTGACGGTCACCGTCCACACCGTCAGCAACAGCGTCAGACCAGCGCACCAACAGCACGGAAGCATGAAGCATCGCATCAATCGATTCCCCGAGTGGCACATCAAATGACGACCTCGGACAGTGGGCGGACACTGTCCTGGAACTTGTCGGCGGGGACATCGGCCCGCTGAAGCATCGTCAGCAGCAGATTGCTGAGCCGTGCGTTGCCATCGACGGGTCGCGAGCAGATGCGGTAATGCCCGTTAGCATCTTCGACGTTGTACTGCCCGATCTGGGGCAGATTGAAGTCGACATGCTGGCCGTGCTTGTAACCGAGTGCCCGTCCCCCGGCGAGAATCGTCGGCAGGTTGGCATTCCCGTGGCTGTGGCCATACGCCATGCCACTACCCCACAGAATCTGCGTGGTGTCGAGCAACGTGCGGCCGTCTTCCTGCTGGGCTTTCAACTGGTCGAGGAAGTAACTGAACTGCTCGATGAGGAACGTATCGGTCTGCGTGAGACGCCGGAGTTGTTCGGGGTCGCCGTTATGATGTGACAGCCCGTGCCGCGTTTGCGAGATGCCGATATCCGGGATTGCACCGCCGTTCGATTCACTCCCGATCATGCAGGTGATGACCCGCGTGGAATCGGTGCACAGGGCCATGACCATCAGGTCGTAAAACAGTCGCTGATATTCCGCAACGACGGACAGGTCGAGCTTGCGACTGAGACGGGCCGCATCGGGCGAGGCGAGCGTCGGCTTGGGAATCTTCAACCAGGCATCGGCTCGTTGCGTCCGGACTTCCACCTGCCGGACCGCGGTCAGGTACTCATCGAGTTTGTTCCGATCCGCGTGGCCGAGTTTGCTGTTGATCCGCTGAGCATCGTCAGCCACCAGATCGAGAATGCTGCCCCGACGACTGAGCCGCCGCCGAATCGTTTCGGGACTCTCCTTTTCGACACCAAAAAGCATGTTGAAAATTGTCTGCGTGTTGCGTTCCGCGGGAATCTGAATCCCATCGCGCGACCAGCCGAGTGAATGCCCTTCAATCGCCAGTTCGAGAGAGGCATACCGCGTCGACTGCCCCTGGACTTCGGCCAGCAGTTGATCGGCAGAGACGGTATTCCGGAAGGCACCGCCATCGCCGGGGACATCGGCCCCCGTCAGCCACACCTTGTCACAGTTGTGATGTTTCCCCAGCACCATCGGGTGATGCAGCCCGCTGAGCGGAGTCACATCAGCGCGATGCCGCTCCAGCGATTGCAGGGGCTGGCTGAACTGAAAGTCCTGCCCCGCTTTCTGGATCTGCCAGGTGAGGGTGTTCACACCGTTCGGGATGTAGAGGAACACGCTGCGCTTAGGCAGCGCTGCAGACGAGGGGGGAGCCGCCATGCAATCGAGCAACGGAAGGGCCAGCGAGACACCGAGCCCCTGCAGCAATTGACGACGACTCATCCGCCAGCGGTGAAGATGCACATGCGACATTGAGAAGACTCCTGGCAGGAATATTCAGGGAGTGATTGCTCTCTGCGGTCAACGTTTCTGGAACAGGTCGGAAAGGACGAAGGCTTCGAGCAGATCACGCAGGCGATAATCTTTCGTGCGGCTGACATGGGCGATCGCAGCCAGTTGCTCGCGATCATCGAACGACAATGTGCGACGCAGGCCATAGGTGGCGAGTTTCTCGATGAACGCGGTATTGAATGAATCGAGATCGGCCAGCAACAGCTGCTTGAATTCTTCCGCTGTCGCATACGCTCGACCATCAGGCAATTTCCCGGCAGGATTGACCGGCGGATACGCTCCGGTCCCCTCGACGATTTCTTCCGTTCGCCAGCGACCGATTGCATCGTAGTTTTCGAAAGCAAGACCCAGCGGATCAATCTTGCGATGACAGGCCGAACAGCGTGGATCGTGAATGTGCGCATCGAGCTTCATCCGCAAGGTCGCTTTCGGAGCATCGATCGGGTTCGGTTCAATCGGGTCGACATTCGCCGGGGGTGGCGGGGGTGTCTTGCCGAAGATCGTTTCCGACAGCCAGACTCCGCGATGCACCGGGCGATGCCGTGTCCCGTCGGATGTCAGCGAGAGAATCGCCGCCTGTGTGAGCAAGCCGCCGCGATGGCTGTCCTCCGGGAGTGTCACGCGTTGAAATTCGTTCGCCGGAACCCCATCAGCAGGCAAAACGTAAAAGGCAGCCAGGCGGGCGTTGAGCATGGTCCAGTCGGAATGGAGAAACTCGCGGAGCGTTAGACCCTGCGTGAGGACTTCGCGGAAGAAGGCCCGCGTTTCGCCGAGCATGCACTTTTCGAGATGGGCGTCGTAATCGGGGTAGAGCTTCTTGTCGGGAGGAAAGCGGCCGACCTTACGCAATTGCAGCCATTGCGTCGCGAACGAATCAGCGAACCGTTGCGCGCGCGGGTCCGCCAGCATTCGCGCGGTCTGCTCGGCCAACACGGTCCGATCACGCAGCCGCCCCTGTTCCGCGAGGGTGAAGAGTTCATCATCGGGCATCGTGCTCCACAACAGGTACGACAACCGGGACGCGAGTTCCCAGTCGTCGAGCTGTTGCCGGTCAGTTTCTGCGTCGCCTTCGGCCAGGAACAGGAAACTCTTGGAACAGAGGATCGCCAGCATGGCCGACTTCACCGCGTTCGGGAGTTTCTCTCCCGCAGCAACTTCCGATTTCACGATCCCGAGATAACCATCCAGTTCTTCCGCTGTCATAGGGCGACGAAACGCGCGGCGGGCCAGGCGTTCCAGTCCCGCGCGGGCCTGCTCGAGTGTGGTCGTCTCGGGGGAGAAATACTCTTTACGACGTTGTTGCTCAGTGTCGGTGATAATCGGCCCCCGCCACGAAACGGCATCCATGATGAGGAACGGATACCGGGCACGCCCCTGCTCATCGGTCAGTTTCATCTGCCAGGGGATCCGGCCGTCTTTGATGCTGATGAAGGGTTTGCGTCCATGTCGCCCGGAGCGGGGATTGTTCGATGGCCCGGGGACATCGTTGATCACGTTGATACTCGGACGCCCCTTGGGGAGATGCGCCCGGAACGTGACCGTGATCGGCTCATCTTCGGTAGCGATCACGTCTTGTTCATGCAGCACCCGGTCGAGCCGCGTTTCATAGACGAACAGTCGCGGTGCCCGTCCGTTTTCAGGCTTCAATCCACTCAGTGTGTAACTGATCTCATAGATGCCGGCTTCGGGGAGCGACTCGGAAGCGGAGTACCGGAAGATGTCGCCCGGCCACATCTCGAAGCGGACTTTGTCGAGCAGGCCGAGTTCCCGCAAGCGTTCCCGATGAGGTTCATCGACCTGGTTCTCGGTGATGGCCCGCTTCGAGTACTCGAGTGGGACCGGCGACTTGTCGGGATAGGCTTCCGCGAGAATGACTTCGGCCGCCGCGAGATACTTTTCGATATTCGACGGGGACAACGTGAGGACCGAGCCGATCCGTTCGAAGCCGCGCCATTCCGGATCGTCGAGAAACCCGCCGGGATCGGTCGCATCGAAATGGACACCGAGCAGATCACGCACGGTATTGACGTATTCCTCGCGCGTTAACCGGTTGTAGGAGACGCGACCGCGGGCGGCCATCCGCGCGGCTTCGCCGACTTTCATGCGACCGGAAATCCATTCGACGATGCGGGCGCTCTCGTCCGCACTGGGACGATTGGGAGCATCTTTCGGGGGCATCTCTCCCGAGCTGATCCGTTCCATCACTTCGAGCCACTGTGGGGTGTCCTCGAAGCCGACTTTCGATGACAAGCCATCCAGGCGGAAATCGCTCTCTTTCGAGTCCTGTCGATGACACCGCAGGCAGTTGGTCGCGAAGTAAGCCCGAACTTGTGGATCGAGCGCAACGGCTTCCTGATCGGCTGCTCTGACGATTCCAGCGAATCCAAAGAGAGTGAACAGACCGAGGAGGGCAGGGAGGGTAACAGGAGTGTTCATCAGGATCGACGCAAAGGTGTCGTTTTGGGTCTCGAAGTATTCCCCAGTCTAGCACAGCTGCCAGTGACGACGGAACATCAGAGCAGCACCGGGAACCCGTGCGAGTGCAGTCGGTCATTGGTGGGGAAACGACCGTTGCGTGCCCGACTCTCTTCAGTCCCGGAGGGACGATACAGCGGTAGCCCCGGCCGTGAGGCCGGGGACCAGGATGTTCTGTGAAGTCGCAGCCCCGGAGGGGCGACAGAAATTCGGCGGGACATCTACGTTCGCATCTCTGTCGCCCCGCTGGGGCTAGTGTGGCACGGAACGCAATCCCCGGCCTCACGGCCGGGGCTACGACTCTGTCGCCCCTCCGGGGCTGAGGTGTGACGCACGAGAATAAGCAGACCATCATCAAGAACCGACCGCCCCTTCCCGGCGATCTCGCTTCGGGCTGAAAAGTGGCGTACTGCCTGCTGCAAGAAATGAAGCAACCGTCGACTCGACATCCTTCATGATGTCGAGCCGACGGTTGATACCGCGATAGCCGGTCACCACTATTCCTGAGCGGGCGGTGGCTGATCGACGGCCCGTTGCAGATCAAGGAGGTGTTGATGGAGTTCACGCATCACCGGATCGGTGGCGGGGGGCGTGGAGAGGGTCTCCATCAGCTTCGCAGCCGCTTCCGGGTGTGAGAGCGCCAGTTCCATGTGCATCAGCAGGAACGGAGCTTCCGGGGCCGGCTGAGGTCGTTTCATTTCGGTCTGCAGATCGCGATAGACCTTCACGAAATCGTCCGGTGTGGCGAACAGATCACGATAGCGGGGCCATGACCAGCGGGCCCCGTGCATCACCGCTTCGTACTGGGCACTGGCCGCCTTACGATAATCGCGCTGTGCCATCTGCAGCATCGCTAGATGTTGCAGCACTTCGGCATCGCCCGGAGCAGCGGCCAGCGCGGTTTCAGCATGTCGGGTCGCTGCCGCGTAATCGTTCCGCTTCGCGGCCAGTTTCACCGCCATGAGTAACTGTGGCGCTGATGCCCCGGAGACAGCCACCTGTCCGGGTCCATCAGCGACGGCGATCGCGGCCCCCGCACCGAACGGATCCCGCAAGCCGCCGATCTGGATCGAGCGAGTTTGGGAATTCGGCTGCGGAACGGCCATCGGGAGCGGTGCGCCGAACGGGTTGACCGAGAAGGCGCGTGCGGAAGGATTCCCCGCGATCATCGTCCGGCCGTTGGCGTCAATCGACGCGGCGAAAGAGCCCGAGCCGCGGGTGTCGAAGGATCGGGTGATTCCATCGGCTCCGGTGATGCTGATTTGTGCCCCATCGCCGGACAGATTTACCCCGACCTGGGCCTGCGCCACAGAGGCCGCAACCGCCAGGGCAGCCGTCCCCGCAACCCAGCCCGCAATTTGTTGTAACCATTGACGTGACATGACGTTCCTCTCGTGGAGTGCGGTGGCAGATCCGAGGGTTCTGGTGCACGGTTCGTGCTGTCTAGAACCTGCGGGACCGGACGATTGTCGTGCGGTCGCTCTCTCGTACGAGCGGCATGATTCGGTGTTACAGGAATTCTGAAAAAGTGGTGCGTCGCAGCCTTCCTAGCCCGGAGCGCAAGCTCCGGTTTCCATGCCTTTTCCCAGCACCCGGCGCTCGCGTTTCGGGCTGGGATCCCGACTTTTTCACAGGCTGAAAGTCGATCACTTGAGGCGATCGGCTTCGCCGCTGGCGAGGGCATTGAGGGCTTTGTTCAGGTAGCTGTTGACTGTCACCGCGAACTGAAAGCCGATGATCCCCCCGACGATCATCGTAATGACCAGCGCCCGATAGGCGGTGTCGCTCTGGGTCGCCGTGTCGGCAGTCCCTAATAACAGCACGGCCGCGGCCAGTGGAATGGTGCCGGCAAGAAACTGAAAGATCAGCAGCCGGCGGGGGACTCCAGCGAGTTCCGCACGTGCCCGTTTCGCGAAGGCGGTCGGCACCGGCCAGGACCGCAGGTACATCGACATCAGCACGACCCATTGCACTCCCAGGTAGGAGTAGGTCAACGCGACCAGGGCCGAGAGCCCGATCGAGATCCACAGGTGGCGGCAGATTTCATGCGACGCGGCGTTACAAGTGAGATGCAGCCCGAGCGGAAACCAGATGAGTCCTGGCAGCCAGCCGATACACGCCAGCATCACCGCCCATCCGGGGAAACTCAATGCGGCCCGGCGTGCAGCGTGCAACGTCTCTTCGGTCACTGGCAGCCGGAGTTGCCAGTCGCGCCAGGGCAGCTTCGCCTTTCGCGCCACCCGCCAACCGATGACCACGGCGAGCGGATAGGCAATGACGTTATACCAGTTGACCAGCTGCCAGAATTCGGAGGCATGATCGACCTTCACCACCCGCAGCATGTTGTAAGTGATGTTAATTCCGCTGCCGAGAAAGTGGGGAATCAGACCGAAGACCATCAGCGAGAACCAGGGTTGTTTCTGCAGCAGCCCCTGTGTCAGGGGGAGTTCCGACCACTTCCGCTCGGTATGCCGGAGTTCACGACAGCCATCGAGCGCCTGCGCCAGATCGCCAGCCGTCGCGAAGCGGGCCGCGGGATCCGGGTCGAGACACCGGGCGATAATCGATTCAAACGAACGCCACGATCCGTCGACTTCCGGCGGCCAGACGGGGCGGGTTGTCCGGCGTTCATTCGTCATCCGCACCAGCGCCTGCAGTCGATCTTCGCCGACGGAAGGTGAGCGAAATGGCAGGGTGCCAGTCGCTAACTGAAAAATCATGACCCCCAGCGAATACACATCGGCCGCGGCGGTCACCGCGGTCTCGTCAGTCGGATGCCTGGGGTTGAACGCTTCCAGATGTTCGGGAGCCATATACGCCAAAGTTCCCCCGAAGAGGTGCGAATCGGCATTCGTGATGTCGACTTCCGCAAACGCGAGGTTGAAGTCGACCAGCAACGGTCGACCGGAACAACTGACGAGCGTGTTCGCCGGTTTGATGTCGCGATGCAGCACCCCCTGCCGATGCGCGTGGTCGAGCGCTTCCGCGAGCCGCGCCGAGATCCAGCAGATTGCTTCCAGCCGATCGGCACTCCGTAACCACTCCCGTTCACGGAAAGCCTGTGCGTCCATGGCAGTCAGACCGGGACCGAGTTGCTCCAGCGTGGCGAGCAATTCGGCTCCGGTCCAGCTCGTTCCCGATTGCTCGGACAACCGCTGAATGAGTTGTTCCAGCGTAGTGCCAGGCACGTACTGCATGCACAACAACCGCGTCTGATCGATCACGGTCTCGGAGAAGACCTGCACGATCGAGGGATGCTCGAGGCGGGCCATCGTGCGGCCCTCGATCCCCTGATTCGGGGCCACCTTCAGCGCAACGGCTCGTCCCAGCGAGCGTTGCCGGGCAAGATAGACCGCTCCGAACGCGCCGCGTCCCAGAATGCGTTCGATCTCGAAATCCGCGATCCGATCGCCAGGGTTCAGTTCGAACAACGAAGTCGTCCGCGGCAGAGCAGGCACGACTTGCGGCAGACTCGGAATCGGGCCGATGTCGGAGAGTTCTTCGGCTCCAGAGGCTGATGGCACATCATCCGCAGGCTTGCAACCTGACGTCGAAAAGAGAATCGTCGGCGCATCGGCAACATCAACGTTGTTGTTTGCAGCGGCAGCCGGATGTGGTGCGACAGCCGAATCACCCCGGGTTGTGACCTGGGTCGAATGGTGAGTCGCTTCCGCAGGTTGATCCGCGGACGAAGCGGGCTGCGGACGATCGGTCGAGGTGTCCACGAACAAGCAACCTGCTACGAAATCTCTGTGGAGCCCGGTTCACTATCGTAGCTGCTTCCGGAAACGAATGGTACGATTGAATCGTGCTGTACAGCCTTGATCGCCTGGCTCGTCGATCCGATCCTGTTGCATCATTTGCGGAGCATGCCTCATCGGCGTGTCAAGAACGGTAGATGACGACCTCCGACGAACCCGGCCCCGATCATCTCAGTCAGATTCAGACGTTGTGGTCGGTCATTCGTGTCGCTCACGACGTCGACCAGTCGTCGCCCGATGTCCGGGCGGCGAAAGAAGCCCTGCTCGCTCAATATGGCGGGGCGATCCGTCGCTACCTGCTCGGCTCGTTAAGGAGTGAAGATGCGGCCGATGAGGTCTATCAGGATTTCGCGCTGAAGTTCCTCCGCGGGGCTTTCCAGAGTGCCAATCCCGATCGGGGACGGTTTCGAGCGTTCGTGAAGACGATTGTCTACCGGATGATTGTCGATTATCAGCGTCAGCAAAAACGTCTGCGGGCTGCGGATGTGCACGAACTGGACGCGGCCGATCATCGATCACCGCTGCCACCGGAAGAAGATGCCGCGTTTCAGCGGAGTTGGCGCGACGACCTGCTCGCACGGACCTGGGATCAACTGCAGGCATTCGAGACGCGAACCGGTCGGCCGTATTTCACGCTGATGCAACTCCGCACCGAGTTCCCCGAAGCCCGCTCAGACGATTTGGCGCTGAAACTGAAAGACCGGTTGGGAACACCGCAGACCGCGGGGGCGGTCCGAGTCGCCTTGCACCGGGCCCGGGAACAATTCGCCGAGATGCTCCTCGCTTCGATCATGCACGCCATGGGCGAAACGACGGCGGAGGCTGTCGAGGCTGAACTGCACGATCTGGATCTGATGAAATACACGAAAGACGCTTTTGATCAGCGATTTCGACCATCGACCTGAGCGCATGACAGCGTTCCATCCCGGCTTTTGTGTGCGGATGCGCCGGGGAATCTGTTGGTTCGTCTGCTTGAGCATGCCCGATGTCGCGTATGCACAGCGCTCGGTTTCAGATTTCTGTAACAGTGTGATCGTCTCCCGTAAGAGACCGTGAAGGGACTGCAACAAGGGGTTGCGGGCTCTACGGGATCAACAGGCCCGTCACGGGTCGAAGGGATGACGATCATGGCCATTTTCACAATGACATCGGCGAAACGCGTACTGTGCAGCGGACTTCTGCTCGCGCTCTCCGTCCTGCCGGCCTCGGCTGGCACTGGGATTGGGATCGGCAACAACGGAGGGGTTGGGATCGGCATCGGTTCGAAAGGTGGCACCGGGATTGGTGTCGGCAACAATGGTGGGGTCGGCGTCGGGGTGGGCAAGAACGGCGGCACCGGGATCGGATTCGGGAACAACGGTGGATTCGGTCTCGGCCAGGGAAATAACTTCGGGACGGGCGTCGGGATTGGCAACAACGGTGGGGTCGGGATCGGTCAGGGCAATCTCTTCGGCACGGGTGTCGGGATCGGGAACAACGGGGGCGTCGGCATTGGGCAGGGGAATCTCTTCGGCACCGGTGTCGGGATCGGCAACAACGGAGGTGTCGGCATCGGGCAGGGGAATCTCTTTGGGACCGGCCTCGGGATTGGCAACAACGGCGGTGTCGGCATCGGGCAGGGCAATCTCTTCGGCACCGGCGTCGGGATTGGCAACAACGGTGGATTGGGGATCGGCCAGGGAACGCTCTTCGGAACCGGTATCGGCTTGGGAAATAACGGGGGTGTGGGAGTTGGCGTGGGGAATCCGTTTGCCCCGTAAGCCACTCACGACCACCGCCGCCAGATGAACACACCCTCACCCGCTCGCCCGCCGCGAGCGGGTGAGGGCGTTTTGAACGTGCCAGATAAGGAAGACCCAGGGATCAGAATCCCCGGGGCATCAGCGACGGAAATAATTCCGGCGGAAATCCTGTAACACGCGAAAACCGCTCCGTATCAGTGGGTGAAGTAACCGCCGCCACGCAAACGACGGCCATCGGTTTCCACTCAGAACTCCAATAGAAAGCGGTGTTATCATGCGTCCTCTCTTCACACGCTGGGCTGCTCGTGTCCTTGGTTGCGGCCTGGTGACGGCTGCGTCCCTGGCCCCGGTTTCTGCTGGTCATCCCCACAACTTCCAGCAGTTTCTGCAGCCGCATCAGTCGCAAGTGCAGAATTTCGCGGGTCAGCAACAAAAACAGCACGGACAGTTCCAACTGGTCCCGACAGCGAATGGATTGGTCCCCACCTTCACAAATAAGAAGGGGAACGTCTCAGTCGGCCTGGCCCAAGGCGGGGGGGTCGGCATCGGCGTGACGACCAAGGACGGCACCGGGATCGGGATCGGCGTGAATGGAGGAACTGGCATCGGAGCCGGTGCGAACGGTACGGGAGTCGGGGTTGGCACCGATGGTGGTGTCGGCATCGGGATCGGCAAGAACGGTGGAACCGGCGTCGGGGTCGGCAGTAATGGCGGACTCGGGCTCGGCCTGGGAAACAACGGGGGAACTGGGGTCGGCGTGGGCACGAACGGCGGGACGGGCTTCGGATTTGGGAACAACGGTGGCACGGGAATCGGGACGGGGAACAACTTCGGCACCGGTGTCGGCATCGGTAACAACGGGGGAACTGGTATCGGAACTGGAAACCTGTTCGGGACGGGTGTGGGAGTCGGCAACAACGGCGGAACAGGAATCGGGAACGGGAATCTGTTCGGAACCGGGGTCGGGGTCGGCAACAACGGCGGCACCGGAATCGGGAACGGGAATCTGTTCGGAACTGGAATCGGACTTGCTAACAACGGTGGCTTCGCGGTTGGCTCGTCCAACCCGTTTGCCCCCTGATTCGTAGACTCGATGACAGCCATGCACCCACCCGACCCCGCGTCAGCAATCGCTGATGCGGGGTCGGGTCGTTTTTGAAGATTTCAGAATTTACTGGAAATCGCTGTAACAGTCCGAAAGTCGCCCCGTACGAGAGAGCGAACCCGGCTGACACTGACCAGTAACAGACAGCCGACCAGAAACAAATGCTTCTCCACCACTTTCAGGAACAGAATCATGGCTCGTCTCACCACTCTCTCCGCTCTGCCGTTGCTCGTCGTCCTGGCCACCATGGGGACGACCCAAGTCGGGTTGGCTTGCCCTCCCCGGTTCAACTACGGCTATCGTCCGGTCTATCAGCCGGTCTACCGGACGTACCAACCGGTCTATCAGCAACCGGTCTACTACTCGACACCGACGGTCAGCGTGACGACTGCCACGCCGACGCTCGATGCCGCACGTCGCCTGCAGGATCATGTCGCCGTGGCGAAGACGGAATACGCTGCCAAGAACTACGGACTGGCCCTGGCTCGCTTGAATGCAGCCCTCGAACTGGCTCCCAATCAAGCCGACATCCTGCAGTTCCGTTCGCTGGTGCAAATGGCCCTGGGCCAGCACAAAGCGGCGTCAGCCTCGCTCTATTCCGCTCTCAGCCAGGGGAACATGTGGACGCTCGCTGAAATTCAGCGGGTCAGTCCGGTCCTGGACGACTACCGCAGCTTGGTCGATTCGCTGGTGATGCTCGCCGCTGCGAAGCCGGAAACTGCGGAAGTCCACTTCCTGCTCGCCTACCATCACCAGGTGCTCGGCCGCACGGTGGAAGCCCGAGCCGAACTGCAACGAACCCAGACGCTGATGCCGAGTGACCCGCTGGTGACAAAATGGCTCGCCACTCTCCCCGCCGCCAGCGTGACTGCCAGCAACTAACTTCCGGGACTCCTCGCAAACTCAACTGCCCGCGGAATGGCTCCAGCAGCCATCCCGCGGGCGGCATTCGTTTTGAATCTCAATCAATCGTCACACGGCAGAGAATGATTGAGATCAATGCGTCTTCATCGAACAGCATCCTGAAACACAGACAGACAGGAATGTCTGTCCCACTGATAGGCATGTTTCTCCGGAGTTCTGGGTGGCACAGACATTCTTGTCTGTGGCCGGATAACCTGTTCAACAGGCTGCTGAGTTCCGCATTCCACGGTCGAGGTGCCCATGCCGCCGGTCCATTTGACACTCCCCGCGTGAACTCACCAATCACCGGCTGAAGAGAAAGGTCGAGTCAGCGGTCCATCTGGATGACTGATGTGCCGGACCATCACACCGCTCAACGATCGAACGTCTGGGCAGGGATCGTGCAACAGCCATGAGAGGACAGAAGTACGGCACTCGCTCGAAAACAAAGGTTCGCCCAGGTACTCCTCGCTGGCGCGCCGAACAAAGCGAGCCCGGCATTCCTCTCGACGCTTCCGCAGCGCACAATGCTGATCAGCTCAGTCAACCTTCCTGTTTGTTCGAGCCCTGAAATCCATGAAGACGATGACACGATTCTTTGCCGGATGGCTCTGCTTCACCACGCTGGGGTTCTCTGTAGATGCGGCGGTCAGGCCCAACATCATCGTCATCATCGCGGATGACCTCGGCTACGGTGACATCTCGTGTTACAGCGCGACGGCGGTACAGACTCCGGCTATCGATCGACTGGCACGCGACGGCGTCCGCTTTACCAGCGGGTATTGCAGCGCGTCGACGTGCACTCCCACACGTTTCTCACTGCTCACCGGCACGTATGCCTTTCGGCAGAAAGGAACCGGGATTGCACCGCCGAACGGTCCTGCCATCATCAAGCCCGGGACCGAGACCCTCCCCTCGATCCTGAAACGGGCGGGATACGCCACCGCGGCGATCGGCAAATGGCACCTCGGCCTCGGTGATCCCGCACCGAACTGGAACGGCGAATTGCGGCCCGGTCCGCTCGATATCGGCTTCGATCATGGTTTCCTCCTGCCAACGACCAATGACCGTGTCCCCCAGGTCTTTGTGGAAGACCGCCATGTGAAAAACCTCGATCCAGCAGATCCGCTGTGGGTCGGAGACAAAAAGCCATTCGATGACCACCCCACGGGAATCACACATCGCAACACGCTCAAGCTGGACTGGTCACACGGTCACAACCAGACCATTCATAACGGGATCAGCCGCATTGGCTTCTACACCGGGGGCACGAGTGCCCGCTTCCGTGACGAAGACCTCGCCGATGCCTGGGTGCGCGAGTCGAATCGCTTCATCGAGGCGAATCAGGGGCACCCGTTCTTCCTGTACTTTGCCTCGCAGGATATCCATGTCCCGCGCATCGCTCACGAGCGTTTTCAAGGGAAGTCGACGCAAGGTCCGCGCGGCGACTGCATCTTGCAGCTCGATTGGTGCGTGGGTGAACTGATGAAGACACTCGACCGTCTGGGCATCTCGGAAAACACATTCATTGTCTTCTGCTCGGATAATGGTCCCGTGCTGGATGACGGCTACAAAGACGATGCCGTCGAAAAGCTGGGCGACCATCTGCCTGCGGGACCTTATCGCGGGGGGAAATACAGTGTTTGGGAAGGGGGAACGCGCACCCCGTTCATCACGCACTGGAAAGGCCACATCACCCCCGCCGTGTCGGATGAAGTCGTCTGCACGATCGATCTCGCCGCCAGCATGGCGGCGCTGATCGGTCAGACACCCGCTGCAAATGGCTGTCTCGACAGCCTGAACGTGCTTGACGCGTTACTCGGGAAACCCGGCGCGAAAGGCCGCGATCAGCTCCTGCAGCAAGACAACGGAAGTGGAAACTATGGTTTGCGCGCGGGACCGTGGAAACTCGTGCGACTTGAGAAGCGCGGCAAACCACAAGCGGTGGTGAGTCCAACCGAACGGCCGCTGCCGGTGGCACAACATACGCTGTATCACCTGATTGACGATCCCGGCGAACGCACGGACGTTTCGGCCGCGCACCCCGAAGTACTCCAGCGTCTTGTCATGCAGCTCGACGCGCTCATCCAGGCTGGCCGAAGCCGCCCCGTCGAGACCCCGTAAATCCCCTATGGGTTCGCGTGTGGAGCCTTCGCGGAACGCATCCGCGAGGTCGGCGATGAGGATGATCTCGCCGGTCTTGGTCTCCGGGTTGATCTCGATGCGTTGCACGAACGCCTCGACCATCTGACGGTCTTGGAGATCGACCGTCGTTCGCGTGGCCAGGTCGTCGAGCCGGGCGAACTGGGCCATCGCCCAGCGACGGAGTTCGTCTTCGGTGATCGCGGGCGTCGCCGGTTGATCGACGGGCTTCAACCGCGTGGCCAACGCGTCCCGCCTGGCCTTCAGGTCGGCCAGCGTGGTGCGGAGTTCATCGAGACCATCGAACGTCGGATCGGCCAGCATGGCGACCGTGGCCTTGATCTTCCGGTTCAGCAGTTCGAGTTCGCGGTCGTCGGTCTTGGTGCGTTTCGTCGCCGCCCTCGGGACCAGCACCGCCTTCACGAACGCTTCGACCGCCTGCTTGGTCGTGGCGTGGTCGCCCAGCAGGACGCGTTGGATCGTCTGTAGTACGAACGCGTCGAGCGCCGGGCCAGGGAGGTTGGTCAGGCCACAGACCGATTTGCCGTAGCGGTGGTAGCCCGAGCAGGCGTAGGTGCGGTAGCCCTCGCCTGTGGGACCGGGCCAGCGTCGGTCGCGGATCGTCGTGAAGCTGCATCCGCAGCGTTTGCAGAGCAGGAGGCTCGAGAGCAATGTGCGCTTCGTGGGCCGGGCCTTGCCGGCGTCGGCCCGGCGCTTGGCGACTGCTTTCTGCGCCGCAGCCCAGGTCTCCGGCGTGACTAACGGCTCATGCACGTTCTCGCTGATGATCCAATCTTCCTCGGCGTTCCGCTTCCAGCCCTTCTGCGTCTTCGCCTTCAGCACCCCGTTGCCGTCCAGCGAAAACAGCGAACCCATCGTGTGCCGGTTCCAGGCGATGGCCCCCTTGTAGACCGGGTTTCGCAGCAGCTTGGCGATGCGGGCCGTGTTCCATTTCTGGCCTGCCGGTGATGCGATCCCCTCGTTGTTAAACAATTCGGCGGTGTAATGGCAGCCGTAGCCCTGAACGCAGAGGTCGAACATCCGCTTCATCACCGCGACCCGCTCGGGCGTGCTGGGGACGTAGCGGATGATGTCGCTCTTTGCCTTCTTGATGTTGACGCCCGCTTCGATGACGCGGAGCAGCTTGCCGTCCGGGCCGAACTCCTGCTTGCTGCCGTCGGCCATCCACCGCAGCGTGCGGAGCACGGTGCCGTCGGAAGTCATGTGCTGCTTGTCGTAGCCATACGGGGCCATCCCGCCGGGGGCGCTCTTCCGTTCGCGGATGTTCGAGATCTGGCCACGGATCGTGTCGCGGGCCAGCTTGACCGAGTATTGCCGGGCCTGCCACGACTTCACGCCCTGGATCAGTTCCCCTTCGTCCCCCTCGGGAATGCCGTCGGCGGTGAAGAGGACATCGACGCCGGCCAGACGGAGGCGATGCAGGTAGTAGCCGGTCTCGTTTGTCCCGCCGCGCGAGAACCGGCTGATGTCGTAGCAGAGGATCGTCTCGAAGTCGCGGCCGTTCTCGGCGGTGGCGATCAGCTGCTCGAAAGCATTCCGGCCCTTGGCGCTCGTGCCGGAGATTGCATCGTCGATGAACCACCGCACGATGCGGTAGCCATGCTCGGCAGCCCATTTCGTGACGTAGGCCTGCTGGTCGGGAATGGATCGTTCTTGCAGGTCGGTGCTGCGGCGGGCGTAGCCCACGGCAGCGATGAGGTTCTTGGCCATCATGTTTCTCCGGAAATGACCGACGCCCCGCCGGGCGTGGAGACCGGGCGGGGCGCGATGGGTTGGGGGTTCACGCGGGCGAGGACACGGGTTCGCCCACCGGCGGGTCGAGTTGGTCGGCCACCGCCAGCAGCGTTTCGAGGAGGTCATTGGCATCGATGCGGTTGGACCGCTTTCCACGTTCAATCGCCTCTTCGAGCCGCAAGGCGACCACGCGGAGGGCGTCGGCGATGTTCTGTTCGGTCGTCATGGCGTGGTCTCCCTACTTGCCGGCCAGGGCGAACTGGCCCCGGTCGGTCTTGGTGAACCGGGCCTGCTTGCCGTGCTGGCGGATGTGCCGCAGCAGCGAGGCGTACAACGTCGCGGCGGGCGTCTTGCCGCCGGGGCTGGACCAGTACCCCTTGGTCGCCATCGCCTCGACCATCGCCTTGCAGTTCATCGGTTCGCGGGCTTCGGCCAACACCTGTTCCGCCGCAGCCATCTGGCTCAGCTTCTCGGCCGGGGCGGCGGTCTTGGTCGCCTTGGCCTTCCGCGTGGTCTTCGTCGCCGCCTTCGCGGGCTTGGCCGTCTTGGTGGTCTTCTTTGTGGCCATGCTTGTATCTCCCTTCTCTGGATCTGGTTACGTCGCCGGGCGACGCCCGCCCGGCGTGTCACACCAGTTACCTCGACCCCGCGCCCGCATCCAGCCATGTCTCGCCCGAATCCTCCAGGTTCCGCAGGAACTCCGACGCATCGATTTCGCCGGCGCGGATCGCCGCCTCGATGGCCTTCAGCCACCGCCATTCCCACAGCGGGACGAGGGCCACGTCGGTGCGGTGATAGCGCCGTACCAGCACGGGCTCATTCGTGCGGGCCACATGCTGGACGGTCATGCCCAGCGTGTCCCGCAGAAACGTAATCGCAACCTCGTGTTCCATCAGCGGTTATCCGGACATGTACAAGAAATAAACTGTGCTCCTACCCGCGACGGTTCCCAATGGCGTTACGGAGACGACCTGGCCGGGAAGGAACCGTGGCGTGTCAGGCAGTAGCACGCAGTTGCGAACCAAACGATAATCAGTGGTGTCTGACTTGCTTATTCCGGCATGGAGTTACGCTCATGGACTTCGACATTCTCGATCAACAGATGCAGCGATGGGCCACTCGGTTGCGTGACGACCTGCGGATCGATCCACCGGAAAGCAATCGCCTGGCAACAACAATCGCCAATGAGGTTGCCGCGCTTCCCGATGAATCGAAGCGACAAGCGCGAGAGTCATCACCATTTCCGTTGGCCACAAGAGTTGAGGAGTTGGTTGCCTTCCAAGGGTTCATGGACCAGATGCGCGACTCTTCAGTTCATGGTCCTGTCCTGGTTCGATCCCAAGTCGTTTATCAGAACTACATTTGCTTCGTGTACCTGGGTGAATCGTGTTTCAATGTACTGAAGAGGGTTCTGCCCACAGGATCAACCGGCAAGAAGTGCTGTAAGTTCCTCACGGACAATCCGGTACGTGCTTTTCGCAACGCGGTGGCACACGCGAACTGGAAATACATGCCCGACTTCTCCGGTTTGGAGTTCTGGTCTCGCAAAGGATCTGATCCAGGCGAAGCCTTGTCACGATTCGAAGTTTCACAGCAAGACCTCGCATTCTGGCAAGCTGTCGCACGCGCTACCGCATATGCGAGCTTTCTGACACTGTAGCCCCCATCCACTCTCGCGTTCTCTGCATTGCGCGCTGCGCACATACCCCGCCCCCGGGCGTGCTCTACGCACGCACCGGGGGGGTATGGGGGGGTGCGCGCGCAGAACACACAGGACTCATGAAGGGGCCTCCGGCTGGGGAATCGTCGCCAACTGCACTGGATGGGTAGCACCGAATTTCCAGCGGTGAACCAGCCCCTGCGACTCGGCCTGCTTGAGCAGTTTGGTCGCCTTCCGTTCCGACAGTCCGCCCTCCGTGGCCCGCTGGACGATGGCCAGGATCGTGGCCGGGGTATCGCCCACGAACGCCGTGGCGAACCGTGGGGCGTCCCACGCCGCCTGTGTGGCCCGCTCGGGCGGGTTGGCCTCGTTCTCCGTCTTCGGCTTCCGTCGCGGCCGTTCGGGGCGCAGGGCGGCCGCGTCGAGCGAATCGTCGGGCGTCCAGACCGGGAACGTCCATCGCAGCACGCGGGGTTCAATCGGTGGCCATGACCGGACCGCCGCGTCGAGCACCACGCAATCGGGTTCTTCGTGCGGGCGCAGGACCAGGTGCGTATCCGTGGCCCGCGACTGTGATCCCGCGCCGGCCCCGACATCGGTCACGCTCTTGCCCGACTGGTTCCCCTTGGTGCTGTGATGGACCAGCACGAACGAGCAGCCGAGCTTCGCGGCGTAGCCGTCGAGGTGGTTGTAGACGTTGGCCATCGTGCCGTTGTCGTTCTCATCCGTGTCCTTCGGCATGAACCGGTAGAACGCATCGAGCACGATCAGTTTGAACCGCCCCGGCTGCAACTGCTGGAAGTACGTCGCCAGGCCGAAGATGTCCTTGAGCCCGCCACGCACGTTGGCCACGAACACCCGTTCGGCGATGGCATCGAGTGGGATGCCCCTGGCCTTCATCACCTTGGGGATGCGATTGGCACTCGTTTCCCGATGCAGTTCATTGTCGATGATCAGCACGTCGCCCGCGACGGTCTCAAACGTTTCCAGCCACGGGCGACCGGTGGCGACGGCGAGGGCCAGGTCGGTGACCAGCCAGGATTTGCCGATCTTCGGACTGGCGATCACGTTCATCGTTTCCCCTTCCCGTAGCAGCCCGTGGATCACGGGCCGGCGCAGGTCGGGGTTCTCGTTCAACAGTTGGCGAACGCTCTTGGTCGGCAACGCCAGGTTCAGGTTGCCGAACTCCGGTTCAATGGTTTCGGAGGCCTTCAGTTGCTCGATCAGCGGGTGATGTTCTTCTGGGATACACTCCTCGGGCATCGGCGGCGTCAAGAGCCTTGCCGGATCGACTTCCGTCTGCGCCCACGCCCGCACTCGTTCGGCCCACGGCTTGAGCACCAGCGGACCGATGGCTTCGTCGGGGACATTCTGGTTCTGCAGCGACTCCCAGCACTGCCGGGCGATCTCCAGGGCCTGCACCTTGCCCCGCGCCCGCGACGCCTCGACCTCGTGGCCGGCGCGATACACGATCTGCTCGGAGTCCATGTCCGGGTTGCCGAACATCACGGACGACGGCACGAACACTTCGTTCCGTCGCCGCACCTCGCGCCGCGCGCGCCACACCGCTTCGATCAAGTCGTCGGCGGGTTCCTTCCATGATGCCGTGGCCGAGGCCCCGATGTTGAAGGCCTCGCGATATGCTCGCTCGGCCTCTTGCAGCAGGGGCGTGGTCGGGAAGTCCGGCCCATCGTTGTAGAACTGCACGGTGTCAGCCGGCAGCGCGAGCGTCAGCATGCTCCACCTCCCGGCGTTCGGCTTCCCAGCGGTTCAGCAGCCAGGCGGTGAGCGTGTCGATCCGCCGGTCATACCGGGCCTTGGCCTCGGGCGTCGGGAGCGCGAAGCCTACCCGCACCTCGTACTGGCCCATGCGTTGCGTTGATTGCGATTCCATGACCCCTCCTTCCAGTGCCGTATTCCGCGAAGCGGAGAGAACAGCGCGACGGCCCGCAGGATGAACCTGCGAACCGCGGTCGCCAGGGCTTGCGGGAACCAGAGAGTCCCGCATGGCGAAGGGTCGGTCGTTCAGAAGATCAGCGGGTTTGCTCAGGCTTCCCCCTTGGCCTTGTAGGCGGCTCGGTGATCAGCCAATGCGGCCCCGAAGTCGAAGAACACCCGCCACGTCGCGGCCAGCGTGTTGGGATCGGCGTCGAACCCGAAGAACTCGACGGTCGGCGATTGCTTGCCTTGCAGGAACGCGACCACGAGCGCCGTGTCCTGCGGGCTGGCGAACAAGTACCACGCCTTGGCGCTTGTGCCGGTGAACCGTTCGCTGTTCGAAAGACGCGGTTCGACTTCCAGCGACACCGAGTTCTTCAGCGCGTTGCCGGTCGGCAGATCGTTGCTGGCCCGCTGAATGAAATCGCTCTGCAACAGTTCCTTGGCCGTCTGCTGCAGCTCCGGCGGCACCAGCAGAGTGCGGGCGCGGATGTCGAGGTCGCGGTGTTCATCGTCCCGCTGCGCCAGCATCTTCGCAATGCCCGTGGCCAGCGACGCCGAACCGAGCGCCGTGCCCGCCCCTTCGCTGTAGTTCGCATGGCCCGTCCCGAAGAACGAGTTGGCGTTGGCCAGCAGGACGGTGTAGACCAGATCGGAGAGCGACCGCATCGCCGCCCGGCCCAGCGACCGGGCCGTGTCGTCGAACATCGACAGGTCATCGTTGATGATGTCCCGCCGGTCGATGGAGAGCATCTTGGCGAACGTATCGACCGAGTACTTGTACGTCGCCTCCTTGATCCCACCATGCTTGATCTCGCCGCCGGGCGGGAGCGGTTGCAGATCGCCGGTGTCGCTGGGCCGCACGCCGGTGTGGTCCTTGAAGTCGTTCGTGGACTTCACCGCCGCGAACGCCTGCCACGTCGCCGGCGACTCGGTGTAGGCATCGAACAGCACCTTGTTCGCCGCGTCGCCCAGTGCCATCGGCAACGAATAGGTGCTGAGCGCGGCCCGGATCATGCCTTCACGACCGTGCGGGGCGTCCTTGCCATCGATCATTAATGCGGCGCGGCACAGATCGACGAGGTTCGTGGCCCGCAGTTCGTGGGCCTGCTGGGCGGCGTCGGCCCCGAGATGCTTTTCGGCCAGGTGATCGCAACCCATGTGGGCCAGAATCGCCGCTTCGAGCACCGCCTTCGACGGGGCCTCACGCCGTCCGTGAAACGGCGTCGCCGTCGGGCGCGACGCCCGCAGCACGGCCAGTTCCGTCTGCTGCTGGTCCCAGCCTTCATCGATGGCCTGGGCCTCGATGTCGCCGAACCGCCCGCCGCAGGCCTGGCGGATCGCGGTGATCCGGTTCGTTTCCGCCAGGGCCTCGGCCCGAATCTGCTCGGCGGTGAGCGTCGCCGTGTCTGCCATGCTCTGATCCTTCTGTTGAGCCGCAATCGCCACCGACGTTCCCCGGTCGGCAGCCAGTGCGACGATGCTGACTTCCCTGAGCACGCCCGCACGCACGAGCGTGAATCCGCTGGCCGGCGCTTTGACCGCCCGGCCATTAACTTCCACCGTTTCGCCGGCGCGAACCCGTTCGTAATCCACCGGCGTGACGCCGACCGACGCCTGGAAGCGGAACCCGCTCCGGGCCAGGTCGATCACCTGGCGAGCCGCTTCGGTGCTGGGGGAGATCGTTCCCTGCACCAGCAGCTTGCCGTTCGCGACCACGGCGCGGCCGTGGCCCACGATCCCCTTCAGCGAGGCATCGTGGTCGGCCAGCAGCGAGATCTGCTCGGCCGAGGCATCGACGCCGGCCAGGTTGATGGCGACCGGTCCCCAGCCGGGGACTGTCATCAACCCGCCGGTGTAGGCCACGATGGAAACGGTGGTCGGCTTCCCCGTCGCCTGAATCTCGACCTCGGCGGCCGAGAGTAGCAGTTCATCAATCGCTGTGGTCACTGCGCCACCTCCTTCGGCTCAACCTCCATCCCCTTCGGGAAGAAGCGGACGAACGCATAGTCGTCCGGGTTCTCCGGCGGTTCGATGACCGTCACGAGGCCGAGAACGTCGAAGCCCATCGTGAAGCCGATCCCGTAGCGTGCGGCAGCCACGCGGCGCGCCTTAACGCACTGGCCGTATCGCAAGTTGGAGACCCAGCAGAAGTGCGTCCACGAGTTCCACTTGCCGTGCTCGTACAACCACTCCGCTGCGGCGTCGATGTCCTCCTTGCTCCATTCGAGGTAGTCGGTGCCGGTCCAGGTCATCGCCGAACTTGCACCGACTGGATGCACGACTTCGTTGGCAGCCAGCTTCCACAGGTCGATGCCATCGCAGTCCAAGCCCCGCAACCGCAGTTCGCGGAACGCGCCCTCGGTCGACTTCGGATAGAACAGCGACGAACTCGAATTCCGGTCGTTTGGGAACTCGTGGTCTTTGCCGGGCAGCAGGCCCATCAGGTGATCGAAGTCCTCACGCAGCCAGTAGTGCCGGCGTTTGGCGTCGTTGTGGACGGGCAGCTTGTCACTCTGCGTCGTCATGAGGAAAGTCCTTTCTGAGTTGTGAGAGTTCTCGTTCCACGGTCCGCAGGCTCAGGCCGAGTTCGTCGGCGGCTTCCTGCGTGGTACACCCTGCCATGCGAATGAGAACGATCTGTCGCTGGCGGTCCGTCAGTCCTTCGAGATAGCTGTTGACCGAGGCAACCTCGGCCGGGTCACCCCGGATACTGGCCCGCACATCGGGCGAGTCCCAGGCCCGGATTGCATCCTCGTTCCACAGCGCGCCGGAAGCAGAGGTCTTGTCGCGGGGCGGCGAAAAGCCGGTCTTGGGCTCGTGCTCCAGTTCGGACTGAAAGTCGCGAATCAGATTCTTCGCACGGTCCCGCATTCGATTCTTGGCCAAGCCAACGTTCTGCTCGTCCTGCCAGACCTGCCAACCGGCCAGAAACAGGTCTTGGGCCGCATCTTCCATCTTGTGCCTGCCCCACCGAAGCTGATGCTGTGCCTTGAGTTGCTTCACGAGCATCTGAGCAAAGGGGAACAGGTCATCGGGCGTGTCACGCTCTTCGGTCATCCACCCTCCTTTCCAGGTTCACAGGGCCCCTATCTGACTGATCCACGCGACCGACCAAACATCCGCCACGGATTTTCGCGATTCTCGGCTCGGAATTGTGAGCCAGCAGCTGAGCTGATATGCTCGTGGCCTCATGATTCCAAGCTTTGGAGCGGTCAAAAACACCGGAGAAACCTGCCCCTGTTCGACCGCCGAAGTTGAGCGCCTGCAACCTCTTCGGTGTCAATTCAAGGGATTTGGTATTCAAGGTGGCTATCTCAATCGACCATTCAAAGGCGACGGAAATCCTGTTCGCCGAATCTGATGCGGCCAACCGGGGCGATTTGCCAAGTACAGCGGTTGCCTGGCGCGATCAAGTAATGGAACTTGGTCGGCTTTGTCCTCATCGCAAAAGCTCGACCGTCATCGCCGCCCTCGGAACTGCGCTGCTGGCGAAAGCGACGGATGATCGAATCGATGTCTACTCCCTTCTGGATCGCGGTGAGGCGGCCACGTCGTACTCCGCGCGGTCGCTTGCCGACAACGTCTGGGCAAAAAACCGAGCCCGTCTTGAAGTCGACCTCGGTGCGAATGGGACGAACCCTCTCAACAACACGCCGTTCATCGGCAAGACGCGAATCGATGAAATCACAGGCGTTCGAAACCAAGAGGGCTGGGAATACTTCATTCGGTGCATGGAAGCCATAAAGTCACTGCCGGGAAGCGAAGAGTCGCGATTAGCGCTCCGAGGCTTCATAGCCGCTCGACGCAAGAGCTTGCTTCCGGCAGTCGAAATTGACCCGCAGCTTGGCGACGATCTTTCGATGGCAGCCCTCGGGAATCTCGTCAGCGAGTATGTCGCTGCCAATTCAGAGGGGGGACGTCGAGCACAACCCTGTGCGGCTGGCGCACTGGACGCCGTCTTTGGTCCGACGAGGGTTATTGTTGGAGTCATCAACGATCCTGATCGCAAGGCCCCGCTCGATGTCGCAATTACAGGCCTCGAAGCGGATTTTCAAATGGCGTTCGAGGTGAAGGACAAGCCGATTACGGACACGCACGTCCGAGCCAGTGTCGAAACGACTGTTTCCCAGCATGGAACACGCAACCTCGGCTTTCTCGCCGTCAGCAGCAAGCAAAAGCAACCTGACTTCGCGGAAGTCTTGGCGTGGGCCGCGACACGAGGTGTGAAGGCGACGGTCTTCGTCGACTGGCATTCGTTCCTTCTCGCATGTCGTTGTTTCGCTCCGGTGCAGGACGACGTATTTGAGGGGCGAGTCTTTCGGCGGATTATCGCTCGTGCCCATGAACTTGGAGTCGATTCGGCGGCATTGCAGCAACTTGAAGATGGAGCCACGGATTCCAGCATGCCTTGACTGTCCTGCGCCGATCCGGCTTGATCGTCGCGATAGTCAACACCTGGATTCCGAAAGGATAAGACATGACAACGAAGTCCGAACGATCTTCACGAGGGCAGCGGAAGTTCTCATTTCAAACTGATGCCACGGGGCCGATGTCCGTCAACGCCGAGCCGTTCTATGCGACTGATCTCGGTATCGCGCTGCTGGGAGATTCTCTGGAGTTGCTTAAGAAGTTGCCCGATGGGAGCGTCAATCTCGTTCTGACGTCGCCACCGTACGCATTGCATTTCAAGAAGGAATACGGCAACGCAGAAAAGCATCAATACGTCGACTGGTTTTTGCCGTTTGCCCGCGAAATTCAGCGTGTCCTTACTGACGATGGTAGTTTCGTCCTCAACATCGGCGGCAGCTACAACAAGGGAACCCCGACTCGGTCGATCTATCACTTCAAGCTCCTCGTCGAGTTGGTAGAAACCGTAGGGCTACACCTTGCGCAAGAGCTGTTTTGGTACAACCCTGCCAAGATGCCTGCACCCGCCGAGTGGGTTACCGTCAGACGCATTCGCGTCAAGGACTCGGTTGAGTACATTTGGTGGTTGGGCAAGACCGAGTGGCCCAAGGCGTCTAACTCGAATGTGTTGAAGGCGTACAGCAAAGACATGCTGAGGCTGAATGCTCGCAAGGTCCGCGAAACCACACGTCCGTCAGGTCATGTAATTAGGGCTGGCTTTGACAAGATTGATGCCGGCGGATCAATTCCCTCGAACTTCGTCGAAGATGAAACGCCGGAAGATGTTCTGAAATTCGGAAACAATTCAGCAAACGACCAATACACACTCCGATGCAAAGAAGCGGGCATCAAGATCCATCCAGCTCGGTTTCCGGCGTCCCTCCCAGACTTCTTCATTCGACTTCTTACAGATCCCAACGACGTGGTGGTCGATCCGTTTGCGGGCTCAAACACCACAGGAGCGGTCGCAGAACGCCTTGGTCGTAAGTGGATCGCGATGGAGCGAGAAGAAGAGTACCTGCAGGCCAGCAAATTTCGGTTCGACTTGTGAGTCCCTCGCGGCTGGGAGGTTAACCTACCTTCCCCCGCTCCCACGCGAACCCGACCCGCTCCACACGCGTGCCCATCCTGTCCGATCGCGTCAGACTGAGCTGCCACCGTCCCTCAACCTGGAGTGCGCAGCTCATTCAATTGTTTGGTAGCGATTCCAATCGGGCGGTCCAGCGGGATACCGGCGCACGAGAGCATGGTGGTGAGCAAGTCTCCCTGATTTCCGCGCGTCTCTGGCAGGAAGCGGCCGGTCTGGATCGCCCCGCCGCACTTGCCGGCCAGGATGAACGGAAGGTTCTCGCGGCTGTGCTTGTTGCCATCCTCCAGGCCGGATCCCCACATCAGGAGGCAGTGATCGAGCAGCGTGCCATCGCCTTCTTTGAGACTGTGCATCTTCTTGACCATGTAGGCGAACTGCTCGATGTTGAATGCGGTGATCGCCGCCACCTTACGGACCATCTCCGGATTGTTGTTATGGTGAGTCTGGGAGTGATGGACGTCCGTAAATCCGAGTTCTGGATAGGAGACACCATTCGGCGTCGATCCGATGTAGGTAAAAACGCGAGTCGTGTCTGTCTGAAACGCCAGCACCGCGAGATCGCACATCACCTGCATATACTCGCTGCGTTTGTCTCCCTCCGGAATCTTGATTTCAATGGGCGGCGAATCTGAGTCGAAGCGTCTGCTCGAACGCACGCCCGCCTTTTCTAATGCCGCCTCTTGCTGACGGGATTCGATCGCGGCAATTCGGCGTTCCACCGAGCGCACGCTGTCCAGGTATTCATCCAGCTTCCGCCTGTCGGAGGCGGGCAATGTCTGTCGCAGTCCCCGCGCTCCGCTCAGGACTAAATCCAGCATGCTTCGATCCAGAGCACTCAGTGGCTTTGAACCGTCATCAGCACTGTGTTGCTTCTTGCTGAAGAGACGATTGAGGACGTTGCGCGGATTCGTCTCCGCGGGGACGGGCTGCGTGGGGGATCGGAAGCTGCAGTGCGAGTAATATGCCTCGTTGAGCCCTTCCTGGTTTTCTTTCCACGTCTGCGGCATCGTCGCCAGTTCCAGCGACGGCAGCGTGGTGTCGGCTCCCACGTAGTTCGCCGCAATCTGGTCCGCGGAAATCGCAATGCTGATTTCATTCCGCTTATCGGGGTTCGGCAGCGTTGCAGTCAGCCAGGTCGACAGCTCCAGCGCATGCGGTGCACCGTTAAAGGGAGAGATGGGAACACCCGAGATCCCTTTCATCAGCAGACACTGGTCGATCACGGGCCGCAACGACTCCATTGCAGGCGGGGGGGATGACAGAAAGCTCTCCGCATCGGCGGGCCAGAATTGATCCGGGATCACGCCATGAGGCATAAACATGAATCCCAGCCGCACCGGAGGCCTGGCGGCCTTGGAGGGGGTGGTTTCAGCCCAGCCCATCACGTCTAACAGCGGAAGAGCCAGTGAAGCTCCCAGACCTTGCAGGCAGGCGCGACGGTCGATCAGCACGTTCTTCATCATGCGACGGCCCTCTATTCCGAAATTCGGCGATGGGTGAACGGGTAACTGGTCACGATCGTGCTGATGAGCGTCTGCATGCGGTACCCATCCGCAGCGATCTCCTGCATCATTGTCTCAATCACGATTTCATCGTAGCCTTCCAGGCGTCTGCATAAAGCATAAGCCAGCAGTCGTTCTACGAGGTTGCGAGAAAAATCCTCGCTGCGTCCGGCGATGATTGCTTTCAATTCCCCGGGGTTGGAAAACCGCTTTCCTCCCGGTAACTCACCCGTCGCATCAATCACACCGCCATTCTCCTCGCGATCGCGCCAGCGTCCGATGGCATCGAAGTTTTCCAGGCCAAAGCCAATCGGGTCAAGCGTATTATGACAATTGGCGCAGACCGGGTTCGTGCGGTGTAACTCCGTCCGCTGGCGCAGGGTCAGCTTGGCGACCGCCGTCGGGTCCTGCTTTTCCAGCGCCGGTACATCCGGCGGGGCCGGTGGGACATGGTCACCGAGGATCTGTTCCAGGACCCACACGCCGCGTCTGACAGGACTCGTCCGATTAGGGAATGAGGTCGCCGCGAGAATCCCCGGCATGCCCAGGACTCCGCCTCGGTTGCCGTCATTCAGTTGCACCCTGCGCATCGCTGGGCCGGTGACGGTCTTTTCCAATCCATAGAGCGTGGCCAGCGATTCATTGAGGTAAGTATAGTCAGCATCGATCAATCGGAGCACGTTTTGGTTTTCGCGCACGATACTTTCGAAGAACAGGCGGGCCTCCTCGTACATGGCTGTCCGCAACGCACCGTTCATCTGCGGGAATAAGGTGGGATCAAACGTCTGACCCGCCAGATTTCCCAGTCCCAGCCACTGCGACCCAAAGCCATCGAACAGTGCCCGCGCGCGGGGGCTTTCCAGCATCCGCTTCACTTGGGCTTTGAGAACAGGCTGCTCACAAAGCGTTCCACTGTCCGCCAGCGTCATCAGTTCCTCGTCAGGCATCGTTGCCCATAAGAAGTAGGACAACCGTGACGCGAGCTGATAGTCATCGAGAGGCACGATTCCAGTACGCGGCTGAACCGTTTCCACAGGTGTAATAAAGAGGAATTGCGGTGAAACGAGGATCGCTCTGAGCATCAGTCGCAGGGAAGCCGAATAATCGAGCTTGTTTTGTCGACCCAAGTCAAAGACCTCGACCAGGACATCGACTTCGCCCTGCGACGGAGGGCGACGATAAGCCTTTCGTGCCAGTGACCGGGCGACCTCCCGCGCTGCCGCCCGTGCGTCGGCTGTGGGGGCAGGCAGATCACCAAACAGCCGTGTCTGCATGGCGGTTGGCCGGGCGGGATCGGGCGACAAGATCCGGTCAAGAACCTGATCAGCGATCGCGAGATACTGCTCCAGTTGCAAGGGTGAGAGCGAATTCAGATACCCCTCGCCGCTGACCTCCTCCGGCAAGTCCCTGGCGATGGCGGGTTCGACGCCGAACAAGTCGTGTAATGTGTTGCCGTACTCTGTTTTGGTCAGCCGTCGAATCACGAACAGCCCCGGATCCTTGGGGCTGAGATACCTGACCTTCCCCTGCCAATCAGCGAACATCTGCCGATCCTCATCCGTCGGCTGTTTGTCCGCGTACTCCGGCGGCATGTCATGCGCCCTGACGCGGGCGATCGATTTTTTCCACAGTTGGCTGAACGCCGAATGACCGGGGCTCTTCAACGCCGGAGCAAAGTTGACTCCAGCCTCTGTCGGTCGCTTGTTGGAATGACAGGCCAGGCAGTGGTTTTGAATGAACGGTGCGACACGATCCTTGAAGAATTGATCCGCGTCCCGTTTTCGCGCGGCGAGATCCGGATCCACGGATGTCTGAGCGGAACCGGTGACCGGCTGTGTCCACAGGATGCACAGGACGGCCATGACCGTCACACCACTGCGAATACGTGCTGCCAACATCCCAACCCCTCAGCGTCTCTGCGTCTCAGCCACCTGATCTCCGTCAGCGTTTGCATGTCGCCTCTATTCTCGCTGGAAGATCACCACCCGACAACCCATGAGTCTCTGTGAGACACGGCGGTTCAGAAATTGGGGCTGCGAGATCTGTCGGGTGGAACGAGTCCTCGAGTTCCACCAGAACTTCCGAGAATCGTGGTGGAACTCAAAAAGCTTCGGTCCACCCGACTTGAAACGAGAATCCGCCGGGACATCAGCCGGTTCGTTGTTGTCTTAGCGCACCGGTGTGGAATAGAATCAAAGTCCGCTCATGCATGCTGCCGCAGAGACTGCCCACCCGGTGAAATACGAAGTCCAGCCAATGTCGATGAAGAACCTCACCATCCTCACACTGCTGGTTCTCGGCAATACCTGGAGCGTTCCGTTCGCCGATGGACAAGAGGCTCCGCTCACGCTGGAATCAGCGCGCGAGTTGGGACGCACGAAATCCCGGTTCTTGAAAGAGACGCCAGCCGCGTTGCCCACTGCCGAGATTCCGCAGGCGAATCTGGCGGAATTCCAGAAGTCGGTGGGACCAGTCCTGACACGGAGCTGCCTCGGCTGCCACGGTCCGAAACGGTCGGAGGGTCGCCTGCGGATCGATCAGTTGAATCCCGATGTGCTGGCTGGTCCCGACGTAGATCGTTGGCGCGAGGTCTTTCATGCACTCGGCAAATCGGAGATGCCCCCACCGAACGAGCCGGACTACGCGCTCGCCGAAACCGATCGTGGCCGCATTGTGGATTGGCTCACCGAGGAGTTGAACAAGGCGTCGCTTGTACGCCGCAATAGCAAGGGGCATTCGTCGTTCCGCCGGCTCACGAAGTACGAATACAACTACGTCCTGCAAGACCTGCTGGGACTGCCGTTTCCCCTCCCGAACAAGCTGCCGCCAGAATCGACTTCAGAAGAAGGATTCAAGAACAGCTCGGAATTGCTGCAGATGTCGGTGATGCAGTTCGAGACCTATCGCGAGCTTGGACTCAACGCGCTCCGGCGTGCCACCGTGATTGGCGATCGACCGTCACCGGTCACCTACTTCATTTCCATGCAGGAGAAGCTGAATCAGGCGTCATCCGCACCAAACGCCAAACCGTTCGATCAGCAGGATGTGGAGGGGAAGAGACGCCGGAATCAGCCGTATCTGGTCGATCAAGCATCCGGCAAGGGAATTCTGTACCCGGAAGGCAAGTCGTTGCCTCAAACCGATGCCGTCGCAGAGCAAACGCCCGCACTCTCTCCTGTAGTGCTGGTGCTTCCCCGGTCAAGCGAGCTGAAACTGGATCTGGATCGATTTCTGCCAGACGAAGGGACCATGCGGGTTCGCATTCGAGCAGGTCGTTCGACGATGAACCCGGACGAATACGCCAGCCTGCGGCTGATCTTCAGTGCCCACACCAGCAATAACGCCAACTTCTCGCAGATCGTCAGCGCCCAGGACGTTCCGGTCACGGCCTCTGCCGAAGCCCCCCAGTGGATTCAATTCGAGATTTCCTTAAGCGATATCCAGCGCAATCCGTTCCGGAAACTCACGACGACCTTCCCGCGCCGGGATGAGTTCCTCCACATCCGGAATGTCTCGAATGCGTCAGGCGGGGAGGAACGGCTCAACGTCTTGATCGATACCATCGAGATCACGGCCCCGTATTACGATCAGTGGCCTCCCAAAACTCACACCGACATTTTCTTTGAGAGTCGCCAGCGGGATCAGGAGACTGTCTACGGTCGCGAGGTGCTGCATCGATTTCTGAAGCGGGCCTGGCGGCGGCCTGTCTCCGAGCAGGAAGTCGACCAGTTCATGGTCTTATTTGCCAAGTATCGGCCCGACTTCACCACGTTCGAAGCCGCCATGCAGGAAGTCCTGGCCACGGCGCTCGCTGGTCCGGAATTTCTGTATCTGACTCAACGATCGCCAAGCGACGAGTCAACTCTCCCAGCAACGATCAGTGAACTGGAACTGGCGAGTCGGCTCTCCTTCTTTCTGTGGTCCAGTCTTCCGGATGACGAACTGCTGAACCTGGCTGAGCAGGGTAAGCTCCGCGAGCCGGACGTCCTGCACGCACAGGTGAAACGCCTGCTGGCGGACCCGCGTTCCCGACGTTTCAGTCAACACTTTGTTCAGCAATGGCTGGGACTGGATCGGCTGGAGAGTGTGACGCATGTGACCGACGACGCTCTCAAAGATGCCCTCGAGACTGAGCCGATCGCGTTTTTTGAAGAGGTCCTCCGCGAGAATCACTGCGTCCTGGATTTCATCCATTCTGATTATGTGATGGTCAACGAACGGCTGGCAGCTCACTATCGGATCCCGAAGGTCTTCGGCCCTCACTTCCGCAAGGTCTCCATCACCCCGCAGGCCAACCGTGGTGGCCTGATGACGTGTGCCGCGATCCTGGCGATGAACTCTGACGGCAAGGATTCTCATCCCCTCAAACGCGGGGTCTGGATGCTGAAGCGGATGCTGAACGATCCGCCGCCCCCACCGCCACCGAATGTCCCGGAGGTCGACCTGACGAATCCGGAAATTCTGAAAATGACGCTGAAAGAGCGGCTCGCTGACCACAGAAGCAAGTCAGCATGCATCTCATGTCATGCGCGGATCGACCCGTGGGGCATCGCCTTCGAGAACTACGATGCCCTGGGAGCTTATCGGACACACATCAAGGACCAACCCGTCGATGCGACTTCTGTCCTGTTCAACCAGGAAACGCTCGCCGGAATGAATGGGCTGAAGCAATACCTGCTCACGGACCGACAAGATCAAGTGACCCAGGCGCTGGTGCACAAATTGCTGGCTTATGCCCTCGGCCGTCCCCTGAACCTGGGCGATCAGGCGGAAATTGATCGTGTGACCGCGCAGTCCCGACGCCAGAACGATCGCCTGGGCGATTTGATTCACCTGATCGTCAGCAGCCAGCTTTTCAACTCCAGGTAAGTGCAGGGATCCTCCATGGACCGTTCATTCGCCCAGATGACTCGCAGGACGTTTCTGCACGGCACGGGTCTGGCCTTGGCCTTGCCGTGGTTGGAAACGTTCGCAGGCGAGCGAGCCATTCCGGACGAGACGCCAAAGCGTTTCCTCAGCGTCTATCATCCCGATGGCGTGGGACTGCCCCTCAAATCCGATCCAGCATGGAAGGATTGGAGCTGGTTTCCACGCGGGGGCGAAACAGATTTTGAGCTGACCAAAGTCCTGGATGTACTCGAACCCCTGCGTAGCGACATCACGATTTATTCGGGGCTGTCACATCCGGCTGCGAGGCAGGTGCACGGCCATTCGAATGCCGATCAGTATCTGACCGGTGCTCCCATTGGCGGTCACGGTCCATACAAGAATTCCATCTCGCTCGATCAGGTCTATGCGGAGCACGCCGGAGACCGGACGCGACATGCCTCACTGGTGATGTCGACCAATGGCGGCGTGGGCGGTCCACGGGGAGCACAGACACAGTCTTTCAATCGCGAAGGGCGGCCGATTCCGGCGTTGAACAAGCCCAAGGAAATCTTCGACATGCTGTTCGTGACGAGCAGCAAAGACGCAGCCGCCAGACTGGCACGCAGCAAAAGTGCGCTGGACCTGCTGATCGATCAGACACGATCGCTGGGACGACAACTCTCGAACCACGACCAGGCAACACTCCAGCAGTACCTGGAAGCCGTGCGTGAGACCGAGCTGAAGCTCGCCAAAGCGCAACGCTGGATTGAGACTCCCGTCCCTCAGGTGGAGACCCGCAACCTGCATCTGGATGCTGAACCCAAAGAGGCCCGCCTCTACTTCCAGACGATGTATGAACTGATCTACCTCGCCTTTCTGAGTGATTCCACGCGGGTCGCGACGTTTCAATTAGGGAGAGAGAACGGAGAAGGCCCGCACGACTTGCTCTCCCTGGCAGTCGGTCTGGGAGGGGCCCACGGATTGACGCACGCCGTGAAGCAACCCAATGGATGGAAAAACCTGGGGACCTACAATCGTTATCAGGCCGAGGAATTCGGTCGGTTCGTGCAGAAACTGCGTGAGACGCCGGAGCCGACGGGCAACGGCAGCCTGCTCGATAACACCTTCGCCATGCATGGCTCGGCTTCGAGCAGTTTCCACCTCTCGCGCAACTACCCGATCATTTCTGCGGGTGGCAAGAATCTGGGCTTCACCAATGGCCGTTACCTCAAGTTCGGCTCGGGGAATCAAGACAATCAGGCAGGTGCCGGCATCGATACCGATGCGGGATGGACCGCGAAGGTCGAAGTCGAGGAACTGGAGTTGTCGAAGTTGTTTGTCACGATCCTGCAGCGGCTCGGCGTCGAGACCGATACCTTCGGCGGATCCAGCGGAACTTTGATTCGGGTCTGAAACCCGCCGCGTCATCACTCTCTATGGTGTGCCGGTACCCCCTGCCTCACCAGAGTCGTGACCAAGGCCCGAGGGTTGGATGGACGGAAGAGATGCCTGGTTCTGACTTGTGAGCGTATCGACTGGTTTACCACATGCTGGGCGATTTCATTTCGACAGTCGCTCCAGGGTCCTGGCTCTGAACGTTGTTGAGCCTCTGCCTGCTGATTTCACTCGTCAACGGGTACTCATCAGTGCGGCGATTCAGCGGCGCGGAGGGTCACCGTGAAACAGCTCCCGCTTCCAAGCTGGCTGGCGACTTTCACACTGCCGCCGAACATCTGGCAGAGATGTTTGACGATGGCCAGACCAAGGCCGGTCCCGCCGTGTTCGCGTGAGCGGGCTTTATCGATCCGGAAAAACCGCTCGAAAATTCGCGTTTGATGTTCTTTCGAGATGCCGACGCCGGTGTCTTCCACATCCAGCAGTAACTCCCTGTTTTTCGTCTGCCAGCGGACATCAACGCGGCCGCCCACGGGGGTGTAATTGATGGCGTTGTCGAGCAGGTTGTCTACGATCGTCCGCAAACCATCGTCATCGGCGAGCCCCCAGGCCGGTGTCTCAGCGGTCGAACAGGTCAGCACAATCGACTTGGCCGCGGCAACCTCCTGATGCTCATCCACGCAGGCACGGACCAGTCGGGAAACGTCAACGGGTTCAATCTCGAAGGGATGTTCATCGCCTTCCAGACGTGCTAAGGCCAGAAGATCCAGAATCAGCGAGTGCAGACGCTCGGCTTGCTCGGCAATCCGGTGAACGAACTGCCGATTCCGTCCGGCATCATCCAGACCACCGTCGAGCAGCGTCTCAGCATAGGCGACTATGGCGGCCAGCGGGGTCTTCAGTTCGTGTGAGACATTCTGGACAAATTCGCGACGGAGCCGTTCCAGGCGGCGCAGTTCGGAAACATCATGAAAAACGAGCACCATCCCCGGGCAAGGTTCACCGGGTAAACGCGAGGCGCTGGCGGCCACCGTCGCTTGAGTGCGGGCTACTTCAAATTCAATGTGCGAGGGATCGTCGGTCGTGAGCGTCTCCTGCACGAGTTGTTGTAACTGGGGCTGTCGGATGGCTTCCCAGAGCAACCGACCGACACCGACATTCGGCCGGAGATCCAGGAGCCGGATGGCCGCCTGATTCGCCAGGACAATCCGCTGGTCAGCATCGATCGCCATGACCCCTTCGACCATCGCTCCGAGCACCGTCTCCAGGCGATGCTGCTGCGCTTCGACCTGGGTCCGTTGATCCTGAAGATCGGCGATCCGCGCGGAGAGTTGTTCGCTCATCGCATTGAACGCAGTGGCCAACGTGCCGATTTCATTCCGTGATCGGACCGAAACGGCGACCGGGGGTTCACCGGCAGCGATCCGCTGTGCCGCCAGTGTGAGAGTTTCCAGCGGCCGAATGATGCGTCCCACCACCACGTAGGTTACCACAAGTGCCAGCAAGGCTGTGGTGAGCACTCCGTACCAGAGTCGTGAATCGGCAGATGTCAGCTCGCGGGTGAGCTGCGTCACCGGCATCGCGGCTTGAATGCGTGCCTGGGGTGCATCGGGAAACATGCCACGCATCTCGAAACACATCCATTGTTCCTGGCGGTCGGGCAGCGTCCTGATGATGAACTCTGCCGTGCTTCCCTCCTGGTTGAACTCCGTGGCAGGCAGGACCTGATCAAGCTCGCTGTTCTTCCAGACGACGTGGCCGTCGGCATCAATCAGCACCAGGCGAGTCACCCGGTCGCGCGTGGCAGCATTCAGTAACTTGACCGTAGCTTCGTTTGGCGGAAATGAAAGTTGTTCACCCGCGAGGGCTTTGACGAGGGCCGCATCTTCACGCAGCAGTACCTGGACCTGAGCGAGGAGTGTTGTCCGTGACTGGGCGGACAACAACACGAAGAACGCAATCGCGGTGCAAAGCGTCAGGCCGGCATAGATGAGAAACATCCGCCAAAAGAGCTGTGATGACAACATTCCAGCGGTGCTCGTCCTGCAAGAAGGTTCGTCGCGAGTCCTGACGTATCGCACCGGGAAGCGATCGCCCCCGTTCCGAGATGGTTAGGATTGAACGCATTCCGGTGCGACACTTTTCGATCTTCGTTCGAGCTTCTATGCTAACGGATCGTCAGCGCTCGCCACAGCGGCGAACCTGCCTCATCCGTCTAGACCACCGGAGAATTTTCGATGAAGACCGTTCTCACTACGCTGTGCATCGCCGGTCTCGCTTCCCTCGGGAGCCTTGTTTCGGCAGCGGACGTCGTCGATATCAAAGTCGGCGATGCGGCACCGAAATTCGAGGCCCTGGATGACAGCGGGGCGCCGTGGAAGTCGGCCGATCACGTCGGCAAGAAACTGATCGTCGTCTACTTCTATCCCGCCGACATGACCGGTGGCTGCACAAAGCAAGCCTGCGGCTTCCGTGATGATTTCAGCAAACTGAAAGAGCAGGGCGTCGAAGTCGTCGGCGTCAGTGGCGATTCCGTCAAGAATCACCAGCTCTTCAAGAAGGCTCATCAGCTGAACTTCGCACTGCTCGCCGATACCGAAGGAAAAGTCGCGGAGGCGTTCGGCGTCCCGTTCACCCCCGGAGAAAAGAGCGTCAAGGCGACGATTGACGGCAAGGAAGAAATCCTGATTCGCACAGTCACCGCGAAGCGCTGGACGTTCCTGATCGACAAGCAGGGGAAGATCGCCCTGAAGAATACGGAAGTCGCCGCTGCAGATGACAGCAAAGCAATTCTCGCCGCGATCGCCAAGTTGAAGTAGGTTCGTGCGCGGCCAGATGGAAACCCACCAAAGACGCCCAGCCATTCCGATGGCTGGGTTTCTTCATTTCCTGCCAATCTGATTAGACTTAAACCAGATTACCCTGGCTCCTCACACGACGCGAAGCCCTGCAGTAGCTCTCCCGCGACGGCCTGCGGACACGACCAGACCAGGAAGAACAGCGCTTCGCGCGCCATCCGTTCGGCCGGGTGCCCCGTGATGAAGCCCGCTCCCTTGGCAGCCGTCAGGAATCCTTGGGAGACTTGCAACACCAGCCGGGTGCTGCGCAGTCGAAACCCGGCAGCGTCGACGGTAGCTTGTTCGACCGCCGCCAGAACCTCGTCGCGCAAGGCTTCCGCGATTTTGGTTAAGCGTGCCTCGATGGCAATCGCGTCGGCACTCAATTCAGGTTCATTCCGCCACGCCTCTAGAATGCCTAGGGCATGACCGACAGCGAGTGCGGAGGTCATCAGCGAGCCAGCACCACCACCGCTGGCCGGTTGCGACATCACGTTCTCAACCGGCCCTGCGATGACGGCCTCCGCGGGAACGAACGCGTTCGTCAGTGTCACCGGAACGGTCTGCGAACCACTCAGCGCCAGTAAGGATTGCGTGGTCGGACAGGAAAATTCTCCCGTCCGTGGTTCCAACGCCATCAGCAACTGTCGCCCATCGGCACACGTTCCGCCGACCACCAGTATAGCTGCATGTGCCGCCCCGGTGACCCACGGTATTGTCCCGGTGAGTCGATAGCCACCATCGACCGGTTCGGCAAGCACGGCTGGTCCTGGTCCGCGGTTGCGTGATGTCGTCAGGTGCGACAGCCCCACCGTGGCATACTCACCGGAGGTCGCAAGTCGTAGCAGCCAGCGCTCACGAAGTGCTGGAGATCCCCGCGCGATCCGTTGCACTGCAGCCTGGTACTGACTCCAGACGAACGCCACGGTGAGATCAATTTGCGCCAGCTCGATCCCGATCCACACCGGACTGAGCGTTCCGGTTCCCGGAACTGATGCCGCACCGACTCCACGTTCGACGAGCAGCTTCCACGCAGCGCCCGGCCAGTTCCGCGGGTCGTCTCCGTGACCGTTCAAGTCACCGAGGGCAGTCCGCAACGCGTTCCAGTCAGATCTCTGTAACGTCACGAGAGCAATTCCAGAAACCCGCGGAGTTCACCTGCCGCGTGAAAATCACCGACCCGGTCAGCAACCTCGACTCCCATCACTCCGATGCGGCGGGCCTCAGCAGTGTCGCCCTGCTCAGCGAGAACTTGAGCATGACGGAACCAGGCCGGGACATAATCCGGAAATTGCTCATGTATCTGCGTAAAGCGGTCGAGAGCCGCAGCGACTTCCCCCAGCTTCGCGAGTTCGTTCGCCAACCCGTAATGCAGAAAGACATCCTGCGGGTCTTCCTGAAGCATCTGCTCTAACGCGGCACGGCGACTCATACCAGCAATTCTCAACTCAAGGGGAAACGCATCCGGGTCCATCACTCGGCATGGGCCCGAACCCGGACACCTTTACCGCGAAGAACTTCAATGATCTTCGCGAAATCGACACATTTTTTCAGCCCTGAAGCAGTCCCACACCACAAAGATTCGCGCAGCCCCCTGCAACACCCCGTGTGACAGACTCGGATTAGGGAAGCTGTGCGCCGAAGACCAGCCGATCGTCAAGCGCTCTCACGCCAGGAACCGATGCCAACCAGAGTAAGGGGGGCGAACGGAGACGTCCCCAGCCCTACGAAGGATCGTGGCACACGCGGCGAGACACCTGATTGTTCACCCAGAGCGGCCCACGAGCAGACCTTCTTATGAATAAATGGCTTACCGCTTTCGGCCTGTGCGGCGTCTTCCTCTGGACGACGACGACCATGGCCTTTGCCGGGGATGACCCCCGGGAAACGTCACTCGTGAAGGCAGTCAAGCGCGCCAGCGCATCGGTGGTGAACATTCACACCGAAAAGACCGCCATCGATCGTGACAACGTCTTCGCCGGCAATGCAGACAAGCCGCGAAAAATCAACGGCATGGGGACCGGCGTCATCATCGACGAACGGGGCTACATCGTGACGAACTATCACGTCGTCGCCGATGTCGATCTGATCCGAGCCAGCCTCGATGATGGAAGCGATTTCACGGCATCCGTCATCGCGCACGATCGCGAACACGACCTGGCGATCATCAAGGTTGAATCCAACCGATCTTTCAAGGTGATGAATCTCGGCACGTCCTCGGACCTGATGCTCGGGGAATCGGTGATCGCTGTCGGAAACGCATTCGGCTACCGGCATACGGTCACCGCAGGAATCATCAGCGCACTCTCGCGTGATGTCGAAGTCAACGCAACACAGTCTTACAAGAACTTGATCCAGACCGACGCCAGCATCAACCCCGGGAACAGCGGCGGTCCGCTGCTGAATATGAATGGGGAAGTCGTCGGGATTAACGTGGCGATTCGTGCCGGCGCTCAGCGGATTGGCTTCGCGATTCCGATTGACGATGCCCGTCGAATCGTCGCGAAGCTGATCAGCATTGAACAACTCGGCCAGACATCGCACGGCTTGCTTGCCAAGGACCATAAGGCGGGTGCCACGCGGATGTTGATTGTGGAAGGGACCGCCACCGACAGCCCAGCGGCCAAAGCCGGACTGCGGCCTGGTGATGTGATTACCAAGGTGGGGGATCGCGATGTGGTCGACGGTGTCGACTGGGAACGCGCTCTGCTGGGTCGGAAGCCCGATGAAAAGATTTCGGTCACCGTCCGTCGCGGCGATGCGACAGAATCACTCCAGATGGCGGTTGCTCCGTACACGGGTGGTCGCAGCCGGCTGACGAACGATTTTGTCGCCCGTGCGAACAACGATGGGACTGAAAGTGAACGCTTCTGGCGACAACTGGGCCTGAGGATTGCCCCCGTGGGGAATGACAAGCCGGGAGTGGTCCCCACGAAGTATCGCGGTGGAATGCTGGTGACCGACGTACGGGCTGCCAGCCCGGCCGCGATCAACGGGATCCGTAAAGACGACATCCTGGTTGGTCTCCGTGACTGGGAAACGCTCTCCGCAGATAATGTGACCTGGATTCTGAATCAACCACAGCAGCCAGGACAAGCGGGGTTGAAATTCCTCGTGATCCGTGGGCAGGAAACGCTCTACGGTCACCTGCAGATGGCCGGGAATGAGACGAATGGCACGCTGCGATAGTCCTTCGATTGAGTGAAAGCGATTGCGAATCATCACAACCCTCGGCATGCTGGCCGGGGGTTGTGTCATTTCAAAGAGGTTGAAGACGAATGGGACGGAGCGAATTCGAGTTCATCGCAGCCCTCCAGCAGCGCGCGGAGATTCGCCCTCCAGTCGCCCTGGGGATCGGCGACGACGCCGCGGTGATGCATCCCACTGCGTATCCCCAGGTCGTAACGACCGACATGCTGATGGAAGGGGTCGACTTCCTTTGGCCGCAGGCATCGGCCGAGTTGATCGGCCGGAAAGCCCTGGCGGTCAATCTCAGTGACATCGCCGCCATGGGCTGTGTCCCGACCGCAGCGTTCGTTTCAGTCGCATTGCCACGTGCCCGTGGACGCGTCTTTGCTGATGCGCTGTATGACGGGTTATTCGCCCTGGCAGAGGAGACTCAAGTCACGATCGCCGGGGGCGACACCAACACCTGGGATGGACCGCTGGTAATCAACGTGACGGTCCTTGGAACGCCCATCGGTACGCAACCGGTCCTGAGAAGTGGTGCACGCCCTGGTGATCGAATCCTGGTCACCGGCGCGCTCGGTGGCAGCCTGCTGGGGCGGCATCTCACATTCACACCGCGACTCCAGGAAATCCGGGCCATCCGCGACCGCATCGAGGTTCACAGCCTGATTGATGTCAGCGATGGGTTTGCCGCCGATCTCCATCATCTTTTGATAGCCAGCGGCTGCGGCGCGGATCTCGACGCTGCGCGAATTCCGATCCATCCCGATGCCCGACGCATGGCCGATCAGCTCAGCCCGCTGGAACATGCTCTCGGCGACGGGGAAGACTTCGAATTGATCCTGACGACCGATCGGGGTTCGGCGGAATTGCTGCTCTCGACTTGGATTCACTCGACACCGCTCACAGATGTCGGTGTCTGCACGGCCGAGCCGGGATGTCGTCTGCATCACCCCGATGGGACACAGACGGAGTTGCTCCCCCTCGGCTGGACGCACGCCGTCGAGTAACCAAGACCGAACACGCTCAACAAAGTCGCCATCACGCTCCGCGTGATGAGCGGAGTGCAATCAACGCGCAGATTTTTGCGGGAGGTGCACATCAACGCCGACCGTCACGGTCCAATCCTCAACTCAATCCGTCAACCCTGCGACTCAATCACCACGCGTCGTGGTTAATGAGCATCGGCTTTCACGGCAGAACACGTTCGATTCGGTGCTGCTCGGGATCGCAGCGATACACCGCCCGCTCCGGAAACCGTGCCGCGACGGCGCGTGCATCGGTTTGTCCCGCACGCAACCGACCGAACAGCAACGGCGCGGTCAGCCCCGCGTGATTGGTCACGAAATCGAGCTGTTGGCCATCATGCGGGCCTTCCACCAGCACCAGTGCCGGGCGTTCCGGAACGGCTTGTTCGATCCAGCGTCGGAAGTCGCCCTGCTGTCGCCGCGGAAAGACGAGGACATTCACCCCCTTGACCCAGCGTGCGGTCCAGGTGTCAGCCAGCGTGAGATACATCCCGCTCCAGGCGAGCAGGAACAGTCCCAGCGTCCACCAGGTTAGCACACCCCGTCGCCAGCGAGACCAGTCCAGGACGCACCGGGCAAAGTGACACCCCGCCAGCAGACACCACAGCGGAGCGGCTTCAAAGACGTAATGCCAACCGAAGATCCCCGCATACCAGTAGGGCCAGTGGATCGCGAAGAGCGACAAAATGGAACCAAAGACCAATCGCTCGTCGATCGTCATCCTGCTCCATGTTGTCAGCGACAGCACCAGGGTCATCGCGAGCAATGGGACATCGATCGTCCACAGCGCGGTCGTCAGGAATCGATTCAGTGTGTTCAACCAGGCACGTTCGACAGTCAGATTGTCAGCCCATTGATCGTAACTCTGCAGGACCTTTGGCCCCGGAGACGCATCGCCGCGGATCCCGTTGTTCAGTCCGAAGACATGCCGTGGCGAGTAAATCTCGGTGTATTGCTGATAAGGCGATGTCCGCCAATCGCCGGTCGTTGCCTGATTGTCGGCCAGCATCAAGCACCAGCCCAACACCAGTGGCACACCCAACCCCAGCAGCGGTGCACTCACATTCTGCCATCGCTGAGCCCGAGCCGCGCGAACCAGGCCGTACACGACGAACAGGCCCCACGGCAGACCGATCGCCGCCGCGGTGGCCGGGCGGCACAGCATCGCCCACGACAGCCCGATCCCCGCCTGCCACCACGCCGCTGTCGCGTTCGTCCGCAGGGCGGCGATCAACCCATTCAGAAAGAGGAGCAACATCAACAGCGTCGGACTATGCGACAGCAGCAAGCTATGAAACAGCGCCGGTCCGGGAGCCATCGCAAAGAGAACACCCGCTGTCCATCCCGCCCAGCGACCACCCAGTTGCCGGCCGAGGAAGTAGACCAGAACCGCACTCCAGATTCCGGCAACGACCTGGCCAAGATGCGGCCAACCAATCGACAACCAGGGAGCGATCCACAATCCGGTCCCAGGATAGTACCGACTGGCCATCCGGCCTTCGTTCAGCACATGCATCTGGTCGAACATTTCCGGTTCGACAGACGGACTCGGCCAGCTCAGGCGACCGGCAAGAAGCGTTTCCGCCTGAAAGAGGTAGCTGTACTCGTCATGGTACGCGGGAGGGGCGTCGCCGAACCGCGCCACCGTGCTGCCGATGACCACCCCGGCTATCCCGCCGATGACCACCGCTGCGATCCAATCCCGACCGTCGAGCGGCCCGATCGTGCGTTCGACTTCCGGGCAAATCGGCCCTCGACCGACGAGGTGCCAAGCGACCGGTCCCAACACCAGCCACACCAGCGTGGCGATCGCCAGTTCCCCCGGCCACTCAGCGATCAGGTCGAACGTCCCCGCCAGGCACGCCGCCACCGCCACCAGCCACGCCGCGAGCAACCCTTTCCACGGGGGAACGGGGACAGCGGCCGTATCTGACGAGACGTTCACCACAAAGACTCTCCGGGAGCCCCATCTTCCCCGGCGACCGAAGAGTTTGCCACCCCGAAGCTTGCGTCTTCCGTCCGATCCCCCCGACCACCCGCGAATTTCCCGCGACCCGCCCCACAACCCTTGACCGCCCCGCCCGCGGCCCCTATCTTTGTCCATCGCCGGACGATTAGCTCAGTTGGTTAGAGCGCTACCTTGACATGGTAGAGGTCACAGGTTCGAGTCCTGTATCGTCCACTCCTTTTTATTCGGCCGAGGAAAAGCGGGCCGAATGAAGGGCATTCGGCTCGGACGAGCCAGGCACCGTGCCCATGCACGCCGAGTCGGCGGACGTTGTCCGCGGGGTCGGCGTGTTTTCGTTCAGGGATGATGATGAGCCTCGTATTGCCAGCATCTGATCTAGAAAAAGTTAAGCCCAATAGTCTGCGCGAGGCCATTGAAAAGTGGTTAGAAACAGATCCGAAGATTGTTCAGCGGGTCGCACCACGACCGGATTTGCTGGAAGAGCTTCGTACTGCCAGTCTGCAGGCACGCCAGCTTAGGCAGGAAACACTACTTCCCCCCAGCCCTCCCGCAGTTCCGCTCCGTGAGATGCTCGCCCGACAATCGCATGCGTCGGCATTTTTCGAGCAGATGAAAAAGAGGATCAAATCGTTCGAGGACAAACTGGATCCCCAACAGCAAGTCGCCATGCGTCTGGTGAGCTTTGGGATTACCACGGTCTTTCAGCTGGAAGAGGCCGGTTGTGTCGACCCCGCGCTGATCTGGTTTACGGGAACGACTGAAGATGGTCAGCCCGTGGAACTGATTCAGCATTACTCCCAGGTCAACGTCTACCTCATGGCCGTGCCGTTGACGCCGAAGGTGGCTGCGCGCCGTCCCATCGGATTTCACGCGATCCTGTTGGAAGATGAACCGTTACCTGTTGCACACCCTCCCGCTGCAGGCGACCCAGACAGTTCCAGCACGGAACAAAACCCGCGCACGTCAACTTTCCTCCCGGCGGCATGTGGGTCAGCTTCTGATTCAGATTCCGTTGCTGACAGTAGAGGCAAGGCATGAATCAGTTCCCTTGAAGCAACATGAAGGCCCTGAAAGGAAGTGAGCGATGTCCGAGGATGTGTCCGCGAATTCGCCGAAGCGGGTGTTGTTCAACACGGGCAACCCGGTTTTCGATGCCGTCGTCATGGCCTATGTGATGCGCCCCGGCATGAAAAGGGCTGACCTGCCTGAACTGCACAAAGTGCTCGTCGAGCTTGCCGCGAAGGAACCCGGCGGCTTTCAGCGCATCAGGAATGAGACGGGGATGTAACCCGTCAAGTTTGAGGCTTGCTAAACGGCGTATCGATCAACCCGTCTAAAGCTTCGATCTGTCGATGTGCGCGGTCGAGGAACTGGCGAGCAAGCTCGGCATCGACCGTACTGGCAGCGTTCGCCGCCAGTACGGTGACACGGATCAGTTCGACGGTGAGGCCCTCGGACGGGCAATCGGTTTTCGCATTCATTCGACGTTCTCCTCATGAGCAATGCATCAGCACAACGGACGGGAACTTATGGCAGCAGACGACTTCGGCAAGTTTATGAAGATCGGCTCGACCAGTTGAACCCGAA
>JBGATC010000066.1:0-29236 GCA_044229335.1 Planctomycetaceae bacterium | reverse complement strand
GAAGCGCCGCCCCCAGAACCATGAACGCGCTCTGGAAAGCCTGCGGCGAAGAACTCGAAAAGTTCACCCCCACCGAGTTCAAGAACTACCTCAACAACTCCGGCTACCACTACAAATAGGCGCAACGCGCTCTAGCGCCCCAGAGTCCCAGCCATCGGAATGGCTGGGCTTCCTCGGCTGTGCCATCAATCCCGGGGATGAATCTCTGGTTGTTCGCTGGTCTCACATTTGCAGCCTGCCAGCCAGCGGGGTGCCGCCGGGGCAGGGGTGGAGCCCCGGGGGCTGACGACGATGAGGTTCGCTTGTACGTCAAACCAGTCGCAGACAGCGAGAGTTTCTTCCAACCCGCCGGGATGGCCGGGATACGCAATCACCGAGAGGATCCCACCTGGACGCAACCAGTCCCAGGCGATGGTGAGTGCTCGTAACGTACTCGAGCTCTGCGTCACGAGTTGGTGATCACTGCCGGGGAGGTAGCCCAGATTGAACATCACCGCGGCGATCCGTCCCCGATCTCCAGCCGGCAGCAGTTCATCTATCCGCGCATGATCGTGCAGCAACAGGGTCACTACGGATCGCAACTCCTGTGGGAGTCCGCGTTCGGTCTGAAGCAGGGCCTGTTGTTGAACATCAAACGAATAAACGTGTCCAGTTGAACCGACTAATTCTGCGAGAAAGCGGGTGTCATGTCCGTTTCCGGCGGTGGCATCAATCACGGTTTCCCCTGCGTGTACGACCAGCCGCACAGCCGAGTGCGCTTGTTGAGTTAAGGATGGCATCCGCGACAATCCGTCCAGCGATGTAAATCCGACTCCGCGTCGCTTCGACCTTCGCCCCGGAACAAGCTCACGAGTTGCTGGGCGCAACGGGGGGCTTGCAGGGTCCCCTTGGAACCGAGTCCGTTCAAGTAACCCAGTTGCGGCACGTCGGGGTGTAAACCGAGCACCGGATACTGGTGCTGATGGATGGGCCGGATCGCTGCAGCCTGGGCGATCACCTCGTAGGGTCGTCGCAAGCACTCACGGAGCCGGGCCTCCAGTTCGTCCCGGGCCGCCTCGGTTGGCTGATGATCGAGCTGCTTCCATTCATAGGTCGCACCGACCCGGTAGTCACCACCTCGGGTCGGGGCAATCCAGATTCCACGATGCAGGACGCGGTCTTCATTCCAACCAGGGATCCGCACTGTCAGGATTTCGCCTTTCGCAGGCTTGAAGGTGACCTTGGAAAACCAGGGGTTCCCTTGAGCTCCGATCCCTTCGCAGAAGATGAGGGAGCGGGCAGCCAATTGCAGTCGCGGGAGTCGAACACCAGTCGGCGTCACTTCCAGATCGTGCATGAGGTCGAGGCTCGCTGTTCGATAGCTGTCGGTGGCCTGGAAGCGAGCACGGGATGCCATCAGATAAGCGGAGACATCCAGCTGGCCAGTCACGGGCATGACGAAGCCCCCGTGTGGTTGCTGGCAGTCTGTCAGTTCAATCACGGGGTGAATGGTCGTCTGGACAAGTTGCTCAAACGCCGGATCCAGGCAACGTTGATGAAACCTCGCGACTTCCTCTGGAGAGGTCAAGAAGCGGACCATCGGGGTGATGCGGAAACAGTCGATGTCGAGTTCGGCTTCCACCCGACGGTAGTAGGTGACGGCCGTCTCCCAGAAGTGATCCCACTTCCAACTTTTCACGAACCGTTGGCCCGTGATCGGGGTGACCAGACCGGCAGCCACCCGGGATGAGGTGACCGCCTCTTCACGATCGAGGACGACCACGCGCTCCCCCGACCAGAGCAGCCACCATGCCACGGCCGTGCCAGCCAATCCCTGTCCAATGACAATGGTGTCGACGGTTTGCATCGACCGAGTATAACGTCCAAATCCCGATGAATTCCTGGCATCGAGAGCGCAGCCCTGGGAAGCCCTGTCCATACCTCTGGCTGGGTCTTGGAACGGGGCGAACCGCTCTCTTCCATTCTGGAGGGGAGTCGGGATTGCGGCACTTGGGGGAATCTGTTAATTCTGCCGGTCCCCATGAGTGATGCACGAAATTCGTCATCAGCCGGCGCAAGGATGCTGCCGGATCGGGCCAGGAGGTTGCCCCTTGAGTTCCGCCACGTCCAGTCGATTGCGAGTGTTGTTCGTCGATGACGAAACCGCGATCCGTGAAGTGATGAAGAACGAGCTCCCGCGGATGGGGCACGATGTCACTCTTTGCGAAAACGGTCAGGCTGCGCTCAAAGCCTTGGAACAACAGACTTTCGACGCGGCCATCGTTGATTTGAAGATGCCCGGACTCTCCGGCTGGGATGTCATTGACCATATCAAGAAGGTCTCGCCTGAAACGGAAGTCGTGATCAGCACCGGCCATGGCGACATGGAAGCGGCGATCCAGGCCGTCCGCCGCGGGCTACGACTTTTCACCCAAGCCCTGCTGGGCTTTGTTCCAGAATCGCAGCGGTTCTCAAACGAATCGGCGACAAGCGCACCCTCACGAACAAGACAATCGCGCTGGAATCACGGCTCAAAGCCGTCGAAGGTTCGCCCGACCTGATCGGCCGGACACCCGCGATGATGCGCGTCAAAGCACTGATCGAGAAGATTGCCCCGACAGACTCCAGCGTGCTGGTCCTGGGGGAAACCGGGACCGGTAAAGAACTGGTTGCCAAGCGGATTCATGATCTCAGCCGTCGTTCGCAGATGCCGTTCGTCGCGGTCAACTGCGGAGCGCTCCCTGAGAATCTGGTCGAAAGCGAACTCTTCGGTCACGGGAAAGGGGCATTCACCGGGGCCGATCGTCCTCGGAAGGGCCTGCTGGAAGTTGCCAACGGCGGGACGTTATTCCTCGACGAAATGGGCAGGCTCGATAAGACCATGCAGGTCAAACTGCTGCGGTTTCTGGAGTCGGGCGAAGTTCGCCGGGTCGGGGAAAATGAATCGTTTCACGTCGACGTCCGGATCGTCTGCGCCACGAATCGTGACCTGCAGCAGATGGTTCGACAGGGGAATTTCCGTGAGGATCTCTTCTTCCGCGTGAACACGTTCGAGATCCATCTGCCGTCTCTGCGGGAACGAAAAGACGATATCCCGGAACTCGCTCGCGCCTTAATTGCCCGCCACATGAAACGCCGCGATGTGCCGCAACAGCGATTGGCTTCGGAAACGATCGCTGTCCTTCAGCGTTACGACTGGTCGGGCAATGTTCGCGAGCTGGCGAACGCACTGGAACACGCGGTCATACTCGCCGAGGATGGCCTGATCTATCCCGAGCATCTCCCCGTGAGCGTGCTGCGTGGTTCCGCCCCCGAGGCTGATCGGGGCGAAACGCTGGGTTTGCCCTCGTCACCCAGAACGTTGCGGGAAATCGAGATGGATGTCATCTACCAGGTGCTCGATAAGCACAAAGGTGACAAGCCCAAGACGGCTGCCGAGTTAGGCATTGCACTGAAGACGCTGTACAACAAGTTGAACGGCGACCAGGCCAAAGCTGCAGGCTAATTGGACACCCAGCCATCGCGATGGCTGGTCAACAGCCAGACGCGGCCCATCCCTGGGCGCGTGTGCTCTCCTTAACGATGCTGACCCGCGGCATTAATACTGACGGATGATCCCGACGACGACCCCTTCGACGTCAACCCGATTGCTGAAAATCGGCTTCATGCCCTTGTTCGCCGGCTCCAGGCGAATGCGATGCGTCTCGCGGTAGTACCGCTTGAGGGTCGCTTCATCGCCATCGACACGGGCGACGACGATATCACCATCGCGGGCTTCCACATTGCGGCGGACGACGACATAGTCCCCTTCAGCAATGTGGTCTTCGATCATGGACTCCCCCTTCACGCGGAGGCAGACATGATCGTCCGAATTGAACAGGCCACTGAAATCGACCCGGTCTTCCTGCTGCAGGGCGAGCAGCGGCTGACCGGCAGCAATCAACCCCGCCAGCGGAAGGCTCGTCTTCGGTTGTGGCGGATGTGACAACTGGATCGCACGTGACATGTGCGACTCGCGCGTGATCAGGCCCTTCTTTTCGAGGGCCTTGAGGTGACACATCACGCCGTTCGGCGAGCGAATGCCGAACTGCGCCCCGATCTCGCGAACCGTCGGTCCGTAACCGCGATTGATGATTTTATCGCGAATAAACTCGTAGATGTCCTTCTGCCGCTGCGTGAGAAGTGCTTTCGCTGCGATGATCATCCGATGCTCCTGATGAGTCTCCGTTGGCAGACAATTGACTGCCAGACGAGTTGTTGAAAAAAGTAGCGAGTCCACCATCGGGATGAATGGCTGCTCAGAGGTCAAGCGACTCGACTGAACCCCTAAGTGGAAATTCTAATATACCGCGGTTTACATGCAATGCTCTTGCGCCATTTTGTTCAGAAATCCGTATGTGCAGGTCAATACCTCAATCCATGCACCACTCAATGAAATTTACGTTTTTACGGTTCAAAAGAGCAGTTTTGAAAAGCAAACGGCTGCGGAAACTCCGCAGCCGTTTGCTTTTACGTCGTTCAGGACCGTTCTTGAGGCCCTAGTTTGCCCCGGCGGGAGACTTTTCAGCCGCTTTTGTACCGCCTGCGTTCAAGTTCTTGAGCAACACCGGGCGGAGTTTGGCTTCGAGTTCCGCAGCCGTGACCTGAGTCTCTGCGACCACCCCTTTGGAATCGACAATCCAGATGGTCGGGACCGACTGCACCCCGTAGTACAACGCGACGGGTGAATTCCAGCTCCGTTTATCAGGCTCAACGTGGAAGATCACCGGCCAGGTCAGGTTCTGTTGTTCGAGAAACGCGTCGACCGGGCCTTCTTCCGCATCGAGATTGACGCTGATCACGGTCGCATACTTTTTATACTTCTCCGCTACGGACTGGATGGTCGGCAGATCATCGACGAAGCTCTTAACGCTCGTTGACCAGAAGACGACGATCACCCCTTTACCCAGGGAGTCTTCGACGGACACAAAGTTCCCATCGATCGTCGGTCCGGCAAGTTGTAAGGGCTGTCCGATCAGGTTCATCCGTCGCATCACACCTGCGCACTGCTGGGCTTGTGGCGACTCGGGGAACTGCTGCTGGACGAGCGAGTAGCAAGCCTTCGCTTCCTCGGTCAATCCGTTCGCTTCCGCACTGCGACCTGCCGCCATCAACAAGGGCAGGGCTCGGACACGTTCGGATGGAAACCGTGTCGCGAAGAGTTGCGACTGGCGCGCAAACTCCTGCAACCATCGTGGATCGGACTTCCCATGACGTAACGCATTGGCGTGTGTCAGGTTGACGACGACCAACTGGGATTCCGAAGCCGCAGCTGACTCGGCCCGTTTGGAATGAAAGGCTTCTGCAGCTTCATACAAGGCTTCAATGCTCTCCTGGTCGCCCTGCAGGGCCAGTTGGAAGTGGGCATCGAGGAATTGCTGTACGGCCGCCAGAAACAGGACTTCCTGCTTGGGATCTTTCGCGGTCTGACGGATGGCATCAGTCGCGAGCTTCACAATTTCCAGGTTGCGTTCGCGGCGGATCGCCCGTGTCTGAGCGAGTTGAGTGGTGAGGTCTGCAGTCGGTTTCTCAACCGCGGTGCCTTCTTCCGGCTGTGTCACACTGGCGGGTTTCACCGTGTCGCTGTCATTGTCGTCGTCAACATCTGCATCGGTCCTGACGATCGGCAGCGGAAGCAGACGCGTCCGTTGGATTTCGCGGAGCAGCCACTCCGGCGATCCCTCAACCGGTTCTGGTGCCGGTTCGGTCTGAGCGGTCAGATCGGGAGTTGGAGTTTCGGTCGAGAGGGCTGCCGTCGGCAGCATCGTGGGTTCGTTGTTTGCGGCGACAGTTTCGGATTCGCCAGGAGTTGTTGCTGTGGAAGACGGGGCATTGCTCTGACCGCAGCCACAGATCCAGAGCAGTCCGATCAGGCAGCCGGCGAGACGGCAGGGCGCGTTGGCGAGCACGATATTCTCCCCCTCCATTGAGAGCGTGATAGCAATGTCACCGGGTGACGGAATCCCCCCGTCGTGATGGACTTTCCCGGATGACAATCGCGTTGTATGACGGAACTCGTTTTGCAGCAAGAGGAATCTTCCCGCGGGACCGTCAGGAATGCCTAAGATGCCAGCCAGACAACCAGAGCGACCGACGTTCGTCACCCATCTCGAGTGCAGTCTGACCGGTGTCACCGCCCCTGCGGATCAACTGAACGGCCTCTCTCCCGCCGGTCGTCCCTGGCTGGTCCGTTATGACCTCCAGGCGTTAGGACAGATTCTCACCAAAGAGGATTTGAGGGAACGCCCGGCCGATCTCTGGCGCTACCGCGAATTTCTGCCGGTAAGGCGAGCGGAGAATATAGTCAGTCTGGGTGAAGTCCAGACGCCGCTCATCGACCTGCCTCGGTTACAGCCGGGGAAGGGGACTGTCTGGGTGAAAGATGAGGGCCGGTTGCCGACCGCGTCGTTCAAGGCTCGTGGGCTCTGCCTCGCGGTCTCGATGGCGAAAGAACTCGGCGTGAAGCGGATCGCGTTGCCGACGAACGGAAATGCCGGAGCTGCACTGGCGGCCTACGCATCCCGTGCGGGGATCGAAGCCTTCGTCTTCTGTCCGGAAGACACGCCGGAAATCAATGTCCGCGAAATTGCTGCCCAGGGGGCACACGTCTGGCGCGTGAATGGCCTGATCAACGACTGCGGCAAGATCGTCGCGGCGGGCAAGGAAGCGATGGGCTGGTTCGATTGCTCGACGCTCAAAGAGCCGTACCGCATCGAAGGGAAGAAAACGATGGGCCTCGAACTGGCCGAGCAGTTCGGCTGGCGGTTGCCGCAGGCGATCTTCTATCCGACTGGTGGCGGGACCGGCCTGATCGGCATGTGGAAGGCGTTTGCTGAACTTCAAGCCCTCGGCTGGCTCGAAGGTCCATTGCCCAAGATGATCGCCGTGCAGGCTGAAGGCTGTGCGCCGATCGTCAAAGCATGGCAGCAAGGTGAAGAACACGCCCCGGTCTGGGAGAACGCTCACACGGTCGCAGCGGGGATTCGCGTGCCGGTGGCGGTCGGCGATTTCCTGATGATCCGCGCGATTCGTGAAAGCGGTGGTTTTGCGACGGCGGTCTCCGATGCGGCGATTCTCGCCGCTCGCGACGAAGTCGCCCGGCAAGAAGGATTCCTGCTCTGCCCGGAAGGGGCTGCCACCTACGCGGCCTATCGGCAAGCCCTCACAACGGGACAAGTTACGCCCGATGACGACGTCGTGTTGTTCAATTGCGCCAGCGGGTTGAAGTACGAACTGCCACCAGCCAACGCGTGGCTCGATCGGCATCGCCCCATCGACTTCACCAGTGGCCAACCACGGAATTGTGAGTGAACTGCACGAAAGTTCCTGAAGATTCGTGTGTGCCATGTTTGCCACTTTGGGCAACGATGGCGGCCCTTGCGGTCGACATCGGTAGACTGACCTCCCCCCATGACGAAAGCTCACGCAGCTGACACTCGTCCCCCGGGCCAACGGCCCAGTCCATAGCAGCCTGGGGCAACGCCCCAGGACTCCGGCCAGCCCAGCCGGCGCAGGGCTGAAGGCCCGAGTCATCAGGCGTCAGTTCGTGGTGGGTGCTCATCGCGGCGCTCGAGACGATGGGTCGGGCCGTTGGCCCTGAGGAGGAGACCGAAGGTTCTGGCATCCCGACAATCAACACGAATGTGTAGTTTGACAAGCATGCTGACCCAGGGCTGCACGCATGGCACGCCAAAATCGCCTGTCAATGACTGTCGTCACTTCTACACGGGCAGTGAGAAGCTACGGCACCGGGCTGTTGCGGTAATCGAGCGGTGGTTTCTGACCGGGGAGCAGCAGGGGCTCATACGGACGATTGGCTCGTCGTTCTTCGTGCTCGCGTTTGGCGGCGATGATCGTGTCGGGCTGTTCGAGCAGGTCCCACGCTGAGGTCGCCAACGTCTTCGCTGCGAGGATCATTCCCTTGCGACCCAGGCTGCTGCCACCCGCGGCGACCGCCTGCCAGCAATGGGCCGGAGTCCCTGGCACCCAGCAGGCGGTACTGAAACCCGCTGTCGGGACGACCCAGGAAACGTCCCCCACATCGGTCGATCCCTTCGAGACTTCACCCCCGCTGTTGACCACCGCGGCCAGTTTGTCCAATGCGACCGGCTTCGCCAGGGTGGCCTGGATCTTCAACGCAAACTCGGTTTCTTCCGGAGTGTATTTCAGATCGCTCAGCGACTTGAGATTCGCAAGGATCACATCGGCGATGGCCTGATTCGGCAGAATCTCCATCGTCCCGCCGAGATAGCTGGTTTCGAGCTTGGTCTCGGTCGCGATTGCGGCCCCTTCGGCACACTTGACGAGACGCGGATACAACTTGCGGACGACGTCGGCCTGGGGATGCCGGATGTAGTAGTAGAGCTCGCCAAAATCGGGGACGACGTTCGGAGCGCCCCCACCCGCGGTGATCGTGTGATGAATTCGTGTGAAGTCCGGCGTGTGCTCGCGAAGCAGTTCGCTGGCGTGCGCTGTCAGTTCCACTGCATCGACGGAAGAGCGCCCTTGCTCGGGAGCCCCGGCTGCGTGCGCACTCGTCCCGGTGAAGCGAAACTTCACTGCCATCCGGGCGAGACAGCTCGCGTCACCGGCAGCGTTCCGTGATGACGGATGCCAGTGCAGCACGATGTCGCAGTCGTTGAAGAGACCGGCCCGCACCATGAACGTCTTCGCGGCTCCCCCTTCTTCCGCCGGACAACCATAGACGCGGATCGTCCCTGTCTTAGGTGTCGCTTTGAGTTGTTCCATGAGGGCCACACCCGCGGCAGCGCTCGCGGTGCCGAACAGATGATGTCCGCACGCATGCCCGTAACCATTTCCGGGACGCGATTGTCGATCGGGAACCGTCTCCTGTGCGAGGCCGGGGAGCGCGTCATATTCTCCCAGAATCCCGATGATCGGCCGCCCGCTGCCATAACTGGCGATGAACGCCGTCGGTATCTCGGCGACTCCCCGTTGCAGTGTGAAGCCCTGCCGTTCCAGCGTGTCGGCCAGCAACGCGGCCGACTTGGTTTCCTGGTAGCCCGGTTCAGCCCAGTCCCAGATTTGTCGGGCGACCGTCCACCATTCCTCCGCCCGGCGATCGACGGCCGCCGTGAGCTTCGGCTTCTGGTCGTCCGCCATTGCGAACGTCGTCATCAGGGTGAAGAGAAACAACCAGCCGATGGTTCCGCGCATCCGATGCTCCCCGCATGCTTCGATCTCAATCCGATCGCCGATATGATACCGTCTGGCCGCGGAATCTCACGCTCCACGAAGGTTGACACGATGTCTTCTGCACCGATTCATGCGCAACGCGTTCTGATCTTCGTCGGCGATGACTACGAAGACCTGGAACTCTGGTATCCCAAACTGCGGCTCATCGAGTCTGGTGTTTACGTCACCGTGGCGGGAGCCACTGCGGGACACAAATATCTCGGGAAGCATGGCTATCCCTGCGTGGCCGATGCGGCGATCGCCGACATGGAAGCCGCCGATTTTCACGGCGTGCTGTGTCCCGGCGGCTGGATGCCGGACAAACTGCGGCGCGACCCGAAGGTGCTGCAGTTGCTGCGTGACTTCGCGGAAGCGGGGAAACTGGTCGCGGCGATCTGTCATGGGGGCTGGATGCCGATCTCGGCCAATATCTATCGCGGGGTGAAGGTCACCGGTTCACCGGGGATCAAAGATGATCTGATCAACGCCGGTGCCCACTTCGAAGATGCCCCGGTGATTGTCGACCGGCACTTCGTCAGCAGCCGCAAACCGGACGATCTCCCCGATTTCTGCCGCGCGATGCTGCAAGTCCTCGGCCGTTGTGCCTAACGAGTCTTCCACCTCTTGTAGGGTGGGCTGTGCCCACCATCTTCTTCCGCGTTGACCGTGAAGACGGTGGGCACAGCCCACCCTACGGGAGGTGCTTGCGAATGCTTCCTGAATGTCTGAATCCGCGCCCGAAGTTCTGAGTGTCAGTCAGCTCTCTGCGATCCTGCGGGGAGTGGTGGAAGAGTGCTTCCCGCAGGTCTGGGTCGCGGGAGAAGTCTCGAACTGCCTGAAAGCGGGATCGGGGCACGTCTACTTCACGCTCAAGGACGAGCAGGCACAACTGAAAGCCGTGATGTGGAAGACGGCTGCGTCCCGCCTCAAGTTCGATCTGCGCGACGGCATGGAAGTGATCGCGTGCGGACCGATTGAGGTCTATCCGCCGCGTGGACAGTACCAGCTCGTCTGCCAGCAGTTGCAGCCCCAGGGGATCGGCGGGCTGGAACTGGCCCTGCGGCAACTGCAGGAAAAACTGGCGAAAGAAGGACTGTTTGCCCAGGAACGGAAACGACCGTTACCCCGATTTCCACGCAAGATCGCGCTCGTGACCAGTCCACATGGGGCAGCGGTGCGGGACCTGTTGCAGGTCCTCGCGCGCCGGTGGCCGGTGGCGAAAGTGATCCTGCTTCCCGTGGCGGTGCAGGGGGCGGAAGCAGCGGGACAGATCGCCGCCGCTTTGCGCCAAGTCGGTCAGATTCCCGAGGTCGACGTCGTCATCACCGGCCGTGGTGGCGGCAGTCTGGAAGATCTCTGGGCGTTCAACGAAGAGATCGTCGCCCGGGCGATCGTCGCGTGTCCGGTCCCGGTGATCAGTGCGGTCGGTCACGAAATCGATGTCACCATCGCGGATCTTGTCAGCGATCGACGGGCGCTCACACCCAGCGAAGCCGCTGAACTCGCAGTCCCGCTGGCTTCCGAGATGCGGGATGCCCTCGCGACCCAGCAACAACGACTGACTGCCGCACTCCGTAATCGAGCCCGCCAGGCGCGGCTGCGACTCGATGCGCTCGCACAACGTCGTGGCCTCGCACGTCCGCTGGAAGCGCTGCATGATCGGTCGCGACGGCTCGACGAACTGGAAGCCCGCATGCAACGGGGCATCCGTCAGCGGCTCGCCTCCGCACAGGAACGGGTGGAAGCCCTCGCAGCTCAACTCGAGGCCCTCAGTCCGCTCTCGATTCTGTCGCGTGGGTATTCGCTGACCAAGCGGCTCCCCGATGGTCAAGTGATCCGCTCAGCCGCAGACCTCAAGATCGGCGACCGACTCTCCATCCTGCTCGCCGAAGGTGCGATTGAAAGTACCGTCACGGCACTAGAAATCGAGGATTGAAGCTGGTTGAACCACGAAACACACGAACGGACACGAAAGAATGTGAAATCAAAAAGGGCGATCTAGCATGAGAAAGCTGCCCTCGATCCCTTTCGCGTGTTTCGTGCTTTTCGTGGTTCCTCTTTTCTGAATGCCGTTTCTACGGGAGACTGGTCGCAGCGGACACAATTCCGTCAGGGAGTTGACCCGCTGTTCCGTCCGACATAGAGTTCCGCAAGCGGGTTCTGCGCGAGGCGCCCCCGTTGTCGACGTAAACCACGTTCGGGTAACGAGTTCACCGAGCTTCAGCCGCTTCGGACGGTTGAGGTTTGTGACGTTTGTTCCCGGGAAGCAGAACAGGATTGACCGTTTTATGCCCGCTCCCGACTCCCGACCGGATGGCGATGGTTCCGATGCGTCCCGCAAGCAGCCGCAGTCGCGGCGGACCGAACGGGGGCCTTCAGGGAACCTCTTCTGGTATCTGATGATCGGGATCGTCCTCGCGGCCCTGATCTTCTCCTTCGGCAGCCGCAGCAAAGGGGGCGGCACGCTCACCAGCGATGAATTCCTGAAGCGGTTGGAAAGCAAAGAACTCAACGCGACCAACGTCCATCAACTGCGGTTCGACATCGAGAAAATCACCTTTCAGGATGTCCCGGAACTCCGCTCGACTCAATCGGGTGCCAAATCCAATCCCAAGACGTTCACGATCTGGGTCAAGGGTCTGCCAGACGAAGAGCGGGCAACCATCATCAAGGCGCTCCGGGATCACGGCATCGAAAAGTGGTCTGGAAGCGAACCGACTCCAGACTGGGGTCCGTACATCTACATGATCGTGATGGCCGCGCTATTGCTCGGCTTCTTTGCATTCCTGTTGCGACGGATGGGTGGCCCCGGTGCGGCGATGTCGTTCGGTCGCAGCCGCGGGAAGATGTACGCCCAGGAAGATTTGGGTGTGACGTTCAATGATGTCGCCGGCATCGACGAAGCGTGCGAGGAACTCCGTGAGATCGTCGAATTCCTGCGGAACCCCGGAAAGTATCAGGCCCTCGGCGGTCGCATCCCACGCGGGGTGTTACTCGTCGGTCCGCCTGGAACCGGCAAGACGTTGCTCGCGAAAGCGGTGGCGGGGGAAGCAGGTGTGCCGTTCTTTGGTCTGTCGGGGTCCGACTTCGTCGAACTCTTCGTCGGCGTTGGCGCATCGCGCGTCCGCGACTTGTTCGCTCAGGCGGTGCAGAAGGCTCCGAGCATCATCTTCATCGACGAACTCGACGCCCTCGGCAAACGCCGCGGAGAAGGTGGGCCGGGGAATCATGACGAACGCGATCAGACGTTGAACGCGCTCCTTGTCGAGATGGACGGCTTCGCTTCCGATCAAAGCGTGATCGTGATGGCCGCCACCAATCGACCGGAAACGCTTGATCCGGCGTTGATGCGGCCCGGTCGTTTTGATCGCCATGTCCTCGTCGACCGGCCCGATATCCGCGGCCGCGAAGCGATTCTGAAGGTACATGCCGGTCGCGTGAAGATGGACGACGGGGTGAACCTCAAACATCTCGCGAAACTGACGCCGGGTTTTGTCGGCGCTGATCTCGCCAGTCTGGTCAATGAAGCGGCGCTGCTCGCGGCCCGCAAGAACAAGACCAAGGTGACGATGCCCGAGTTCGAAGAAGGGATCGAGCGCGTCATCGCCGGCCTCGAAAAGCAGACGCGGATTATCCCGGACGAAGAGAAGGAACGCGTCGCTTACCACGAGATCGGGCACGCGCTCGTTGCCTGCTCGCTCCCGCATGTCGACCCGGTGCACAAGGTCTCGATCATTCCCCGCGGGTTGGGGGCCCTCGGCTACACGATGCAGCGTCCGGAAGAAGACCGGCAGCTGGTCACGAAGACCGAAATCCAGAATCGCATTGCGGTCCTCATGGGGGGGATCGCTGCAGAAGACATTGTCTATCAGGAAAATTCCACAGGGGCCTCGAACGATCTGCAGCGGGCGACCGATCTCGCCCGGCGAATGATCACCGAGTTCGGGATGAGCGCCAAACTCGGTCGTGTCCACTACAGCGAATCGCGTTCGTCACCGTTCCTGGGGGGGATGGCTCCGCTTGGCGATCATGCTCACAGCGAAGAAACGATTCGCGAGATCGACCTCGAAATCAAGCGGATCATCGATACTGCGTACGAAGCGGCACATACGATCCTCGAAACCCGCCGCCCGGCCATGGAACACCTGACGAGGGTGCTGCTCGAAAAGGAGATCATGGACGCTGCGCAGTTGAAAGTGATCCTCGATCAGTACAAGACGGGTCCACAACTCGCACCAGGAACTAACGTCGGCGCGCCTGCTGCGCCGATCTTCCCGGAAGAAAACGAGTCCACGACCGAAGGCGAGAACAACGCCTCCGCGAATTGAAAGGCGTCCGCTGACATCCATGATGCCGGGCATTGTCATCAATGCCCGACATCTGCCTTTCGAACGGCCCCCACTCTCGCATCATCCAGACTAGTCGTCTGCCTCCAGCCACTGCGTGCGGTCGCTTCGAAAAACAAAAGCCGGGCATCGCGGACGATGCCCGGCTTTCTAGAATGATCCTGTCGAGGCGATGTCGGCCGATTACTTCGCGGCCGTCAGCTTGGTGAACTTCTCATAGGCCCCGGCGACGTTCCCCTTCTCGGCGTCACCCGCGTGGACGTACAGGCCGTAGGTGACCTGGAACGTCTGGTTCGGTTCGAGGGCGGTCGGAATCTCCGCAGCCGTTCCCTTCGAGTAGACCTTCTCACCAAACGGGCTGATCGCGAAGAGACCATAACCCCGGACGTGGTACCGTGACTTCCGCACATTGTTCGGTGCATCGAACAGAGCGACACCAACCGTTTTGCCGTCGACGAGACCCGAGTAATCGACCCAGGGCGAAGTTTTGCCCCAGCATTCTTCTTCGCCGACGAGTCCTTCTGCATTCAAAATCTTGCCGCCCGATTTGGCGATCATCGTCGGTGCGACGCGGATCGCGAGGAAGCCCTCTTTGGTGTCCTGAAAATGGACCGGACCGTTCGTCGCCTTCAGTGAAATATTGAAACACATGAGCCGGTCGCCGGTGATCGTCACCCGGGTCGTTTCTTCCAGCACCGTCTTGCCTTCTTCGCCCTGCCAGTCATTGACCAGCGTGACGACGAGACTGCCATCGGCCTGCGGTTCAACGCGGCTGCTGACGTGTTCGATCCGCTCACTCATCCTTGCCGGCTCGACGGCATCCTGCTGCTGATATTTCCCGCCCCAGAAGTTCACGCCGTTGACGTGTTCCACACCGACCCAGACCCCTTTGTGATGCTTGTGATCGAACGGGGCGAGCGCCGTGACGACATGTCCGCCGGGTGCCCGCAGCGGCTCGATGTACGGCTTCACCAACCCCGATCCCAGGTTGAAGACCGCAAACGGCTGTCCATCGACGCGGACGCCGATCAATCCGGGGGCCTGCGTGGCAGTCACCACCGGGTCGGCAGCGAACAGTCCCGCCGGAAGACCCGCAAGGAGAGAGAGTACAGCGACAGTCCGCAGCATGAGACAGCTCCTGAGTAGTCGGGCAGATCGATCATCAACAGTCGATGCGTCAGATGGTAATCGCCACGGCTTCTTGTCGTCGAGCGAGGCGGGGGGTAAAACCAGTCCCATCCATCGAGATCGAAGAACCCTCGGCAGGCTGGCTTCCACTGGAGATGTCCTCTTGAATCGATCGCATTCGCCACTGCGTGGTAAGAAGGCCGCTGCTCCCCCTCGACCGCCGCGGGCATTGCGGGCGTATCCGGCACCCGGGTGGGGGGCACCACTGACAGAGCCGGCTCCCGCCTGGGAATTGATGATCGCCGGGGAGCTGACAGACAAGCCGGGCGAACTTCACGACCGGTTGCTGGAAGTCCCGCGGAATTCACGCGGGACGATCTTCTTCGACTCCTGTGGCGGGAGCGCGTATATCGGACTGGCACTGGCGAGTCTGATCCGGCTCCGTGGCTTGCGGGTTCTGGGTGTCGTCGCCGGGGAATGCAGTTCGGCAGCGCTGATGCCGCTAGCGGCCTGTTGCGAACGGGCGGTCACACCACATTCCGCACTCCTCTTTCACCCCACACGCTGGCAGAGTGAAGAGCAGGTCCGGATCGAAGAAGCCGCCGAGTGGGCGCGGCACTTCCAGATCATGGAGAAAGATCACGACCAGCTCCTCGCCCGGATGTTCCAGTGCGATCTGGAACTGATCCAGCGGTGGTGTCGACCCGGCCGGTTCGTCTCGGGACAGGAACTCGTCGACGCCGGGCTGGCCAGGATGGTCGACTTGTTTCAAGGCGACGTGTGGAAGCAACTGGCACAGAGTCCGTCTGCGATCGCAACAAAACCCGCAACTTGATCAGCCGCCAAGACTCGTGACATCTCTCAATGAGGCAGCAAGCGCAGCGCTCCACAGGACAATCAACAGCCTTACGCGGTCGGACCGACGGCGACGGGCTCGGCGGGGGTGGTCATGGGGGCGTTACGGCGCTGCATCAGGTCACGGTAGGCGCCGAAATCGTTGAAAAAGAACCGTTTGGCGAGGCGGTAGGCCCAGCTGCGTTCGGGGATTTCGTCACCGGGGGCGTCCTGAGAGGGGCGATTGAGCATCGCCTGCAATTCCGCGTGGGCTGTCTTGCGGACGGTTTGATCGCCCGCATCATGCAGCACGACCAGTTCATGCAGCAGGTCGGGCCGTTCGAGCACGATGCAGCCGCGGGTCGTCTGGGCCGCGAGCTGGCGGAAGTCACGCAGGAACGCAGACTGCGAGATCACCTGGTCGATCGGACGCGGGTCGTGGATCGACTCACGAGCGAACTGCACGATGGGGCAGGGCTCGATCCCGCCCCACGGGTTGATGTGATGCGTTAACCCCGCTGCGGCTGGGCAGAGGGCCTGGCCTTCACCATCGAAGTAGGCATCGATGATCCCGATCGGTTTCTTCGCCCGCATGTCGACGACGAACTGCCGAATGCGGCGCTGTTGTTCGCGGGTCAGGCAGAGATCGGGATTCGGCAGCGGCCCCATCGGACGATAGACGTGGAACCAGGTGTAGAGGACCCCCATCTCGATCAGGCGATCGACCCAGGCTTCATTTACGAGGTCGTCGAGATTCGTCTGGCAGACGCTCGTACAGACGCCGGTGAGGAGCTTGTTGTTGAGGCAGTTCTGCAGGCCCTGCATCGTTTTGGAGAGGACCGCAGCCCGCCCGCGGCGTTCATCACTGACGATCTCGGTCCCTTCGACACTGATGAGCGGGGTGACGTTGCCGAGGCGGCGAAGTTCTTTGGCGACTTCATCGGTGATGAAGTGACCGTTGGTGAAGACCTGGAAGTAACACTTGGGGTGTTGGGCGAGGATCTCCAGGAGTTGCGGATGCATGAAGGGTTCGCCGCCGACGATGCCGAAGAACGAGTTCCCCGCGGCCTGGGCATCGCGAATCAGGCGGTTCATCGCCGGCATGTCGATGGTTTGCTGCTTGGCAGCGACATCGACCCAGCAGCCCTGGCAGCGCAAGTTGCAGCTGTTGATCACCGAAATGTAGAGGAACGGGGGGAAGTATTCCCCTTTCTTCCTCATGCGGCGTTTGAATCGCTGGACCGAGAGTGCCCCCTTGAAGCCGAAGTTGTAGGCGAGCTTCCACAGGAGCCGCTTGTCGGTCTCGAAGAGCAACCGCTTTGCCATCCGCAGATACATCGACCGACTCCCGACGGACTCAAGAATACCGGACTCTGCTGCTCGCTAACGTTTCATTCTGGAGAGTGGACAGCGATCAGTGGACAGGGAAGAGGCAAGCCAGGAGTGTCGTAATGATTCCGGCGGCTTGCTGTCCACTGGCTCCTGTCCACTTTCGGCTTAGACCGGTTGCAGGCGATGCGTGGGGACCGGGCGACCGGGGCGGAACATCTGTGTTTGTTGTTCGTTGGCCTGGATGCCGTGCGCGGCACAGACTTCGGCGAGGGTCTGTTTGACCAGTTCCCCCAGCACCGCGGGATCGCAGGCGGCGCGGGCATTCACGACCAGTTCGCATTCTTTCACGCGGCAGTTCGAGGGGAGCGACAACTCGGCAGTGACCGTGGTGCTGATGAGGTTGGCCACACCGAAGAAGCCTTCCCACAGACCGATGACTTTCAGGTGAGCCGCTTCGTGTCCGCCGTCGATCAGCGACTGCCGCAATCGCTCGACGATCTGCAACAGCACGGCATCCAATTCGAACGGTTCCGCGGATTTTAGCCGGACGCTGCTGTTGAGCCAGCCGAGTTCGGCTTCCCCTTCGGCGTAGATGTCGTAGTCGATATCGAGGACGCGGCGACCGAAGTCGCCCTGCTGATCAAGGAACTCGAAGAGTCCCTCGAAACCGGCCCCGGTCTTCGCAGAAAGTGCCAGCCGCGGGGTATGCGGCAGGCGTTCATCGAGCAGCGTGTGGAGTTCGTGGACTTCGGCGGGCGTGAGTTCGTCAATGCGGTTGATGAGAATCAGGTCGGCTTCTTCGAGTTGCTTCTCCAGAATGTACGCGGCTTTGGGAGAGAAGCCGCCTCCCGGTTCATTCCGCAGGATGCGGCGTCCCTGGCTCGGCTTGAGAATCACCGCATACGGGGCGACCGAGAACCGCGCATCGTAGAGCTGCTTGAGTGGCTGGATGACTGTGGCCACAAGATCGGTGCAGCTCCCGACAGGTTCCGCGAGAATCAGATCGGGCGTTTTGGACGCATCGAGTTGCTGCATCGTCCCGACGAGATCCTGGAAGCGGCAGCAGAAGCAGGCCCCCGCGACTTCACCCACCTCGAAGCCCTGGGAACGCAGCGAGTTCGTATCGACCAGGTTCGCGGCCTGATCGTTGGTCACGATGCCGACCGACATTCCCCGGTCGGTGTAGTGCTTGGCCAGACGAGCGAGGGTGGTCGTCTTCCCCGCACCGAGGAAGCCGCCGACCATGATGAAGCGAATCGTCCGGGGAGCTGCAGACATCGTGCAACCTTGTTTCGGGGGGCATGGACTCAACAAGATGATGTTATCATCCTACGCGGTCTCCCAACGGACAGGCAATCTCCAGCCAGCGAAACCACCGTATGCCTGTCGAATCGTCACTTCCGGCCATCCTGGGTGGTCCACCCATCCGACCACAAGGTCCACCGGCGTGGCCGCTCACTGATGCGGCAATCACGACCGCTGTTGAACGAGCACTGCTCGATGGCACCTGGGGCCGGTATGCCGGTCCGGCCTGTCAGCAGTTACGTGAGCGATTAACCGCTCTGCTTGACGCTCAGGATGTGTTCCTTTGTAGCAGTGGGACCGTTGCGGTCGAGCTCGCGCTCCGTGGATTGAACCTGCAACCGGGTGATGAAGTGATCCTCGCCGGTTATGACTTTCGGGGGAATTTTCTGAATGTGCTGACGGTCGGGGCGATCCCGGTCCTGGTCGACATCGACCCGCAGACCGGACAACTTGATCCACAACGCGTCGCGGAAGCGATCTCACCGAAAACTCGTGCCGTGATCGCGTCGCATCTGCACGGTGGCGTGGTCGACATGGCCGCGTTGCGACAACTGGCCGACAGGCACGGCTTCGCGATCCTGGAAGATGCCTGTCAGATGCCCGGAGCACCGCTCGGTGATCGTCGAGCCGGGATGCATGGCGACGTCGGCATCTTGAGTTTCGGGGGCAGCAAACTCCTTTCCGCAGGGCGGGGCGGGGGGGTGATCACGAACCGCGCCGATGTGGCTGCCCGCATCCGGCGCTACACGCAACGGGGGAATGATGCCTATCCGCTGTCGGAACTGCAGGCGGCGGTCCTCATCCCCCAGTTGGATCAACTGGATGCGCGACGGACGGAACGGCGTCTGCGAGTGGAGGAACTGCGGCATCGGCTGGCTGATTGCTCTGGGCTGACATTCTTCGCTCCCCCCGCATCGACGATGGAATCCGACTTCTATAAAGTCGGCCTGCGTTACCACAGCGAATCGTTCGCAGGTCTCTCACGGGACGTATTTTGTGCGGCGATGCAGGCGGAAGGGGTCGCACTGTTCGCAGGGTTTCGGGCGTTGCATCGCCTGCATGCCCGCAGTCGTTTTCGCCAATCGGGTGAACTGACTCAGGTTGACCAAGCCGATACCGACTGGGTGGTGTTCCATCATCCGGTCCTGCTTGCAGGGTCGGCTGCGCTCGAAGAAATCGTGCAGGCGATCCAGAAGGTGCAGCTTCACGCCGAGCATTTAGTGTCCGCCAAGCTGAAGATTGGCCAACCCGTCACCCCCTGGGAGACTGATCGCTGATGGCGGACGAACTCACGCCGCAGGAACTGGTGAATCGATGTCAGGAGGTGCTGGCCCATGCGTGGATGGTGCGCACGTTCGTCAAGCACAGCGACGAGGTTGAATCGTTTCCCGAATTGATGCAGGTGGTCCGCACGGTGTTCGATGTTTCGCGATCGCTCGAATCGCGCGTAGCCGAACCATCAGCATACTTTCGCCAGCTTCGCAAGAAGTTCCGGCGGCTCCGAGAAGCGGCCGATCAATTCAGACACGATGCTCCGGTTGCCTCTGATCATACGAACTTCAAGCAAGCCGTGATTTCGATGGATGCCTGCATCTCGGAACTTGAACGGTTACTGGCAGCAGCTCCAGTAACAGAGCAGGCTCGACTAACCGGACTTGCGGGTCCTGAACCGACCCTTGACGACAATGCTTCGACCCCTGACGATGATGAGACGTGATCGCCTGCCAGTCCTGCCCGCGAGCTCCCCGCCCATGGCCGCTGACGATTTGATCTTCATGATGGGACAGTACGAAGCCCGTCTGCCGACGGATCGGATGTACGCGCGCTCGCACTTCTGGTTGACGCAGGCAGCGAATCGGTATCGCGTCGGCTTCACGGCTTACGCGGTCCGGCTGCTGCAGGATGTCTACTTCCTCGATTGGACCATCGATCCAGAAACGACTGTCCGCGAGAAGCAGGAGATCGGGCAGATCGAAAGTTCCAAAGCAGTGTCGTCACTGTATCCGCCAACGAACGGACAGATTCACCACTTCAATCCAGCGCTGCTGCAGGACCCGTCACTCATTAACGCGGACAACTACGATCGCGGCTGGCTTTATGAATTCGCGACCGAGCAGCCGCTGCTCTCGCCACAGGAATACTTCGCGCATCTCGAATCGACATGGGATGCGACGCAGCGCATGCTCAAGAACCAGTACAACGAATAACGCTGCACGGTGAGCGTCCCTCATCGAGCTCCGGGAATTTGCTGATATGGCTACTCGAAAAGTCACCGTTGTTGTCTCGCAGGGGCCGGGCAAGAACCCGACGAAGCGACAACTCGAAGAAGAGATTGCCACCCGGCTGATGATCTCCGGGGCAGCGGAAGTCTCATTGATTCCGCATCTTTACGACCTGCCCGAAGACCATCACGCCTGGCTCTGGCTGCGATCGATTGCGGGCGACATCATCGTGCTCGGCTGGCTCTATCCGCGTGGCACTCGCTGGGTGCTCGACCGGAACGGCGTCCGCGGCAAGGAAGGGACCACGCTGCTTGTCGGCGATGATGAGGAGCTCGTCGAGACTGATGCAGAGGATGCCCCGAAAGCATCGACGGGCATCGGTTCGCTGAATGTGCCGAATCGGCGGATCTATGTGATCGACCTCCGGGCAAAGTCCGATCCGGAAGCGTATCTCAGCGAGATCGATCGGATCGCGAATGAATCGTCCCTGCAACTTGTTTCACTGGGCTCGTTCCCGAGCTCTCCACCTGCGCCGAGCCTGCCGAATCCAACGCCGGCTCCCGTGTTAACCGCTCCTCCGTCGCTCTTCAGCTGGGCGAATGGTGATGCCGCTGCGGTGGCAGCCCCGGCTGCTGACCCGCGCCGCCGCTGGTATCCGGTGATCGATTACAGCCTCTGTACGAACTGCATGGAGTGCCTCGATTTCTGCCTGTTCGGCGTCTACGGCGTCGATGGCATGGATCGCATCCTTGTCGAAGAGCAGGACAACTGTAAACGCGGATGCCCGGCGTGCAGCCGGGTCTGTCCCGCGAATGCCATCATCTTCCCCGAACATAAAACGCCAGCGATTGCCGGAGCGCCGAACGAAGGGGCGGGTGACTTCAAGATCGACCTGTCGAAGCTGTTCGGAGCACCTTCCGCGTTGGAAATGGCGGCGATGGAACGCGACACCGAACTGGTCGCCGATGGTCGCGAAGCGGTCGGGATGACCGTCGGGATTCCCAAGCGACAAGCAGCGAAAGCCGCTGCCCCGCGGGATGACCTCGATGACCTGATGGACGGCCTCGATTCCCTCGACCTGTAAGCCCCAGTTGCTCTCTCGAAGCGATAAGTAGCCTGTGACTGGACCGACGGACGACGAACTGCTGAACGCCTACGAACGCGCTGCCGCTGCGCTGCTCGCCGAAGCCTCGTCGGACGGGCATTGGGTCGGCGAACTTTCCGCGTCTGCCCTGTCGACTGCAACCGCCGTCGCCGCGTTGTCGTTGCTCATTCAACGTGCTCCCCACCGGACCCCGGAACTCCAACCGCTGGTCGATCAAGGTTTGAGCTGGCTCGCGACGCATCAGAACGCTGATGGTGGCTGGGGTGATACGATCCTCAGCGTGAGCAACATCTCAACGACAATGCTCGCGCGGGCAGCGTTCGTCCTCGGTCAGCAAGCCGATCGTTATCCACAGGTCGTCACCGACGCGGTCGCCTGGATCGATCGGGCCGGGGGGGGCCCGGCCGTGCATGCCCGGTATGGCACCGATCGCACCTTTTCGGCCCCGATTCTCACGCAATGTGCCATCGCCGGACTGGTCGACTGGCGTGATGTCGCCGCGTTACCGTTCGAACTGGCGTGGCTGCCACACAGCTTCTATAAGTTCGTCAGCCTTCCCGTCGTCAGTTACGCCCTCCCGGCACTCATTGCCATCGGTCAGGTGCGACACAAATCACGCCCGACGTGGTTCTGGCCGCTCCGGTGGTTGCGACAGGCGGCGGTAGCTCCCACGCTGGCCAAGCTCGAACGGATTCAACCGCAGGGGGGAGGCTTCCTCGAAGCGACGCCGCTCACCAGCTTTGTCACGATGAGCCTGATCGCCGCAGGGCGCAGCGATCATCCCGTGGTCGAACGCGGCATCGACTTCCTCGTCCGCTCAGTCCGAGCCGACGGCAGCTGGCCGATCGATACGAATCTCGCGACGTGGGTCACGACGCTGGCTCTGAATGGTCTTGATGACGAGACGCTGCCGGAATCCCAGCAACGGTCGATTGCTGAGTGGTTGCTCGGTCAACAGTTGAAAACGATCCATCCCTACACACAGGCGGCTCCCGGTGGGTGGGCCTGGACCGATCTGCCCGGCGGTGTGCCCGATGCCGACGACACACCCGGCGCGATCCTCGCTTTGCTGAAGTTGTCGCGACTTCCCGGTCTGCAGCCGCGCTGTTCACAGGCGGTCTCGGCGGGCGTGAACTGGCTCCTCGACCTGCAGAATCGGGACGGGGGTTGGCCGACGTTCTGCCGCGGTTGGGGGACGCTCCCGTTCGATCGCAGTTCCTGCGACATCACCGCCCATGCCCTGCGGGCCTTGCACGCGTGGCACGAGGCCGAAGTGGAGCCACCCACGCTCCGTTCTGCTCAGCAGGTGGACCGTATTCAGCACGCGATCGCCAGCGGTTTTGCATTTCTCGCGAAACAACAACGCGCTGATGGCAGCTGGCTCCCCTTATGGTTCGGCAACCAGCATGTTCCCGACGACGAAAACGCCACGTATGGAACCGCGCGGGTCCTGCTCGCTTACCGTGACCTGGGTCGACTGACCGACCCGCGTGCGATCCGCGGACTCGACTGGCTCGTCCGTCAGCAGAACGACGACGGGGGCTGGGGCGGTCTCCGTGGAGTTCCTTCCAGCGTCGAGGAGTCATCGCTGGCGCTGGAAGCCCTTGCGGGTTGTCCGGATCATTCCGCGGCCCATGCACGCGGTTTGTGCTGGTTAGTCCGACAGGTGGACGAAGGTTCGTGGGCCACTCCGTCGCCGATTGGCTTCTATTTTGCCAAGCTGTGGTACTTCGAACGACTCTATCCGTTAGTATATTCTGTTGCGGCGCTCCGTCGGGCTCTTGAGAGTCGGGCGTTGCGCCAGACGACATTGTGCGAGAGGTTGTGATGTCCAGTTCCACTGCCACCGTGACCGACGACCGGCCGACCACGACGCCCGTGGAGGAGAGTCACTCCTCGTCTGCGGCGTTCGAAACGTCGGTCAATGACAGTCCGAAACGCCGCAGCACATCGCATCTGAAACTGGTGCCGCCGACGCTCGCCGAACGCGAAGAACTGAAAGCCGCGGCCGAGAAGTATGCCCGCACGTTCGACAAGCGTCGTCCCTTCTCGCGCAACGAACTGGAGAAGCATGGCCGGACCATGCTCGAACAACTCGGCAAACCGGAAGGTTATCTCGGCTTTGCGATGGTGATGCTCGGGAACTTCTTCTGGAAGCGCCAGTTCCTCGCATTACCGTTCAACCGGCGGATGTTGCTCCTGCCGCATTGCCTCAAGCACGCCGATGGCTGCCCGGCCGAGTACGACGAATTCGGTCTCGACTGCGAACGCTGCGGGGCCTGCTCGATCGCCGATTACAAAGTCCGCGCCGAACAACTCGGTTACAAAGTTCTCGTGGCGGAAGGCTCGCCGGTCGTTCTGAAGATCATCGTCTCGGGACACATCGACGGCATCCTCGGTGTCGCCTGCCTCAACGTCCTCGAAAAAGCGATCGATAAAGTCCTGCTTGCAGGGGTGCCCTCGTATGCCATCCCGCTTCACTCGGGCGACTGCAAGAACACCTCGCTCGATGAAGCGTGGGTCTGGGAATGCCTCGACAAGTACGAACCCCTGGAGTCTGCGGAGACCGCGGGATACATCCCGTTGATGCGGGCCGCGAATCGCATCTTCGAGGAACAGTTCGACGAAGTTGTTCCCCCACTGCGGGAAGCGAAGGCTGATGTCGATCCGCTGTCGCCGCTCCCGTTCACGGAAACTGTCTCACGGCAATGGCTGGCCCGGGGTGGGAAGCGGCTGCGGCCGTTCGTCACGCTCGCTGCGTACGATGCCCTGACCCGTGATCCCGATCAACCGCCCAACCTCCTGGCCGACGATTGTGAGTTTCCACTCCCGGTCCGACGTGTCGCCGCAGCGATGGAAGCCTTCCACAAGGCTTCGCTCGTGCATGATGACATCGAAGACGACGATGCCTACCGCTATGGACGCAAGACGCTGCACTGCGAATACGACCTCAACGCGGCCATCAACATCGGCGATCACCTGATCGGGCTGGGTTACCGGCTGGTCACGCAGTCGCGGAAGGAACTCGATTCAGGTATGGTCGCGGACATCGCCGATCGGCTCGCGCTCGCGCATCTCAAGCTGTGTGACGGGCAGGGGGCCGAACTCCGCTGGAACGGAGCCCATGCCGCCTCGCTCACCGCACTGGAAGCGATGAAGATCTATTCGCTGAAAACCGCACCAGCCTTCGAGGCCGCGCTATACGCCGGGCTGCGGCTTGCCGGTCCGACCGATGCGTATGATGCGATGATCCCGCAGTTCAGCCGGCATCTCGGTGTCGGCTTCCAGATTCTCAACGATCTGCAGGACTGGGAAGAAGGGGCCGAGAACAAGGGGGTCGCGGGACGCGATGCGGAAACGTTCAAGCCGACGCTGCTGCTCGCGCTGGCGCTGGAAGCCGCCACTCCCGAGCAACGCACCGCCCTCGAAACCATGCTGGCCGACAAAACGCTGGTGAACGGATCGCGGGTCGCTGCGTTGCGTCGCTGGTATCAGGATCTGGGCGTCTTCCAGAAAGCGGAAGCCCTGGTTGAGAAGTGCCGTGCCCGCGCCGAAGCCCTCGCCGATGAGACGGAACCGGTCGCCTTGCGACAGTTGCTGTACTACATCGTCGATTCGGTCCTGTCGCGCGAGGCCCCGCCGCCGCTGCCGGTGGTCGAACTGCAGATCTCGGCATCGAATTCCCTGCTTCCCATTCTGCATCGGTAAGGCGCGTCCGGATGACGACGCCGTATCTGCTCCGTCTGGGTGAACGGATCGCCGCCGGTCTGTCGCAACTCCCGGCGGAGTTCCATAATCGACACCGTCAGTTCCTGCTATCGCGGCAGTTGCCCGATGGCGGATTCTCTGGCCGCGATGTTGGTTTGAATGGAGAACCGCTCTTCGAAGATGGTGTCCAGGCCGACTTGTATTACACCTCGTTCGCGCTCCGCGGCTTGGCCTCACTCGGCGGGATCGATACCGCAACCGCGGAACGCGTCGCTGTGTGGTTGAAACCGAACGCCGCTCGATCGAACTCGGTGATCGATGTCGTCAGCTGGCTCTACTCGTCCCTCGTCGTCCAGTCGGGGAGCGGGATCGACTTGCTGTCTGATGCCCCCGCCGACTGGCCTGATCAACTCGCGACCCAGCTCGAACGTTTCCGCAAATCGGATGGCGGCTACGCAAAAACCGCTGCCAGTATCGCGGGAAGCACGTATCACTCGTTCCTGGTGGCGCTCTGTTATGAACTGATCGGGCGACCGCTTCCGCAACCCGAGTCGCTGCTCGACTTCATCCGTCAGCGGCAACGGGAAGACGGGGGCTTTGTCGAGATGGCCGCCATGCGTCGCAGCGGGACCAATCCCACGGCCGCTGCGATCGGTCTGCTGGTGATGTTCGACGCACTCGATGACGGTGTTCGCGATCAGACCGCCGCATTCCTGGAACTTGTCCGCGGTGACGACGGCGGCTTTCAGGCCAACACCCGAATCCCGTTCTCCGACACCCTCTCGACCTTCACCGGGCTCGTGACATCGCTGGATCTCGGCCGACCGGAGATTCTCCCGACGAAACGGCTGCGACGGTTCCTTAAAGAATTGGAACTGCCAACCGGCGGCTATCTCGCCGCCGCCTGGGACAAGACTGCCGACGTGGAATACACGTTCTACGCCCTCGGCACCCAGGGCCTGATGCAGGCTGAACTGACCTGAGCGGTTCGAGTGGGTGACGATCGGGTTGCCGGAGCAGTTCCTGCGCTCAAGCCCCGAGCCAATCCAGACGATCGGCATTCCCGTCCAACTCCAGCAATGTCCGCGCGATCATGGTTGATTGTGAGCCGCATCTTGGTCACTGATGGGCTTTGGTTTCTCGACGGAGTTGTTCACGACCAGCGCTGGGCCACCGGTCACCTTGACTCCCTCGCGATCGGTTTCGCTCTCGAAGTGGTTGCCAACGATCACCGCCGTTGTCGCTGGATTCGTGAGACTGATTCCAATCTGCCCGTACTTGGCAATCCGATTCTCGCTGGCCGTGACGGTGGCTTTGTCGGCGGAGAGAGCATGCCGCCAGCCGCGCACCGTATTGCCGGTGAAGACGATGCTGGAACCGGGCAGTCCCCACACGGCGAATTGCGGCGGGCCACCCGCGCGGAGAGCAGGGGACTCGAACGTGTTGTCGGTCACGCGGACCACCCCTTCAGTCCGAACCCCCGCGACACCGGTGCTTTGAATCGTGTTGCCAGTGAAGTCGGCCTCCGCTCCTTTGAAGACCATGACGGCGGGCGGCATCCCTTTCGGTGTCGAGAGCTCATTGCCAACCAACCGCACTTTCCAGCCGGAATGAATGCCGATGGCAACTTTGGCGTTGTCTTCGACACGGTTATTGATGACCGTCGCTTGCCCCGACTGCGTCTCCTCGAAGCCGATTCCGACCGCCTGATTCTTGAAACTGTGATTTCCCACAATCAGCGGCCGAGCATCTTCACGACAGCCAATTCCGGCCAGCACGTTTTCGTGGCAACGGTTGTTGAGCAGCAGTGGCGTACAGTCTTCTTCGCAGCCGATCCCCGCCATGTCGTTGTGATGGCAGTCATTCTCTTCAACGATCGGGCTGGTCCCGGCCCCCGTACGAATCCCGATCCCCGCGCGGCGATTGTGATGGCATCGATTGCCCCGGACGACCGGCTTCGCCCCCTCGCTGATACCAATCCCCGCACGAATGTTTTCGTAACAGTCATTGTTGACCACGAGCGGGCTCGCCCCTTCATGGCCGATCCCCGCGTAGAAATTCTGAAAGCAGACGTTCTCTTCAATGAGGGCCGTCGACCCCCGCATCGAGCCGATCCCGCCCCCCATATTGCGGTAACACACATTGCGAAGCACCTGCGGCGCGCAGCGTTTCCCCTCGACTCCTTGAATGGCGATCCCCGTATAGCCGATATGATGCACGATGTTGTGCTGGATCGTGCATGTCACACCAGTCGCGCTGATGCCGGCTGTTCCCGGCGCGCCGATGTGTTCGTGCGGTTGATCGTTGCCGTGGGTCGCGTGATGCTTGCTCCATTCGGCATCGTCATAGACACCAACGTTGGTGACAGTGAAACCGTCCACCGTCGACCCTTCGGCCATCGTGACGCCAGCCCCTTCACCCTGCTGACCGCCACCGTCGATGATCGTTGCCTCGGCGCGCTTCAGGCCGAGTTTCCCCTTGGCGTCGTCGCCAGCACTCCGCAGAGTCATGTGCTCCTTCAGACGCGTCCGCTCGCGATACAGGCCAGGGGAAACCAACACCGTATCCCCCGGCCCGGCCGCATCAATCGCGGCCTGAATCGAGGGGTAGTTGTTCGGAACCTCGATTGTCTCTGCAGAGACAGGTCCCCACGCACCGACCAGCAAGCAGGCGACTGCTAAACTCCGTCGCAGAACCCACTGCAGAGATTTGACATCCACGAAGATGCAGTTCATTGAGGTTCTCCCGAGGTGCGTCCATCTGTAGTGCCTGTCGCGCAACAGGAATAACGTATCAGCGCACGTTGTCACGTTCGAGCATCAGCAGACGATGTGGCGTGGCGAGCGAATCGTGTGCAGCAATCGTTCACCACCCGATCGACTCAGACCAGTCGATCACTCGCTTCGGCATTGAAGCAGCACACGCGAGACACAGAGCCGGTAGAGTTTGGACAAGTAGGAATCGGAACGTTGGCACGGGCAGGGCGTGGAGCGATACGCCCGTCAGGACGAGAGCGAGTCGCTTAGAATTTGAGAGAGACTCAAGGTGGCTAACAGAATGCGAAAAGGCCGCCATCCGGAGATGGCGGCCTTCGGTGTAACCCGACGATAGGGCAGTATTGCTACCGTTAAATCAAGTTGCGGGGCAGGATTTGAACCGCCCCCGGAATCCGCGGGAAAGGCTGGGTGTTCGCGGCTGCGCGGCGCAGAATGCGGCACTTGGCGGCCAGGACGGGGCGTTTCGGATCGCATCCAGACACCACGTTCCCGCAGATGAATCAGTCACACCGCCGCTTCGCTCCGGCAGAGGCGATCATTGATTGAACCGCGAAACGTTCCCATTATTCCCAGAATGACGAGCTAAAAGTCGGCGGTCGCATGTCATTCAACACGATCTGACCTGAACAGCATGAATGCGATCCGCGGGGATGATTTCTCGTGTCGTGCTGAGCAGTTTCGGGAACCTCTCGATGCCATGCGAGTTGTACCCGCGATTGTCTTGGCCGAGGCGGAGCGCGTTATGCTGAGGAAATGGTCGCGCGGCAGAAGCACGCCGAACTGACTTGTGCAGCGGGCGAGGATTGCCAAGTCGCCCGGTGATTTCTCGCCGCCAAAGAAGCCGCCTGGCTCAGCAGCCCGGACATGGGAAGTACAGCGCTGGTTCCCTGTCGCAGCCTCGACGCTGTGAGGCTGGTTTGGAGATGTTCCCTGAGCTGGATGCGAGGGAAACACACCAGTTTTGAAACGGCTGAAATGGCTTGTTATGCTGGCAAATCGCCGACTTTGAGAATCGGAGTTGCACTCGATCTGGCAAGTCACCACGGTCGAGTTGATTGTCGCTCGTTTTTTGAGATGACACTCAGGACTATGGACAATTCTTCGGACCGACCAGCGGAAGCGAACCGACAGGGCGAGCGCCTTTTACAAGAGGCCGAGTTTGGTGAAGAGGCGTTGGGGTTTCCGGTAGTGGCTGCGTAAGGTGGCGGCGAGATTGCCGGTGGCATCAGCGCGGAGACATCCGAGGGCGGCGTTCCGCAGAGCGGC
>JBGATC010000065.1:0-28933 GCA_044229335.1 Planctomycetaceae bacterium | reverse complement strand
GCCGCTCTGCGGAACGCCGCCCTCGGATGTCTCCGCGCTGATGCCACCGGCAATCTCGCCGCCACCTTACGCAGCCACTACCGGAAACCCCAACGCCTCTTCACCAAACTCGGCCTCTTGTAAAAGGCGCTCGCCCTGCCCTGCAGGATGAATTCGGGCGATTTGTAGTGTTCTATGGTTCAGTTTGCGAGTGATGATGACCAGTCACACGGGCGGGGTGATCTGCTTGAGGTCATCAGCCCCGCAGCGATCTCGCGCTGCCTGGCCGTACAGGAGGCAGGGCGAAATGCTTGTCACGGAGTGCACGATGTCGCTCCGCCAAGCCTGGGAGATCTTCGTGCGGACCGGAGACTTCGGTCATCACACAAGCTGCGTTGGTCCTACGGGAGGCAGCTGCGATCACTCACCGCCCACGCTACGCCATCTCCAGCCCACGGAACGTCCCTTTGCCGGTGGAGAACTCGTCGGTTTCGATTCCCAACCGCTGGAGCATTGAGACGTACAAATTCGAGAGCGGGTAGTTGTTCTGCGGATCGAAGGCGAGGTGCTGGCCGTGCTTGAAGCCGCCTCCGGCGAGCAGGACTGGCAGGTTGACGTTCGAATGCGAGTTGGCACTCCCCATGCAGGTCCCGTAGAGCAGCATCGTCCTGTCGAGCAGGGAGACTCCTTCCTCTTTCGTCTCACTGAGTAGCTTGAAAAAACCACCCAGCGCATCGAACTGGCCTTCTTCATGTCCCCGGAGCTCGGCAAGGACTTCCGGACGATTGCCATGGTGGGTGATGTTATGAATCACCGTGGTATCGATGAAGAAGGAGATCAGCCGGGTGGAATCGGTCTCGAGCGCGAGCTTCATCACGTCGAAGAACAGCCTTGTCCGCTGCACGAAGGCCCGCGGGTCGTCGATGTCTTCGGGAGCTTTCGCGGTCACGACTGGTTTGGGGCGCGTTTCCCATTCCTGCGAGGCGGCCAGCCGTCGTTCCAGTTCGCGAACCGACGTGAAGTACTGCTCCATCCGCTGCTGATCGCTCGACGAAAGCGACCGGTTCAGACGGCGCGATTGATCGCCGACGAAGTCGAGCAGGCTGCGTCCCTGCTGCAGGGCTTCCACATTCGCGGCGACTTCTTTCGGAGAACCCTGCACGAAGAGCTTCTGAAAGAGCCGTTTCGGACTCTTTTCGGAGGGGATTGGTGCGCCGCTGCGGGTGTAACTGAGTGTCGAGCCCTCATTGCTGTTGGCGAGTATCAACGACGGATACCGCGTGCGGTTCCCGATCAGTTCGGCTGCGTATTGATCGAGGGAGACACCATTGCGGAACCCACCCCGTTCGGGATGCGGCGTCCCTGTCAGAAAGCATTTCTCCGCTGCATGGGCCCCGGTCACCCCCGGCAGGCTCGTTCCGGAGAAGACGGTGAAATCCCCACGATGAGCAGCCAGCTTTTCGAGATAGGGCGTCAGCGTGTAATCGCGGCCGCTCTGCTCGGGGAAGAAGAACTGGGGCAGAATCCCCATGTTCGTCTCCATGCAGATCATCCGACGCGGAACCGCAGCCGCCGACTCGGAAGCGAACGCGGGCCGCATGGCATCCAGCCAGGGCAATGCCAACGCGACTCCCGCACCGCGGAGAAACGTGCGACGTGACAGCGAACGGCGACCAGAATTCTTGTCAGTCATCGATCGTGCTTTCGTGAGTGTCCGCTGACTCTGCCGATGAGAGACACATTTTCACTTCGAGGAAAGACAGGATAAACAACTAGAGCACCTGGGGATACACCAGCCGACGCAAACAGGTCGGCGTGATCTTAACAACCCCTTGCGACTGGCGTCGGCTCCCAGTCGCGAAGGATAATCGAGTCTCAAACTCGACGTCGGTTTTCTGAGGATGGTCACTCATGCGCTGGTTCCGAACGGCACTACTGCTCCTGGTCGCGGTGACATGGGTGGAGAACCAAGTCGCAGCTGGGGTTCGAGGGGGACGGTTTGCCGGGGGATTCGTCACCAACCTGGGCTTCTACGGCATCAACAGTGCATCGTTCAGTGATGCGGGCCAACTCGATTACTGGGAGTACGGTGTGCTTTTCGGTGGGACGTATGCCGGTCCCTTCACGGAAACCGGGACCGGTTGGGTCACGTCTTGGGCAGCGCGGGTCCCGGATGAATCGCCCGATGGCTTCGCTGACTTCAGCGGTGTCTGTTACTTCGGGCTGCTCACGTCGATTCATAATCAGAATCTCGATCAGGGGATTACGTTCGATGGCTGGATGATCCGCACGGGATCGGTGACACCGCAGCGTCCACGGCACTAGGCATTGCCGAAAAGACGTCGGGCAGCAACTCCCATGACTCATCCGTGAACCGATGACGAACCCTCAACACCCCGCCTCGTCGAACCCCGACACACTCCGCAATGAGGACCTCGTCGACAATCGCCAGCAGTCCCAGCGATTCCTCTGGTATTGAGAGTGACGAAAGCGCGCTAATCAGCCTGCACAGCTTCGGCAGAGGGGACATCCGCCTCTGGGCGGCGGATCAGCCACGTCAGCAATCCCGCAGCGATCAGTGCACAGATCGCTAACAGCGCTGGCTGATAGCGCAAGCCCCCTTCAACCTGGAAGAAGAGTTCCCAGCCTTTGGGGTTGAAGTCTTTCCCCCAGCGGTTGCGATTGACTTCCAGTCCGTTGTACAGCGCATGAAAGAGGATGCACGGCCACAGACTGCGCGTCCGGGTGGCGATCAGCCCTAGCACCAGCCCCAGTAACGACGCATTCAACACCTGTTGCGGGATCAGATGCATGATCCCGAACGCGAGGGCCGAGAGAACGATCGCCAGCCCTTGTCGGCCGGTTTGACCCAATCCACTAAGAATGAACCCGCGAAACGCGATTTCCTCGCAGACCGCCGGTGCGAGGGCGAAGACGAGCAGCGGCAGCCACCACGGGAGCGAGTCACTCGTCATGGCTCCCAGTGCTTGGGCGACGCTGTCGGGTAGGGGTGGAAAAAACCACTGCAGGGATGCCGAAAATTCCAGTGTCAGCGGATGCAGCGTCACCGCCAGCAGACCCGCGAGAGCCAGATCACTGAGCCGTGGAAGCCGCAGCCGGAAGGTCTCGACCACACTGGTGGTCAGCATCACCCCCATGAACAGCGGGGGCGTCGCGATGATCACCAGTTGCTGCATCACCAGAATCTGCATCATCACCAGCGTGCGGGCGTCGCCTTCCACTCCCGCGAGCGGTGCCTGAAGGACGCGCAGCGCGAGGAACTGCAGCAGCATGATGAGGACAAACGCGAAGACCCCTTCCGAGAACGAGGGCGTCGGTTCTTTGTCACGCAAGAGGTGCTGGATCCACAACCGCAGATCGAACCGTTCTGCTTCCCGGAACAGGACGGCTTCACTCCCGAATTGATCGATCGCCCACCAGAGCGCGAGGACGCTATATCCCACCGAGGCGAACAGGACCGGCACCACATAGACCAGTAAGGCTGAAGCGTGCGGCCCACCCATCAGCAGGCCCTTCAACAACAGCGCCGGTCCCATCACGGGGATGACCGAGTAAAACGGCTGCATCTCGACGGCGGGCGAGAGGCAGAACATCGTCAACCCGAGGGTGACCATCAACAGCGGCGTGAGATAGTACTGTCCTTCCTTGCTGCTCTTGGCGAATGTCGCCAGGGCGAGACACAGGGCGCTGAACAAGGCCGACAACGGGAACAGGACGATCAGGACCCACGCCAGCGAGGTCAGCGGCGGCAGCGAGAGATCGCCAATCCGTGACATCGGGCCTCCGGCCGTCAGCGAGACCATGTACTTCCCGGTGAATCCGAGACTCGAAAGGTTGAGGATCACCGTCGCGACGCTGAACGTCATCACGGTGAAGAATTTCCCCAGCACGATTTCTGTCCGTGTCGCCGGACAGATCAGCAGGGTTTCCATCGTCCCGCGTTCTTTTTCTCCCGCACCCAGATCGACAGCCGGGTTAAACGCCCCGGTGAGCGCCATCATCATCAGCAGGGCCGGGAAGAGTTTGCTCCAGATGTTGGCCGCGATTTCCTCTGCGGCGGCGACGTCGACCGGAATGGGGGCGACTGGTGTCGGCAGACTGGCAGGCAGTCCAACCGCGACCAGCGTTTCTTTGAGGAGCGCCTGTTCCCAGTTCAACATCACCCGTTCAACACGGGAATAGGCGATCAACGATTTCTCGTCAGCACTGTTATGCAGAACGATGGGGCGAGCATAACTGGCTGCTGACTCCCCGCGGTGCTCACGGACGGCGGTCTGCATCGCTGCCAGATTAGAAGAAAAGTCCGGCGGGATCAGAATCAACGCCTGGAACGGCGCGGTCGCGAATTGTGCCTGTAACGTGGCAACAATCACTTTCCGTTCGTCTTCAAGGGTGGCGAGCGACGTGACATCATTCAACCGCTGCGCTTCTTCGCGTTGCGCTTCCAGAGCCACCCAGCGGTCGAGCGGAGCCCGAAAGGTTTCCGCAGCAACGATCGCGGGATCTGTTGACGTTGTGGCAGCATCGCTGATGACTGTGAGCTTTGCAGAATCTTCCGGATGTCGAAACCAGCGTTTTTCGAAGTGTGAACCATCAGTCAATGCCAGGTTGGGAAGCGCGGATGCTCCCAACAGGACGACCGTCCGCGGTTGCTCCCGAAAGAGGACCGTCAACTGCACCATCCCGATGCCGAGCGCAGGATAGAGCAGCACCGGCAACACCAGCACCATGAACAACGTCCGCCGATCGCGGAGCTGATCGAGCACTTCGCGGCGGAAGATCAGGCCGACATTACGCCAGTTCATAGGAGAGAGTCGGTCGCAGGTTGTGGGTCGTTGGTCGGAAGAAAATCAGGCACATTTGGAAGACTCTTGGAAGTCCAGCCATTCCGATGGCTGGGTCTCTTCCGTTCATCCAACAGCAGCCGTCTCATGGCGATCAATCAGTTCGAAGAACAGGGCTTCCATATCGGGCTGCTGATAGCGGTCCTGCAATTCTGCCACGGTTCCGAGCGCGAGGAGGCGACCTTTGTAGATGATTCCGATGCGATGACAGAGCTTCTCGACTTCCCGCATGATGTGGGTGGAGTAAATGATGCACTTTCCCTGATCGCGCAACCCGCGAATCTCCTCGACGACTTTCCGGGCGACGAGCACATCCAGCCCGGAGGTCGGCTCGTCGAAAATGAGGACTGGGGGATCGTGCACGATCGTGCGGGCAATCGAGACTTTCTGTTTCATCCCGGTCGACATCTTCGAACCGAGCACATCACGGATTTCCTGCATCTGCAACTGCTCGAACAGATGCTCGATCCGCTGGTCGAGCAGGTCTTCCGGAATCCCATAGAGCCGGCCGAAATACTGCACCAACTCGTAGGCGGTCATCCGATCGTAGATGCCGGTGTTGTTCGACATGAACCCGATCCGCGCCCGGACTTCGGCAGGATGCGTGGCGACATCATAGCCGGCCACCAGCGCTGTCCCGGAACTCGGGCGGAAGACCGTGCTGAGTATCCGCAGGCAGGTCGTCTTACCTGCGCCGTTCGGCCCGAGCAATCCGAAGATTTCACCCGGTTGAACATCGAAGCTCACGTGATCCAGGGCCACAAAGCCCCCCGGCTGACGCAGATCAGAAAACCGCTTGGTCAGCTGTTCCACCTGAATCATGAGCACCGACCTACCGTAATGTGGGCTGTGCCCAGCGACTTCGTGCGTCCAGAACGATGACGATGCGGGGGGTCAGCGCAGTCGACTCAACCAGGTGCCGACGAAGTCCGTTCCACCATCATCGAAGGTCATCGGCGAATCGCCTCGCGACGCCAAACCGATCCCGAGCAGGCAGACCAAAACCGATCAAGTTCGTGGACGAAGCGAGGCACAACCGGCAGGCCACTGAGAGTAAGCGTGACCACAGCCCGAGCCCATCGCCATAATCGGTCAGGTCCACCGTCCCACGGGGAATCAGACCGGAGCGACCAACGCCTCGTCCGGTTGCTGCTGCTGTTCGACCCATGCGGCACAACCGAGCGCACCGGCATCGTCACCCAACTTGGCGACCCGGAGGTCTGCTGACTTCATGAAGGCGGGCATCACGCGGTGCTTGATCTGTTCACCGACTTCTTCCAGAAAGATTTTCGGCAAGGCTTCGACCAGTCCCCCACCGAGCACAATCACATCCGGCAGGACAAGATTCACGACTCCCGCCATCACGACACCCAGCGCCCGGGCACCGTCGCGGAGGATCTGCTCGACGATTTTATCGCCTTCCTGGATCGCCTCTGCCAACGCGCCGCTACGAATGTTCGCAAGATCGGTCCCGGCGACCCGTAACAGATGTGGTGCCTGACCACGATAGGCCGCTTTTGCCACTTCCGCGGAGATTGCCAGCCGACTGGCGACTGTTTCCAGGCAACCACGGCGGCCGCAGCCACAGGGCGCGCCATCGGGAACGACCGGGATGTGACCGAGTTCAAAACAGGACGACCGTAACCCGTGGAAGATTTTCCCCTCATAGATGAGGCCAGCCCCGATTCCGGTGCCGGGAAAGACCCCCAGGGCCGTCCGTGCGCCTGCAGCCGCCCCGAAACGGTATTCGCCAAAGACCCCCGCATCGACGTCGTTGCAGACCGCGACAGGACATTCGTATTGCTTTTCGAGCCATTCCCGCAGCGGAACCTGCTTCCAGCCGAGATTTGGGGCTTCGAGGACAATTCCGTGGGTCATGTCGATGGGGCCGGGCATGCCGATGCCGATTCCCGCGATCTGATCCCGACGCAGTTGCGTCTCTTCGAGCAATTTGTCGATGGTGCTGCAGATGCGCTGGAAACCCGCTTCGGCCCCTTCGTGACCACGGGTTTTCTTCTTGCGGCGGGCCATGATCTGGAATTGACGGTCGCACACAATGGCCTGCATCTTGGTGCCGCCAAGGTCGAAGCCAATCCAGTAACGTTCGCCCGAAAGCGCGGTCATGCAGGAACTTTCTCGTGACCGAAGCCGCGATGTCACGGGCTGTTACGCATCTGTAACCCGTCTCCCGGGTCAGGATACCACACGGTCGCGCCGGGCGAAACGCTCGTCAATCGCGGGGCAGGGTGGTTCAGAAAATGGGTCTGCGAGATCTGTAGGGTAGAACGAGTCCTTGAGTTCCACCAGATTTTCCCCGAATCGTGGAGGAACTCGCTAAGCCTCGGTCCATCCGACTCCAATAACTGATCCGCCCTGAATCGCGGGGTCGCGCGATCACTGTGTGTTACCGGAGGGATGGACTCGATCACACGCGAGCTGTCCTGCACGAGGAAAAGAGTAGGGAAACCCTACCCGACCTGCTGCATGAAGCTCTCCAGAGACTGTCATGAGCCCGGCTCTCTCCTCCGCCAAAGGGCCATCGTCTTCCCAAACAGTGCGTTCAGATGGTCAGCGGAAGCATGCTGTCCCGCAGCGTTTCATCGGACTGCAACAGGAGCCCGACACGATCGCTGGCAGGGATTGGATGTTCAGTTCCTCGCTCGTTGCAGGAATTTCTCAGTCACCCAAAGTGGACGGGTTCATAAGAAAATCCGAATTTAGGGAGTTTCACCAATTGCATCGGGTAGACCTGAAGCCTTAGTGTTTTTTTCGTAACAGCGTCGAGTGACGTTGAGCTTGTCCGACCCCTCGAATGCGGAGCCAGAAGATGAAATTGTCGCGGTGGTTAATGGCGTCGAGTCTGGTCCTGCCATTGGCCGGGACCTGGTTTGCGATGGCGAAGGACCCAGCTCCCAAGGGGGCGATCTCACTCGGTACGAAAACTTACGCCAATCGCGCAGCGGTAGTTGCAGCGGGGGCACGTTGTGCTACTCCGACACCGACGGCAGCCCAGCAGGCAGCCGTGAACAAGGCGCTCGCAGCCCGCGGTATTCAAGCGAACGCCAACGGCAACGTCATCATTCCCATCCAGTACATCCACATTCGGAACACTGCCGGAACGCAGGGGAATGTGACCGAACAACAGCGGATCGATCAAACTGCGGTGCTGAACGCGGCATACAACAGTCACGGCATTGAGTTCTGTTACGACCCGCAGGCTTTTCCGCCGCGCATCACCGATAATTCCGCCTGGTTTTCGATGACCCCGGATTCGCCGGAAGAACTCGCTGCCAAGATGACGCTGGGCCGTGATCCAACCAAGTTCCTCAACTTCTACACGACGGACGGTGGTGGGCTGCTCGGTTGGGCGACGTTCCCGTTCCCCTCGATCGATACCCAGCGTGATGGTGTCGTCTGCCTCTATTCCTCTCTGCCCGGTGGATCAGCGGCTCCGTACAACGAAGGGGACACTGGCACCCATGAGGTCGGCCACTGGGTTGGTCTTTTCCACACGTTTGAGGGGGGATGTAACGGGACAGGCGATTCCGTTGCCGACACGCAAGACCATCCGAATCCGGACTTTGGCTGCCCAGCGACCGGACCGTCTTGCAATCCGCCGGCTTCGTCACCCGTCAAAAACTTCATGAACTACGTCGACGATCCCTGTATGGACCACTTCACCAGTGGCCAGGGAACACGGATGCGCTCGATCGTTGCCCAGTTCCGTCCGCAACTCGGCACAGTGACCACCAGCTGCGGCGGCAGCACCGGGGGCTGTCTCCTCGCTCGACTGGCACCCGCCGTCAAGAAGCTGGTCCCGTTCCCGCTCTCGCAGGATGACATGGACGGCATGCGCCGCTTCCGTGACGTGGTCCTCCGGCGTTCGGAAGCCGGTCGCAGCCTGTCGCACCTCTATTACCGCCATGGACCGGCCGTTGCCGAAATTCTGGCCCGTGATCCGCAACTCGCCGGGGAAACGCTGTCGTTCCTCGCTCGGCAACTGCCCGCAGTCGAACGCGCGGTTGATCGCAACGGTGATGTCGGTCTGACGAAGACGGATTATGACCGTGGTCTCGCTTTGCTCGCCCGTGTGCGTGCACAAGCCGGGGACGACGTGATCCCCGCCCTCGACCACGTGCAAAAGCTGCTCGCCCGCTCGGCGATTATCAGTGGTGAGGGAGTCACCCTCTCCTTCCCCGCAGAACCAATCGCAGGCGGCCTCGAACTCCGCCCAATCGCTGATCCGGCCTTCACCCCGACCGCTGGTGAATAACCAGCGGCACGGTTCCTTGCCCTACGGGACGTCAGTGAATTCTTGCCAGTCCCGGAGCGACTCCGAATGTCGCACCGGGACTGGCTCTTTTTTTGTCCTTGCCTACCGCAGAAAGACCTGTTCGTCGTTCTAATCTGGCTGTCGTTCGCTCACGTGGCAATAAACCTTTCCAGGAACCGACGAAACGCGGGATTGTATTCGTGCTGCAATCCCGTCGAGGGAGTCTCCGAGGGGTGATTCGAGTCTTTCCAGGCCGCCTTTAAGGTGGGAGAAGCACACCAATCTTTGAAGACCCCACGCCAGCCATGATGAGCAGGATGATCGGCAGTCTGCTCAAAATTCAGCCCAAACCAGACGTTCGAGAGTAAAGTAAACATCTCATTTGCCATCAATCGCTCGGCAAGCTGGTCCTCGGGAACCGAAACCAATTTCTCGGCAACACGACGTTGTTCCGGTGTGCCATACAGTTCAGCCGACAGCCGTTTGAGACGTGGCTCTTCTCGAAGCTGTTGCATGATCCTGATGTAACCATCGTTCTGATTGAGATACACGCTGATAAAGCGATCGGGCTTTTGCAGCCAGTAGCTGTAGGTCGTCTCGAACAGCTGACGGGTGGAGAAACCTGGAGATTCAACCGCGGCCAGCACCGGCTGCTCAGTCGGTGACGAGTCTCGGGCAGTCCCACTGCGATTCGAAGCCAGCTGGCTTTCTCGCGTGACCCACTCCAACGCTGACCGTGAAGTCTCCATCTGCATCGGCTGCGGCGATGGGTATAGGTCGGCCATCAAGGTGACCGGCGGATGGTTGTGCGTACTGGATTCTCTGGCGACCGGACTCGGGATGCGGACAGAATGCAGAAGCGAGTGGATCCCCAATGCGCGGTACGACTCGAATTGCGATTCGCTGAAGAACTGGTCCAGCGTGGTTTCGTAGGGAAACGCCGGATTCATGAGCTTGTAATTGCGGACATCACCCGGTTCATCTCCGGTGAGCCCATTCTTGATCCACAGAATGATTCCATGGTTGGCCTCCGCTGAAAAACTGGGATCGCCCACAGGCTGGGGTTGGTAGTTGTCTTCATACTGGTGAACATCACCATAATGAATGCGGCCGACGATGATGTGCGACTTGCAGAGCCCGTCTGGGCCGGGGGTGATGGTCTCCGGATCGAGTTCCACGTAAATCCCGAAGTCGATCCGGACCAACCGGACGAGCCGCCCAACGTTTTCGTGAAACTCAGGGTCGGCTCCGCTGTCGATGGCGAGAATAAACCGGCAGCGGCGGCGGATCAGTTCGTAGACTCCCATATTCTCGAAATGACCACCGTCGGAAACATAGACGTAGTCGCTGTCGCTCCCGGTCTTCCCCGCCATTTCAGCCAGGAGCAGGCTCTGGGCTGCCGGATTCGCATGACCGCGAGTCTGCTCTCGACCGGGATGTCCAAACCACGCTCCCAGCCGGATATTGAACAGCGTGAGGAGCGCGGTAACGGCCGGTGAGGAATGGTAGCCACTATTCGGCGAGACCGCGGCACCAGAGACCGCGACAGCAGTCCCCAGGCTGACGTCAGAGGCGAATTCCGTTGATGGGCAATACCCGGTTGATTCACTGCCACAATACCGGGACGTGAAGATGAACGATTCAGCTTGCCGTTCGACGAACTGCAGTTTTTCCGCTTCCTGTTCCGCCAGCGACGTCTGTTCCTGATGACGACCGTGTCGGGTCGAAGCTTTCTGATTCAGCGCGCCATTCACGATGTAATACGGTCCGCATTCATTGAGTGCGTTACGCTCTGGGTAGAGCTTCGAGAGCGGATAATCATCATCAAGATCGAAATTGGTGAGCGGATCGGGAGTCCGTTGGGTCCCGCGTGACGCACCGAGATAACAGCGAACGAGTCGATTCTGGTAGAGGTGCTGCAGCGTGAACGTATTCACGCCGATCACTCTTCCGAGCAACCAAGATGCGAAGAGGAAGAGAAACCCGCTACAGAACAAGTAGACCACCATCAGACCTGGGATGCCCTTTTCCCAGGAAATCTTCCAATAATCCAGATCGTTCAATAGCAATTCCAGTCGATTCCAAAAGAGATAGTGAGGATCGAACGGTTTCACGAACCACCGCGCGTAGACGTCGTAAGCCAGCCAGGTCGTCAACGTGCAGAGCCCAATCCACGCAGTCACCAGAAACAGGAACGGTGCCAGGGCCGCCAGGAGTGCCATTGGACTGGATTTTTTCGATGCCCCGGTCTCAGCCGCCTGTCCGGCCCTCAATCCAGCGAGGAGTGTCCCGAACCAGCCAGCACCGGCAAGCCCCGTGACCCATTGCGCACCACCGGATGAGTTCAACCAGAGAATGCCGACCAGCCATGGCCCGTAGATCATCCCGCCGGTGAGCGCGATCCACACGGCTGCGGAGACCATCAGGTAGGCATTCAGACGCGACCACTTTTCGCGGTCGATTTCCGTCAACAGCGCCCCGCTGACACCCAGCATCAGAAAATTGGCCAGGACGATCAGCAGCATCATCACTGCGGGACCGAACGTGGCCACCGTCGCGACGGTTGTGCTCAACGAATTGAATCCGCGCCATGTCTTGGGGGGGGGCTCTGTCTGCTTCATCGATGTGGAAGTCAGCTTGCCATCATCAACGGAATCAACAGTCACCGCAGCGGCTGACGACGGCTTGAATTCTTTGCCTGCTTGAGTCGCCGGCAGGATGTTCGACCACCAAGCGAAGGTCAGCAGTCCGAAGAGCACGCCGCCCATGCCTCCATAAACAGCCCGAAGCGCAAAATACATCCACCGCGGGCGCTTGGAGCCCGTGTACACCTTCCCTAATGGCAGGCAAAGCGTCCCCCACACAGCCAGATAGGCAGCGGAGATCGCGATGGTCTCGATAAATGACTGACTAGCCAACTCTCCTGCATACCAATCCGCAGCGGCCAGTGTGGCGAATAGGATTGATCCCAGAATCGAGACACAGATCCACGGGACGCATCCCAAAGACCACGGTCGAGACGGCCCAGCCCCTGGGCCGTGGGTCACGAATCTTCGATTGCAATAGAGTACGGCAAGTAACGTAAGTGCGACCACGATAGTGATGCCGTATGGAGCAAACGAGTTTTTCTCAACAGAATGAGCAATCGAAAAGACTTCGATCACACCACGCAACATCAGCAACAGGCCGAGCGCGACCAGAAAGAGCACCGCCTGGTTGAGCAGCATGTTGCGGGCGAAGATGGCAATCAGCGTCCACCCATCGACCGTGAAGAGCCCCGGGCGCGGGGCGAGGTAATTGCTGTAGCGGCGGATGTGACGAACTTCCGGCGGATCGGGTGTCTGGAACGTATGGGCCCGCAACCGGGGTGGTTGCAATCCGTCTTCCACGCGAGTCATACCCTGCGCGCGGATCCAGCTCATCAGCCACGAGCCGATGTACCCGCCACCGGAAACCGTCGAGAGATAGTCGAACCGCGGCAGCATTCGCGTGGCAGCGAGTCCCTGCAGGACGCCGAGCGCAAACGTCGCACTGCGTATCCCACCCCCGGAAATCGCGAGGCCGCAGAGGTCAGCCTGCAGGGCTGCATGCTGAACGTCTTTCAACTTGCAATTCGAATCGTTCGCCTGCTGGGACAAACTCTCCAGTTGAGTTTGATACTCTGTGGTGAGTTGAAGTCGACGCGAGACGACTTCCGACAATTCATCGCGATAAATTCGATCAAACTGGACTTCGCCGCTTGGTTGCGTCATTGGCCCAACCCTCTCAAGAATCACATGTGTTCATCGGGCCATTTGTACCGACGTTGACGTCCGGAATGCAATGAAAAACGCCCAGGGATGGCGATCCCTGGGCGTCGGAGGATGTCCATTCAACCCGTTGGTATTACACCGAGACGTCGATCTCGTAGCCTTTGCGTTGTTCACGCGACAGCCATTGATTCGCGGCGGCGTCGCCGACGATTTGCTCGGTCTTCGAGTCCCAGTTGATCTTCCGGCCGAGGCGAATCGCGATGTTCGCCAGGTGGCAGGTCGTCATCGCCCGGTGATGCGAGTAGACGTCCGAGATCGGGTCGGTCCGGTCGGCCACACATTCGAAGAAGTTCCCCATGTGGTTGCCCGGCTTCTTCCCCTTGTAGAGCTTCTGCAGGTCTTCCTCGGTGATCGGCTTCTCCTTGAGGGCTTCGACAGGGGCGCCCTTCATCGCACCACGGCTGACGTGGAAGCGGCCGTCGGTCCCTTCGAAGAGGATCCCGTTGCCGTCCTTCGAGTTGCTGACGATGTGCATCTCGACTCCGCCGGGGCACATCACCGTCACGTCGAATTTGGTCGCGGCGTTGTAGCAGTCGTCACGCTGTGGGACGCCGTCCTTGAACTCGCAGGGATGCTCGGCGGTCCCTTCCAGGCTGAGCGGGCCCGATTCATCGATGCCGAGCGCCCACGAGGCGATGTCGACGTGGTGGGCACCCCAGTCGGTCATCTTGCCGCCGGAGTACTCGTACCACCAGCGGAACTCGTAGTGAACACGGCTGTGGGGGTACTTCCCGCCGGAAGCCTTGCTGCGGTACTTGACCATCGGGGCCTGGCCGAGCCACATGTCCCAGTTGAGTTCGGCGGGGATTTCCGCTTCGGGGATGTCTTTCGCACCCGGAGCACCACCGATGTCCACGATCACGCGCTGGACCTGGCCAATGCGGCCCTGCTTGATCATCGAAACGGCCTTAAGGAAGTTCAGGCCCATTTCGCTCCGCTGCTGCGTCCCGACCTGGAAGACCCGCTTGGTCTCCTGCAGGACCTTGCGAATCTGCTTCCCTTCGTGAATCGTCAGGGTGAGGGGTTTTTCGCAGTAGACGTCTTTCCCCGCGCGCATCGCATCGATCGAGATCTTGCTGTGCCAGTGATCGGGGGTGACGATCGTCACCACGTCGATATCTTTGCGATCGAGGAGCTTGCGGTAGTCCTCGTACATTTCGACCTGGGCTTCTTTGCCCTTCTTGGCCATCGTGTCTTTGACGCGATCGCGGCCCTGCTCCATGTGCTTCCGATCAACGTCGCAGACGGCGACGCCATCGGAATAGTTCAGTGCCCCATTGACAACTTGCTGCCAACGGTCACCCGTCCCGATGCAGCCGAGGACCGGCCGCCCGTTGACGAGATTGTAGCCGAGCGCGCGGTTCTGCTCGGTCGTGTACCAGTAGGGTAACGCCGCGCCGGCGAGGGCCGCGGTCGTCTTGAGGAAGGTTCGGCGGGTACTGCGGTTCGTCATCGAGGCAACTCCAGCAGATGTTTTTTCGGAAGAATCCACGGCCGACAGTATACCCCTGCTAACAGAGTCGGGGGAATCGTCCCGCACTCGCTGGCAAGAATCCCCTGTTTTCAGGGAGCAACCGCGACTGTCGGGCGGACCCGCTGCATCACGTGATCGAGGATCACCGGCAGATAGATGATCGTCGTCACGTGGTCACCGAGCAGGCGCACGTGATGTTCGCTGTCGAGTCCGGCCCGCTCTTTCCAGGCGAAGGCATTGGCCAGCGGGACCACGCGGTCCTGCTCGGCGGAGTAAAGCCACGTCCGTTGCGGATCGACCCGCCGGGCCAGCCGGTTCGGTTCGATTGGGTGAAACAGGTCGCGGAGTTTCTCGCCAGTGTAACCTGCCTGTTCCAGCCGCCGACGCAACTCGGCTACTTCACGCTCACCCCGTTCCATCAGACCGACGAGATCGCCTCCAGCGAGCATAATGAAGACCTGATCGAACCCGCGATCGAGCCCGGCTGTCGTCGCAGAGACGAACCCCCCCAGGCTTGTTCCCTGCAGCGAAACTTTATCGGGATCGACTCCCGGCATCGCCGCGGCGACATCGCGTGCCCGGCGGACATCGGCGATCGACTGCCGCATCGCGAGCAGAAACTGCTCACCGGTCGGCCGCTGGTTACCCTGTCGCCGCAGGCCGTAGCCCGGCAGATGAATCAGGAACGCATGGGCACCCTTGTCAGCGAATCGCTTCGCGAAGAGTTTCCCGACCGGCATCGCCGAGCCCGATTCATGCACAACGATGATCGCCGGTCGACGCTCGCCGACGGGGACCTCCGCCGCCTGATACCAGATGAGCGAGACCTTGTCGTTGACCGCGTTTCCCGAATCGATCGGCGAAGGATAACGCACGACCCGCTGGGTCGGCTCGTCTTCCGTGGCCGCGTGCAGGGTGACCGTAAACTCCACCGGCTTCCAGACGAGACCGTCCAGACAGGTCCGTTCATCGTCATTCGCCGCGGCTGCCGGAGCGAGCGTATCGCGGACCGTCAGTGTGGTGGGCTCTTCGGCCCGCAGCGGGTGAATCGACCAACTGCAGAGAACGCCAATCAGGCACCAGTGTTTCACGGCGTTTCTTTCGATTCGGCTGGTAAGCCGCGGAACAGCCGCCGCTGCAGCGGATTCTCTCGACTGGTGAAGACTTCCTGACCGGCCACAATGGGAGCCGTCAAGCCCATCACGAGCATCTGGAACTTCGCGTCGATGTCGTCCGCATAATGGACCAGTAACGCTTCCGGCGTGGCAGGCACCACGGGACTCCCCCATTCGAGCGTCCCCTGATGCGACAGGATCAGATGCTCCAGCCGCAACAGCGTCTCGGGATCAAACCCGTCGATCACCCGGGCCGCTTCCCGCACCAGATCGCGACCGAGGACGATATGCCCGATGAGGCGGCCGGTTGGCGTATATTCGGCCCCCGTCGGTCGCTGCTCCAGCTCCAGCGTCTTCCCGATGTCATGCAGGATGGCTCCCGCGACGACCAGCGATTTCGACAGATTGAGATCGGGATAGAGGGCCCGGTATTTCTCAGCCAGAAAGATGGCATTTCGCGTGACCGAAAGGATGTGCTCGACGAAGCCGCCGACATAGGCATGATGATGACGCACCGCCGCTGCCAGCGTGACCAGCATCGGCTCGCGTTCGCGTAGAATTGTGATGGTGAGTTGCTGCACGTGCGGGTCGTCGATCTCGCTTTCTGCGAGCCCAATGAGTTCGTCGAACATTTCCTGCGGCAGACGTTCAGAACGGGGTGAATACTCGTTGGCATCGAACCCGGCGGCGGCATCGCCCGCTTCCACTGGTCGGATCCGTTCCAGTTCGATCCCCGCACCGTACTGATTCTCGAAGTAGCGAACCCGCAGCTTATAGAAGGTGCCGGGTTGCCAGTGCTGGGTACAATCGTCGAACCAGCCCCCATCGGCCCAGATCATCGCTGTGACAGAACGGACGGCATCACGAAACTGTGCCCGGTAGAATGGCTTCCCGTCGCGCGTCTTGCCGAGGTCCTTCTTCACAAGCAAAGCGAAGCAGTCGCCCCCCTCACCCGGTTCCAGATCCCGCAGCCGCACGATCCGTGGCTCAGCGTCGGTGCGTGCCATCGGGATGCTCCGCTCCAACGTATTTGTCGGGTGGGCTGTGCCCACCATCTTCTCTTGTGATGGATGGTAAAGTTTGGTGGGCACAGCCCACCCTACAGGGACAGACCTTACTTCAACTCGGGATGAAACCCGGTGGTCTTCACTTTGATCCGGTAGAGCCCTTCGCCGGAGGTGATGTAGAGCGTCGATTTTTCATCGCCGGTGCCGAAGGTGCAGTTCGTCGGCAGGCTCGGTGTCGGGATGAAGGCAATCTCTTTCCCCTGTGGGTTGAAGACGACAATCCCCTTGTGCGAATCACGCCGAAACGCGGCATAGATGCGACCATCGGTATCAGTCGTCATCCCGTCGATGCCGAGTTCGCCGCCGAAATCAGCCAGCACTTTCTTCGTTCCGAGTGACCCGTCGGCCTGGATCGCGAACGCATTCAGCGTAAATCGCGGCTTTCCCGGAGCGGTCCCTTCCGGCTCCAGACCCGTTGCGCCGTTATCGGTTTCCGCAACATACAGGGTCTGCCCATCGGGACTGAGGATCACACCGTTCGGCTTGCTGATGTCGGTCGTCGCCCGATGAATCGACCCGTTCGGATCGACCCGGTAGACACTCATGTGATTGAGTTCGAGCGGCTCCTTGCCGACGTACCGCGGATCACTGAAGTAGATCCAGCCCTTGGGGTGCACGACAAGATCGTTCGGAGCATTGAAGGTCTTCCCATCGAACTTCTCAACGAGCTTCTTCATCGTTCCATTCGGTAGAGCTTCACACAGCGCCCGATGCCCGATGTTTGCCCCGCAGCAGGCGAGCAGGCGACCATCGGCAGCGAAGAAGAGGCCGTTGCTCTGGCCGCTGTCCGCGACGTACACCGTCGTCTGTTTCGTCTTCGGGTCGAACTTGAGAATGCGGCCGGGAGTCGTCCCCTTCATCGCGATATCGCTGAAGTAGACCAGCCCGTCCTTCGCAACCGCGACCCCCTCGGTGAACTCGCCCGCGTTCCAGAGTTCTTCCAGCTTCGCAGCCGGGTCAATGACCGCTGCATCCCCACTCGGCGGATCGACCGCAGCCACCGGAAACGGCACGAGCACCAACAGTCCCAACAGCCAGCACCAGCGCGACATCAGCACGACTCCGGAGAAGGGAAGTATCCACATTCGTCAATCTCATCGAGCATATTCAGCCATCACCGGATTGCAAGCGCCCGCCTCCCGCTTGCGTCTTCGCGATCCGACCGTCACAGCGCTGCCCGGAGTGCGCTCAGCACGGTTTCAACGTCGGACGCCGTGTTATACCCATGCACCGCGATCCGGATGCGGCCGGCGTGGGACATGACGTGGATCTGCTGCGCGTGCAGGGCCTGATTCAACCAGTCTGCATCGGGATGACGGAACGCGACGATCCCGGCCAGCGGGCCGTCGGTCGGCGTCAGTAGTTCAACCGGCAACTTGCGGAGTTCGCTCAAGAGATGCTGCATCAGCGGGCGCGTGGCAGCATCGATCGTGGCGACGCCGACCCCCTGCAGGTACTTCAGTCCCGCTTCAATCGCATAGATCGCCGGAAAATTCGGCATGCCGACGGCGAAGCCCGCAGCCCCCGGCTTGCTGACAGCCTGCTCGAAACGGTTTGCTCCGAAGGCATCCTGCAGATGGAGCCAGCCCCCCGCGGGCACGGTCCATTCTGCTGCCCGTCGACCGGGAACACCGACCAGACCGCCGCCATGGCTGGCGAGAATCCACTTGTGCGTCGAACTGATGATCAGGTCGACATCCCGCAGGTCGAGCGGAATCCGACCGAGGGCCTGCGTGACGTCCAGCGAAAACAACGCGGGACTGTGCTTCCGCACCGCCGCGAGCGTCTCGGCGAGCGGGAGGACTGCACCGTTGTAGAAGCTCACGAGCGATGTCGTCACCAGCCGCGTTTTCGGTGAGAGCAGCGGCACGAGGTCAGCGACTTGCAGTTGACCGTTCCGTGAGCGCCAGACTTTGACCGTCGCGGCGCACGTCGGCTGCAGCCAGGGTGTGGCTCCCGCGGGGAAATCGAGGTCATTGATGACGACCTCGTCCCCCGGCTGAAGCCGCATCGCCAGCGCGGCCAGGTTGTACGCTTCCGACGAACACGAGCAGATCGCGATTTCCTCCGGTGTCAGCCCGTAGAAGTCAGCGACGAGGGCTTTCGTCCGGTCGAGCGTGGCGAAATGAGGGACGCGGCCGTCCATTCCGAGTTCTTTATCAACAAAATATTGTGCGAGCGCATCGTGAACGGCGCGTGGAGGAATTCCTTCCGCTGCCGTATTCAGATAAGTGCGGCCCATGAGCGAAGGGAAGTCCCGTTCGCGAGCTACCGACGTCAACATACGGCGATCCTGCTGGAGGGGGCTGTTGCAAGCAGATTAGTATATCGTGAGGGAGATGGATCCTGACATCGACTGGGTATCCCTTGAGCGGCACGGCGCTAGCCGCCGGTGTCTTTGAGATCAGGGTTTGTTTTCCGGGGTTGTTCGTTGACTGATTCAGGGGCATGAATTCGATCGTCATCAGTCCCAGAGACACCGGCGGCTAGCGCCGTGCCGCTCAATGTTTGGAGAAATGCGTTATGTCGCGGGAAGCGGTGTTTGAGGCGAGTCTGGGATTCTTTCTCGGGCCGATTCGACAGTACCTGCAGGACGACACCATCACCGAAGTGATGATCAACGGGTACCGCGAGATTTACATCGAACGCCGCGGTCGGCTCGAGCGGACCAATGCCGCGTTCCCCAGTCATGATGCGCTCCTCTCGGCCGTCCATAACGTCGCCCAGTACGTCGGCCGCGAAATCGACGAAAATCGGCCAATCCTCGACGCCCGGTTGCCCGATGGATCGCGCGTGCATGTGGTCCTGCCGCCGAGTGCCCGCCGCGGGATCTACTTCACGATTCGCAAATTCAGTCGCGATATCTTCACGCTCGATGACCTCATTCGTCTGGGAAGCGTCTCACCCGTGGCGAAAGAGTTTCTGGAACTCTGCGTACGACTGAAGAAGAACACCATCGTTGCGGGGGGGACCGGGACCGGGAAGACGTCGATGCTGAACGCCCTCTCGACGGCGATCCCGGATGAAGAACGCGTCGTCGTCATCGAAGACAGTTCGGAACTGCGTCTTGCCCAGCCACACACGCTCTACCTGGAAGCCCAGCAAGCCGACACCCAGGGCCGCGGCGGCGTATCGATCCGGCAGCTCTTCGTCGCCTCGCTGCGCATGCGGCCCGATCGAATTCTGGTGGGTGAAGTCCGCGGGGGAGAAGCCCTCGATATGGTGCAGTCGATGCTCAGCGGACATGCGGGGAGCCTCACAACGGTCCATGCGACATCGCCGCGGGATGCCCTCACACGGTTGGAAACGCTCTCGCTGATGTCCGACGTCGAACTGCCGGTCTACGTCGCCCGCGCGCAGGTTGGCTCAGCGATTCAACTGATCGTGCAGCTCTCACGGTTCTCGGAAGACGGTTCGCGGAAGATCACCCGCATCGCGGAAGTGATGGGACTGGATGCGAACAATCAATACCAGGTGCGGGACCTCTTCGTGACCAAACTCCGCGGCAGAGCCGCGAACGGCCGCCTGATTGCCGAACTGCTACCGACCGGCCAGAAACCGCTGTTTTCTGCGGAAGCCCGCGAGTACGGCATGGACGCCGCGATCGATTTGACATCAGCGCTGTGGGACTGAAATTGTAGTGTGGGCTGTGCTCACCATCTTTCCGATGGAGCATCAGCAGATGGTGGGCACAGCCCACCCTACAAGAGAATTGAACGCGGTTCGTAAAGAGCCATCAAGTTGCGGATGTCTTCCGGCATCGGCGGTGTCCCCTTTTGAGCACGGTCGAGCAGCTGTTCGACCAGTTGAATGGCTGCGGATTTGGTCTCGGGTGCGACCCAGAAGGGATACGGTAACCGTTCAAAGTCTTTGCTTTGGATGTTCCGCGTGTGGTTGAGGACGTCTTTCTGCAGACGGGTACAGAGATCTGTCAGGAGCCAGCCGAGTACGAAGAAGAGCTCTTCCCGCGGCGTTCCTTCGCGCAGAAAGGCACACGGAGCGCCACTGTCGAGGATGCAACCGGGCGGCAGGAAGCGGGCATGATAGCGGGGCGCGATGAGCGGCCAAGTGAGTCCTTCACGACCGAAGTACGGGCCGCCACCGACACCATGCAGATACCAGTTGCCATTCTTCTTGAACGTCAGGACGGCGTCGCCTTCGTCCTTCCAGTAGATCGCATGGGTCGGCGGTGCATACAGAATCTGGCTGCTCGCCTTGTTGTAGGGACGATAGTCGGGATGCGGCAACGTGATCCGCTGCGGTGTGTCGCGTGGTGTCCAGCGGACGTTGCGCCGTGTCGCATGCGCCGCTTCTTTGGCTTCGATTTCCGCGACCTTCGCGGGGGAAAGCTGGCCCAGCCGCGCCCGTTCGCGTTCCCGCTCCAGCGTGATCGGCTCCTCGAAGAACGTGAACTCCCAGGGCTCTTCGATGACACCGTCCACGATTTCCCGCAGGAAGAGCTCATTCCGGCCGATCGTCATCCCGCTCGACGCAACAAAGAAGTCACCCAGTTTCGGCCCACGGAAGTAAGGTTCGAGGGCCGTTGAAAGCAGCCACGAAGAATTGCCTGTCGAGCGGATGGCCTCGAGTGCGAGCGGCTGCTCGAAGACGCGCACTCGCGGCGGCAGGGCCATCTGATGGTCGAGTACGACCATCGGATGGTTCGTCTCGTCGAAACTCCCCGGAAGCAGTTCGACGATCGTGGCACCAGTCGTCATCAGATATTCGCGCAGGCCGCGCATGGTGTTAATGGAGAGAAACGTATCGCTGCAGACAAAGACCAGCCGCCCGTTCGGTTCGAGGAGATCGAGCGACCGGATGATGAAGAAGGCGTACGTTTCCTTTTTGATCTTCAAGCCATTCCGCATGCCAAGTTCGCGATCCAGCGCATCCTGCAGCGCGGGATCGATCGTCCCGCCGAAGGGTGGATTCCCCACCACAAGGTCGAACGATTCCGCCGCGAACGAGCTGCGAAAGAAGTCACCACACTGCAGGTGATGCTTCTCGGGCAACGGACCGAATGCGTCAGTCAACCGCAAGAGTGCCTGGTCGTAGAGCTGCGGGTCGAGTTCGACACCGAAGAGATTCCGCTCGTAGACCCGCGCGAGTCGTTCCGCGGGGCTGCCCTCATGCAGTTGGATCAGGCGTTCGACCAACGGGACGAGAAATGCCCCATCACCGAAACTTGGTTCGAGGATGAGGACCTGGGAAGTAAGCGGCAACCGGGCGACGAGCGCGCGGGCAATCGGCTCAGGGGTTAGAAACTGCCCCAGTTGCCGCTTGCGCTCGCGCGCTTGTTTCGCCTGGCTCATGAGTGGGGATACGGACGCGAAGACGCAAGCGAGCGACGCCAACAGTCGTTTGGATCACCAATCACTGGACTATGCCTTGCGGACTTTGTCGCGGCCGCGGGCGACGTTTTTGGTGGCGTTGCGGGTGTCGAGCACCATCTTGCTGTGCTGGACGATGAAGTCGTAATCGTAAGCCGAGTGATCGGTCGCGATGACCACACAATCCTGCTTACCAAGATATTCGGGTGTGAGGGCCTGACTGTCCATCGCCGGAAGATCCGGATAGTGCCGCATCTTCGGCAGCGTGGGGACATGCGGATCATTGTACGAGAGGACCGCACCCCGCCGCATCAACAGCTTCATCAACTCGAATGACGGGCTTTCACGCGGATCGTCGACATCCTTCTTGTATGCGGCTCCCAGCATCGCGATTTTGCTCCCCTTGATCGGCTTACCCTGATCGTTGAGGAATTCCGCGAGTTGACTCACCACGTAATGCGGCATGTGCGTATTGATTTCGCCCGCGAGTTCGATGAACCGCGTCTGCTCACCATGCTTCCGGGCGAGCCACGTGAGGTAGAACGGATCGATCGGGATGCAGTGCCCGCCGAGACCGGGACCGGGGTAAAACGCCTGGAACCCGAAGGGTTTTGTCTTGGCAGCGTCGATGACCTCCCAGACGTCAATCCCTAACTTGTCGTAGAGCATTTTCAGCTCATTGACGAGCGCGATGTTCACGGCCCGGTAGGTGTTCTCGAGGATCTTGCACGCTTCCGCGACTTCCATACTGGAGACGCGGATGACCTTCACGACGGCGTGGTTGTACATCGCACAGGCGAGATCTCCGCTGTTTTTGTCGAACCCGCCGACCACTTTAGGAATCGTGGCGGCCTGGAAATGTGGATTGCCCGGGTCTTCGCGCTCGGGACTGAAAGCGAGGAAGTAATCGGACCCCGCTTTGAGTCCGGTCGCTTCAAGTACCGGCAACACGTTGACCCGCGTCGTTGTTGGATGTGTCGTGCTTTCGAGGACAATCAACTGCCCTTTGCGGAGCGTCTTCGCGATCGCGTGGGCCGTTCCTTCGATGTAGCTGAGATCGGGGTCGCGACTCTCGTTGAGCGGCGTCGGCACACAGATAATGATGCAGTCAGCTTCACCTAAGCGGCCCATGTCGGCCGTCGGTTCGAACTGCTTGTCACGAATCAGCTGGGCCATCGCGGCCGAGTCGATGTGCTTGATGTAGCTCTGTCCCGCTTTGAGCTTGTCGACCTTCGTCTGATCGACATCGAAGCCCATGCAGCGCAGTCCCCCCGCGGCGAAAGCCCGAATCAGCGGGAGGCCGACGTAACCGAGGCCGACGACCCCAATTACGGCCTGCTTCGATTCAATCAGTTGTGCGAGCCGTTCGTGACTCATCGACGGGCATCCTTGCGCGGGCGGCTGAACAGCCGCAGGAGAAAAGTTTCATAACTCCAATGAGGAGAGGATCATAGCAATCGCCCACCCCAGCAACAACACGTGTTTCGCACGCGAAGCCCAGCCTTTGCAAGGCTGGGAAGTCTGCGTAAACAACGGGAGGTTTGCGAGCTCACGGGGGGGCTCCAAGTCCGCTACAACCAGAGCTTCATCCGTTCGCGCAGTCTGGGTGGCAGACGCTTCATCACCGCCTTTTCGATCTGCTGCGTCTGGTACCGCGTGCTGAAGTGCATCGCGATGATCAGTTCGTTCTGAAAGCGGTCGGCCCGCTCGAGAATGTCATCGAGATGCATGTGGCCGAATTTGTGAATCTTGTCCTTGCGATGTTCCGGGCGAAAGAACGTCAGTTCGGTGATGAGGATCTGGGCCTCGTACAGTGCCGGGTAATTGTCCAAGCCGGCGGGAGCCGTGTCCCCGGTATAGGCGATAAGCGGCGTCCGGACTTCGGCCGTGACATCGGTCCCGGCGAGTCTCAGATCACGAATCTGGTCGCCGCTGAGTGACTGATATTCGGGTCGAAGTTTCTTTCGGCGCTGCCAGACACAGAAGCCGACCGATGGGACGGTGTGCTTCGTCTCAAAGACCTGCACGAGATGTTCGCGTGAGAGTTCGATCTCCTGTCCGGGCTTCACACCCACGAGCTGACAGACCATCCGCCCGCGATCGAGACGCTGCCAGACCTTCAACAACTTCTCGACCCATTCGATGTTTTCTTCCGGGAGATAAATTGTCGGCGGCTCCATCTTCATCATGCGTCGACGGGCGACGTACACTGGCAAGGCCGCGAGATGATCGAGATGCGCGTGCGTGATGAAGATCGTCGGCATCCCCATGAATTCCCAGGGACTGCCACCCAGATCGAAGCCGAGTTTCAGTTCGGGGATCCGCCAGTAGCTCTGCACAGCCGCGCGGGAGTACCCCTCGATTGTGAGACCCTTGTGTTGCAGCGAATGGACCGGAAGATTCTGAAGCATGGCGGGTCCGTCGGGACTGAATGATGTTGGCGTGCGTCGCCCGACCATCCGAAACCGTGCGTTCCGATGATCCGGGCATCAGGGAGCGGCCGCGAACGTCCTTCCGTCCTTCAACCCCCTTCGAGCATGGCTTACAGTTTTACGGCTTTCCCGGTCGCGATGCTTTTCGCCTCCGCGTGACAGAGCAGCAGAGCGTCGCGCGCCAGCTCAGCTGAAAGGAGTGGAGCAGGCGTGCCGGTCTTCACCGCATCGACGGCCATCTGCAGTTCGCTTGTAAACGCCGAGCACCATTCGGTGCCCCCTTTCAGCTTGGGTGTGGTGACCTTTCCGTTCGCGATCACGGTCAGCGGGCGATCGACTGTCCAGGCTTCGCCGAGCGTCCCGGCCGAGAAGAGGATGGTCGCCTTCTCGAAGTACAACTCGTAGCCATGGGCGAACGCGAGTCCCGGTGCAGCGATCCCGCCACTGATGGCAGAAACCGCGGGCCCCTCCGCTCCATAGACATACTGAGTCTGCGTGTGGTTCACGAAACCATCCTGCAGCAGTCCGCCCGAGAAGACCTGCTGCGGCATCCCACAGGCATGGCGGATGAAATGGTTGTCGTGAATATGGAGATCGATCCCCCAGCCTCCCAGGCGGCGGAAGTCGGACATGTCGCTCGACCACTTCGGTGGCGAGATCACTCGCCGGAAATGCGCTGCGAGCAACTTGCCGTACTTCTGACTGGCGAGACACTCGACGACGAAGTTGAACTCCGGGAAGAAGGGAAGGACATGGGCCACCATCAGCAGCTTGCCCGACTTCTTCGCTGCGGCGACCATCCGTTCGGCCGCCTTCGGGTCGGTCGCGATCGGCTTCTCGACGAGGACATGCTTCCCGGCCTGCAACGCCCGGATGGCGACCTCTTCGTGCTGATCGTTCGGCAGGCAGATGTCGACCAGATCGATGTCCGGATCGGCCAGCAACTCACCGACCTTGTCATAAGCGCTAATTTTCGAGAGGTCGAGTTTCGGTCCACGCGGGCCGAAGTTTCCCTGAATCGACGTCCAGTCACCGGCGAGTTTCTCTGGGCTCCTGGCACAGATGGCGGTAACCGCGCCCCCCTTCAGTTTCGAACCGCTCGGTTTTCCTGCAGGCGAGATTTTTGAGCTGGCGGCGAAGTGGGTCCATCCCATGAAGCCAATGCCGACGATGCCGATGCGTACCATTTCGACGAGCTCCGGGAAACTTGCGCGAGGGAACGAGGTGCGGGTGGTGCGACGCGGCCTCAGAATCCAGAGGCTGACAACGAAATGCAAGTCCGCGGGAAGGTTCTCGGCTGCGGGACCCATCGATCGCCTGGCAGCGATCACCCGAGCATCCGCACACTCCCTACATTCCGGGTGAGCGCTATCGAGCCGATACAGTTTGCACCACCCCTACAAACCAACCGATCCCCTGCCTAAAATATAGGCACGCGACTGGTGCTTAAAAAGCAGGCATCCGCTGGTGGGTGTCTGGTGGCGCGGTGATGTGTTGCCCTAAGTGCTTTTGTGGTGGTTTCTTGTGCTTGTTGAGGCTGCAGGTGGCGTGTTTGCGTTATTCGGCTGGAGCAGGGTTGGGGGAGTCTTCCGGAAGTTTCGGAAAATCGGGTCGAGCGCTGGATTTTCCAACATGCCGGATGTTATCTTCATGACGACGCTTTCGATTTGACGACATGCAGGGTTGCGTGAAGCGTGGGACGCTGCGCTCACCACACTTGCCGGTCGTCAGAGATCTCGGGTCGCTCCCGCCGATCATCGAGAGCGCCGGCGGTGTGAACTCGGGTGATGGTTGGGTCCCTCGAGTCACGCACCGCGATGCCACAAGGATGCTTCAGGCACGCAAGAAGGGTTGGGACCATGCTGGTATTGTCACGGAAGCCCGGTGAGAAGATTCTGATCGGTGATCAGGTCACGGTGACCATCGTGCGGATCGGACCGAATACGGTTCGTCTCGGCATCGATGCTCCGCGCGATATGAACATCGTTCGCGAAGAGCTTTGCCTCGGCGAAGTCGCCACGACCGACGGCCTCGTCATCGAGATCGCTCCTGCCCCCAAGGGCTGAGCGATCGGTTGGCGCTCGACGCAGTTTCCGCCTCTCATCGACTCGTAACACGAGCCGGTTGAGAGGCGTTTTTCATTTTCACCGCACGTCTTCCCCAGCCCGAAGCGCGAGCGCCGGGTTCATCTCACTATTGCCCGCGTTGGATGATGGAAATTGCAGGAACCCGGCGCTCGCGCTTCGGGCTAGGACAGCGCGTACTTCCGGCGGTAAGAGCGCGGTGTCAGACCCGTGTGCTTCACGAACTGCTTGGTGAAGCTGCTCTGATCGTAGAAGCCGGTCTCGTCAGCGATTGTCGCGATTGAGCGGTCGCTCTGCACCAGCGCCTGGCTCGCCGCGTTGATCCGCACCCGCAGCAGGTACTGTTGCGGCGTCATCCGGAACAACGCTTTGAACTTGCGATCGAATTGGCTGACCGACAGATGCACCAGACGGGCGAGGTCTTCGATCCGCAACCGCTCCGCATAATGCTGTAGCACATGCGAAAGGACTCGTTCCAGTTCCTGATACGGCTTCAGCAGCGACTCGGTCTTCGCGAAGTCCCGCATCACCCCGGCGATCCCCACGACACGGCCATCACCGCCGAAGAGGGGCGTCTTACTCGAAATGAACCAGCGCAGCTGGCCCTCGGCGTCACCCACCAACCAAATCTGATTGGGCAACGGCTGCCCCGACTCCATCACCTGGCGATCCTCGCGCACGTATCGCTCAGCGAGATGCCGCGGATGAAAATCGAAGTCGGTAAGGCCAACGATCTGAGCCGCCGAGTTGACACCATGCAGCCGCAGATTCGCTTCATTCATCAGCATGAAGCGGCCATCGGCATCTTTGGCGAAGAAGTAGACTTCGGGCAAAAAGTCGAGCAGCCGTAACAGATGTGACGGATCGGCAAGACGCCCCAGAAAGGCCGACGGCAAGTCAACGGAAGAGACCGGGTTCATGCGCAAAAAATACCAAATCTTGCGGACGAGCTACAAGATCGCGACACCAGAACCGGCTTACTCTGATTAGACTGGAACAGTCTCGCGCGGTGACGGCTCACCCGCGAACGATTGCCAGGTGTCTCGTCCACGGGAGCAGCGTGATGTTGAATCTGACCGGTGCCGGTTCGGCCCACACCTGTGATGGCGTCTCCCGCCGCGATTTTCTGCAGGTGGGAACGCTTGGGGCGCTTGGCTTGTCGCTCGCCGACCTGGCCGCGATGGAAGCCATGGCCAACCCGTCTGGTCCGCCACCCGGCAAGAACGACCGCTCGGTCATCATGATCTTCAATCTCGGGGCTCCGAGTCAGCTCGATACGTTCGATCCGAAGCCGCAGGCCCCGCTCGAAATCCGTGGGCCGTTCTCCTCGATCAAATCCGCTTCTCCCGAAATCGAGCTCAGCGAGATTCTCCCGGGACATGCCAAGATCGCCGACAAGTTCTCCCTCGTCCGCAGCTGCAATCATTCGAACCCGGCGGTCCACGACGTCGGCTGGCAGATGATGCAGACCGGCCGCTTCTTCACGGGCGGCATCAACACGCCGCACGCGGGGAGCGTCACCTCTTACTTGATGGGTCGCAAGACCGACCTCCCTGCCTTCGTCGTGCTCCCGGAACTGATGGGTGCCGGCGGCGGTGGCATCCCGAATGGTCAGGCGGGCGGCTTCCTGGGCAAAGGGCATGATCCGTTCGTGCTGAATGCCGATCCCTCGAAGCCCGATTTCGTTGTTCCCGATTTACTGCCGCCCAAGCAGATCGGCGAAGTGCGGCTCGAACGTCGACGCAAGCTCCGCGATGTCGTCGACTCGACGATCGATGCCTTCGAGAAGAGCGAGAACGCGGCCCTGCTCGACAGTAGTTTCCAGGCTGCCTTTCGGATGATCTCCAGCCCTCAGGCACGGGCCGCATTCGACCTCACACAGGAACCACAAAGCCTTCGCGAGAAGTACGGCATGACGCGGTTCGGCCAATGCTGTCTCCTCGCGCGGCGGCTCATCGAAGCAGGGGTCCGATTCGTCACGATCAACACGTTCCTCACCGTCTTCAACGAAGTGACGTGGGACATTCACGGGACGCTGCCGTTCACCTCGATCGAGGGGATGAAGAACATCGTCGCCCCGATGTACGACCAGGCGTACGGTGCGCTGATCGCGGATTTGTCGGAGCGGGGCCTGCTCGACAATACGCTGGTGTGCAACCTGCAGGAGTTCGGTCGCACGCCGCGGGTGAATCCCGCGGGGGGCCGCGATCACTGGCCGCAGGTCTGGACGAGCTACTTCGCCGGGGGTGGCGTCCGCGGCGGCCGCGTGATCGGCCGCAGCGATCCGATCGGCGGCTACCCCGCCGAACGCCCGGTCACGCCGCCGGAGATCGTCGGCACCATCTTCCACAGTCTCGGCTTCAACACCGAAGCCCACCTCCCCGGCCCCGCCGGCCGGCCGTTCCCGCTGATCGACTCAGGGACGAAACCGATTCTGGAGTTGTTCTCGTAGCTCTTCATGAAAGGTGGGCCGAGTCTTCGAGTCCCACCACGATGAGTCCC
>JBGATC010000012.1:0-132883 GCA_044229335.1 Planctomycetaceae bacterium | reverse complement strand
GAACAACGACACCGAGCCGGAAGCGTCAGCGCCCGGAGTACGCGTTACAGAGAGCGCTACAACCCAGCAGCGCTGAGCTTGCGGACGACGTCGACCATCTCGATCGCGGCGAGGGTCGCTTCGATCCCCTTGTTACCCGCTTTGCCGCCGGCGCGATCGAGAGCGTGTTCCATCGTCGGGCACGTCAGCACGCCGAACGTGACCGGGATGCCACTCGTCTGACCGGCGTTGAGAATGCCGCCCGCCATCTGGTGGTTGATGTATTCGTGATGCGTCGTTTCACCCTGGATCACTGCCCCCAGGCAGATGACCGCGACGAACTTGCCGCTGTGCGCGAGTCGGTTGGCCACGAACGGCAGTTCGAACGAGCCGGGGACATGGACGACGGTCACCAGGCGGTCGTCAGCTCCATGACGGCGGAGGGTGTCGAGTGCCCCCTCGAGGAGCCGCTGGGTGATGAGGTCGTTGAAGCGCGCGACGACGATGGCGTAGGCATCGTCGCCAGCGAGGAGTCGGCCTTCGATGTGGGTGGGCATGGGATGCGCAAATCGTGGGTTGTTAGGGAGAGAGACTTCAGCCAGCTACTGTAGCGATTGCGGACACGGTGAACGAGGGGGAGAAGCCCAGCCTTGGCAAAGGCTGGGCTTCGGGATGGACGATTCTGCCGGTTATGCGGTGGCCCAGGCTGCGAACGCGGCCTCGAATGCGGCGAGTGTCTGGGCCGCCGCGGTCGCGGTCTGCTCGGCAGCTGGGGCTTGGAGAAACGTATAGAACTTCACTTTGGGCTCGGTGCCCGACGGTCGGACCGCCCATTGGAGCGACTGCAGGCCCTGATGAGCCTCAAAGATGACGAGATCACCGTGTGGCTGCAGATCGGTCTGCACGATGGAGGCGTCGGGGAGGGACTGGATCAGGCCGCGACCATAATCGCGGAGACGTTCGAATCGAAAGCTGGCCAGCTCGACGGGGGGATTGGTCCGCAGGCGTTCCATCAGGCGGGCGATCTCAGCTTGTCCGTCGGCACCGGTGCAGGTCCAGGCCCATTGATGTTCGGTGTGTCGACCGAACTGCTGCTGCAGTGCCTCAAGTCGATCGAGCAGTGTACTCCCGTGGGCTTTGGCTTCCGCAGCGGCTTCACACAACCAGAGCGCAGCGATCGCGGCGTCCTTGTCGCGCGCGAGATCCCCCGCGAGATAGCCATGAGACTCCTCACAGGCGAAGAGCAATCGGTCAACTCCGATTTGTTCGATCGTTGCAGCAATGTGCTTGAAGCCGACGAGGAGATCATCGATGACAGTGACCCCGGCAGCCCGCGCGATCGCAGCGACGAGCGGAGTCGTGACCAACGTGGTGATGACCGTGTGCGCGGGTTTAAGCGTCCCGAGCGACTGATGACGCTGGATCACATAGTCGACGAGCAGCGCACCGAGTTGGTTGCCCGTCAGGTAGACGTACTCACCGGCATGATCACGAACCATCGCCCCCAGCCGATCCGCATCGGGATCGCTCGCGAGGATGATGTCACTCGCTTGCGTCTTCGCGGCTTCAACCAGCGGCCCGAACACCGCCGGTCGTTCCGGGTTCGGCAGATGATCGGGAACCGCCGGAAACGCGCCGTCCATCACCCGTTGGACGGGATCAACGATCAAGCCGGTGAAGCCCGCGCGCGACAAAACCGCAGCCACCGAGCTCTCACCGACACCATGCAGCGGCGAGTAATCGACCCGCAGATCACGCTGTGCAGAGAGGCTCAGCGCGGCGACTGCCTTCGTGTAACGCTCATCGAAGTCGGCTCCGACCGAGTGAAACATGGTGGTCGAGGCCGCAGGGAGCGGGACCAGCGGAATGTCGCCGACCGCGGCCACCGCTGTGATGATGCCGGCATCATGCGGGGGTAAGACCTGCCCGCCGTGCGACCAGTAGACTTTCACGCCATTGTCGACGGGGGGGTTGTGCGAAGCGGAAATCATCACCCCGGCGGAACATTGGAAATGGCGGACTGCGAACGACAGTGCAGGGGTTGAGCGCGGGCCGTCGAAGAGATGCACTTCACACCCCGCGGCCAGCAGGACCGACGCGACGATCCGCGCGAACTCCTGCGACCGGTGCCGCGAGTCATAAGCGATGACGACTGACCAGGGTCCCGCGGGAGAAGTCTGCCGGAGATACGCTGCGAGACCGGCTGCGGATTCGGCGATCGTCCGCCGATTGACGGTTGCAGTGCCGAAGTCCCCCATCGGGCCGCGTCGTCCGCCGGTGCCGAATGGGAGCACCTGCCAGAAGGCGTCCTGCAGGGTGAACCAGTCGTGCTGCTCGATCGCTGAGTGGAGTGCTGCATGAAACTCCGCATACACCGGGCTGCACAACCAGTTCCGAAGGTTGGTCGCGGCTTCGGCTGTCAACTGACCGTTCGCCACGGCGGTCGCGATCGCATCGACGTCAGTCACCACAGGGCCGTCTCTTGTAGAGTGGGCTGTGCCCACCAAGGGTTTTCAGGATGAACGCGGACTGTGAATCCATGGTGGGCACAGCCCACCCGACGCGCTGGTCTTCACTGCCGGTTTGATGTGGGGCAGGATCAGCCAGGCAACGACGAAGACCACCAGCACGACCCACCAGCCGGGAGGGCCGAAGATCACTGTCGCGTTGAAGGTCATGAAGGCGAAGAAGGCGTGAAGCGCCCGCTGCGGCCATCGATGCGCTGGCCAGCCTGAAGACCGCCACCAGAGCACCGTATCAAGCAGCCACCACGCTGTCATCAGTTCGTTCAGGTAGAGGCCCACGCCGGAATTCCAACCGGTCATCGCCAGAGTTTGTTTCCGGGTGTGTTCCCAGGCGGCGGCGTGGTCCCAATGGTGCTGGAAGTGAAACGCTGCGACGACATGGGCCAGAAAGACGAGCGCTCCGCCGGTCCAGACCCACCGGGCGGTCCGGGACGTCCCGCCTGCTCGATCCACCAGCAATCTCCCGAGATAGGCAGCTACTGCCAACCGGGCTGTCCAGCGGATGATCGCGTCCCCACCGTCCATTTTACGCAGACTGCCTTGAGAAGAGGCTCACGGAATCCATCGAAGTCGACGCCTGCCCCAATTCTCGTCGCTGACTGCTGTGTCTCAAAGCAACATGACGCCACATTTGGGAAAGTTGAGGCATATGGAACCAAAGTTGCTTCGCTCGGTGCACTGTCATCCGCGCAGTGTCGCCCGGAAAACCATCACCCTGCCTGAAGAACGCTCACAACGGCATGCTTTCCAACACCTTGACGATCATTCTGGCGGGGGGCGTCGGCTCCCGACTCCATCCTTTGACTGCCGATCGGGCCAAACCTGCGGTTCCCTTTGCTGGAAAATACCGCATTCTTGACTTCACTTTGAGCAACTGCCTCCATTCCGGGATGCGGCGGGTGCTCGTCCTCACGCAGTACAAATCGCATTCGCTGCAGAAGCACCTCCGCGACGGCTGGTCGATTTTCAATCCCGAAATCCGTGAATATATCACGGTCGTGCCGCCACAGATGCGGACCGGCGACTCCTGGTACTCGGGTACTGCGGATGCCATCTATCAGAACTTGTTCCTGCTGGAACGGAGCGGGGCCGACAACGTGCTGATTCTGTCCGGCGATCATATCTACCGGATGGATTACGAGGCGATGCTGAAGTCCCATGTCAACACGGGGGCCGCAGTCACGATTGCCTGCATGGAAGTCCCGCTGGACGAAGCCCGCGAATTTGGCGTGATGGGGGTCGATGCCAACGACCGGATCGTCGAGTTCCAGGAAAAGCCGGCACAGCCGAAGTCGATCCCCGGCGATCCGGCGCACGCCCTGGCCTCGATGGGGATCTATGTCTTCTCGATGGAGATGCTCAGCCGGGCGTTGATTGAAGATCATGAGGTTCCGGACTCGAAACACGATTTCGGCAAAGACATTCTGCCGAAATTGATCGCGACGCAACCGGTCATGGCTTACCGCTTTGGCGGACCGGCAGGCCGCGTGACGCAAGACCGCTACTGGAAGGATGTCGGTACGCTCGACGCGTATTACGAAGCGAATATGGACCTGCTTCAACCGGTTCCACCCCTAGACCTCTATCAGCAGGACTGGGCGATCCGGACCTATCACGCGCAGAATCCGCCCGCGCGGATGGTCCCGGGCAAATCGGGTGCGGAAGGTGAACTGGTCAACTCGATTCTGGGGGCCGGGACGATTATCTCGGGAGGTCGCGTCCGGCATTCGATTCTGTCGGCCCGAGCGGTCGTCGAAGAAGGGGCGCTGGTCGAAAGTTCGATCCTGTTCGAGGGAGTCCACGTCGGACAGGGTGCTCAAATTCAGCGGTGCATCATCGATAAGGGAGTCAAGGTTCCGCCCGGAACACGCATCGGCTACGACCGGGAAGCCGACCTCGCCCGCAAGTTCACGATCTCCGAAGGGGGAGTTGTGGTGGTCCCGAAGGCTTATCGCTTCGAGGATTATTGACCCGCGTGGAAGTTGCTGAAGTCGAGACGAACGAAATCCTAAAGTCGAAGCACGAAATCCGAAGGAAATCCCAAGCACGAAAAAATGGAAAAGTTGCTGATCGCTGTCCGGTTTCCCCTTCGGATTTTGAGATTCCTTCGGATTTCGAGTTTCGGATTTCGTGCTTCTGAAGCGGGAAAATGGACCAATGTTGCTGACGATGACTTTACGGATTTCCAGGCGGGTCAGTGACAGCTTGATCGGCTGCAGATGCAGATCGGTCGTGTGAGCCTTGCAGGATGACGCTACGGCCCTGCCAGCCTACAATGCATGATGGCGTGCTAGCGGACGGGGCGCGAGCCCCCCGGTGCCTTTGATCTTGTTCTCAATCGAACACACCGGGTGGCTTGCGCCCCGACCGCTGGCAGGCACCATCCGCATTCGTCACAACAAACACGGCTCCCCATGTCACCGCTGCCCGAACGACCGATCGTCATTCTGGGCGGTGGGATTCATGGCGCGGCGATTGCCCGGATTCTCGCCTGTCAGCAGCTTCCCGTGGTGCTTGTCGACGCCTTCGACATCGCCGCCGGGGCGACGAGCAAATCCTCGCGACTGATCCACGGCGGGCTGCGGTATCTCGAATACGGCGATGTCCGCCTCGTGCGGGTATCGTTGCATGAACGAGCAGCCCTGTTGCAATCAGCTCCAGCGTTCGTGAAACCCTTGCGACTGTGTATTCCCACCCGAGCGGAGTGGTCAGGTCTCGTCCGCTCAGCGGTCGGGTTCTTCGGCCTGCGGCGGACGGGCGTCGGTCAGTGGCTGGCTGGGCCGAATGTCGCGCGCGGGTATTGGCCAATCCGGATTGGATTGAATCTGTACGACTGGCTCAGCGGTGAATCCGGGTTGCCGGGCAGTACTGCATTGTCGCTCGATGACCCGCAAGCACCGCAAATCGATCGCCAGCGGTACAACGGCGTGCTGGCCTATTCCGATGCCCAGATGCTCTACCCCGAGCGATTCGTGCAGGCCCTGCTGGCCGATGCCGTGCAGGCCGATGCCGGGCAAGGCCAGCTTGCGATCCGGACCCGCACACGACTCCAGCACAACGGGACTGGTTGGGTACTCGTCAGCGACGATGGCACACAGACAGCAATCATCCCGCGGGTGATCATCAACACCACCGGTGCCTGGGGTGACCAGACGCTTGACCGGCTCGATCAACCCGGACCACGGCTGTTCGGCGGAACCAAGGGGAGCCATTTCATCACCTGGCGTCAGGAACTCCACAACGCTCTCCGTGGGCAAGCGATCTATGCGGAAGCGGATGACGGGCGCCTCGTCTTCATTCTCCCCTTCGGCGACGGTGTGCTCGTCGGCACGACCGATGAGACCTTCACGGGTGCACCGGAAGAGGCGATCGCGACGGAAGCAGAACTGCAGTACCTGATGGAGTCGGTCCACAACGTCCTGGGTATCAAGCTCGACCGCAGCGATGTCATCGTGCATTACTCCGGTGTTCGACCTTTGCCCAAACCGAGCGGCGACGACAACGCGGCGACGTCCCGCGACCACGCCTTTGTGTGGCGAGCCGCACATGACACCGCTGTGTTGACGCTCGTCGGGGGCAAATTGACGACGTGGCGACCGGTCGCGGAACAGATCGCCGACGCGGTGCTGCAGCAACTGGGTCTGTTCCGACAGGTCAACACTTCCGGTCGACCGTATCCCGGCAACGATCCCCTGCCCGCGGGCCTCGAACCGGGTCCCGCGCTCTGGAACCACTGGGCCCAGCAATTCCACGCCACCCCGGATGAGATCGCTACGCTTTGGGCAGCTTACGGGACGCGCCTCACCAGCGTGTTGGCCGATCGACCTGCGCACGAGTCTGCAATGATCGGTGACACGACTTGGTCAAAGTGGGCCGTCCGCTGGGTCATCGAGCATGAATGGGTCACTCGGTTGGAAGACCTGGTCGAACGGCGGCTGATGCTGGTCTTCGCCCGGACCATGACGCACGCCACACTGGCCGACCTGGCCGATGTGCTCATCGAAGCGGGATGTCTCGATCCAGCCGATAAGGCCGCCGCGATCACGGCCTGTGCAGACCGCCTGCAGCAACACTACGGGCGGACTCTGCTTCCCTGAGAGCAACCGGTATACTGCAGACTCGGCTCCCGCACGGCGTCCAGAACGGCACTGCGGCCCCTCACCACTTGTCGAAAGCCAGCCCATGCGTCGTACAACCGGAGCGTTCATCGTTTGTCTGACCCTGGTCGCTTCTGCCCACGCTGCCGACGTCTTCGATCGCCAGACATCGAAGGACCTGCAGAAGTTTCTCGAAGCAGGGACACCGGTCACACAGTTCACGTTGAACGACTCGGCGAAGGTCCGAACCCTCGGGGCCACGATCAGCAACCCGTGTATCCTGGTGAAAACCGATGACGGCAATTACACGAAAGCCCTGGTTGGCTGGGGCCTCCGCAAAGGGCCGGAGAAGCCGACGCCGGTCCTGTTGATCGAACGCTTCGTCACCTACCGCGGCGATCGTCCTGATCTGACGTCCGCGGCTGGCAAAGATGTGATGCTCTTCCCCGGTTTCGGCTTCAACTTCGATATCGGGCAGGTCGTCCCCGCCGGTCAGGGAGCCGATGTCGAGTTCACCGCCGAGCAGATCTTGAAGCCGGTCGGCACGTCCACGCTGGTGTTGCTCAGCGGGGCCATGCTCCCACCTCCAGAGAAAACTGCGAAGCACGACCCGACCGCTCAGGAAGGTGTCGTACCGGAAGATTTCACCGGGACCTGGCGCGTCGATGCCGACGGCCGTTGGAAAGGGGAATGGGAGTTGAAGGTCACCGAGAACGATCGGATCGCCGGGACGTTTACTTCCGATGAATCACAGAACCGCTACGAGATCAGCGGTCAGTTTGGTGCGACCCCGCACAACATCAAGCTCGATGTCTTCCTCGCGAACACACAGATGCAGGTCGACGGCTTCCTGTGGACCAAAGACAAATCCCAACTCGCAGGCACCGTCACCCTCACCGGCCGCAAGTTCGGCTTCCACGCGGTCCGCGTGAAAGAGTAACGGCCGATAACGCCTGAATGAAGAACCCCGCGCTCGCGCTTGGCGCTCGGATGTCGTCACCCGCTTACTTAAACCCGCGACGGCGGACCTGGCTGTAGCGCTCGAGGGCTTCCAGGATGATCGGGAACGACGTCTTTGCGGACGTCAGTTCGTCGACTTCCACCGCTTTCCCTTCCAGCATCTTGTAATCCTGGAAGAAGCGGCGAATCATCGCCAGCCGGTGTGGTGGCAGTTCGGAAGCTTCGTGGAATGAGTTGAACTCCGGGTCGTGCGTGGCAATCGCGAGGATCTTATGATCGCGTTTGCCACAGTCGATCATCGTCATCAATCCGATCGCCCGGGCTTCCACCAGCGTGAGGGGATCGACCGGTTCCTGGCAAAGGACCAGCACGTCGAGCGGGTCGTCGTCTTCAGCGAGTGTCTGCGGAATGAAGCCGTAATTCGCCGGGTAATAGACAGCGGAGTGCAGCATGCGGTCGAGACGGATGAGGCCGGTCGCTTTGTCGAGTTCGTACTTGACGCTCGAACCACGGGGAATTTCGATCACGGTCGTGAATTCCGAGGGGAGATTCTCTCCGGGAATCACATCATGCCAGGCGTGCGTCATCCAATTCTCTCCGAGTCTCGCGTTACGAACCCTTCAGAATGCGTAGTCTATCGTCCGCACCGCTTGGGCGAAACGTCGCCCGCGGCTTTCACGCCGCCCATCGAGTCCGTAGGATTAATTTGATCGATGTTGCTGCGAAAGACCCTGCGATGCTGCCACCAGTCACCGCTTCACGAGACCAACGACCTCTGCTGCTGCTCGCGTGCATCGTTCTCGGAGGCTGCGGGACCGCTTCGAGTCCGCCTCCGGCGATCCCCACCGCTGCGAGCGCCGAGGCCTTGCCCGCCGATTTGCTCATCGAAGCCCCTGGTCCGGCCCCCGCGGGGATGTCGTGGATTCCCGGCGGGGCGTTTCAGATGGGGGCCAGTAAACCCCAGTTCCCCGACGAAGCCCCCGCGCATCGCGTGATTCTCGACGGTTTCTGGATAGATCAGACCGAAGTCACCAACGCGCAGTTTCAGGAATTCGTGACCGCCACCGGTTACGTCACCATCGCCGAGAAGAAGCCGAAACGGGAAGACTTCGCCGGTCAGGTCGAGGATCTCGCGAGCATTCCGGAAGAGAATCTGGTCGCCGGGTCGATCTGTTACAACTCGAAGTTCGACCCGAAAACGCTGCGGAAAGATCATCCGCTGTGGCCGTATCAGGTCTGGAAGTACGTCGCCGAAGCCAACTGGAAGCAACCGGAAGGCCCCGGTTCCAATCTCGACGGCCGTGGTGATCATCCCGTGGTCCACATCGCATGGGACGATGCCCAGGCGTACTGCCAGTGGAAAGGCCATCGCCTGCCGACCGAAGCCGAGTGGGAATACGCTGCCCGCGGCGGTCGTGCCGAAGAAGAGTATCCCTGGGGCAACGAACGGACGCCCCAAGGTGAATGGCAGCACAACATCTGGCAGGGGGAATTCCCGCTCAAGAATGAAGTCCAGGACGGTTTCCTGCAGACGTCACCCGTGAAGACCTTTCCGCCGAACGGCTATGGACTGTACGATGTTTCGGGCAATGTGTGGGAGTGGTGCCAGGACTGGTATCAGCCCGACTATTACTCCCGCAGCCCGTTACGCAACCCGACCGGTCCCGCCTTCAGCACCGATCCGCTGGAGCCGAACATCCCGAAGCGCGTCCAGCGCGGCGGCTCGTTCATGTGCAGCGACAACTACTGCCTCGGCTACCGCGTCGCCGCCCGCATGAAAGGCGACCCATCCTCCGGCACCTTCCACGCCGGCTTCCGCACGGTGCTTGCGCCAAAACGATGAATGCGAGTATCCCAAGAGCACGTCGCCTCTTACCAGACTGTGTTTCCAGGCTCCAAGCTGTCTCTTGTGGAGCTGATCCATCAATTAGCGGCATTTTCCGCAGCACGCTGGCGATCCAAAATCATCCGATTCCGCACGACGTTGTTAACTAACAGCTTGGTCTCATCGTCGATGCCGAGCAACCGGAATCGCGCGCGAAAGCGTTCGACGCCGTAATGCGTCACTGTCCGTCCAAAGAACTCGTCGACGAAGCTGGGGGTTCATGATGTCCACGCCGGTCGCGTCAATGTCGATCCGCACATCTGCTGCAATTCCTAGTTCGAACTCTAGCAATTGGTTGCGGACCTTACGTCCGAGATCGCGCGACACGAAATCGGCTGCATGCTCACGCAACAGGAAGACGACGGGTTCATTCATCGAACAGACTCTCTTCATCAGACGATTCGTCGTCGACATCCAGAGGCGAAGGCAACCGTGCATAGATCGGCCTAAGATCAAGCAGGTGATCCAGATGGTATCGCGTACATTCTCGAGCCGCACCAGACAGACGAAGAGGACGCGGAGCGTCCAAGACCGTGCGTTCCCACGCAGAGCATGGGAACGAGTGGAAACTCGGCATCGACCCCGACACCCTGATCTACGACCGCCTCAACCGCCCCCGCAATATCGCCCAATGCGGCGAACCAATCCGCCAAATCCTGCAGTGACTCACGATGCCGCAGTCAAGTAGCTTACAGGCAACAGGACATCAACGACCGACCGAAGTCTATCTGATGCCTGGCGTTGTCCGCGTTGCCTGGCATCGATGGGTAGCCCAGACGCTATTTGGGGAGTCTGGACCACCCTTTGAGTCTTGTGTTTGTTTTGGGGGCGCGTATTATGTGGCGATCTATGTCGACTACTCGGTACGCCACTCAAGTCAGACGAGTATTTTCAATGGAGTGTACTGAATGAGTTCAACCCCTGTGGACTCGTCAATCGCGAAGTATTTCGCGCGCCATCTTGTCGCATTTGGGTGCTCTTACTATCACATTGATGAGAATGGCAATCAATGCGGTCCGATGCGTCTTTCGGTGTATTCAGGCTTCGTCATGTCATTTCGCAACATCTGGTTCTACGTGACCGCTGGTCATGCTTTTGCTCAGTTTGACGACGCAATTAGTGATCCGCGTGTGAAGGTTCGAAGCACGTTTCTAGCCGATTTTTTCGGCATTCATCCAAAGAGCGATGGCACTTTTCCGTTTGACTGCTCAAATGGCCGTCCGGTTAATTTCTGTGACGATTCCTTAAAGGGACTCGATTTCGGATTCACGCCGATCCAGCCTCATGAACGCCGTTGGCTTGAAGCAAATGGAATCGTTGCTCTTGACGAAGTACAATGGCGCAGGCAGGACGGTCTTGAATTCGATGCACATCTTCTTCTTGGTATCCCAGAGCACTTGACTAAGATGCTTCCGCAGGAAGAAGACGCTGATGTCAAGGCAAGTGTGAATCCCACGTTATTGCAGCTTGTCGAGGAACCACAGCCAGCAGACGTGCAGTCCGAACATTCTTGGTATGTCGGCAGAATACCGCCAAGAATATCGATCGACAGTCTTGTAGGAATGAGTGGTGGTCCCGTATTCGGATTGAAGATTCTCGAAGGAGAGCAGATCAAATACTGGGTCATCGGACTACAGAGTTGGTGGCGACCAGATGAACGGCTTGCATTTGCCTGCCGCCTTACAGCGTTTGCGCCGATTATCGAGGAGTGGCTTAACGAGCAGATTGAGCAGCTAGAGCCTGATGATAAAATCGACGAGATGTAGATGTCATGACCACATCCACCGGTAAGTCCGTGGGCCGGTGCGCCACCACGAACCAACGGCTACTCACACCACCTCCGGCAGTGGTTGGTATTGGCTATCGACGACGTATTGGGGGCGGCCGGAGAGGTCGTTGAGTTTGACGTTGTGGATGTTGAGGCCGAGGTTCTGGTAGAGGGTCGCGAAGACTTCCGCGAAGTGGACCGGGCGTTCGGCGACGGCGGCTCCTAAGCGATCGGTCGCGCCGATCACCTGGCCGCCGCGCATGCCGCCCCCGGCGATCAGGCCCCCGCCGACTTGCGGCCAGTGGTCGCGGCCGGCTTCCGGGTTGATCCGCGGCGTGCGGCCGAACTCGCCCCACGCGACAACCGAGACGTCATCGAGCATCCCGCGGTACGCGAGGTCTTCGATGAGGGCCGAGATTCCCTGGTCGAACTGCGGCAGGTGCGTCTTCTTCAAGCCGTTGAAGTTGTCGCTGTGGAAGTCCCAGCGACCGAAGTTCAGTGTCACCACGCGACAGCCCGCTTCGACCAGACGGCGGGCCATCAGGAAGTGTTCGAGGTTCCGCGGGGCCCCATCGCCGAAGTTCTTTGGGTCCCCTTGACCGTAGCGAGCACGGACTTCGGCTGGTTCCTTCGAGATGTCGAGAGCTTCCGCGAGGGCGCTCGAGGTGAGGATGTTGAATGCCTGCTCGGTCAACGAGTCCATGCCTCCCATCATGCCTGACGCATCGACATCGCGGCGGAAGTTGTCGAAGGCCGAGAGGAGGCTGCGACGATCATCAAGCCGCTGCGTCGAGAGGCCCTTCATCAGCATGTCTTCGCGGCTGGGACCGGACGGCCGGAACGCAGCATTCGCGATCCCGAGGAAGCCGGGAAGACCGGGCGAGCCGTACGGTGGGTGGCCGGTATCGGGCGAGAGACCAATGAACGGCGGGACCGCCTTGTTCTTCGGCCCCATCAGTTTGCTGGTCACCGAACCGAAGGAGGGCCAGCCTCCCGCGGGTGGGTTCCGCTTGTGATGACCGGTGTAGCAGATGTAGGAATCGTGGTCGCCATCGGGCGAGCCGACGACCGAGCGGAGCGGAATCAGGTGATGCATCAGCTTCGCGAGTTGCGGGAGATGCTCGCAGATCTCAATGCCGGGGACGGTGGTCGGGATCGGCTTGAACTCGCCGCGGATTTCGCTGGGGGCGTCCATCTTCAGGTCGTACATGTCCTGGTGCGACGGGGCACCACACATGTAGATCATGATGACCGCCTTCTTCGACTGGCGGATCCCGGCGGCCTGCTCCGCCCGCAGGAGCTCCGGCAGCGTCAGTCCACCCAGCCCAAGCGCGCCGATCCGCAACGCTTCCCGTCGCGAGACACCCGAGAAGAGCGGGACGGTGTGGTTCATAAGATTCAGCATGCCAAGACCTTCCATCGAACCTGCCCGTGCGATCGACATTTCGTCGCGACACAGCCGCTGAGCGGTGTATCGGCCAGCCAGACGCATTCACGCGACTGCATATGAGAGTTTACCACATCGAATGGCCTCGGGCCAGACGGGGCGCTTCGGGTGTCCATGGGGGGGGAAGAGACCCAGCCATCGGAATGGCTGGGCTTCCGGGGGCGCTGATGTGGTTCAGATGCGTTTGGAGAGACTTTCGCCGAGGCGTTTGAGGGCCGGGCTGACGTCGAACGGGTCGAGGTGGACGTTGAGCAGGCTGAAGGCGTCGCGGTGGGCGAGGGCCGCGTTGAGCGACTGGTCGAGGTCCCCTTCGGTGTGAATCTCGAAGCCCCAACCCGCGCCGAGCAAATCGGGGAGGCGGTGATAGTCCCAGTTGAGGATGTCGTTGAACGGACCATCCTGGATGAACCGTTCGGTCGTGTAGCCCTTGTTGTTCAGCACGATGATGATCGGATTGAAGCCATGACGCACGGCGGTTGAGAGTTCCAGGCACGTCATCTGAAACGCCCCGTCGCCGACGAGGACGATCGGCCGCAACTGCGGATTGCCGACCTGCGCGCCGATCGACGCGGGGACCGCGAAGCCCATCGACGTGTAATACGCTGGGCTGAGAAACTCCGTGCGGCGATAGATCGTCAGCTCCGCGGCCCCGAACAGACAGTCGCCGACGTCCGCGACAACGATCATGTCTTCATCGAGCAGTTCGTTGATCCGCGCGAACAACCGTGCGGTCGTGATGGTTGCTCCCGGTTGCAGGACGAATTTGTGCTCGGTCTTGGGCTTGGTCGGGAGCGGGCGTTTCGTGGGAGTGAGATCGAGCTTACTCAGACCTTTCACAAAGTCAGCAATCAACACGTCCTGGAAGTGATGATGCGAGATCCGCAGGTCTTCGCTCGTGACGTAGATGCACTTCCGCGGGTCGAGTTCGGCCGTGTAGATACCCAGATCGATGTCGGTGAGGAACGCGCCGAGTAGAATGATGCAGTCGCTGTCTTCGACAAACTTGCGGACACTCTCGCGGCACATCGCCCCTTCGTAGATGCCGATGAACTGCGGATGCTTCTCGCTGACGACCGACTTGCCCAGCAGCGTCGCGGACATCGCGATCTTGGTCTTCTCGGCGAACTTCACCACGTCATCGCTGAGGCCGAAGCGGTGCATCTCGACGCCAGCGATAATCACCGGACGTTCGCTGCGGGCGATCATCTCGCGGGCTTCTTCGAGCGCTTCCTTCAGCGCATCGCGGTGACTCTTCGATTCTTCGCCGGAAGGAACATGCGGGTAGGGACAACGGGCCTGCACCCGGTCGCGCGGCAGTTCCAGGTAGACCGGCCGTTTGAAACGCACGGCCGCTTCGAGACAACGGTCGATCTCGCGAAACGCCGTGAGCGGATCATCGAGCGTGGCGCTGGCGACGGTGATCTTCTCAAAGACTTCCCGCTGGGTGCTGAAGTCCCGCACACGATGATGCAGCAGCGGATTGGAACGGCGCTCTTCGACTCCCGGGGCCCCGCTGATGACGACCACCGGCGATTTCTCGGCATACGCTCCGGCGATCGAGTTGCACAGGCTGAGTCCGCCCACGCAGTACGTCACGCAAACGGCCCCTAACCCATGCACGCGGGCGTAAGCATCGGCAGCGTAGCCCGCACAGTCCTCGCGCGTCATGCCGATCACACCGAGCGGGCTCTCCTGGAGTTCCCCGTAGAACTGGAGCACGAAGTCGCCGGGGATGCCGAAGACATGACCGACGCCGTAGTCCTGCAGTCGACGGATCAGGTATTGCCCGATCGTCGGGCTGGCGGCCGTCTTACGAGGACGTCGCGGGGCAGCCGCGGGAGTTGCGGGGCGTTTGACCGGTTTGCGAGCGGGCATCGGGCATCCTTCCACGAACAATCACGCAGCGAATCTCAGCGAGCGTTGGAATTCTCCGGGAGTGACGCGAACCCGTCAATCGGCGTTTCCCCAAGGAAGCATCAAACCACTCGCCGGACGCCCAGGGATTCCGATCCCTGGGACCAGTCCAACAAACGACAAACGCCCGGCATTTGAGAAATGCCGGGCGTTGTGCAGCGTTCAAGTCAAATCGGAATCAGGCGGCATCCGGACGACGTTCCGGACGCGGACCTTCTTCTTCACGGGGCGGACGCGGACGGTCTCCTTCCGGACGCGGACGGTCTCCTTCCGGACGCGGACGGTCTCCTTCCGGGCGCGGGCCACCTTCACGCGGTCCACCTTCGGGACGAGGACCACGACCTTCCGGGGCGCGTTCGCCTTCACGCGGCGGCCGAGGCGGATTCCCTTCCCGACCTTCGGGGCGCGGGCCACCATCGCGGGGACCACCCTCGGGGCGCGGACCACCTTCACGCGGTCCCCCTTCGGGGCGCGGACCGCCCTCACGGGGGCCACCTTCGGGACGTGGGCCGCGGCCTTCCGGACCGGCTCCTTCACGCGGCGGGCGGGGACCACCATCGCGGGCAGCAGGCGGGACGAATCCCGGTCCGCCCGGGCGTTGACCACGCAGTTCGCGAACTTCTTCGCGCAACATCTGCACTTCGCGGCGGAGTTCACCAACCATCATCATCAGATCGCGCATGACTTCCGGCGGGCCACCAGCACCCGGACCGAAGCCACCGGGCCCAGGCCCGCGTTCTCCGCCAGGACCACCGGGACCAGGACCACGCTCACCATCGGGGCGGGGACCAGGACGGCCTTCTCCTTCGGGACGCGGACCACGTCCTTCGCCATCGCGTGGGCCGGGACGACCCTCTGGGCCACGATCACCTTCGGGACGTGGACCGGGGCGACCTTCGGGGCCACGGCCCTCCGGCGGACGTGGACGGTCTCCTTCACGCGGCGGGGGCGGTCCGGGACGATCACCGTCGCGCGCTTCCCCGCGCGGTGGCGGACGGTCGCCGTCGCGTCCTTCCGGTCGCGGCGGACGCGGGCGGTCCCCTTCCCTTTCCCCATCGGCCTGGGCGAGGACAGCCGAGACCGGCCCGACTTCATCCTCACCCTGGGCGTTCGTCGTGCTGAGCGCCACGCCGGCCCAGCAACTTGCTGCCAGTCCGGCCCCGGCCAGTCCCAGCGGCCACCATCCCGATTCCCGCCCGGCAGGTTCGCCGAGCACGCGTCGCACGCGATTGAAAAGCGCCATTCGTTCCCCTCCCATGCCTGCTGCCAGGGCCGGGTTGGACCACGCCAACCGACAACGAGCCACGGCTTCCAACGTCTTCGCATATGCGACTGCCTGACCCGTCACCGCGACGGCCCAGACATCGCAACAAACTTCCCGTTCCCGCCGAATCTTGCGTGACACCCACCAGACCGCCGGATGAAAGAACAGCACCGTTTCCACAGTCCGCTGCAGCAGGTTCACCCACAGGTCATAGCGTCGCAGATGAGCGAGTTCATGCGCGAGCACCGCTTCGATCATTTCCGGTGGTAACTGACAGGCCCAACTCGCGGGGAGCACAATGAAGGGGCGGAACCACTGCATCGCCAGCGGCTCACCGACCCAGTTCGATAAGACCAGCCGTGGGACCGACTGCAGTCCGAACCGCTTTGCGAGTCGGGCAGCTGTAGCCCGCCACGCATCCGGAACCGGTTCAGCCGTGCGGACGATCCAACCAAGAAACGCGATTCCGCCACACAGACGCAGGAGACCCAGCAGGACGCCTGACGCCCAGAGCACTACGACCACACCATGCCAATACTGGCGCAGGAGCATCAACATCCACGCCGAGGTTTCCAAGTCAACGTCGGGGGAGCTCAACACCGCGGAGTTGATCATCGTGGTCTCTGCAGCTGAGACGACGGGATGACTCGCGAACTCGCGACCCTCCGCGGCGTGTTCTTCGAGTAACGAGACGGTCCCCTCGCGAGCAATCTCTGTCGAGCTCGTGACCTGCATCAGATTCGAGTGTCCAACTGCGGTTTCCGTCGGCCAGATCCACCAGCCTGTGGCAATCGGTGCGACGGCCATCAGAGCGAGGACCGCCAGCCAGTTGGCGTAGCGTCCCGAACTATTCCTGGCAGACAAAAAGCGTTCGACACAGGCCCCTAGAAATGCCAGTGCAACTCCCTGCCACAGAAAGTGGACCAGCACCCAGGAAAGGACCACCGCGACGGAGTTAGTCATGTGACTCTCCCGCGGCGTGTTCGTACTGGCTGAGCATCTCTCGAATCGCAGCGAGCTCGTCTGCGGTGGGATTTGCTTCTTCCAGCAGGTGAGCCACGAGCGTGGACGCGGAACCGCCGAAGGCCCGCTTCCAGACATCGCTGATCAGCCCGCCGAGGATCGATTGTCGACCCGCTTGCGGGGCATACCGAAACGCTCGACCTTCCGGCGTGCGATCGAGTAACCCCTTATCAGTCATCACGTTGAGCAGGCTCATCACCGATGTGTAAGCCCGTTCGTCGCCGGACTCCTGCCAGATTTCCAGGACCTCGCGGACGGTGAGCGGCCCACGTTCCCAGAGGAGCTTGAGCACCTCCAGTTCCGCGGGCGTCGGATGTGGGGTTTTCGGTCGAGCCATGGAGTTGTCTCCGAGAATCCTCAAACTACGGCGGAATCCGTAGAACTGACAACGAGTAAACCCGTAGTTCCGGGCGCGGTTTCGCAGATTCTGGAAAATTTTGTTGGATCACTCAGCGAGGAGAAAAGAATTTGACCACGAAACACATGAAGGAGCACGAAAAGGGGCATGGAAGGCGTGCCTACCAACACGTTGAGGTCATGTTGGAAAGGATTAACCAATGCGAATAAGCATTTTTACGGCAAGTACTTATGAAAAACACCCAGCCATGAGATTGCCTGGCGATTTTTTTCGTGACATTTTGTGCTTTTCGTGGTCAATCCACTTCTTCCTTCTTCCCCCTTGTCCTGCGAACCGCCCTCCGAATGCAATTCCCGCAGGTAGGGTCTCGAATCCGGGCAGTCAGACGGTTAGACTGTGTGAGTCGCGAAGTCGGCGGACGGACAGCGGTTTCGTTGCGCGCCGAGTTTGCATGCTTCCGGTTTTGACCGACCGGCTTGAAGGATCCTTATCGTGGCGACTGTGGCTTCCTCGACGACCAACCCGGCAACCTCCACCACCAATGTGAATGGGGCCGAGGTACTCGTCCGGGCCCTCATTCGCCAGGGCGTCGACCTGATCTTCGCGTATCCCGGCGGCTGCAGCATGCCCATGCACCAGTCGCTCACCTATCACCGTGACGAACTCCGCACGATTCTCCCGCGGCACGAGCAAGGGGGCGGATTCGCAGCCCAGGGTGTGGCCCGCACGACGAACAAAGTCGGCGTGGTGATGGCGACCAGCGGTCCCGGCGCGACGAACCTCGTCACCGCGATCGCCGACGCCAAGATGGACAGCATCCCCCTTGTGGCGATCACCGGCCAGGTGCCGACGACCGTTATCGGGACCGATGCGTTCCAGGAAACGCCGATCGTCGAAATCTGCCGCGCGGTCACCAAGCATCACTACCTGGTGACCGATGCGAAGGACATCGCCCGGGTGGTGAAAGAAGCCTTCTACATCGCTCGTACGGGACGGCCGGGACCGGTTCTCATCGACATGCCGAAGAACGTGCAGCTGACCGTGCTGCCGGAAGAGCCCGATTACGATCCGCCGATGGATCTGCCGGGCTATCATCCGGAAGTCCGCAAGCCACACCCGAACCAGATTCGTCAGATCCTCGCGGCCATCCGCCAGTCGAAGAAGCCGGTGTTCTACATCGGTGGGGGCGTGGTGCAGTCGGATGCGTCTGCCGAACTCGTGAAGTTCGCGAAGAAGACCAAGATCCCGGTCGCCATGACCGTCATGGGGCTGGGTGCGTTCCCCGGTGATGATGCTCAGTCGCTGCACATGCTCGGGATGCACGGTACGGTCTACTCGAACTACGCCGTGAACGAAGCCGACCTGCTGCTCGCCTTCGGCGTGCGGTTCGATGACCGCGTGACGGGCAAGCTCGACGAGTTCGCCAAGCACGGGACGATCGTGCATGTCGACGTCGACCCGTCGGAAATCAGTAAGAACAAGAAGGCCCACATCGGGATCGTCGCGAACGTCAAGGAGGTGCTGCAGGGTCTCAACGCCCTCATCGCCGACGAAGACGTGCCGCAGCTCGATGCCTGGTGGAGCCAGATCAACCAGTGGAAGGCGAAGTATCCGCTGGCGGTGAAGGACTCGGGCGACTTCATCATTCCGCAGTACGCCATCAGTGAACTCTGGCGGCAGACGAAAGACCGCGATACCTACATCGCGGTCGGCGTCGGCCAGCATCAGATGTGGGGGGCTCAGTTCTACAAGTTCCAGGAACCGAAACGCTGGCTCAGCAGCTCCGGCCTGGGAACGATGGGCTTCGGCCTCCCCGCTGCCATGGGGGTGCAGGCGCAGCATCCCGACTCGCTCGTGGTCGACATCGACGGCGACGGCTCGATCCTGATGAACATCCAGGAGTTCGCGACGCTGCACTGTGAGAAGCTGCCCGTCAAGATCTTCCTCTTGAACAACCAGCACCTCGGCATGGTGGTGCAGTGGGAAGACCGCTTCCATGAAGGGAACCGGGCCCACACGTATCTCGGCCCGATCGACCATCCGGAAGCGATCGGTGAAGGAGCGGGAGGCCATTACGAAGAGACCTACCCCAATTTCGTCGAGATCGCCCGCGGCTTCGGCATGAACGCCAAGCAGGTCCGCAGCAAGAAGGAATTCCCGGCCGCCCTCGCCGAAATGCTGAACACACCGGGACCCTACCTGCTCGACATCCTCACGCCGTACCAGGAACACGTCCTCCCCATGATCCCCAGCGGCCGCACCGTCCGGGACATCATCACGGAGTAATGAGTCCAGACTCTCTGGTCAGGAACGCATCAGCGCCCCTGTCGGTCATCCGTCAGGGGCGTTTCCGTTGACCGTCAGGATCATCGTACGTGCGGACTTTCTCTGGCGGTTGGGAATTGGCATGGTGGTCTTGTGAAGCAGCGACGGCTGCAGTCCAGGTTTCGACTCGACGTTGTGTCGGGTCGCCCCAGTGATGGGTCAGTCAGCGACACGCAGCACGAAAGAGCGCTCAGTGCTTGAAGTCCTCTACGAAGACAATCATTGCCTGGCGGTGGTCAAACCGGCGGGGATGTTGACGATGGGGGATGCGACTGGGGATCGGGCGCTGGATGACCTCGCGAAAGCCTACCTCGCGCAGAAGTACGCCAAGCCGGGAGCCGTCTTTCTCGGGATTGTGCAACGGCTCGATCGTCCGGTTTCTGGAGTCGTGTTGTTCGCGCGGACCAGCAAGGCGGCTGGTCGTCTGGCGGAACAATTCCGGACGCGGGTGGTCGAGAAGTGCTATCGGGCCGTGGTCAGCGGGACCGTCCCTTCCGACACGGGGACGCTGCACGACTGGCTGGTGAAGGATGAGGCCACCAACCGCAGTCGGCGGACAGCACCGCATGCTCCCGGCAGCCGCGAGTGTCGCTTGAGTTATCAGCGACTGGCCAGCGCGGAGGGTCACACGTTACTCGAAATCCGTCCCGAGACCGGCCGCAGCCATCAGATCCGTGTGCAACTGGCCGGGGCCGGATGGCCCATCGTGGGCGATGCCAAGTACGGCAACCGCGAACCATTTGAGGAAGGGGCGATCGCACTGCACGCACGGTCGCTTGCCTTCCAGCACCCGACGCGCGGGGAACGGATCGTGATCGAAGCCCCCAGTCCGGCTCCTTGGGAACGCTACCGGTCCTTGATGTGACTGGCCTAATCGGGAATAACTTCGGTCGAGAACTGACAAGTTGATAGTTCCGCCGAGCGATGCACAGCGTAGACACACTTCGCAATGCATGCAACCTGTGTGCAAATTCCAAAGACATGCATATATACAGATTGTGCTGTTGAACACCGAAACCATCTTGGTTCATTCTCTTCGTGAGTTTCCCGCGATTGTTAGGAGAACTCGTTGGTAGTTCCACTGATTCGAGATGGCTGTCCCTCACAGTTGCTGACAAATATTGCATGAAATGTTGATTATTGGCATCTTGTCGGTTGCATCGTCCATCAGCGCCGGATTATTCCTGATCGCAGCCTGAAGAACAGTGTTCTGATGCGGGCGATCAAGAAGTTCAAACGAGGGGAATGTTCATGATCAAGCGGGCTGGTAAGACATCACTCGGGATTGCCGGATTGGCAACGGCGACATTACTCGCCGTGTGGAATGGTCCCTCCGCCGAACAGCACAGGACTCCGGTGGCTGAGGTCCCGGTTCCCAAGGCGGTGAGGCTGGACTCACGGACACTCGATCGCGCACCGCTGCGGCTGATCGCCGCAATGGGCTGTGACGGCTCGAACTGCGTCGCGCACGCAAACCCATTGATCCCCTGTGCGATGTTCGCGCCGGGATCCAAGCCGAAGAGCACCAATTCTGACACTCCGAACCCCCAAACGGGTGCCCCCTTCGTCGTTCAGGACCCCAGTTGGAAATGGCCGCAGCCGGGTGGATTGGGGAGCACGGTGAATGTCACCTACAGCTATTCGAATCTGCTGAATGGCGGTCTTCCCGGTGGGTTGAACAGTTCTCAGCTGCAGTCGGCGATTCAAGAGGCGCTGTCCGTCTGGGCAGCGCAGGCCCCGCTGAACTTCATCCAACAGACCGATTCTGGTCCGACGGTGAGTGACACCAGCTATTCGGCTGGGAATTCCCCGAATCTGCGGTTCGGGCATCATAACATCGACGGCGCCAGCAACGTCCTGGCCCACGCCTACTTCCCCTTCGATATCAGCAACGGTCTCGCGGGCGACCTGCATTTTGATTCCGGTGATTCATGGGGACTGGTCGATGGCGGCGGGAAATTCGACGTCATCGAAGTCGCCGTGCACGAGATTGGCCACGCCCTGGGTCTCGGTCACGAGCCAATGCCCGCAAATGGGGGCAATAACGCGATCATGAATCCGTTCTACGGTCGGCGATATAGCGGACTCGGGTCTGCATTCCTGCTCCCTGATGACATCAACGGGATTCATGCGATCTATGGTGCCGGCGGTGGCGGCCCAGTCTGTCCCATCATCGCGCTCGTCAACCAGGCCAAGTTGTTGCCGATCAAGGGGTTGAAGATCGGGGCGCTGAACGACCCGACGCGGTTCTACACCGATCTGCGGAACTACCGCGATCGCGTGCTCCAGGGAACGCCCGCCGGGCGGCAACTCGTCGCGATTTACTACCAGCACGGTCCGGAAGTGATGACGGTCCTGGCGCAGCGTCCCGACCTGATGCTGCAGGCGATGTCGCTGCTGGGTGAAGTCCATCGGCCGATCGTCCATCGTGAACCACTGACGGAAATCGTCCGCATGCCCGCCCCGACGCTCGATCGGGCGATCAAGTTCCTCAAGGACCTGGAAACGGAAGTCGGTGATGATGCCCGCGCCGCGCTGGTGCATGCCCGCAACATCGTGGGGACCGCCCGCAGTGTTGAAGAAGATGGCGTTGCCCTCGACTTCCGCGCTGTGAAGTAATCCCGGAAGCCCACCCCTTCCGAGGGGTGGGTCTCTGCATCGACAAAGACGCCCCGCGTAGTGGAACTGCGCGGGGCGTCTTGCATTCACACGGTGAAGCGCGGTGCTTACTTCTTCTCAATCGCTTCCCGCAGCGCCTTCAGTTCCGTCAACAGGGCCTTTGTCTGCTCCTGCTGCGCCGCTGCCTGTTGCTCGTGCAGACGTTTCATCGAGTCGGCCAGTTGCTGCAATTCTCCAGCCGTGGCAAATCGCCCCGTAGCCGTCGTCAGGTGCGGGGTTGATGTCAGGGGAGGCGCTGGTGCCAAGTTCGTGAACAACTGCGGAGGGGCGGGCACCGGGATCCCTGGAACGGATCCGCCGATGATCGCGGGTACGGGCGTCGTTTGATTCGTCACCCATCCGTGCCGCGTGGGAGTGGCACGCAAGCGTGCCGTGACTTCCGGCTGCACGTCCGCAGGAAGTTCATTCAGTTTGTCCTCAGCCACAGTCCATTGCTGGGTCCCCTTGCGAACGGTGATCAGTCCCGGTTCGTTTCCGCGTTTGCTGATGGCGATCATCACCGCATCGCCGGGCCAGTTTGGATTCAGCGGAACGACGGGACCCGCGACCCGCACGGCCAGCGGCTGGTTCCCGTTGCGGACGAGATCTTCCAGTTCCCGCAGTTTGCGGCGGAGTTCCGCAACCTGCTGGTTCGTGTCCGCAGCCGTCACGTGAATTTCGGCCTTCGGCAACTCTCGCTCTTTCGGTGTCACCGTCACGGTGAGAGTTTTCCCCGCACGCAGCAGTTCCAGCGTGAGGGGTTTCAGTTCCGCCTTCTGAATGACCTCAATCAATTGCGGGACGTTGCTCAGTGGGACGGCTTCTGCATCACCCTGCCTGGTACTCAGCAGAATATCGTGCTGTTTGACGCCGGCCTGTGCGCCGGGACCCTCAGCGACGACGTCGTAGACCAGCAGACCACGCGACTCTTCGAGTCCCAACTGGGCACGCAGGGCTTCGGGAAACTCATTCGTGCAGCCGACGCCAATCCAGTACTTCCCCGATTCCTGCATCCGGGGATCGATTCCCACGAAGTTGTAGCCGGTCATCGCCTGAAAAGTCGGCTGTCCTGGGAAGCCCTGCAACTGCTGCAGGTTGATGACTCCCGCCCCTTCTCCCAGCGTCTGAACCTGAATCGTTGCGGTTCCTTCCTGTCCCCACAACGTCCCGGTCATCACGCACGCAGCCCACAGGCCGCTCCACCGTTTCCAGTTCTGTAACATCGTCGTTCCTTCTTGTAAAGCCGCAGGATCGCGGCAGTGGATGATCGGTCGGACCCAGCCTTGGGATGGCTGAGGGCAGTCTTAGGGATACTCTGCGCGACTCGTCTGACGAATCGACCATTCACGGATCGGCATCATCCCCTGTTGGCCATCGGCGAGGACGATGGGGACCCAGTCTTCGCGCGCTTCCAGTTGGCGTCCTGGTCCAGCGAGAGCCTGCTGCAGCAGACGGACCGTCGGTGGGACTTCTTTCCATTCATCAGGCACAGCATCGGCCGAGTTGTAGACCGGAATCGTGAGTGTGGTATATCCGGATTGCGCGTCCCCCAGTACGACCGAGTAGAGGGGGGGAGCCCCCTTGGCGGCCTCACCCGCGAGACTGGGGGCCATGGGGAGATCGGCTTGACCGGCGAGTCCTGCTCCCGAGTCTCTGGCGGTGACTTGTCCCAGCCAGATCCCCAGTAGAAAGGTGAGCGCGAGCGCAGTGACCGCCGCAATCGCAGCCCTCTTCGCTGAACCCGGCTTGGTAGTGCTCAAGGCGACCAGCGGTTGTGCCTCGATCAGAGCATCAGCAAGATACGCCCGACAGCCGCCTGCAATCACCTGCGCGTCGAGAAAGGTCCGCGACAGGCGTTCCCAACCATCGGCCTCTGCCGCCAGTTCGCGCAAGACCCGCGTACGCTCCTGCGGCGTCAGTTCATCATCGATGAGGCGTTCCAGGAGTTCGTGGGAAACGTTCATGGGACTTCCATCAGTTGACGGGCGGCACACTCGCGCCGCAGGTGCGCACGTGCCCGATGCAGACGAGCTTCGACCGCAGCGGTGGTGATGCCGAGATGATCGGCGAGATCGACGTAGCCCCAGCCCTCCGTGTATTTCAGTACCAGCAGTTCCCGATCCCTGGGACGTAACTGCTGCAGGGCTTCTTGCAGCAGGCGTTGTTGTTCTTGAGCGAGCAACCCGGCGAGCGGCGGTTCACTCTCCTGATGGGCCGCGACTCCCTGTCGTCTGTACCGTTCCGTGAAGCGTCGGCGGCGACCGCAACGACGGCGATGCTGCAACGCGAGGCGCACGGCGATGCCATACAACCACGCAGGACGCTTGGCTTCTGGAATATCCATCCCCGGTTGTTGCACGACCGCCAGCGACAACTCCTGAAAGAGTTCGTCGACCGCAGCGGCTTCACCCGAGCGAACCAGCAGCACGGTTCTTAACCAGCGTTGATGAGCGACCAGTGCCTGCCACGCCGGCAGGGCTGGGTTCGCTCCGGTGTTCGCCGATCGGAACAGCATCTCGGCATCAGAGTTGCCGCTCCTCCGCTTGTCTTGCGAACAATTTTGGAGCGAAGCGAAGAATTCGGAAAATGGTCACCTTCCCGCTTTGCCTGGTCACCGGGGGACCGCGATCATGTCGAGACTGATCCCGACCTTGTCACGGCCCATTCCACGGACAAACGCCTTGGAAGCGGCCGGGGGACGCTGGGCATCATAGAACCGCGGTCGGACTTCGTTGAGCGTCCGGCTCGTCTCGTCGGTCGCCACGTAATAGGTCGCTTTCGCAACCAAGGTCAGATCGCTTTCACTCTGTGACAGGACACGGTCCAGTTGAGCGAACAAATCGACGACTTCGTCCGGAGGAGCATCTTTTCCCCGTGGAGACACAAGTCCGCTGACGAAGATTCTTCGTGGCGAGTTGATCCGCGTGACTCGGGCAAAGACCGGTGAAGTGGTCATCCCGGGTGGCGTGAGATACTCGATGGCCGGGCCCTCTTTTCGGACCGGGCTGGCCACCACCAGTTCGATCTCGATCGGCAGGGTGGAGACCCAGGAAACCAGCGTGACCGGAGGTGGAACTTCCGCTGTGAAACTCTCCAGGATGGCCTTCGTCGCGACGCTCGCTTCGTTCATCGGAGTGAGGAACGCTTTGACATGCACGACATCGGCCGGACTGAGTTCCAGCCACTTCAGGGTTTTCAACAGACTCTCCATCGTCGCCTGCGTGGCTCCCTCGAGGGTGCCGTCCCCCTTTTCCGCCTGACCACTGATGTAGGTCACGCCACCGGTGGGGAGGATTGCACTCCGGGCGGGGAGTCCACTGCGCTCGTCGGCGAAACGTTCAACGGTGGTTGTTGCGTTGTCAGTCATTGCGATCGCATCGAGGCCGACCATCACACCCTCGCTGGGAAGTGCGGTCTCCACGACGGTGAGCGCCGGCTGATAGGTCCCCCGGAAACGTGATTGCAACTCCTGTTCGACGAGCTTCGTGACCGACGAATGCGTCACGTAGGCATGTAAACGGATAATCCTCGACGAGGTAGAACCGGCCTGCTTGAGGGTCGACTCCAGCCGCGCCCACGCTTGTCGCACCTGATCAGCGGGGGGTGTCGGCTGCGATTGCGGACCGCTGGGGAAGATCTGGCCGGTATGGACCAGTCCGCCGCCATCCATCACCACCGCATTTGCAAAGCCGCGCATCGCTTGCGGTTCGATCGACCGAGGTTCGGCACTCAACAACGAGAGACTGAACACCAACGACAACATCTGCAAGGTCCTCCTGTTGACTGAGAGGATTCCTTGCAGAACGCGAAACCGCAAGCGTGACGCGATTACTTCTGTGGCGGTTTGGTTACCGTAATGGTGACCGGCCGGCTGGTGATCGGCACGAGGGTGTTCGGCCGCGACTTTTCTTCCGGGTTCTTATGGAACGGAACCTGGGCCTGGCCGAGGACCGCCACCGTATAATCACCGGCGGTCGTATTCGGTTGAATCTGGATCGAGAGTGGGACCTCGCTCGATCCGGCAGCGATCGTTCCGTTCCCCAGTTGCAGCACGCCGGGCCAGTTCAACGTCTGGTAGTTCACCGACTCCTTGAACTCGGGCCAGTAGCGGGTCACGACGAGTTTCACTTCAGCTTTCTGTCCCGCTTCGACGGTGATTCGTTCGGGTTCGATCCGGAGTGCATAGGGGGCCCGCTCGCGGATCGAGAGGATCTGCTCGCGCATCGGGCGGCTGCCGGACTGCTGGTAAGATCGAGTGTGCGGCCGGACTTCGTGACGCAGTTCGCGATCACCATGCTTGGAGGTCGCGATCAACTTCACTGGTCCGGTCCACACTGGAGCGTTGTCATCCGACCAGAAGACGACCGAGCCTCGGGTGTCATTTGTGATGACGGTCGGCGTGACATGCAGCCCCGGCGGCAACCCTTCCGCGGTCACCGTCGTCGGAAACTGATTCCCACCGTCGACGTAATGAAGCACCACGTCGACATGGGCAGCCGCTCCCTGCCAGACATTCGTCCCCGCGATGTTATTGTTGCTGTGGATCGACGCGGCGAAGAAGTCGGTCTTTGCTTTCCGCACACTGAGGACGTACTGATAACGCGGTCCGCCCCGTTGATAGCGATCCTGGACCAGCACGCGATACTTCTTGTTCGGCTGCAATCCCGTCATGCCGGATGGATCGCGGAGATGTCCGTCGAAGGCATTCATCCGATGGCCGAAGTCATCGAGGTCGAAGACGCGGTTCCCGGCTTCGTCATAGAGCGCGAGATAGGGATCGCAGCGTCCGGCGATCCGCTCGGCATAGACGTCGAAGCCGTAGTTTCCGCCAGTCGCATCGGTCTCGAAGCTGTACCAGTCGGCATCCCGAGGCTGATCGAACCGTCCCGAGACGACCGCCGGGAGCGTCAACGCCTGCGGCTGGTCCTTCGAGTCGTTCGGCTCCTGTTCGATCCCGGTCGGTCCGTCGGTCACAACCATCACCACGGGATCGGCTTCGAACGGGAGAAACTGCTCACCGATCAAGGTGCAGGTCGCTGCAGTCGGGAGCACAGAGTGCTGGAGGGGATGCACGCGAAAGCGGAAGGCACCCTGTGTGTACCAGTCACTGGGCGCGGTGAACGACAACGCTTTCTGCTGCAGCGGGAGATCACTCAACTTGAGAGGACTCTCCTGCGATCCGTCCCCCAGATTGCTGCCGAGCGCCAACAGCGAGACGCTCTGCCCGGCAGTGACCGCGCGGGGGAAAACGTTCTCGACACGCGGTCGATCGTGAATCAGCAGGCGATACGGATGCCCGCCACGATAGATGAGGTCACGGACTTCGATGAAGTAATCACCGTCGGCCGGAGCGACAAAGTCGATGAGCGGATCGCGGCCGAAGTAATCGGCGTTCGATGCGAGTTGCTGGCCAGTGGCGGAGAGGACCGTCAGTGTCGGGTCCATCTCGGTTTCCAACCGGGCCGACCAGCAGTCAATGGTGATCCGCTGACCCTGCTTGAGCGGGAGTTGATAGTAGTCCTGGTTGTTGCCGTCTCCCTGTCCGCTGATCGCCGAGTTGAGCGCGACCACCTGCGCCTTGTCACGACTGTTATTCGGCTCGACCTCAGCGATGTCGGTCAGACCGTGCACGACGTGCAGCACCCGTGGATTGGTAATCCCGAAGCGACCACTCGCGTAGACGTCATACGTCCCAGCCGGGACATCGCCCGCAGCGGTAATCTTGAACGTGAGCCGATTGGCGTTCTCCGCCTTCACGAACTCAGCCTTCAATCCCGGATGCCCGAGAACCAGCGTCTGGCAGTCTTCCAGATCATTCCCCTGGATCAACACCTCGACTGCGTTCCCCGTCGCGAGCCCTGCGGGATGAACGAGATCCAGCCGCGGAGAGGGGAGGTCGGCATACGCGGTGAGTGTGACCAATAGAATCACAGGAATGATGCCGATGCGTGAAACATTCATGACGGATGACTCCGGACAATTCGATTACGGAGAGCGTTCCCGGATGAGGGACGGCCAGTTTCGCCGTCCGTGAAAGACGCCGATGACGAGCAGTACGTCGTCGCGAATCTGGTATGCGATGACAAAGTTGTGCGCTGGTTTGCGGGCGGGGAAGATTCGCAATCCGGGATGGATCGTTTCGCACAGCGGAGCAGCCTGCGGTTGTTCGGCGAGAAACTCGAGGTTGCCAATATCGCTCGTGAAACGCGCTGAGCGGCCGCGGCATCATGCTGGGCGATATAGCGAACAAGGCTGCGCAGGTCGATCCGAGCCTCGTTCGAAAACCGATAAACGCTCATGAACGAGGCTGTTCGGCGGCGGTGAGATCCGCAAGTTGATCCAGTTCACCGAAGAACGCTCTCAACGACTCCTGGTCATAGTCGACGTACTCGCCAGCATCAACGGCTGCGACGCGCTCGGCAACCACGCGTCGAATCTCGCTGAAGTCCTCTCGCCAGCGATCGAGTAAGTCGTTCAACGTCACGGCGACATCCCGACCAGCCGATGGGGCCGACTGTTCCTCCAGGAATCGATAATTCTGTTCTGACAGTGAAACGGCTGTCATCATGCTTTCCCCGAACGACAGACATCGGACATGCACTACCCCACCAGTTCCGGAATCGGGTTCCCTTCATTCAGGACCGGGAGTGGGCGTTTGGCCTGGTCGTAGAAGACGTGGTGATGGTCGATGCCGAGGGTGTGGTACATCGTCGAAAGGATGCAGCCGGGGGTGTAGGGCTTGCTGGTCGGGTACTCGGCTTTCGAATCGGTCGTGCCGATGGCCTGCCCCATCTTCAGGCCACCGCCCGCGAACAGGACCGACATCGCGCCGGGCCAGTGGTCGCGTCCGGTCGTCGCGTTGATCCGTGGGGTCCGACCAAACTCACCCATCGCCATCACCAGCACATCATCCTGCAGACCGCGATCGTAGAGATCGCTGACGAGACCATAGACCGCCCGGTCGAACTTCGGCAACAGGTTGTTCTTGAGCTGGGCGAAGTTGTCGCCATGAGTATCCCAGCCACCGCCGGCCTGAATCGTGATGTACGTCACCCCCGCTTCCACAAGCCGCCGGGCCAGCAGGCACGACTGGCCGAGGTCGTTTCGGCCGTACTTCTCGCGGAGTTTCGGGTCTTCCTTGTGGATGTCGAACGCCCGGAGGGCTTTCTCGTTCGTGACCATCTCGAAGGCGTCGCGGTAGAACTGGTCGAGTCCGACCATGTCACCTTTGACGTCAACTTCCCGCTTGAGATGATCGACCTGCGACAGGAGTTGCTGGCGACGTTCGAGGCGGTTCACATCGACACGCCCCGGCAGACGCAGGTTGCGGACCTGGAAGTTCTGATCGTCGGGATTGCTGGCGGGAGCGAAGGGGTTATACGCCGCACCGAGATACGCTGCCTTGCCGAGACCAAGCGGATTCGGCAGGTTGACGTAAGCGGGTAAGCCCGGTTCGTTCGGCCCCTTGAGCTTGGCGACGACCGCGCCGGTCGCGGGGTAGATGTTATCGCTGACTTCGATCGTCGGCTGATATCCAGTGAGCATCCACTGCGAACCCATCCCGTGACCGGCGTTCGTATGAAACGCCGAACGCACGACGGCGAGCTTGTCCCAGATCTTCGCCTGCAGCGAGCAGTGCTCGCCGATTTCGACGCCGGGAACGTTGGTTGGGATCGGCTTGAATTCGCCGCGATACTCAGCCGGGGCCGTCGGCTTGAGGTCGTACATGTCGAGATGGCTCGGTCCTCCCGCCTGCCAGATCAGGATCACCGACTTCCGCAGCGTGCTCGTCGCGGCAAGTACTTCCCGCTGCAGCATCCCAGCCATCGAGACGCCGCCAATGGCCAGCGACCCGGCCTGCAGAAAACTCCGCCGCGAAACCCCGTCACACGGCGTGGTGGTTGAACCAAGAGTGACATCGAGCATGAAATTCGTCCTGTTGGCTTTCAGTCTGAAACAGACCGTGTCTTTAAGTGCTTGAGACCAATCATGAATTCAGAGATCAACGCAAGAATCGAAACTCTGGATCGAGCCCGCAAGTATTTCCGAATCTAGTGATTAAACAAAAACTCCCGCGAGTTGACCAAGCTCCAGAGGACATCTTCGATCCCCTTGCGCGGGTCAGGGTCTTTGGCGAGGTGGGCTTCCGCCTGGATGACTTCCGGGGCAGTTGGCAGGCGGGAGAACGTTGCGAGATAGAGTTCTTCGATCATCGCGGGCGTACTCATTTTCTCCTTGAACATCCGGTCGATGCGACCGTTCCCCTGCGTGAGCTTGTTTTCCAGTTCGTCGGAGTTCGCCAGCAGCAGCACCTGCGACAGCGTCGCTCCGGTCGAACGCTCACATTCGCACGGCGTGACGCGGCGGGGACGATCGAACGTATCAAGGAAGTAGCTGCCGAAGTTTTCGTGCGGCAGGTCGACTGCGCGGGCGTCGCTGCTCATGTTGCTGAAGTTCGACTTCACGCCGCAGGCCTGGTCGACGGTGTCGAGCATCACCTCGGCGGGAAAGCGGCGGGCGTAATAGCGGGCGAAGTTCTGCAGGTCTTCGCGGTTGTCAGCAGTCGGCGTCGAGGAAAGCTGGTAGACCCGGCTCGTGACCATCAGTCGGATCATGTGCTGGACGTCGAAACGGTGATCCAGAAACTCCTTCGCGAGCGCGGCCATCAGCTCGGGATTCGAAGGCGGATTCGTCTCCCGCAGATCGTCGACTTCGTGCACGAGGCCGCGGCCGTAGAAGTGGCCCCACAACCGGTTGACGAGCGCCTTCGCGAAGAACGGGTTCTCGGGCTTCGCCATCCAGTCGACGAGGGCATGCCGCGGGTCTTCTTCCGGACCGAACTTCGCGACTTCCCCATCGATGTACTTCGGTTCGATCCGCTGCTGGGTGACCGGATGGACTTCGCCGATCGTCACGTTAGGTGACGAGAAGTACGGCGGCGGTTCGCCGAAGCTCTTGCGTCCCAGTCGCGTGTAGAACCCCGCGAGGCCGTAGTAATCGTCCTGGCTGAAGCGTTCATAGGGGTGATGGTGGCACTTGGCGCATTGCAGTCGCAGACCGAGGAAGACCTGGGCCGTATCAGCCGTCACCTGGTGCAGCTGGTCATCGCGTGACTGCCAGAACCAGTTGATCGCCGGCGCATCGGCCCACTCACCCGAAGCGGCGACAATCCCGCGGACGAATTCGTCATACGGACGGTTCCGGGCAATCATCTCCTTGATCCAGTTGTGGAACGCATACGACGCCCGATCGGCACCCGCAAGATTCGAGTTCCGCAGGATCGAGCCCCACTTCAACGCGAAGTACGCAGGATAATCAGGTGATTTGAGCAGGCGGTCGACGAGACGGTCGCGTTTGTCGGGGGCGGTATCGGTCGCGTAAGCGCGGGCCTCTTCGACCGTGGGAAGACGCCCACAGAGATCCACCGTCACCCGCCGCAGGTAGGTTGCATCATCGCAGTCAGCTGACGGACGGATTCCGAGCTTCTTCCACTTCGCTGCAGACAACTCATCGATGAAGTTCTTCGGCTGAAAGCCAGGGAGTTCGGTCAACGGGGCACCCTGCGGACGCAGGACGCGGGCGACCGCCACCTGTCCCTGATAGCGGGCCATGATCGCCGCTTCGCCGGTCGGCTTGTTCGCCGTCACAAGTCCATCTTCGGCGACGACGGCGATGACATCGAGGTTGCTGGAATACTGGGCATCGCGGGTGACATCGCGGCGGGTCCCGTTGCTGTATTCGGCTTCGACCACAATCTGCTGTTGCTGGTCGGGTTGCAGGATCTGCTCGGCGGGGACGAGATGCAGTTTGACGACTCTCGGCACATCCGGGGCCGAGGCGGGCGCTCCGGCTTGAATCCACGACAGCAGCAATCGATACGGCTCGCTGCCTGGTTCGATCCGCTTACCGCCACCGTGCGGGACCTGTCCGGTGGCCTTGGTGAGCAGCAGGCTGTGTTCGGGTGAAGGAGCGAAGACGCGGCGACCGCGGGCATCTTTCACCAGGGCGTTATAGTCGTAGTCGGCATCGAATCCGAAGAGCGACAGCTTGAACCCGTTCTGTCCGCTCGCCTTGCCGTGACAGCCACCGCTGTTGCAGCCAAAACGACTGAGGAGCGGTTCGACCTCGGTGGTGAAATCGACGGAGCGAAGTTGATCGAGTCCCGAAACAGTCAGCGGGACCGTCACGGTTCCTGCAGCGGTTTGAATGTCGACAGTTGTCTGACCATTCGCCCGCGGTGACAGGTAGCCCTTGTCGTCGACGACCGCGATCTGTGCATCACGCACCGCGTACTTCGCTTGACGGGTGATATCACGACCATCGAGCGCCACCAGCAACTGCCGTCGGGCAAACGCATCCGTCAATGCGACGGACGCCGGCGTCACACGGACCTCAGCCGCTGTCGCAACAAGCGCAGCACAAACGCAGAACAGAAAGGAGGCGGGGCGCAACATGGGGGCGGGTCTCGGCGGGCGCAAGAGCACAACGATCCGATCACCTCTTGTTTTGACGGCAACCTGACCGGCGTTACTTCAATCTCTGTTGATGGAATTCTAGGTCGTGGAGATTTCCGCTGCAACGAATTTCCAGTTCTGAAGTTAGGGATTTCTCCCACGTCATATTTGCAGACCACTCCGAACTCCTTTCCCGAGCAGGAGCTACGGAAAAAGTGAACGCAAAAACACCAACGCAAAACGGGATGAGATCCAGGAGTTTGTGACCACATGCGGCTCTTCGACCGAAATCCGTCGCTCCGGGGGGTGATGGCTGGCTGATGATTCCGGGATGGCTATGCTGAAAGGACTAATCTCACGGGCCGCAGCGAGTCTCCTCCCGGCACAGGAATCATCGAAATGCCCCGACTCTTGTTGTTGGTGAGTGCACTCACCGCACTGTCTGCTCCGGCGCTCTTTCCCGGCTGTCTTCAGGCGGTCCGGGTGACCAGCGGACTCGATCGCCCGGTCTATGCCACCGCAGCTCCCGGTTTGGCTCAGTTTCTCTTCATCGTCGAACAACGGGGAACAATTCAGGTGCTGAACCTGACAACCCAGCAGCGAAACGTCTTCCTCGACATTTCCGACCAAGTGCAGTCCGGGGGAGAAGAGGGATTGCTCGGGTTGGCGTTCGCCCCCGATTACGCGACGAGCGGACGGTGCTACGTCTACTACACGGCGACCTACTCCACCCCGGCCGAGCGGCGAACCCAGGTCAGCGAATTCCTGCGCAGCGCGGCCAATCCCGCCGTTGCCGACCCAACGACAGAGCGGACCATCATTCGGTTTGCTCAGCCGCAGCAAAATCATAACGGTGGCTGGATCGGGTTCGGTCCGGACGGGTTCCTCTACATCGCGACCGGCGATGGAGGAAGCGGCAACGACGACGGAGATGGCCACACTCCCGGCACCGGAAATGCACAGGACACCACGGACAATTTGCTCGGCAAGATTCTGAGGATCGACCCGACGGCTGACGATTTCCCCGCCGATGCCAATCGGAATTATGCCATCCCTGCAACGAATCCCTTGGTCGGCGCGGACGGAGACGACGAAATCTGGAGCTATGGTCTGCGTAACCCCTGGCGGTGCAGTTTCGATCGTCAGACGGGTGACTTCTGGATTGGCGATGTCGGTCAGGGTGCCCGGGAAGAGGTCAATTTCCAAGCCGCGAATAGTCCCGGTGGAGAGAATTACGGCTGGCGGCTGCGCGAAGGGTTGATCGCCACGCCCGCCTCCGGCATCGGAGGGGATCGTCCGATCGGAAATGTCGATCCGATCTACGACTACACCCGCGGAATCGGTCCCTTCCAGGGGACATCCGTCACCGGCGGGTTTGTGTATCGTGGTCCCGTCACACAACTCCAGGGACGTTATTTCTTCGCCGATTTCAGTTCACGACAACTCTGGTCGATCACTCGTTCGGGGAACTCCTTCACCAATCGGACGGACTGGACGGGACGGTTCACGCCGACGGCGGGAAGCATTGGCAACATCTCGGGTTTCGGAGAAGACGCCCAGGGAAACCTGTACGTGATCGATTACGATGGCGAGGTTTTCCGGCTCTCGGAAACAGCGATGGGGACTCGCCTGCTCCGTCCTTGAGAGCCTAAAGCACGCATCCCGAACTGGGGAAGCCGCCCGCATGCAGTGGTTGCCCGTGCTCGATGTGTTGGGGGGCGTCGCCGTCCATGGAATCGGTGGTCAGCGCGAAGCGTACCGCCCTGTCGTCTCGCAGATTGCCCCCGGTGCCGATCCCCTCATTCTTGCCCGTGGCTATCGCACAAAGCTGTGCGCCCCCGATCTCTATCTCGCAGATCTCGACGCCATTCTCTACAGGAAACCAAACTCCGCGTTGTACCAGCAGCTCACCGCTGACGGCACGCGGCTCTGGCTCGATGCCGGATACCACGTACCGGACGAACTCCCAGACGTACCCCAGAGTGGTCAACGGTGGATCATTGGCCTGGAAACGTGGGCCGATCCGGCCACTCTCCCGCTGGCATGCCAACGTTGCGGAACGGAGTCGCTCGTGTTCAGCGTGGACCTGCGGGAAGGCCGATCGTGCGGCGGTCCAGCCTGGCCCGACGATCCAGAACGGGTCATCGAAACGGTGCTCGCTGCGGGATTGAGTCAGTTGATTGTGCTCGATCTGACTGATGTCGGCCGGTCGACGGGAGGCTCGACTCAAACGCTGTGTCAGTTTGCCCGGCGGATCGCTCCCCAAGCAACTTTAATCGCCGGAGGGGGCGTCCGGGGACCGGAAGATGTCGCCCGTTGGGAAGCCCTGGGCATCGACTGGCTGCTGGTCGGAACCGCCCTCCATGAGGGGCGGCTGGACGATGGGATGTCGTCTTGACTTCGCGACGCATGCATTTGGGCAGATTAGAGATTGAAATTGAAAGAACTGTCAGGTGGAACGAGTCTGCGAGTTCCACTCGACTTAAAACTGTTCGGCCCCGGTCCTGAAGATGATGAGAGTCGCCGCTCGAAGGTCGATTGGCTACGATACCGGTGACTGACCGGATCCTTGTCCTCCTGTGTGATCGAGCCTTGTTGCGATGCCTGACTGGGTGGCTGCCTTACCGACCGTGAACGCTTCGCTGAACGCGCTCGCGACCGTCTTGCTGATCGCGGGTTACGTGGCGATCAAGCGGCAACAGAAAGATTTACATCGCAACCTGATGTTGTCGGCGTTCGGCACATCAATTGCCTTCCTGTTGTGCTATCTCCTCTACCATGCGGCGCTGCATCACTACACCGGTGAAAGCGGGAAGAAGTTTGCCGGGGTCGGGATCGTGCGGCCGATCTATTTCACGATCCTCATTTCTCATGTGCTGCTCGCGGCAGTCGTGCCGATTCTCGCGCTGATGACCATCGTCCGAGCCTGGCGACAGCAATGGGCGGCACACCGGCGGATCGCGGTGATCACGTTCCCCATCTGGGTTTACGTCTCGATCACCGGCGTGGTAATTTACGGAATGTTGTATCACTGGCCGAGGTAATGCTGAGCGGTACGGCGCTAGCCGCCGGTGCGCTCGATGAAACCGGCGGCTAGCGCCGTACCGCTCAAGGATCGCTGGGAACGTCATGGCCCGCAAACTCTTATTGACCGCGTTCACCTTCACGCTGTTGCAGACGTCGGCTTGGGCGTGTCCGATGTGCAAGGTGGCACTCGAGACCGACGATCCGCAGCCGCGGGCCTACATGATCAGCATTCTGTTCATGCTGGGGACGATCACGACGTTGTTCGGCGGTGTCGGTGGGGTCTGCTGGTGGATCAACCGGAAAGAACGTCGAGCGCTGGAAGACGCCGGGTACGGACACCTGTTCGTCAATGGGGCGACGGTGCCGCAACCGGTTGAGTAGCAGCGACCCAGCCCAGGCATGGGCTGGGCGTCTCGGTCGGCTCTGCTCATCAACTCTCCAGCCCTCTTGACGGCTGTTTCTGCCGATTGACTCGCTCGCAGGAGCTTGAGTCGAACTTTGTTCCCGGAATGCGATTCTCAGGAATCGTAAACCGTCTGGACGCACTCCGGCAGATTCATTAAGAACCCGCTCTCCCGTTTTCCTAAATCGTTTCGTTTCTTCGACTGCGCGAACGCCTGCGGGTGTTCGACGCGGAGGCAGGGATGCCGACCGGACCCGCACGCACTGCGTTTGGCTTCTGGACGATCGCTCAAGGTCTGGTCTTTCCAGTCCTGATCGTGACCAGCGTGCTGGTCATTATCACGCCGCTGCCCCCGCTCGTCATGGATCTGCTGCTCGCCGGGAACATCACCCTGGCGGTGATCATTCTGCTGACGACGATCTCGGTCAAAAAACCACTTGATTTCAGTGTCTTTCCCTCGCTGCTGCTCGGTACGACGCTGGCTCGTCTGGTTCTGAATATCGGGTCGACCCGGCTGATTCTCACGCGGGCCCATATCGACGGGATCGGTGCAGCCGGTGGCGTGATCGAAGCCTTTGGGAACTTCGTCGCCGGCGGCCAACTGGTCGTCGGGCTGATCCTGTTCGTGATTATCGTCGTGATCCAGTTCATCGTGATCACCAAAGGGGCGACGCGCATCAGCGAAGTGGCGGCCCGTTTTGCATTAGACGGTATGCCCGGTAAGCAGATGGCGATCGACGCCGACCTGAATGCGGGGATCATCACGCAGGAGCAGGCGAAGGCCCGCCGCACCGAAATCTCCCAGCAGGCCGACTTCTACGGAGCCATGGACGGTGCCGGGAAGTTCGTGCGCGGCGATGCGATCGCTGGCATCGTGATCACGCTCATCAACATTGTCGGCGGACTCTTCGTCGGCATGGTGATGGAGAAGATGCCGTTCATGCAGGCCCTGCAGGTCTTCACGACGCTGACCATCGGTGACGGACTCGTCTCACAGGTTCCCGGCTTCCTCATCGCGCTCGCGTCCGGTTTGCTGACGACCCGGTCATCGACCGACTCGAATCTCTCGAAGGACATGGTTCAACAGACGTTTCGCCATGCCGAAGCCCTGTTTATCGCGGGAGGCTTCGTGATGGTGCTCGGACTGACCGGGCTCCCTTTCATCCCGATGATGGTGCTGGGAGGGAGCTGCGGACTGCTCGCCTGGAACCTGCGTCATCGCGATCAGCGTCAAGCAGCAGAAGTCGCTCAGGCCGAGTCGGTCAAAGCTGAGGAACCACCGCCACCGCCCAAGCCGGAAGATCAGCTCGTGGTCGATCCGATGTCGCTTGAACTCGGTTTCGGTCTCATTCGACTGGCCGATCCGACAACCGGCGGAGACCTCATTGATCGCGTGACCCGTGTGCGGCAGAAGATCGCTCAGGAAATGGGCATCATTCTACCAAAGGTTCGCGTGCGAGATAACGTCCGGCTGAAACAACATCAGTACCAGATCAAGCTCAAAGACATCGCCATCGCCTGGGGCGAGGTCTATGCCGACGCCTATCTCGCAATCGATACCGGCAACGTCAACGGAACCATCCCGGGGCTGGAAACGACCGAACCGGCGTACGGTCGCCCGGCCCGCTGGATCGAAGCCGGCTACAAGGAACGCGCGGAACTCCTCGGCTACAGTGTGGTCGAACCGTCTGCGGTCATTCTCACGCACTTTACCGAAGTCGTTCGCAGTCATGCTGACGAACTGCTCAGCCGTCAGCAGGTCCATCAACTCCTGGGGCATCTGAAAGAGCGGGCACCGAAGGTTGTCGAGGAGCTGATTCCCGACCTGCTGAAGCCCGCACAACTGCATCAGATCCTGAACAACCTGCTGCGGGAACGGATTCCGGTCCGCGATCTGGAAACGATCCTCGAGACATTGGGTGAGTACGCCGACCGGACGAAAGATCTGACGATCCTCACCGAGTACGTGCGGCATGCTCTCAGCCGGACGATCTGCCAGCAGTACCGGGATGAGCGCCGCACGTTGCATGTCATCACTCTGGAACCGGCACTGGAAGATGTGCTGACGGCCGGTTTCGACTTTGGCGAACGCGGGTTACTGGTCAAGCTCTCGCCCAGTGTCGCAGAAGTGGTCACCAACGAACTCGCCAGGCAGCTCGAAAAGCTGATCCGGCTCGGTTATCCGCCGGTGGTGTTGTGCAGCCCGCAGATTCGAGCCGGCCTGCGTCAGATCACCCATGTTGCGATCCCCAAGCTGGCGGTCCTCAGTCTGAATGAAGTGACACGGGATACCGCTGTTGAAGCCCACGCTTCCGTGCCACTCAGCATACTGAAACAACCGGCGCTGCCCCGAAATACCGGAGCCGCAGCATGAGCCGAACACTCCTGACAGCCGCATCGGGCCCCTCGCCCGTTCATGAAAGGACGGAACCATGACCGTCGACGTCCAGACATATCGTGCCGCGACAATGCAGGCGGCGCTCGACATCGTGCGGCGGGAACTCGGTCCCGACGCGGTGATCCTGCATACGCGACAGGCCGAAGAACCGCGACGGTGGCCGTGGTCAGCCCGGCAGTCGGTGGTCGAAATCACCGCCAGCCGCGAAGTTGCTGTGCGCGCGTTGCGGACCGCGGCTGCTTCGACGACCGCTGCAGGGTCGAACACTCATCGGCTCGATGATGGCGATCTTGCACCGCCACCGCCGCTGCTTGGACCAAAGTCGAAAGGCTTGGCAGAAGCCCCGCGCGCACACACTGTCACTCCCCCGCGGTGGTCACCGAATGATGTGATTGATGATCGTCCGGCTGCAAAAGCGGTGGTGACTGCGACCACAGAGCAAAAGTCCACGACCGGCACGCCGGGACAGCCCGGCGCGAAGAGTGCGGACGCGAAGACGCAAGCAAAGAGCGAGCGACCGAAGACGTTACCACCGGCTCAGGCACAGACGGTCGCGGCGCGGATGCGGCTGGAATCCACAGCGGCTCCGATCATCCCCTCCGAACCCGCACAGGTCGAACCCCATCAACGCCGGGCGGCGACAACCCCCGCTGACATGGTTGGAATTCATCAACGTCTTGAAACGCTGCAGAAGATGATACTCGACCTCGGTCGGGAACGCCGGGGCAGTTCCGTCCATGACGTGCCGCCAGAGCTGTTTCAGCTTTATACGTCGCTGATTGAAAACGAGGTGGAAGACGAACTCGCGCGGGAACTCGTCTGCCGGGCCAAGCAGCTGGCGACGCGGGGTTCAGTCAACGACCGCCACGGTGCGGCCACCCTGCTCGCCGGTGTCATCGAACAGGAATTGCGGATCGCGTCTCCGATCACGCCTGCGAAGGGACGACGGAAGGTGATCGCGCTCGTCGGTCCGACCGGAGTGGGCAAGACGACGACGCTGGCTAAACTGGCCGCGAACTTCCGCCTGCGGGAAGGAGCCCGCATCGGCCTGGTCACGGTCGACACCTATCGCATTGCCGCCGTTGAACAACTGCGGACGTATGCGGAGATCATTGATCTGCCGATGCGTGTGGTGACCACGCCGGTAGAAATGCGGCAAGCGATGAGCGAACTCGCCGATCTTGACCTGGTCCTGATCGACACTGCCGGACGGAGTCCTAAAGACGACGTGCAGATTCAGGAACTGAAGGCGTTCCTGGAAGAGGCCCGCGTCGACGAAGTTCATCTGGTCGTCAGTCTCGGTGCCAGTCCGCAGGCCCTCGAAGCGACGGCCGCAAATTTCCGAGCAGTCACGCCGACGGCAGTCATCTTCACCAAGCTCGACGAAGTGACCGGTACCGGTGCGTTGCTCAATGCCGCGCGTCGGCTCCGAACGCCCATCAGCTATCTGACGACCGGTCAGGACGTGCCGGACGACATTGAACCAGCCCAGAAGACGCGGATGGCCAAGCTGATTCTGGGTCAGGAAGCGTTGCACACACCGCGCCAACAACTGCAGCGCATCAATTCGGTCCTGCGGAACGAACACTAACGCTCAGCAGTCCAGCACGGCGTTCCCTCCCGACCTCACGCAAGAGATTCCATGACCGCCACCCTGACACCATCGACGCGACGCCCGCGCGATCAAGCCCGCGGACTCCGCGCGCTGATCGCAGCGCATGCCGAGCAGGCACCGCAGACGAGCCACTGTCGATCGCTGGTCATCACCAGTGGTAAAGGGGGCGTCGGCAAGAGTGTGCTGGCCTTGAATCTGGCCGTGGCGCTCGCCCAGCAGAACCGGCGCGTCGCCCTGCTGGATGCCTCAGGCGGACTGGCGCATCTCGACCTGCTCTGCGGACTGAATGGCTATTGGAATCTCGAGCACCTGGTGACGGGGGCCCGACGACTCGAAGAAATCGTGCTCACGGGTCCCGCAGGCGTGCAGGTCCTCACGGGCGGTCAGAGTCTCGCGGACTTGAACGCCACCCCGACCACAGTCCAACAGACCATCTGGCAGCAGCTGGCCGCGTACGAATCGACGTGCGACTTCCTGATTATCGACGCCGGTGTGGGTGAACATTGCCGGATCCGTTCGCTCGTGACGGCGGCCGATGCGGCCTATGTCGTGGCGACTCCTGAGCCAACCGCAATTGCGGATGCCTATGCGACCATCAAGGGACTCGCAACAGCGGACGATCTCACGCTGCATCCAATCCTGAATCGCTGTCCCGCTGCAGCCGCCGAACGCATCCTCGAACGCATCGAAACGACAGCCGACAATTTCCTGCGAACCGCGCTTGGACCGGGATTGCATCTGCCGGACGACCCCCTGGTGGCGCTGTCGGTCAAACAACGCCGGCCCTTCGTGCTCAGCATGGGTGAAGCGGCTCTCGCCGTCAGTCGCTGGGCTGAATGGCTTGTGAAACATCGACCCGTTTCACAGGGAGCCGGGTACTTCAACCGTTTGGCCCGACGCTGGTCACCAGAAACTTGAATCGTCTGCGATCGATGACAGCGTTATTCAACAAATCGGTCCGGTTACAGCAACCGTAGAAGTTAGTGGAGTTGAACTCAACTTGGCTCAAGAAACTGCCGATAACTGGTGGGTGTGCGTGGTTTGTCCCGGCAGTGGTGCGCTGCCGGTTCGCACCACACAGACTGCCGGAGACTCTGCATGGTTCGCACTTACGGCGTCCGCCTGGCCTTCCTGGCCTTCACAGCGGCAACGCTCGACGGGGCGATCGGTGGAGCCTCCTTCGGTGAGACGTTGCAGACCGCCCTGGGACACCTGACCACTGGCCTGGCTCTCGGGATGATCTGTGGATTCCTCGCCGACCGCATGATCGATGAACTGGCCCGGAACGATTTGCAGCAACTCATCACTGCTGCTGACGAAGTCCCGGCCGAACTGAACTGAAGTGCTCGCATCAAAGTGAACCGCTCGCGTGCAAATCGCCACGGAGGGATGGATGGTGACGAAAGTCCTCGAAGACATTGGTGAGCTGTGGATTGCCTTCAAGCAAGACATGAGCAACCAGACCCTGCGGAATGCCCTCATCGAGCGCTATCTGCCGCTCGTGCGCTATAACGCCGATCGTGTGTGGTCGAAACTGCCCGATGGCGTCGATCTCAACGACCTGATCTCGGCCGGCGTCTTCGGTCTCATCGACGCGATTGAAGCGTTCGATATGGAACGGGGCGTGAAGTTCGAGACTTATTGTGTTCCGCGAATTCGCGGGGCCATGCTCGACGAACTCCGCACGATGGACTGGGTTCCCCGGCTTGTCCGCAGCAAAGCGAGCAAGCTGGAAGCGGCCCGCAAAGAATGCGAAGCGGAACTGGGTCGGCCCCCGGCCGATCAGGAAATCGCCCGCAAGCTGGCGATGCCGATCGAAGAATTCGATCGCATGAAGAGCGAAGCCAGCGCCGTCAACCTCGTCTCACTCAATAAGAAGTGGTACGAGACCGACAGCTATAAAGATGTCCGCGAGATCGACATCATCGAAGACTCCAAGGGTGAAGATCCGACCCGCGGTATCCAGAAGCGGGACGTCATGCGGCTCGTCACCAAGGGTCTCAACCGCAACGAGCGGCTGATCATCATCCTCTATTACTATGAAGAGTTGACGATGAAAGAGATCGGCACCACGCTCGGTCTCTCCGAATCCCGCGTCAGTCAGATGCATTCCAGCATCGTCAACCGGCTGAAAGACCAGCTCGGTCGCCGCCGCCCGGAATTCGCCCAGCAGTAATTTCGTTCGACAATCACCACGGCATCTTCAAGGCCCGGACGTGTTCCAGACACGCCCGGGCCTTGTTCCATAGTCGCCATCACGCTCCGCGTGATGAGCGGAGGAACGGTAGACGTTGTGCATCACTGTCAGCGAGCGATTTCTCGCCACATCATCCCGTCATCGTGCTTTGCGGCCTTGCTCATCGGTGATCGTGCTGATGATCCGCTCATCACGCGGAGCGTGATGGCGATTCTCAAACTAGTCATCCGCTGACCGCCCGACCGAGCAGCACCGTCAACCACGCGCCGACATACGCCAGCCCCGTCATATAGACGAAGGTGAACGCGGCCCAGCCCCAGTGTCCCGCTTCCCGACGGATGACCATCAGCGTCGACGAGCACTGAGCACACAACGCAAAGAAGACCATCACCGAGAGAGCGACCGGGATCGAATAGACGGGACGACCATCGGGCCAGGTTGCCGACTGGAGAGCCGTCCATAACGAAGGGTCCTCTTCACCCACGTCTCCACCCAGGCTGTAGATCGTTCCGAGAGTCGAGACGATCACCTCGCGGGCCGGAAACGATGCGATCACGCCGACACCAATCCGCCAGTCCCAGCCCAGCGGTCGCACGACCGGCTCGAAGGTGTGGCCCATCCGCCCCAGGTAACTCGCGGCGAGCAGTCGCTGGGCTTCCTGATGCACGGCGTCGCCAGCGGCCTGCAGGTCGGCAACATCGGGTGGCGGCTCGGCCAGAATCGCTTCCGCTTGCTGGAGGTCTGCCTGTTCTTCGGGAGACAGTGGTGCTTGCTTCCGTGCGAGCAGGTTTGCACGCTTCTCCTGTGCACCAAGATAACGGTCCTGAGCTTCCGCCAGTTCCGCGTAGACCCCTTGCAATCGTCGTTCTTCCGCATGATCGACCGGGTAATACGCCAGCGCCCAGACCAATACGTTCGTCGCGAAGATCAACGTTCCCGCCCGCACAATGAAGGCCCGCACGCGGTCATACACACGGGCGGCGACGATCCGCGGCGACGGCCATTTGTACGTCGGCAGTTCCATCACGAACGGGGGCGTTTCCCCTTTGAACCACGTCTTCTTCAAGAGCCACGCGATCGGGACCGCGACGACCGCCCCAAGCGAGACCATCGCGAAGAGGACCAACCCCTGCAGAGGTAGCCAGCCCCAAACCCACTCGTCCGGAATGAACGCACCAATCATCAACACGTAGACCGGTAAGCGGGCAGAACAACTCATGAGCGGGGCGACCAGAATCGTCACCATCCGATCGCGGCGGTTCTCGATCACGCGCGTCGCCATGATTCCCGGAATCGCGCAGGCAAACGACGACATCAGAGGGACGAACGACTTCCCGCTGAGACCGACCTTCGTCATCAGCTTGTCCATCAGAAATGCGGCCCGCGCCATGTACCCGCAGTCTTCCAGCATCGCGATAAACAGAAAGAGGAGCGCGATCTGCGGGACGAAGACGACGACCCCGCCCACCCCCGCGATCACGCCATCGACGATCAGGCTCTGCAGCGGACCCTCGGGCAGCCAGCTCCCGACCGTCTCGCCGAGCGCTGCCATCCCCGCTTCCAGCCCACCCATCAACGGCTCGGCCCCAGCGTAGATCGAGAGGAAGACGAGCAGCATCACCACGCAGAAGACGACCAGTCCGAAGACCTTGTGCGTGAGATACCGATCGAGTTGATCGCTCCTGGTGACTGCCCGCTGCTGCGGTTGTTCGACCAGCCCGGCGAGTGTTTCCCGCGCCCAGGCATAGCGGACTTTCGCCTCAATCGCCGGGACCCGGCAATTCGCGGCTTTGAGCCGTTCACGAGCTTCCGCCAGCCAGGCAGTCAGCCCTTTTGCAGCCCCCGTCGCCAGCCGACGTTCGAGTTCGCCGCCGACATCGAGCAACGCCCGCAACGCCAGCGCGGGGGGTAAAGTGGTGTTCGTCCATTCATGATAGACGGCTTCCAGAGCCGTCGCTTCATTCCGCACGGCTTCCGGAAAGAGTGCGGGGGGTCCCGATGTCGGACAGCTGGTGACCTGCAGCAAGGCCTGCTTGATCTGATCGACGTGCTTCCGTTTATGGGCTTCGGTCGGAATGACAGGGATGCCCAGCCGCTGCGCGAGTCCCGCTGCGTCGATCGTCATGCCGCGGCTCTCGGCCACATCCCACATATTGAGGGCCAGCACGACGGGCAATCTCAGATCGAAGACCTGGCTGACAACGTACAGATTCCGTTCCAAGTTGCTCGCATCAACGATGCACAGCACCGCATCGATCGGACCGACATCCGGCTGACGTCCAAGGAGCACATCGACCGAAACCATCTCATCGAGCGAGCGCGGCGAGAGGCTGTACGTTCCCGGAAGGTCGACCAGTTGGATTTTCACTCCGTCCTGTTCGAGCCAGCCGACTTTCTTTTCGACAGTGACACCGGGGTAGTTGCCGCTGCGGGCATGAACGCCGGTAAGAGCCGAGAAAAGCGTGCTTTTGCCGGTGTTGGGGTTCCCAATCACGGCGACCGTCAGTGTGCGGGTCTGCGGTGGAGACGGGGTCACGGCCATCAGGCGACCCCTTCAATCTGCACCCGTTCCGCCTCTGCCTTGCGGAGCGATAGACGATAGCCGCGGAGTTCGTATTCGAGCGGATCGCCGAGCGGCGCGGCTCCGATGAGGCGGATCGGCTCTCCCTCGGTCAGTCCCATTTCCAGCAGTCGCATCGCGATGGCATCATCGCCAGCGACGTCACAGACGATCGCGGATTGTCCGATCCGGAGCTGGTTCAACGTCACGGGAGCATCTTCGTAGGCAGGGTCGAGTCGGTGTGGCCCACCCGGTGGGGATCACGGGCGGGGTATCAGCCGGGGATTTCGACCAGAATCGTGGTCGAATCTTCGGGGCGGAAGGAGAGTCGATGATGGTCGACCGCGAGGATACAGGGACTGCCGGGACGCAGCATTTCGACCGTCGCTCCCCGGCGGAGACCCATTTCTTCGAGCCGATGGACGAACTCGGGCTCGCCTTCGAGGTCGTGGATCGCGCCCCGTTCGCCGGTCTGAAGGAGTTCCAGTGGAAGGACTTGCATCATGGAATCGGCCCGCACAGAGTGACTGCCGGAGATTGAGATTCAGTCTCAATTCGACCAATTCTACGCGCTCGCCCGACTCATTGCACGGCTTCCCACAGAAATTCTCGCAGTTGGAGGCAGGATTCTGCCGACACGCCGGAGCGTTCGGATCTGCAGTGATCCGGTCCATCACCTGTTGACGACGATCGCAGCCCGGCAAGACTGCAGAGACCCAGAGCGGATCAGTTTTCAAGGAGGGTGTGTCGAGTCCGCGAGGCACACCACGATGACAGCTAAGATGATGGGCTCCGCAAAGCCTCGCCCCCACCCGACACAGACCACAGAATCGATAACGGATCTGCCCTGCGCTGACACCGCGGGAGGGAGACGAACCGAAAAGTGGCACTGAACAGATTTTTTTGCCCCGGCGGTGGTTATGAGTTGTGTGGTGGGGGGCTCGGTCGGTAGCTGGTCTCACCAGGGGAGAACGGCGGCCTCGACCATCACCCGAAGGGCTTCCTCGACTGGATGTCCGGTGGGGGCGTGAAGGGATGGACCCGTTATGGCGAGACCGACGAGTTCGGCCACGAAGCGGTCGTCAACCGCCGCCACATCCGTGACCTGCACGCGACGATCCTGCACCTCACCGGCCTTGACCCGCACCACCTGACCGACTTCTACGGCGGCCTCGACCACAAACTCACCGGCGTCCAGGAAGCCCACGTGATCCAAGAAATCCTGGCGTGACCACCATTTGATCTCCACCAGAGAACGAACCAAGCCAACCCCCACAACCCCCGCTTGCGTCTTCGCGTCCCACGACAGTAGTCACAGCCCTGCAGCCCAGAACAGCCTGAACCTGCCACGACTTCGTCCGCCAAGCAGCACCGACGTGTACTTCCCGAACCGTCCACAGCCACTGCCTGATGGCCGTCAGTCGATGCCACACCGCCTACAGTGGTCAGCGATCGTAATAGTACGTTTTCACCCACTGGTAGTCACGTCGATTTGCGATGCACCAATCGGCAAACGATTCACCGCCAGATTCCTGGAACACCTGCCAGTCACAAACCATGCCGTATAGTACACTGAAGTCAGTTTCCAGCGTTGGGCCGATTTCAAGGTTTGAAAAGTCGGCTGCCAACGATTGAGCTCGATTCAAACGGAAGATCGCGGTGTCGATCTCTCCGATGAAAATTTCCGGCAGGTGATGGCATTGAAAATCGACATCAGCAAGATCGCGTGAAACGAGACGGTAACGCGAGACATCGTCCGTTGGGTCAACCGAGAGTGCACTCGAAAAATGCTGATGATCGCCCGTCGCGAAACCGAGCCAGCGTTTTGGCGTAGCATTAGTTGGTTCTGAGTCAGCCCATTCTTGCAGTGTCGGAACGAGAAGGTCTAATTTCAGTGGCGTTGGGATTAGCTGGTGAACCTTGCGGTTGCATAGGGATGTGGAGTAAATCCAGTCGGCAAACTGTCGGCGGGCTTGGTGAGTCCAACCGGCGGCTTCGGCAATAAGTTCAGTGATCGCTCGCAGGGATTGTGGACGGAGACCCTTCTCGCGAAGACGGCAGTACTGAGCATAGAGTTGCCATTGCGGCTGATCCGCGATCGAATCAGCAACCGCAACGAGGCCTTCGAAGTTCTCTCGGTTCCAGTACCACACGAAAGCGTAGCCTTTGAGGCAGAACAGGTATTCGACCGCTGAAATGCGGACAGATTTTATCGCACTTCGGCGGTGTGGTCAGTCGGTGTCGATCTGAATACTTCGGAAACAATCATGAGTCGCGGCTGATGATCGGCATGATAACGATGCTACACCGCACCGAATGTGCACGGTATCCCGAAAGCTTTACATCGAAGCCTCAGGTCGCCGACCCTGAAACATTTGACGGGGTGATGTTACGAATGAGCTGGCAGGTAGGTGCCTGCGCTACGTCTGCTTTAGCGTCTTGGCATGTGAACTTCTCCTGCTCTACCGTTGTGCCTTGGGTTCATCGAGAGTTTCTTGGGAGACAAGATGACCGCGACCAGCCACGGGCTAATGGCGACTACCTGACATGCACCAAACCCAGCCATACCACGGATTAAATCAGAATCCGGAAGCCTGATAATTGTCATAAAAGCCGTCACGCCAATCGCGACCGTCAGCCCCCAGAACAGCCAGATCAACAGATTATAGTTCTGGCTCTGCTGGAGTGCCGACAGCACCATCATTGCAATCAATAACAGAACGAGCAGCAACGGGAACACAATCGACAGAACTACGATAGTGCAGCAGACTGCATTCCCTAAATGGGAATTGATCGTGCTGACAACCCACCATGCCGCGAAGCTCAGACTGCCAAGCAGCCCATAAGCTGCCAGAATAGAGATGCAGCCTCTCAGTTCCTGCAACATTGTTATCGGCCTCGATGGGGAACAGTTCCCATGGCCAGCCATTCTAAAAATGGGATTGCCAAGAAGCCAGTCGAGTAGGTCAGGCTCCCGTCTGCCGTTGATGTGGCGTTGTACCGACCCGGAAGCTAACGACTTGGAGTGAATTGCCGCCGTGTCCTTTCAATCCAGCGGCGGGAGCCACCAGTGTTCGATGGCTTCGAACAGGCTTTGAACGGCGATTGCGAGCAGGGCGGCGGGGACTGCGCCTTCGAGGATCAGGCTGAGATTGTCGAGGCGGATGCCGGTGATGATGGGTTGGCCGAGGCCCCCGGCTCCGATGAGCGCTGCGAGTGTGGCTGAGCCGACGTTGATCACTGCGGACGTTTTGATTCCTGCGAGAATCGATCGGGCTGCGAGCGGGAGTTCGATCAGCCGCAGTCGGGCCCACGCGGGGAGACCGAGGACCGCGGCTGATTCCTGTAAGGAGATGGGGATGTCGCGCAGCCCCGTGCAGGTGTTTCGCACGATCGGCAACAGGCTGTAGAGAAGCATCGCCGCGATCGCGGGCGGGGCACCGATCCCCAGGAGCGGGATCATCAGCACCAGCAGCACCAGCGGCGGGATCGTCTGCACCACACCGACGACGTTCAACACGATCCCACCCAGCCACGGCTGTTTTGCAGCGAAGACCCCCAGCGGAATCGAGATCAGAATCGCGGCGAACAGCGAGACCGCCACCAGTTGCAGATGTTCGAGCACGCGGGCGGCGATGCGGTTGAAGCGGGTCTCCCGTGGGACGGTCAGTTTCAGACCCAGCCGCTCGTTACAGAACTCGGCGGCGACGACCGTCTCTGCTTCCTTCTGCAGCTTCACGCGGGCATTCAGCGACCGCATGAGCTGTTCATCGAGTCGACCGGCAATCCGTTCGAGGGCGGGAATGGCCTGGGGTGCGCGGGTGGCGAGATCGTTGCGGTAGAGCAGCAGGCAGTCGTATTCCGGGAAGTACGTTCGATCGTCCTGCAAGGGACGCAAGCGGTAATAGTCGATCTCGGCATCGGTCGAGAAGAGATCGATCACGTCGAGTTCATCCGCCTGCAGACCACGATACGCGACATCATGATCGATGCCGCGCGGCGTGTGCGGCAGCTTGTAGTCCTGCTTCAGACCGGGCCAGCCGTCGTGCCGATGCAGGAACTCCTCGCTGAAGCCGAACCGCAGTTCGGGATGTTTCGCGAGATCGCTGATCGTCGAGATCCCGTGCAGGGCCGCGACCGACTCCTTCATCCCCAGGACATACGTGTTATTGAAACCGAGTCGGGGCGTCGCGAGGACACCTTTCGCAGCGAGCGCGGTGACGAGGTCTGCGAGGGTCGGGCCGACTTCGCCCTTCAGAATCTGTTCGCGGATGGTGCCGGTGTATTCAGGATAGACGTCGACTTCGCCGGTCTGCAGGGCTTTCCAGAGGAGTTCGGTGCCGGCGAGTTCTTTCCGTTCGACGGCGAAGCCCGCTTCCTGCAGCGACAGCCGCGTGATCTCGCCGAGGATGACCGATTCGGTGAACGCCTTATTCCCGATGACGACCTTCTCGGCAGCCGGCAACACCGCGGGAAGCAACAGCAGCCCACAGAGACAGCGGAACAGTCGTGGGGAACGGGTCATGCCGGGTCCTCCGGAACGATGTCATCCGGATGCCGCTGGGCCTGCAGAAAGCGGGTGACGTAGGGATCGGTCGGCTGCTCGCGAAACTCCCGCATCGTCCCCCGCTGCACGATCGAGCCTTCGCGGAGCAGGATCAGATCATCGCCGAAGAACGCGGCTTCGCCCATATCGTGCGTGACGATGACGACCGTCTTCTGCAACGACCGGAAGATGCCGCGAAGATCGTTCTGCAGGTCGTAACGGACGAGGGGATCGAGCGCCCCCATTGGTTCATCGAGCAGGATCGCGGGCGGGTCGAGCATCAGGGCGCGAATCATCGCCACGCGCTGCCGCTGTCCGCCGGAGATTTGCGTCGGGTAGCGATCGAGCGCTCCGTCCGGCAAGCGGGTCAGCTTCGCGAGTTCTTCGGCCCGTGCGCGGACCTTGTCGGTACTCCAGCCGAGATGCGTGGCGAGCAGACCGACGTTCTGCCGACACGTCAGATGCGGAAAGAGGCCCCCGTCCTGCAGGACAAAGCCCATCCTTTGCCGCAAGACGAGGATGTTGTCGTTCGTGAGGGGTTGATTGTCGAAGCGGACTTCACCTGCATCGGGCAGGATCAGGCCGACGAACAAGCGGAGCAGCGTCGATTTCCCGCAGCCCGATGGTCCGATGAGGACCGCGGTCTTCCCCGTTTCGAGCGTCAACGACAACTCGGGGACGACCGGCTTCCCATGGAACGACTTGGCCACCCGGATCAGTTGGAACACGTGGTGGGGCCTCCGTTCAACGTGTCGAGCAGACCCTGCACCCGGCGTTCGAGCAACGCCGTCAGTTCGCGTGTCTGCCCGCGTCCGCCGCTTTCCCGTTCGATCGGCAACGGCTCACCGAGCCGTATCTCGACTCGTCGGCGGCCGTGGACGGTCGGCAACGATGCTCCCAGCACATCTTCTTCCAGCTTGTCGACGGTCTCGGCGAGCCGCTCGGGTGTCGGGGCTTCCGCAAGATAGTTGCCGGGGTAACTGTGAAGCTGCACGACCAGGAACAGGTCATCGAGATCAGCCGCCCGCCGCTGGCGGTCCTGACTGGAAGTCTCCGGCTGTTCGATCTGCTGAATCGCTTTCTTGCGAAGCTCTTTGACACGCTCGGGGATCATCCCGGCCGGTGGTTCAACGCCGAGTGACTGAGCGGTCTTCGTGAGGATTGTTTCCGCCAGTCGCCCCAACCGTTCGGTGAGCGTCCCCTGCCCCGCCTGTCCCGCGTGTTCAACCTCTTTGATCGTGAGCGCGACCTCCGCCACGCGGAGCACCCGCTGCGCGAGTTCCCACTCCGGATGTGGTCGCATCAGCAGCCGCGCTTCGAGTCGAGTGACCACATGCTGCAGACTGGGGGTCGGGTCATCAACGTACCGAAACTTGATTGCACAGGGTAACGCCGTGATCGGGCGGGGCGACTTCTTCGCAGCCGACAGGGCAATCGCAGCCGCCCCTTCCCGGAAGGGCATCAGCCGATCGCTCACGTGGTGAATGTCCCCTTCGGGAAAGATCACCAGCGGATACGGACTCGACTGCAGAATCTCGGCGGCCTGCTTGAAGGCCCGGACATCGGTATTCTCGCGATCGATGCTGAAGCAGCCGTGCCGCTGATAGCTCCACTGCTGCCAGCGGGAGGCCATCCCGAAGACCTGCCACGCGGTCAGAAAGTGGCAGAGCACCCCAGCCCGTTCGGTCGCTGAGTAGAGACAGGTGGAATCGTAATGCGTTGAATGATTGGGCGTGATGAGGACGCCATGCCCCTGGCGGACGAAATCGCGGAGCACATCGGCCTGCGGAAAGTCGATCGCGGCGATCTGCTGGGGACGACGAAGTTCCCGCTCCCGTAATGGCCGACAGACGCGGACCCACCACGGCGTCATCCGGGGAGCCCACCACTGCGGCGGCGTCTGGAACGGTTGGCGATTCATTCTCGGACATAGGTTACAATGGAGAAGGCCCTGCTCAGGACGAATCCCAGTCAACGACGAGTGCAAACGGCAGTCTGAGTGTAACGATGTCCCTCACAATTTCCCTCACCAGCGATGTCCTGGCTGGTCCGACACCTGGAAGTCTGCGGACGGTGTGGACACAAGCGGGTGTGACCGCGCAGCCCCGTCGGCTGGCACTCTTTCTCGATGCAGAATTGTACATCCAACGGGTGCAGGCCCCGCAGGTGCTGCAGTCGTTGCAGGAACAGAAAGTCATCCCGCCGGTCGCGGCGGTGTATGTCTCGAATGACAGTGCTGCGGCCCGGCATGTCGACTACACCTGCGATGCCGTCTACGCGGCGTACATCGTCGATGAGATCGTTGACTGGACCTTACAACGCCACCCGAGCGTTGATCCGCAACAGCTCGTCCTGATCGGACTCAGCCTGAGCGGCCTCGCGGTGGCCGACATCGCAGTCCGCTTCCCGGCATGCTTTCAGCGCGTGGTCTGCCAGTCGCCATCGTTCTGGTGGCAAGAGGAACGCTTCCGCCATCGGTTGCCCCCGAAACCGGATCAGGCCCCGGACTACTGGATCTGTGTCGGCACACAGGAGACGACTGCCGGGGTGGTGCATGCCCCGACTGGTCTCAGGCAGGAGACGAGTCAACTGGATGCCTGCCAGCGAACCGCCAACGCGATGCGAGACCAGGGCTACACGGTTGTCGACCGCACCTACGATGGTGGTCACGACCCCAGCTGCTGGCAGGCTGATCTCCAACACGCCCTTCCCTGGGCCTGTGGTTCGACATAACATCTTGCTGCACAAGACTCCCGGCCAACAGACAAGAATGTCTGTGCCACTCGAAACTCCAGCACGACTTGCCTCTCAGTGGGACAGACATTCCTGTCTGTCTGTGATTCAGCAGGCCCAAGAATGAGGCAGTAGCAGTGAACGCAAGAGCACATACTGGGGTCGATTGACTCAGAGGCTACCTACGAAGTTTCTCTCAGCGAATCTTCTTATAGGCCCGGCGTTTCGCCGGGTCGGGTCGAACTCTTTTCATGATCATTTCAGCCCTATTCATGGGGCTTTCCTTGGAATAGCCCCGTAAACGGGGCAGAAGAGGATCTCCGGGAGGTCCCATACACCCGGCGTAAACGCCAGGCCTAAAACTTGTTCCAGGACCGGGCTCGTTCTGGATAGACACTCAATTTCTCCCGATCCACTCGCTCCAAGCGGTCGATCCGCCCTGCCGAACCAATCAAGAACGGTTGACTTGTTCATGCCTGGTGGCCGATAATGAAGGAGACTGGCCTCAGGGAAGAGTTTAGGATTTTGCCCGCCGTTGGCACCCCGCCCGCCTCGCACGCTGCATGCTAAGGCCATCCACGATGCACAAACCCACGTATTGTTCGGGTCCGATCGCACGTCGAGAGTTTCTCCGCGTTGGAGCCCTCGGACTGGGCGGGCTGACAATGCCGCAGCTGTTTCAGATGCGGGCGGCTCAGGCCGCTGCGGCTGGCTCTGCAGAGCCGGATACCTCAGTCATCTTTGTGTGGCTCCCCGGTGGCCCGCCGCACATGGACATGTACGACATGAAGCCGAACGCGCCCAGCGAATACCGCGGCGCGTTCCGGCCCATCAGCACGACGGTTCCCGGTCTCGATGTTTGCGAGTTAATGCCGCGGCATGCGCAGGTCGCTCACAAGTTTAACATTGTCCGGTCGATCGCGCATCAGTTCGCAGACCACGGTGGCGGACACAAACGGTTCATGACGGGCCGCGATCCGAAATCTCCGGTCGATACGGTGAACGATGCGCCGGCTGTCGGCTCAATCGTGGCCAAGCTCCGCGAATCGCGGAATATCGGGCTGCCGAACTACGTCTGCGTGAACGAACCGGGACGTGATGGGGTCGATGTTTTCGCGATGGGGGCTGCTTACCTCGGACCGGCTTACACCCCGTTCATGGTTCCCGGTGATCCCAGCAAACCCGATTTCAAGGTGCCGAACATTGCTCCGATGGCTGAAATCGCGGGGCGACTCGATGACCGGGCGTCGCTGCTCAACCAGTTCGACAAGTTCCGCCGTGAATCCGATCAGACCGGCTTGATGGGGTCGATGGATCAGTTCCACGGCCGGGCACTGGGGTTGCTGACCAGTGATCGGGCGAAGAAGGCGTTTGATCTCTCACTGGAAGAGCAGTCGGTCCGCGACCGTTACGGCAAGCATGCGTGGGGTCAGCGACTGCTGATGGCCCGTCGCGTGGTGGAAGCCGGGGCGAGTTTCTGCACGGTCGTGCTCGAAAACCCCTATCAATCCGGGGTCGAATGGCTGAAGCAAGGGGTCTACAACTGGGACTCCCATGCTGTGAATTGCCACATCTGGGATGATCTGAACGCCCGGCTGCCGATTTACGACCAGGCGGTCACAGCCCTCATTGAAGACCTCTACTACCGCGGGCTCGACAAGAAAGTCATGGTGGTGGTGACAGGTGAGTTCGGTCGGACACCGCGTGTGGAGAACTCGGTCGGCTCGCAAACCCAGACGATGCAGCCGGGCCGCGATCACTGGCCGCAGTCGATGAGCCTGATCACCTTCGGTGGTGGGATGCGGACGGGTCAGGTCGTCGGTTCGACCAACAGCAAGGGCGAGCATCCGAAAGACCGACCGTTCACCCCCAATGATCTGTGGGCAACGGTCTATCGACACCTGGGGGTCGATGCCCATCATGCCTTCCCGGATCACCATGGCCGGCCGATGCCGATTCTGCCCTACGGTGCGCCGATCGACGAACTGCTGCCGGTGGTGTAGCAGCGTTGGCGAATTCAGAAACGACCAAGCCCAGTCAATGCGTTGACTGGGCTTGGTTGTTTTTGGAGCGTGAAGACGCAAGCGAGGGCTGAGGACGTGACGATCACAGCCAGCGCGATCAGTCGTTGCAGTACCAGCAACCGCAGTCTTCGCAGCAGACGCAATCAGCGCCGGGGGCCGGGATGCCACCACACAGCGGCACGCTGGCGTAGGCCGTACGATCCCATCCACCCCACAAGGCATTGAGACCGGTCAACACGAGCAGAGCCGTGGCGAAGACCAGATTCCAGGTCACAGAACGAAGCATCGTGTAGCCTCTCAGGTCACCGATCAGAAGAACAAGAAAAACTCGCTAGCAGCCGCCAGTACAACTGCACGGCATGAACAACTCATAGGTCCAGCCATTGCAGCGGTACCAGACCGGGCAGACCCCGCAGAGTCCAACGCAACTCCCAACCATTTGACCACCCGGAATGAGACAAGTCCCGGTCGTCCAGTACCCGGATTGCTCTGTCTCCTGAACCCAATAGGTGGTGATGCACCATTCAGGACAGGGGATGGTGAAACATTGTCCGAAGACTGCAGACGCGGAGCGCTGTGTCTCCGCAACGGGCAGAAAACCCGTATTCGCGGCGATCAGCACCGCAGCGAACAGGATCACCAAGCTATCGAGCATGCCGCGAAAGAGATTCTTACACATCGCGAGTCGATTCCCGTCATCGACACCCATCCGAACCGGCATTCCGTTGCCAAGAGATCCTACGAGAGTAGAGTCTACGGCCTGCACTCCTGGGAAGTCCATCATCCAGAGATGTGGTGCGGGAGATATTCACAAATCCGCCTGAAGTCAAATAATTGACAAGGCTTCAGAGAAATTGTGGGCGGAAGCCAGGAGGTCATTCTTCTTGGGGAGCACTCAGTCCAGGACATTCAATTAGTCAACAATCAGGACGCGGTGCATCTCTTCTCGCGTGGTGATCCCGGCGAGGACTTTCTTTCGGGCTGAGAGCTCCAGCGTTTGTAACCCGTGTCGGACCGCACGTTCGCGGAGTTCTGTCGCCCCTGCTCCCTGCAGGATCGCCGTCCGCAGTTCGGGATCGATCGTCAGGACTTCGAACACGCCGGTTCGGCCGAGATACCCCGTGTGGAAGTTGATATCTGCAGGCACGCCGCGCCGCAATTTGACGTTGGCAGCCTGATCGGGCGCGATCCCCAGCATCGCACAGTCAGCAGCATCCGGCGTGAATTCCTCGAAGGAGTGTTCGCAAACCTTGCGAACCAGCCGTTGTGAGATCAGGCAATTCACGCTGTCAGCAATGAAAATCGGCGGGACATTGAATTCGCGGAAGACATCGACCGTGGCTGCGGTGTCGTTCGCATGCAGCGTACTGAGCACGCGCACCCCGGTGAGGCCCGCACGAACGGCGATATGGGCCGTCTCCGGGTCGCGAATTTCCCCGACCATCACCACATCCGGGTCCTGCCGCAGGATCCCGCGGAGCGCTTCGACGAAGCCAAAATTGATCCGGGGATCGACCTGGATCTGATTCACCCCATCCAGTCGACGTTCGACCGGATCTTCAATGGTGACGAGACTGCGTCCCGGCTGATTCAGGAGCTCCAGGCAACTGTACATGGTGGTACTTTTGCCGCTTCCGACCGGACCAACGCTGAGAACCAGTCCGTAGGGCATCCGCAACGCGCGCTGCAGCGAGGCGACTTGCTCATCATCGATGCCGAGCTCATCGAGCCTGGTGTAGGTGGTGCTGTCGGGCATCAGGCGGAGGACGAGCCGCTCACCGTAAATGGTCGGGCCACTGCCGACGCGCACGTCGCGCTGTTGCTTCAGCGCGGTGCTGGCGATGTGTCCGTCCTGGGCCAGTCGCTTCTCGGTGATGTCCATCCCGGCCATCAGTTTCACGCGCGAGCAGACCTGGGCCATCATGTCGACGGGGAGCTGCAGCACGTCGTGCAGCATGCCATCGACCCGCAATCGGACCCGTAACCCGGTTTTGAGTGGATCGAGGTGAATATCGGTCGCCCGCAACTGGAACGCACGTTCGAGCAGCAGGTCGACCAGCGGTGCCGGTCCGACAAGGTCGAGCAACTCGCGCAGCTCTTCCTGCAGGGCTTTCTGGCGGCTTTCACTGGGGGCGGAATGCGTGGCCAATTCAGTCATGATGCTTCGCTGCTCCAGTTCGGCAGGTCCGGTCGATTGACAGATCCGTGTTCAAGTCCTGCAGCCCGTTAGTGAGTCAGGCCACTGATCGGCAGGTCTTTCAGAAAAACGATGCCACTCAGAAGGCAGAGGACGCCACCGACGAGGAGGGCGGCACTCACCGCGCGGGATCCATGCGGCACCCGCACCAGGCTGAACAGCGAGAGAGCCAGGGCTTCGAACCCTCCCGCCAGTTGCATGACCACACCGACCAGCGGTGCGACTGAGGGGACCCCCACGCTCAACACCAGCCCGATCATGGCAATCAGTAAACCTGTGGCAGCAAAGATGTTGCTCACACCCCCGGCCTGCTGAATCGATTCCGTCAGTGGGATCCCCAGCCGCTTGAGACCGTCGTCCCGCGTGCTGACGACCTCCCAGACTTTGTCCAGGCCCGCTTTCTGAATGAGTTCGCCGACCAGCGGATGCTGGTTCGCGACAATCATTCGTCCCTGACGCTCGGTGACCGCTTTGTACACCCGCACGACCAGGGCGAGAGACGCGCTCCCCATATAATCCAGGGGCGACAGATCGACCAGGACCAGCGGGTTCTTCACCGGCTGCAGCGCCTGCAGAATCTGCGCGCCGACGACTTCGATCTCTGACCACGGGATCTCGTTCAACCCCGTCTGCAACATGACGATCGTTCGCCCTTGCGAGGAGTCGATCTGGTGCGTCGGTGTGGATGACATGCGTTGGCCCGCTTCCACTCTAGATATGCTGCAGGGGATGCCGGACGGGAGGGTGTGACGGATCGCAACGGTCGCATCATTCCCAGCGACTGTGCCGAGGGATACGTCTGTACTGAATCTGTCGGTCACTCATGGCTTATCTTCAAGACTCCGGGCCTTGGGAGCAAGGGACGAACGGGTCGATTTGCCGAAAAGACATCTCAGGAAGTCTCCAGAAAGTTCCTTCGTGCGCGAACTCTGCCGAACGTGGTTGACCGACGACGTGTTAACTTCGGCCGATTCTGCTGGAAGGTGACCGGGCGGACGACTTTCTCGTTGACAGTGATTTTTCTGAAGTAGTACAGTTTTCAAGGGATTCCAGCAGACAGGCGGTTCGCTTGCCCGCTGATGGGATCGCCTCTTCCTGGTTCCATTCGCGTGTCTTTGGGTCCGTTCCTTCATCGCCCAGTGCCACGGTGAGACTGCATGACGCGCTTCAGCAAACTCCTGGTCGTCGTGATCGCGGCGGCAAGCCTCGGCTTCGCTGCGTTTGCGGGCGCGCTCGTCACGGGCGGCCCGAACTGGGAAAAACTCGCGAGCGATCTCGCCAACGAACCCGAGTACGGTCGGCAGGTCACGTTCCAGCCTCCGCAACTCCCGAATGGCCCCTGGACCGCGACCGATAACCGGACCGGCCAGACGATTGCCACCGATCCCGTTCTCCCTGCGGTGATCCTGAAAGCCCAGGCCCAGATTCTGACCGAGTTGCAGAACGAAGTCCGAACGCTCAAAGAGAAGATCGAAGCCGAAACCACGGCTCGTGACATCTCCCGGCAGACAATCACCACCGATCTCAGCGGCTTGGAAGCCCGTGCAGCCAAGTACAGTGAACAGCTGAAGAAACTGTCGGCTGATATCGATGCCCAGACCGATGCCCTGTCAAAACAAGGGGTCGACCTGGCGGCTGTGCAGCGCGATCGTGATGAGCGGCGATTTGAAGTCTATCGTCTCGCCAATCAGCTCGAACTCCTGCGAGATGACCTCTACGCCGCCCAGCGACAGCGCGATGCACTTCGCGACGAACTGCTGCAACTCAATGAAAACCGGCTCCGACTCGAGCGTCGGCAGCAGACCCTCAAACAGCAACTTGGCGAGAGCTACGAACAGTAACCCAACGGGTTGGAACGCACATCCCGACAGGCGTCCCCGCAGGGCAAGGATCCGGACATGACATTTCTCGGCAAGGTATTGGTCGTCGTCCAGCTCATCTTGAGCGTGATGTTCATGGCGTTCGCTGGGGCCGTCTTCACCGCCCAGAAAAACTGGCGTGATGATGCGACGAAAGCCAAGGCAGCTCTGACGGCGGCCCAGTCCAAAGCGACTGCCGATCAGACGGCCATGCAGTCGCAGATCGACACGATTCAGAAAGATCTGACAGCGCTCAAGAATGACAAGATCACGCTCGAAGGTCAGGTGAAGTCTTTGACAGATGAAAACGCCCGGCTCGATAGCGACAACAAGAGCATGAAGACCGCGTTCGATGGCCAACGGGTCATCGCGGAACTCAACAGCCAGGAAGCCGATGAACGACTGAAAGAGTCTCAGGTCCAGCGGGCGCGGAATGTTGACCTCAACAAATCCCGTGATGCGGTGGTGACGGAGCTGAACGAACTCCGCGACAAGAACTTCGGCACGGAATTGAAACTCGCCGACACCGTGAAGCGGTACGAACAACTGCTGCGTGATAACTCGACAATGCGGTCGTTCCTCGCCTCGAAGAACCTGCCGACCGATGTGAAGCAGATGACGGCGCTCGGCTCGCCCCCACCTCCGGTCGACGGCAAGATTGAAGATGCCCGGAAAGAGCAGAAGGGGAACCGTGTCTTTGTCGTCATCAGCCTTGGGAGTGACGACGGCCTCGTGGTCGGTCACACCATGACGGTCATGCGGGACGACAAGTACCTGGGCAAAGTCCGGCTGGAAGATGTCCGTCCCGACATGTCGGTCGGCGTGGTGATCGAAACGGCCCCGAACAGCGTGATTCAGAAAGAAGACCATGTCACCACGCGGATCTGATTCCAGCCCATCGCCGGATATTTACGTCGGCTTGCTCTTCGTCTCGCTCGCTTCCCTGATTACGGGGATCATTTTCCTCGTGCTGGAAATCGGCAAGTACGGCGGCAAGCTCGCTCCGTAACTTCGTCTGCGGCGACAGTCTGGCCGTCGATGTTCGGGGAAGAACCGCCAACCGCGATTCTTGAGTCCCGGAGGGACGGCAGAGCTTAGCCCCACGCGTCAGCGTGGGGACCGCGAACACGCGCTCGTCCACAGCCCCGGAGGGGCGGCATCAATCACATTTGTGCCGCCCCTCCGGGGCTGCGTCCATTCACTCAACAATTCCCACGGCTTACGCCGTGGGCTAAGTTCTGCCGTCCCTCCGGGACTTCGGAACAACGACGGAATGAGAGGTTTCCCCGCAAGTATCGACCACACCCCGCCCTGTTGCGGGGGCTGCCTGACATCGACAACCGCCTGCGCGTTGCCGCATAATCGTCGTCGACCGACGATCCAGCGGGAGACGCGAGCGTGCTGTGGACTGAAGAACGACCAACCAGCGCCCGCACGTCGCTCATGCAGCGATGGACCACGGTGACGTGGGTTGGCCTGATCGCCATCCTCCCGGCGGCGTTCGCTGTTGCTGTGGAACCCCCGCGTTTCGCCCGCGATGTGCGGCCGATTCTGTCCGATGCGTGTTCGCGCTGTCATGGACCGGATGACAAATCCCGCGCGGTCGAGTTACGGCTCGATACCCGCGAAGGACTCTTCAGTCAGCGCGACGATGGACCACTCATCGTTCCCGGCCAGCCTGAGAAGGGTCTGCTTTGGCGACGGCTCACGCATGTCGATCCGGCCCAGCGCATGCCCCCGGCCGAGAGTGGTCGCCCGCTGAGTGCATCACAACTGGCTGTCATTCGTCAGTGGATTGTCGATGGAGCCCGCTGGGAAGACCATTGGGCGTTCGTTCCACCGACCCGTCCGCCGGTTCCGCAGAGCAGCCGTACGGGTTGGGCACACACCGCGATCGATCACTTCGTGTTCGCCGCCCTGACTGATCGGCAGCTGACTCCGCGCCCCGAAGCGGATGCGGTCACGTTGTTGCGGCGGGTCACGCTCGATCTCACCGGATTGCCGCCCACCCGTGCCGAAGTGGCGGCGTGGCGCGATGATCCCAGCCCCGATCGCTATGCCCGACTGGTCGAGCGTCTGCTCGCTTCTCCCCGACATGGAGAACACGTCGCTGTCGACTGGCTCGATGCCGCCCGGTATGCCGACACCAGCGGCTACCAGAGCGACGGACCGCGGCAGATGTGGCGCTGGCGCGACTGGGTGATCGACGCCTACAACGCGGGGAAACCGTTCGATCAGTTCACGATCGAGCAACTCGCGGGTGATTTGCTCCTACATGAACGGGAACTACCGCAGGCCTCTCATCTTCCCACCACGCTGGCGATTGTGAAGCAGCCCCGCGGTTATCTGCCCCGCAATCGCCAGGCAGCCGACCTGCTGATCGCTACGGGCTTTCAGCGGAACCATCGCGGGAACTCGGAAGGAGGGATCGTTCCCGAAGAGTACGCGGTCGAATACGTGGCTGATCGGGTCGACACCGCCGGCGCGGTCTGGCTGGGTTTGACCGTTGGCTGTGCACGGTGTCATTCGCACAAATACGACCCGTTGACGCAGACCGACTACTACCGGTTGTTCGCTTACTTCAACCAGGTCCCGGAATTCGGCCGGGCCGTGAAGGAAGGGAACTCGCCCCCGTACATCACCGCACCGACTGCCGACCAATGGACCGTGCTCGGGCAACTGGAAGCCGACGTTCAACGGACCAGTGACGTCTGGCGGGCTGCTCAACCACAACTCGAAGTCGCCCAACGTCAGTGGGAAGCGCAGGCCGCGCTTCCAGCCGCGACAGATTTCAGTCGCGAAGCGGGGTTAGTCACTCGATATCCGGTGATGAAGCCGCTCACGGCTGACATGGCTGCACCGAAGATGAACACGGGCATGGCGGTCTTTAGCGATGGTCCCCGCGGAGAAGCGTTGGAACTGACGGGTGAGCAGTTTGTGGATGCCGGGCCGCTCGCGATGTTCGGCTACTTCGATGCCTTCAGTGTCGCCGCCTGGGTCCGACCCACCGGCCAGCGGACGGGCGGGATCATCTCGAAGACCTCCGATGATGCCTATGAAGATGGCTGGACCGTCCAACTGGTCGAAGGCAAGGTGCAGGTCAACCTGGTGAAGCGCTGGCTCGATGATGCGCTCCGGGTCGAAACGGTCGCCGCGTTGCCCGCCGAAGTCTGGTCGCACGTCGCGATGACGTACGACGGAGGACGCACTGCGGAAGGTGTTCAGGTCTTCGTGAATGGAAAACGTCAACCGTTGATCGTGCACGTCGATTTGCTGAACCAGACGTTCGCCAATGACGAACCGCTACGGATCGGGTCGACGGGAACCCGGCGGCGATTCACCGGCGGACTGGCGGACGTCCGGGTCTATCGGGGGACCCTCGCGGAGACCGAGGTCTCGACACTCGCGACCCCGGAAACAATTCCACAACTGCTGGCGATTCCCGCAGCGAAGCGGACGCCCGCCCAGCGCGACAAGCTCGCTCAATATTATCTCGCCGTCCATGCCCCGGAGTTTGTTCGCGCAACATCCACTGCATACCAACAGGCACAGGCCGCCGTGGAACGGTATCGTCGCGAGGTGTTGCCAACGGTCATGGTGATGGTCGATCAGCCGGAGCCGCGCGCGACGGCCGTGCTGGAACGGGGGGCATATGATCGACCGGGTGCTCCGGTCACAGCGGGCATTCCCGCAGCGCTCAGTTCCACCACTGGCCCGGTGGCGGGCAACCGGCTCGACCTGGCCCGCTGGCTGGTCCATCCGCAGCATCCGCTCACCGCCCGCGTCGCGGTGAACACGATCTGGCAACGGTTTTTCGGCACGGGACTCGTGAAGACCAGCGAAGACTTCGGCACGCAGGGTGAACCGCCGAGTCATCCCGCGCTGCTCGACTGGCTCGCGATGGAATTGATTGACAGTGGCTGGGATACACGGCACATCGAGCGGCTGATCGTCACAAGTGCCGTCTATCGTCAAGCCTCAGAGATGACGCCGGAAGACGCGCAACGCGATCCGCAGAATCGCTGGCTCGCACGTGGCCCGCGGATGCGGCTCTCCGCCGAGATGCTGCGTGACCAGGCTCTTGCCCTTTCTGGGTTGCTGGAAGAACGGCTCGGCGGCCCGTCGATCAAGCCGTTTCAGCCCGCGGGGCTGTGGCAGGAGATCGCCAGTGAAACGACCTACGAGCCGAGTCCGCTGCCGGATGTCTATCGGCGCAGCGTCTACTGCTATGTGAAACGGACGGTCGCCAATCCGACGTTTGCGGTCTTCGATGCATCGACGCGCGAGGCGTGCACGCTGCGTCGCGCGCGGACCAACACACCGTTGCAGGCGCTGACGCTGCTGAACGATGTGACGTACGTCGCTGCAGCACGGGCCTTGGGTGAAGCCGCCTGGGAGACTGCGGGACCGTCACCTCAAGCCGTGCTGGCCGATCTGGCCGACCGCATTCTGCACCGCTCATTGAATACGGAAGAACAGCAGCGGTTGCTCGACTCCTGGAACTTGTACCGGGCAGAGTTCTCCGCTCATCCCGCCAGTGCCCGCAAGTGGTTGCTGGCAGGCCAGGGGAAAGATGCTGTGCTGGCGGAAACCGCGTTGGCGGAACGGGCTGCGACCGTAGCGATTGCCAGCGTGCTCTTGAACCTCGATGAAGTCGTCACCAGGGATTGAACCATGACGTCACCGGCGATCGATTCACGGCGGGAGTTCCTCGGCGGCATGGCGGGTGTCGTCGGGCTGGCGGCATTGTCGCAGCTCGCCCCCGCACCGGTTCAAGCAGCGGCGGTCAACGCTCCGCGCGCGAAACGGATCATCTATCTGTTCCAATCAGGGGCACCGTCACAGCTTGATCTGTTCGATTACAAGCCCCAGTTACGCGACTGGCAGAACACCGACCTCCCCGCGTCCATCCGTCAGGGACAGCGACTCACCGGCATGAGTGCCACGCAGGAGCATTTCCCCGTCGCAGCTTCCAAGTACCGCTTCGCACAGCATGGCAAGTGTGGGGCCTGGCTCAGTGAACTGCTCCCCGAGACCGCCCGCATCGCCGACGAGTTGTGCATCATCCGCACGCTGCAGACTGAAGCGATCAACCACGACCCGGCAGTCACCTTTCTCCAGACCGGTGCCCAACTCGCCGGTCGCCCAAGCTTCGGTGCCTGGATTCACTATGGCCTGGGAAGTCTCAACCACGACCTGCCTGCCTTCGTGGCGATGATTTCCGGTACGGGCGATCAACCCCTGTATGACCGCCTCTGGGGGAGTGGCTTTCTGCCATCGGAACACCAGGGAGTGAAGCTGCGCTCGGTCGGCGATCCCGTGCCGTTTCTCACGCATCCTGCTGGCGTGTCGGAAGCGACCCGTCGTCGCCAGTTCGAAGATCTCGCGGTCCTGAACCGCCAGCATCTGGCCACGGCGGGCGATCCGGAAATCGCGACCCGCATCGCGCAGTACGAACTCGCATTCCGCATGCAGACCTCGGTCCCGGAACTGGTCGACTTCCGCGATGAACCGGCTCACACGTTCAAACTCTACGGCGAGGACGCCCGTAAGCCCGGGACCTTCGCGTATCACTGTCTGCTTGCGCGCCGCCTCGCAGAACGGGATGTCCGGTTCATCCAACTCTTTCACCGTGGCTGGGATCATCACCGGTTCCTGCCTCGCGAACTTCCCAAGCAATGTCAGATCACCGATCGGGCATCGGCTGCGCTGGTGATCGACCTGAAACAGCGGGGCCTGCTCGATGACACGCTCGTCGTCTGGGGGGGCGAGTTCGGACGGACCGTCTACTGTCAGGGACCGCTTAGCCTCGACGATTACGGCCGCGATCATCACCCCCGCTGCTTCTCAGTCTGGATGGCAGGCGGCGGTGTAAAAGCCGGCCAGACTTACGGCACCACCGACGATTACGGTTACAACATCGCGGAACACCCGGTCGATGTCCATGACTTTCACGCCACGCTGCTGCATCTCCTGGGAGTTCAGCACGACCGACTGACGTACCGCTTCCAGGGTCGCGACTACCGGCTGACCGACGTCGCCGGCCGCGTGATTCCCGAGCTGCTCGCGTGAGTGATTGTCTTCGGAATGCCTTGATTTTGATCCGAGAAGTCCTGACTGGCGGAATGTGTCCATGCTGACAAAGGCAGTGATGACGATGCGATGGCTATTGTGCGGACTGTCATGTCTCGCGCTGAATCTGGCTGCGGCTGATGAGTACCGCGACAGAATCCAGCCCTACATGCAGAAGTACTGCCAGGACTGCCACGCCGGGGAGAAGGCGAAGGGGGAACTCGATCTGGCGAAAGTGACCGGCGCGAGCGATGTGGTGAGCAACTTCCGCCGCTGGAAGCACGTCATCGAGTTCATCAAAGCGGGCGAGATGCCGCCGGAAGCCTCCTTGCAGCCAAGCATCACCGAAAGTCAGCAGGTCATCACCGCGATTGAAGGACTGCTGATTACCGCTGCCCGCAAGCACGCGGGAGATCCCGGGGTCATCCTTCCCCGGCGGCTGTCGAACACCGAGTACGATCGGGCAATCCGCGATCTGACCGGCATCGATATCCGCCCGACGCGCGATTTTCCGGTCGATCCCGCTGGTGGTGAAGGCTTCGACAATACGGGTGAAGCACTGCGGATGTCGCCCAACCTCTTGAAGAAGTCGCTCGGGGCTGCCCAAAGCGTCTCCGAACATCTGGTTCTCACGCCGACGGGGATCATCTTCGCGCCGTTTCCCGTGACCAGTTACAACGAACGGAAGAAGCTGACCGAGCAGGCGGTGATCGATTTTTATGAAGCCCACGCGGTCGATCGGCTCGGGTATCTGGAAGCTGCATGGCGGTACCAGCATCGGCCATCGACACAAGCAGCAGTCTCGATCGAGGACTGGGCCGCGCAACGACAGCTCAGCGCGAAGTATCTGTCGATCGTGTGGAACGTTCTGCACGGACTGCAGCCTGAAGCTGGTTTGAATGCCGAACTGCAGACACTCTGGCAGGCGATTCCGGCACCGACCGGCGCGACCGGTCGTCCGCAGGAGTTGTTGACGTTTCATGACACACTTCTGGCCATCCGGAAGCTGCTCACACCCCCGACCGCACCGCTGATTCAATCGAACGCCGGGAACTGGCCGATCTATCATCTCGACTTCCGCACGAAGGTCGCCCGGCGGCGAGACCGCTTTGAACCTGCTGCGTTTCAGTCGACCGCGATGGTCCGCACGAATCGTGTCCCGAACCCCGATCCCAATGCGGCCCGCCCGCGTTCACTCTTCCTTCGTTTCGACCAGGGCTTCTCGACGGGCGAAGCCCGTGTGATCGTTCAGCAGCCCCTCTTCAGCCAGGCCGATCAACCGCCGCGGAACGATGAGGAGCGACGGAATCACAAGGTGGATTCCCTGCGGAGCATCCTCGAACGCCACGCTCCGGAATTGCTCGAAGCACTCCAGTTCGGCAAAGACACGAAGGGGAACGCGATCGATGCGGAATCCTTCGTCATCAAAGTTCCAACGACGATCAAGATCCCCCTCACTGTCGAGCTGCAAGGGGAACTCAAGGGACGCCAGTTGTTGTTGCCCTGCACCCTCGATCGCGCGAGCAGTCCGAATGGGAGCGTGCTGATCCAGACGAGTTGGGAAACTCCTCCCACCCGCCGCTGGACCGCAGCATCGCAGCTGTTGATGACCGCAGACAGCCCGGCTGCACAAGCCCTGACACCCGCTGCCGAAGCCTTCTGTTTGGCGTTTCCGGATGAGTTTGCGCATGTCGATGACAGCCGCGGACTGGCCGCCGGGTTCCATCTGGTAGAGGGCTTCTTCCGGGATGATCGGCCGCTGGTCGAGAAGGTCCTCGATGACCGCCAGAACGCCCAGTTGAACAAACTCTGGGAAGAACTCGATTTCGTCACCGAGAGTGCGGAGACACTGCTCCGTGGGTTCGTCTGGTTTGAACGCTCGGAGCGGGCCATCTTGCAGGACCCGCGGTTCGATTTTCTGCGGGCGGACGATCCGCTGCTGGTCGAAGAAAGCCTGCTGGGCCAGTTCGAGCGGCACTATCTCGATAAGGTGGGCATCAAACGGGTTGGTGACACCCTGCAGGCGGAAACGCCCGATGAGAAATTCGCCATGGTCCATGGCTTCTTCGAGAGTGTTCGCCAGGGTCTTGCGCGGCAGCGGCAATTGCTCGTCACAGCCGAGGGGCACGGCCTTGCCGATCTGGAACGTCTGGCCGGGCGGGCCTATCGCCGACCGTTGTCCATCGAAGAACGGGACTCGTTGCGGGCGTTGTATCGCACGCTGCGGAAAGAAGGGCAAACAGTCGAAGGGGGCCTGCGAGGCGTGCTGACGGCGATCCTCATGTCGCCCCACTTCAGTTATTACATCCCGACCGTGGCCGAGGGAAGCGGTGTGGCACCGCTGCGGGATCTCGATCTCGCGACGCGGTTGAGTCTGTTCCTGTGGTCGTCGTTGCCCGATGACGAACTGCTCGCCGTCGCTGCCGGTCCGGGACTGCAGGACGAAGCCCGGCTGCTCGAACAAGCCCGCAGAATGCTGAAAGACCCCCGCGTGGATGGCTTCGCCCGCGAGTTCTTTGGCCAGTGGCTCCGCTACCGCGATTATCTCGACAAAGACCCGATCAACGCGGAAGCGTTTCCGGGCTACAGCGAAGAACTGCGGGCCGCCATCTTTGAAGAGCCCGTGCGGCTGGCGACGCATCTGATTCAGTCCGACCGACCGATCACCGAATTACTCACCAGCGATGTGACCTTCGTGAACCGCGTCCTCGCAGCTCACTATGGGGGCGAGCTGCAGCGTCAGTATCAGACGCAACGGGCAGGAAACTCACCGCAGACGCAGGAGGACTGGCAACGCGTAACCGGTCTGCAGGCACAGGGACGGGGCGGGTTGATCGGGATGGCGGTGATTCTCACGAAGACCTCGGCCGGGGAACGCCCCAGCCCGGTGAAGCGCGGATTCTGGACAGTCCATCATCTCCTGGGACAACATTTCCCCCCGCCTCCAGCCGATGTTCCCGAACTGCCAAAATCCGAGAAGGAAGCGACCAAGACCATCCGCGTGCTCCTCGCCGATCATGTGGCGAATGCCCAGTGTGCAATGTGTCACAAACACTTCGACAGCCTCGGTCTGGCGATGGAAGGCTTCGATGCGATCGGCCATGCGCGGACTGCAGATACCGCCGGGCGACCGATCGATAACCGGGCAGAATTGCCGAACGGCTCGTCAGCCCGCGGCATACCGGAACTGATCCGCTACCTCGAACAACACCGTAAGCAGGAGTTCGTCCGGACGCTCTGTCGCAAGTTGCTGGGCTATGCCCTCGGACGCTCGGTCAAACTGTCCGATGAACCACTCCTCACCGAGATGGAAGCCGCGCTACAGACTCGCGATGATCGCTTCTCGGCCCTGTTCGAGGTGATTATCCGCAGCCCGCAATTCCGCCAGCAGCGAGCCCGCGATTTCGTCGCCGACGGCCAACAGTAAGCCGGGAAACGTTTGCTTCCTGATCCACACTCTTCGACGAACAATGCTGAGCGAGTTCAACTGAGCACGATTGATGAACGACCAGACAATACAAGCCGTGAACAATCTCGAGAGTATCAATGCGTGTCCTGTTCTCCGCTCATCACGCGGAGCGTGATGGCGACTTTGTGATGGCGTCTTCAATTGACCGTGTGATCGATTTGTGGGATTGGCTGACAACTGACCACTGACAATGGACCACGAACCACTATGCGTCTCCCGCTCCTGATCATCGTGATGGCGTTTCATTGCTCAGCCGCCTTGGGATGGGCGGCACCGTCCGATGTGCTGCGTGCCCATTGTCATGCGTGTCACAGCGGTGACGAGAAGCAGGGGGGACTCGATCTGGCTACCCTGCCGCTGTCGCTCGCGGAGCCGGAGAATTTTGCGAAGTGGGTGAAAATCTACGATCGCATCGAGTCGGGCGAGATGCCCCCGAAGGCGGAACCGCGCCTGTCTGCTGCGGAACGAGCCGATGTGCTGGACGGCTTGAAGTCGTCGCTGCTGACCGCTGATCGGGAGCGATTGAAACAGCATCCGCAGGGTGGACTGCGGCGACTGACACGGACCGAATATGAGCAGACGATGCGTGATCTCTTCGAGATGCCCGGTCTCGCGCTGCAGAACGATCTGCCGCCGGATGGGTCATTGCAGGGCTTCGACAAGCATCGCGATGCGCTCGACCTTTCGCACGTGAATCTCGCGAAATACATCGAAGTTGCTGACCGCGTGCTGAAAGTCGCCATCGCTGTGCAACCGACGCCGCCGGAAGTGAAAACGCAACGCATCTCGCTGGCGAACCCGCATGGTTTCGTTGCCCACGTCCTGATGAACGGCGACGGGGTGATGCTGAAAAACGGGCAGGTCGATCCTGCCTTTCCCGCCGCTGCTGAGCAGAACCATCTCGACCAGGGAGCCCATGAGCGGATGGGCTCATTCGACAGTGACGCGAGCGTTGGCCTCTTCCGTCACGAAGATGAATCGTTCCATCCCTACTTCAACTCGTTCGTGGCGATCTACCCCGCGAAGTATCGCCTGCAGACGTCGTTGTGGAGCTTTCAGTGGGATCAGGGCAAGATCCTGAAGGGCCGTGGAGTCGAAGCCGCCCGGCTGTCGATCGTCACGCTGACCGCCGACGGCCGCGGCGGCGGTCATCCGAGCAGTCTCCTCACCCATCTCGATGCACCCGCCGAGGGACCGCAGACGCATGAGCTTTCCGTCTGGCTGAATCAGAACGACACGATCGGCTTCAACACCGCCTCGCTCGCACCGGCAGCGAACTACTTCAAGAAACGCCGGGCGATGGAGTTCACGGGGCCGGGGATCGTCTGCGACTATCTCATCGTGGAAGGCCCGTTCTTCGAGTCATGGCCGCCGCCGTCCCACAAGCGACTATTCGGCGATCTCCCGCTGGTCGAATTCAAACCGGAAGAGCATCCCGATGTGCGGCCTCCCGTACACGAGCCACATCGCCAGAAGATGTTCATGGGGAAGAACGTCGCCGACCCGGTGAAAGGGATCTGGACGGTCGCGAGCAGCGACCCGCAATCCGATGCCCACCGGCTTCTGGCCGCGTTTCTGCCGCGGGCGTTTCGGCGGCCGGTTGCGGAGGACGTGCGTCAGACCTATGTCGACCGGGTCACGGCGGCCCTCGCCACGGGCGACTGCTTCGAGACCGCGATGCGGCGCGCCTATCTGGCTGCCCTCTGTTCCCCCGACTTTCTCTTTCATGTGGAACCTCCGCGACCGACTGAAGAGACCCCGCTCAACCCTTCCGCGCTGGCCTGTCGGCTATCCTACTTCCTCTGGGATTCACTCCCGGATGATCGACTGACGGAACTGGCCGCCCAGCAGAAGCTGCACGATCCCGCGGTGCTGCAGGGTGAAGTCGAACGGCTGTTGCAGAGTCCGAAGTCGCAGCGGTTCATTGATGATTTCCTCGGGCAATGGCTCAAGCTCAAGCAGATCGCCGCGACCGATCCGGACCGCAAGCTCTATCCGGAATTCAGCGTCTATCTGCAGGACTCGATGGTCGCCGAGACCCGAGCCTACTTTCGGGAACTGCTGGAACGAGACCTCGATGCCCGGCATCTCGTGCAGTCCGATTTCGCAATGATCAACGAGAAACTCGCGGTCCATTACGGGATTCCGGACGTTTCCGGACCACAGATCCGGCGGGTCCCGCTCCCGGCCGATTCACCCCGCGGGCCGTTCCTGACGCAAGCTGCGTTGCTGAAGATCACTGCGAATGGAACAACGACTTCGCCGGTGCCGCGCGGGGCTTTTGTGATGGATCGTCTACTCGGACAGCCTCCCGAGTTACCCCCGGCGAACGTGGCCGCGGTTGAGCCGGATGTCCGCGGGGCGACCACGATCCGCGAGCAACTGGCGAAACATCGTGACCATGTCGCCTGTGCTTCCTGTCATGCGAAACTCGATCCCCCCGGCTTCGCGCTGGAGGCGTTCGACGTGATCGGCGGCCAGCGGAAACGGTATCGCTCGATCGGTGCCGGTGATCCTCCTGAACGGGGGGCGATCGATCCGTTCATCGGTCTCGGATTCCGCCTGGGACCGGCGGTTGATGCATCGGGCGTGCTGACCGACGGACGGACCTTTCAGGACGTGCGCGAGTATCAGCGGTTGATTGCGGCCGATGCAGAGCGACTGCTGACGAACCTCGCCCAGCGGCTGACGGTCTATGCCACGGGACGCGAAGTCACCTTCCGGGATCGTGCGGCCCTGCACGCCGTGGTTCAACAGACGCAACAGCACGGGGGTGGTGTCCGCACCCTGATTCATCAACTCGTCCGCAGCCCGTTGTTCCAGCGGTTGTAACATTCATCCCCTGAACCGCGACCGTTTCCCGTACAATTGATCTTGAGAGACACTCGCATGCACCGTTTCCTTCTGTGGCTGTTCGTGATCAGTGTGGGAACCAGCGTCTTATCGGCGCAGGAACCAGACGCGGCTGCTCTGAAAATCACGCACCGCATCACCGGGCTGTTCTGTCCGGAACGGGTCGATGATTTCCGCGCGCTCTGTGCCCAGAAGCTGGCCCGCTTTCAACTCGTGAGCATCGACTACGAAAAGGCGGAAGCGACGTTCGCCTACGATCCGTCGAAGGAGTTTCCCGGGGCCAAGCCCGAACAGGTGATCGAGCGGTTCAACAACGAACTCCGTCAGGCGTCACGCAGTACGTTCGGGGCGAAGGCTGCCAGCCAGGTTCCACGCGACAAACTGACGCTCGTCGAGTTCACGATCGTCGGTCTCGACTGCAAGGCGTGCTCGTTCGCGGTCTACGAGATCCTCGAGCGTCAACCGGGAGTCGAACAGGCCACCGCCAGCTTCAAGGAACGAAAAGCCACCGCCCTGATCGACCCCGAGAAAACCGACCGCGGCAAACTGGAAACCGCCCTCAAAGACCGCGGCGTCACGCTCCCACCACCAACGCCACCCCAATAGGTCTTGTCTCCGCGACCCCTATGGTCGATCGGCTCCCGGACTCGCTTGCGTCTTCGCGATCCCCTACGGCAACCGCGGCTTCTGCGGCACGCGTGTCGTCTTCTCCACCGGATAGACCGCTGCGTGCTGTTCCAAGGCAACGAACAGCTTCTGCATCATCGTCTTGAGTTCTGCAGGGTGGTCCGCTGCGCGGTCAGTTTGCTCATACGGATCTTCCCGCAGGTTGAACAACTGGTAGTGACTGTTCCCCGAGACTTCGGTCGGGAAGTAGTGATAGATCACCTTCCAGTCGCCGTCCCGCAGACTGGTCCAGTAATCACTGCGGTGGGGGGCATGCGGGTAATGCATGAGGAATGTTTCTGTGCGATCAGGATCGCGGACACCGGTCAGTAAACGCTGGAGCGGACGGCCGTCGACGATGTGATTCCGCGGATTGTCGATCCCAGTCAGTGAAAGAATCGTCGGGAAGAGGTCGGTCACATTCGCGACCTGCGACTGGATCGCCCCCGCGGGAATCACCAGTTTCTTCTGCAGCGGATGTCCTGCCTGCGGCTTGGCCCACGCGGCGATGAACGGGACCCGCATGCCTCCTTCGTAATGGGCCCCCTTCTTGCCGCGTAATGGAGCCGCACACGCGACCGCATGCTGATGGCCCAGTGGCGCATCGCTGCCGTTATCTCCCAGAAAGAAGACGAGCGTGTTCTCCGCGACGCCGAGTTGCTCCAGATGATCGAGGACATCGCCGAGCGACTTGTCCATCCCCTCGATCAGCGTGGCAAACGCCTGGGCCTGGGGCGGTTTCCCGGAGTTCGCGTAATGAGCTGCGTAGCGCGGATCGGAATTGAACGAGGCATGCACCGCGTACTGCGCGAAATACAGGAAGAACGGCCGACCGGTCTGCACCGCCGACGTGACACAGTCGTTGGCCTGCTCGGTGAGAGCTTCAGTGAGGAAGGTCTCGGTCCCGTGGTACTTCTCCAGACCGGGGACCGCATGGTTGGCAGTCTTCTTGACGGGTCCCCCGGCGTTGCCGTAGTTCATCTTGCCGTAATAGCTGGCCGGCGCACCGAAAGCAGCCCCGCCGATGTTCGCATCGAACCCGAGGTTCAACGGTTGTTCGCCCGGCGTGTGACCGGCTCCGAAATGCCCTTTGCCGACGTGAATCGTCGTGTAGTTCTGTTGCTGGAGCAGACCGGCGAGAGTGACGCTGGTTTCGGTCAAGCCACGCCAGTTCCACTCGGGAGGCCCTTGTGGACCGCCGTTGTTCTGCGCGGGATTAATCCAGTTGGTCGTGCGATGGCGAGCCGCATTCTGACCGGTCATCAGCGCGATCCGCGTCGGCGAGCAGACGCTCATCGCATAGAACTGGTTGAAGCGGATCCCCTGCGCCGCGAGCCGTTCCATTTGCGGCGTGCGGTAGTATTCGTTGAGCGGATGTTTCTGCGGACGACCGGCCGCATCGGTGAGGAACGGGACCGAGGTGTCCATCATCCCCATGTCGTCCACGAGGACCACGACGATGTTCGGACGGGCTGGGATCTCGACGGCCGAAGCCAACACAGAGAGCGATAGACAAATTGTGGAAAGCAGCATCAGGGTTCTCATCTCGTAGGGTGGGCTGTGCCCACCGCGGGTTTTTGATCAGCAACCTTCGTCGATTGGTGGGTTCACTCTGCGGTGTTTGGATGCTGGTGGGCACAGCCCACCCTATGGAATGCGTCCACCGTTTACTTGGAATCGTTCACGCCGGGAATAATCAGCGGGAAGATGGAATTCTCGGCCACTTCGAGTCTCAAGAGCCGTTCTGCAGCGCGAATCAGATCGGGATGGTCCTCGGCAACGTTCTGGGTTTCGTCGCGTTTGTTGTTCTGAAAATCATAGACTTCCCAGGGACCGGGGCGTTTCGTTTTCAACCCCTGACGAACGAGCTTGAAGTCCCCCAGCCGGACTGCGACCTGGCCGCCGTATTCGGGGAAGACCCAGAGCATGGGCTTCCGGTCGTTCAAGTTCGGTTGCTGAGCCGTCAGGACCGGCCAGAGATTTTCCCCATCGAGACCGCTCGGCGTCTCCAGCCCGACTGCCGCACACAGTGTGGGGAACCAGTCGGCGAAGTAGCTGGCAGTGTTGTTCACCGAACCCGCGGGGATGCGACCCGGCAGACGGGCCATCGTCGGCACGCGGATGCCCCCTTCGTAGACGCTCCCTTTATATCCGCGTAAGCCAGCCGTGCTGTTGAAGAAGACCGGATCGGCCCCGCCAATGTGGAACTGAGGCTCGGCTTTCCCTTCATGGGTCGCACCGTTATCGCTAGAGAAGATGACCAGTGTCTTCTCCGCCACGCCTGCAGCATCGATCGCCGCGAGAACACGGCCGACGTAACTGTCGAGGTCGCTGATCATCGCCGCATATCCGGCCCGTGGCCGCGGGTGAGGGAGATAGCCGTTCCCGCCGCGATACGGTGTGGAGTCCCACTCTGCGGGAAACTTCTCGACCGACTCCCGCGGCGGATGCATCGCCACATGTGGCTCGATGAACGGCAGATAGAGGAAGAACGGCTGAGTCTTCTTCGCCGCGAGGAACCGCTCCGCTTCCGCGATCATCAGTTTTGGCGCGTAGGTCTGACCGATCCAGTCGTCCAGCCGCACTTCCCCTTCGGGTTGCTTCTGATGACCCGGAATCGGCCGTTCGTTGATGATCACCTTTTCGCTGTTCCGCCAGACGTGGGGCGGATAGTAACTGTGCGCGACGCCCTGATCGTTGTAGCCGAAGAAGAGATCGAAGCCCTTGAGGTTAGGATCACCCGTACTGCCAACGGGACCGAGGCCCCATTTCCCCATCGCCCCGGTTGCGTAGCCCGCCCGTTGAAAGAGTTGCACGAACGTTTGGGCCTGCTCGGAGATTGGATACTGCCCCTCTTTGAACTGCGGCAGTTTGGCTTTTGCCTGCAGGTTGCCACGAATCTCCGCATGCCCCAGGTGCTTGCCGGTCATCAGCACGCATCGCGATGGAGCACACACGGGGGCTCCACTGTAGTGCTGGGTCAGACGCATCCCTTCCCGTGCGAGGCGGTCGATGTTGGGTGTCGGAATCTTGGTCTGACCGAAACAACCAACTTCACCCCAGCCAAGATCGTCCGCCAGAATGAAGACGACATTCAACCGCTCGGCCGCATGTGACTGTTGATCGACCGTCTCCAGCCAACAGAACCCCGCCAACCCACAGAGAAGAAGGAATCCCGACCGAAGCATGGATGCGGTCCATTCTCTTGAGTATTGGGCAAGCGAACCGGAGCAGACAAAGTCGGCCGAGTCCGGTCTTACGGACGGCCGTCGCGGTGCTCGGGGAGTCTACCACACCGGGGACGTTCATCAGAGTCCACTCGACGGTCCATCATCATATCGCAGATGGATCAAGCTGGCCGCAATCACGCGAGGATGTCTTGCACGAGGTGGGCCGGTTCGACGCCGGTGAGGCGGAAGTCGAGCCCCTGGAAGCGGTGGGTCAGGCGTTCGTGATCGATCCCCAGCAGGTGCAGGATCGTGGCGTGCAGATCGCGGACGTGGACCGGTTTGTCGGCCACGTTGTAACTGAACTCGTCCGTCGAGCCGTACGTCAGGCCCGCCTTCACACCGCCTCCTGCGAGCCAGACGGTATAGCATCGCGGATGATGGTCGCGGCCGGCGTCGGGACTGTCCCACTGTCCCTGACCGGCCACACCCCGGCCGAATTCGCCCCCCCAGATGACGAGCGTGTCGTCGAGCAGGCCGCGTTGTTTCAAGTCGGTAATGAGGCCGGCAGTCGGCTGGTCAGTATCACGACACCGGGCCACGCACCAACTGGGCAACCGGCTGTGATGGTCCCAGTCGGGATGAAACAACTGAATGAACCGCACGCCCCGTTCGGCGAGACGGCGCGCCATCAGACAGTTGGCCGCATAACTCCCGGGACGGCGGGCATCCGGGCCGTACAGGTTGAATGTCGCTTCGGTCTCGTCATGCAGATCGAGCAGATCGGGAACACTGGCCTGCATCCGGAATGCCATTTCGTACTGCCGGATGCGGGTTGCGATTTCGGGGTCGCCGGTCTCCTCGATCCGCTGCTGATTCAGTTCGGCCAGGCCATCGAGCATGCCGCGACGGAGGGACCGCGGGAGACCATCGGGATCCCGTAACGAGAGGACCGGGTCACGGGCGTTGCGGAGCTTGACTCCCTGGTAACGGGATGGAAGAAAGCCGCTCCCCCAGTAATGGTCGTACAACGGTTGATCGCTGGGCCGCTGCATCTTCGAGATCATGACGATGTAGTCGGGGAGGTTGCGATTCAGGCTGCCCAATCCGTAACTGACCCAGCCGCCAACACTCGGCCGACCTGCGAGCTGATGTCCGGTGAGGAACTGCGTCATCGCGGGGGCGTGATTGATCTGGTCGGTGTGCATCGATTTGATGAAGCACAGTTCATCCGCCACGTTCGCGAGATGCGGCAACCATTCGCCAACAGTCGCACCGCTGTCGCCACAGTGCTGGAACTTCACGCGGGCAGGCATCACCAGTTGCTTTTGACTGGCGGTCATCGTGGTGAGCCGCTGTCCTTGTCGGACCGATTCGGGCAACTCTTTCCCGGCCCATTCCAGCAGGCCGGGCTTCTCATCGAAGAGCTCCAGTTGCGACGGCCCGCCCGATTGCGTCAGAAAGATGACCCGCTTGGCTCGCGGTGCGAAGTGCGGCAGACCGGACAACCCCGGCGGCAGCTCGCCTGGTTCTGCGGCAGCGGACCCCGCTTGCGGCAGCAACTGGGCCAAAGCGGTTGCACCCAGCGCGACCCCGGTGCATTGCCCGAGAAAATAGCGGCGGGTGTGGGCCAGAGCCGATGGATTGATCTCGAAGGTCATGCGAAGACGCTTTCCCGACCGGACAGTGGGCCATCCAGGTTTATTCGTGATTCAGGGCTTCATCCAGATTCAGGACGAGACTTGCGGCCAGGGTGTATGCCGCGAGATCAATCGTGCCGGGCGACTTCGGGTCGACCGGTGCCGGGCCGTCCGGGATCGCGGCCAGAAACTGTTCGGCTTCTGCCGGGTGCTGCAGATAATAGGTCCGCGCCCGATCGACCTCGCGTTGCAGGATGGTCAGTTCGTGGGCCTGCGGTGGTCGACAGAGGATTCGCTGCGTGATGACCGCAAACCGGTCACGCGGTTCCGTTCCGGCCTGCAGCGCGCGGCTGGCCAGCGCCCGGGCTGCGACCAGATAGTTGGCATCATTCATCAGGGTGAGAGCCTGTAGCGGCGTATTCGTCCGGACGGTCCGCACCTCGCAGACACGCCGTTGCGCCGCATCAAACAGGAACGTGGGGGCAATCGCACGCCGCCAGAACGCATAGACCGATCGCCGAGACTGGGCAGGCCCTACGCTCGGTTCATAAGTAAAGCGGCCCATGAACATCTCTTCCCAGACGCCGGCCGGCTGATAGGGTCGCACAGGTGGTCCGCCGATGGCCGGATTGAGCAGGCCCGACGACTGCAACGCAGCGTCGCGTAGCATCCAACTCGGCAAGCGATAGCGGGCACCACGGGCCAGCAGACGATTGTCGGGATCACGGGTCAACAATTCAGGCGTCGTCACAGACGATTGACGGTAGGTCTCACTCAGCACGATCTGCCGCAGCAGACGCTTCACATCCCAGCCCTGTGCCATGAAGTCCACTGCGAGCCAGTCGAGAAGTTCGGGATGCGTCGGCTGTTCGCCCTGCAGACCGAAGTCGTCGGGTGTACGAACCAGTCCCGCACCGAACAGGAGTTGCCAGAAATGATTCACGGCGACACGCGCTGCGAGGGGGTGCTCACGCGAGACAAGCCAACGGGCCAGTTCCAGCCGCGTACGGGGACCATCGGTTCCCAGCGGCGCGATGGCGGCCGGGACCTCCCGTTCGACAAGATCCCCCTTCTTATCCCAGACGCCGCGGACCAGCACATGCGTCGGCCGCGGCTCGGCTCGTTCGGCGAGTACCATCACCTCGATCGGCTTGGCAGCGGTTTGCACTTCGCTCAGCTGCTTCCGTGCCCGGTCCAGGGCCTGCTTCTCCACCTGATACGGCTGGTAGTCTTCCAGGAACTGCTCGAAGAGTTTCCCGCGTAGCGTCGCGTCGACGGAACCACCGGCGGCCACAATCTCCGCGAGCGCTGCAAGCGGTGGCAGATCGAGACTGTGGATCGTCGCGCCGGCCTGATCGGTCGCAGAGAGCCGAAACCGGCCGATGTTCGCATCCCCCAGCGTCGATCGCTGCCGTAACTCGAAGACCAGTTGCTCATCGGGTTCGAGCACCAGCGGTTCAGCGAGTGCGAACAACGCACGATGGGGTTCGGTCGCCGGGTGACCGCTCGTGGTCCAGCCATTCCGTGGATCGTCATCCAGTACCCCCTTGATGCTACCGTAGCTGCGGGCGTCCTTCTGGTCTGCCGAGACATCCGCGATCGCTGCCGCAACCAGGATGTCGCGCACCTGGGCACTGCCGGTCCGACGAACCTGGACTTTGATATCGGTCAGGATGAACTCGCCCGACGCTCCGCGCGAGAGCTTGCCCTCGGTGTGCGTCGCATGGGGAAGGACTTCCAACTGGATGCCGGTGATCCGCGTCAAGGGGATTGTCGCCGCGATGCGGTAGTCGTCGTGACGCGGGTTCGGTCCTGCCGCCTGGATTGCACCGTCCGCATCCTGCGTGAGCTGTGTGCCTTCGACCGCTTCCAGTTCGCTGACAACAAACGGTTTCCACGCCTGATAGCCGTCACGCACGAGACGGGTCTGTTCTGCCAGCCAGACGGCAAACGGCCCGTCGGCGGCGGCCTTCGCCTGCGCTTCACGCGGTTGACGTTCCTCGACCAGTTGCTTCGCTTCAGCCACCGCCCGGGCTGCGTACGGGGAAGTCACTGCCAGATACGGTTTCGCGGCCCGTCCAGCTTTGCCGTCTTCGTCAATCGAGTTGAAGAACGCCGAGAGCCCGTAGAATTCGTGCTGGGTGATCGGATCATACTTGTGTGAATGACACTGACAGCAGCCGAGCGTAAGCCCCATCCACAAGGTTCCCGTGGTGCTGACACGATCGATCACGTAGTCGATGCGGGATTCTTCCGGATCACGCCCCCCTTCTCCGTTCGTCATGTGATGCCGGTGAAACCCGGTCGCGAGCTTCTGATCGAGCGTCGCATCGGGCAAGAGATCCCCGGCGAACTGTTCGATCGTGAATTGATCGTACGGCAGGTTCCGATTGAAGGCGTCGATCACCCAGTCGCGCCAGGGCCAGTTGGTGCGCGTCGCATCCCCCTGAAAGCCATCGGTATCGGCGTAGCGGGAGGCGTCCAGCCACCACATCGCCATCCGTTCGCCATAGTGCGGCGAGGCGAGCAGCCGATCGACATATCGCTCATACGCTGCGTGAGGATCGACACGCGCGTCTTCGAGATAATGCGTCAATTGCTCCGGTGTCGGCGGCAGGCCGGTCAGATCGAATGCGACCCGTCGTGCCAGCGTGTGGATCGGGGCCGGCGGCGCAGGCGGCAGTCCCGCGCGTGACAACCGCTGGCGCACAAAAGCATCTATCGGATGCGGCGCCTCCGTGGGAACGGCGACTTGAACCGGTCGCTCGAACGACCAGTGCCGACCCCAGGGTGCACCCGCAGCGATCCAGCGTTGTAACGTCGCGATCTGTGTCGAGGCGAGCGGCTTCTTATGCGACGAAGGCGGCGGCATGACGACATCCGCATCGGTCGCGGTCACCCGTTCCAGCAGCGAACTCATCGCCGGAGCTTCAAGATTGATCGCGGCCAGCGCCCCATCACGCGTATCAAGTCGCAGGTCGGCTTTGCGATGACCGGCATCGGGACCATGACAGGCAAAGCAATTCTCGGAAAGAATGGGGAGGACATCCCGGCCGAAACGGAGTTCCTCGGCGGCCTGCCCCACCATCGGAGAGAGGACCAGTCCCAGGGCGCACAGCGCGAGGACAGTCGCACGAAGCCTGCATGAACTGGCTGTTGCGGTGGAACAGACCATGCACATCCTCATCCAGTCCGAGGCGGTCGAGTGTGGTGTGACCAGAACAGAAGGATCGATCCGGCGAAGTTCAACCATCGATCGCGATCACTCATCACCTGCCGTTTATACACGATCGCAGGGGGTGACGGCACCCTTTCGATGAAAGCGATGGCGTGCGACTGCACCGGTTGTGGCGATTCTGCCGCTGGGTGGCAGCAGGCAGGCCGCGCCGTCCTCGCCTGCTGAGAAGACAATCCGCGAGATTTGATTGACGTTCACCGCCGTTCGCATTAAGGTTGACTGATTGGTTCAGTCGACCTTCTGGGGTTGTGTTGCCCGGTGACGACAACCCGACGATGACCGGTTGAACCTGCTGCCCGATACGTGGCTGCTGCGCGCGTGGCCAACCTGCCGACCGATTTCCCGCCGAATTCTCCCGCACGGTGACGGAATGTTGATGACCCGCCCGCTTCGATCTCTGCTGCGCCATTGGTGGTCGCTCACTCTCAGTCTGCTGGCTGGAACCACGGGCCTCTCTGCCGCCGAGCGGCCCGTCAGTTTCGTGAATGAAGTCGTTCCCGTCCTGACAAAAGCGGGCTGTAATGTCGGCGTGTGTCACGCGAAAGCGGGCAACGGGCAGAACGGCTTTCAATTGTCGCTCCTCGGGTTTGAACCGCTGGAAGACTACGAGCACCTCTTCAAAGAGAGTCGCGGCCGACGTCTCGCCACCAGCGCACCCGATGAAAGCCTGCTCCTCTTGAAGGCGACCGGGAAACTTCCCCATGGGGGCGGGGTGCGACTGCGGGCCAACTCGCCCGATTATCAATTGCTCCGCGACTGGATTGCGCAGGGTGCGACACTCGATCTGGAAACTGCGCCAGTTCTTTCACGGCTCGAACTGCAACCGGATCGGGGAACATTGAAGCCCAAGACCGAGCAGTCACTCCGCGCCATCGCCCATTACGCTGACGGCACGTCACGCGACGTGACCAGTCATGCGCTCTACGAATCGAACGATGTGGCGATGGCGACCGTCACTCCCACCGGACTGGTCTCGGTGCTCGACCTGACCGGCAAGGTCTCGGTGATGGTCCGCTATCAGGGACGGATCGCTGTCTTCAACGCGACCGTGCCGCTGGGAGCCGCGGTAGGACAGTTGCCCCCGACGAAGAACTTTGTCGATGAGCATCTCTTCGCGAATCTCAAGGAACTCGGTATCCCTGCATCTCCGGTCTGTGATGACGCGACGTTCCTCCGCCGGGTGACACTCGACATCGCTGGTCGACTGCCGACAGATGAGGAGACGCAGGCGTTCCTCAATGCGACGGAAGCGGACAAGCGCGACCGCGTGGTCGACGACTTGCTCCGCAGTCCCGAGTATGCCGACTTCTTTGCATCGAAATGGACCGCCCTGCTCAAGAACCGTCGGGATGATGCCAGCGACATTGTCTCGAACTTCGCCTTCCATGCTTGGATTCGTGACAGCCTGCTGGCGAACAAGCCGTACGATCAGTTCGTACGCGAACTCCTCGCCGCGACGGGAACCGTGATCGCGAACCCGCCGGTCGCCTGGTACAAGCGGGTGAAAGAACCGAAGGATCAACTGGAAGACGTCGCTCAGTTGTTCCTCGGTGTGCGGATGCAATGTGCCCAGTGCCATCATCACCCGTTCGAACGCTGGAGCCAGGACGATTACTACTCACTGGCCGCGTTCTTTGCACAAGTGGGACGAAAGCCGTCCGACACCCGCGGGGAAGACCTGATCTTCCACAAGCGGGGTGTCGCCCAGGTCACGAACATCAAGACGGGACTCGCGCGGAAGCCCGCGGCTCTCGGCGATGAAATCCCCGCGATCGCACCGGACACCGATCCGCGGCTGAAGCTCGCCGACTGGATGAGTTCGCCGCAGAATCCGTTCTTCGCCAAGGCACTCGTCAACCGGTACTGGAAGCACTTCTTTCAACGCGGGCTGATTGAACCGGAAGACGATCTGCGTGATTCGAACCCGCCGACGAACCCGCAACTCCTCGCAGCCCTCGAACAGAGCTTCATCGCCTCGGGCTTCGACCTCAAAGCCCTCGTCCGCACGTTGACGACGTCGAGTGCCTATCAACTCAGCTCGACGCCTACGCCGGAGAATCTGACCGACCGGCAGAACTATTCGCGCTATTATCCGCGCCGGCTCCCTGCGGAAGTCCTGCTCGATTCCATCGACCGGCTGGCAGAAACACAGACCGACTTTCCGAACCTGCCACCGGGTACGAAAGCGATCGCCCTGCCCGACAACAGCTACAACCGATCGTCGCCGTTCCTGCGGGTCTTCGGCCGTCCGGAAGGGGCCAGCGTCTGTGAGTGCGAACGTGTGCAGTCTTCGAGTCTCGCTCAAAGCCTGCATCTGATGAACTCGGCGGACATCAAAGCCAAGCTCGCGAATCCGAACGGCCGGGCGGAACGGCTCGCGAAAGAAGATCGCCCTGCGGAAGCCAAGATTCGCGAACTTTACCGCGCGGCGTTCAGTCGGGAACCACGCTCCGAGGAACTGCAAACAGCACTGTCGTATCTGCAGGAAGAACGGGTCGGGGCCGATGGCAAGCCGCTGCCGCCGCTCAATACGGCTCGCGAAAACCTGCAGGATCTCCTCTGGGCGCTCGTGAACACCAAGGAATTCCTGTTCAACCATTAACACGCCACCCAGCCCGAAGCGCGAGCGCCGGGTCCCCCTGCACCGCTTGAACCTGAATTTGACCGCCGAACAGACGGAACGAACCATGCCTTCCCTCTCGACATTCACCCGCTCGCTGCTCGCGTTGGCCTGCGGCCTCGCAGCAACCAGCGTTTCGGCTCAGTCGGTCTGCCTCCCGGCTCCGCGACTCCTGACCACGATGCCGATGGGGGGCCGCCTTGGCACGGATGTCGATATCACCATCACGGGCGAGCACCTCGATGATGCCAGCGTCCTCGTCTTCAACGATCCTCGCCTCACTGCGAAACCGAAGCTCAATGCTGCCGGTCAGCCCGAGCCGATGAAGTACGTCGTCTCCATCGCAGCCGACTGTCCGCCGGGGATCTACGAAGCCCGCGTGATGACGCGGCTGGGACTCTCTTCCGCCCGCATCTTCTCAGTCAACACGCTGAACGAAGTCGTCCGCACGCAGCCAAACACCACACTGGCCACAGCCCTGGAAGTCCCGCTGAATTCGATCGTCAATGCGACGATGAACGTGCGGGCCATGGATCACTACGCCTTCACTGCAAAGCAGGGCCAGCGGGTGATCGTCGACTGTGCGACGCGGGGGATCGATAGCAAGCTCGATGCGGTCGTGGTCATCGCCGACGCGGCCGGTCGCGATCTGCTCGTAGAACGCCGCGGCGACGTGCTCGACTTCAGTGTTCCGCAGGATGGGAAGTACATCGTCAAGGTCCACGAACTGACCTTCAAAGGGGGCAGCGAGCAGTTCTATCGCCTTGGGATTTGGGAACAACCCGCGGGGACCCCGATTGTCCGTCAGGCGACCACGCACCCGGTGCATGCCTTCTCGTGGCCTCCTACGGGACTCCCGCAGCAGGCCCAGCTCACGGAAGCCGAGCCGAACAACGAAGCCACGCAAGTCCAGAAGATCACCCTCCCCTGCGACATCGCCGGGAGTTTCTATCCCGCCGCCGATGTCGACCTCTTTGAGTTCGAGGCGAAGAAGGGGGAAGAATGGTGGATCGAAGTCGGTTCGGAACGCTTCGGCCTGCCGACCGATCCGGCCGTCTTAATTCAATCGGTGACGACCGACGGTGGTGTCGAGAAGCTGACCGATGTTGCCGAATTCAGCGACATTCCCAGCCCAGTGAAGGTCTCAAGCAACGGTTACGCTTATGATGGCCCTCCTTACAACGCGGGAACCGCGGATGTCCTCGGCAAGCTGACCGTCCCGCAGGATGGCCGTTATCGCCTGCAGCTGACGGATCTCTTCGGCGGGACGCGCAAAGATGCCCGCAACATCTACCGGCTGGTCATCCGCAAAGCGGCTCCCGACTTCGCCCTCGTGGCGTGGGGGCTGCATATGGAACTCCGCAATGGCGATCGCAACGCCCTCTCCAAACCGATCACGCTGCGAGGCGGGGCGACGATGGCCCTCGAAGTCATCGCCTTCCGTCGCGATGGCTTCAACGGCGACATCGACATCGCGATGGACGGCCTCCCCGAAGGAGTCACCGCACACGGCTTGAAGATTCCCGCGGGACAATCGCGCGGGTTGATGCTCGTCACTGCGAACCAGAATGCCCCCCGCGGCTGGACCAACGCGACGTTCGTCGGCCGGGCCGAGATCAACGGCGCAGCCGTCACCCGTTCGTGTCGACTCGCCTCGATGGCCTGGCCGATCGCTGATGCCTGGGGTGAAGTCCCCCGGCCACGGTTGATCGCCGACATTCCGGTCTCCGTCGGTGGCGTCGATCTCGCTCCCATTACCATTGCCCCGCAAACGCGCGATCCGATCGTCGCCCACGTCGGCGAGAAGGTCACGATTCCGCTGAGTCATGTCCGCCGCAGTGACTTCTCCGGAGCGACGATGCAACTCAAGACCATGGGGGCCGGGTTTGAACGTCAACCCACCTTCGATGTCTCGTTGACAGCCGATGCCTCCCAGGCCGTCCTTGATCTCGCAACCTTGAAGACTGCACCGGGCGACTATCTCATCGCGTTCTATGGGAGTGCCGTCGCCAAGTATCGGCATCACCCCGAAGCGGTCCCGGTCGCCGAAGCCGCCAAGAAGCAAGCGGAAGAAGCGGTTCAGGCTGCCGATGCGGAAGTGAAGCAGTTGACCGCCGCCGTCGAAGCTGCCCCACCGGAGAAACAACCCGAAGCTCGTCAAGCCGCAGAGGCAGCCGTTGCGCGACAAAAGGCCGCCGCTGCTGCGTTGACCGCGGCGACCGAACGATTGAAGCAGGCGACCGCTGTCGCCCAGCCGAAAGATATTGTGGACATCATCGTATCCGAACCGATTGCGATTCGGATTCAGCCCGCGGAGTCAAAATGAGCCATCCCTCATCGTCTCATCCCTGTCACTGCCCCGGTCCGTTTCAGTCCCTGGGACCGACGCGGCGCAGCTTCCTGAAGATGGGCCTCGCTGGTTTTGCCAGCGTGAGTCTACCGGGCATTCTCCGCTTGCGGGCCGCGAGCCAGTTGCAAGCCGCCGAGTCGACCGCAAGCAGCCGCGCGAAAAACGCGGTGATCATGGTCTGGCAGCCTGGCGGGCTGTCGCACATCGATTCGTACGACCCGAAGCCCTTGTCGGGGAGTGAGTATCGCGGCCCGTTCGAGGTGATCCCGACGAAAGTCCCGGGACTCAACTTCACCGAACTGCTCCCACGACAGGCCGCGATTGCGGATAAGCTCACGATTCTGCGCTCGATGCGGCAGTCGGCGGGGGGACATCCTGCGGGGTCCATGCAGCTGCTCTCAGGTGATCCGGACACGCGCGACAAGCCAAAACCGCGCTATCCCGACTGGATGAGCGTCACGAATTATCTCCGTGCACAGGCCGGTCCCCGACAGACGCCACTCCCGGCGTATGTCGGCATCAACCCCCCGCTGGAATACAACGGCCCTGCGTATCTCGGCGATGCTTACTCACCATTCACAGTCCACGGCGATCCCAATTCACCGACGTTCTCGGTCCCGAACATCGGACTGACCGACACTCGCGAAGTGCAGCGGCTTGGTCGTCGCGCGAACCTGCGGCAGAATCTCGACACCCTCGAACGGGCCTTCGATCGCGCCGGCGAGTTGGCCGCTCTCGACGAGTTCGAGACCCAGGCGCTGACTCTCTTGACGAATCCACAAACGAAAGTCGCCTTCGACCTCAGCCAGGAAGATGACCAGACCCGCGACCGTTACGGACGCAATGCGTGGGGTCAGCAACTGCTCCTTGCCCGGCGACTGGTGGAAGCAGGCGTCGACGTGCTCACGACCAGTCTCAGCGGGCCGTTGTGCGGTCGCGTGCAGAACTGGGATGACCATGCCGTGAATCACCACGTCTTCAACGCGATGCGGTTCCGGTCGGAAGTCTACGATCAGGCCGTTTCCGCGTTGATCGAAGATCTCTATGCACGGGGTCTCGACAAGCGCGTGCTGCTCGTGGTGACGGGCGAGTTTGGTCGCACCCCGAAGATCAGTTACGCCGCCAGCACCGGTGAAGGGAATGCGAGTGCACCCGCAGGCACGATGCAGCCCGGGCGCGATCACTGGCCGCGGGCTTACTCGAACCTGTGGGCCGGGGGGAACATTCAGACCGGCCGGTTCATCGGCGCAACCGACAAGCGGGGCGAAGACTCCATCGAACGGATCTGCGGTCCGGGCGATTTTCTCGCGACGATCTACCATCACCTGGGGATCGATGCGCACAATACGCTCATCCGCGATTTCAACGGCCGTCCGACACCGATCGTCGATCACGGCCAACCGATCCCGGAACTCATCGGCTGACCGCCCTCTCTGCAGGAACTGCTCGCATGCCGCTGCATACCGCCCCGCTGTCACGTCGTGCGTTTCTGGTGCAGGGGGCGGCCGCGACTGCCGGGCTGGCTGTGCTGCAGCAAAGCTGGTGTGCTGAGGCCGACATCAATCCGCATCAGCTCGCCTTGCTGTCGGACACACACATTCCGAACGCCCCCGAGGTCGCCGCCCGTGGCGTGAACATGACAGCCAACCTGCAGCAGGTTGTGCAGGAACTGCTGGCGAGCAAGGTCAAACCGGCCGGGGTCGTCATCAATGGGGACTGTGCCTACTTGAAGGGCCTCCCGGCCGATTACGCGAACTTCGCGCAGTGTCTCGCGCCCCTCAGTGAAGCCGGTTTCCCGCTCCACATGACGATGGGCAATCACGACGATCGCGGTCCCTTCTACGACGCTTTGAAAGCCCAGAAGCCGGCCCGACCGCTGCTTGATTCCAAGCATGTCACAATTCTCGAAACGCCGCATGCGAACTGGTTCCTCCTTGATTCGCTGACCGAAGTCGATGTCGTCACCGGCGAGATTGGAGCTGAGCAACGCGCCTGGCTGGCTGCGGCCTTGAAAGCCCGGCCCAATAAGCCGGCGATCGTGGTGGCCCATCACACGCCGCAATTCGAGCCCCCGGCTGAAGGGAAGCCCTGGGGCGGCATCAAAGATACCGCTGACTTCCTCGCGTTACTGGCGGCTCACAAGCAGGTGAAGGCGTTCGTCTTCGGTCATTCGCACAACTGGGCGATCACGCAGCGGGACGGACTCCAGCTCATCAACCTGCCGCCGGTCGCGTATGTCTTTTCGGCAGGCAAGCCGAATGGCTGGGTCCGCGCGGAGACCCGGGCCAACGGACTCACACTCGAACTCCGCGCACTCGATGCGTCTCACAAACAGCACGGCGAACGGATCGATCTGCAGTGGTCCTGAGCCGGGCCGCTCAGTTGGAGGGTGGGCTGTGCCCACCGTCTATCTCCCCATCGTTGAACCACCCCTTCCGGAGTAGTCCATGTCGCTCACGCGCAGTCTGTACTCGCTGGTGTTGCTCGTCTTGTCGCTCTCGCTCAATGCAGCCGAGATGAAGGTCACCCGCGATGTGCGTTACGCACCGGGGGCCCATGAACGGCACGTGCTCGATGTCTACGCGCCGCCCGATGCCAAGGGACTCCCCGTGGTCTTCTGGATTCACGGCGGCGGCTGGCAGGCGGGCGATAAGTCGAGTGTTCAGTCTAAGCCGCAGGCGTTTGTCGATCGGGGATTTGTCTTCGTCTCGACGAACTATCGCCTGCTCCCCCATGTCGAGATGGAGACCATCATCCGCGATTGTGCGAAGTCGCTGCACTGGGTGCATGAGCACATCGCCGAGCACGGCGGCGATCCGGAGCGGGTCTTCGTGATGGGCCATTCCGCCGGCGCTCAACTCGCCGCGATCCTCTGCACCGATGACCGCTACCTCAAAGCGGAAGGACTCACTTTCAAGATGCTCAAGGGCTGCGTCCCTGTCGATGGCGACACGTTCGATATCCCGGCGATCATTACGACCGCCGAGTTGCGCCGCACGATCTATCAACAGCCGCAGGCGAAATACGGCCACCGGGAAAAATTTGGCAACGACCCGGCAAAGCACGTCGATTTCTCGGCAGTGACGCACATCGCCAAAGACAAAGGCATCCCACCCTTCCTGACGTTGTACGTCGCCGAGCATCCGGAAACGTCCGCCCAGGCCCAGCGGCTTGATTCGGTGCTGCGGGCCTCCGGGATCCCGAGCAAACTCTTCGGAGCCCGCGACACGACCCACGGCCGCATCAACGCCAACCTCGGCACCTCGGACGATCCCGCCAGCGCCGCGTTGTTCGAGTTTGTGACCACTGCGTTGAAGTAGTCCATGGTCGGTGTGTCAGCGGTCCGTTGTCACTCGCTGGTTGTTAGCGGACGGGGCGCAAGCCCCCCGGTGCGTACTTCTTTGCTTTGATGGTAGACAGCAGATTCGAATCAATGAATTGACCGGGGGGCTCGCGCCCCGACCGCTAAAGGAAGGGTAAGATGCCGGAAGCTCTCACAATGTTCCTCACGTGGACCACGTACGGAAGCTGGCTTCCAGGTGATGGTCGCGGATGGACCGCGTCAGGTCAGGGTGAGCAACGACCGCAACCCTTCCTGCGCGAATGGTCACATCAGCAACTCAGTCATGCCCCCATTTCGTTGACCGCAGGCCAACGTCAGAAAGTGGAACAGGTCTTCCGGGATCATGCCCAACTGCGGCGCTGGCCACTCCATGCGATGGCTGTTCGATCCAACCATGTCCATCTGGTCATGAGCCGTCGGTCGTCCGCGACCAGTTCAAGGCGTATGGAACTCGGGTCTTGAAGGAACCACCTGAGACGATTGAGCATCCACGCATCTGGACCCGTGGGGGCGATTGTCGGCTCATCGACAATGAAGAGAGTCTGGATCGTGTGGTGCGTTACGTGCTAGGGGCACAGGACCGCATGGACCGGCCGAAATGAATCGGACTGTGCAATCTGTGAGCGGACGGGGCGCAAGCCCCCCGGTTCGATCAATCCGGTCTTGGGAGTTGATTTTACGAAGGAACCGTCCACTGCGATGTCTATGGCATCAGACCAGATGATGGACGCACCGGGGGGCTTGTGCCCCGTCCGCTCACAGAGCCGGTGCTGCGGCGACTGATGGTTTACGAAATTGCCTCACGCGCGGCGGCGGAGTTTTTCGCGGGCGCGGGTCAGCAGCGGGCCGATCGAGTTCTCGGGGACGCCCAGGGCCTGGCTGATGTCGTGGTAGCTGCGGCCTTCCATGTGGTATTGCCACACGATCGCCGCCTCGGTCTCGGACAGCCCCGCAAGCATCGCCTGCACGAGTTCTTCGTTCTCGATCCGCTGACCATCGCTGGCCGCCTGTTCCAGGCTGTCAGCATGCAGCGGAACATGCCCCATCGCTTCGGCCATCCGCCGCCGGGTCAGGGCGTGGACTGCGATCCGTCGGGCGATGACAGCAAGATATGTTGAAAGTTCCGAGAGTCCGCGAAAGTTCCGCAGGACCGCGAGATCGTTCGCCAGGATCGCCAGGAAAATATCCGAAACGACGTCTTCCAGATCGGCCGGGGCCAGCTTCACGCTGCGGCAATGGGCCGTATGCTGCACCACATGTGTGAACAGCGCGGCATAACGACCGACGAATTCCTGCCAGGCTCCCGGTTCGAGAGCGACACAACGCTGGATGAACTGTCGGTCGGTTTCGGTGATGGGCACAGTGACACCCCGCACAACAACATTCTGAGCGAGCGGGTCCCACGCGCCCTTCCACTCCATCGTAGGAGTCTGGGAGACCGTCGACAAGATGGATCAACCCGCGTTCACCTGAGTTCTTCGTGAGGCCGCCCAACTTGCGGAATGGTTCTGTCCGAAAGACCACGCGACCCGACACGATTACGAGGAATCTATCGATCATGCAGAACGGGGGAATTTCACCATGGTGCTCCGCCGCGAGCCGATCCGTTGGGACGACCGCAGACGCGCCGGGAAGGATCTCCCGTGATGATGAGGGTCGACGCATGCTTGACCCGGCTTTGACAGCGGGCCTAGTGTATGCTCAGACCTGTCGGTTTCGCAGCTTCTCTTCGTCCTTTCCAATCATCGAGTGCTTCCGTGGATGATGCCCCGGCGACACCGCCGAATTCCGATCTCCCCGCCAATGAACGCCCGATTCCGACTGAGGCCACAGCGGCTACGTCGGAACCGCCCGTCGAGGACCTGCCCGACTGGGAACCGTTGTCGCCGGAGATTCTCGAAGACGAAGCGATCCGTGGCGATTTTGTGCTGCGGTGGATGGTGGTCGGTCTCGCAGCACTATTCGGCTGCGTGGAACTTGCCGATGCGACGCCGCTGGTCCATCTCCGCTCGGGTCAGTGGATGGCGAACCGTGATTTTTTTCCCGCAGCACTGGATCCCCTCTCGTTTGCTGCGGGGGATCGTCCGTGGATCAACCTGAGCTGGTTGTTCGACTTGCTGACGGCGGGGATTCACGCGGTTGGCGGTGCAGCCGGTTTGAGTCTGGCTGCCGGGCTGGTGGCTGCGATGACGTGGATGCTGGTTGTGCAGACGCATCGGCCGGGGATTCGCACCTGGTGGGGAGCGATCTGCGGGACGCTGGCACTCGTCGCTGCCTACCCGTCATGCGATTGGACACCGGCCCTGGTCACGCTGCTGGGAACGGCCGGTCTGCTGGCACTCTTCGTGAGCGTGGAGCAGTCGCGGAAGACTGACCAGTTCTGGTGGGGTGTCGCGGGGCTGTGGGTGTGGGCGCAGCTGGACCCGCGTGCGTGGATCGGTCTCCTGCTGTGGGGAGCGTATACGGCGGGCGTGGCCTGCAGTCGACGCTCGCTGGAAGACGATCCAGGGAAGCCACTGCCGATGCGGGCCCTGGCGCTCCCGCTGGTGGTCGCGGTGGTGCTGATGGTGATTCATCCGTTCCCCGGACAGCCATTGCTCTCTGCGTGGCGACAGTATTCTGTCGAGTATCCCGCGATGCGGTTCGCCTATCAGCGACCGCTGGCCGTCGATGCGGTCTGGTATCCGGTCTGGTCACCGACCGTCTGGAACCATTTGAATCATCGCCTCCTGGCAGCTTTGGTTCTGGCGGCGTGTGCCGCACTCGCGTTATGGTTCAACCGCTCGCGTGCGACTGCGAGCCATGTCGCCTTGTTCCTGGCGGCCAATGTGCTCGGTCTCGTGACGACACGCGAGCTGGCGCTCGCCTCGATCGTGAATGCCGTCCTCGCAACGATTCATGCACAGGAGTGGTACCTGGCCCGCTGTGGTCAGGTCTATTCGATCCACTGGAAGGAAGTGCTCTTTTCCCGCGGTGGGCGGGCAGTCACGCTGGCTGGTTTTGTGACGCTGGCGTGGTTGATCATCAGCGGACGGATCGATGGTCCGGACGGTCGTCGTGTGGGACTGGGGTTGGCGCAATCGCTGAAAGTCGAGCTCGATTCTTATCGCGGAATCGAGGCGGTGACAGCGAATGATCGGGCGTTTCATCATTCGTTACGCCAGGGAGATCTGCTGATTGCTGCAGGACGGCGTTCGTTCGTCGATCGCCGCGTGTGCGTCTTCCGCGGGAATGGCGGTCCCGATCTTCTCGCAATCCACGAAGCCACTCGCAGTGCCCTGCTTCAATCTGGGAGTCCGGAAGAAGTCGAAGCGGCCCGGAAAGTCTGGACGGAAACATTCACGAAGTATCAGGTGAGCCATCTGGCGATCCGGCTCACGCAGCGGATGGACTTCCCGTATCTGCTGACGCTGATGTCGCAGCCCGACTGGCAATTGACGGCGTTTGAGCCCACAGTGGCGGTCGCCCACTGGGCAAAATCGCCGGAAGTTTTTGTCGCCGATCATGCGCGGGCCTCGGCGTTTAACCCGCTGCAGGCGGCCTTTCAGAAAGCGGAACTGTTACCGGCAACGGAAATCTTCCGACCGCTCCCACCGCCGTGGACGCAGACGTGGTTCTCGGCTCCGCGCTCACAGCCGACTGGACCGACCCGTCTCGCCGAGATCTCTCTGCAACTCGGACTGATCGCCAATCGTTCCAGCTTTCCCTTTCGAGCAGCATGTTTCAATCTGGCGATTCAGCAGGCCCGGCGGGGGATTCAGGAAGACCCGCAACAAGCTGTGGGCTATCGCGTGCTCGGAGAAGCCTGTGCAGCGCTCGGTCGGATGGAGTCCGCCGCACTCGGCCAGGCGGGGCCGCTCTGGTCGACTTCCTTGCGCTACTTCGAAGCGACCAGTGCGCTACAACAAGCGTTGCGACTGAACCCCATGGGGACCGAAGCGCTCGGCACACTGGTCGATGTCTACCAGCCGGCCGGCCGGCTTGATGTGGCCCATGCTGGTTTGAAACAATTACTGTCGAAGACATCCCTCTCGGCCAACCCCAGCGAAGCCGAAGTCCGGGCGCGCGAAACCTTGTTCGACCTGGAATACCGGCTGGAAGGGATGGTGCAGAAGCTGCGTGACGAGCGCGACAAACAACTTCCAAATGTGACCGATCGTCTGCCCCTGGCAGTGGGACTGCATCGCAATGGGGGCCTGCAAATGGCGGTTGAACTGCTGCAGGAAGATGCGGTCGCTGTCGAACGCAATCCGCTCGCGCGGCAGTTTCTCACCGCGTGGCTGGCGGAACTCGGACAGGGTGAACCACTCGATGACTCGGCCTCTCGATTGGAAGCAGTCGCCCAGTCTGCCAATCTGCCCGGCTGGCGGGAGACGGTCGGCTATGCCGTGCTCGGGAAAGGGGATCTTCCGGCGGCGATTTCGCAGTTTGAACGCCGCAGCAGCGAGGCCGATCGCAATGGTCTCGAATCGCTGCTGGCATCGGCCAGCCTGTCCAGGAACAGTCCGATTTTCCTCGGTGATTATCAGTACCCGTTGTCGCACCTGTCCGCGGCACAGCAGACATTGGAGCGTCTCCCTGCGGAAGCGGCCCAGGCCGATATGACGATCGGTCTGTGTGCTCTCGAACGGGGCGATCTCGAATTAGCGAAGACCGCCCTGCAGCGATCGCTCGCCCGCTGGCCGGATTCCCCATTCCGCCCGTTGTTACGGCTGTATTTGTTCTGTCTGACGGGTGAAGTCCCCGACGAAGAACCGCCCACCGAATGGATCCCGATCACCGGCGACCTGTTCACGCCCGAGAAACCGTAGCGCTGCATGCTTCTGAGCGGGTACAGAGAGTTAATGGTCATGTTCAGTTTGTACCCGTGCGGCACAGTTCAGCCCCAGAGGGGCGGCAGAGTCGTAGCCCCGGCCGTGAGGCCGGGGGTTTGCGTTCCGAGCCACACCAGCCCCGGAGGGGCGACAGAGATGCGAACGTGGTTTCCCTAACGAATTTCTGTCGCCCCTCCGGGGCTGCGAGATCGCAGGAGATCTTGATCCCCGGCCTCACGGCCGAGGCTACCACTCTGTCGTCCCTCCGGGACTGAGGAGCGTCGGATACACTACGATTGCTACCCCACCAATGACCGACTGCCCCCCTTCTGACCAACCGATGGCGTTCATCCGTGCAGCCCCTGGTTTCCCGTGCTAGAATCGGATGCGGAATTTCGGCCGTCCGCATCTCATCTTCGTGACGATGTGCAGGTCGGTCGTCACTGGTTCGGAGGACCGCGGATGTCATCTCCGCTGCGCACAACTGTTGCAGTCTGTCTGACGCTCGTCGGTTGCCTGGCGTACCAACGTCCGTTATCGGCATGGCAGCCGTCCTCCTCCTGGCTGGCGGTGACGCTGCAGCAGACGGGTTCGGGGGTCAAGAAAAAGGCCGCGTCCACATCGTCTACGACCGCCCAGGCGCTGCAGAAGCAGGATGAAGGGACGACGGACAAAGAGGTCCTCGAAGCCTTTCAACTGCAGTGGGACGACGTCTCCCAGCGTCTGCAGGCACAAAAGTCGCCCCTGCCGGTCCTCGAACAGAAGACCGGCCAGATCGTTACCCTCATTGATCGGGCGGCCGTCGGGATCTTCTATCAACAGGGTCCGACTCGCTACTTCGCGTTGCACCTCCGAGTTTTCAACGGCACCAAAGATCCGGTCACAATCGAGCGGGCGGCCATCACCGCCGAGATTGATGGCACCAAGTACGCGACCGAAGAGATCAAGCCGCCACTGCTCCACCACGGTTTTTCTTACGGCAACGAACATCTCTCGCTGCAGCAATGCCAGCCGGTGGCGAAATTCACCGCTCCACCCGGAGGGCTGGCGGGAACGTGGCTGGTTTATCACGGCCTCCCCGCGAATGGCGACATTCCACCAACCAGTGTGACCGTCCAGATCGGCCAGCAATCAGTCACGCTCGATGTGCATGCCATCCAGCGTGCCGTGATGCAGCTGCAGAGCGATGTCATCGGCCCCAAGCCGGGTGTCGTTCTCCTGACGATCGGCGGTGTGGCCTCCACATTTAATGTGCAGTCACTCATTGACGAGATGGAAGCACAGATTGCACAGAAGGTCGTGCGGGCGGTGATCCGCTGGAGTCCCGAGGCTCCCCAGCAGGACAGCCAGGTGATCAACTGGCTGCAGCAGTCGGCCCAGGCACTGGGTCAGAACCGTGGCTTCAATAATCAGTTGCCGCAGTTTCCCGGTGGATTGCGCGAGATCCACCTCGTCATGCCGTCGAAGACGAACGCCTCGTCGTATGGCTTTCAGAACCGCGGTCCCGCACGTCTGCATGGCAGTGATGTCGATGCAGTCTATGCCGCGTTGCGTGGCACGTTGCTCACGCTTCCTCAAAATGAACTGCGTCAGCAACTGCAGACGGGACATCCCCTGGCCCGGGCCGCAGCACTGATTCACGGGGCACCGCTGCTCGATGCCTCCGATCTGCCGTCCATCCTGCAGTACAGCCGCGACAGTGACGACGTCATTCGCCGGTCGGCCTTACAGACTCTGGGAGACTTTGCACATCTTGCGTCGGCCCGGGAACGCCTGGAGGTCGTCGGCCGTGGCAAAGACGATGGCGACGCCCAGGCGGCGATCGCCGCGCTGGCGAGTTCACGATACTCCGAAGGTCCAGCAACGATTCACCGCTGGATCGCCGAGGAACCCGCCGACCGCAAACTGCGCCTCGTCAATGTTCTCGCCGATCGTCCCCAGCCGGAATGGTCGCAGGTCCTCTTCGAGAATGTCCGCGGTGCCGATGGTGAATTGCGTGTCGAAGTCCTGCGGGCGCTCGTCGCTCTCGATCATCCGCAACTGGTCGACCTGCTGGAGAAGGCGCTGCAGAGTCCGCAAAAGTCACTCCGCGATTTCGCGTTCCCCATTCTGTCCCAGCGGACCGATGAACGAAGCGAAGCCCTCTCGATTGAATACGTCCGGTCCTACCTTGATGAAAACCCACCGGACGGAGCGGTGATGGAGTTCCTCAATCGGACGAAAGATGCCCGCGCCCTGCCGGCCCTCATGCGGCAATTGAATTCTGCCCGTGACAAAGCGAGTCTGATCAATCTCCTTGGACAAATGGGCGACGAAAAGACCGCGGCGATCCTGGCCCGTCAGTATCCAGAAGCCAAACCACACGAGCAGGCCGCCACGCTGAATGCCCTGCGAATGCTGCGGAATGAAGCGTTTGTTCCACTCGCAGAGACCGCCCTCGCCTCGACGGATGGCTCGCTGCTGTCGGCTGCAACGCAGGGCTTAAGTCAGGATGGTTCCGATGCTGCGGTGGCGGCCCTGTGCCGCGCGCTCCCGCTGCAGAAGCAGGCATACGGCATCTCGATGATCTGCAACTCGCTGGCCGCCATCGGGACCAAAGCCGCGCGTGAGGCACTCCTCACTCAGCGTGCCTCTTCCGAGCCGCAGCGTAAGACCGCCGGAACACAAGCCCTGCAGAACCTGCAGCAGCGGTCCCCGGCCTATAACTACATCCATCAGGCGAAAGCCCACCTGCAGAACAAGCAGGAGAAAGAAGCGATCGAGCTGTTTGGCATCGCCCTGCAGATCGATCCGCAGCTCGCCGACGCCTATCTCGGCCGGGGCGAACTCGCGCTGAAAAAAGAAAAATGGGCCGACGCAGCCAGCGATCTCGGCAAAGCCTACGAACTCGACCAGTACAACGGTCTCGCCTGTAGCGGCTACGCTGTCGCCCTGATCATGCAGGATCAACCGGCGAAGGCTCTGGAAACGATCGAAGCCGCCCGTGAACGGCTCAAGGGCGATGTCAACTTCCACTACAACGCCGGTTGTGTCTACGGTCGAATCGTCGAGAAACTTCTCGCAGACCCCGATGCCAAAGACCGCGACGCGCGACTCGCGGCTGGTCGCAAACAGGCCCTCGCCGATCTCGAAGCGGGCGTGAAAGCGGGCTACAAGGATTTCGCGTGGATGCGCAAAGACCCCGACCTCAAATCCCTGCATGACCTCCCCGAGTTCCAGAAAATCGCCAAAGGCCCCGAGGGTGCTGCCAACGATACAACCCCTGAGGATGACGACAACTAAGAACCGTCAGCGGAAGCCCAGGGATCGCGATCCCTGGGTGTCTTGTTCAATCTGAAGAGCCATCAGCCTCCCCATGGTTTATCTCAACCGGATCTACACCAAAAGCGGCGACGCGGGCGAAACCTCGCTGGGTGATGGCGCGCGTGTCCCGAAGACACATCCCCGGATCACAGCGTATGGTGGTGTCGATGAGCTGAATGCCGTCCTGGGAATGGTGATCGCTGCTCAACCCCCGGCTCCGTTCTCCGGCTGGCTGACGCACATCCAGAACGATCTCTTCGACGTCGGGGCTGACCTCTGCCTGCCGGAATCGGAGTCGCCTCCGTATCCGCCCTTGCGCGTGGTCGCTGAGCAAGCCGAGCAACTGGAACGGTGGATCGACACCGTCAACGAGGAGTTGTCACCGCTCACGAGTTTCGTGCTCCCCGGAGGGAGCGTCGCTGCTGCGCATCTGCACTGGGCGCGCACCGTCTGCCGCCGCGTGGAGATCGGCGTGCTCGCCCTCGCCGCACACGAGCTGGTCAATCCGCAGGTCATCATCTACCTGAACCGGCTTTCCGACCTGCTCTTCGTTCTCGCTCGCGCGGCCAATCACAACGGCCAGAACGACGTTCTCTGGGTTCCCGGCAAGCACCGTCAGCCCCCCACCTGACGCGAAGCACACAGACGATCGACCACCGGACTGAAGGGAGACACCATACAATGAAGACCTGGCTGGCCCTGACGGTCACGCTCCTGACCAGCACCGCCGCTTCTCCCGCGGCACAGCGACCGAACATTCTGTTCGCCATCGCCGATGACTGGGGCGTGCACGCCGGCGCTTACGGCACGAAGTGGGTCAAGACGCCGGCGTTCGATCGCGTCGCCCGGGAAGGCTTGCTCTTCCAGCAGGCGTATACGCCAGTCGCGAAATGTGCTCCGTCGCGGGCGATCATCCTCACCGGTCGCCATGCCTGGCAGAATCAGGAAGCGGGCAATCACATGGCCTACTTCCCCGCGACCCTCAAAAGCTGGCCGGAAGTCTTCACCGAGCAGGGCTGGCACATGGGCATTACCGGCAAAGGCTGGGGACCGGGCATCGCGAACAATGCGGAGGGAAAGCCGCGGGAGATCACCGGGAAACGGTTCAACAGCCGGACCGCCAAGCCCCCCACCACTCACATCAGTAACAACGACTACGCCGCCAACTTCGTCGACTTCCTGAATGCGGCCCCCAAGGATACGCCGTGGTGCTTTTGGTATGGATCGACCGAACCGCATCGCAGTTACGACTATGGCTCCGGGGTGAGCAAAGGGGGCAAGCAGCTCACCGACATCGACCACGTCCCCGCGTACTGGCCCGATGACGAAATCGTCCGCCACGACATGCTCGACTACGCTTACGAAATCGAGCACGTCGATCTGCACCTCGGCCGCATGCTCGCAGAACTCGAAAAACGCGGCCAGCTCGACAACACGCTCGTCATCGTGACCAGCGATCACGGCATGCCGTTCCCGCGCGGCAAAGGCTACGCTTACATCGATTCCAACCACATCCCGCTGGCGATCCGCTGGCCCGCTGGCATTCAGCATCCCGGCCGTGTCATCGACGACTTCGTCAATTTCACCGACCTCGCACCAACCCTGCTCGACTACGCGGGCCTCACCGCCGAGAAAGTCGGCATGCAGCCAATCACCGGGAAAAGCTGGCGACCGATTCTGGAGAGCAGTCACGCCGGGCGGATCGTTCCGGAGCGGGATCATACGCTGATCGGGAAGGAACGGACCGACGTCGGCCGTCCGCACGACTGGGGCTATCCGATCCGGGGGATCGTCACCGCGGGGCATCTCTATCTGCGGAACTATGAGCCGACCCGCTGGCCCGCTGGGAATCCCGAAACGGGATACACCGACACCGATGCCAGTCCGACCAAAACCCTGATCCTGAAACGCGGCCGCGAGAATCGGGCCGACCGGTTCTGGCAACTCAACTTCGGACTGCGGACCGCAGATGAACTCTACGATCGCAAAGCCGATCCCGATTGCGCCGTCAACCTCGCGAACGACCCGGCCCATCACTCGACCGTCGCGTTACAACGCCAGCGGATGGAAGCCGAACTGCGTCTCCAGGAAGACCCACGCATGTTCGGCCGCGGGCATCTGTTCGATGAATACAAAGCCACAACCGGCGCGGGGTTCTACGACCGCTATCTTCGCGGCGAAAATCCGAAGGCGGGGTGGATTGATCCGACTGATGTCGAACCCGCGCCGCTGATGCCGTGATGGCCGTTGTTGCCCCCCGTCATTGACGGGGGGCTAAATGAGACGGCATCCGTTTCCACCGTCCCGTGATCGAATCATCTCCCATTGGATTCGCACCATTATGAAACGACTCGCCCTGTTGCTGCTGCTTGGTTGTACCACTCTTGCCCAGGCGGCTGACAAGCCCGCGCATCTCTTCATTCTTTCGGGCCAGTCGAACATGGCCGGGATGAATCCCAAGCTGGGCTTCGTGCCCGAAGCGGCTGCGTTGTTTCCCGAGGCTGACGTCGCCTACATCAAGGTCGCCTATGGCGGCCAGCCGATTCGGCTGTGGGTGCCCGAATGGGACGACATCGCCCGCAAGCATGGCATCGACCCGGCCAAAGTCCGCGAAGCCGACAAGCAGAAAGGGGCTCCGTACTACCAGCAGATTCTCGATCAATACGCCGACCTCTTGAAGAAGCATCCCCAACCGGCCTCGGTCACCTTCTGCTGGATGCAGGGCGAGCGCGATGCCCGCGCCCAGCATCAGGCCGCTTACGGCGAGGCGTTGAAGCAGCTCATCGCCAACCTCCGCCGCGACCTCAAGCAGCCCGAGATGAACTTCGTGATCGGCCGCCTCAGCGATTTTGGCAAGCCGACCGATGCCCCGTGGCAGGCGGTGCGTCAGGCCCAGGTCGACGTTGCGAAGCAGGACCCGCACGGGGCCTGGGTCGATTGCGACGACCTGAATAACAAAGAGAAAAACGGCGTCGCCACCAACGACCTGCACTACACGCCAGCCGGCTACGAACTCCTCGGCCGCCGCTACGTCCGCCAGGCCAAAGCCCTCATCGACGAGAAGCAACCGGCCGCAGAGGGTCGCCCCGAGTAATCCCGATCCTGGACATCCTCCGAGCATCACCGGACGCCGCGCATCACGACCACATTGAGCCCCCCGTCAGTGACGGGGGGCTACCGTGCGACCGCCGCCGCCAGCGCCACCACCACCGCAACCCGTAAACCATCAGCGGAGCCAGCAGCGCCCAACCGAGTGGCTCGATGCGCGATGGCTGCGGCGGAAAGTCGTAGATGCTGAACTGCATCGGCGTATTTTGCCCCCAGACGACCAGCGTTCGATGGTCGGGACTGAGCCGATGCCAATGAGTGGCACACGATTCCGGGAGTACCGCTTGGACGGTGCCGGTCGCGGCGTCTTTCAGCAAGCATATCGCCTTAGACTGCAGAAGTTCTTGTAGGATGTTCGGTAGCCAGCGCCTCCACTTACTGTGAAATAGTAACCAGCTCCACGCGTGTGGTTCGAAGTGGCACACCAACAGCGATCGACCGTCGGCGGTCACGTCGGACACAAATTCCGATCTTTGCAACGGAGCCAGCGCCCGGCCTTCCGGGACAGTCTGAGGAGTATGTTCATCAAGCAAAACGGGAGGCAATGCAGGTTCGACCGTCGGTAGCATTCGGATTCGCGGATCCCATTGATCTTCCGGGAAGGTGACATGAGTTCCCGTCTCGAGTTGCCAGGCATCGAGAATGATCTGCTGCGAGTAGGTGCGACCAAAGCTACTCAACGGCCGGTATCGAGTCTCGTTCCTGCTGGTGATGATCCAAGCCCCGTCTCGCGAGAAATCGAGCCGTGGGCCGTAGCCGCTGTCATGGTCGATGAATCCGCGTCCCAGGGATTGCTCCCAGACCCGGTCACCGGTCATCACGTCAAAAACAACGATCGACTTGTTCGAGTCGCGGACCAGTATCACTGCAAGCCGGGAACCATCGGGCGAGAAGACCGGTTCCCCCCAGAAGCCCTCGATGAGGTGCCGCAACTTCTTCGGCTCGATCTGCCAGACCCACAGCCGGTTCTCGGGGTCCTGCTCCTCTTTCCCGATGGCCGCATACGCGAAGTGCCGTTCATCCGGCGAGAAGGCCCAGCCGTTCCCCGTCGCGGCTACGTCAAAGTTGAACAGTTCGCGGCCGGACTCCGTCTCGCGGACGCGTAACTGGCGGGAGGTCGACGTCGGCGAATGATTCTCCAGTAGATACCGACCCGTGCGCGAGAGATCGAATTCGGTCTGCGGCGGGGCTTCGATCGTCTGTCCGGTATCGAGATTCACGAGCAGATTCATCGTCGTCCGCGCTGCGGTCGTCTCTTCCTTCGACCAGGCGCAACGAAACCAGCGACCGTGAATCGGAACGCTCGGCATGTCGATATGCCAGGGTTCGTCGAGCTTGAAGAAGCTCTCACCGTGTCTATCAACTAGCTCGACACATGGTGGTTGATGCGGGAGTTCGATCTGTCGGACGGTTCCCGTTTGCAGCGAGAGAAGTTGCAAAGGACCGGAAGAGTGCAACGACATGTCATTGTCAACACGCCGCGTGGCCAGCAGCAGATCGCGGCTGTCGGGCGTGAACCCAAGAACCTGCGTATTCACATCATATTTGACGTTGAGGCGCGGACACACCGGCCACACATTGACCAGAACCAGCGCCGCAATCGCCCACAAGGCGAGCCATGGTCCCACACGCAGTGCCAATCGTGACCATTTTGGAAGCATCGTCGTGTTGTCCATCGGCCCCCCGTCATTGACGGGGGGCGAATTGATGGGGGGCGCTTCATCGCATCGAACATCATCGCGGTTGCGGGGTGATTGAGACGTTGTCGACCCATAACTTGCCCCTGGCGCCGTTGAGGCCCACGCGGAGAATCATCTCGCGGGCTTTTTGCGGCACGGCGAGCGTTCGCGAGACGTCTTCCCACGCCTTTGTGTCGGTCCACGGACCGATCCCCGGCTCGGCGATCACCCGCCGCTGGTCATCGTAAAAGTGGATCATGAAGCCGGGCTTCTCGTAACTCTCGGTCCCGTTGCGGATGTCTTCTGCTTTGTAGCTCAACTGAATCTTGAGCGAACCGATGTTCGTCCCGTCGATCGCCATCCCCTGCAGCGACTGCGACGGCCGCTCGAGTTCGTCATTCTCGAAGAGGGCACACGGGGAGCCATCGGGACCGGCTGCCGGGGCGATCGACATCAGCCGCTGGTAATGCCAGTGATCGGGATAGCCGTCCTTGTTGTCGTCGATCTCGAAGCCGCCGTTGGCGATCTTGGGATGGAGCGGATCGGGCTTGATCTGCCGTTTGTCTTCCGACTCGCCGGTCATGGGAACGAACAGCGTGTTGATGAGCCGTTTCGCTTCGAGCTTGCCGTCGCGTTTCTCGAAGAGATGAAAGACCTGCCGATACCGTTCACCCAGCGGGACGATCATCTTGCCGCCGTCCTTGAGTTGATCGACCAGCGGCTGGGGCACGTTCTCGGGCGAGCAGGTGACGATGATCTTGTCGAACGGAGCATGCTCGGGCCAGCCGAGGTAGCCATCGCCGACCTTGGTGATCACGTTCTTGTAACCGAGCCGCCGCAGCCGTTCTTCGGCCTGATGACCGAGCGGCTCGACGATCTCGATGCTGTAGACCTGCTTGACGAGGTGACTGAGGATCGCCGCCTGAAAGCCGCTGCCGGTTCCGATTTCGAGGACGGTGTCTTCCGGCTGGGGATCGATCGCTTCGGTCATGTAGGCGACGATGAACGGCGGCGAGATGGTCTGCTTGAACCCGATCGCGAGGGCCGAGTCGTTGTAAGCGAACTGTCGTCCGGCGAGCGGGACGAACTCGTGCCGCGGCGTCTGGCGAAAGGCTTCGAGGACGCGCGGGTTCTTGACCCCTTCGCGTTCGATGTACTCGCTGACCATCTTCAAGCGGGCTTCACGAAACTGCTCGCGTGTCTGGGCTGAGAGACTCGCCGCCAGACCCAGCACCGCCACCAACGTCACCATCATCCGCTGCATCGTTGCGTCTCCTTTTCATGTCGCCCGTTGATGGTACCGCGCCGGTGGAAGGCGAGAAGAGGAGGTTGGCCGCAAAAAGGCGCAGAAGGCGCAAAGGGAAGAGAGGAGTTTGGCCACAAGAGGCACAAAAGGAGACAAAGGGAGAGGAACAAGGAAGGACGAGGGTGGAAAGAAGAATGAAAAATGGCGACTGATAAATCTGGAAGGAGGAAGGAATTCGGATTCAACTCCTGACTCACATCTCTCCTCCCCTTTTGTCTCGTTTTTTTGCCTTTTGTGGCCGACTCTCTTTGCATGCCCTTTTTGCGCTTTCTGCGGCCAACCTCTTCCGCTTCACTCGCGGCCAATGAGCTGCAGGAACTCGGTTTCGGTGAGGACTTTCACGCCGAGGGCCTGGGCTTTTTCGAGTTTGCTGCCCGCTTCAGCCCCCGCGACGACGTAGTCGGTTTTCTTCGAGACGCTCGACGCCGCCTTGCCACCTAGCTCGGCGATCAGTTCCTGAATCTCTTCGCGGCGGAAGCGCTCGAGTGTCCCCGTGACGACAAGCGTTTTCCCTGTGAGCGGTCCGGCGACGGGGGCTTTTCGATCAACCGGGCTGCCGAAGTTCAGACCGGCTGCCCGCAGGTCGGCGATGATCCGCTGGCCGACTTCGCTGCGGAAGTAGTGATGCAGCGACGTGGCAATCACGTCCCCGACTTCTTCGACCGTACTCAGTTCCGCTAACTCCGCGCTGGCGAGGGCATCGAGCGTGCCGAAGTGATTCGCGAGTTGCTGAGCAGTCCGTTGGCCGACGTGCCGGATGTTGAGGGCGGTGAGCAGCCGCCATAACGGCCGCGTCTTCGAGTCTTCGATTCCGGCGAGGAGATTGTCGATCGACTTCTCCCCCTGCCGTTCCAGTTCAATGAGTTCGTCCCGCCGTTCGTGCAATCGATAGACATCGGTCACGCTGCGGACAAAGCCCTGGTCGGTCAGTTGTTCGATCAGCTTGATGCCCAGCCCTTCGATGTCCATCGCGGCCCGGGACGCGAAGTAACGGAGACTTTCGCGGAGTTGGGCAGGACAACTCGGATTCGGGCAGCGGATGTAAACGCCCCCTTCGTCCTGCTCGACGGGCGTCGCACACTCGGGACACGTCGTAGGGAAGACGAAAGGCTGTTCGCTGCCATCGCGGCGGGCGGTCTCGACGAGGACGACATGCGGGATGATCTTCCCCGCTTTCTCGACGATGACCCAGTCACCGATCATCACGCCGAGGCGGGCGATCTCATCGCGATTGTGCAGACTCGCGCGGGAGACGGTCGTCCCGGCGATCTCGACCGGTTCGAGATGGGCCACCGGTGTGAGCGTCCCGGTCTTACCGACCTGCACACCGATGCTCGCGACCCGCGTGAGGGCCTCGTACTTCTCCCATTTGTACGCGACGACCCACCGCGGGGCTTTACTCGTCGAGCCGAGTTGCGACCGCACGGCGAGATCGTCAACCTTGAGGACAATCCCGTCGACCTCGAAATCGAGCGCGTGCAGCTCTTCCATCAGTTCCTTGGCATAGTCGGTTGCTGCGGCGAAGCTTGGCTTCATGGCGGTGTGCGGGACTCCGGGAATGCCGAACGTGCGGATCGCTGCGAGGAACTCCGAGTGCGTCGCATATGTCGCCCCTTCCAGCGCGCCGACACTGTGAGCAAAGAACCGCAGGTGGCGTTTGGCACATTCCTTCGGGTCGAGCAGCTTGATCGCCCCGGCGGTCGCGTTGCGGGAATTCTTGAACGGTTCCTCGCCGCGCGACTCCTGCTCGGCCCGCAGCCGGGCGAAGTCGCTGTTACGGATGTAGGCCTCGCCGCGGACTTCCAGCACCGCCGGGGGATGACCTTCCAGCTTGAGCGGCACCCCGGCCATGGTGCGGGCGTTGTGCGTGACGTCATCGCCACGGCGGCCGTCGCCCCGTGTGACGGCCCGGACAAGCGTCCCCTGTTCGTAGATCAGCGAAAGCGCGACGCCATCGACCTTGTACTCCGTAATCCAAGCGACCGGTTCGGGGCCGATGTGCTTGACGACCCGCTGGCCGAACTCGGCAAGTTCTTCTTCCGTGTAGACGTTATCGATCGAAAGCATCGGGACGCGATGCTCGACGGTGACGAAGCCCTCGATCGGAGCGCCGCCGACTTTCTTGGTCGGGCTGTCGTCGGCATCAAGTTCGGGATGCTGCTCTTCGAGCGTCCGCAGCTCACGAACGAGGCGATCGTATTCGAGGTCGGAGATTTCCGGCCGGGCTTCAAGATAATAGAGGGCATCGTGATGCCGAATCAGTCTGCGTAATTCCTCGACCCGATCCGCCGGAAATAAACTCGCCATGGCCTTCTCCCGTTCATCACCTGTGATGCTGGAGACAAGATACCGCAGATGGAGGTTGGCCGCAAAAAGGCGCAAAAGTCGCAACGGGAAAGGCGAAGAGGATTGGCCACAAGAGGCACAAAAGAGCACAAAATGAAGGACGAATGTCGAAGGCGGAATGAGGAATGGCGCAGGGGATGTACGCTAGCAATGATCATCATTCTGCATTCGACATTCTGCCTTCGTCGTTCGTCATTGATCCCGCACCTCACATCTAGCATTCCATTTTTGTCTCCTTTTGTGCTTTTTGTGGCCAGACTTCTTCACTCTTTCCTTTGCGCCTTCTGCGCCTTTTTGCGGCCAACCCATCTTCCTCCGGCTGTCCCCTGCCAACTCACGCCGTGGTATGCTTTGATGCGTGCAGGCGAGGAACATAAGGAGTGAGCAGATGCGGACGCTGATTGGTTTGTTTGTGGTGGCGTGCGGAGCGGTGGGTGTCGCGGCGGAAGCGCCGGACCTCATCGTGCATCATGCGCAGGTGGTCACGGTTGATGCGCGGTTCAGCATGGCGGAAGCGATTGCGGTGAAGGGGGACCGTCTCGTTGCGGTCGGCTCGAACGCGGATGTGCAGAAGCTGGCTGGACCGAACACGCAGCTGGTCGATGCGGGGGGCAAGTGTCTCATCCCGGGACTGTGTGATTCGCACGTCCATAGCACGGGGGCGGCCCTCTACGAATTCGATCATCCGATCCCGGAGATGGATACCGTCGCCGATGTGCTGGCGTATGTCTCCCGCCGGGCCGATGAACTGGAAGATGGTCAGTGGATCAACATCAGCCAGGTCTTCATCACGCGGTTGCGTGACCAGCGGTATCCGACGCGGAAAGAACTCGACACGGTCGCTCCGAAGAATCCGGTCGCGTTTCGCACCGGTCCCGACTGTGCGTTGAATTCGCTCGCATTGTCCCTCAGCGGGATCGACAAGAACTTCAAGATTCCCGAAGGCGAAAGCGGCCTCATCGAGCGCGACGCGGAAGGCGAACCGACTGGGATCCTGCGGAACGCTGGGCGGTACGTGAAGTCGAAGTCGGTCGAGAAGTCTGCATCGCCTGAGGAACGCCGCGAACGGCTGAAGAAGCTGCTCGCCGATTACAACTCCGTCGGGCTGACGAGCATCGCGGACCGCAACGCCGGCGACGATGCGGTGAAATCGTTCGATGAGTTACGGACCAGTGGTGAGCTGACCTGCCGGGTGTTTCTGTCCTACAGTGTGAACGGCAGCGGTTCGTACGATGAAGTCGTGAAGCGGCTCGACAAGGCTGCTCAGCATCCGTTGCACGAGTACAACCCGTGGTTGTGGCTCCGTGGGGTGAAGGTCTTTCTCGATGGGGGGATGCTCACCGGCAGTGCCTACATGCGGCAGCCGTGGGGTGTCAGCGAGATCTACTCGATTCGTGATCCCGAATACCGCGGGCTGCAGTTCATCCCGAATGATCACCTCGAGAAGATTGCCCGGGCCGCTCTTGAACGCGATCTGCAGTTTACCGCGCACTCAGTGGGTGACGGGGCCGTGCATGCCCTGATTGATGCGTACGCCAAGATCAATGAAACCCTCCCGGTGCGCGACCGACGGCCGTGCATCACGCACTGCAACTTCATGTCCGCGGAAGCGATCGAGAAGATGAAAGCGCTCGGTGTGGTCGCCGACCTGCAGCCCGCGTGGTTGTGGCTCGATGGGGCAACGCTGCATCGCCAGTTCGGCAACGAACGGCTCGCATACTTCCAGCCGTACCGCACGCTGTTCGATCAGGGGGTCATCGTCGGTGGTGGGTCGGACCACATGCAGAAGATCGGCAGCAAGCGGTCCGTCAACCCGTACAACCCGTTCCTGGGGATGTGGATCGCCGTCACCCGTCAACCCCGTCGCTTCGAAGGCCCACTGCACCCCGAGCAACGCATCACCCGCGAGGAAGCGTTGCGGCTCTACACAATCAACAATGCGTGGCTGACGTTTGAGGAGAAGGAAAAAGGCTCGCTTGAGGTTGGCAAGCTCGCCGACTTCGTGCTGCTGAATCAGAACCTGCTGACGTGCCCGGAAACGGAACTCGCCGACGTGACCGTGCACTCAACGTACGTCGGCGGCAAACGCGTCTGGCCGCTGCCGTAAAAGACACCCCATCATAGCCCGGAGCGCAAGCTCCGGCAGAGCTGATGATAATCCCTGGAATTCTACGCATATTTTGACGCTCCGCTCATCATGCGGAGCATGATGGCGACTTTGGAACGCCGTCCATCATCAGCTTGTGGTCGCCGCGCAATCGATCGCTGGAGTTCGTATGTCGAACTCGAACTCCGCGAAGTTCCTAACGACCCGCTCTGATTAATCACAGCCGACACGGTGCCGAAGAACATCCGCGCAAAATGCCCGACCAACGGTCAACGCTGAACGCGACCGTGCAGATAGACATCCCCATCAAGCAGTTCGACGTGCGGATCGATCAACGACGCCCGTTCGGGGATCGCGGGCAGACCCTGTCCGCCGATGGGTGTTGGACTCGCTTGTCCGCCGACCAGTTTCGGAGCGATGAAGGCGTGGACTTCATCGATGCGGTTGGTATCGTGCAGACTGCCGAGCAACGTTCCGCCACATTCGAACAAGACGTGCGTCCAACGGCGACGACCGAATTCCGCGAGCACCGCTGCGAGATCGCAGCGACCGGCCGCATCTGTCGGGGCGACCCAGAGTTCGATCCCGGCTGATGCGGCACGCTCCTGCAATTCAGCCGATGCAGCAGCAGCGACGATCCACAAGACCGGCACCTCGCGCGCGGTGCGGACCAGTTGGCTGGTCAGCGGTAATCGTCCATGCGGATCAAGGACCACGCGGGTTGCTACGCGCGGACCGGGAGGACGGGCCGTGAGCAGAGGGTCGTCCGCGAGCACAGTGCCGATCCCCGAGACGATCGCATCCATCCGGCCACGGAGTTGATGGACGACCGCGCGTGAGGCGGGACCGCTGATCCATTGCGAATGCCCGGTGTGAGCAGCGATTTTGCCATCGAGCGTCATCGCCCACTTCGCATGGACCCAGGGCTGCTGGTGCAACGTGAGTTGCACGAAGGGAGCGATGAGGGCTTCCGCTGCAGATTGGAGCAGTCCCGTTTCGACGATCACCCCGGCTTGCTTCAACGCAGAGATGCCACCGCCGTTCACATGCGGAGCCGGGTCGACCGCACCAATCACCACGCGCTTCACACCGGCTGCAATCACCGCATCAGCACACGGGGGTGTCTTGCCGTAGTGACAGCAGGGTTCCAGTGTGACGAAGAGCGTCGCCCCGCGGGCCTGCTCTCCCGCTGCGTTCATCGCATAGACTTCCGCGTGCGGACCGCCGTAACGCTGATGCCAGCCGACACCCAGCGTTCGCAGTTCATCATCGACGAGGACCGCACCAACCGGCGGATTCGGCTCGACGGCACCGAGACCCCGAGCCGCCAACTGCAGCGCATACTGCATGACGGCCTGCGGAGTCTCGAAGCGTGCCAGCGTCTCCATCGGTCCGCCATATCGTAGGGTGGGCTGTGCCCACGGTGGGCACAGCCCACCCTACAGCAGCTACGTGCCTGGAATCCAGAGTTTGCCAGCGGGGGCGGACGGTTGTGCGGCGTCGGGCGTCCACAAGCCACCTGATGTGGTCGGCAGATCCGAACCGGTCACAATTCCACTCGTCGACCACGGAGACGGGACCCCGGCCATCTCGAACATCTGCTCGACATACGGCCGCATCTGCGGCAGTTTCGGAGCATAGTAGGTCACGAATTTGTGCGTGAGTGCGGGCAGCTCGGGATCGGTTGGGTCTTCCAGTCGCGCGAGCAGTTCCCGCAGGTCCCACGACCAGACTTGTTCAAAGCTGTTGGGATGCTGAGCCGCCTGTTCGCGTCCCGCTGCCAGCCACTTGAACGCTGTTGCGCGCTGACCATGCTGACGGCAAAGATCGGACAGGGTCTGGTAGACGCGATTGAGATCGAGTTCCTTCAGGCACTCTTCCCGTGTGACGGCTGCTTCCAGCGATGCCTGCAGGAAGCGGTCGTGATGGACCAGCAATGCACGATTCACCGCCGAGAGCATCTGCTGATCCGTGAGCGATGCCAACGGCAACCGTTGCCATTGCAACGGCGTCAGCGACGCCAGCGACATCTCGGGCGTGACGACAAACGGCGGCAGTCCATCGACTCCCAACCGTGCGAGCAACGCATCGGTATCGAGCGCATGACCGGCCCGCAGACACTGGGCATCCAGCACATAGACCGCAGCCATCAGCGGAACGCGTTTGGCTGGATCTTTCGCCGCTTCCAGCGGCGTGCGGCCACCCAATCCCTGCAACGGCTGATTCGGCCAGACCGTCCCGAGGACTTCGTCCCAGCGTTCGTTCTCCAGCTTCCGCCGCAAGGCAATCGGCGTCTTCGGCGGGAAGGCCCACTGCCAGCTCAACGCCAACGTCTCTTCGGGGACCCAGCCTTCAACCTCTTCCGTCGCTTCCCGCCAGGTCACCAGGTCGGACGCTGCGTCCTTCGTCAGCGGGATGGCGGTGTCGGCGTCGTTCCCTGCGAGGGCGCTGACTTCGATCTCGGCCGGTTCCTTCGAGGCTTCGTCCGCATCGAAGATCGTGACCTGTGCGAGGACGGTCGGCACCGTCTGACGAGTCAGCTGGTTCGGTGCCGGGATCTCGGACTTCACCCGGTCAAGGACTTGGTAAATCGCGGTCGGGAGTTCTTCTCCGTTCGGTCCCTGTGGGGGAAGTTCCATGCGGAACAGCCGTGGTTCTGCATCGAGCTTGGTGAGCAGGCGGCCGACAGACGAGATCGTCCCGACGAGCGCCCGGCGTTCGCGGCGTTTGTCGGTGGTGTTCCAGTCGAACAGTTGAGCAATGGTCTCGCATTCGACAGCCGACTCGACATCCTCATAGAGAGTTGCGGCTTTGTGCAGGGCCTTGGCGGCCCCGGCTTCATCACCATCCCAGGCGTGACAGAGTCCCGCCGCATGGTGCATCGCAGCGACTTGTGGATGCGCTTGAGCCAGCTTGTCGAAGACATCGGCCGAGACACTCCAGCACCCAACGCTCGCGTACTTCAGCGCCTTCTTGACCTCGGTCTGGACAGCCTCGTCGCCTTCAATCGTCGGCAGCGGGTGGACGCTCCGCAGGATGTACGGGACGGCGGCGTTGTTATCAAATTCGAGCAGCCGGACGAAGATTTCCTGCCGTTCGCGATCGGGTGAGAAGCGCATCGCGAGCGCGAGGTGCTCGCGGGCCGCGAGAATCTGGCCGCGGGACTGGTAGACGGCCGCCATCGCCCCGGCGAGGCCGGCAACCATCGTCGGAAACCGCTTCAGGCTGCGTTGGAATGCGCGATGGATCGACTTCTTCGCGGCGTCGAGTCCATCAACCTGGAACGCAGACGTCGCTTCGAGGACGATCGCAAAGTCGTGGTCGGGCTGAGCCTGCAGAAATTCACGGAGCCGATCGCGCGCTGCGGCGGCGTCACCGATTTCCAATTCGACCAGGGCACGGGTCGTCACCACCCAGGGATGGTTCGGCAGCCGCCGATCGAGGGCTTCGAGTTGTTGCAGCGCCTGCCGGGGTTGGTTCCCCTCGATCTGCCGCGAAATTCGCTCCATGTCGTCGGCGAGATTCGCACAGCAGAATTTCAGTTTCTTACCGCTGCCACACGGGCAGGGTGCATAAGCGTCCAAAGCCATCCGGCCAATCCTTGAGCAATAACCAAGAGCACACCGCGGTCAAGCCGGGTGAATGCATGTACGGCAGTCGAGCAGCAGGTGCTCGTCACTGGAACCAAGCAGTCTACCAGAACGGCCGGTGATTCGCAGCAGCACTCGTGGGGTGAGGTTTGCACGTTTGCACGGGGAGTTATCAAGAAGAAGTGGTACGCTGGTCTGCGGGTTCGCTCTCGACGTCGTGTCCGACGGAGGTGATACTGTCGTTTGGGCACTTCATGTGGAGACGGTTGAACTATGCCTGAGCGAGCGGAACTCATCGAGCAAGTCCTGGCACTCGCCGCCGAAGATCGGGCTTTCGTGGCAGATGCCCTGGAACAAAGCCTTCTCGACAGAACGGTTGCCAGCCCCGAAGTCGCTGCGGTCTGGTCACGGGAAATCGACCGACGCATCGCCGCTTATGACCGCGGTGAGACTGTCACCCTGGAGTTTGATGCCGCGGTTGAGCACTTGCAGCACGCGCTCGCGGCGCACCGGGCTGGATTGGTCTAAAAGTGCACCACAACAATCGTCGCGCTACTTCAGTATCCCGACGACGTTGTTGAACCGGTCGGTCCAGAGTTGTGGTACGCGGGATGAGTTCGCCGTCGCCCGGATCGCCGTCTGCCACGCTTCCGTCTGGAACGGCGTCTTGTCATGGGCGACGATCATCCAGTCGCAACGAGCCTGGGCTCGCTCGGCGATCGTCTCCGCATGCACTTTCGCCGCGAAGAGTCCGTAGCGTTCTGCGGCCCCCTGAACGACCGGTTGCAGATCGAAATGCCGGTTGGTGATATGAATCGCCAGCACGCCCTGCGGAGCCAGATGCTTCAGATAAATCGCGAAGGCTTCCTCGGTCAGCAGATGGGCCGGGATCGCATCACTGCTGAAGGCATCGAGGACGAGGACATCGAACTGCTGCGGCGGTTCCTGTTCCAACGACAGCCGCGCATCACCGACGACGTGTTCCACATTCGCGGCTGAGTCCCGCAGATAGGTGAAATGCTCCTTCGCGAGGCGGATCACGTCGGGATTGATCTCATAGAACCGGAACTGATCGCCCGGCCGACCATAGACAGCGAGCGTTCCGACACCGAGGCCGACCATGCCAACCTTGCGTGGTTGTGTCGCTGGAGCCGCGAGGAGTCGACCGACCGCGGTCTGTTCGCCGTAGTACGCCGTGGGAATCTGACGACGATCCGGCGCGGTGAACTGCAAACCATGGACGATGCGGCCATGCACCATGCGATGCATCGCTTTTTCAGGCTGATCGACATCGGTTTCCAGGACCCGCAGCACGCCGTAGAAATTGCGTTCGAGCGCCCGTTCTCCCGGCAGACCAGTGGTGGCCCCGGCACCGACGACCCGCGTCCCGCCGATCAACGCGAGGAGCAGGCAACCCCAGATCCACCGCGGCTGGCCACCCGTTTGCAGCCACTCCCGATCATTCAGGAAGAGGACCGTCACGATCACACAGCAGGCCACCAGAGCCGCGTGTAACTCGAAGTAATGCGTGAAGCACAGCGGAGCGATGATCCCAACAAACAAGCCCCCCGCAGCTCCCCCCGCGCTCGAGGCCAGATAGAACGACGTGAGGTACCGTGGGGCCGGTCGCAACCGGACCAGTTCGCCATGACAGACCATGCAGCAGAAAAACAGAATCGCAAAGTGGACTAAGACCTGCGTCAGAATCGGGACGTCCCCCGCATCCTGCATCAGCACCGAGAGACACGCGATCGCCCCGACCAGCGCCGCTGCATAAGTCCGCCGCGGATACCACCACGCCCGATCAAAGCAGAGGATGAACGACGCCAGATACAAAGTCAGCGGCAGGACCCACAGAAACGGGATCACGGCCACATCGAGGCAGACCTGATTGGTCGTCGCCAGCAGCATCACCGAAGCACACGCCGACAGCCCGAACCACGCACCCCGTGTCGCCCAGGTCGGCTGCTCGGCCGAGATGTCGATCTCATCTGCGACCGTCGTCTCACTCACCAGCGGTCGTCGGATGAGTTGCCATGCACACGCTGCGCAGCCGATTGCAAACAACAGGAAACCGACTGACCACGCAGTCGCCTGCGTCTCGGTCGACCACCACGGCTCAAAGACGAACGGATACGTCACCAGGCCGAGCACCGACCCGATATTTGAAAGCGCATACAACCGATACGGCGCAACTCCCGGCTGTGTGCGGGCAAACCAAGCCTGCAGCAACGGGCCTGTCGCGGAGAGCAGAAAATACGGCAAGCCGACCGTCGACAGCAGCAGTCCTAGGATCCGGAACAGCGGGGCATCGGCTCCCGTCGGTTTCCAGGCAGCATCGGGTGTGATTGGCAACGCACAGAGAGCCGCCACCAGCAGGCCGGTATGCAACACCGCCTGCATCCGCGGACTCAACCAGCGAATGCTGGCATGGGCATACGCATAACCGGCAAACAGCACGGTCTGAAAGAAGACCATGCACGTCGTCCAGACCCCAGGCGTCCCACCGAACCAGGGGAGAATGTCCTTACTGATCAGCGGCTGGACCTGAAAAATCAGGAACGCACTCGTGAAGATCGCGAGTGCAAACAGCCATCCGAGCGGGCTGGTCCGCGGGGCCTGAGTCATGTCGGTCGGTTCCGCCTGTGCCGGTTGTATCAACGGAAGCATTCCTGCCAGCCTGTGGCCAGAACGCGACACGCTGAACTCTAGCACGCGAATCACCACCGGGACGGATTCCCCCCCAACCGGTCCATCGGCGACGCGATAGTCATTGACTCTGCAGGACTTGTAGGGTGGGTCGAGGCTTTGCGAGGCCCACCAACTTGCTGAAATCATGGTGGGCCTCGAGGACTCGACCCACCCTACCTCGAATGCTGAACCACCCTGTAGCCGGGCCATCGGCCGCTCGTTCTGGGTCGTCTCCGAAGCCGTACCATGGAACTGATTCGGGGTGCCATGCTCACGGCTTTGCGTGAGCATGCGCGGGAGCCCAATGGCATCCTGACCCAAGACAGCAAGCGTGGTATCCACCTGCGACGCCCGACCGTTTCAGTCTTCACGCCGTGTAACCGACGCGGTACCATCAAATTGGCGTTGCTCTAGGAAGCGAGTCCGCAGTCAACCAAATAACGGAAGACGAACCCAGTCCAGCCTGAAATCCAATCCGGTGATTCTGCAATGGGAGACGACATCCCCGGCATAGCAGAATGGCATCGAAGGATAGACAGAATCAACTACCCGGATCGGCAGAATGCGATTCTGGCTATCCCTTAGTTATCCACCATGAGCATCGAGCTAAAAGAATCCGGCTTCCGCGAATGGCACGACCTCGTCGATGGCGAGCCGGGCGTTGGCGTTGAAACCGACCGAATCGATGAATGTATTTCGCACTACCATCGTCACGGATACCGCGGGCTGTTTGGGCATCCATCGTTCGGCTTCACACAGGACAATCTCGACTTTTTGGCCCGTGCGACAAACGCCAAGTGGCTTTGGTTTTGGGATATCTCGCTACGAAACGTTGACCCGATCTACGAGCTCAATGGGTTGGAATATCTCGGCATTCATCCGAAGCGGCCTGGCATCGATTTCTCACGCTTTCAGCTCTTGAGAACCGTCATCAACCACTGGATCAAGGCTGACAGAGGGATCTCGGCATCGACGATAACCCAATACCATTTGTGGCATTACAAACCAATGTCGAAATCGTTCGAAGGACTGGAGATTCCCGCAGGGGTCCAAACGCTGGAACTCTACTGGGCGAACCCTGTGACTTTGGCCGGTTTACCCGTCATGAAAAAGCTGAAGGTGTTGCAGATTCACCGCTGCCGGAATCTCCAGGATTTATCGGAACTCCCACGCATCGCCCCCAATCTCCGCGAATTACTAACGACGACTTCATCGAAGATTGACGCGACAGAAGGAGTGCTTGATCACCCAAAGCTTGCAACAGCCCTGATCGACGGCAAGTTCGTGGTCGGAAGCGGTGGATAACAAGGCGGTCAACCCGAGCGGCGGATCGGGCGGGTTCTGAAATCAACGATTCTTGGCCGCCGCCGGGTTACCTTTGTCGTTCGGCGACAACATCCCACACCTTCGTCGGTCAGGCTGTGCCTGACGGGGAACGGTTTGACGTTCGACCCGGATGCGAGCCAGGCACAGTCTGACCGACTGGATTGGCCGCCTGGGATGGGCCTGCGGTACTTGCTCTGGCGCAGGCTTACGCAAAGCCGCGTGCATGGCAGGGTGGATCAGCCTCTGGCGTAGGGTGGGTCGAGTCCTCGAGGCTCACCAGAATAGCCAGTAGGATGTTGGGCCTCGCAAAGCCTCGACCACACCCGACAAAGACCGCAAGATCAACGGCTGAACCGCCCCGGTGCGCAGGGCACTCGTCCCGGTGAATCCGGCAGCTGGGCTGGAATCAGGCGCTGGCCCGCAGGTCGCCTTCTTCGAGGTGGCCGAGGAGTTCTTCCAGTCGCCGGGTCATCCGGTCCTGGGCCTGCTTGATCTCCACCGCAGACGCGAGGAATTCCTGCTCGTGGTCAGCCAGTTGCCGAGTCCGTTCCGCGAGGAGTTCCGAAAGGCCCTGCAGTTGACCGAGCACTGTCTCCGTGCGGGTCGGGTCGCTCGTCAGTGATTCCTGTGTCAGGACCCCTTCCAAAGCAGCGAGGAGGGCTTCGACACCCAGAATGCGTTGCCGCTCGTGATCGTCGAGGGCCTGCTGTTCCGCTTCAATCCGTTCGCAGAGCTCGACCGCCGAGAGACCGCTGAGGTCTTCGGCTGGCTTGGTGAGCGCGTCGGCACCCAGACGAACGGTGAGCGTTACCGGGCCGAGGGTGAGCCGATCACCCGACCGGACAGCGAGGCGCTTCATCGCCTGGCCATTGATCTCCAGCGTCGCGACTTCGTCGGCCGCTTCGATCCAGACAACCTGACCCTGCAGATGCACGACGCACCACGCGAGGGGGACAGCGGGGGAATCGATCTGGAGATCGCAGAATTCCGCGCGACCGATGAGGAACTCGCCCGCATCGACAGAGACGCGGCGAACTTCGCCCGAGACTTCCACTTCCAGGACGACCGGGACCAGCACCGAAGAATCATGCACCATGGCAGCGATGTCCCACCTCATGTCGGACGGGATCGACGGCTCACGACCCTGCGAGTCCGTCGTCCATTGGTCATTTTCGACCGGCGAAAACCGCCGGATTGAGCCTTTCCCTCAGCCGACCTGCTAAGCCGTTGCTAGACTCCATCACCCAGCGTGCTACTCTCAAGGACTTTGATGACAGCGTCGACCTTGCGGGGGACGAGACTGGCTCTCGGAGTGACCTTAGGGAAGCTCGGTCGAGTTGCGCGGTTCTAGGGCCGATCCCGTGATTTCACAGGACATTTCGAATCCAACGGTCGGGGTGCGAGCCTTCCGGTCACTTCATGCCACCCGCCGTGACTCCACGAAATGCAGAAGCCCGGTATCTGCCTTTCGAACTGCACCACGACACCCGTAGAACGCCAGCGTCCTCAGGGCCAACGGCCCGGCTTCATACCAGCCTGGGGCACCGCCCCAGGAACACGGGATCGGTCACCACCGAAGGGCCATCGGCCCGATTCATCGCCGCGGAGGCAACGGTTGGCTGAGACCTGGTGGGACATCGGATGAACCGGGCCTACAGCCCTCCGCCGGTCTTATTGCCAATCCCCTGGGGCGTTGCCCCAGGCTGGTATGGGTCGGGCCGTTGGCCCGAAAGACTGGCACGTTGCGGTCGTTCAAAAGGCAGAAACCCGGCATTGAAGACAATGCCGGGCTTCGTGTGTTGTCGTGAAGCGGTCGCTGAGAATTACTTCGCGGACTTGGCCATCCGCAGGAGGCGGCGGGCGCGTTGCAGGGCGGCCGACTTGCGATCGAAATCGGCGTCGGACTTCGCCTGCTGGGCTTTCGCGGCGACGAGTTCCGCTTCCGCAGCAGCGGAGCTGATCTCGTCGGCGGGGACAGCCCGCTGTGTCAGGAGCGTCACCGTCCCCTGATGAATCTGCGTGAAGCCGCCATCGATGAAGAAGTGCCGCTCCTCACCCCCGGCCAGCGACACCTTCAGGTCACCCGCACCGAGACGACCGATGAGCGGCAGACGACCGGGGAGCACCCCGATTTCGCCGTCGTACAGCGGGAAGCGCAACCCTGCGACCGGCTCGTCGAAGACGGTCTTCTCAGGAGTCACAATCACCAGACGTAACGCTTGATCCGCTGCCATGGCGGGTTGTCCCTTTCGGCGACGTGATGACTACTTCGCCGAGGCGGCGATCTTCTCGGCCTGGGCGGCCGCTTCTTCGATCGCTCCCACGTACAGGAACGCTGCTTCCGGGAGATGATCCCACTTGCCGTCGGTGATTTCCTCGAAGCTGCGGATGGTGTCCGCGATCGAGGTGTACTTGCCCGACTTGCCGGTGAACGGTTCAGCGACGAAGAACGGCTGCGACAGGAAGCGTTCGATGCGGCGGGCACGATGCACCACCAGCTTGTCTTCTTCGCTCAGTTCGTCGACCCCGAGAATCGCGATGATGTCCTGGAGTTCGCGGTACCGCTGCAGAATCTTCTGCACGCGACGGGCGACCATGTAATGCTTCTCGCCGACGATTTGCGGATCGAGCACGCGGCTCGAAGACGAGAGCGGATCGATGGCGGGGTAGAGGCCCTTTTCCGCGATCCGGCGTTCGAGGTAAATGAAGGCGTCGAGGTGGCCGAACGCCGTCGCCGGGGCGGGGTCGGTCGGATCGTCTGCGGGGACGTACACGGCCTGCACGGATGTAATAGCCCCACGCTTCGTCGAGGTGATCCGTTCCTGCAGAGCACCCAGTTCGGTCGACAACGTCGGCTGGTAACCGACCGCGGACGGCATACGACCGAGAAGAGCAGACACTTCCGAACCGGCCTGCGAGAACCGGAAAATGTTATCAACGAAGAGGAGCGTATCAGCCCCGGTGGCATCGCGGAACCATTCGGCCATCGTCAGGGCCGAGAGGGCGACGCGGAGACGGGCACCCGGCGGTTCGTTCATCTGACCGAAGACCATCGCGGTCTGATCGATGACCGAGCGGCCGGTGTCGCCGATCTTCGCTTCCTGCATTTCGAGCCAGAGGTCGTTCCCTTCGCGGGTGCGTTCACCCACGCCAGCGAAGACCGAGTAACCGCCGTGCTGGCGGGCAATACGAGCGATGAGTTCGGTCAGAATGACGGTCTTACCGAGACCGGCCCCACCGAACAGCCCCGCCTTACCACCGCGGACGAAGGGAATCAGCAGGTCGACGACCTTGATCCCGGTTTCGAAGACTTCCGTCTTCGTGTTGAGGTCTTCCAGCTTGGGCGGATCGCGGTGAATCGGCCACCGCTCATCGGCTTCCACGTCGGCCCGCCCGTCGACCGGCTCGCCGAGCAGGTTGAAGACGCGACCGAGGGTGCCCTTCCCGACCGGGACCGAGACCGGAGCCCCGGTGTCGATGACTTCCATCCCGCGGACCATGCCGTCGGTGGAACCGAGGGCGACGCAGCGGACGCGACCGCCACCGAGGTGCTGCTGCACCTCGCCGGTGACCTTCACGTGCGTCCCTTTGACGACCGTATCGATCTTGAGAGCGTTGTAGATGTCCGGCAGGTTGGCTTCATCGAACACGGCGTCGAACGTCGACCCGATGATCTGCGAAACGCGGCCAGTGGTGGTGGCTGTGGCGGTCATGTCGTTTGCCTTTAAGGGCAGCGTTGGTCGTTGGTCAGCGAAAATCAACCTCAGGGCGACTCTACGGACTTTCGCAGAGCGGTGATCAAGCGGCCCACGTCATCAATCTGCTGTCAAATTCCAATCAGTTGGTCAGGTATCCGATTCCTTCGTCGCGAAGCGACCTATTCCAGTGCGGCAGCACCGCCGATGATTTCGCTGAGTTCGGACGTAATCTGCGACTGGCGGGCCCGGTTGTATTGCATCTTCAGTGTGCTGATCATTTCGCCCGCGTTTTCGGTGGCGCTCTTCATAGCGACCATGCGGGCGATCTGCTCGCTGACCGCCGCATCGAGGAAGCACTTGAAGAGGCGGGCTTTGAACGAGGCGGGGACGATCTCTTCCAGAATTTCTCCGGGTGACGGCAGAAACTCGTATTCGACTTTCGCCTTTGGAGCAGCGGGTGCCCCCTTGCCAGATGCTGTGGTCCCGGTGTCGAGTTGGCCGATGGGGAGCAGCGTGGCGATTTCCGCCTTCTGCCGCGACATCGACTCGAACCGCACATAGGCAATATCGAGCCGATCGATTTCACCCCGGACGTAAGCCTGGATGAAGCGATCCGCGAGGGCATTCACCTGGTCGAACGTTGGCTTGTCTTCGAACTCCGTGTAGGTCGCGTCGACCGCCTGCTTCTGGAATTTGAAGAAGTTGATCCCGCGCTTGCCGGAGACCTCGATTTGCAATTTCGTCGGCGATGACTTGCAGTCGCGGATGCGAGTCTGTGCGTTCCGCAGGACCCCGGCGTTGTAACCACCGCACAACCCGCGGTTCGATGTCAGCACCAGCAGGACGGCGTTCTTCTCTTCCGGATGCTTCTGCAGAAGGGGATGTGAGAGTCCAGCGGTCCCGGATTGTGCGAGCGCTTCCGAAAGGTCGGCGACGATCTCGGAGATCTTCCGCGTGTACGCCGCCGCTTCGGTGGCGCGGTCCATCGCTTTCTTGAAGCGGGCCGTCGCGACCAGCTCCATCGTCCGCGTGATTTTGCGGATGTTGCGCACGGCTTTGAGCCGTTTGATGATCGCGCGTGCTTTGGCCATAGGTGATCCGTTTAGCAGCCCACGGAACGCATTCCGTGGGCGTCATTGATCGTCAACACAAACTACTTGGCGTTATTGGCTGCCCAGCGAGTCCGGAACTCTTCCAGCGCGGCCTTCAGCTTCTCTTCGGTATCAGCCTTCAGTTCGCCCGACTGAACGATCGCATCGCGGACTTCGTGTTTTTCTTCCCGCATGAACTGAATCAGTTGGGCTTCAGCTTCCTGGACGCGGGCGACCGGCACCTGATCGAAGTAGCCCTTACCCCCAGCGTAGATGCTGATGACCTGGTCGGCCACATGCAGCGGCTGGAACTGAGGCTGCTTCAGGAGTTCGACCATACGGTAACCGCGGTCGAGCTGCTGCTGGGTCGCCTTATCGAGTTCGGTCCCGAGTTGAGCGAAGGCTTCCAGTTCACGGAAAGCAGCGAGGTCGAGACGCAGGGTCCCGGCGACCTTCTTCATCGCCTTGGTCTGGGCGTTGCCACCGACGCGCGACACCGAGATGCCGACGTTAATGGCGGGACGGACACCGGCGAAGAACAGGTCGGGTTCGAGGTAGATCTGACCGTCGGTGATCGAGATCACGTTCGTCGGGATGTACGCCGAAACTTCCCCTTCGAGGGTTTCGATGATCGGCAGGGCCGTCATCGAGCCGCCGCCGAGTTCGTCGTTCAGCTTGGCCGCCCGTTCGAGGAGACGGCTGTGGCAGTAGAACACGTCACCGGGATACGCCTCACGACCTGGAGGTCGCCGCATCAGCAGCGACAGCTGGCGATACGCGACCGCCTGCTTCGAGAGGTCGTCGTACACCACCAGGGTGTGCTTTCCCTGGTACATGAAGTACTCAGCGAGAGCGGCCCCGGCGTACGGAGCGATGTACTGCAGCGGCGCGGGATCGGAAGAACTGGCACTGACGACGATGGTGTAGTCCATCGCGCCGTACTTCTGCAGTGATTCGACGATCTGCGTCGTCGCAGACGAGCGTTGCCCGCACGAGACGTAGATGCAGATGACATCGCCACCCTTCTGGCTGAGGATGGCATCGAGCGCGACCGCAGTCTTCCCGGTCTTGCGGTCACCGATGATCAGTTCGCGTTGACCACGACCGACCGGCGTCATCGCGTCGACCGCCTTAATCCCGGTCTGCAGCGGCTGCTTGACTGGCTGGCGGGCCGAAACACCCGGCGCGGGGGTTTCGAGCGGACGGGTCGCTGTCGTGACGATCGGGCCCTTGCCGTCGAGCGGGTTGCCGAGCGGATCGATCACGCGGCCGATCATCGGCTCGCCGACCGGAATCGACAGCAGTGCGCCGGTCGAACGGACTTCCATCCCTTCGACGATCTTCAGATAGTCGCCGAGGATGATGACCCCGACCGACGTTTCTTCCAGGTTGAAGACCTGACCGCGAATGCCATTGGCGAACTCGACCATCTCCCCCGACATGGCCGAGGAGAGGCCGTAGACGCGCGCAATGCCGTCGCCGACCTCAACCACCCGACCAACTTCGGAGGTCTCGATCTGGCCGCGGAAATCCTCAATTTCCTTCTGGATGACGGAAGCGATCTCGCCCGCGTTGAACTTCATTCAGGCACCTCTCGCGCAAACGTGCGCGCAATTGTTTCAGACGAATCCGCACCGACCCGTCATAGACGGTATCGCCCACGCGGATGACCACGCCCCCCAGGAGGGCGGGATCGACTTTCGTTTCCAGAATCGGCACGGCCGCAAGCGACCGCGTTAAACTTTCCACCAGGGCTGCCGTAGACGCTTCAGTGAGCGGCGTCGCGCTGGTGACCCGCACCCGGACTTTGCCGCTGCGCGATTCCAATTCGCGCTCAGCGACCGCGACCACCGTCCTCAACAGGTCGGCCCGGTCGTGACGAATGAGCACGCGAAGGAAATTCGCGAAGACCGGCGTCGCCCGCGGGGCAACCACACGCTCGACCAGCTGCAGCTTCAGGTCCTGCTGAGTCACCACCGTGCAGAGCAGACGCTCGAACTGTGGTTGCGGATCGAGAACCTCCGTGACGAACGAGACGGCTTCCTCGACGATGGCAGCCGCTTCACCCGCTGGAACTGCATCGAGCAACGCGACCGCGTAGACGCGTGCCACCGACTGCACGCTGGGATCTTCCAGCACGCTGGTCACGCGAGCGGCGTTGGACACGTCGGCCATTCCTCGTCCTTCCTCGATCAAACCATCTCGGGAGACGGTTAGTTCCGCCGCACGTTCAAGTCGGCCAGAGCTTCCCGCACCAGCCGATCCTGATCGTCACCGGTCAGGCTCCGCTGCAGCACCTTCTCGGTCGCCTGCGTGACATTGTTCGCGACGAAATCGAAGAGCTCGGTGAGCGCTCCATCTTTCGCTCGTTCAATGTCGCCGACTGCGCGATCCCGCAGCGCTTCCGCTTCCCGCTGAGCCGTCGCCACGATTTCCTGCTTGGTATGCTCAGCGTCCCGCCGGGCTTCTGCAAGAATCGCTTTGACTTCGTCCTGGGCCTTCGCCACTTTCGTTTCGTAATCCCGCAACAGGGCTTCTGCCTTGAGGCGGTTCGATTCGGCGGCAGCAAGGTCGCCACTGATCTTCGCTTCGCGCTCGGCCAGCGCCTTCCCCAGCGGCCCCCACGCCATCTGCTTCAGGACGAGCAGAAAGATCAGGAACGTCACGAACGACCAGATCGCCAGATCGCCCTTGAAGCCAGGCAACTCCGGCTTGTCGCCATGACCACCCGCTTCATGACCGGCATCGTGATGCCCGTCGTCTTTGGCAGCGGGAGGATGATCATCCGCTGCCCAGACCGATGACGAACCGGTCGGTGACGACCAGCCTGCCACAAGGCAACACAGCGTGAGCAAGAAGACTCTTAACATGGACGACACCCTGCCAGACCCCAATGTGGGCGAACAGCGAAGCAGACGCGGAATCCGACTAGCCAGCGATAATACAGACGATGAGGGCGAAGAAGGTCGCCCCTTCGATGAGCGCGGCTGCGAGGAGCAATGCCCCGCGGATGTCGCCGGCAACTTCCGGCTGACGAGCCATGCTCTCGACCGCGGCAGCACCGATCTTGCCGATGCCGAACGCGGCACCGATGATGACCAGACCAGCAGCGAACGCCCCCTTGACGGCGATCAACGTCGTTCCGCCGCCTTCTTGCGCCAAGGCCGGAGCGGCCGTCGTCAGCAGAACCACCGCGGTCACACAGACCAATTGAAGCATGCGATTCACGAGCGAATCTCCTCTATTGTCTCTCGACTCGAACCCAACTTTTCACCCAGCGGTCACGTCGCTGAGAACTTGAAACTTACGAAACTTCGTTAGTGCGGGTGTGAACCCATCCCCACGAAGATGGTCGCCAGGAAGGCGAACACGTAGGCCTGCAGGAAGGCCACAAACAATTCCAGCAATCCAATCCCAACCTGCCCGGCGATACTTGCCGGAGTCACCACGTACCACAGACCACTGTTCGCCACCTGACCGATGAAGCCCAGCATCACGCCGATGACCGTATGGCCCCCCATGATGTTGGCGAACAATCGCACGGCGAGCACACCGTGCTTGATCAGCAGTCCGACGAGCTCGAGGACGAACATCATCGGGACCAGGAAAATCTTCATCGCGGGCGGGGCATCGAGCGGCGGAATCAGATTCATGAAGAACCCACCGACCCCCAGTGACTGCATCCCGACGAGCATCGTCATTCCGAGGGCACAAATCGCCAATGCGCCGGTCACACTGATACTGCCGGTCGGCGAACCGAGGAACGGCACCGCCCCCAGCAGATTGCAGAACAGAATGTAGAAGAAGCACGACCAGACAAACGGAAGGTGACAGTCTTCCGGATGCGGATCGGCATGGCTGTGCGCGTGGGCCACATCTTCTTCGAGATGGCCTTCATGCCCATCGCCGTGATCGTCATGACCGTGATGCCCACCCAACGTGGGCCGCACGACGTTATCGCGAATGTACAACGCGATCGCTTCCCAGAAGTTCCAGAAGCCACCGCTCGCAGGACGGCCCTTGGCAATGTTATTCGCCAGCCCGCGGAAAATAATGAGCGTCAATAACCCGGCGACCACCTGCAGAACCATGAACTTCGTGATCTGCAGGTCGTACAGACCGAACAGCGAAATCGACGGCAGCTCCAGCAGGTCGCCCTTCACACCCAGCATGTCGAGCACGAACCGCGGCAGCTCGAAGCCGTTCGCGTCGCGCACGTGATGGAAGGGATCGTTGTGTCCAGCCGACATAGACTAATTCCGGAAGGAGTCACAACCAGCGGATCGCCGCCAGTGGAGCCCGCAAATTCAGGCTTCGCATCAACACGATCGTTTCATAGGTCAGGGCCGCCAGGTAATGCACACCCAAGGCAGCCAGGAAGACACCACGCGGAGCATCGGGACGCCACGCCAGCCACGCCAGCGCCCCACCCATCACCAACCCCAACCGCAGGATCGAACCCAGAATCGCACCACCGGTCGCCTGACCGGGAGAACGATACAAAGGCTCGAGCAAAAAGACCACCCAGCCGGGAACCAGACAGAGCAGCAAAGCCGCCAGACTCGCCTGCACTCCGGCAGACCCCGCCAGCAGCCCGCAAAACGCCGCCGAAACCGCCCCCAGCGCAACCAGCAGCGCGGTGAACGCCATCAGACGCCGCATCAGATTGTGGTTTGAGGACGACATCGAAGCGAGAACCTTCACGACGATTCATGACTTCTGATCAGGCGGCGGTTTCGGCTGCGAGAGTCGAATCAACTCCATCAGCATCACCGCCAACCCGAACCCCGCCCCGACGATCAGCAACCAGGGAGCGGTCCCCCAACGCTGATCGAGCCAGTATCCGAGACCCGCCGGAACGACCGCCTGCATGGCAATCGAACTGGCACGCGAAGCGAAGGCGTAACCTTCAGCCAGGCTGGCCCGGTCGGATTCCGGCCGACGCTTCACGACACTGCCCTCAATCACCAGCGAACTGAGCGCTGCCGGTGCGCAAGAAGGCTGTCGAAACCGTCAGCGGCGGCGGTAGTCTAGGGAGCGATCCGGGATGAAGTCAAAGCACTGGCGGGATTTCTCAGATTTGGGACAGGGTTTCAGGCCGGGTTTCCAAAGCCTTGGAATATTGAGGGGCGATCTTGAACGATCGCCGCGAAGACGCAAGCGAAGATGATTGGCTTGCGGGGGCCAGAGACGCTCGTTAGCGTGGAAGGTGGAGATCGCAAGGTCTCCAGAGCCTCTGCAGTGTTCGATACGAGCCTTTTGCGTTGACCCTACAACTTTTTCAGCGGATGTCGGACGGATTCAGCTGCGATGGCACCTCGTCGGGTTCGCCCGGCTTCGGAGCACTCAACCTGGATCTACGGTGTCCACCTGAACTCTACAGGGTTCAGAGACCTTAACGCTCGACCGGCACAGGTGGAGGTTTCTTTCATCGTCCATGGCTGAGGGCCAATGGCTCAGGGACGGAATCGACATCGGTGTCGATGTTCGCTTGCGTCTTCGCGCCCGATTCGCGTCTGACGAGTGATCGATCATGGCCCTCTTTGATCGGCTCGAAACGCAGCAACGCGATGCCGTGAAGCCCCTCGCAGCCCGGATGCGGCCGCGAAATCTGCAGGAGTTCGTCGGCCAGACGCATCTCCTCGCCCCTGGCAAACTCCTGCGGCGGATGCTCGACGCTGATCGCATCAGTTCGGTCGTGTTCTACGGGCCGCCGGGCATCGGTAAGACGAGCCTCGCGCAACTGATCGCCCTGCATACGCGGCGAACTTTCGTCGCCGTCAATGCAGCGGCTTCGGGGGTGAAAGAACTTCGTGAAGTCCTCGACCGTGCCCGCGGATCGGTCGAAACGGGCGGTCCCCCGTCAGTGCTGTTCATCGATGAGCTGCACCACTTCAATAAAGCGCAACAGAGTGTGTTGTTGCCGGATGTGGAAGCCGGAATCGTCTCGCTCGTCGCGGCGACCACTGCGAACCCCTTCTTTGCGTTGATCAGTCCGCTCCTCAGTCGCAGCCAGGTGTTCGAACTGCAACCACTCACGCCGGACGACGTCCGCACCGTGCTCGAACGGGCTCTGGTTGATCGAGAGCGGGGGCTGGGAAAACGGCAGATTGCCATCGCTCCCGACGCCCTCGCATTATTCGCCGAGCGGAGCGATGGCGATGTGCGGCGGGCTCTGACCGCGCTCGAGGTGGCGGTTCTCTCGCTTCCCGATGAGCAGCGGACACTCGACCTGGCGACCGCGGAAGCGTCCCTCGGAAAGAAACAGATTCGCTACGATCGTGATGGCGACGAGCACTACGATGCGGCCAGTGCCCTCATCAAAAGCATGCGCGGCAGCGATCCCGATGCGGCGATTTACTGGCTGGCCCGCATGCTGGAAGCGGGGGAAGAACCCCGGTTCATCGCCCGGCGCGTGTTGATTGCCGCGTCGGAAGACATCGGCAATGCCGACCCGCAGGCCTTGCTGGTCGCCCAGGCCGCTGCGGCAGCGGTCGAGTTTCTGGGGATGCCGGAATGCCGCATCTCGCTGGCACAGGCGGTGACGTACCTCGCCCTCGCTCCGAAGTCCGGAGCCGCCATCGCAGCGATCGACAAGGCCCTCAGCGACGTCCGGGAACGGACCGTACTCCCGGTCCCCCAGCAACTCCGCGATGCCCATTACCAGGGAGCGAAGCAACTCGGTCACGGCTCGGGATATCAATCTCCCCATGCAACAGCCGAGGGCTGGAACGCGCAAGATTATCTGGGAGTCGAACGGACCTACTATCAACCGGTCGACCGGGGCTTCGAACAAGAACTAGCCCGCCGCCTCCATGAACTCAAACAGCGACGTCACACGTCCCCTGTCACGCCACCCGAGTAACCCCGTCGTCCACCTCGCTCCGCTTGCGTCTTCGCGCGATCACCATCACACAGAAACTCCGAACTCCCCGGTCTGGTCCCCTTCTCCGATCGGTTTCGTTAGAATCCGCCCCATGATCAGCGAACGGAAACCGAAGCGCTTTGCGGTTGGCGATACACTGGCCCCGGGTTGGTGCGGGTTGTTTCGACGGATCGAAGTGGCCTGTGGATTTCTCGGCGCAGCCGCGGCGATCGCGCATCACGGCATCTCGCAACACGCCGCGAGTATGGCCAGCCTGCTTGCGGGAACGGTCGTGCTCTCACTCGCGCTGCCCGCCCTCACCGTGTTCTTGCGGTACCGCTGGAGTCGGGCGCGGAAGTCGTTTCTGGGTGAGAATCTGCTGGAACTGGTGTTCGTCGGATTGTGGTTGGGAGGCTTGACGCTCCTGGCTGTCTGGCCAGACATCTCCATCGTCCCGGATTCGGGCATCGGGTGGCTGGGCTGGAGTGAAGTGCTGGCGATCCTCCGCGGGATCGCCGAAATCTACGTCTCGATCCGCTTCGCAGCCGATGCGGGCCTTAATCCGGCGCTGGTGCTGGTGCTTTCGTTCGCGATTCTGATAGGGATCGGTACCCTCCTGCTGATGCTGCCGCGATGTCGACCACACAATGAACCCGCGGCCCCCTTGCTCGTCGCGCTGTTCACTTCCACGAGTGCCTGTTGCGTCACCGGTCTGAACATGGTTGATCCCGGGACGTACTGGAGTCGCACTGGCCACTGGGTCATTCTGGGGCTGATCCAAATTGGTGGGCTAGGGATCATGACGTTTGGTGCGTTCGTTGCTGTCGCACTCGGTCGGAACTCCATGCGGGAGCACGCGACGTTTCGTGATCTCCTCGAGTCGGAGAAACTCAGCGATGTCGGCACACTCCTACGGGCGATCCTTGGGTTCACGTTCTCGCTCGAACTGGTGGGTGCGGGCCTGCTCTCAACCTTGTGGCCGGACTTGCCGCTGGACGAGCGGGCGTTTCTCGGACTGTTTCATGCAGTCTCGGCCTTCTGTAACGCCGGGTTCTGCCTCAGAACCGAATGCCTGATCGGCTGGGAACTCCGCTGGCAGGTGTGGGGGATGATACCGCTGCTGATTATTCTGGGGGGCGTCGGTTTCACGCCGCTATTCAATTTGCGGGAAGCGTTGCGTTCCCGCTGGCAACGGTCTCCGAATCGAGCTCTGGTGCGGCTGACACTCTCGACACGGCTGGTCATCATCACCACGCTGGTCCTGCTCGCTGGGGGAACGTTGTGTCTGTTTGCGCTCGAATACGGAAATCCCAAGCACCCTCAGGGAATGGCCAATCAACTGGCCAACGCCTGGTTCCATGCGGTCACGTTACGTACCGCCGGATTCAACACGGTGGATCACGAGCACCTTTACCCGGCGTCGAAACTGCTGGGCATCGGCATGATGTTCGTCGGCGCGTCTCCGGGATCCACCGGTGGCGGAGTGAAAACGATCTGCCTGGCCGTCACCTTGCTCACATTGCGGTCGGTATTGCGTGGCAGACCAACCGTGGAAGCCTTCGGCCGGACGATCCCGCAGGAGCAGGTCTTCCGCGCGCTGGCGGTGATCGCCATCGCCCTGGTCACACTGATGATCGTGACCATGTTGATCGTGGTCATCGAAGACCGCCCCGAGCGTTTCCTCGACCAGATGTACGAGGCCGCGAGTGCGCTGGGGACTGTCGGCTTGTCAGCGAATCTCACGCCGACGTTGCGACCAGCGTCGCAACTGGTCCTCATCGTGACGATGTTCCTCGGCCGTGTCGGCCCGCTGACTTTGATCGTGGCCCTGGCTGGTTTTGCAAAGCCCGGCAACTTCCGGTATCCCGATGAAAAAATCGCACTCGGGTAATTTGGGGCGAGCCTGCTGGGGAAGAAGTCGCCCTGATTTTCAGAAGATTGGCCTGATTCCGAGTGAGGATCCAGGCAGAACTGCGTCGTCGTGTCTGAGGGCTCTGAAAAATGACTGTCACCTGACAGTGCATCCGGCATCCAACCAACCTGGGGGGGCTAAAGGTTCCCAAGAAACCCGCCAACGGACTGTCGGCGAGGGGCGTAGGCTGAGGCAAAGGTGCGTCGCAGAGTCGACGCAGCGATTGACAGCCGTTATTCTGAACCATGCATGCGGCGACGTCGATGCGATCTCACGTCGAGTTCGTTTCGGGCCGCGAGTTACCTGAGGAGTCGAATCCGATGCGTCGTGGAGTCTCTCTGGTTGTGGCGGCGTGTCTCGCTGCCAGCGCCGTCTGGGCGGCGGAAGTTCAATCCGGCCTCGGCAAAGGGGAATTCGTTCCCGCGTTCAACGTCACCGACGTGACCGGTCCAGCGAAGGGGACCGAACTCTGTTATCGCTGCCGCTATGGGGATCGTCCCGTCGTCTGCATCTTCGCGAAGGAATTGACCCCGGAAGTCGCGCAGCTGACGAAGGCGATGGACGAAGTCGTGGCGAAGAATGGCGATGCCCGCATGGCCGGGTTCCTCGTCGTGCTCAACGATTCGGACAAATCCGAAGCCGCCCTCAAGGCCGCTGCCGAAAAGCACAAAATCGGCAAGATTCCGCTGACGACCAGCAAGGAAGCCCATGGCCCGTCGGGTTACAAGCTGAACCCCTCGGCTGACGTCACCGTCATGATGTGGGTCGACTCGGCAGTCAAGGTCAGCAAGGGCCTCGGCCAGGCCGACCTGAAGAAGGAAACGATCGAAGCCCTCGTCGCCGAAACGAAGCAGATCCTCAACTAATCTGCCCGTTCGCGATCACTCAACACAGAAGCCCGACCGGAGCAATCCGGCCGGGCTTTTTCATTGACGGATCGCGCGTCAAACCGCCCCGTGACGCGGACATCGTCCTATTTGACGCGGTAGCCGCGATCAGTGAGGAGTTGCTTCAGACGGGTGGCATGATCGCCCTGAACTTCCAGGATGTCCCCGTCGAGACTGCCACCCGCACCGCATGCTCCTTTGAAGGCCGTCAGGAGCGCGGGGAAGTCGTTCTCTTCCGCCTTGAGTCCGCGGATGACCGTGGCGAGCTTTCCCTTCGGTCGCTTCTCGACCGTGATCCGTGCGGTCTGCTTCTCGGGGGGACGCAGCTCTCGCTCCAGGGGTGGGCACGTGCAGGCCGCTTCCGGTTGACCACAACGGTCACACGTGGGCGGACGGTCGAACGGAGTCCCAGCGAAGAGGCGGGTCACGGTAGCTCATCATGGAATCGGGGTCGCTGGGATGCGGTCCGCTCATCATGCGGAGCATGATGGCAACTTTGTCGAACGTGCTGGCGACAGTCCGGATCGCCAACTTATCGCTGGTAGATCGGCAGGTAGCCGTTGTCCATCTGCAGGATCGTCGCATTGATCGCCGTCACATAAACCGGGCCGACGTGGCCTTCTTTCCACGATCCATTCGCGGACTGTTGCCGCATGATCTCGCGGAAGACATCCACCGAATACTTCGCCCATTGTTCTTCACCGAGGCGATACAGCACCTGCGAATAATAGAAGTGGGTGTAATGCCAGTGGCCGAAGAACTGCTGGTTGTTCTTGTTGTCCTTGATGTTCTTTTCGCAGTACTTCAGCAGCTTCTGAACGTATTCATCTTCATATTCGCCCGAGTTGAACATGCACGCGACAGCAGCTGCGGTGATCGGCGGCCGTGAACCACCGCCGCGGATGCTGTACTGCACGCCGCCATCGGCTGCGGTGCACTTCTTGATGTAGACGACAGCCCGGTCGATGATCTCTTTCGGGACTGGGATCCCCGCATTGCGGCAGGCCCGCAAGCCCTGCACCTGGGTCACACAGGTCGAGCCTTCGTCGAAGTTGTTCCCATCCTTCGCGGAGACGTAGCCCCAGCCGCCGTCAGGGGTCTGGGCTTCACCACAAAACTGGACTGCCTTTGTCAGCACGTCTTTCAGCTTCTCACGACGGCGGGCGTCTTCCTCTTCCCCGAAGACCTGCGAGAGGAAGAGCATCGAGAAGCCGTGCCCGTAGGTGTAGTGGTAGTCGTTCTTGAAGCCGATCAATCCATTCGGCTGGGCGCATTCGAGGAGATAGTCGACGGCGAGGGCGATGTTCTTCGAGTAGCGGCCGCGGGTGGTGGTGCTCCCTTCGCAGAGCATCGCATTCCCGGCGAGGGCGGTCATCGCTACGCGGTACTGGCCCTGGTTCGCTTCCCAGTAACCCTGCCGATGCTGTTCAGAGCCGAGCCAGTCGAGCCCCTTGATGGCCGCGAGCTTCGCCTTGGGATCTTTTGCCGCTGCGAACAGATCACTCACCTGGACTGCCAGCAGGCAGATCACTGTACCGAAGAGGATTCGACGCATCGGGGATTCCCTGCGACAGACGGATCGACCCTGAGCACATTGCACCGGGAAAAGTCTACCACGCCGGGGAAGCGGAAGGGAATCGGAGATTCGAGGGGACCGCGAAGACGCAAGCGGGGTGGATGATCCCGGGGAGCGATCGGAGTGGTTGTGAAGTGGGGTCAGGGAGCCCGGTAAAGGATGGGGTCGCACCAGTTGGCGAAGTCGGCGGTGTCGCCGCGGTCGGCTCGGTCGACAGCGAGGGTGAGCGTTTTCGCCCCGGTCAGCGCGATGAGCGGCGTCCGTACGGCTGCGGTCTCGCCGGTCAGAGTTCCACTTTCCCACGCCACGCGATCATCAAGCAGGATCGAAAACCGGACCGACCCCGCCCCTTCGGCGACATCGTCAATCCCCACGGTCGCCTGGAATGATTGGTCGCCCGGTTCCAGTTTGTAAGTCCAGCGAGCCTGACCCAGCACGCCGAGTCCCGTTGCAAACTCTTCCCCCCGCAACGACAACGGCAGCCGCAACGCATTGCGGTTTTGTTCCAGTGAACGTGGACCGGCGAGGTATGGGGTGAAGTGCACATCGATCGGTTCGCGTGCCGAGAGGGCCACCACGTGCGGAGACCAGCGACGGACGGACCGCAGTTCGTGTCGGGGGATCGCAATCTCGTTCCCCTCACTGAACACGCAGAGGAGCGACAGATCATTCTGCGGCCGACAATCGACCGCCGTGAAGACGGAACCGTTGGCCAGCGAGACGGTCCAGCGGATGGGCAGCGACTTGGTGCGGGCCGCGAGTTCCGGATCGAACCCGATCCAGCGGACACGTTGCTGCTCCAGTTTGACGGCCCCAAACGACGACTCCCATTCGACGAGTCCGCCTTCGAGTTGCTGAAACTCGCCGAGCAGATCGTCGCCGGCAATCAGTCGCGCGCGATCACTTCCCGGTTGCAGCCGCGACGCCTCTTCAAAGGCTGACCGACGGGCGCTGGGAGCAGGTGGTAAAGCAAAATGGATCAAGGCGACCTGCTCGAGCGGCCACGTCAACTCGCGGCGGCGACCACTCCGGGGCCACGCTGCGGTTAAGGAGTCCGCGTCAATCTTGCGGACGGAGACCGCGATGCGGTCACCATTGTTGAGGATCACCCAGTCGTTCGGTTCGCGTCGCCAGCGGGCCTGCGGAAACCGGATTGACGCGATCTGTGCCGGTGCCAGCGGACGCGGACCAGCGTGTTCGATTACGACACCATCCGCATTCCACAACGAGAGTGGTCCACAGAGTTCTTTCCCCTCAATGGTCACCACGCAGACCTCTTCCGCATGCGTCGCGCTGGCGAACAGCGCGAACGTGATCGCGGCGAACAGGGCGCGGCATGGACCGGAGCAGAGTCGCATCATCGTTGGAAGATCGGCAGGAAGTTGTTCGGCATCTGCAGAATCAGGCAGGCCATCGCCGTGCCGTACTCGTTGTTGACCAGCGAATCGGGCCAGCTGCCATCAGGCAGCTGGCGGGCGATGAGTTCATCACGAATCGAAGGATACCACGTCTTCCAGTAGTCATCCCCGGCGTGCCACATCGCCTGCACCGCATAGTAGTGGCCATAGAAGTAATGCGGCTCGAACCGCAAAGCGTCCCCCTGGGGCTGATGCTGCAGGACGTACTTCAGGCCGCGCTGCAGTTCGTCTCCCTCGTAGATCCCCGCGCTGTACATCCCGACCAGGGCTGCAGCCGATCGCGGGAAGAGACTGCGCGGCGTCTGCTGCAACTGATACCGGAAGCCCCCATCAGTCGTCTGGCACTGGCGGACATATTCGACTGCCTGATCGACGGTCCCCTTTGGAACCGAGATCCCGCTGTTGCGTGCCGCCCGGAGGGCCATCATCTGGCAGACCGTCACGGAGATGTCGGCTTCCTTGCCATCGGGATCATAACGCCAGCCCCCTTCTTTGCTTTGCGAGTTCACGATGATCTGCGTCGCCGATTTGAGGGCCGTGCGGACGTCATCCCGCGGCGACATCCCATAGACTTCCGCCAGAAACAGCGTCGCAAACCCATGGCCGTACATCGGACCGTGTGACGCACTATCGACGCGGATGATGTACCCCGACGGCTCCGTCGATGCGAGCAGGAACTCGGTCACCTTGGTCACCTGGGACCCATACTTCCCGCGGCCGGGGGTATGCCCAGCCGAAAGAAACGCCATCCCGGCGAGAGCTGTGACCGCCACGTTTTTGCGATAGACCGGTCCAGAACCGTAAGAGCCATCCGGATGCTGGCGGGCCGCGAGGTATTCCAGCCCGCGATCGATCCCCTTCTGGGTCTCCGGGGTGACGAACTTCTTGCCGCTGGCTTCAACGGCGTTCGTCGTCGGTGGGGCCGCTTCACTGATCGCTACCGTGATCAGCAAGGATGCCAGCCCGAGCACGATCCGTGCGACGAAGCTACTGCGGAACGATCGTTCCCCCGTAGAGGAACGGCCGCGATGCGATCGGTCCGCCGGGATCGGGAGGGAGGACCGAGGTGGGAGCGTACGCCGGTGAGGCGTTAGCGACGGGGACACGCCACAGGGGCTGCGGTCCACGGGCGAATTGCGTGCCCCCCGCAGCGGGGTGGTACGCCTGCAGCACACGCAACTCAAACTCTTTCCGCGTGTCACTCCGCGGCTCCCGGTAAGCATGCGGACGAGTTGCCGTGTCGGGACCGGCAGACTCGTCCGGGAACGGATCGTGATATTCGAAGGCCCGTGCTTCGACATTCACCGGCCGGGCATACCACGACAGGAATTGCGTGTCGCGCGGGCTGATACACCCCGCACACGCCAGCATTCCCGCGAGACAGACCCAGCGTTTCATCGAGCGACGATCCTTCGTCTCACAACCCGGCGACTCCGCACCGGCAGATTCTGCCAGTCGGGACTGTAGCAGGTTCGAGGAGCACTCGCCTAGGCGGGTTTCGGGGCTCACTCCCCCGCTTGCGTCTTCGCGGC
>JBGATC010000064.1:0-32401 GCA_044229335.1 Planctomycetaceae bacterium | reverse complement strand
CGCCTCACCATCCCGCAGCTTCTTCACGATCTGCTCGGGACTGTGCCGCTTCCGTCGCTTCGACATCGAGTCTCTCCTCCCCCTCGCGGGGCTCTGAGACTCTCATAACACGTGGACCAGATTTTGGGGAGCAGGCCACTTCCCCAGAATTTGGACAACGACGACCACGTAGACAACTGCTAGCAGCCCAAGGACCGTGCTCGAAGCGTTGTTGGGGCAGACAATCTATACACAACCGAAAGCAATTCGAGTGGAAAACATCGCTACTAGCCAATCTGCGGATGATCGATTCGTGCTCCACAGCGCCGTCGAACAGATCAACATCAAACGGCTGCAGTCGTATGTCGCAGATCCAGGCTTGTTGAAGGAACACTCCGGGATTGAGGAAACAGTATTGGCCGGTGGCTACGGCTATCGCCAAATCCTCGAACTCGTTCAGAACGGAGCGGATGCGCTGCTGGAAGCACAGGAACAAGACGCTGGACAGGACGGCGATGGGCGCATTCACGTCCAGTTGTCCGGTTCGCGACTGTACGTGGCCAATACTGGGGCACCGCTTAGTCAAGACGGACTGGATGCCCTGCTTCGGTCGCATTCGTCCCCGAAGCGCGGCAATCAGATCGGACGCTTTGGTTTAGGCTTCAAGTCACTGCTAAAGCTAAACGGCCAGATCGACATCTTCACCAAAGCCTCAGGCGCAATTCGCTTTGATCCGGAGAAATGTCGAGCGGAGCTTCGGCAGAAGTTTCAGGTGGCAGAAGCGCCGGGTCTGCGGCTCGCGTGGCCCCTGCTGCCCGACGAGTGCGCCGCAGATGCCGTTTGTGCAGACCTGGCGTGGGCAGAAACGATCATTCGAGTCGAAGTCGGATCAGACAGCCTTGTGCAGCACCTCCGGCACGAAATTCGTTCTTTCCCAGCTGAGTTCCTGCTGTTCTTTCCAATCGCCGCCACAATCAGCCTCGATGATGGCGAGGAGAACCCACGAGAGGTTCGGAAGGCCATCGAGGATGATCAGCACCTACTACACGATGGAGAGACCGTCTCTCGATGGCGCATTACTACTCGTGAAGCCCGTATCACTGATGCCCCCGCTATCGCGGACGCGACGCACATTCATGCACGTAACGCCGTGCCTGTGTCCTGGGCCATGCCGCTAGAAGGACACCGTGAGGAGGCCGGACGCTTCTGGGCCTTTTTCCCAACGAGCACGCAGACCTACCTGCCGGGCATTCTAAATGCGCCTTGGAAGCTGAACAGTGACCGTAACGCAATCATCGGCGGCGAGTGGAATGCCGCGCTAATGGCCGCGGCGGCAGGCATGATTGCCGACGCACTGCCCAGCCTAGCCACTGCCGATGATCCCGCTCGTCCACTGGACGCCTTCCCCCGTCAATTAGATCGCAGAGACGAGATCGCCGCGCCTCTTATCGAATCCCTCTGGTCCACATTGGAGACCGCTGCCGTGATACCAGACGGCACCGGGATGCAGCGTTGTGCGAAAAACCTCTGGCGACACCCGGAAGACAGCTCCGCTTTGGCAGTTGAGTGGCAATCACTCGCTAGCGAAGAGCAGCAGCGACAGTTCGTACATGCGTCTTGCGTGGTTCGCCAGCGCTTCAGTCGTCTGAATGCTTTGGCTGAACGTATCCAAACGCGAGGTATTGACAATAGGCACCCGGCACTACGCCGTGCTGATGCTCTGACTTGGTTTGGTAATGTGGCCTCTGTAGAGGCCAAGAACGCGCTCCGCGTGTTGCGCCTTGCGGCAGAATTCCAATCCCTAAATGCCTCGAAGTGGTTTCAGATTCGTTCCACATTGCAGATCATTCCGACCCAGTCAGGAAAGTTGTCCACAGCGACGCTAGTCGTCCTCGCGCCAGAGGGTGTGTCTGTACCCGATCGCGAATCTGTCGCTGCTGAGCTTCATGCCAACGATCAAGCTCAGTCTCTCTTAAAGAAAGTTTTGGACGTCAGAGAACCGGACAATGTGCTGTGGGATCTGATACTCACCCAAGCACTCTCAAAGGCAGTCGAAGCAGATGATGCTAAAGAGGAAAAGTGGAGGGAGTTCTGGAAGAGAATTCGACTTGCTCCAGCCGACGTTAGCAAAATGATGCTCAAAGCTAGGAAGAGCGAAGTTCGTGTTCGACGCCGTGACGGCAACTGGGTGACACCAGAGTACGCCCTGCTTCCGGGGGGCTTGGTGAGTGGAAGCGACTACATGAATAGGAGCGTGCTTGTCGATCACGATGAGCACAGCAGCGACCAGGAATCGTTATTGGAAGTAGGCGTCAGAGATACTCCAGCAGATAACACGAAGCTTGTAATATTCGACAACAATAGCAGCGACATAAAATACCTTTACGAATGGCTATGTGAGTGCCGCGCGCAATACAAGAACACGCATAAAAACAGAGCCTTAAAAGACTACCTCATCCCACATTACCCACCAATGCCGCTAGGCTACGGCCTACTTGCAGAGCTGAGCACCGAGCCGAAGGCGCGGTACACTTCGCATCTTCTTGAAAAACTCGCCGACCCTGTCTTTCAAAAGCCCGTTAAGTTTGGCCACAGCACAACATCTTCCTACCCTGTAATTGAAGTGCCCCACCCATTGCTATGGTACTTGTACAGGCATGGCGAAGTGTTGTTGGGTGCATTCACCGCATCCCTCAAGGCGATTGCAGCACGCCGCCACCTACCAGTATTGCAGCAATTGCCAAACTTGAGCCGGCTAGGGAACGCACTCGACCGGCTGACAACAGCATTTCCTGACATATCGCCTACGAAATATGAACTGGACGGAATGTGGTCCGCAGTAACTAGAATACTTGTCACCCCCACATCCCTTCAGGGTGACGCACTGACTGACCTCTGGCACAGCGCCGCCATTGATGGTTTTGTTCCGGCCGGGCTGCCATCGGCGAGAGGCACCCTGGTGATGAGCAAGATATTCGTGACGACTTCCGCTGATTTGGCGCGGTACGCTCGTGCCCCAGAACGTGTCGTGGTGGTGCTGGACCCGCCTACGATGCAACTTTGGCTGGATAAAGGCGCGCAAGACCTCACGAGGCTCATCCAGCCAGAATGGGACGCCATTGCGGGGCCGCCCGAGCGTGTGACTGATGTCGTGCCCGAGCTTGATGACGTCCTTCGCGCGGATATCCGTGACATAGCGCGATGCCAGCTCGTACAACGGCTCCGCCTCATTATTGACGGTACCGCACAGGCAGCTCCTTGCCTGATGCGGGATGGCACATTGCTCCTTGACACTGAGCAGCTGATTTCTCTCACCCGAGCGGAACGCCTGCAGCGACTGCTAACCGAAATCGCTGCATCCGGCTGGCTCGATGGTTCGCCTGCTGATGCGCTAAAGATCCTCGGCGATGTCGGTGTCGACGAGCGACGGAGGTACGTCGCACTGGGAGCGACGTTACCCGAGCGTCTGCTGCGTGCAGCGGGCAGTCATGTCGAACCGTTGCTCGAAGTCCTAGGCATGCCGCTGCAACAAATGGAATTCGTCCAGCGGTGCACGCCCCAACAACTCGCCGAGCTTGTGCTCGCCCAGCTAGGCCCGGCTGCCCTGGCGGCTATGCGACAGACCTTACAGGCAGAGGGGCTACAACCCCCATCACGCTGGGGCACGTCAACCGCTCTAGCGTTCGCGGACGCGCTTGGTTTCCCGCCCGAATTCGCTTCGTCGGCCGATCCCAAGCGTGAACCCGAAGAATTGATCAGCGGGCCGATCGAATTGCCGCCCCTGCACGATTTCCAGCAGGAGGTTTTCTCCGGTTTGACTTCGCTGCTGGCTAGCTCCAATACCCGAAGGCGTGCAGTGATCAGCCTCCCCACGGGTGGCGGAAAGACCCGGGTGACCGTGGAAGCGGCCGTACGGCTCGTGCTTGAACCGAAAGACACCAGACGTAGTGTTCTATGGATCTCCCAGACCGACGAGTTGTGCGAGCAGGCAGTGCAGGCATTTCGACAGGTCTGGGTCAATCTCGGAGCCCGGCGAACGAACCTGCGTATCGCGCGTTTCTGGGGCGGCAACCCCAATCCGATACCGTCGCAGCCGGACATACCAGTGGTCGTTGTGGCTTCCATCCAAACACTCAACTATCGCATCGGAATGGCCGAGTTGGAATGGCTGCGCAAACCCGGCTTGGTGGTCGTTGACGAGTGCCACCATGCCATCACACCGAGTTACACCGCGCTGCTGCGCTGGCTGGATGCCGACGCATCTCGTTCCGGCGCGGCAGTCAAGGACGAACCTCCCATCGTGGGCCTGAGCGCCACCCCGTTCCGCACCGATGACGACGAGAGCCAGCGACTAGCACGCCGGTTTGACAACCGTTGGCTGCCGTCCGACCAGAAGCTGCTCTACACACGGCTGATCGAACAGCGAGTGCTCGCGCAGGCCAAGTATGATCGACTCAACAGTGGCGCGTGCCTTACCGACGACGAACTGGCCAGGCTGGAACAACTGCCCGACTCATGGGAAGGGCTCGATTTCGAGAACCTGCTGGAAGCCATCAATCAGCGTCTCGCTGGCGACGCGGACCGCAACGAACGCCTAGTGGAGTGCATTGAGGCCAGCTCCGAACGCTCTATCCTTTTTTTCACCAACTCTGTTGCCCATGCGGAAGAAATGGCCGCACGCCTGAATCTCGCCAGCATTGGCGCCGCGGCCATCAGCGGCAGTACGCCGACCGTTGCGCGGCGCTACTTCCTCGAACGCTTCCAGTGTGGGGAGATTCGCGTGCTGTGCAATCACAGCGTGTTGACCACGGGTTTCGATGCGCCCCGGACCGACATGGTACTGATCGCCCGGCAGGTCTTCAGTCCGGTACGCTACATGCAGATGGTCGGACGCGGGCTACGAGGAGAGAAGAACGGCGGCACATCGCACTGCCGTATCGTGACCGTTATGGACAATCTTGGCCGATTTCAAGATCGACACCCTTTTCAGTATTGCCGGAATCTGTATGAGGACAGCGATCTATCATGAATTATCCGTTGAGGGTGGCAGAAGGTGGTGTCGGGGAATGCGGCGATCGAAGCTGGATGCCCAAAGTGGAGCAGACCGACGCAGCGGGAAGATCGGGGAGTGGGTTCTGCTTTCTCCCCTCTTGGCAGTGCGGCAGAATGTCCGTCAGTTGACGGACAAACAACCGAATCCTCGGATAATCAATGCAATATACTGCACTGGAATGCAATCGTTGCAATGCCACTCGAATGGCGTTAGAGTCTGGAAAACAAGCTCTTTTTGACCAAGAGTGATGATTCGGGCGGGGTGCTTCAAGTCCTACCGGGGGCACTAGTTTTTTCGGGCTGCGAGGATGATCGTAAGCCCTTACCGTATCTGGTCTTAGCTACCTGCCGATGGTCGGCAGTGCGGTGTGAGAAACCTGGGATGACCGGTCAGTTTGACCGGTTTAGCCAAAGGTCACCCGCACCATGCCTCGTCTCACCTCGGCAATTCCCCGTCTTTGCGTCCACGGTCCCACCAACCGGGCGTGTGTCTATCTCGATGGCCGGCGCGTTTACCTCGGTCGCGCTGGCTCGGCCGAATCGCGTCAGGCTTATGCCGCACTCCTGACCCGGTTGGCGGCGGGAGAGTCGCTCGGTGCAGGCAATGTGACGGCTGCGATCTCCGATGCAGCCACGAAAGCCGCCGAGTCCCCGACCATCAACCAGTTGCTGCTCCGGTATGTCACCGAGCAACTCCCTCGGTATGTCGAGCACGAACAACGCTGTCAAAAAGGGGCGATCCGGTTGCTGCGACAATTCTTCGGCGAGACCCCGGTCGGCGAGTTTGGACCCCTGCGGTTACGGACCGTCATTCAGGCGATGATTGCGGGTGATCCGCATGCCGTCGGGGCGGATGGCCAGCCGCAACCCCGGAAACCCTGGACGCGTGGCTTCGTCAACCGGCAGGTCAAGCGGATTCGCCAGATCTTCAAGTGGGGTGTCGGTTGGGAACTCTGCCCGCAATCTGTGGCCGACGCGCTTCTGGCGGTGGCGTCCCTGAAAGCGGGAGATTCCATGGCTCGCGAGACAAAGCCTCGCCGGGCGATCCCGGAATCTGATCTACGTGCCGTCCGTTTACACCTGCAGGAGCGACATCAAGATGTCATTGACCTGTTGCTCCTGACCGGTGCACGCCCTGGCGAACTCTTCGGACTGACGATCGGCGATCTCGACCGCAGCGGCGATGATTGCGCCACTCATCAACAGTCTCCCAACTCAGCGGTTTGGTTCGCGGTGACCTTCTTTGAGAAAATCGTCGCGATTTGTCAAAATCACCGCCCACCTTGTGAATTCCGTCCGCCTGTTCAGACAGACTGGATGTTCGGTGGCTGAAAACGATTCGAACACCGAGTTGCTCGAGCTGATCCAGCGTGCGCGCGGAGGAGACGAAGCCGCGCTCGGGAAAATACTGGAAAATCACCGAGGTTGGCTGAGAATTGCCGCGGAGAGAGAGCTCGATGGAAATCTGGTGGCCCGAATTGATGCGTCAGACATCGTCCAACAGACGTTACTATCCGCTTGCCATCGAATCCGTCAGTTTCAAGGTGCCACCACCGCTGAATTTGTGGCTTGGCTTGGCAAAATCCAGGAACACAACATCCAGGATGCCGTTCGTCAGCATGTCATGGCTCAAAAGCGGAGCGCTGTGCGTGAGCAAAGTCTGGATGACCCAGCGGGAGTCGCAGACAGCGCAGGTTCCACTCCCAGCCAGCATTTCATCCGCGACGAGCAGTCAGCAGGACTTAACAGGGCGCTGCAATCGCTTCCGGACGATCAGCGGGAAGCGGTTCGGCTCCGGCATCTGGAAGGCTGGTCATTGGCTCAACTAGCAGAGCACTTCGGGCGTTCGAACGATGCTGTCGCGTCGCTTCTCAAGCGGGGTCTCGAAAACCTGAGAAGTCGCCTTCAGGATGGCCAGTGACAATCCTTGATGGTGCGACTGTGAGGGGGGCCAGATGAGTGAACCTGAGAACCCGGAACTCGACAGGCTCATTGCCAGTTATCTGGAGAGTGTTGACGCAGGGGAGCCGATTGACCACGAACAGTTCATCGCCGAGCATCCGAATCAAGCCGATGCACTCCTGCGGTATTTCGAGAATGTTTCGCTCGTGGAAGAGCTCGTTCAGGCCGAGGATCCTTCGGTTGCTGCGACGTATCTGGGTCACTCAGCAGATACGAATCCGGTTGTCGAAGAACAGACGATTGTCAGCGGAGGCACCAACTCAGAGACCTCTCTCACTCAACAGAATTCCCCCGCGACGACTCCCTCCCCGACCTCCGCGGGGAGCATGCCCATCCCCGCGCGGTTTGGCCGCTACAAAATCGAACGCTGTCTGGGGCAAGGAGCCATGGGGGCAGTGTATCTCGCTCTCGATACGCAGCTCGATCGCCGTGTTGCCCTGAAAATCCCCAAGTTCACGGACGATCCGACCGGGGAACTGCTCCAGCGGTTCTATCGTGAAGCCCGGGCAGCAGCCACGCTGCGCAGCCCCAATATCTGCCCGGTATTCGATGTTGGCGACTTGGATGGGCAGCATTACATCACGATGGCTTTCATCGAAGGGAGGCCGCTGAAGGACTACACGAAGTCCCAGACGCCCCACGCGGAAAAACACATTGCGGTCACCATTCGTAAGCTGGCGCTGGCCTTACAAGAGGCCCACGAGATCGGCGTGATTCACCGCGATCTGAAGCCCGCCAATATCATGATGGACAAGAAAGGGGAACCGGTCGTCATGGACTTCGGTCTCGCCCGCCGCCGCAGCAGCACGGAAGATGTCCAGGTCACACAGAGCGGGGCAATCCTTGGCACCCCGGCTTACATGTCGCCCGAACAGATTGCCGGAGACCAAAGCCAGATTGGAGCCCAGAGCGACATCTACTCGCTCGGGGTCATCATGTACGAACTGATGACCGGCGAACTGCCGTTTCGCGGACATCTGATGTCGATCCTGCAGCAGATCGCGATCAACAATCCCAAGTCACCTCTCGAACTGCGTCCCAATCTCGATCCGCGGCTGGAAGCGATTCGCAGCAAAATGATGGCCAGCGACCTGGCCGACCGCTACCGTTCGATGCAGGAAGTCGCCGCCGACCTGCAGGAGTTTCTCAGAAATCCGGCACCTACCAAACCGTCGCCGCAACCGTCAGTCGGTCTCTCCGGTACGGAAGAAGTGAATCCCGCGCTGGTGTCGATGCGGGCCCCCCATAAACCGACGAAGCCGCAGCCTCAGCAACAAGGCCGCATCGGGTCTCCCCCGCCCAATTCGACAACGAATGCCGCAGATCAAGGTCGAAGCCGAATTCCTCGAGCATGGTTGTTCGCGGGCAGTCTCGGCGGTGCGCTCGCGCTGTTGGGGCTTGTGTTCATCCTGCAACTGGGAAAATACAACGTCCAGATCACCCTGAATGATCCATCAATCACGCTCAGTGTCGACGGCAAGAAGCTACAGATCAATGACGGCCCGCATATCATCCGGCTCTCAGCCGACGAACACACGCTGCTTGTCGAGAAGGATGGACTAGAAGCCAGGACGGAAGCGTTCATCGTCAAAAAGGATGGCAGCACGGCCCTGGAAGTGAAGTTGATCGACGGTCAACTGACCGTGCTCAAAAACGGAGAGCTGCCGCCGGCACTCGGGATTCGTCGTGTGGATGTTCAACCCGCAACGCCCCCTGCGATTTCGTCTGGTCAGCGGCTCCAGGCCCCGCCACCCGCCGTCGCCCCGTTCAACGCTCAGGCGGCCCGTGCTCATCAAGCGGCCTGGGCTCAATTTCTCGGCACGAGAGTCAAGCGGACGAACAGTGTCGGAGCGTCGATGATTCTCATCCCTCAGGGCGAGTTTCTCATGGGGAGCTCACCAGCAGAGATCGAAACGGGCCTGAAGCTCGTGAAGGAACTGAACCTCCCACCGACCGCATTTGAGTGGTCGCGCGTGGCTGAGGAGGGGCCGCAACATCGGGTTGCGTTCTCTCGCCCGTTTTGCATGAGCGCTACCGAAGTCACGGTCGGGCAGTTTCGACAATTCATTGAGGCCACGAAGTACTGGACTCAGGGTGAACAGTTTGGCTCCGGAAACTCAAATACCTGGACAACCGCTGCCGGAATCAAGCCAGAGAACGTCAAAATCAACTGGCGGATGCCGGGGTACGAGACCACCGACCAGCATCCGGTGACTCAAGTGACCTGGGGCGATGCTGTCGCATTCTGCAACTGGCTCAGCGAACAGGAGTTGCTCGATCCGTGCTATGAGCGCAGCGGAAAGCTTGAGTGGAAGCTGATTCCCAACGCCAATGGCTACCGGTTGCCGACAGAGGCCGAATGGGAATATGCCTGCCGTGCTGGCACCCAGACGCAGTTCTGGTTTGGCGACAACCCAGCTCAGATCGTCGAACATGACTGGACGTCCGAGTCGCAGATCGGCAGTCCCCAACCCGTCGCTCGAAAACTGCCCAATCCGTTCGGACTCTATGACATGCTGGGCAATGCGCGCGAATGGTGTCACGACTGGTACTCGTCAGACTACTACTCCGAGGGGAACCAGGTTGATCCGACCGGGCCCGAGTTCGGGAGTGATCGCGTGATGCGTGGTGGTCGCTGGAGTAACACGAGGGTCGGTTCGAGATCGGCATTTCGCTATGACATCGCTCCGTTCCTGCGAAACACCCACGGCGGGTTTCGCGTAGTCTGTGCACCGTCACCACCGCAAACCCTGTCGGAGATGTTGATCTCGCCTGATTTTGTCTGGTCCTCGCCCGAGAATCTGGGACCGGGCATCAACGGGAAGCATCACGAACTCAACCCGTTTGTGAGTGCCGACGGACTCACACTGCTGTTCTCCTCGAATCGATCCGAGGGGCAGGGTGGATACGATCTCTGGGAAACACACCGTGCCTCGCGGACAGAGAACTTTCAAGCCGCGATCAACCTCCCACGGGTGGTGAATTCGTTCGGAAGCGACGATTCGCCGTGCCTCAGTGCGGACGGGCGACAACTCTGTTTTGCTTCGAATCGCCCAGGTTCTGAAGGAGAGACCGATCTTTACATGTGCCGACGTACGGATCTCCTCTCCAAATGGAGTCCTCCGGAAAACTTGAAGACGCCCATCAATACGCCTTCTCGAGAAGAGCATCCGCAATTGTCATCCGATGGTCTGACGTTGTATTTCGCTTCCTCGCGTCCCAGTGGTCACGGGGGAACAGACATCTGGAGCTGCCAGCGTAAGTCTTTAAGTTCCCCGTTTGGCGAACCCGAGAATCTCGGTCCACTCGTGAACTCAAAGGATCACGAGAACCGCTTCATCCCCTTGGCCGATGATCGCGCAGCCCTGCTATGGCGCGGCACAAAAGGCAATGAGTCGATCTGGCTGGTCACCAAGAAACAGGGAGAAAGCGCCTTCGTCAGGATGCAACCATTCCCGTTTGTGGAAGCTGAGCAGGCCCACGCCCTGACGATTTCCAGTGACGGGCAAACCGTCATCTACCAGTCCAGGCGGAACGGTGGTCAGGGCGAAGACGACCTCTGGCTTGTCCATCGCGTGGAGGCAACTCACGAAACGCATCAACAACTTGTGTCGCCACCATAAATGAAAAATGTTTTCATAGCATAGATCATATACTGCAGGAGATCCTCATCGACCTGAGGACGCAGAGCTATACATCCCTTGAATCCCGTTTGAACCAATGAATTGAGTGCCGAAACGTCCGAAAATCTGCGGTGCTGAGAGGCTGTTTTTCCAGCGTCGCTTCAACCGTCGATCGAGGTCGCTCAGCTGGCTCTCCGGACCATTTTCAGCGGTTCGATCGGGTTTCGATCCGCAGTATCAAAACCCGATCGAAGAGGATCAATTCGATGATCTGAGTCAGAACAAGTCGGTTTGCAACACGCGCCATTCGACAACATTTCCTAGAGCCAGTTTCATAACGGGGAAAGCCTGTGTAACAGTCGGTGAACGCAGGCGAGGATGACGAAGGCGAGGAAGTGGTTGGGGTTGCGGTCGTAGCGGGTGACGAGGCGTCGATAATTCCCCAGCCAGGCGAACGTCCGCTCGACTTTCCACCGCTGCTTGGCGCACCGTTTCAGCACGCGGCAGTCGTGCGACGGATGAATGTTGCGGCAACTCTGCGGTGAGGCGTGATCAGCCGAATGCCGTCGGCGGCCAGTTCATCGCGCAGCTTGTTCGAGTCGGCTGCCCGATCGTAGATCAACCGCGGCGAATGCTGTTCGAGCTGATGCTCATCGAGCAGGGGTTGAATCAGATGGACTTCGGCATGATTCGCAGCGTGCAGATTGACCGCCAGCGGCAAGCCTTGGCCATCGACCAACAGCATCAGCTTGGAACCTTGCCGACGCTTCGTAAGCCCAACACTGTCGCCTCTTTCGCGGCCACAAAGGTCGCGTCCGCCATCGCCACGTTCCAGTCCACTCGCCCTTTCCGATCGAGCGCGTGCAGCACCAGCCGCCACGCGGCTTCCAGCGTGCCATCGGACATCCACTCGTGACAGCGCCGCCAACAGGTCGGGTAAGAAGGAAATGAGTTGGTAAATCTTTTCTATCGAGCACCGACCGTAGCACCCAGAGGATTCCTTCAAGACACACGGTCGCGGTGGTGTCCGCGGCCGGCCACCAGTCAGCCGTTCCACGAAGAGAGATGCTCGATCCGTTCCCCACGCATCCGCAAGTTCCGACCGTGGAACGGTCCGCGACCCCGTGCAGTTTCGACCCCGTTTCGGCCAATAGTTCAACGTCAACTTCATGGCGAAGGACTCCTTTCAAAGTCCCTCGGCACGCAAATCGCAGACCAACTCGCGTTATGAAACTGGCTCTACGAAAACAGGACCTTTCAATGCACATCGGCTCGTATCGGTCTCGCTCAAATGGACAGAGTCCTCGTCTACGAAGCGAAAGGCTGCCGAATACCTGGCTTTCGACCAATCGCAACTCGCCCCTGAAGCTTGAGGGAATGCCGAAGACATCAGGGCAGGTCAGTTGCCAAAACAACGATTGAACAACTGAACCGAAAGCTGCTGAAAATTGTGTCCGGGAGAGGTTTTCGCTTCGTTTGAATTGTTGTCGCCGATTCATAAGATGCTCGGCGGCTGGTGTTGGACAAGCAAATACGATGGGAGAGCGGGCATGTTGAGATTACGGCGATGGGGGATGGCGTTCTCGGTGGGCACGCTGTGTGCGTTGCTCCCAGTCCTGGAAGTGCGCGGGCAGGCGGAAGGCGATGATGCACCGCCGCCGCAGGTGAGCACGGCGGCGAGTGAACCTGCCCCGTTCACTCATGTTCCTGAAGAATTGAGCGATCCCGGCTTCGACAAGTATGTCGATTACAAGTTGCTGACTGAAGCGAGCCTCAGTCTGAATGCCGACGCGCTGACCGATGTCGCCCTGCAGTTGCGGGAAGGTGAACGGGTCCTGCTCCGCTCGCACAAGTCGTTGAAGCCGGCGGCGCTCGCGGATGCCGCGTTGAAAGTCGCCGTCGACCGTGGCGATGCGGCCGCCATCGATCGGCTGGCGAAAGTCGCGGAAGCCTGGAAGGACGAAGAGCTCGCTGCTCGCGTGAAGCTGTCGAAGCAACTCGCGGCGAAGCCGCGGGCGATCGCGGCGTTGCCTCCGGTTCCCGAGTCGCAGGAACACGATGAGGACGTTGTGCAATCGCATCTGTTCATGGTGCGGTTGGATCAGGCGCGCGCCTTGGGCGACGCCGCCGGATTGAAGGCCCTTCAGGCAGAAATGAAACCGTTGCCGAAAAAGGCCGGCTCGCTCATGGCATTCGTCGATCAGCAAATCGCTGAGGCGGTGGCCAGCGTCGAGACGGATGCAGCGGGGCAGGAAACCGCGTCCCTCTTGCGAAAGCTGAGCGCGACGTCACGCGGTGCTTGCGAAGGCCCCTACCAGGAAGGCTCGGTCTCCAGTGACGGTAGGACGATCACGACCTTCCAGGGCTCCAAGCGATTTTACATCGACACGAGCAGCGATAAGATCTACTTTCCAGACATGCCGAGTTGGGGGTGGGTCCCGCGAAACAGCTGTTACGGCCTGATGGGGCGCTTTGGGGCGCTCGATATTCGTTCCGAAAAGTTCACAGGTTCGGATAGTTGTACCTACCAGGTCTACTTTCCGTCGGGGCAACAGCCGTCTGTTCAGAATCAGGATTACGTGCAGAAGGGCACGCCAAGCTCTAACGGCTTCAAATACACCTGGGTTGGACTGAAGGACGTCGCTCCGAAGACCTTTCCCACGATCACAAATCAAGGCGTGTCAACGAGTGCCAATCAGATCGTGGCAGCCGGGGGGGGAAATATCACCATCAGCCTCCCTCCCAACATCGTGGCGGCAGGGGGCGGGAATATCGTCGCGGCAGGCGGCGGGAATATCGTCGCGGCAGGCGGTGGAAACGTGATCGACGGTAAGAAGGTCAAGCTCGACCTACTCCCGAAATCGATCGTCGCCGCCGGGGGAGGCAACCTCAAGAACGCCGATGGCTACCGGTTGATCGGCAAAGGGGGGGCGGGATTATCGTCTTACGGATTGCAGAGCATCTCGACGAAATCCTCGTCGGCGTGGCGGAGTGCCCCTCGGCTCAAGTAACAACCAGTGAGTCTAGTCCGATCGCATCACTGAACCGCCGGTCTCCGACTCCCGGAGACCGGCGGTTGTTTTTTGGGTAACGTGTTTGGGCGAAAGAGGTCCACCCGAAAGCGGGCGAGGTTGCTGGATTGATGCGGATGATCGGGCCTACCGTTTTATAGGAGAATCCGGTGCGGTCGCACGCGGGAGCAGATTCCAGGGGACCACCTGCAGCCCGAACTGTCGTCCGCCGGGCCGAGGACGATTCCGCAGGTCAATTGGCAACGCCTGGTTCGCCAGCTCGTCGAGTGACTGCTGGAAGTCGGCTTCGCCTTTGCGAGTCGCCTCGCGTGCCAGGTGACCGAATTCGACCAGCGGCCCTTCCGCTTTCACCGCAATGGACAGCAGATGTTCGCGGCTGCGACGCGTGCCGACGGCACGCGTGACGAGCCGTTGTGTCTCTCCGGGCTGAATCCGGTTCGGTTCGCCCACCTGGGGGAAGACCAGCTCAATCCGTCCGCCCCCATCGAGTGCCAGCAACGTGCAATCGACCGCGAATGATTGCCGATTCTGCACCCGGATCACGAACTCCTCACCATCCCGAAACTGCGGGATCGTCGCAGCCTGCATGGCTGGCGGTTCGGCCCCAGTCAACATGATTTCCAGCGGTTTGAGCAGCGTGCCGGTGGCAGCGTCTCCTTCCGCGAAGAGTCTGCGGAGTTGTTCCGCCCGTTGTCGGCGATGGACTTCCTCTGCGAGCCGCGTGGGGAGTTCACGTCCGAGCGACAGTGTCGGCGAAGAATAGAGCGGTTCCAACCGGGAGCGTGAAGTTTCCGGCGTGCTGGGCCAGGTCTGCGCGGAGACGAGTTCGACGCCGTCTGTGCTGGCGCGAATCAACCAGTCCGCTTCGGTGGCCGGGACCAGCCGCACGTCAGCGGTTGAGGTGGCATGGGGCTCCGCGAGCGCGGAGAGCGCTGCCTTCGAGGTTCGTCTGTCGGCATCGGAACCGTCCCAAGGTTCGGCAAGAGCGATCGAAAGCGGTGCTGTGGCTGCAGCGATGCGAATCGGGAGGCATTGGTGATCAGGGGGGAGTGTGATGCGTGCCGGGGCCCCCTCCCGATCAACAGCCACGACGACCGACTCGATCGTCCCGACCTCGACAATCTGCAGGTATCCTGCTGCCTCCGTGTTGGCAGCGGCACCAGCGGCAGAGATCGCCAACAGACTCCGTGGAGTCAGGCCATGCAGGGCGCCGCCATTCAGCGTGATCTTTCTGCCGGTCAACGTCGCCTGAAATACGAGTGGCGGCGGCTGAACGGTGCGTCCGAGCCACACGCGGTCGGCAGCGGTCCCTTCCGCGAGCGGGGTCGGCGAGATCCGTCCCATTCCCGCGTATTGCACTCGGACCCGTCGCACCAGTTCGCGGTGTGTGAGCGGTTCCGTGGCCCGAGACAGCAACGAACAGAGGGTGTAGGTGAACAGCCCGTGTGGACGGCGATCGGTCCCGTCCGTGGGGAACAGCCGTTCGACAGTCACTTCCGACGACTGGGCGGCCACCAGGGCCACCACCGACGGGAGATCGCGAAAGTCGTGGTCCCGGTCGACACCGCGCACCAGATTTGATGGCTGCGCGGCAGGGATGGCGGGGGGCTTTGGGGCCGCGTCCAATACCTCCTGCGGGATCAGCTGTTCTGCGCGGATGCCGCGTACCGTCTCACCGGATGAGCGGGTCATCGATCCGGAATGACAGGCATCCATCAGAAACGTCACAACGGCCCGGCGCGCTTCAAGCTGTTTCAACCACGCGTGAAATTCGTCATCCAGAATCGCATTCGTCACGCGGCCAGCCTGGCCATCCCAATCGCGGACATCGGACGGGAGAAACAATTCGTCGCGGCCGTCCGGTTCAGGATCATCGGGTGTTGGCTGCAGATCCGGTTGTTGTGACCCATGACCGGCGAGATAGATCAGCAACTGCTCACCTGGCGCGGCCGTCTGCTCTAAATGCTCGAAGGCGCTGACGATGTTCGCCCGCGTCGGACGACCGGCGGCATCGGCCGCTTCGCTGAGAATCGTGATGTCTGCAGGCGACAGTCCGAAGCGTTGCACCAGCAAGTCGCGCAGGAGCGCGACATCGTTGATTCCGCCGCGCAACTGCAGGCTTTCGGGCAGGTGTGGATAGTGGGTGCAACCGACCAGCAGTGCCCGAGTCCGCGGGGGAGGTTCTTCCGCTACCAGGGGACCGACCGTGAGCGCGACTGTGACCGTGCCCCACGCGACCAGCCGCGTCCGCAGACGTGTGAGCCAGCAGCGGGGCATCTTGATCGACCTTCCCAGGGGAACCGGCGACAGCTACGAAGGCGGCCAATTGTCGTCAACACAGCGGGGCGGAGGGATCCGGTTCTGTCGCGGGCCGATCGCGGGTACAAAACGCGATCGGGATCGAGACTATTCTGGTCGGGAGATGCGGACGCACCAGCTGGCTTTGATCGCCGAGGGTGTGGTGCCAACATTCACCCAGACATACGACAGGGGACGCGACTGGATTTTGGCCATGACGACGACTGGCTTGCCGTCCCAGGCGATACGGCGCTCGACGGTCACTCCGATACTTCCACGCAGGAACAGCTCAGATTTTGTTGTTGGAGTCGTTCCCGTGGGGAGAATCAGGAGCGGGACCGTCGCCGTTTCGCCCACTGTGTCGGGACCCAGAATCCGAACGCCGTTTTCGGCACTGCGTGCCATCGCAACCACTTGACGCAGCGGACTGTCCGTCCCGATTCGCTCACGGATTGCGACGCGTGTCGTATCGACGGTCTGCAGAAGGTGCTGTGTTTGTTTCGGATGCAGTTGAGGCATCTGCTTGATCGACTGAATCAGTGTTTCGAGTTCGGTTTCGGTCCCGTAATCACGCGCCAGAGCCAGTTCCCGGACCAGCATCCGATGGAGAGCGATCGATTCCGGAGAGGCTTCGCCGGGCTTGAGACCGGTTTGCGGGTCGATGCGACGCGGGACTGCGATGAGTCGCAACGACAGTTGAGCTTCGCGGAGGAGTTCTTCGCGGGCCTCGGGCGACAGACCGGGAGCGGCGCGAAGTGCATCGGTTGCCGCGATCAGTTGCTCTCGATCACCGACATTGGCTGCCGCTCTGATTGCGGCCTGAAACAAAGCGGCTGCGGGGAGGGCTGCATTCGGTTTTCCGAGTTTCGACTCAGCCTGTGAAAGTTCGCGGGCCAGTGAAACCAGTGTCGCGGTGTCGTCGGCGCGAACTGCCGCCACGACAGCCACGGGGTTGAATGCACCAGCAAATTCCGGAGAAACGAGGGCGGCAGCCGGCATCGGTTCTCCGGGAACATCCACAGACTGTCCCCAGCAGATTCCCGCCAGCAGCATCGCACTGCAACACCGAATCAGCATCCAGAATTTCATGAATGACTTTCGACTCGTCCGATCGGAGGACTGGTAATGAACGCTTAGTTGGCGCCGGTCGCCGAGAACATCGCCCAGAAATAAGGATGCAGCCAGGGGTGATCGCTGGTTCTCGTCCGATAGGTTTTCAGGAATTCCCGTTGGGCTTGTGCCAGCGCGTGCGTCGGGGATTCTCCTTGAACGATCCGCTCGTGAAAAGAGCGCAACAAGACCGGAGCGGACCCGTCGTCGACATCCCAGAGTCCAGCAACCACGTTGCGGGCCCCCGCATACAGAAACGCACGCTGCAGGCCAAACAGATCATCGCCGGGCTGCGGTGAAGCATCGCCCAGTCCGGAATAGCAGGCACTGAGTACCACGAGGTCGGAACGGACTTCCTGCGTGAAAATCTCGCGCGCCGTCAAGTGGCCATCGGAGTTGATCCCGGATGATCCAATCAATGCCGGAGCTTCGGGGGCCTCCGGCATGACCAGCAGGTAGCTGTCAGCGGGGCGGTCGGCCTGGTTGATCCCGTGCGAGCAGATCTGCAGTAATCCCGGTTGGGCAAAGAGGTCCGCGATCTGCGTTTCGGTCGCTTCCGCGCCACTCAGGATTCGCTGGACTCGCGCGCCGTACACCTGGCGCAAATTGTCGAGGTCGATCTTCACTCCCTCGATCGGCCGCGCTTCAGGAGCATCGACGACGCCGACGGCGCGGACTTCGGTGATCGTCGCGGACGGACGCCGACGCAACTGATCCCAAATCGTCAACGAGGGAACGGCCGTGAGGTCATACGGCTCATCGAGAATGAAGCGGGGTTGAACCATTTGGTACTGGCCCCGCGGTGAGGTGTCACGAGTCGTCACCAGCGCGGAGAACGGGAGATAGTGCAGGATGTGCTGCGGTACGATCAGTACGCGCGAAGCAGTCCGCAGCCGATCGAGTAGTTCATCAGGCAACAGGTAGTTGCGTAACGCCGCGAGTTCGTCCTGCCAACTGTGATCGAATCCCTTCTTCGATGCATGCCGCCGCTGTATCTTCAGAGATTGCCCTTCCATGTTCTTCAGAGCGGTCTGCACTTGAGTCACCAGCGCACGGGAGGCGAGCGGTGCCCCCTGGTCATTGAGCAGACGGTATGCAGTGACCTGTCCCCCCTGAATCAGGAAGACCCAAGCCTGTTCGGCTCCTAGAAAGTATTCCACCGCCGCAAGGTCGGCCGGCCAGTCGGCCAGCCATTCGGCCGTCGCACGGGGAGCGATCGACGCGGTTGCCCCGGATGATTCCAAGCCACTCAGATAGTCCTGAGCAGTGCGGGCCTTCGACTCTTCCAGCAGGGCGAGTGCCTGCAACGGTTGCTGATCGGCGAGTGCCAGCTCGATGAGTTTCTCGAACACAAAATGATGCCTGGCGAAGTAGCCGCTGCGTGACATTCCCGCACGATTTTGAGGGAACCGGTTCCGCTGCAGGTCGGCGAGCAGTCCGGCCCTGATGAGATGTCGACGGGCCGTGGTCGGATCGCGTTCGGCCAATGCTGCCAGTCCCAACAGCCGCTCACACGTTTCCACGCCGCCGAGATCGCCGAGGTTCAGGTAATTCGCCCGAGCCTGCTGGGACCAGTCGCAGGCTGACTGTCGATCGCCGCTGCGATAGGCTAATTGAGCTTGTAATTCCGCAGCGGCGGCACGGGTTTTCGGTTCGGCAGCCCCCTTGTCCGCGTCGAGCTCGACTGCCAGCACCGGTGTCAGGGACTCACGCGCTTCGGCCAGCGCAGCCTTCAGACCCGCGGCAAAGCCACTCGACGCCCCGCCAGGCTGCAGTGTTTGCAACAGCTCGGCAGAGACGGCGGCGGTCCGCGCGAGATTCACCCGGATTGCGGCCGCCGTCGCAGCGTCCTTCGCAGTCTCAGCCGCCTGCAGCGCCGCAGTATAGCGCTCGCGGGCGACGAGGAGATGTTCGAAGGCATCCAGCAACGGCTGGTCCACACCCGCCGCCGTTGCGAATCCCTGCTGGCTCAACCCGTTCTGGGCAAGTCGCAGACGATAATTCCCGGCGTTATTCCAAGCACGGATCAGATCGCCACTCCGCTGCTCCGGTGGACCACCGGGGAGCAAATCAATCGCTGAGAGAAACTCGGCCTCGGCCTGATCGACGCGGACGCTGGCCCCTTCCGCCAGAATGACCCCGCGATACAACGCCCGCAATCCGCGAAGCCGCTGCTGGGCCGGGGCCTCGCCGTCCACTTCGATCGATTCGAGAGCGTTCCAAGCCTCCGTCCAACGGCCAGCGGCGATCAGCCCGCGAATCTCGTCGATGGCCGCAATTCCCGTCGTCACCCCTTCGGCTTCCGCACTCACGCGTCCGGCAGCGACGCCGGGATTGCGTGCCTGATGATCGAGCCATTCGCGCAACCGGGACCGCAGGCGGGCCAACGCAGGAGCCGTAGATGCAACGCTCGACCGGTCTGCCCAATCGAGGGCATCGCTCAGGTAGAGCGGCTGTCCGGCATCGTCCTGATGGCCGAGCAACACTTCGACAGCGAACAAGTCGCCCAGCGGGTCGGTCGCATCCAGGAGGGCCCGTTGCATCGCCCGGATCGGAGCGAAGACCGCTTGGTGATGTTCTGCAGAAATGATCGTGAAATCCGCGAGTTCGGGACTCTCGGCCAGTTGCAGGGAGTAGCGACCCGGTGGCAATCCTTCCGGCATCGACGCGGGCCAGTCTTTCCATTTCTCCAGCGAGAACTCGGCCTGATTTTCGGCGAACGGGACTCGCAGGACGATGGATTGATCCTCGCTGCGGCGGATGATGGCGACCGCAGCTTTCAAATCGGCTGTCCCCGTCAGACGACGCAGTGTCGGCCGACGGGAGAGGATCTGGGCCTGATGGGGTGGCGTTACAAATGTCGCCCCGCGCGTCAGGACGCTTCCATCAAGTGGTTCCAGTTGGACGGTCGTGACGTTGAGGCCGCCGGCCGGCAGTCCCCCCAGTGCCTGGAGTTCGCCGCGACCAACCATTTCCACTGGAGGCTGTGATCCACCCGGATCCTCGGGCCAGGTTCCTCCTTCAGTGAGGAGCTGCCACCGTTCGCGCTGACGGATCGGCCGCCAGATGAGAATCCCAGCCGGGGTCCTAGGTGGAAGTACCGCGTCGGGTTCGAGTCGTTGTAGTTCCAGACGACCTGCAGGGGATACGCGGAGGAACACGGCCGTTTGAAAGTTGAAAGCGGGTGGCGCATCCTCGGCAACTGCCGTTCCGACTGACACCAGGGTGCCACCTAGCAGGCAGAACCGAACCCAGCGCGCTACGCGCATCGCCACTCCTCAGACGCAGAGACCTTGAGTACGGCAGTTCGAACGCATCCGTGGACCGCCGCGGACACATTTCGCCGCCGATTATGGCGACCGTCCGAAGAAAAGGCCAGAACTGCCGTCTTCAGCCCCAGGGCCATCGTTTTAATTGGTCTGGGAAATGCGGTGGAGGTGGGAGGGAGTTTACGGTCTGGAGTCTGGGATTCACGGAGGGGAAGAAATGTCGATGGCCTGCGGCGGGAATTTGCTGAGCCGATTGGCGCAGTTCGTGATCCACGCGGGCGTAGGGACGGCGCCGTCCTTTGTCCGCCATGCTGGCGGCGGTCGTCAGTGGTCTGCTTTCGGGCGTGGCCGGGTACGACGAATTGGTCGAATGGTTGCAAGATTTACCTGTTGACTTCTGGCACCGTCTGGAACCACCCGGCGACCGCCGAAGCCCGGACTGCTTTCGCGACTTGTTTCCAAGCTGGATCTGATGGTCTTGATCAGGTGCTGGAGTGGATTGAGGAGTGCTTTCCGCACGCCGGGAAATTTCCTATTGCCGTGCTGAGCATCGACGGGAAGACGCTTTGTGGTTCGGCGCGGGCGTCGGAGAAGGCTTGCATCTGCTGGCGCTGCAATGGCACACGGGTCGCGCGTGGGTGGTGGCCCAAGCCCGCGTCGATGAAGACGAACGAAGCACAAGGGGCGGCTCACGCTGCTGTCGGAGATCCTGTTGAAAGAGACCGTGGTGGTGGGCGATGCGGCATTCTGCCAGCGCGTCTGTGCGAACAGATTCTCGCCGCCGAAGGGGAGATTACGTTCTCGCGGTGAAAGACAATCAACCCACGTTAAATCGAGAAATCCAGCAGGTTCAAGGCCGCTGACGCGGCCTTTTCCCCCTGGGCCCGGTGTGAACGCGGACGAGAGCGTCAGACGGTGACCACATGACCAAGGTCACGGTCGGATCGAAGTCCGCGCTGATCAGCACGGTCAGCCTCAATGACGTCCGCTGGCCCGGAGTCCAGCAGGTGTTGCCGCAGGTCGTCTGCAGAGCGACGAAGTCACCCTGTGAGGTGGAACGCAGACACGGTACTTCATCACCTCGCTCTCCCGCGTGAAAGCCGATGCGGCCCGGTTGCTGGCCATCATCCGCGGCCACTGGGGCGTCATCGAAAACGGCCTGCGTGGGTCCGCGATGTCGTGTTTTCGGGAAGACCGGTCCACCATCACCTCGGGACACGCGCGCAAACTTCGCCGCTCTGCGGGCATGCCCCTCGGATATGGCGCTGATGCCACCGGCAATCTCGCCGCCACCTTACGCAGCCACTACCGGAAACCCCAACGCCTCTTCACCAAACTCGGCCTCTTGTAAAAGGCGCTCGCCCTGTCTTCAGCCCGGAGACGGTCCGTTTTTGACTCTGAGTTCGGCGTGGCGCGAAAGTGAAACCCGGCGAAGCCCACCGACTTCGGAGCTAGCGTTGTCTGTTCGCGGGTTGGAAACACTAGGGGAACACTTTTCCGACCTGCGTGTCACCCACGACTCAATTCGAGAAATCGCCCGGCCCGCCTGGAGTGTCGGAAGAGAAATTCCCACCGCCTGATCCACCTGTCGGTGTGGAGAGGAGGGCGGGCAACGCCGAATCGTAGGGGATGATGGGATCGCTGCCACCACCGCCACCGCCCCCATCGGCTCCACTGAAGAAGAACGTCGATTCGGTGATTCTTGGAGGCAGGATGCCGCTGGCCGTGACACGCAAGAGAACGTGAGCGCGCAGGGCCTCATCACTCTGCATTCCGACTTGCGGATGTTCGTGGATGTGGATCCCGAGCGGCTGGCCTTTCCCAGCACGCTGAAGATACAGCGAGACCGCCTGGATTCGCTCGGCATTCAGTTCATCCCGCCGGGCAAAATATCGCTCGAATTCATCCATGTTCAGGATGGTCTGTGGCCGATTGTCCTCGCTGTTCAGGTCGACATCCCGCGCCGTTTCGACGTAGAGATCCAGACATCCGCTGGGGACCTGGCGAGCCAGTCGATCTAATTGTGAGCGACCCGCAGGATGGAGCTCAGCGCTGTCGGCATAAAAGTGATAATTCCAGAGGGTATGCGTCCGGACGCGCCCTTCGCCTGCCTGCCGCTCGAGCGCCATCGTCAGCGCTCCCCGAGCGGCCTGATGGTAGCGCTCTGGTCGGTAAACCTTATCGGGATCGCCTGCGAAAGCCGCGGGAGCCAGTGACGACAGGCCCAGCAGTGCCGCCGCGAGACGATCCAGTCGTCGGGAGATGAAGTCCCCGTGGTGGCGACGTAACATTCAAGGCCTCACTTTCGCGGGGTGACCACCCCATTGGGCACATGCCTAATGGACGGCGTTGCCGGTGGATTCGCTTTTGCACGCCAGCGGAACCAGGACGACTCGGCACGCGACGGTTGTTGGGGAGCATGCACGGGCTGCAAGGTGGCTCGTCCAGTGCTCCCGACCGCTGGCGGAACGGGGTCCGGTGCCGGCATCGGCGGCACCAACTCCGGCGTTCTCGCGGGCTGAGGTGATACCGGGCTGGTGGACGGCACAGATTCGATCACCGTTCCGGGGCCGAACTCTTCCCAGTCGGATCGCTTCTTCATGTCGCGTCCGTTGTGCGGTGCCTCAGGGAGACCCAGAAAATAGAGTTCACGATCGGTCGGACGACGCGATTCTTCGCCGGGTAACGGCAACGGCTCGGCTTGCTGATCGAAAGGATGGACCAGCCGCGGTGTCACAATCACGATGAGTTCCGTCTCACGTTCTTCGTGGCGGACGCGTCGAAAGGCCGCCCCGGCATACGGGATATCGCCCAGCAGCGGGACCTTCTGCACTTGTGCGTCGTACTCGGTCTGCAATAAACCGCCGAGAACCAGCGATTGTCCCGGCTCCATTTCGACAGTGGTGTGAATCCGCTGGGTGATGAATTGCGGGATCTGATTTCCCGCGACATTGATCGCCTGCGTAAAGTTGACCGAGCTGACTTCCGGCACGAGATCGAGCCGAATTTTGTCCGGCCCCAGCACCACGGGAACGAAGTTCAACCTCGTGCCAAACTTCTTGAAATCGACGCTCGGTGACGTATTCACATTCGCCTGATAAGGAAACGGCTGTTCGCCCCCGACGAGGAACTCGGCCGGGCGGCCATTGAGCGAGACCAGCGTCGGACGTGCAAGGACCTTGGCAACCCCCTGCTGCTGCAGCGCTTCAATCTGCATCATGAACTGTTGGAGTTCCGACGTGACGCCCAGGAAGACCGTCGACGCCGGCGCGATCAGATTGGTCGCCGCACCCCCAATATTCTGAAAGGCATTTCCGCCTGCCGCGGCCGCATTGTTGGAACTGGCCGCGGCCAGATTTGTCACGGGCGACAGCCCACCGACCTGATTACCAGCGAACCCATTCTGGCCAGCGTACTGGAAATTGATCCCCAGGCGGCGGAGGCCCGATCGATCCACGCGGGCGATGACCACTTCGAGCTGCACCTGCATGACACCGGCCAGCTTGATGCTGTTGAGGACTCTCCCTTTCGATCCGACGAACTCCTGCACCAGCGAGACGATCGCCTCCGCTTCATGCGGCGTTTCGACTTCGCCTTGCAGAATCAACACATGGTCTCCGGCAGCGGTCACCTGGACGTTCGACAGTGGGAACTGACGGGCGATCAACCCTTGAATCAAGGTGACGCTCGGTCGGATCAGCAGCTTGTAACGCTTAATCCCCCGTTCGCCGATGACGATCAGGTCGACTTCACCCAGCTTTTCGCCAGCGACTCGAATCTCTTCGACGGGATTTGCCATCCGACCATCGAGCTTGTTGGCACCCAGAATATTAAGAAAGTCGCTGCGATTGGGGATGACTCGTTGCACCATCCCGATCTGCTCGAAGTCACGCAGGACGATGCGTTCGCCGATGGGGAATTCCAGCTTGCTCTGTTTCGGTTCATTAAACGGAGTCAGCCCCGTATCGAACCCCTGGCCGAAGCCGTTACCCATCCCGTTGCCCATCCCACCAAACATCGGAGGACCGTTCGGGTTGATCTCGCCGGGTCGAAAACCGGGGGGAGTCCCTTCCGGTTGCGGTGGAGTGTTCGGAGGCGGATTTTCAGGCGTCGGATTGCCAGTCGCGGGGGGCGGCTTCTCGCCCGGTACCGGTGGTTTCTCACCCGGCACTGGAGGGCGGTCAGGTGGTGGAGGATTCTCAGGTTCGCTTTCGCCTTCGGCGTAAGTTGCTGGCCGGACCGATTGATACGGGCGACGCGAGGGGGCAACGCTCGGACGTTCCTCCATCCAGCTGGTGTCGACCGGAATCGGTTTTGGCGTGGGGATGGGAAGCGGTTCGCCAGGAGCGAGCCGACGCCCGACAGGCGTCGGTGGCGATGCGGTCCAAGGCCCCTGTGCCTCGGCGATCGCCTCCACCCAACCGGTGAGTGTGATCCCGGCGATGACCATGCGGGCCAGTCCGCGGCACGCGGGCAATCGTAACGAGCGAGTCGATTTGTTCATCTGCAACTCACTCGAACAGTCCACAATCCAGTTAGACCGAGTCATCTGTCATCTAGCTATCGTCCAAAGGACGCAACCGACTTGACGGGTTAGAACGAGTTTGCCGATCGAGTCGATTCTCCTAGATGAGCAGAACGCCCGAGAACTTGCTTGATTGACCCTGAGAGAGCAGCCGCAAGGCTATACCCTTCAATCAGATACGAAGAAAGGGCCACTCGCTGAGGGACTGCCAAGGCCTCCCTCGATGGTCATCACCACGGTCCCCGGTCTCCTGACGGCATTTCGCTTTGTCACTGGTTGGTAACTGTCCAGAATCCCCCTTAGAATTCCGGAGTTCCTCGTCCGGCCGGATCGTTTCAGCCGTTCTAATCGGTGGAAGGATAATTGATGCCCACGTCTCCGAGGGCCTGGGACGAATGGAACGCCAGCGACCTTGCTGACTGTCTTCAGGCGATTCGGCGCGGCGATGAGACCGCAGCGACTCGTTTCGTTTCTGCTTTTGAGCCGGAAGTTCGTCGCTTTGTGAGGGTGCGACTCACCGATCCGGGGTTACGCCGTCTGATGGATTCGGTTGATATCGTGCAATCCGTCATGGGACGATTCTTTCTTCATTTGCAGGCTGATCGGTTGCAGATCGAGCATCCGCTTCAATTGCTGAAACTGTTATTGACGATGGCCCGAAACGCATTGATCGATCATAGCCGCCATGCTGCCGTCCGCCGAAACGTAGAGGGTGTCGGTGGTGATTTGTCACTGGCATTCGTTGCTGACAGACAAGCACCGCAAGAGGACAGTCTGATCGGAGCTGATTTGCTGTCGTATGTCCGGCTGCGGTTGGGGCCACAGGAACGAGCGCTGTTAGATGGATGGCTGGGTGGAACCGGCTGGGAGGAACTGGCTGGCGAATACGGAAGCAGCCCGGAAGCTTTACGCAAGCGGATGACGCGCGCGATCGATCGGGCAACGAGCACGCTGGGACTCTGGAAGGAAGACGATGGGTGCACCTTCCCAGCCGCCACTCGGCCAGTCTCCTGATCCTGCACCTGCACAGCACAGGGACTGGAGCCAGCACCTCATTCTGGAGTTGCAGGCCGCTGCTGCTCGAGGTTCGGCCGGATTTCCGACAGTCGAACAACTCCTGCAGCAAGCGGTCGACCTTCCGGCGACACTCGACCCAGAAACTTTAACCGATGTCGTCTACGCGGAGTGGATGCTCCGAGGGATGCTCGGTCTTCCCCGCTCTCAGGATGACTACCGCACCCGGTTTCCGAGTCTCGCGGAACGTCTGGATCGCCAGTGGCTGCTCGATGCGAGCCTGGTCACGCTGTTGAATGTCGACGCGGGGACAGAATCCCAACCCGCCGCGTTCGACGATGATGTGCCGGGTGGAGCAACTCTTCCTGCGGAGATGCCGACCAAGCTAGGAAAGTATCGGATTCTCGCGCGAATGGGGGGAGGCGGCCAGGCGAACGTGTTTCGTGCCTGGCACCCCGAACTGCAGCGGGAAGTCGTGCTGAAGCAGCTTCGCCGAGACGGCGACTTCCTCGTCGGGGACGCGCTCAATCCCTCCGCACTGGAACAGGTCTTACGAGAAGCACGATTGCTGGCGCGGCTCGACCATCCACACATCGGTCGCATCTACGACGTAGATCAGGATTCAGGGCTCCCGTTCCTGGTCCTCGAAGCGATTCCCGGTGTCTCTCTCGACCACTACTGCAAGACGTGCAGGCGCGACTGGCAACGTTTGGCGGGGCTGCTGGTCGAGATTGCCGAAGCGGTCGGGACAGCGCATGCACAGGGGATTCTGCACCGTGATCTGAAGCCGCAGAATGTCGTCATCACACCGACTGGAACGTCGAAACTCATCGACTTCGGGCTCGCACAACTTGCAGATGCCTGGCACATCCAACAGGTCGTCCCGGGTGTGACGGGGACACTGGCTTATCTCGCACCAGAACAGGCCGCAGGTGATCCCGCACAACTGGGAGTCGCCGTGGATGTTTTCGGACTCGGGGCGATTCTCTATCACGTGTTAACTGGTCACCCTCCCTACCAGGGGGTACCCGATCGGACCGGACTGTCATTGTCGGGACTGGTGGAACTCGCTCGAAAAGGAGGCTGGGACCGGTCAGCACTCGCCGACGCGACGATCCCCCGTTCACTCGCAGCCATTTGCGAGCGGGCGATGGCCACGCACCCCGCACAACGCTATGAGGACGCTCACGAGTTCGCTGCTGCCATCCGCGCGGCGATGAACGGTTCAGCACAGTCGACCCGTCGTCGTCTCCTGATGGGACTCGCGAGTGGCTTGATTCCGGCCGCGACCTGGGCCGTTTGGCGGCTCTGTTCTCCGACACGACCGGTTGCAACTTCAACCAGACCATCGACGGTGACGGTGCGTGCGAACTTGCAGATCAGCGTCCATACCGCTGACGGAGGACGCGTCGCCCTTCCCGATGCTGTCCCGTTGAAAAGTGGCACCCTCATCAGTCTGAGAGCCCGCATCCCCGCAGGGTTTGAGGCTCGCCTCCTCTCGATCAACGGACAGGGAATCTGCCGCGAAGTCGCACGCTGGGACCGTCGCTCGACGGAGGAAATTCTCCGCTATCCCGCAGCGGCCGATCAAGCTGTGCCGCTGACTGGTCCGGCCGGTACGGAATGCCTCGCGATTGTCGGTACCCCGGACGAGTTCAAGACGCCGCCGGAACGACTCTGGGGACAGTCTGCGGATTGGCCTGCACTCGCTCCTGCCACAGTGTTACGCTTGAGCGGGATGGAGATCGAAGTCGAGCAGTCGGGACGCGATCTGGGTGAACCACTGGTTGCGGGCATCACTCCGCAGGCTGCGGTCGAACAGACGCTCCAACAGTGGGGACAACGATTCTCTGCAACGGCCCCTTTGGTCGAAGCGTTGGCCTTTCGTCACGATGTCTGAAATCTTGCGTAAAGCAGTCGCTGATGTCTGACGCTAGAATCGGCTGTTGTCGCCGCCCGCTCGATCCCGCCACGAGACTTGGGCTCGTGTTGCTCTTGTGGAATCTGACGTGGGCCGCAGTCTGCGCAGCATCGGACCCGGTCTCCGCCGCGCGACTGAGCGAGCGCCAAACCCTGGAAAATGAGGCCGTTCAACTGGCCACAGCTCAACGCTACGGCGATGCCATCCGCACGGCGGAACAATTATTAGGAATCGAGCGTGCGGTGTATGGGCCACTCCACGAGCAAGTCCAGGGAACGTTGGTCGCTCTCCGTGCGCTGGCACTGGAAGTGTTCGACTTTCCTGCCGCGCGCTCCTACACCATGCAACGTCTCGTCGCCTGTCAGGAACGGTATGGGCCGATGGATTGGCGCGTCGCCGACGTTCAGCGTGATTTAGAAGACGTGGAACTGATCGCCAATCTTTCTAACGCACAACGCGAACGACTCAAAACGGCCTCCGCCCAATGGACCGCTGCCGACGCACAGACCGAGAAGGGCGCGGAGGCCGAGGCGCTCCTTGGCTATCAGGCCGTGTTGCCTCAGTTTCGTGCACTGTTCGGCGAGCAGCATCACCTCACGACGCGGCTGTTGAAAAGCCAGGCCGCCGCCGAATTGCGGACCGGAGCGATCGAGGCCTCCGTCCGTCATCTGCGCACGGCAGTCGAGATCGAGCGTCTCCAACTGGGGCCCAGACATCCAGTCCTCGCAGAGGCTCTGAGTCAGTTAGGTGCCGCATTGATCGCGCAGGAGCAACCGGAGGATGCGTTGCGACTCCTTCAGGAAGCGGAACGGATGGCCGACCAGACGGCTGATGCCGATGATCCGCTGTTCGCATCTCTCTACGAGAATCTGTTGCGCACTGCGGACATGCTCGGAGATGGTGATGAGTGCGAACGAGTGCACCAGCTGCAGTGTGATTGGACGCGCCGGACAGCGGGGCCTCATTCTCTGCAATCTGCGGCCCGACTGAGTGAATTCGCGCTCGCGCTCGAAGCCCGTGGCGGATTAGCGCGGGCAGAACCGCTGCTGCGTGCAGCGCTGGCGATCTCCCGGAACAGTGTAGAACCGGCGGCTGCCGCAGCGACTGCGATCTACCTGAACAATCTGGGACGTTTCAGCCGGTTGCAAGGTGACCTGGAACAGGCTGGCGAACTCTATGACGAAGCCTTGCAGTTGATCGCCCGGTCTCAGGGAACCGAATCTGTCGACTATGCCCAGTGCCTGCACAATCGAGCCGTACTGGCACTTTATCAGGAAGATTCTGCCGCGGCTGAACGCGATTGTCGCGCTGCCCTGGCGATTCAGCAACGACTGATCGGCGAAGAGAGCGTGGAAGCCGCTGCAAGTTCGGAGATTCTGGCGGTGATTTTCGAGGCAGCCGATCGCCCGGAAGACGCGGGCGAAATCTACCAGGAGCTGATTCGCATCTTGCGCCGCCCACCAATCCGAGATATCCCGGCACTTGCTGCCACGTTGCACAATTACGCCTTGATGTCTCAAGCCTTCGGTGCCCATGAAGAAGCGTTACCACTCTTCGACGAATCCCTGAAGCTTTGGGAGCAACGCCTGGGAGCGCGACATCCCAATGTCGCCATCGGCTTGGCCAATCAGGCTCGATCGCTGTGGGCTGTCGGACGTCATGATGATGCCTGGGGGGCAGCCCGCCTCGCAGCCAGGTTGCAACGGGAACATGTCACATCACTCGTTGCGATTCAGTCCGACCGCCAGCAGATTCTCTCGAGCGCCGTCTACCGGGATGGAATCGACACGCTGGTCCGACTGACGGCCGAGAGCGGTCCGGTAAACGAGGCCGACTATGAAGAAATCTTGCAGGTGAAAGGGCGGGTACTCCGCCGCCAGATCGAAGTGCGGGCTCTGGCACGGGCGATGCAGGAGAGTCCGGAAGTCGCAGGAATCGTTCGAGAGTTGCAGACGCTCTCAGGTCGCCTTGCCTCCGCAGCTCTCGCCGCTCCTCAAGCAGTAACGAAAGATGGAGAACGCTCCTCTTTCGTCGAACTCAGTGATCGGCTCGAGAGATTGCAACGCGAACTTGCAAGGCGGACGGAACTACTTCGGGCCCCCCAAGCTCCCATCACGACAGCCGCCGTGCGGAAGGCGCTCCCTGAGCGTTCTGTCCTCATCGATTTCCTACTCTATTCCGGTGCCTCCGACGCAGAGCCCACCGAGCGAGACCGACCGACCTTGCGACTGGCCGCGTTCGTTGTCCGGCCGGACGATCGTCAAGTGCGGTTCGTTGAACTCGGTCCCGTTGCCCCGCTCGCCGAAGCGATCGATGCCTGGCGTGATTCCTACGGCGAAGCGCCTCCAGCGAAACAGGCAGGCGCGCTGTTACGTCAACGGTTGTGGGAACCATTCGCAGACTATGTCACGGGTCGAACCTTAGTGCTTCTTTCTCCCGATGGTTTGCTCGGGCGACTCCCCTTCTCAGCTTTGCCGGGTCGTCAGCCGGGGACCTATCTCCTCGAAGAAGCGGCCCTCGCCACAATCCCTTGCGCGTGGGCGTTACCGGGGATGTTCGACAAATCTGCTCAGTCGAAACGGCCAGTCGTTGACGGAAACCTGCTGATTGTGGCGAACGTGGATTACGATGCCCAGGTTGCGACACCCCCGGAAGCTGCGATTCCTTCGTCGTTCGGGCGTTACGCCACGGAAGTTCGCGGGTTGAGTGATTTCAAATTCACGCCCCTTTGGGCGACACGCGGCGAATCCGCAGTGATCGAGAAGCTGTATCGGTCGAAGTACGCAACCGGCATCACGGTGCTCGAACAGACCGACGCAAGTAAGGACCGTTTCTGTGTCGAAGCGCCGCGGCATAAGTTCCTGCACATCGCGACGCACGGCTTCTTTGCCCCAGCACCGTTAACCTCTCGGATTGACTCCCAACTGCGGCGATCGAAGCAAGCCGCGGCAAGCGATCTCTCACCGCGACGGCAACTACCCGCCGGAGTCCTTTCAGGACTGGCGTTTGCCGGAGCGAATGCGGAAGGACGCGGCAATGATGCCAGCGGGCTGTTACTCGCAGCCGAGGTGGAAACGCTCGATCTCCGCGGGGTCGAACTTGCGGTCCTCTCCGCCTGTGAAACCGGCTTGGGAGAACTCGCCGGCACTGAAGGTCTGCTCGGTCTACAACGATCGTTTCAGGTCGCCGGTGCGGAGACCGTGATCGCCAGCTTATGGGAAATCCCCGATGACGCCACCCGCTCGTTGATGGAGCACTTTTACGATTTCCGGTTGAAGAAGCGCCTCGGGACGTTAGCTGCACTGCGTGAAGCCCAATTGACGCTACTCCGTGAAGGCCGGCGCCGCGGCTTGGTGCGGGTCGACCGTCCGACAACCGATCCCGCTGAGACCCGCGTTCCACCCTTCTACTGGGGAGCCTTCGTACTCAGCGGCGACTGGCGGTGAAACACATCCCCGAACAGGCCCCGGGGGATCGTGCTCGCCTTTCAAGTCAGATTCCCCTGCCGGATGACCTTGATGCTCAAGTCCCCAGCGATTCCAAATCCGTACTGGAAAGCCTGCCAGCTCTGCATACTGGGAGGCATTTTGCTACAGGGGTGCAGTGGGCCGTTTGTTCCCTGGATGCTCAAGAATCTACCACCGCCCCGAGATGCCGAATGGAAATGCATCGCGGTGTTCGTGGGGTTCCTGGGAGGCGCCACGCTGCTCATGTCCGCCGCGTTTTGTGCACCGTTGGCCTACGCCATCGGAAAGCGCTCGGCACAAATTCTCCGAGGCGATCTCCTGGAAGTCTGGTCGTATGAACCGGCCGAATGGGCAGCGTTCCAGATCGGTGAGAAGGCTCGCTTACGTTCGGATTTCCGACAACGACTGTTTTGGCCGATCGTTGCAGGACTGTTGCCCGGCGGATTGGGCTTTCTCGCTCTGCTCTCCTGGGAACAAGCCATCAACATTTCCCGCTTGTTCATGGTCGGATTGTGCGTCGTGATCTATCTCATCGGGGTCCTGATCGTTGCGTATTATTTGCGCGTCGTCCGTGGCGGCAAGGTTGACGATCCGTCGGTGACCCCGCCGCCAAGCTATCTTCATGGGGACTACCTCTACGCGAATCACCGCTTCATCCTGGGGTTGCCGTATCAGCGGTTGGTTTCCATCGCGATTGGCAACGGCCACCCGAACTCTCTTGAACTTGATATTGAGGAGACGCACCCGCGCGGGATTGAATTGGTGGAACGTCATCGAATCCTGATCCCGACTGGAAAAGAGCAAGCTGCTCGGGACCTCGTCCAGAAACTCTTGATCGCCTGGCAACTTTCCAAGCCGAACGAAAGCGCAATCGATGCAACAAACAGATGACGACTGCGGCAGCAACGAGATGTAGAACCCGCGTGGTTCAAGGAATGTTCTACGGTTTCACATTCCGGCCGCTGTCAGTTACGCCGCTCTTTGATCATGTGACGACACCAGTCCGCCAACCTAGAGCGCCCTGCGCTTACCCCTGGCGCGATCTGGGAGGCTTAAGTAGACTGCTGAACTTCTTGAAGGGAGTTGGGCATGTCGAAGACGAAGTCGTTGGTGGTGCGGACGAAGCCGAAGCCGAGTCGTGAAGAGATC
>JBGATC010000063.1:0-31830 GCA_044229335.1 Planctomycetaceae bacterium | reverse complement strand
CACGGAAGCGCTCCGTCCGCCGAAGAGCGCCGGATCCTGCGCCTGTTCCGGAGGCCGACGGACAGCCCGGTTGATCGCCAGTCGGATCGTAATCCGCTTCAGCCAGCCGGCGAACCGCTCGGGTTCCCGCAACTGGTTCAGCTTCCGATACGCCTGGAAGAAGACATCCTGGGCGAGTTCCGCAGCTTCCGTCCGGTTTCGCAACCGGCGCAGCGCGACCGCAAACACACTCGATTCGAACTGCCGAACCAGTTCATTGAACGATTCCGCGCAGCCCGTCTGAGCTGCGCGAACCAACTCGGCGATCTCCGTCGTCTCCATGGTGAATAGCTCTCCGAAGCCTGATCGGCGTCCTCGTCATGAGGGAATCGCCGAGGCGCTCGCCACCGCTGTTCACCGTGGTGCGCACTTCACGAAGAAGCACACCCCGCGCGGAACAACCGAGGCCGTGGACCTCGAGACGCACTTCCATCGCAAGTGATGGCGAATGCACACGAGGCGCTCCGATCTGCGATCAGACCGGCAGCGAGCGAGGAATGTCCAAACCCATCGAGGTCGTGTTGAGGTCAGTCTGCAGCGCCGCCGGGAAACCCCGACTAACGATTCAGACCTGTTCCAACCGCCCCACGCATCATTGGCCTAGCCGCAGAGCGACCGGCTGAGCACCAGCGCCGCCCAGAGCCTGGGAGGCATCCCTGTCTCCATGGATCGCTCGAGCGCGACCATCGGACAGGGGGCCATCGAATCGAGCTGACATGAGCGCCAGCGCTTCCCGCGACTTGAATTCTCGTCGCGTTTCGAATGGACCGGGTGGGGGTGATGGACGACTGGTCCGTTGGAGGGGGCCGGCAGCAGGGCATATGCCGCCACGGCCGTCGTACCGAACTGGAAGCCAGTCGTCGCGGTAATCGTTGCGGTAATGCCAGTCTGCCGTTGCATTTCACACCTCCTGCGGGTTGCGCAGTCTTCAGAGAACAAGTGGAGTCGACATTCCTACCTTGATTTGAACGACGTCTCACTCCACGGCGAAGGAATCGGGCGACCTACTGAACAAAGACGAGGTCTGCGACCCGAACTACGACTTCTACTCTACAGACGACGCATTCGCGACGAAGGTTCACGCGGAAGTCTCGATTTTTTCCGGAATGTTAGAAAAAGCATCGTGGAAGGGAGGTGAAGGCCGCTTTCTCGCCGTTGGAAACTTGGGTGGTTAAGGTTGTCTGCGGTGCCATGGCTGTACCTGCCTGAACAGGGCAGTTGCAGCGAAACTCACATTCTGTGCGCATGCGGCCTTGAGCGGATTGTTCTTAGGTGATTCGCTGTAAGTGATTATTAATGATAGTATTAGGGGTTCCGTGACGCATCCGGTTCCGATTTGTATGGGTGCTTACGTACACGCTGCGCCGTCGTCAAACTCGGGTTAAGCGGAAAATTTGCTGTAATCGGTAAAGTTTAACACGCGGCCCGTCCGATGATTGCAAGGAAGACCGTTTTCCCCGGTCTTCTCCTTTCCCCCTGCACCTGTCGGTTATGTCGAAGGGTTCGCTATGAAGCGCCTCTGGTCTCTCCTTGGATCCCTGCTCCTGCTGAATACTGTGGCCGGTTGCTGCAGCGTTGGCCCCCTGGTTGGCAACAACGATCCGCTCGCCATGGAACTGGCTGGTGGCGGCTGCTGTCTCACCAAGCACTTCAATAAGTGCAAGAAGCTATGATGGTGGTTGCGGCGACCTGGGCTGTGGTGTCGGGATGATGGATGGTGGCTTTGCCTACGGGGCACCAGCTGCCAGTTCGTGCGGCTGCGGGATGCCCCATCCGACCCCAACACCGAACTATGCACCTGCACCGAACTACGCCCCGACTCCCAACGTCGTTCCGGCAGCTCCGGCCTATGATTCGGTCCCTCCGGTTCCTGCGGCTGCTCCCGCTGCTCCCGGGCCGGGCATTGAACCCGTGCCGATGCCTGAACCTGTTCCGGCGGTTCCGGATGCGAACGGTCAGAACACACAATACGGCAACCCCGGTGTTCCGACTCAGAACGTCTCGATGGAAGAATTCCACCGCTTGCCAGGCACGATTATCTCCGGACCGAGTACCGGAGTGCCGACCGCACCGCAATTCGCCCCTCCGGTTCCAGTTCGTCAGGCCATCCCCACCGCCGCTCAACCCGGTGTCCGCCCGGCGAATTGGCAGCCGACCCGGACTTACTAGAGTTCCACGTCGTTGCTGACGAGAACGATCTGATCCCAGGGTCTTGTGTCTGTCATGGATGCAAGACCTTGATCGTTTGAATGTTCGGCGTACGATGCCGAGCCAAATGCGGTTCTCACTCCCGCCACGCAATCGTTGCCCATTCCTCCGGGTTCCAGCGGGTGTGGCGCGAGCCGCCCGGGATTGAGCGGACCCAAAAAAACGCGCTGACAATTCCTGGAATCGGGGTGACGCCAGCGATCGCAAGACCAGCGATCTGCAACGGGATCGTCCGCACAGTCCAGGCGGCTTATACAGTTCCCAAGAATTGTCTGCGCGAGGCAAGATTCCGATCGGTTGACGCAGCTCATTGGTAGCCATCACGCTCCGCGTGATGAGCGGATTTAAGGAACTCGCACCCGATTCATGGGATCGGTATTACGTTGGGCCGCTCGCGTTCAACCGATTTCCAAAGCAGAAGCCCGGCAGGGAAGACAATGCCGGGCTTCGTGAGTCTGTTCATCGGGATCGAAATTTACCGGCTGGGGACACCCGCGCCGACGTTCGCGTTGACCAGTCGACCGAAGATCATGCGACCGGCGCTGTTCTGGAGCACACTCGTCACAGCGACTTCAATTTCCTTGCCAACGTGAGCCGAACCCTGTTCGCAGACGACCATCGTGCCGTCGTCGAGATAGCCGACCCCCTGGCCGAACGATTCACCTTCGCGCAACACGCGAATTCGCAGCAGTTCGCCTGGCAGGTAACGCGGCTTGAGGGCGTTGGCAACATCGTTCAGGTTGATGACATCCACCCCTTGAACGCTGGCGACTTTATTCAGATTGAAGTCGTTCGTCACCACGCGACCGCCCAGCCGCTTCGCTAAGGCGACCAGCCGCTGATCGACCGACTGGCCTTCGACTTCGTCCCCTTTGACCTCGAACATGCGAACGTCGACCTTGGGGTTCTGCTGCAGTTTCGTGAGGACATCGAGTCCACGACGCCCGCGCGTCCGGCGGATCTTGTCGCTGCTGTCAGCGATGTCCTGCACTTCCGACAGGACGAAGCTGGGGACGATCAGTTCGGTATCAAAGATCGACGTGTCCATGATGTCGGCGATTCGACCGTCGATGAGCGCACTCGAATCGAGAATCAGTGGACGGCCCCCTTTGACTTCACGGGCAAATTCCACGTAGGGAATCACAAAGCGGAAATCGTCTTTGGTCTGCAACAGGAACGAGATGCAGATGTAGGGCAGCCCAATCGCCATCAGACTGTAGACAACCGTCCGCAGATTTTCCGGCAGCACAGGGCCCAGGGCGATCGCCAGCAGGTATGTCAACAATGTGCCGATCAACAGACCGAAGTAAACCGCCGAGATCAGATCCAGCCGTTTCCGAGGGAGAAGTACATCCGCGACGGTCACCAGTTGTGTCAATAACAGCAGCAGAAAGAATGTCGGGAGCGGATTGTCAGCCATGATGGGGGGAAGCTGGTTCCCCGGCTGCACGAGCGTGGCGATCGCTCCCGCGCAAATAAAGGCATACAACACGCGAATCGCGATGAGCATGATGGTCGTTCGTTGTTAGAACAGCGGCCGGGGAGGCCGACATTTTCAGGGTGGGACAATCTGCGGAGTGACTCAGGATGTACCTGTGCTTCCGTGAATATATCCGACCTTTCGATCGTTTGCCAGTAATTGGTTAAGTATCCGGAAGGACGCACCTCGCGACACGGGGGTTCCCGAATTCGGAATCCAGAGAGAAGCATCGGTTCAGATGTCGTTTCTACAGCACAAGCGTCGAGCCACCTGTGGCGACAACGCTCAGGGAGTGGTGAAGTCTGATGCGCCGACTACTCCGGCAGAATTCGGGCACCCGGCAAACTGCGACGCAAGCGGATCAAACCCGTCGAGCTGATTTGCGTTCCGCGGACATCCAGTTCCCGGACCGGTGGCAATTTCACCAGACTGTCGAGACTGCGGTCCGTCACCCGCGCGGAGTCGAGTTGGAACCGTGCCAGAGGCTGCAAGGCGTGCAGTCGAGGGGTCATCCCGCGGAGTTGTTCATCAGTCAGGGTCGAGCCGGTGAACTCGATCACCACACCGTCATCGTTTTGTGAAAGCTGGCCACCCGCACCGCGAACGGACTGAATCGCCCATTCTCGCTGCACTGCCGGGAAGGCGCGATCCATCCCCAGCAGGCTGACCACCGTCAGGACTGCCCACACCACTCCAAGGCGGCGTTTCAATGGAGACGACCAGCGGCAGCGAGCCAGCCACAACAGCGAGAAGGTCGCCCCCATCGCCCACAGCGACAGCCACGCTCCGTTCAGCTGCAGCCGACCCGCGGTGAACTTGATCCCAAGCAACGCCGCCAGCACACCGGCCAGCAGCGTGAGATTGCCGACCGTGACCAGTCCCAGACCGCCATCGAACAGGTTTCGCCGCGACGTATGCCCCGCACCCGCTCGTGTAAACGTGACCGCAAAGACGACGACAACCCCGACAATTAACCCTTCAATGACATCCGCGCCCGCATCGATGATCTTCGCGACACCGTCGATCACGACCCGCAGAAACAGGGCCCCGAGCATCGTCCCCGGCACCGTCCCGACGCCACCCTGCAAACTGCAGCCGCCGACCACCGCGGCGGCGATCGCATTCAGTTCATAGCCGCGGCCAAGCGTCTGTGGTTCCGCGACCGCCTGATCGCAAATGTAAAGGATGCCAGACAGCGTACTGAGCATCGCACTGAGGCAGTACGCGACCCACTTGCGTTGATCGGTCCGGACACCACTGAGCCGGGCCGCCTGCTCATTCCCACCGAGGGCATACAGATGGCGTCCCAACACCGTCTTGCTTAGCATCAACCAGAGTAACGCACTCAAGACCAAGACCAGGATCGCTGGGATGATGACGGAGTTCGCCAGGTACCGGAACTGCAGGTTGCCGACGTTGATCTGCGTGCTGCCGACGCCACCCGTTGCAGCCGCCGTCACAGCATCGCACATCGCGCGTGCCAGGCTGCGCAATCCGACGAGTGTCGCCAGCGTCGCAATGAACGGGGGCAACCCCACCACCGTAATGAGCCAGGCATGCAGACTGCCGACCAGAAAGCCCACCCCCAGCGTTCCTACGATCGCCAGTGCGGCGGCCATCCAGGGCATCGGTGCGTTCGGATCAGCCATCGCATCGGGAGCGAGCCACATCAATAAGGCCGCGCACACGGTTCCACTCAGGGCGATCACTGATCCGGTTGAGAGATCAATCCCACCGGCAATAATCACCACGGCTGCGCCGAGAGCGATCAGACTGAGCATCGACCATTGGCGCAGCAGTTCCCAGGCACTTGCCCCGGGATGCTCCCAGTAGTTGTGCTGGACATCGAGCACCGCCGTGATGACGACGACGCAGAGGATCGCCAGCAGCAGACTGAATTCGTGACGGCGCCAGACAGCGGGAAGACTCACGGCAACTCTTACTGACCCACGTGGAAGGTTCTTCAGTAGGGCAGGCTCCCGCCTGCCGTCGGTGATGCACCGATTCGAGCCCATGCGGCAGGCAGGAGCCTGCCCTACGACTCTAGCGGACCCAATCTCACGCAGCGTGATGGCTCACGAACCCGTCAGGCCATACTTCGCCAGCCAGTCCTGGAAGTCTTTCAGCGGCAGCACTTTCACTTTGTCTCCCAGCGGCGCGGAGAGAATCGCCGAATCGGCATTCGGCACGACAACCTTCAAGCCGGTGTCGTACAGGTCCCCATTGGGCTGACCGAGCTGCGGCAGGATTTCGCCCTGCGTCGCGGTATCCTTCTCGACAATCGCCTTGAGCAGTCGGACCCCTTGGAAGCCCATGGCGTACGGGTCCTGCACCACCATCGCGTCGACATCGCCATCCTGCATGTACTGGATCGTCAGCGGTTCGGCATCGAAGACGATGACCTTGAACTTCTCGCGGACCTTTAACTCCCGCACGATGTCGACAATGGCGGGGGCGTTATACGACCAGATGCCGACCAGTGCCTTCAGACCAGGATGATTGCCGATCGCGTTGCGGACGTTGTCTTTGGCGCGTGTCCGATCGAGATCGTCCCCCATCGTATCTTTCGAGAGGAAAGACGGACCGGCCCCTTCACCGAAACCGCCGATCCGCTCGATCGCGTTTTGGGCACCGGTACGACCGACGAACGTTACGTATTCGCCTCCACCAGGCAGCAGGGCCGCGGCACATTGGCCGAGCACTTTTCCACCGGCGAGGTTATCGGTCCCGACGAATGCGGTGCGCGCATCCCGGAACTTCTCGCGATCGAGATCCGAATCGATCGTGATGACCGCGATCCCCTTTTCGCGGAGCGCCTTCAATTCATCGGCGACAGCGGCGTTGTTTGCATCGATCGCCGAGACGCCGACTGCAGCGACATCGCTCTGGCTGCCGAACTGGCGCAACTTGTCGAGTTGCCCCTGTGGCGTGCCGTCGTTGACTTCCAGCACGGCCGTCAGCCCGGCAGCTTCCAGCTTCAATTCGCGATTGGCGTCCAGCACCCCCGCACGGCAGGCATCCCAATATGGGGAGTTCCCGTTGGTCAGCACGATAATCCGCTTCACCCCGGCAGCGGGGGTCGCCGGGTTGGCATTTCCCCCACTGGCAGAGTCTCCGCCGGCCTGACGGGGAATTTCGGACTGACAGCCGACCAGCCCCCAGACGAGGACCAGACTCAACCATTCCAACCGGAGGAAACGAAACGTCGGCATGTGGTCAATCTCCGTGGGCGCAGAACAGGGGTGCTGAGTATGCTGTGATGGAGCACGATAGCGGGCGATGCGCGCGACGGTCAACATGTCCGTGACGTGACGCGGCTGAAATCGATCGAGAAATGACGACGACCGCCATCCCGGTAGCGATTCCTGTTCTGGTCCATGAGTAAAGGGCTCCCTTGGATCTTGGTTTCCATGGAGAATGTGTCGTCGTCACGGGTGGGGCCAGCGGGATCGGTCGGGCGACAGCGCTCGCCTTTCGTGCAGAGGGTTGCCGGGTCGCCTGCTGGGACCGGAGCTTCAGCGAACCCTCGGTTGACCACGAGCTGCTGCAAGTCGTCTGCGACATCACTGATCCCGAGTCGATCGCGGCCTCCCTCCACAAAACGGAAGAACAGTTCGGTCCCGTTGAGCATGTCGTCCACGCCGCAGCGACCGGCTCCGGGCATTTTGGGTTTCCCTTCACCAATGTTCCGCCAGACGCCTGGCGATCGGTCCTGGAAGTCAACATTCTCGGCACGACCAATATCGCCCATGCTGTCGCCCCCGGATTGATGGAGCGGCGGCAGGGGACAATCGTGTTTGTCGCCTCGATCGCCGGGCAAATCGGTTCGCCGACCGATCCGCCCTACAGTGCCAGCAAGGCGGCTAACATTAACTTCGCGCAGTGCCTGGCCAAAGACCTCGCGAGCCACAATGTGCGGGTCAATACTGTCTGTCCGGGGATGGTACAGACGCCGCTGAATCGCCGCGTCTGGGAGTCGTGGGCCGCGCGACAAACACCAGAGGCCGTGATTCCCTACGAGACCTGGGCGGCTGAAAAAATCGCCCGCATGGTCCCACTGAACCGCTGGCAATCCCCCGCTGACATCGCCGACATGATCGTCTTCCTCTCCTCGTCCCGCGCGGCTCAAGTCACCGGCCAGACCATCAATGTCGATGGCGGCATGGTGATGCACTGGTGAGGGGTCGATCGCAGGTCGACCAGAATGGTGCATCTCCCACGACTCACGACCAAGATCGAATCACGTCCATGTCAAAATCGCTCTCCCAATGGTATGCCGAACAAACGCCCGCAGCGTGGCGGGAGCAGTTGGCCGCGGCCGGACCGATCGAAACGCGGTTTCGGGCGTGGCTGGCGCTGAGTCAGCTCTTGCCGCCGGTCGAGTGTGCGTTGCTGGCTGTCGAACTGCTGGGTGATCCGGAAGCGGAACTGCGGGCGGCAGCCGCGCGGTGGTGGCAACGGACCGACCTCGAAACACCAACCGCGGCCCTCTTCAGCCTGTTGAACGACGTCGATCCGGATGTCCGACTGGAAGCGGCAGCGACACTTGAAGCGGAGGCCGCGACCGCCCCGGAGCGCACCGCCGTCGTGCTGGCCCTGTTGCAGCGGGACGACCTGGAACCATTGACGCAAGTCCGCGTCGCCCGACTCGCCCGGCCGTGCGTGGGGGCCGCCGCGGTCGTGTTGCCGATTCTCGGGCGCTGGTTGAGTGAAGGGAACGGAGAACTGCGTGAAGCGGTCGCTACGACTCTCGTCGAGTGGGGAGCCCAGACGATGCTCCTGCACTCACAGTTGACGGCTGCGATTGAGGACGAAGAACCGCTCGTCCGGGAAGCCGCAGCGAAAACCGTGGGGCAATGGACGGCCGTGGCGGAAGAGACGATCGCCGCCTTACGCACGGCCGTCGACGATGAAGATCCCGAGGTCGCTCAGGCAGCACAGGTAGCGCTCGCAGCGCTGACTTGAAAGGCAAAACGCCCATGGATGGCGATCCATGGGCGTCTGTTGTGTCGATCATTCACTCTCGGTCGTGAGTCTACTTCGGCTCGGATTCCGGGCGGCGGGTGCGGGGCTGATCGCTTCCTTCAGCAGCCGGACGACGTGGTGCCCCCTCCGGTCCGCCTGCTCCCGGACGACCACCCAGCCGTTCGGCAGCGGCCCGCATTTCTTCGGGGGTGAGGTACCCGTCACCATCCTTGTCGAGCCGATCGAACATCGCTTTCATCCGCTCCGGGGCTTCGTCTTTGGAGATTTTCCCGTCGCTGTTGCGGTCCATCCGGCCGAAGAGTTCGCTCCCGAAATTGGCACCCGGTTGATCAGCACCCGGACGTCGCATCGGGGCACCGGGGGTGCCAGGTGCCCCGGGAGCACCGGGGAATCCGCCGGCGAAGCCTGCAGGGGGCGGTCCCATCAATTCGCGCGGATCAAGGTTGCCATCGCCGTTTTCATCGAGCGCGGTGAGAACTTCCGTCGCCTTGGCCAGTTCATCCTTGCTGATATGGCCGTCGCTGTTGGTGTCGAGCTTGCGGAAGACCAGCGGCAGGAAGGGGGGGCGACCTTCACCCGGCCGCATCCCTTCGCCAGGGACAGGGTTACCACCAGCTGATCGCGGGCCAGCCTGAGCCATCATTCGCCGTGAGATTTCGATGAACTCCTCGCGGCCGATCTCATCTTTTCCGAGGCGGTCGAACGCGGGGCCCATCCGATCCTTGAATTCCGCTGGGACTTCCTCGCGAGTCAGCTTGCCATCGCCGTTGGTATCCATCCGCGCGAAAATTGCTGCTGGATCGAAGAGATTGGCTCCAGGTGCGCCGCCGGGAGGACCACCCGATGCCCGACCGAACTCTTCCATGGTCAATTCCGACTTGCCCAGTCGATCGAACATGGCCTTCATCCGATCACGAAACTGTTCCGGGACTTCGTCCAGTGAAACCTTGCCGTCCTTGTTCTTGTCGAGCATCTCGAAGCGTTGGCGAAGTTCGCCCCGACGGTCGCCCGGTTGACCGCTGAGCGGTCCAAGCGGGACCTGGGTATTGTCCTGTGGCTTGGTCGCCTGCGTGAATTCGTCTTTCGTGAGTGCCCCATCGGCGTCTTGATCGCCCACGCGCAGCGAGCGCTCGAAGAACCGCTTCTGCTCTTCGGGAACCTCGTCCGCAGTGACCTTGCCGTCGCCGTTCTTGTCGAGCGACTTGAAGATGTCCTCATTGGCAGCCTGGGCGAGCGTCAGGCTCGGAAACGCCAGGGCGGCTGTCACACAGGCCGTCCAGGAAACACGGGGAAATGACATCTTGCACACCTTGATATCTGGGATCCGACAAGGCCGTGAGTCGGCACGAAGGATCAAACACCGCGGGTTGTCGAAAGTTTCGCCAACTCTGCGGGTTGTGAGCTTGGGAAAGAGAAATGCCGTCTGGCCCTGTTCTCACAGGATCAGACGGCACGGAAAATAGCGATTCCGGCGACCGGCAGAGACCCAGCCATCGGAATGGCTGGGCGTCCAGGGACCGCGCGATCGAAGTCTGGCAGCGGTCCTACTTCTCGCTGAGCGAGAAGCCGACCATCAAGGCCCCCTTCTTGTCGGGAACGGCGTAGCTCCCTTGCGGCTTGAAGTACTTCTGCAGGACCGACCATTCCGGCAACTTCTTCAGGTCGATCCCTTCGAGGCTGTCGTTATCCTGCTTGCGGAGCATCTCGTAAGCGGCCTTCATCTGCCCTTCGGCATTCGAGAAGCCGATGATCGAGGTCTGCTTCGGATAGTGCTTGGCCAGCGACTTGTACGCCGCCGACTCGGCAAGCGGCTTGGCGGTCTTGCCACGGATGATCGATTCGACAGCAGCGGTATCGTTCGAGAAGACGACACCTCCACCGGCGATCGCGAGCGACAACGTCTGATCGTTGTCAGCGGGCATTTCGTAGATCGTCTGCCCTTCAAATTCCCGGGTCTTACCAGGGAAACCGTCGGTCTTTGCGGCCTTGGCTAGCGTCTTTTTCATCTTCTCGACGTCTTTGACACCGATCTGCAGGGCCATCTTCGGGACCGCCGGTTCGTCCCCTGCCGCAGACGGAGTGGCGGTGACGATGTGCATCGGCCCACCAAACTGCTCGATGAGATCCTTCTTCGGATGAATCATCGGGCCGTCTTCTTCTTCAGCAAAACCATCGAGCACGCGATCGAGGGCTCCCGGCCCCTGGAACGAGTCGACGACGGCTTCGATCGCCGCGTACGCCTCTTCGACCGACCAGTTCATGGCCGAGTACGAGGAAACATCGGCTGCGACCCACGTCGGCGGCTTCAATTCCGTTGCGGGGAAGTTGAACACCCCGAGCACTCCGGTGGCCGGTTGTTCGACGTAGATGAACAGGCGGTTGGTCGACTCGAAGTCGGCCACATGCATCTCCGAAGCACCGCCAACACCCTTGAGATGGTCGAGACCGAGAATCGGCAGCATGCCGAGCACAAGCCCCGCCTGCGGGTTCTGCCCCTGCAGCATACCGACGGTCGTCTGCACGATGCCGATCGGATTGATGAACCACTTCATCAACGGCTCTTCATCGCCGGTCTGGCACTTCTTCTGGATGTAAGCAAAGGTTTCGCTCGAAGCCAGGGTGTCATCGCTGTCGCCATCCCAGCGTTCGAGGACCGACTTGATCGCGGCGACTTCGGTCGCAATCACGAGATAGCCTTCGTCGGTGAAGTAGGCGAGCGTCTTGAAGGGGTTGTCGTTCCCCCCCGTCAACTTGTAGACGTTGACTTCGACGTCGCTGATTTCCTGGGTTGAGTGATCGGCCCCTTCCTGCACCAGCGCATCGTGCATCCGCTCGACCAGCTTGTCGAGCGTGGCACCGTGTTCGCCGGCGTCGAGCATCATGACGACTGCGGCTTTGCGCGACGGCTTCTCGACCACGGCAAACGTGATCTCGCCTTCGGGGAGGTTATAAAGCTCTTCGAGCGTCACACCGATTTCGGCTTTCACCTTCGCCGAGGCTTCGTTCAACTTGGCTTCGATGTCCGCGATGATCGGCTTCAAGGCCGGATCAGCGAGCATGTCGCCGAACGTGGAATCCTTCAATGCTTCCCGCAAATCGGCCACGCTGGGAATGGAGAAGAAGGCCAGCGTTTCCGGTGGCAGCAGCTTTTCGGCGTAGATCTCGTCTTCCGCCCGCACCGTCCCCGCGATGCTCGCGACACTGAACACCGCCAGCGTCCAGAACCTCAACCACGCGTTACGCATAGATCGATCCAATCCTCATGTGAACCGGTCGGCCGTCCGGGCAATCGAGCGGCAGGGACACGTTGGCCCTGCGCACGCTCCAATCACTCTCGGTAGCCGTCCCGAGGCCCCCGCCATGGGGCATTTCGTCGTGTATCTTGACGGCTCGTCGCGTCAGCGACAATCCCGAAGATTGCAATTGTCGCGGAAGTCTCACGAACCCGGAATCCGATACTCCGGCGATCTTCCGCAGGTTTCAAGCTTTCTTCCGATGCTCTGACTCGACGGTGGGACGTTAGAAACCCGTACGAGGTGGCGTTTTCTTGGTCGCCGGCTTCGTTTCAGGATTCGGCTTCGCCGCCTCGGTTGCCGCTGCGGTGATGGAGGTAAGCCGTAACACACCACGAAAGCCGACATCCGGCAGCAGGGCCGACATATCGGCCCCGGCTCGATGCCAGCCCGCCCAATCGACTCCGCCCCCCTTGATGACACGCTGGCTCCCGGTGATCGCCTTGTTCGGTCCGGTCCAATTTGTCAGCGTTTTCGACTGCGCGAGTTCGTAGGCTTCCTGATGTGCCGCAGGTTGGAAGAAATCACTCGTCCATTCGCGGGCATTCCCCGCGAGATCGAATGCCCCATAGGGACTCTGATCTCCTGGAAAACTCCCGCCAATCGAGATCAGCTGCGGTGTCCGTGGTTCGGCCCACACGGCGCGACCATTTCCCCACGGAGCCCGCCATCCCTCTCCCGTGCGGGCCGCCTTTTCGAATTCGGCTTCCGTCGGCAGCTCTTTGCCGACCCACTTCAGAAAATTCTGCGCATCGCCCCAGGCCACACCGAGCGCCGGGAACTCGACGGCATTGGCGTTTGCTGAATTCGGCGGGACACGTCTCTTGTCGTCACGCAGCGCACTGCGATACGCCTCGTACTGGGCGTTCGTGGTTTCCAGAGCATCAATGTAGAAGGCGTCGAGAAAGACCGGGAAGGCAGGGCCACAATCTGAAGGCCCGCTGTCGGTCCCGACGATCGATGCGCCGCCGGGGACATAGACCATCAACGATTCGTCTTTCTCGCAACGAATCTGCAGAGGGGCTCCGTCCACGGCCGAACCGGCTGTCGGAACCGCGACAAATCCGGTCGGCAACTTGAATGGCGCAGCCGCAACGGCGGATTCCGTGCCGGATTTTCCGCTGGCCACGGTTAACTGTGCCGACGTGAGCCCGGGGCTGCCAGCGACCACCGCGAGACGATCTCCTGCGGGGATCAGCGGTGTGTCGGCAGTCACCACGAATGGAGGGGCCGTGGCATCGACCGTCAGCACATTTTCCGGGGCTTCATTCGGAAAGGGACTACTCGGCTTGGAGGGTTGTTTCGGTTTCACGCCAGCCTTAGGAGCTGCGGCTCCGGCGACAGGTGCCGGACCGGGTGCGGGTGCAAGATTCGGAACAGCGATCGGCTGCGGGGGATTCGCCGGTGGGGGCGGTGTCGCATTTCCTCCGCATCCCACAACGCACCATCCGCACCCCAGAACACATGAGAGCAGCAACAGCGAACCGCGTCGTACAAACATCTTGGCGACCTCAAGGTGCGACAGCCCCTACGAGTTGGCTGCGCTCGAACGCGGAGCCACTCGCGATGATGAACGCATTGTCGCCAGTCACTCCCTGCAGGGCAATCCCGGCAGCGGTCATTCGCTGATCTGAGCCATTATTCAGGTGGGGTGAACTGCAGCCACCGCATGTGCAGGCGAAGTTCAATCGCGCGTCGAAGCCCGGCTTTGTCTTCCATGTCGGATTTCCGCCTTTCGATCGGTCCGCAGCGTCACCACCCCAATTCGGCGTCATTCGAGAGGCAAAAGCCGGGCGTCCAAAGCGATGCCCGGCTTTCATTGCGTCAGAGTGCAGGCTCTCAGGACCTGCGACGACGATTACACGGTGCGTGGTGACCAGCAGGCGTTCCAGGCCAGCACCAGACAGCTGCCGAGAAACACGAGGAACGCGAACAGGCAGAGCGGGGCTGCAAGTGTCAGGAAGGCGATGGCGGAGACAATGGCCACACACAACGGCCCCCACGATCGCAGGGACCCCGGACGCTGTGCCGCCCGATAGACGACGAACGCGAGACCGAGGCACCCGATCGTCCAGATGCTGCCCAGTGCCAGCGAAATGGTTTCCTGCGGACGGAGTTGGAGGGCCAACCGGGCATCACCGCCAGCTTTTGCAAAGACGAGTTGCTGGCCATCAGTGGGGAGCGCGAGCGTCAGTGAGAGTCCGCCGCTGCGCGACCAGCCTGCGGGATTGGTTGGATTCATCAAGCCCAGCCCCGGACCGTTCACCATCGGGGCCGGAAGATCCATCCGTCCTTGAGCCTGCACACCCCCATCTGGGTTGCCACCGAACCCGCCTCCCATCCCGCCACCGCCTGCCCCACCGAGTTGCAGGGAGTTTCCCGATTTTCCGCCATCGATCCAGTACCCACGAAATTGAGGGAGCCCGTTCGTGATCACGGTGCCTGATCCGGAGACCGGACCGTCGACATTTGATTGGGGACCCGGTTGACCTGATGGGCGCGTACCGAAGGGATCGCCCGCAGCAGGTGGCTGGAGTCCCGGTGCAGGCGCTTGATCCGTGGGTGTCGCGGAAGATGGCTTCGAGAAATTGTTCTGGATCGCCAATTTCTTCCCGGAGATGTCGCGATTGAGGTTTTCCAGTTGCGTATCGTTCTGCTGGCGGTAGTAATTCCGGGCGTCGAGATTGCCGCTGGAGCGCAGCTTGGTTTGCGCCTGCTCGGCGGCTTTTGCAGCCGCTTCGGTTTGGGACGCCTCACTCTTCAAGCGGAAGTTAAAGTCGGCTTCGCCATTGATGATCGCTGTTCCATCGACGACAACTCCGCGCCCATTCTGGATGTTCAATCCCTGGCCGCCGTTGTCGAAAAAGAGGATCGAATTATTCGTTCCAGCGATCCCCAGTTGTTGCTCAGCATCTTGTGATTGCAGCGCACCGTGGGTGTTCACGTCGAACGCTTGCGGATTCGCACTGCGTGTTTCCAGTTCGTTCAACCGCTGTTGTAACTTGCGGCGTTCCTCACCCAGGGCCGCGTCTTTCCCACCTTTGGCATCAAATTCCTGGACAAGACTCGATTCCAGTTGTTTGAGGTTATTCCGCGCCTGATAACGCGTCCGGTCACTGCTGAGCGAGTCGTAATTCGAGAGAATCTCGGAGTAATCCTGCAGCAGGGCCCGAGCCGAGTAGGAATCGGCATCGCCTCCCTGTTGATGCTGGTTCAGGTTATGCCGCAACGGATCACGGAGCGGCGAGACCACCAGGTCGTCTGGCAGATAGACCACCCAGCGGGTCCGTGCGACAGGAATGCCGAACTGCTCGTTCTCTTCCTGACCGATCACGCGCGGGGTCGGGACGTCGATCGACTTTGCCGACCAGATCGAGACATGTGGTAGCGTCGTCTTGAGTTGACCGGACAAGAAGAGGGTAACGCGAAACGAGAGATCGGCCGCACCAGTTTTGGGGAGCGCGATGAGGTCGATCGTTTTCCCATCCAGCGTGGTCCGCACGGACCGGGAGGGCGCATCTCCCACGAAGACGGAGAGAAGCCGCGCATCCTGAGGCAGTTCGACCGGGAGAAACTGGCGTGACCGGTTCTTCACCGTGTAGGCCACGCTGCTGCGATAGCTGCCATCGCGGGCCAGGATCGTCGTGATATCAGCCAGATTGACTGATGCCGGAATCCCGGCAGTCGGCTGGTAGCGCTGTAAAGTCCAGGCCAGTTCCCCGGCCGAGTCTTTCAACCGCACGAACTGCGTTGCCTGGTTAGCCATCTCGGGCCGGACGACGATATCGAGGTCTTCCCGCTGGACCGCTTCCGCCGCATCGGGTGTCGCCAGGATCAGTTGGCTGAGCGAGGTGTTGATGAGCAGCACAAAGCGGCGTTGCGTTTCCAGCGGGGCAGGTGTGGTGCTGCTGGTGAGGAGTTGAATGACTGGTGCGGCGATGCGTTCGGCGGGCGGCGGCATCGTGGCGCTCGCCGTGAGCGTGTACGACCCACTCACCGGAGAACGGAGCGACAACACCCAGCGAGCGGTTCCGTTCGCCTGAGTGGTGACGGCCACATCCCGCAGGTTCGCCCCCTGGAAGTCGAGTTTCCCGGCAAACTCCCCCGGAGTTTCCAGGATCAATTGATCGGTCGTGGCCTGCGTGATTTCCCATTGAAAAATCAGGCCGTAGACGAGGGCCACATCGGTCACCGTAATAGCTGTCAAGGATTCACCGACGAGCCGCGGCGTCGCCCGTCCAACGGTCAGCTGCAGGGTTCCCGGGTCTTCGAGAGTGGACTCGAACGCCAGTTGTGCTGCGGCTGGCTGCAATGATTTGAGCTCGGCACAGACGGTGCTGGCATCCAGCGTGCGCCACTTACCGAGGTTCTGAATCTGGGCACTCAGTCCGGCATCGAGCCAGACCGCAGCCTGACGCTGTGTCCGGAGCGCGCCCGTCACCTGGAGGGCCGACAAATTCACGGCGGGATCGGCAGGATCGCGGGTTTGAGTCGACAGCACGATCACTTCGACAGCTCCCTCACGCGGCGTTTCATACTCCAGTGTGAGCAGGGGCTGGTCATTCGCCGTGCTGAGGAACCAGTCGCGCAGCCCTGCCGACTGAACGTCGAGAATCACCCACCCGGTCGGCACCTTCAGCTCGACCGCTGATCGCGGCACGTTCCCCAACTCGCAGACGATCCGTGAGGTGGTGCGAATCTTGCGGTCGGCAATCCGATGTCCCTGGTCGATCGAGACCTGCAGCTGCGACGATCGACGCATCGTGGAAACCTGCAGGGCCCACGGTCGCTTGCTGAAGCGATACAGAAACTGCGGGGCAACAGCGAGCCGGCTGACCGGAACTGCCGGCTGATAGTTGGCCGCTTCGACCTGCACGAGGCCGGTGACCCCTTCAGGTCGAAGGGTAAATTCATCACCAGCATAGACCGCGACGTGCCCCACTTCCGCCGTGATCTGCAGCGGTGCAATCTCGGGAATCACCAGCGACGAAGCGGTTGGCTGAACGCGGTAGGGTAGATACGTTTCCACCGTCAACTCGGTTGCATCCCCGACGTTCCGCCGCAGGAAGATGCGTAAGCGGCGTTCGGCTCCCGCACCGACCAGTTCCCAACCACCGACATCGGGGCCATTGACCGATTGCAGGCGGACCGCTTCGGGAAGGTTCAGGGCGACATCCCGAATGATTCCCTGACGCACGCGATACTTGAAGCCCGCGCTGAGCTTCACCCCCGCATCGTCAATCGTGGCAGCCGTCACCGACTCGACATGCACCACGGCGGCACCCGCACCCTGCGCCTGATCGGGCTGCCAGCTGATCTGGAAATCGCCACCGCGATCGACAGGGAGTTCAATCCGCGGCGGATCGGCATCGGGCAGACGGCGATAGATCGTGGTTGAACCATTGATCCGGACCGAGCTCTCTTTCTGCGGCAACAGGAACGCCAGTTTGGCTGCCGGGGTCGCCGTCAGCGGCAGCGTGAAAGAGCCGGACGGCCCCAGGACTTTTGCCGGGACCGAAAACTCGGCGTCAAACACATGCAGACCAGCCTTCGGGACGATCAGCGTGAGTTTCCCTGCTCCCGACTGCAACGCGGCTGGTTGGCCATTGAGTTTCGCGGACGTCAGCGCGACATTGTGAAATGGCAATTCGGTCGACCATTGCCCATCGACCGCGCTGCGGATCACCAGCCGTGCAGTGACTGTGACGGAGGCGGCTTCCGACACGACGGGTCCGGTGAGTGCTGCCTGATACCAGCCTTCGACGATCCGTCCGGCGATCGGTGCCGGGAGCAGCAGCAGTTTGTCCGGATTCGCGAGCCGATACAGCTCCATGAACTTCTCGTGCGGCAGCCAGATCCTTTCCGCATCGAGCGGCGGCTGACCTTCGACATATGGCAAGAGCAGACCCGGTCGTGGCGCGGGGACGGGCGGTCGTGGGGTCGGGACTGTCGGTCCTGGGTTGGCCGCGGCGTTAGGGGCCACATCGGGGGCTGTCTGTGGCACGGCCGGTTGTTGTGAGACCGGTTGTGCGGACGCAGTCCCCTGCATTCCGAGAAAGACGGCCAGCAACAGCAGCGCGGCTGACCGGCAGCAACAACTGCAGATCCAGTCGCAGCAACGGCCGATGCCGAAGATCAGCCAACTGAAGACGACGCCACAGCCCGCAGCAAAGAGGCCGTCGAGGAGGACATGCAACGTGACCGGGACAATCGGCATCAATCCGCACGAGACCGCGAACAGGGCGACCGCCGCGCTCAGTTTGGCACCCAGTGTCCAACGGCGTGAGTACCATCCGGCGACCAGACCGGCTGCGAAGAGCAACCAGCGGAAGACGCGTCCTGCGCGGCGATCGACATAGTCGAGTTCCAGCGCCCCCCGCTCCCCCGCGCCGCGGGCCGTCAGTGAGCGGAAGCGTTTGGTCTGTGAACCAGGCGGGGCTTCCAGGATCAGAGACAGTGAGAGCAAGCCCCCGCGACGTCCCATATTGAGATCGATGAGTCCATCCATGTCGCGGACTTCGCCCCGCTCACGTTTGTCACCCAGTTGGGCCTGCTGCATGACCAGACCCTCGGCGAGGGCATCCGCATCCTGGTCCACCTGCCATTGAGTCTGATCTTTTGTGTTCTTGTACGAGTCGGGCTTGGCTTCTGCTCCCCCTTGTGGAAAGAGAGCGGGGGTTCTACTGTTCGCTCCCGGTTGTGCAAAGCGGTTCCTGTTTCCATAAGCATTCTCCCCCGATTGCTTTTTGAGATCCTGGATGGCTCGGACTTTGGATGCCACCATCTCTTCGCGTTCTTCGATGGCCTTCGAGAGATCTTTCTCGGCAGCGCGGCGTCGATCCAATTCCTTGAGTTTGCGCTCGTTCTGCGGTTCGCCGTTCATGGGGGCCTGCTCATCGGCGGCGACCATATCGTTCAGGACTTCCAGCCGCGGTTCCTGCGGCGGTGCAATCGGAGCGGTCATCGGGGCGGCCGTCGGCATGGGCATTTCTGCCTGCGGGGTCGCAGACTCACTGACATCGGCAACGGCATCATCCCTCCCATAGGGAGCGGCAGACTTCGTGGTCGCCATCGGGACGATGCCCATCGATTCGTGCGACATCCGAGAGGTCGTTGAGAGAACGCACAGGGACAGCACCCCGATCGAACCGATCACCGCGCCGGCTTCGATGCCACCGCGCCAACCGCGACGCTGAATCAGCAGGACCACCAGCGCGATCGCTCCTGCGGTCACGACGAGTACGAAGCCTCCTTGCAGTAATGATCCGAAGCTCGGAGCCTTGATCCACTCCCGCCATTCCGCGAGCCAGCCCGCTTCGTCGAGCGCGCCCGTCGGTTCCAGCGTTCCGCGACTGGCGATCAGCAGCGTGTCGTCCGGATGGCTCACATCCCAGGTTTGTTCGAGCACTTCAATCGGTTCGATCTGCCCCTGTCCCAGCACGGCTGCTAAGGCCGGGGGCGATTGCGTAAACGTCCCCGCACGGGAGAAGGCCGAGGTCGTCCCGCGATAAAACAGCGAGACGGTCAGTTGGGCTTCGCCCTGCACGGCCGTCAGCGGCAGGAGATAATCGTTCTCCAGCCGACGCACCTCGACCGGCGCGCCATTGACCAGCGCGGCCCAGAGTTGCGTCTCAGCTGGCAATGTCAGCCGGACCTGCGGGACCCCCGCGGTCAGTAACTGAAATTCGGCTCGGTGCTGCAGTTCCCCGGTGCGTGAAAGGATCGACTGCAGTTGCAAGAGCTTGCAGACAGCCGTTGGCACGGCGGCTTTGTCGAAGCGTTCTTCTGAAATCTGGAGCCGGGCTCCTGGTGCGGTGGTGCGGAACGCTGCGACGATCCGCTCTTTCGGCAGATACGCCACTGGCGGCAGATCGACCGGGTCGGTTTCCGCCAGTTCAATCCCGGCGGCGTCGACGGCTTTCATTGTTAATTGCTGTTCGGGGCCCGCTTCGATCACCAACGCACCAAACTGCCGTTCGGTCTCTTCAATCGTCAGGACCGGCGGTTCGACTGTATCACCAGCTTTTCGTGGCAACTCCAGCACCGTGGTGAGAATCGCTCCGCCACGCAGCCGTTCTGCCAGTTGCAAACGCCAGCGGAGACGACCATCGAGCGCAGGCAGCGGCTGTTGTTCGACGAGACCCGGCATCTGAAAGACGACATTCGCCCCCACCGTTTCCGGCAGCGAGACAATCACCTGGCGGGCACCACCCCCATCGACGGTGACCAGTGCAAAACTGGCGACATGCAACGTCTGTGGATCGAGCCGATAGAAGCTGATGGTCTGCGCCGCAAGCCGCGCGGGCTTGCGGGTCACCTTGAGTCGGCCACTGTAGCGCGTGTCCTGTGATTGGAATCGCAGCCGTTCCCATTCTGCCTTCAGCGTGTCCGGATCGAGGCCGAGAAACTCTTCGGCAGCGAGCTCCAGATCGGCATCGCCCCGTACGATCAAGGCGGTTTCCGTCAATGTTGACTGGGGCAAGACGAGTTCCGGCAGCGGGAATGTGATCGGCTCGGCTTCGACCGGCCAGCCTTCAACCTCCCGGCGGAGTTCCAGCTTGACGACCCCTTCCACCCCCGGTGGTAACGGCTGTCGCAGGGCGAAGCGATACCGGCTGGTTCCGGCTGCCTGTGGAATCAGTTCCCACTTCAATGGCTGATTGTCAACCGCATACGCGGCGACGACGGTCCATTCGGCCGGGAGATCGAGATCGACATCGAACAGCGGCGCAAACCGCGGCGTCAGCGTTAACGCGGTTTGCAACGTGATGCCCGTGCTCGCCACATCGAGGACCGCTGCCACCGCCGCATGGACTTCCCGCGCCTTGGGCTGCGTGAGCATGCGCAGCGTGAAATCTTCCCGCCAGACATCGAACCGCAACGACTCGGCCGCTTTCAACGGCCCCATGTCTGTCGGCATGTCTGAAACCGCCTTGTGCTGCAACGTTGACCGGCGGACGCCGTCGAGTTCCTGGATCTGCAACCGGACACCCGCCGGATACTGCAGCACGACTTGTCCAACATGCGAGGTGGCATCGATCACCGTCAGTGGGGGAACCGTCCAACTCGTCCCTGCCTCGGCCGACATCACTCCGCGGAAGCTGATCTTCCGCGATCCTTCCACCGGCTGGCCGAACGTCAGTGTGATCAACGTCCGCTGCGGAGTCTCCGGATCATCACGCATGTCCCACGATTCCAACCCGGTCGATTCGACCTCGGCGATTTCCAGCGTCGACGGCACGGCGAAGGTCATCCGATCCATCGGCTTGCCGAAAATCTGCAGTGTCGTCAGGGCATGCCAGGTGACTTCACCGGGGGCGACAAACAGTCCATAGCCCGTCGTCGCGAAGATCAGCGCATCAGCTTTCCGTTCCGAGTCGCGATCGGTGATCCGGAGTTGCACGGCTTGACGACCACCCACAGGAATGCGGTAGTCGGCCGGTTGATCGGCCGCGGCCGGACGTTCCCATTGCAGGCCATCGACCAGCAGCCGCTTTCCGGCCGGAAGCGTGATGGCCAACTCACCTGCAGCACTCCCCATCAGCGAGAAGGCTGCCGCCTGATCGCTGCCGAGCGTAATGATCTCCGTCGAGAGCTGCAGTTCCAGCACATGCGCCCCGCGCTTCGCGGTCAACAGGGTGAGTGCCCCATCCTTCTCGCGACCAACGAGCGCCGGCTCATCGTTCAGGCGGGCTTGTTCAACCGCCAGGCGCTGCAGTGGAAAACTCCAGCTCTGCCAGTCGTCGACAAGTTGTTCAAGCTCTGCCTTCACCGTGATCAGCAACTGGTCGCCGACGATCTTCGCCGTGTACTCGCAGCGGTCAAGGACCAGCGGAGTGGGCGCGACACCACGGGCTGCAGCCGTTTTGCGAGCCTGTTCCACAAGTTTACGGAATTCGGCCTGCGGCATGAGGACACCGCGGCGATCCCGCTCGAGCACGACATCCAGTTCATCCTGCGGGATGAATATCCGCCGCTCGGGCAGGCTGACCGGGTCGGTTTGCCCAGCCAGCGGTTGTCCGAGAAAACACCACGCCAGCAGCAGCCAGGCGCAGGTTCGCCCGTCACTCAGCCGTGGTGAGAAGCAGGTTTGTTTCTGCATGATGCAGTCCTTGCGACGGATCTGGCAGCGAAGATGAGCACGACCGCCGACACGGGGAGAAGCGAAACGGCAAATCAACCAGCGCTCGGCTCAGCGGGCTTCTCGGTCCCCAGTACGACCGTATTAAACGTGCCGGGAGGCGGAATCACCGGGGCAGGAAACCCGGGTGTCGAACCCCCGCCACCTTTCCCGCGGGAGGGACGATGCAGGACGGCATGAATCAACCACAGGGCCACCATCCCGATGATCCCGTAGCTCGCAACCGACAGTCCATGAGCAATCAGGTCGGCATCAAACAACGCCCCCACAGCTGCACCGAACGCGGCGAGCACCAGCAGTGTGAGCTTGTTCTCCCACGACGTATTTCGCAGCACCAGTCCGATGAGGATCAAGGCTCCGCTGACGACCCATGTGAAGAAGGGGATGTGCCACCACGTCACTTCGATCCGATCGCGTCCACCGAGGTTGGTGTAGGCATAGGCGTGTCCTTCGATCGGGAAGTCAAAGACGCCACCGTCATCAACACCGATCCACTGCCGCAACTCGGGCAGATCGGACCGAGTGGCCCGTCGCCACAGCGGTTGGAAGATTGTGGGGCGATCGTTCTCGAAGTGCTTCGGCGTGCCGACGAGTGCGTAATCATCCGGGACCCAGACCCCCACGCGGAGTTGTTGAACCGCGGTGCCGGGGATGTCGAGCCCGCCAATGATCGGCAGCCGCATCAGCAACTGACCGCCGCGCGAACGGAATGGTTCCGGCTTCAACGGCAGGCGATACACGACCGACAGACTGAACAGTTCATCCGATGACTTCGTGCGGGCGACGTTGACATAGAACGCCTCCCAGATGTCGCTCGGTTTGGCATCCGGATACTTCTCCAGGGAGACCGGCTTGCGATCGACGAGCACACCGAGCAGTTCCGCCCCTTTGGGCAGATCGAGCCGCAGTCGCTGGCGTTCACTCGATTTAGCGAGATAGCGGGCGCGGAAGGTCGCCCCGCCTGCGCGATCCAGCACAACTTCCACCAACCCACGCGAGACGACCGTTTCGACCACGGCCTGTACTTCGTACTTGGCTGAGGTCAACGCCACTTCGACCGGCTGCTGGAAGTAACGGAAGGCGACAAGTCCATCCTGCGGCAACTTGGTCAACTCGCGGACGTCAATCGCTTCGGCATCGCCACCACTCGCCGAGGCCGCGACCGAGAGGACGCGATCCTTCTTCACGGTCGCTTCCCCGGCAATCCGGGCCACCGTGATCGAGCGTCGGCGCTGATCTTTCTCGGCCGCATCGAACGGATCGACCACACGCAGCAACGGCACCGTGATCGTCTGCGGCGAACCGGTTGCATCAGCGGGAAGCGGCAGATCATACGTGACGCGGAACGGGGCGTTGCCGACCACATCACGCTGCAGCACCACCGTCCACGTCACCCACCCCTCCACGGCGGTGGCCGCCCGACTCTTCTGCTTGATCGGAGCGGGAGAACCATCACCGGCGGTGATCTGAATCTGGTCCGCAATCGCTTCGGGCACACTGAACCGGAACGTATCCAACCCGGCGTACTCGACCGAGTACACGATCGCCGTGTTGACCTGGACCTGCCCCTGCTTCACATCGAGCGTCGTGGCCACCCCGGCCGTGAGCCGCGTCGGCTTGGCTACGGTCCGCGCTGGGAGAGAAACCGGCCGACGATTAAACGTCCACGCGGAGATCAGACGCAATCCGGCCGGCGTGTCATCTCCCGGTTGCGGATCGGGCTGCAACCCGACGATTTTTTCCGTATCGGTAATCACATCGAGCGCGTCAGGAGCACGCACGCGCAGCTTGCCGTTTTCGAGTTCCACGCCGATCGGTTCGAGCAGCGGGACCAGGCCATCCGCGGCTTCGGCGGCTGCATCACGAGTCCGTGATGCCTGCACGCGAATCGACAACGCACCGGTCCGGCGTTCTTTCAAGGTGATGCGCAACGTCTGCCGATCGGGGGAGACGTCGAATTGTTTCAACTGGTCGCTGACCACCGATTCCACAGTGAGATCGGCCGGGAGCTTCAACGAGAGTTCGAACACACCGGCCCGCTCAATCGTGTAGTTCAGGAAGGCATCGAGCTTCAATTGATCCTGCGTGTAAGTCGCGATCGAGACGTGATCGAGCAGCAGTCGCGGTTCGACCGGTTTCACCGCAGCGGTGAGTCGCACCTGCGGCGTATAGAACTTGTAGAAGGCTGCGCCCGGCCGTTTGATCCGTTGATCGACTTCACTTTCATCGATCCGTGACAAGCCCTGCTGAGCTGTCACATTCAGCACCAGATCGGCACTCGCGCGGATCGCCACCTGGCCACTTTCCCGAAGCACATCGAGCAGATGAATGCCGTACGCCGTATTTGCATCGACCCCGGCGGCATCGAATGGTTCCGCATCGAGTGCGCGTTCGGTGTGAATCTCCAGCGGCACTTTCCCCGACTGACGGCTGACAAGTTCCACCGTCACGATCTGGCGGTTCTCCTCTTCCGCCACTTTCCACTCGCGAACGCGCGCTGCAGAGACCACGTCAAGGACACGATGCCCCTTGGGGATCACGAGTCGCAGCCGTTCAATCTGCCCGCGGAGCACTTCGACCGTGAAGAAGGCATCGGTATGGACCAGCCCGTCTTCGGCCTGCACCAGCGTCGCGCTCGTCGCGCTCGCGAGGAGTTCCATATCGGGCTTCGTTCCCACCCGCGGATGCCAGCGGGCTGCCAGCTTGTCGGTGGAACCCAGATTCGCCTTGATCTTCGTCGTCTTGGGAGCCCCTTCCTGCGGAAGCTGCAACACCTTGGGCTGGACTTCGATCGTCTGGTCAGCGTCCGGGACCGTGAGTTCCAGAGTCGTCACGCCGACGGTCGGAATCTGCAAGTCGAAGCTGCGTCCATCGGGGGCTGTGAGGACGCGCGTTGTCAGTTCCATGGTGACGGTCTGCTCCCCTTCTTCTGTGAAGAGCAAACCGTACTCACCCACTCCTGTTCCGCGAACGAGGACCTTCCCTTTGGCCGATTCAACTTTGCCGATCGCGGCGTTGCCGAGCTTCAGTGGGACTTCCGCCCAGCCCGACTTCAAGACCTGGATCGTGAACGTCGCCTGGATCCGGGCGACGTCCTGTTCAACAGTGGCGACATACGCCGCCGCCGAAATCACACCCGCGACAGGCGGGGCCTCGGGCTTCTTCAAGCCCGTGCCGAGAGTCTGGTCGAGGAGGTGCAGGTAGTCCTGCAGCGGGACAAAGATTCCCGCCCCGTGCTTCTCGAAGACCGTGCGGATGTTCTTGAACGGGACGTAAATCGTCCGTTCCGCCGGGGGGGCTGCCGGAGTGGTTACCGCCGGGGGCTGATCAGCCGATCCGGTCTCCTGCCCGAGTGCAGGCGTCGCCCCGCTACCCAGCCAGCCGAGCACACCCAACACAAACCATAATCGCCATTGATGTTGCATCTCGAACACCCTTCTGGTCCGCAAGTCTCTGCGGATCACTTGAGCAGACTGCGCAATGCTTGTCGAGTGTGCAGAATCGGAAAAACAGGAAAGTTCGGAACGATGTGATGGCTTCCGACCGTTGAGTCTCCCTCGTAGACGCAGCAGAGGCAAAAAAGATTCCAGTTTTTCAGTCAAGGTCGCACTGTGACTCAAGTACCCGACCAGAACACAACGGGAGGCCCCACGTGGAGTAATTTCTACACAGCGGAAACACGTGAGGTTTTCTCACAACGCCGTTCACGAAAACGACGCCGAACGGAATTGTCGCATCTTGTTTCCTTTCAGCCAGATACGAAGGATTCCACAAATCCGTCTGCAGTTCGGACCGCCGTTTGCGTTTCAACTTTTGAGCACTCGCTTCCTGGTCTTCCGATCTCACGCCCACGCCGAGGACGCTGCTCTCATGCAAACGCAACGCACCTTCAAACGGATGGTGATCGACGTCCTGGAAGACGGAACGCATGTCCTGCATCTGGGGCCGATGGAGATCTGGGACGGAGCCGATCTTGCCCTGCTCCGCGAAGGACTGACGCAACTGATCGATCGTGATGGTGTGCGGGCGGTCGTGGTCGACATGCACTACGTGAAGTACATCCCCAGCGGCTTCTTCGGGATGCTCTTCGACTGGCACGATAAAGCCGGCGTCTGGTTCGCCCTGACCGTGCCGCAGCCGAACGTTCAGCGGATGCTCTGGTTCCAGCAGTTCTTCCGCCGGACTGAAGATGGCTGGTATGAACTCTGGCCGGAAGGGAAAGACCTCTTCACTCCGGCCGGTCTGGGGGTCGACCCGATCGAAATCGAAGATCTCGAAGAACCCGTCGCCACCGCCCGCGTCCGCACCGCCGAAGACTGGTTCAACGAAGCGGAGTGAGTGAATCTGAACGAGCTGCCTTGACCAGTCCAGCCTCGGTCAGGCCACTAGCGCAGCCAATCATAGGTGTTACGTGCCAGGGCATCACTCAATTTCTCCTGGTTGAGACGCGGTCCCCCTTCACTGGCAGTATGACCCCAAGCGAATTCGCAGAGATCGTGCCAACTGGCTTCCGTTTCTAACCCGCAGGCCAGCAACGGACCGCGATTGCGGGTTTTGTCTTCCGGTGGCAAAGTCGGGTCGAAGCACTCTCTGTAAGCTGTCGTGAACGTATTCCGTAGATCCTTGGCGGCATTTGTCAGATCATCGCAATGCTCGATGAGGTTCTGGGGAACGAGTCCCCACTCTTTGCCGTTTGACCGAAACTGGTCATTCCATAAGAACAGGAATGCCCGATGCAACAATTTGGCGGAGGGGCGGAGGGGATCACTGGAAGGCCACTCAACAGAGGCCGTCGGTTCGACTTCAGGATGGAGTTTGATGAACTGGAGCAGGAACGTTTCCACCATCTTTTGCAGTGCTGCGGGAGAGCCTGCCCTGATCCGCGGCCCATCGGTCTTGATCCCCAGGTGCGCGCTCGATGATTGAAGCCGCGTCCAAGCGGTCACATCGGAGGCGAACCGGTGAGTTGCCTGGTGCTGAACCCGGCAGGCAAATAACGTGCGGATGATTCCTTCCAGGGTGCTCCGCGCCTCGCCATCATCAGCTCCCGCATCAGCCCGAGCTTTTTCCAGACGAGAATCGACGATCGCTCCCATCAGGTTGACGGCACAATCGAGACCGTCTCGTTTTTCCAGGGCGTCTTCCCAATCTTCCGGGGCCGTTAACGACCACCAGAGTCCCAAACCGTTTGTCAGCACGCGCACATACGCCACCCACTGGTTGGCTTCTGAACTGGTCCCACCGAGTTTAATCGCCCCCGACAATCGCAGCAGTGAAACACCGGAATTAAAGAAGGAACCGGGTGCATCTGGGAACCGATCCTTGATCGCCAGCCGGGCAAGCGCCGCCGCGGCTTCGTTGAACGCCCACTGGAAGTATTCCAGAGGATCGGCACCAGAACCCGTCATCGGATTCCGCATCAATTCGTCAATGGCAACGACGGAAGCATCAGAAAAACGCGGGCCGTTCTCTGTTTCCACGAAACACAGATCACTGACGGCGACCGCCGCTTGCTCTCGTTCCGACTGTGGGTGATTCACGACGGCGATGCTGCAGGCGGTCGCTAATCTCGAAAGTTTCAATCGCATGGAACGGGCTGCCTCTCGAACTTCCTTCCGCAGTCCATCATCGTCACGCAGCTTGCGACCGATGTAGGCGGCCATATTGTTCGCCCCGACGCGCGTCCGCTCCTTCATGGGATTGGAGGGGGGACCGTCCAATTTCTGAAGAAGTTCAATCTGGCCGCAGAGCACTTCATGATAATAGACAGAGGCTTGTCGCTCGCAATCCCGATCATCGTGCCGCGATAAGAGATCCCCGAGGATGCTCCAAGTCAGGTAATAGCCGTCACCCCGGCGATCCGTCTCTTGTTCGTCCAGAGTGGCGCGCAAGCGCGCGACGAGACGTCGAAACGAGAGTGTCGGAGTCAGATTGCGCGAGGCTGCCAGGACAGCGACGACGGTGTCGACCCGGTCTTCTGCTGAACTGGAGCGCTCCGCTTCCAGACGAATCATTGTCCGTGCCAGAATAAACTGTAACAGCGTGCGAACGATTCGCGGGTCGGAACCAACTTGTCGGGCGCAGGCCACAGCCTGGAGTTGGACCTCGGCTGCGGTCCCCCGAAAGCCCTCAATCAGGGACGCCGCCGGGATTCCTAGTACGCGCGCGATTTCCGTTGTCGTCACAGCGAGTGCTTCCGCTGACGGAAGGATCACATCGACCGGTGACGGGGAGACCGGTTGCGAGGGAGACCCCACCACAGTCGATGGAGGTGTGAGAATCTCCGGCGAGGCGACTGGTTGTGGAGTGGGATTTAATCGTTCAATGGATTGCTGTAAATCCGATTGCTCGTGAAGTCCACTGGCTGGTTGACCAACTCTTTCGAAAAAGAGTTCCCCTCCCCGAAAGGCGGAAAGCATCCAGCGAATTAAAGGCTCACTCTCCGGGTCTTGTACCGAAGGGAGCGGCTTCTTGGGGTCGGGGGGCGAAGTTCCATCGAAGACGGAGTCGACAACCGCCGAGGCCAAGTCCCACCATTCCTGTAACATGGCACGTTTGTGAGTCTCGTCATCCGCCTGAATTTCGGATTGAAGCTTGACCGCCTTTCGTTCGGATGACTGCTGGATTTTCGCTGCAACGGGCAGACCTTCCACCTTGGAGATCGTCGCCACGGCAGCATTCAGCTGGCTGTCTTTGGCGTGAGTTTCACTCACGTTCGAGACGAGGACATTTTCCGACTCTTCGAGTCCCCCCGCGCGGGATTCTTCGGCATGCGGGACAACTTCCTGGGTGTCATTGGGACCGGGGTCAGCAGGATTGGGATCGGGCATGATTCACGGACTTTCATGCGAGCGTCTGTTTCGGGAGTCAGTTAACGAACACGCCTGCTGTTGTTTTCCGAACCTAGGCATCCCGCAGGGAATACCGAGAGACTTGCCGATAGGAGACGAGGACCAGAAACGCGAAACATTTGGCGACGCGCCGCTGGCGCATCAAGCGAGTCTCCGCATCTTCCGGCGTCGCGTCGGCCGATTTTCCCAGAAGATCAGCAATCCGCGTGCGTGTTGTTTTCCCCAGAATCAGTTCTTCATCGAAATTGATCGACAATTCGCGGGCGGCTTCCATCAGTTCCACGACCCGCGCATCGTCTTCCGAATCTGTATATTCGTCATCCAGTCGGATCAGTTTGTCATGCAGGTCAGCAGTGAGATGCCGAATTTTCGGATCAGCCGTGGGGTGCTTGACTTGGAACACCCTCATCAACGTTTCGATGGACTTCTGGATGAGACGGCGAAATTCCCGGGGGATTTCCGATGGCATCGCCGCATCGAGCTCGACTGGGGTGTCGGGAATCGGCACGAGCTTCGAACTGGGAATGCGCCAAGTCGGATCGAAGACGAGGATTTCTTCCGGACGGGCTCCGATGTAGTACAGTCCATCCAGCGCCCACGGTTTGATATCCGTGAACTTGAATGGGATCTCCTGAAGATCCTCGGCGCTGATCCGACGGATCCGGACCGGCATCTGATGGAGGTACTTTTCCTCGAACAGGAATGCCAGTTTCCGACGCTCGCCTGGTGTGATCTCATGAATGTAGTAGTCAACAAGACTGGCTTTCAGGTAGCGGGAGAAGGTTCCGTCCGGTTCGGCAGTCAACAGGGCAGAAACGGCTTCTGGCGTAAGCGACTGGCCAAAATGCTGCGGAAACCATTTGGCCAGTGAGAATCCGCCGATTCTCCGCTGAGTTCGCGAGGATTGATCGTCTGGATGAGTCCCGGCGGCTCCCTCTGCTTCAGGGGGAAACGGCTCGCGGAAGGACGTCCCCAGCAGCCGGGTCAACGCGTTTTCTCCGGGGCCATGCAGGTGTGCTGCGTCCTCCGTCATGACCCGGTTCCAGATCACCGCAAACATCGTTGCTTCGATATCCGTCCGGGTTTGCATCAATAAATTGAAGACTTTGTAACGCAGTTGATCTTCGACGTAGGGCAGGAGCACGATGGAGCCGGGATGATTGAGAAACCGGCGGATGACCGACAAGGCCGCTTGAGCCATGTCTGGTGAGGTTCGGTCGAGATCATCGATCGCCCAGATCACGCGGTAATTGTATTTTCGCAGATCGTGGAGGGTCTGATCGAGCTCCCAGCGCCAGAGCATATCAGAGAGATTGAGGGAGAAGCTCATTCCGCCGGGCAACGTCACTTTCCCTCCCGAAAAGATATTGCCACAGTATTTCAGGATATATGTTGGCAACAGCATTAATGGGTAGTGAAACCAACGGTGGCATTCCTGGAGAAACAATGGCCATCCAGACCCAACAGCGACCGCCGGGACTTCGGGATGTCCTACGAGACGTTCGAAGAGCGCCAAATGAAACTCACGCTCTGTCGACTCCGACCAAACATTGACCGGGACCACAACGGATTTGACCGGTTGGCCTTCAGCATCGCGGATGGCAAATGGTGACGCATGATCCTGAAAAGACGCCCGACTTGATGATCCTGATTTCTGGCTCGCAGAAACTGGCTGCAGGACTCTTCTGCGGCTGCGGACATCAAAATACTGTGTGATAGTGTCCAGCAGGATCGTTTTACCAGCTCCCCACGCTCCTTTGATCGCGATGATCTCCGGTTGCTCAGACAGCGGTCGTGATTCAATGAGCTGGATGACTTCATCGAATGCCTGTTGCTGGCTCGGCAGCAATTGTTCGCGCATCAGCTCCAGCAGCTTGTCAGGACCACACTCGCAGTATTTTGGAAGACAATGTTCCAAGGTGTTTTTTGCGGTTTGTCCAAAACGATCGTAAAGGAAGCAGCGGGCCGCGATCCATAACAACACAAACTCTGAAGGAACCCAGAGCCACGTCCACCACCACTCGAGCAGCCACTCGAACCTCGTTGGCGACTGATGCTGCGCGGATTTTGGAGTTGGCGGCTGAAGGACGACGAGCTGCTGGGGCGATTCACAGTCGGCGCACTCTCTCGCCGGGCCAGCAGGTCGTTTAGAGGGCGATTTCTGGGGAGGCTTCGCACCGTCTGCAGCACGCGGGTGTTCCCCAGCCTGCGGCTTATCTACGGCTGCAGGTTGCTCGCGTGGGACTTCCTGGGCATGATTCTGGGCCACCGCAGCCGGTGAAGGACCAGTCGGGGGAAGATTTTGAGTCGAGCTGGCCAGCGCCTGTTGCTGCTGGATCTGCGCTCCTGCCAGCTGCTCGGTCCCTTCTTGATAAATCTGTTTGACCGAATATCCCGACGAGTTCCCACCATTCGAGTCCGAGGTCAGCCACATCCAGAGTTTGATCGACGGCAGGACCAGAGCACAGAAAAGGAAGAGCCGCCATCCAAGATGACTCAAACTCAGTGCCAATTGTAACTGACTCTCGTGGGTCATCCAGGACTGACACCATTTCAGAGCAGAGTTGTAGCACCACTTTACGCCTGGTCGCAGTACGATCAGACCGATCATGGGATACAGAACACATCGCCAGATCCATGCGACAATGATCCAAAGCTTCGCGACGACCCAAACCAAAAGACTTCCGAACCAGCTAGAGCCAGTTTCATAACGCGAGTTGGTCTGCGATTTGCGTGCCGAGGGACTTTGAAAGGAGTCCTTCGCCATGAAGTTGACGTTGAACTATTGGCCGAAACGGGGTCGAAACTGCACGGGGTCGCGGACCGTTCCAC
>JBGATC010000011.1:0-143944 GCA_044229335.1 Planctomycetaceae bacterium | reverse complement strand
CGGTGCAATTCCCTGAAGTCCCATTTTCCCCAGCAATCGCTGCACTTTCTTGCGATTGACCACGTGGCCCTGGCTCTGCAACCACAGCACCATGCGGCGACTCCCCAGGAACGGATGACGCAAATACTCCTCGTCGATCAACCGCATTAACGTCAGGCTCTCGGCACTCTCCGGAACCGGCTCGTAGTACACATTCGAGCGATGCAGGCCCAAGAGTGCACACTGCTGCCGAACGCTCAAATGCCGATCATCCGGATCGATCCACGCCCGGCGTTCAGCCACCGTGCTCGGCCACTTTTTTTGACCCAGTCCAGCTCGATCTTCAATCGACCGATCTGCTCGTACAACTCCGCCGCACTCGGCTCATCGGTCACCACCTTCTTTGCAGCGCCTGTCTCGAACACGGCCGCCGCCCCTTCCAGAAGCTGCTTCTTCCACAACGTGATCTGCGTCGGATGCACCTTGTAGAGCGCCGCCAATTCGCTCACCGTATTGAGTCCCCGAATCGCTTCCAAGGCCACCTTCGCCTTGAACGCTCCGTCGAACAACCGCCACTTCCGAGGCATCGTCTTTCCCTTCCAAGGAATCTCTCCACGATGCCCCGTTTCTCACCGGTTCAACCTCACTTTTCCATCTATCCCCGTGGTCCGAAAATCGGGGTCCACTTCACATCCATCGTCAAAGCCATCACCTGGAACTCCAAGCCCTATATTCGATCGTTAGGAGATGCAACGACAGTCGGCTATCCTGAAACACCGCATGTTGCAGGCCTGGCGGAACAAGGCCGATTAATTATGTCCTCAACGCCGACCGAACGAGCTTTGAGTACGATCCGTTGTGCAGGCTTAAGCTGGGTCCGACTCGTCTTTGCCGAGTTCGTGCGTCAGGGATCGGCATACTCGTTGCTGCGCTATCCAGCGCGGCAGCAGATCAAGTTGCCGGTGCGATTTCGCTCAGGTTCCAAGCGTGGCCAGCTCCAGTGGCATCAGCCGAATCCAACCTTGCTGCTTCGATCGCCTCTCGGGCGGTGGCTGGCTCATGTAGCCAGGCTTCGGGTCCATGCCAGGAAACTTCCGCGGCATTCATCATGGCTGTGCGGCCGTTGGTAGTGGCGAGATTGTGTACCACCGTCAATGCTCCGGTTGTGTTCGTGGTTCTCGTGAGAACCATTTTTACTCCCTACGACCTGCGACAACGCTGGCAGCACGAGCAGTCGTCGAACTTTTGTATTTCCGTTCCTACTCGCTGATCCCCAGCCTTGGTAAAGTTCTACAAGCGATTTCATCCGCCGTGCAGATGATTTTCAAGAGACGTCACTCGCGTATGTTTTGTGGGAGTGCAGACAGAGATTCCGAAAGTGCTCCCCTAGCTCGGAAAAGAACCCGCTGAATGTTTTCTGCCGGAATGACCGTTCAATGCCGCGGACAGAAGTGCATCATCGTCGATGCCAGCCCATTGGCATCAGGAGAGCAGGCGGCCTATCGCCTGCGAGTCCGAGCGATTGACGGTCCCCTCCGGAACCAAGAGTGGCCAGTCATCTCGAACCTGGAGCCGGTCGCTCCTGATGAGATTCCTAAGTTAGCGCTTCGGCGCCTGGGCCGCGATGCCCGGTTTCGATTGCTGCACGAGGCTTTCCAGCTCACGTTGGCGCCTCCACCCAATGCCTTGGTCGCGGTCGGACGCTCTCGTGTTCGATTTGAGATGTATCAGCAGATTCCCGCGCTGCGACTATTGTCATTGCCCCGTCCGCGAATCCTGAATGCCAGCGATGTCGGTCTGGGAAAGACGATCGAAACGGGGCTCTGTCTCCGCGAGCTGATGGCTCGACGTCGCGCGGCCAGAATCTTGATCGTGTGTCCGGCCGGCATTGCTGAGCAGTGGCAGGACGAGCTTGCAACGAAATTTGGACTTGAGTTCAAAGTCTTTGATCGCGAAGGCGTTCACGACGCCAAGAAGCAGATCGAAATTGGCGGCAACCCCTGGGCGACGGAACCCCGGATCATCGCGTCGTTTGACTACATCAAACGTCGTGACGGTGCTTTCCGTGAAATCCAGAACGTTCGCTTCAGCGTCATTGTCTGCGACGAAGTCCACCACCTCGCCGACAACACGCTGACGGATGATGTGTCCGAACGGCATCGCCTGGCTCAATGGATTGCCAAGGCCAGCGACGCGCTGTTGCTCCTTTCTGCGACGCCGCACTCAGGGTACGACGAAAGCTTTGCGTCGCTTCTTCGGCTGCTCGAGCCGACCCTGGTTCCGGACATCACGAAACTCCAGTATCGCCAATACTCCCGCCATCTCATCCGGCACCTCAAACGACATATTAAGAAGCCGAACGGCGACCCGTTCTTCGTGCCGCCAGAACCCTCGCAGCCTCTGGCCGTGGAGATGACGGCCGCGGAAGCGACTGTCCATCGTGCCGTCGCCAGGCAAGCCAAAGAACTGGACGCGCAAGCGGCGAAACTCACGGCCTCACGAGATCAGTACGCGCTGCGCATGGTGGCCACCGTGCTTCGTAAGAGAGCAGCATCGTCACTCGCGGCGCTGCGTGTCACCATCAACAATCGAATGCAGAACCTGGCGGAAGCGGCGGAGCGCGTCGAGGTCCGACGAGATCACCTCCGCTCCCTACGCAAGGGAGAAACGATCCCGGACGAAGCCCTGACGCAGCTCGAAATCGATGTGCACCGGAGTTTCCTCGCACAGATTCGTTCTGCGGGAGCCAAGATTCGCTCAATCGAGCAAGAAAAGGAGGATCTGCTCGAACTGGAAGAGCTGGCCAGCCAGTGTCCAACCGAGACAGAGTCCAAAGCTGAGCGCCTGCTGGCTGAACTCTCTGCGATCCACCAGGATCATCCGCAGGAAAAATTCATCATCTTTTCCGAGTACACCGACACGGTGGACTGGCTGATTGGCTTTCTTTCTGGCCACGGGTATGCAGGGCAGATCGTTCGCTACGTCGGCGGAGATTTGGGAAAGGCCGATCGCAAAAAGGCCCTGGCGGACTTCGCCAAGCCGGAGTTCCCACTCCTTGTTACGACCGATGCCGCCAGCGAAGGGCTGAATCTCCAGGAGCATTGTCACCGCGTCATTCATTACGAACTGCCCTTCAATCCCAACCGGATGCTCCAGCGGCAAGGACGTGTGGACCGCTATGGTCAGACGGAAGCCTGTCGATTCGGGTATCTCTATTCCAAAGACACCTACGAAGGTGAGGTTCTGGCGCGATTGTTCCAGAAGATCGAACGGCAGATCAGGGCGTTGGGATCGGTTGGAGATGTGCTCGGGTCGCTGCAGGCCGATCACATTGAAGACCTTCTGGCAAAGTCCCCCGACGATTTGAAAGCCGCCATTGAAGAAGCCGACCGCGCGATTGACGCCGAACTGGCCCGCGTGACCCAGGATCGATGCAAGACTGTCCTGGGAGACGATGCGCCCGAAGCGTCAGAGCTTCGGATTCTGGAGAAGGCGATTAATGCCGGCGAACAGATCAACGTCGATCTCCCGGACTTCATCACACGGGCGGTAACCTTGGCGGGGGGGAAGGGCGAGCGGCAAGGGGACCTTCTCAGAATCTCGGTTGTTCCGCCGCTGTGGCTGGGTGGTCGCATGCCCCAACAGTTCGAAAGCCTGTATTGCAATCATGCAGCAGTCCCCAAAGGCGCGAAGCCGGATGAGATTCTCGATCACGATCATCGGCTTGTTCAGGCTGCGATTCGTTGGGTGCGACAAACTCGATACAGCCGCGATGACGACCACCGACTGGCTGCGCGGCTGGTTTCGGACATTCAGCAACCCGACCTGATAGCCACGTTTCTCGCCACGGTCCGCACCGCCGACAATACCGAAATGGAGCAACTGGTCGCGGTTCGCATTGAGCGCGATGGCACACTCTCCGCGAACGACGCCTTGCCCCTGATTCACGTTCCTGGAACAGGAAATGTTCCGGCCGCGTGCATTCCGCGTCTGTTTGGCGACTGGTGGGAAGCCGCCTTGGAAAAGGCGGCTGCTGAAGCGACGCGCCGCGCCGAGAGCTGGAAGTCGTCGATGCAGCAGATCCGCTTCGCCGAACAGGGAGATTTGAAGCGGCAGTTTGATGCCTGGGCCGCCGCCACGCGGACCGCCATCTCGGCGGGCTATGAAACCACCCAGCGGGCGCTGCCGGGCATGGAGAGTCCATTGCCACCCCACATTCAGCGGCGGCTGAAAGAGCACCGCAAGGAGGTGGACGAATACCTATCGTTCCTCGACCGGCGACTTCGTTTTGATGTCCCACAGGTCGAGCAACTCGGCGTCCTGCTGCGCGTCCCTGCGAAGGAGATCGCCTAATGGACCCAGTCACCTTCCACGGCGAAGCCTTCAGCGAATACTTCTGCACGAAGCTGTTGTGGAACGATCCGCAGCTCGGCAAGGAGATTCCACAGAAGGTCGCCGAAGAACAGTACAAGCAGGCGTCATCAAAAGTCCGCTTTGCACAGCGACAGCTTCGTGATCGCGAGCAAGCTCGGTCGACCCATTCGCTGCTGCTGGAGCAGCTCGCCCCACTCTTGGGTTGGAGCCTCGGCCGGGTCGGCAAAGTCGTCACCGAGTTGGAACAGGAGGAAGAAGCCGGAGCGCCGCTCCTCGACGGTGATGGCGATCGCGTCATCGCACGCGCCCTTTGTATTGCTCCAGACGCCCATCTCGATGCCGCTCCGGCTGGATTGCATCGCCGCTTCGCACCAACGCAATCGCTGTCGCGCGTGCTTCGGGAACAGGAACTCGACTACGGCGTGATCCTGAACGCTTTCGAGCTGCGGCTCGTCTGCACCGTCGGCACGCTCCCGTCCCATATTGGATTCGATCTGACCGCGATTGCCGAAGGGGGCGAGGCCGGGCTGCAGACCTGGAAGCTGTTGCACGCCCTGCTGAATCAGTCGGCGCTCACGAGCGATCCCACACTGCTCGATCGCGTTCGCAAGATCGGCGGCGAGCATCAACTCAGCGTCTCGAACACGCTCGGCCGGCAGGTCCAATCTGCCGTCGTGCGGTTCATGCAGGGGGTTGTGGAGCATCCCCAGAATCAAACCACGATTCCGCAACCGATCTCCGACGAGCTCCTGCACGAACTGTATCAGGAGACACTGCGCTATTTGTATCGGCTGTTGTTCGTCCTCTATGCCGAGGATTTGAATTTGTTGCCGATGGATGTGCTGACGTATCGCGAAGGTTATTCGCTGCATCGGCTGGTCCGCCTGGCTCGTGAGGCCGGCGCGGACTCGCTTGAAGCCTCCGATCCCAACGGCGGCTTCTTTCAGGCCTCGCTCAACGCGCTGTTCTCGCTCCTGCGTGCCGGGTGCAATCTGGGACCGGAGGGCAACATTCGTGCCTACGGCGGTGCGCTGTTCGATCCGAGCGGCACAAAACGTCTCAACGACCTGGTGCTTGGGAATGCGATGCTCGACAACGTGATCGAGCAACTCACGTTCATTCCGGCACCTAAGGGACAGGTGGGCAAGGTTCGCCTGTCCTACCGCGAACTGAATGTCGAACAGCTTGGATCAATCTACGAAGGTCTATTGGAACAGACGCCGGCGTTCGCCCGCAGCCGACTCTGGCGCTGTGAACTCGACAGCCGGATCATCGTGATTAACGACGCCGACCGCGAGCGGATTCGCGAGATCCGCGGCGAGAAACTGGCTGGCGACGGTCTGTCGATGGAAGACGAGATCGAAGATGACGACACATCGGACGAGGATGAACTCGACGACGAAGATGCCGACAGCCCGGAAGACGATGACAGTGAAGCGGAGGCCGAGGACGAAGAAGAACGCCCCAAGCGGAAGAAATCGGCAAAGAAGCCGCTCAAGGTGCTCAGCGAAATCGCGCCCAGCACGGTCTACCTCCGTGGCAGCCAGGCCCGCAAGCAGTCCGGCAGTTACTACACCAGCCGGGCCTTCGTGGAGTTTCTCGTCCGCGAGGCGCTGGACCCGATGGCCGACGGAAAGCCACCGCGGGAAATCCTGTCCCTCAAAGTGCTGGACCCGGCGATGGGGTCCGCTCACTTTCTTGTCGGCGCGACGCGTCGGCTGGCGGGACATTTGCTGACCGCCTACCGGCGCGAAGTCGCGCGGCTGCGCACCGAGAATCCCGCCGACAGCGTTTCCGAGGACGATTTGCTGGTGCTAGCGGACGTCCCGGACGAGTTGATTCAAGTCTGGGGGAGCGCCGACGAAGAACGCGAACTCGCGGTCTGCCGGCTGATTGTTGCCGGTAACTGCATCTACGGCGTGGACAAGAATCCGCTTGCTGTCGACCTGGCCAAAGTCTCGCTGTGGCTGGTCACGGCGGCCTCGCAGTTTCCGCTGTCGTTTGTCGATCACCGTCTGCAATGCGGCGATTCGCTGCTGGGAATTCCCGCCGCGGAAGTTGTCCGACCGTGGGTGCGTCCCAGTAGGAGTTCCAAAGGCAAAGCCAAGGCAGTCCAGCCAGTCGAACTCTTGATCTCGCCAAAAGATCAGACGGATGTGATCGCCTATGAATTCGGTACCCCCAGCCATAAGGCGCTCTGTGCGTCATTTGCGCGGGCGCTGACGTGCCTGCAGGAACTCAACCACAGTCTCCAGCAGGAACCGACGAACTTCGCGCTGCATCAGGCCCGGTACGCCGCGCTGCGGGGAACGTTGCAGCCCTGGTGGGAAACGCACCAGTTGCGCGTTGGCCTGGCATTCTCGCGGACGGAAGTCCATCCCGATCGTCTGAATGACTGGCTGCGCGATCTGGTCGAGACCGGCAAGGCGACAGGGCCGCACCGGGAGGCGGTCGAGCCGCATCGCAAACGGGGCGAACAGGCCGGGGCGTTCTGTTGGGAACTGGCATTCCCTGAAGTGTTTTTCGACGAGGCCGGCCAGAAGAAAGCCGACGCCGGGTTCTCCTGCGTTCTAGGCAATCCGCCGTGGGATAAGATCAAGCCGGAGCGCGACGGCTTCTACCTGGCCTATGAACCGTTGATCCGTCAGTTCCAGGGAACGGCCAAGAATCGCCGCATCGCAGAGTTGCACCAGCAGAATCCATCAGTTGCCGCAGCGTGGGACGACTACGAGTTCCAGACCAAGGCGGTGTCGGGGGCGCTGTTGAAAGGTGGCTTGTATGCCCACCAGACTGCGGTCGTAGAAGAGGAGTCCGAAGGAGAAGATGGCGAACCGGTTGTGAAACGGAAAACAACCGGTGGCGACCCAGATTGCTACAGATTCTTCCTTGAACGTGCCTGGCAACTGACGGCTGCCGATCGAACGCTGGGCATGGTCATGTCGAGCACGCTACATAACGGCCACGGGGCAACTGGCGTGCGTCGGCTCATGCTCGATCAGAGTCGACTGCGTGTACTGGTCAAGTTCGACAACGAATTGCGGGTCTTTCCAGGCGTTCACAACCAGTTCAAGTTCGACATTGTGGTCGTGGACAAAGGAGGTCCGACAACGGCGACGGATGCGGCGTTCTTCAGTCGAGAGACTGAACGGGCCCTGCAGCAGTTCCGTTCTCACCATGCTTATCTGAAGGTGCCGGCGGAAGAAATCCGCAAGCTCAGCCCGCAGACATTGACGCTCTTTGAATTCCGCGGTCAACGGGAGGTCGACCTGGTGCAAAAGGCGTATCGCCTGCACCCAACATTTGGCGAAGGGCTGATGCCGCGCCTCGGGCTGAAGTATCACCGCGAATTCGACATGGGGAACAGCAATTATCTATTTCGCACACGGGATTGGCTGCGAAGGCACGGTTGCACTCAGGAACCGGGCGAGCAGTGGCGGGCGGCGGATGCGGGGTGGTATTCGTCTCGCGGCTACGTCGAGCGGCCACTGGCCCAGTGGTACGTGTTATACGAGGGAGACAAGGTTGTTGCCCACAAACTTCCCTGGGAAGTGAAGTCGATCAAAGGGGTCAAGGAACAGGAACTCGACGATTTCCCTATCCAATTCAAGCTTTCCGGCGGCTTTCGCTTCTTCGGCAAAGCCCCGGACGACGGCGGCCATGAATCTGTCTTCGTCCCACTCGATGAAGTCCGAGAAACCGATCTGCCTGCCTACATCGCTGCGGCCAAACCGCTGAAAGGATTCACGTTTGGTCCAGCGCTTCGTCCAAACGACACGTTCATTCCGCTGATGGAGGGTAAGTGGATCTACCAGTTCAACCCTTCTGCATCGGGGTACGTCTCCGGTTCTGGCAACTGGGTGGTAACTCGGCCACTTGACACGGACGAAGGCGTGCTGCCGCAATACTTTCTCCTCCAAATTGACGGCAAGGCAAAAACACAAAGCGATTCTGCGAGCAAAGTTGCATTTCGCGATGTCGCACGCTGGAGCAGCGAGCGCACGTTTATTGCCTGTGAGTTACCGGCAGACCAACCTTGCGGACACAACCTACCAGTGCTGCGAGGTTCTGCTCTCGGCCCGCAATGTGTAGCGGCAGTCGTTGGATGGGCAAACTCTTTTATCTGTGACCTGTTTGTCAGAATGACGTCAAACGGTCACGTTACGAGAGATGTCCTTCGCCAACTCCCAGCCCCAGAACTGCTGTCGGAATCTCTCAGCAGCGTAGTTGTGATGCAGTTGGGCAGGTCTCTCCCGATTGGGGAAGATTATCACGCGCTCATCGATGCTCAATTGTGTGAACTGTTCGAGCTTTCTCCCACCGAGTATGCGTACGTCCTGTCGACATTTCCACTTCTTGATCGCGATCAGCCTCCCTTACCGCACGATTACCGGATCCGCGAAACGAAGAAGGGGACTGATTGGCGACAAAACAGCTTCATCACTCGGGATCTTGCCCTTCTGACGTACTTCGACTTCCTCGCCGGTCGGCTCGCCGTGAAGCCTGACCCTGACCGGGTTCTCCGCATCTGTCCAAATGGCGTTCCCGAGCCTCCCGCCGACATCGTCCAGTTTTTCGCTGAGGCGGGTGTCGACATCAGTGGTGCGAGCGAACGCGCTGTGGCTGCCACCGGACCATTCCGTAGCCTTCGTGAACGCGTGGCGAAAGCTCGCGAGCTTGGGGCCATAGCCTACGTGCCGACGATTGACGTTCGTCGAGCGCCGTTCGTCGAACAAGCCGCCGCCGCGGGGGGACTCTCTCCTGAGGAAGGCGTCCTCACCCCAGAGATGGCCCAGCGCGTCCTACGCGACAAAGCCGCCCGCGAAGCCAAATGGGCCAGAGCGATGGAACTCTGGGAACAAACGCCCGATCCGCTTTTGGAATTCGAATCGGCAGCTAGAGGATTCAGGTAGATGCCCATCGATATCGCAAAAGATGTGTATCGCTACCTCGCTCGCGACTGGGGTCTGAAGGACGCGTCCCTCACAGATAAGAAGTGCGCTCAACTGAAGGATGGAATCTCTGATTTGCGTCTGAGGTATCACAAGAATCGGGAAATCCCCTACCACGATCCACTTGTCCGCCGGACATACCTCGCAACCTTTGCACCGCGGTACGCGTACACGCTTTACCACAGCCTGTCGAAGGTAGCCAACGAAGCGAAACAGGTTCTCGGATGCTGGGATAAGGGCGAAGCGGTGATGTGCATGCTGGGAGGCGGTCCGGCCTGCGAACTTTATGGACTCCTCGATTGGCTCTACGAGAACGGTATTGAGCCACGATACCTGCATGTCGTGTTGTGCGACCGCCAGGCATATTGGCGTACCTTTCACAGTTTTCTGTTTGCGGATCTTCTTGCAGCGAGATTTAAGAAGACTCTGGTTGTTCCAACATACGAAGCCGTCGACTTTCCCGTTCCGAGCGGTAAGAAATTCAATCGTCAGAGTGTCAATTACGGCTTCGGTCAGTCTGCCATGTTGGCCGAGGCAAAGTTGATCACGATCGTCAACTGCCTTTCGGAGCTTCCGGACCATCGCGGGTTTGAATGCCATCTGCGGTACCTAACCCGGTTGGCGTGGTCGGATCAGCTCGTCGTTTGTGCTGATTCCAATGCCAAGAAGCGGCGGCCGCGCATGAGTTGGTTGAAGGCACATTTCGATGATGCCAACAACTTTGAATCGAAGGAGCTGTTTTGTGGTAGCGAGATGATGGACGCAACAAATTGGCTGAAAAAGGACGCCACAACCCAGAAAATCTTCGACTCGCGTTCTCCGAAGTGGGAATCAAGCATGAAGCGTTGGGTCTACATCTGCAAGACTGGCAAGTAAGGGTGATGCCAACATGAATCCGCTGCTGATCGCCCGGAATCTTCGCGACGAATACCTGCGTCTGCTGAAGACGACGTTTCGTCCACGGCAGCAGGAATTGCGGGACCGATTCGATGCGGAAATCGAGCGCGACGGTTTTCTGACGCGGGAACCGTTCATCGCGCTGGCGCAGCCGTTTCAGACGGGAGCGGCACTGACGGAACTCCTGCCGCTGACACGCGAGCGATTCGCTCCGATCACAGAGACGCCATACCAGCATCAGGCGGAAGCCTGTCGTCGGATCCTGGACCGCAAACCGACAGTGGTGGCGACGGGCACGGGCTCCGGCAAGACCGAAGCCTTCCTGATGCCGATCGTGGATCATTGCCTCAGGGTCCACAAATCTGGCGCCCATTCGGTCAAGGCGATCCTCATTTACCCCATGAACGCCCTGGCGAACGACCAGAACAACCGCATTCGCGAGCGACTGGCAGGCACAGACGTATCGTTCGGCCGGTACACGCGCGAAACCCGGATGTGGGGGACTCGCCCCGCGGAGACGCCCGACAACGAGCGCGTCCTGCGCAACGAGTTTCGCGCATCGCCGCCCGATCTGCTGCTGACCAACTACATGATGCTGGAATACATGCTCATGCGGGGGGACGGCCGCGAGATCTTCAAGAATCACCAGATTCAGTTCATTGTGCTCGACGAAGTCCACACCTACCACGGTCTGCTCGGGACCGATGTGGCGTGCCTGCTGCGTCGCCTGCGGGAAGCCTTGCGTAAAAGCAATCCGAGCCTTGAGCCGCTGTTCATCGGCACTTCGGCCACACTTCAAGCCGGCGAAGATCAAGATCCCCGCGCCGGTGTCGCCGACTTCTTCACGCGGTTGACCGGACAGCCGACGCCTCCCGAGTCGATCATTACCGAGACGACCAATCCACCGGTCGCGCCTGTCGGAGCTACGTTGCCGCCCCCTCCTACGATTAGCGAAGAAGAACTGGCCGCATTCGATGCCGGCAATCAAGATCAAGTGCGTCGACTCGTGGCGAAACTCTCAGGCAAGAACGTCGGTGACGGCGAAGTGTCCGCCGCCTGGTCTGAAGCGGCCTTGCCCTATTTGCTCATGAACTGGCTGCGTCAGCCTCGCTCAGAAGAGGAGATCGTGGACTGTCTGGGAGCCCTTCCGGAGCGGCAAGGTGTCGAACGGACCGTGCTCCGCCGGGAGGTCGAAGCGGCCCTGCTGGTCGGTCCCGCAATCGACCAATCGAGCGCCGTGCGCCTGCGACCACGCGTCCATCGGTTTCTGCGCGGCCTCGCCCGATTCTGGCGCTGCACCAATCCCGACTGCGGCAAGCTGGTGGGTGAAGGAGTGGACGAATGCGAGGGATGCCAGTCCCGCACACTCCCCCTCGCGCTGTGCCGGACGTGTGGTTGGGATTTCTTCATGGCCGAGGAGGGCAAGGACGACATCCTGCAACCCTGGCTCGGCCGCCGTTCGGACACGTCCACAATCTTTCTGTACGATCCGCCGCCAGCACCAGTCCAAATCGACGAAGAAGTCGATCCCGCAGGCGAGGACGACGAAGAGCTGTCTGGTGGCGACGAGAGCGGAACGGACGATGAAGCTGAGGACGCGGTTGATGCCGATCAGTTTCTCGACCCGCGCAGCCTGCGACTCGTCGATCCGGCGATGATGGGCGGGGACTATCCCCTGCGACCGGTCAACGTGCATCACGGGCGCGGGACGCGGTGCCCGATCTGCCACAGCCGGTATGGCGCTCAGGATGTGTTGACGCCGGTCAGCCTCGGGAATTCGTCGGCGCTCACGCATGTTTCCCGCGTGCTGATGCGTGATTTGCCGGAGGGGAATCGCAAGCTGCTGGTCTTCTGCGACAGTCGGCAGGACGCCGCTCACCAGTCGCGGTTCATTGCCGCGAGCGAGGATCGCGTCCGTGTTCGACGCATGACGTACCAGGCACTGCAGCCGGAGTCTGAGCCGCACGATCTGGAGTGGCTGGTTGATGCGATCTACGAGCAATCGATCCAGGAAGGGGTCTTCAAGCGCAGCAAGAAGAAGGACCAGCAAAAGCGCGACAAGTCGGTGATTGTGGGGACGCTGCTGACGGAATTCGCGATCGCTCCGCGCGTGCGGGCCGGCTTGGAGCGACTGGGGCTGGTGAAAGTCCGGTACGCGGCACTCGACCAAGAACTCGCTTCGGAGGAGTTTCGGCGGCTGTGCCTGGCGCACCAGTTGGATCCCGATCTGACGGCCCGGTCGATTCCCATTTTGCTGGATGAGTTCCGGCATCGCATGGCGCTGAACCACGAGGTCCTCACGCAGCGGTTGTTTCCGGGAGACAAGCTCTCGCGCGATTACCAGTTGACCATCAATCGTCAGGTGGGAATCCCGGTGGGCTTCTTGCCTCCCGAGCAGAAGAGCGTGTTCAGCAAGGGCTACAAACTGATCTCCACTTGGAATGCCAAGGGAAATCAGACCGCAGCCCAGCGGATCTGGCGGCAGTTTCATGATGCCCATGCGACGCCAGGGTCGCTGGAAGACGTGCTGCGCTGGCTGCAGGACCGCGAGTATCTGACCTGGCAGACGATTGGCAGCAAGGACGATCAATCCGCGGGTTGGCAGGTCAGCGTCGATGTGGTTGAGTTCGAAGCTGCGCGATCGTTTCTTCATTGTACGATTTGTGACCGCATTGTTTCCAACGAGCACACTGGTGAACCTTGCACGCGCTTCGGATGCCGGGGCACGATGGCCAAGTGGGATGGGCCCATTGTTGAAGGCAATCTCAATGCGTTGATGGTGGTCGAGAAATATGCGCCGCCGCTCTTCCCTGCGGAGCATTCGGCTGCGATCCCCGACGACAAGCGAGCTGAATACGAACAAGGTTTCATGGACGGCGTTCCGCCCCGTCCCAACTTGCTCGCCTGCACACCGACGCTGGAAATGGGCGTCAACATTGGCGACCTCGAAGCGGTCGCGATGAGGAATATTCCTCCCAGTCCCGCCAATTATGCGCAACGGTCAGGACGAACCGGACGCGTGAGTCGCATGGGGATCACGGCCGGTTTCAGCCGTAACACGCCCCACGATGGGTACTTCTTCGACCACCCGGACGAAATCATCGCGGGCGCGATCCCACCGCCGAAATTCAACCTCAAGAACCTCGAAGCGATTGCCAGACACATTCGCAGCCTGGTGCTCGAATTGGCGGAGCTCGATTTTCCGACAAGCCTGGAGCCGTATCTCACGGAAAAGGGCAAGCCGGTCGAGGGGCAGATCACGGAAGTCGTGAACAAAGTGCAGGCGGCTGGCGCTGCCGCCGCGGCGACCGCGCGCAAGCTCTGGAACGACATTGACGGCGTCACGGACTCATTTGCCAAGGCCGTGGTGGAACGCTTTCCAAGCGAGATTCGCGAGACCCTCAATGAGCGCGGGCAATTGTTGGCCCATGCCGCCGAAGAAGTGCGGAAACTGGGTGAGAAAATCAAACTTTCACCCAAGGAAGAACAGGCGCAGCAAGGGTTTCGGCAGCTAGCCATTCGCCTGCGTGAAGACAACAAATACGCCTACCTTCCCCGTGTGCTCGCGGAAGCTGGGTTATTACCGGGATACTCGTTCCCCGGTGATCCAGGCTCCGTCTCTTTAGGCTATGACCCGGAACCGATTTTCGGAGGTCGGCTGCAGGCGCAGCGCGAGTTCGCTCCGGGACAGATCATTTATGCGCGTGGCGGCCGCTGGAGTGTGACTGGGATTGCGCTGCATCGTCCCGGAGGATCAGCGTCCGGGGGCCATCGCACCTTTGACTTTACCCTGTGCGGCGGTTGCGGGTTGGCCAATGCGCCGACGCACGACTTCTGCGTCCGTTGTTCGCACCCCATTGGTGACAGCTCCGGAAACGGGCTGACCACGTTCACTGCCTGGGATGCTGGCGCATTTCAGGCTTGGGAAGCGGAAGTTGCCGCGGAGAGCGAAGAGGAGCGGGCGATCGCGTCGTATGACGTGCGACCACACCCGCAGCGCGACGTCGACGGGAAGCGGTTTCAATTGGGTTTGTGGCAACTGGAGTTGCGCGAACAGGAAGACATCTGGTTCATCAATCACGGTCTGAAAGACGTGCGGAAGATGGACGAAGAGCGAAGCCAGAGCCCTGGCTTTCCCTTGTGTCCCGTCTGCGGAGAATACTTCAAACCTCACGAACTGGTTCCCAAGAAGGGGAAACCCAAAGACGCGGGAGAAAAGGACTCGCGCAGCCGCGTGGATTCCCACTCCAAACGCTGCGCCGGCCAGATTAAGAAGGATCCCGGTTTCGGACTGGGACATCAACTGCGCGCCGACACGCTGCGCCTGGTTGTCCCAAACATTGCTGCCCACGGGGATAATGCTGTCCACTGGGCCTGGTCTATGGTCTATGCCGTCATCCAGGGTGCCGTACGTCTTTTTGAAATAGATGCCGAGGACCTCGAAGCCTATGTACTCACCAAAGTGACGAAAGACGTGGATGGCAAGACGCGCCAAGAGGTTTTGGACGTGCTCTGGATTGACCGGATTGTCGGAGGCTCAGGAGTTCTCCACCGTCTTGCAGCGCACTTTCCGCAAGTGGCCCAGGCGGCGCTGCAACACCTAGCCGGCCACGAGTGTCCGAACTCATGCTATCGCTGCTTACGTTCCTATCGAAATCAATGGTGGCATAAATTGCTCGACTGGCGGATGGTCGTTCCGCACCTGCATGGCATGTCGGGAGAAACGGTCGAGTTACTGTCTGCGATTCAGCCCGCTACGGCAGCTCTCGAGGGCCCCGAGTGGGAGGAAGCACGAAACGAAGGTTGCGAGTCACCGCAGGAACTACGTCTCCTCAAAGCGATTCGCTCCGACGGTTCGCTGCCTGAACCGGACAAACAGCATGTCGTCTGGGATGCCAATCGCGTTCTCACGCGAGCGGATTTTGCTTACTTGGATTGTCAGCCCAAGTTGCTGATCTATGTCGACGGGCTCGCGTGGCATTCGGATGTGCGCCAGCGGGTGCACGACAACCGGATCACCAATCGCCTGCAAATGCTGGGTTACCGCGTGCTGCGGTTCCTTGGAACGGAGACACAACGGACGCCCGACGATTGCGTGAAGCAGATTGGGCAGGCGCGAAACATCTGAGGGTTCTGACTCACCAGTTTATATCAGAGATCGAATCAAAATCACATTGTGCCAACGCACTCGATATTCCTCTCCGTTCGGAGCGAGGCCTTGTTGCGTGGGTGATCGCCTTCGTTGTTTTCCATTCAGAAGCTCGGCAATGTGAGAAAGCCGAGAGATCCGGCACTGGAACGGGCCTGGCGGGCTCGGGTGGCGCGGTGGTCGACGAACTGGCATCTTTCAGCTGCATAATTGTCCGCGCAGCTGCGACAGCCAGGGTGTCCTATTGGCTTCCCGTACGCAACTCACCCTCGACTCCAGGTTCTCTGATGGCTAAGTAAAGCTCACCCCCACGGAGCGGTCCGGCGGGGACCGGAACGCCCCGCGGGGTTACCTTATCCCCGTAGATCAAGGTGTTGAACTGCGGAAGGCTTCCGTCGGTCGACTCGTCGACTCTGGAAGTCCACCGTACTCCCCGGCGAGGAGGTTGAAGCTCACGTCGTGGTCGGTGGGGAGTTGGCGGAGCCAGCGGGTAAGTTGGTGGGTGAGGAGACCGGCGGCGATGGTGGCGGCGTAGAACGTGCTTTTGGCGGTGCAGGGACCGGGTTGAGCATCGGCCTGGGGGAAGAGCGTCGAAGCGTAGTGGCGACGGCTCGCGTCGTCAGTGGCGGTGAGGAGTCGCAGGACTTCGCCCCGTATGCGGCCATCGGCCCAGAATCGAGTCTGCATCCCCACTGAGCGCCAGATCGCCGTGCGGGCCGCGATGCTGTCGACCGCACAGAAGACTGCGTCCCCCGTCGGCAGCCCTGGTCGATAGCGGTCGGCAATGGTGGTCACGACGAGCTTCGGGTCAACTTCGAGCAGCGCGTCGCGGAGGGCCTCGACCTTGAGGCGGCCGAGATCCCTGTGGCGATAGCCCTGCGTGGTGAGGTTCGTCGCATCGACGGTGTCGAAGTCGATCAATGTGAGCCGCGGCGCGCCGAGGGCCGCGAGTTGCAGCGCGAGGGGTCGGCCGATCGCGCCGACGCCGATCACCGTGATGTCGAGTTCCGTCAGCCGCGTCCGTGGTACCAGGTCGGCCTGCCGCGTAAAGCGGTCATTCGGCGGGGGCGTCGGCAACTGTGGTGGAGGCGTCGCCGGGATCAACGTCGAAGTGCTCGTGGTCATCGAGAGAGTGCTCCAGAGTGAGGGGAAGGGATGGAGTGACAAACGATTGTGTCCTGCGGCGAGAGATCGAACGGCGGCGTTTTCCTGATACTGCGGTGACCGGCCAGTCAGTGAAGTCGTCCGCGAACGGGTCCGCGAAAGCCTCATCTACCCGCTCAGTGAAGAGCGGCTCGGGCTGCACGCAGCGGTCATATTCGGCGGTCCACGCGGGGACGTCGCTGCCACCGAACGGGGACGTGAACTCGACCCGTACCGGCACGCGTAAACTGCCGCCGGGACCGACGTGCCAGGCCAGCCGGGCGTACGTGGCCCCGCCGCGGGCGAGAATCAGCATCACCGCCCAGTCGCAGCGGCCGAAAACCCGGGCGAACGTCCGCTCATCGGTCGCACTCGGCAGCGGACAATCTCCGGGATGCGTATGGATCCAGATTCGCCCGAACTCCGCCGGCTGGCGCCCCGCGGCGACTTGGTCCTCGAAGTAATCGGCGACTGCCGCATCTTCGAAGGCGACCGAGACCGTGGTCGTCCGCTGCGTCACAAGAACGACGTCCTCGATCCGTAACAGGTCGTCTGCGTGGCTGATCCCGAAGCCGCCGATCTCGGTCTCACCCCGGTCGCGCAGCCAGCAGAGTTTGGCCCACGCCGGGGGCGTGAAGCGCAGCATCGGCCGCGGCAAGATCGCGGAGGCTTCCCGCGTGTGGCGGGGCGGTGACCACCGCGGCGGTTTCTTCGGTTTCGACATCCAGTGGTTCCTCGTCGTCCGGGGGCAGGGCACAGGTCGGACAGCGGACGGGACCGTCGACAGTGCAGTCGGGACACGCACGGGTCCCACAGGTGCGACAGATGGCGAGACAGCCGCTGCAGCAGGGGTCATCGCATTCATCACAGCGACTGTCACAGTCGCTGCAGCAGGCTTCTTCGCAGTGGGGACAATCACTCAACAGCCCCGCCGCGACCCGATCCCCGCAGCGTGCACAACTCCGTCCCTCCCATTCGGAGAGCGTGACGTACGCACTCCGGGGGTTGTACGTCGCGAGGGTCCGCCGCGCGATCTCGAAGTAATCGCCCAGCCGGCCCGCCGCCAGCCCCTGTCGCAAGGCACTCGCCGCGGCCCCTTCACAGAGCCGATCGTCGAGGACATGCGGATGCGTCACATCGTCCCGATCGTCGGGATGCCGCGGCTCCAGGGCCCGCACTTCCAGGAAGTCTTCCTGCGGCAGCCGCTCCCAGTGCCCGATGAGGGCGAAGGGACCGAGCGTGCGGCCTTCCAACACGATCGGCTCGGTCTGGACGGTGAGCGTGCTCGCCGCGAGATCGAGTGTCACGCTGGGAAACTCCTCCTCCAAAGCTGCGAGTTCGGCGACAAGGAACGGGACTGTCGGCGGGGCTTCGCTGCCGCTCGAGGCCAGATCATCGAGGACCGTCTGCAGATCAGTCTGCAGCCAGCGGAGGCGGGTGTGGAGCTGTTCGCGGAGGTGAGCCGCGGCGCGGGACCAGTCGTGAGCGACGGCGTATTGATAGTTCGTGAACCGCCGCCCGATGTCCCGCCAGGCAGCGTGGGGAAGCGTCAGGCAGACCGCCGGGCGCACGTTCGCCAGGGCGGCGGCGATCCGCCGGGCAGCCCGCCAGCGGAGTCGAGACGAAGTCGGCATCGAGCATCTCCTGGCACGAGAGAAATGAGCTGACCGGGTCGTCGTGGGGATACGACGACCCGGTCAGCAGCGAGACCGCTACGCCGCGGCCCCTTCGATCTTGAGTGGCGTGACGCTGACCCGATCCCCGGGTTGCAGGACCGTGTCGGCGGTCGTGGGCAGGCGGTTCACGCGGATCAGATAGTCTTCCGGCCGGCCGCGGGGAACGCGTTGCGTGAAGAGCTGGCCGACGGTTGTGCCGTCGGGGAGTTCCAGGGGGGCGGCAAAGCCGCCCCCATCGTTGTTGATGAACAGAATCGACATCGAGGCTCCTAGAGATGGTGGGGTTCAAGAGAAACGGCCCGTGCCACGGCGTCGCCGTCGAGGACGGGGCGGCGCTGGAGAACGCGGGGGGCGGATGTCGCCCTGCATGAAACGGAAGGCGAACAAGCTGCCCGCTGTGAGCAAGCCGACGCTGGCATCCTGGGCGATCAACGCCAGGGTCCCCGCCACAAGCGCGATCCCGAGACCGTGGACCGCGTTGAGCTTCGTCCGGGCCGACGGCTCCGTGCGCAGGTGGCGGCGCGAGCGGTCGCCGTTAGCGATCTCCCGCCGTGGCGTCCCAATCCACGAACTGACCGGGGATGTCATCTTCCGACGGCGTTTCGTCAGTGACGAGTGAGAAGCCGCGGGTGGCGATCACCGCGAGGTCCTCGCCCGTGGCGCGGGCGACCGCGCGTTGCAGTTGAGCAGGCGTCATGAGTCAGCAACCTTTCGAGATCCGGGAGGAGCAAAACAGCCGCTGCGCCCCGGAGCGCAAGGGCCGTGGGGGAAACAACAGCAGCTGTCAGCCGCTCAGCGGTGCGCCGACGGCAGACGGTGCGTGGTGAGCCAGGCGACTTCGGCGGCGAGGGCCGCACTGCGGGTCGGAAAGGGTCCGAGGAGCGGACCATCAAGGATCTGCGCGGTCCACTGACCGTGTGCGTCGGGTTCAACCTGACTCGCGCGGGCGATCGACAGGCGGCCCAATGCCGCGAGATCGAAGAGTTCGTGATAGAGCGTCGTCACCGTCCCGTCGGGCGCAATGACGAGCTCCATCATGGCGACTCCGGTCGGGACGGACGGAGCAGCGTTCGTCGCGGACGGTCGATAATCCATTGATCGAGCGTCGCCTGCACGGTGGCGAGTTGCCCCGCGACCTGTTGCCGTAGCGTCGCATCGGTCCGCAGCGGCTGGGGCGTGACCCCCTGGATGATCCGGCGGGTCTGTGCGACGAGCGCGTCGAGCTCGGCGTTCGAGCGGATGTTGAGCCGCTGAAACCGATCGAAGAACTCGGTCAGCTTCTCGATCGCCGAATCGCGGAAGACCTTGGGCGTCCCATCCGCCCGTCCCGCGAGCCTCTCGGTGAGATGCGTCACCAGCTGCGCCAGCTCTTCGAGGAAGGCCTGCTCCGCGAGAGTCACCGCCGTCTCGAACCGCTCCCGCATGCGGCGGCATTCCTGCTCGTAGAGCGCGGGGTTCAGGCGGCGGAGATACTCGGGTGGTTCGACCGTCGGGAACTCCCACGTCACCCCGAACGCCCCCGCCAGCGAGGCGGGATAATCCCGGGGATCATAGAGCGCCCCGAGGCGGACGCGGGCGGCTTCCCGCAACGCAGCATACTCATCTTCCAGCCCCTCAACCGCCGCCGTCAGTTCATCGCGGAAGAGCTGCAGCTGCGTATCGAAGGCGGCCAGATCATCCTGGCGGATCAGACGGAGGCCTGGCTCAGGATAAGGGAGTGTGATCCCGCGCCAGTACGCCAGGACCCGTCCGCGGACGGCGGTGACCGCGCGGTAGGCATCATGCCGGGTATCGAGGAGCTTCTTCGCCGCCGAGAGGAACTGGGCTTCCGCAGCGAACGAATCCGCGGCTTGCTCTTTCTGCGCGGCCGAGAGCGCCTTACGAACGCCGAACCAGGTGAACGAGACCTTCGTAGCGGCCATGGTGGTCTGCAGGCGGGTGGCCGGGTCCGGGGGCGAGGGCGCGCGGGGCCGCTGCGTCCGCGGCGGTGGTTCATCGAGCATCGTGGGCATAGTGTCTCCTACGAGGGAAGGGATTCGATCAAGACGGCGGCTCCGGCAGAGGAGTCACCACGGGAGTCGGGTGAAACAGACGACGGGCGCCCGCCATCCACGGCAGACAGGGAGTCGCCGCGAAACAGTCGGCGACCGTCGGGATGAACCCCAGGTCTTCGAGGATGTGTTGCTGCGCGATGTCGCGGACGCAGACCCGTTGACCAGCGGCGTTGGTGAGAGCTGCTCCGAAGACCTGTTCGGCGAGCAGCATCCCAAAGCTGTTATGCAGCAGCAGGCGATGCCGGACATCGGGGAGATGCCCCTTCGTCGCATCGAACCACGCATGCAACGGGAGATAATCCGCCGGGGTCCCACCCCAGCGACGGGCCGACCGTTCGGCATGGATCAGGGGTGGACTCATGCGGGCGTCTCCGCTGCCAGAGTCAGTTCCCCGACCGTAAACGGATCCGAAAATCCCGCAGCCCGCAGTTCGTCCCAGGTCACCGCGGCGGGATCGCCTGGAGAACCGCCGTAATCGTCCCAGTCGGGCTCGAAGTCGGCGGGGGTCGGATAGTCGACGGTGAAGAACTGGTGATTGCGACGCGCACAGGCGGCGTGCGCGGCCGCCGCGGTCGGGTACCAGGCGGGTTCGGGGGACGTGCCAACGGCGTAGGCCAGTTCGTCGTTGTACTCCCACTCCGTGCCGAGCAGGATCCAGACCCGTGGTGGATCTGGTACGGGGTCCGTAGGGCTCGCGTGGGTGAGTGTCGGTAGAACGGCACTCGGGGGATCCAGGGCATGGGTCAGCATGGCGTGACTCCGATCCATCACAGGGGGAACGAGCAGAACGGGCGTCAGTTGGTGCCCGACGCATTGGAGAGTTTTCGACGGGGCGGTTTCTCGGGAACGGGCCGCTGATAGAGCCCCGGGTGATCAGCCGCGAGACAGCGGCCGCTGGCCCAGGACCGCAGCGCGTCGATCGTTTCGGCGGCGGTCCTTGCCACCGGAACGACCTGCCGGGCCGCCTCCGCGAGTGGGACATCGAGCAGGGCCGCCAGGCGGCAACAGCTCTTGATCTCCGCCCCGGTCCAATCGGCATCCGGTGGAGTCGGTTGGCTCGCGGGGACGTCATAGGCGCGGCGATAAAGGGTCCAGATCGCGGCCCGTTCGTTGGGACCGGGGAGATCGAGAAAGAAGACGCCATCCAGCCGCTCGGCCCGCGTGAATTCCGGCGGCAAACGGCGGATGTCGTTCGCCGTCCCCACAAAGAAGACATCCGACTGATGCTCGGCGAGCCACGTCAGCAGCGTCCCGAACAGTCGTCGCGAAACGCCGGAGTCTCCCTCACCACCAAGGCCCGCGAGTCCCTTATCGAGTTCGTCAACGAAGAGGATCGCGGGGGCGAGCGCATCGACACAGGCCAGCGCGCGGCGGATATTGCGTTCGGTCTCGCCGACGAGCGAGCCGTACAGTGCCCCGAGATCGAGTGTCAGCACGGGTCGAACGACTTCCTGTCCCAGCGCGCGACAGAAGGCCGACTTCCCACAACCGGGGGGTGAGAGGAGCAATGCCCCCCGCGGCTGCACGCTCCGCCCCGGCTGCAGTGCCCGACGGCAGAAATCTTTCAGTGCGGCGAGGCCGCCGAGCTGCGCGAACGTCTCGCCGGTGCGGGTTAGCGTCAGCAGCGCCTGCCGCTTGAGCGCCTGGGCCTTCAACTCCCAGACCGCTTCCGGCTGCAGGGCATCGTGGCGGATCAGTGACAACGCGAAGGCCCCTTCGGCTTCACTCCGCGTCAGGCCCGCCGCGGCGTCGAGAACCGCCGCAGACTCGGTCGGCGTGAGCGTGGCATCAGGAACAAGTTCGTGGGCAATCCGAGCGAGCTGTTCGCGGGAGGGGAGGGCGTGCGTCAGAACGACGAACGACCGTTCGAGTTCCGGCGGCAGTGTGACCGTCGGGGCGAGAATCACCACGAACGTGCGGGTCGTCTTGCCGAGTTGGAGTTGCTGCCAGAGCGCCTGCACGATCTCGGGACTGTTCAGAAAGCGATGGAAGTGGACCAGCGCGAGGAGCGTGGTCCCGTCGGGAGTGGCGAGTCCCGGCAGGCTGCGGATCGCCGTGAGGGGATCGGTCACGGTCGGGACGCTACCGCTGCCCGACTGCAGGCCGGACTCGAGATCCCACGTCGCGAGCGACCATCCCTGCTGTTGGCAGAGAGTGGCAAGCTCGCGAAGCGCCTCGGCCGGTTCGAGCGTTTCGAGGTAGAGGCCGCTGAACGCGGCCCGGACGTAATCGAGCAGTTGAGTCGCGAGGGACATGTGGTCTCCTGAGGGAGGGGAAAGATCAGCCACCGGGACCAGCCAACTCAGTCAGTGGGGCCGTGACGACTTCGGACTGGTGATAAGCGGAGGTCAGTTGTTCGTGCTGCACGAGACCGAGCGCTGCTTCGAGCGCCCGGGAGGCGTCACGACAGGCGGGACCGACGTAGCCGACGGTTTCGAGTTTGGTCGCTCCATCGGGCGCAACGGTCACGACGATCTGCGGGGACATAGGAAGCTCCGGTGGGGGAGTACAGGAGAGGGGGGAGAGGGGCCGTTAACGGGGCCACTTCCAGCGGGGGAGTTGCAGCCGACGGAAGAGGTCGACCTTGGGGAAGAGGAGACTCAATAGCCAGAACGTGCGATCCCAGACCGCAAGCATCAACGCCAGGAACAGAAACAGCTGCGCCAATCCAAACATGACAGGCCTTTCGAATCGAGAACGCACACCTCAAACGTCGGACACCGTGTCCAACGTCCGCGTGGTGCAGGAGAAAAGACACAGCGACCAGACCGCCTCGAGAGACCGTGCGGTCAGTGCGCGCGGGTTGTGTGCGCGGGCCCGTGGGGGGGCCGACGACGCACTGAGCGAAGGCGCCATCAGCGCGCGGAGCCGGGCAGACAGCAGCGTGTCAGTGAAGAGACGGACCACCGCAGCCGCGAAAACTCAACCGGCGTGGATTGCGATCCGGATCGACCCGTCGGCGAGCGTGTGCTCCGTCACGACATGACCGGCCCGTCGGGCCTCAATCAATGTTTTCTCCGCCGCGTACCGCTGCTGAAAGCGCTGCAACTCCACGGGATCACCCCAGCGGCCGTTGAAGTTGTCGTAGTGCAGGCGGCCGGCAGCCGTGTCGCAGACCACCGGATACCGCCAGCCCGGCAACTCGACCGCGAGCCCGGTCGCTTCGCTGCTAAAAAGCCGCACGGTGCGGTGCAGTGGTGGGGCGAGTTGCAACCGTGCACACGCCGCACTGACCGCCACCGGATCGCGGACCTGCGTTTCAATCGTCACCAGATGACTCATGGGCACCGTCTCCTGTTGCGACGCGTCCCCAACACCACCGCCAGCCCGATCGAGGACCCTCCCCCGACCGACTGACGGCGTGGGGGACGCGATCAGAGTTTATGTCCGAAAATGAGCGTGGATTTAGGTCGTCTGTGAGTCCGTGCAGCAGGGAAGCCGCAGCTGGAGTTTCCGGACGGAGACATCGGTGATCAGCCCAGACCGGGAAGACATCCGGTTAGATTCCGCGGCGGCGCTCGTTCACAGGGACAGACAGGGTGCCCACTGACAGCCAATCTGGCTGTCTAACGACGAAAATGAGGTGCAAATCGCGCTGAATACCGTCCGGAAACCCAAAAACGGCGAAAATTCGCACTCCCGACTTGCACAGAATTTCGACCAGAATAGGGTTGCATTTCTCTGGATTTCATTTAACGTTAAAGGAAACTTTTGCAATTCTGGCCACAGACCTTCCTTACCAGGAAGGAATTAAACATCAATACGCACGAAAAAAAGGCCGGACGCTTGTCGCGTCCGGCCTTGTTTTCGTAACCCTGCGGCGACTGCGTCGCCGCAGACTGAAATTCATTCTTCAAATCCAGAACCGTCTGATGTGGAGATCCAAATGCTATTCACTGCCTCTCGTTTGTCTGCTGATGTTGCGTCGCAGTACGAAAACGTGTTTCTGCGCAAAAATCTACGCCGGCAGTTGGCTGAGCGACAGGCTGAACGCCAAACGATTACGGTTTCGCGCTTTCCTGTTCGTAAAATCGCCAAGCGTGACACTGTGCGACTGAAAAAGTATCCGCCGCTCCTGTGTCGCGAGTACTGCGATCCAGATGTCATCGGCACTAACAAGCGTGAGGGCTTTGATCAGCACGGTAAGCTGATTCGTCCGCCCATCCAATATCGCATGCGCCCAGGCTGTGCTGGCCTCGAACGGCTGCGACATATCGCCTTCGCGATGACACTGCCTGCCACTTCGATGGAACCTGGTGACTCACGACAGCTGCGCAATAACGTGCACTGGGAACGGCTCTGCTGCTTGGCGAAGCTGTATGTCGCGCGACTGCGCAAGTTACGCGAAGCCAGCTGCATGATGCTTCGGACTGTTGAGCAGTACGCTCAGGCACTGTACTGCCCGCCAAGTGGAACCTACTCTCCTTATCTGGTACATCCCGTCACGGGTGTCATGACCCGCAGCTTTGCCTACTGCGATCTGCGCCGCATGTGCCCCTTCTGCTGGACGCAGGCCTACGTGGTCGAACCGTTCTTTCGTCTCCGCGCTGTGCTGGCGCGGCCGGGCAGCATTGAAATTCGCAAGAACTTTGTGCCGCGTAAAGACTGTCGCCTCGTCTGTGTCCGCCAGACATGGTCGTACCCTTACGACACCCACCCCTTCAAGATGCTCGCGGATCTGCAGTCACGCAAGGCACAACTCTATCGTGAGACACCCAGCTCGCGGGGCAAGCTGATCGCGATGGTGCAGCTGCACTACATTGAACCGCCCGTACGGGTCAACAAGCCGTGGTTACTGCAGCGGCGGGCTGTGCTGGTGTGTCATGAATCGATGCCCCAGTTTGGGTACCCGGATGACTGCTACGACGTGTGCAACCAATCCTACTCGCAGACGCCGACGCTGAAGCATCTGACCACCCAACTCGCCCGGAACTTCAATTACCCCGCCGCGCTACTGCTCGCTGATACGGCTCGTGTGCGCCAGTTACTCGACGCCTACATGCTGTGGCCGCACGGGACTCGGTACGGATTCGAGCTCTACACTTCCCGCGGCAAAATCGACCAGATCCACAAAGCCTATCGACAGAAAGTCCGCCAGTATGACAAAGACTGTTACGCCCAACTCGCTAAAGAGTACGCAGCCCACCACAAAGCCTTCGAAGACTACCTCAACTCCATCGAAGACGACGAAGACTGCTGCAACTAAACACGCCGGCCGTCAACCGACCAGTACGCCCGTCGCGCTGCTGACCGCTGACCTGCATCTGCAGCCCCGGGCCTGGGCGGATCGTCGGCGCGTGCAAGGCGACGCCTACTGGGCGTTTCGCCAAATCGTCGCGTTGGCCCGCCGATACGACGTGCCAATCATTGCAGCGGGCGACGTGCTGGACGCGAAGCGTCACGACACCAGCACGCCGTCCGATCTGCAGGAGCTGTTCGGGGAACTGGGCTCCGACGTGGATTTCTATTACGTCCAGGGTGACCACGACCGACTCGACAAGCCGTGGCTCTCTGTGCTGCTACCTACGCTGCCGACAATCAAGCACTTCCCTGCGTACGACGTCGTGACCATGAACGGCTTCAGGAGACGGTGTTTTGACTGACAAGCCGCGGAGGAGCTCCAAAGTGCCTTTTCGGGAGTTGACCCGCGCAGCAGCGTTCTGGGGATGCATCAAACGCTCACGGAATTGACAGGCGGTTTGTACGCCGGCGAGCGAACCGCCGCGTAGCTGGTGGCCGCCCCCCGTTTTCTGTGCCAGGGGTTGTGAGCGTTCCGGTTGGGAAACGCTGTGCGACCGGGCAAGGTTGTAATCCTCTCGCCAGTCGGACGGCATCCTGCTTGAACTCGTTGGTTCTTGTTGGCCGCTTCCGTGGCTCATCCTCTTTCACGGAACCCAGTTCTCAGATCTCCTTCGGGGAACAGCATGCCTGCCCCCGCCGGCCTCTGAAACCCCTGGGCTGTCGGACGGGCGTGCTGATCGATTCCCAGGGACAACATGGTCGTGTTGCTCCAGCATGAGGAAGGGGATCACTGACCCCTCGGGATGAGTCCAACCACTATCACTCGCAACCGTCGCTCTTTGATTGAGATCAACGGCTCCAGACCAGCGTAACGTGGTCCGCTCAGCACACGGTTGATTCTGTCTGGTTGATTGCGACCTCATCATCGAGCCCAGTCGGTCAGTGACCCTGTGGAGGGCTGACCTTGATTGTGCCAGCAGGGCCTCGGCGAAAGACGCCGTTGAGAGTCTCTCAGCACGCAATTCGCAGATCAACTTGCGAGATGAACTCGGCCCTCTGCAATCTTGACGATCCCCGGCGAATGGGTTCCGTACCTTTAGTTCGATCCCCTGCAAGACTCACTGGTGGCGATTCCTTGTAGGAGCTGGTCGGCTTCTTTCGCTGCTGTCGTTTGGGGGAACTTGCTGAGAATGTTGTCCAGCCGTCGGCGCGCGATCGCAAACTTTTCGTGACGGATGAAGAGACGGGCGAGGTCCAATTCGCATTCGGCCGCTTTTTCCTGATATTCCGCTTCGCGCTCAAGTTGCCGCTGTGCATCCTCCACCCCATCAGATGGGGTGGAGGATGCGCGGGACTTTCGTTTCGATTTCGCGGTCGTCATCGGATGCTTCGGCACGAGAACTTGGCGAGGCGGTGATCAGCACGACGAGTCCATCGGCCACCGCGCAATGCGGCTTGCGGAGAACTCCCAGCGGGGCATGCCATGCTCAGGACTCACTCGACCGGCATAATCGGCAAGCACCGACACTTCCGCGGGCGGGTGGTCGGGACCTTGCTAAAGTCCGACCGCAAATTGGCGTCCGGGCCGCCAGGATGCTGACGAAGCCAGTGGGTGAACTGGTGAACGAGGAGGCCGGCGGCGATGACGGTGGCGGCGACAGCAATGCGAAGAACAACAAGTCACTCCGCCGTAAAGTCATCGGCAACGGTAGCGGGCGTGCTCCCCGCAACGGCGGCGCTCCGGCGGGCAGTGGGAGTAGATTGTCGCGGGACTGCTTGGGGGGTTGCTCCTGCAGGCGGCGTCGGTGGCGTGCGCGGAGCAGCTTGAAGCGGCGGGGGATTCATCCTGCGCGCAGAGCGAGGGCTCGAAATGGCGAATGCGCAGCGCAAATCGCTTGATGACGAAAACGAGGTACAAACCGCGCTCAACACGGTGCTGAAACCAAAAAAATCGGCGCAATCTCGCACTCCAGAATTGCACGAAATTCCGACCAGAATCAGTCGTGAAAAACACGCGCACGCGGGCGTGCGCGGCGACCAGATGCGGCGAAACAGCACCATGATTCATTTAACGTTAAATGGATCATTTGCAATCCTGACCATCGCCCTTCCCTCACAGGAAGGAATTTGATATCAACACTCACACAAAACAAGGCCGGACGCTTGTCGCGTCCGGCCTTGTTTTGTAGCCGCTGCGGCGACTGCGTCGCCGCAGACTGAAATACATTCTTCAAAGACAGTTCCGTCGTGCTAACTGGTTCAACGCTCAATGAAACCGACGCTATTTCTTACGCGTCTGCTCGATCAGGACTGTTTGCATGTCAGCGACTGCCGCGGCAGCTGACATCCTGACATTCTGCGACTGCAACACCGCTACCAATTCCTTCCCGGCATACAGTAACACCTCACCATCCCGCAGCTTCTTCACGAACTGCTCAGAGCGCTGCCGCTTCCGATGTCTCGTCGGCATCGAGGATCTCTTCGCCCGTTGGAGGCTCTGAAACTCTGATTGCACATAGGTCAGGACATCGGGAGCAAGCCATCCCGGCTCCGATCTCGAGGACACGGCGGGATAGCCCACAAAAATGTTCGACGATCCAGCAGGTGGGACATCAGCTGTCCAACCTACGACTGACAATGATCCCGTTGGTGTACTGGTTGTTTCGCGAAATCTGCAATGGAGCGGGTGTGATGCTCGCTCTGCCGGAAGATTCATTGTTCGACTGAGACTTCTCAGTCCGGCCAAACATTCCCGGGCCAATCATCAGCGGCATTCCAAGAGATCACTCTGCATGCGTTATCTGATCTGTTTCCTGTTCCCGCCGCTGGCGGTTCTGCTCTGCGGCAAACCCATGCAGGCGCTGCTGAACTGCTTCCTGTGCCTCTTTCTGGTGATTCCGGGGCTCGTTCATGCCTTGCTGGTCGTAAACGCGACTCTGGCTGAAGAACGCCAGGACCGCCTGATTCAAGCGATCAGACCGCGACGCCCATCCAGCCGGTGAGGGGAATGGGATGCAAACGACCCGCGCGGCTGCTCAGTATCGATTGTCGTTGTGACGGGAGGCAATCATGGGCGACTCTTCCCCGGTGAGTTGGTCCCCGGAAACATGCCGATCAGGCCCGAATAAGACGGCTCAGCGATTTTGAGACTGATTCATCCCGTGACCTGCCACTTGTATCGGGCATTCGGGGCGGCCGGCAAGCATGACCATCGCCCCCACGACAGATCATTCGAGAACCAATGAGGGGCGGTGAATGGCAGCGAATTGGTATTACATGCTGAAGGGGAAACGCTTAGGACCGATCACCGCTCGGGCCCTGCGCGATCTGGTGAACTCCGGCGTACTCTCAGAAGACAGTCTGGTCTGGAAAGAGGGCTTGGAGAACTGGCTCCCCGTGGCCCGCTTGCGCAACGCTGTCGAGCGGGAACCTCGCAGACCGTCAGCTGTCACCGAAGCCGCTTCGGACTCCCAACCACAATCTCCGCCGGCAACTGACCTTCCGGAGGCGGATTCAGTTCCGGTCTTCACATCCAGTGTTCAACAGCGGAGTTCTGACCGGGAGTTCGTCCGTTATGAACCAGCCAAGCGTAGTCTCCTCACACACTGCCGCCAGGATTTCGAGAGCGCGCTGTACTTTGTGGCCGGTCAGCCGGTTCGCCTGACGCTCGTGATGCTCGTGTGTGATATTGCCAGCCTGTTATGCCTGGCGGGGATCGTGACGGCCTTCCTGACTCCCGTCTTCTGGATCGGTTACAATCGCTACCTGTATGGGTTGCTGAAGCAAACTTCGCCCTCGTTCCGTGACCTGATCGTCTTCATGCGGCACGGATGGGACTCGCTCTGGCATCTGGCGATGCTGTTTGCGGCCATGATCGTCACCGTCAGTCTCGTACTGTGTGCCGCGATGCTCTGCCTGTTGCTGCTATGCAGTATTTACTCCGGGGTCGTGGCTCTGGCCGCGTTCTCAGGCGATGCAGATGTCCCTGGCCCTGCCAATAATCCCCGCTTGATCCTGCGGGATCCGCAGGACGCTCCAGGACTTGAACGGGGGGACCGCGTCGAGGGGATTCGGACAGGCTGGTGGCATTCGCTGGCGAACTGGTGGTCCAGGCATTTCTGGGATCTGGTCACAGGCTTGCTGACGATACCGATGTTCTTTGGCAGGACGCTCGTCACCCTCCTGCTGCTCGACGTGGCCTTGGCGCAACGCCGAGAAGGGCCGGAACGATTTGATGCAGCCTATGACGCCTTCGGGCGCATGCTGGATGCCTCTCGGAGGAATTGGGGCCGACTCCTGCTAGAAGGCATCGGACTGTATCTGCTCCTCACTTTTGTGGCGGTTGGCATCCCCGCGCTCATCGGGTTGCTGGGCATCGCGGGGCCCCACAGTGTGCTCACCCAGGACCTGCTACCACTCCTCTTGCTACCATTCCTGATCTCCATCGACGTGTTTTCTAAGGCCTTGGCATTCGTGGCAGCAGCCAGCCTGCGGGATCAATGTGCGCAGCAGGCTGCGGGATCAGCGCCGTGACGAATTCATGAATTCCCGCTCACTGCGAGAGTGAACGATGTGTCGGTCGGAGGGCCATCGCCTGGCAGCTTCAAGCTCGAAACCAGCGGAGATGGTCGACGAGTCCCTCCGGACAACCAGCCGGAATTCCTTGCCAGACCAGATTGTCTGACGAAAAACGAAGATTTTGGGCCGGAGTTTGGCAGGTAGGACACCGGCTGTCCCCCCGGCGCGGGATGATGGAAGATTGCTGAGACGAATGGCCGTGATTCGCCAGCCGGGGATTCGGAACGGCTGAGTTGAGCTGTTTCAGCATCCTGTCTACGATCCATCTGCTTAAGGGAGACTCGCTCATGAATTGGCACCTGCACCGCTGGATGGGGATCTGTTGCTTACTCGCCGGGGTGGCGACTTCGGCTCTGGGGGCTGACCCTCCCGTTCGTCCCGCCACCCAGAATCGAACCGGAACAACTCAGACGTTCGGATCGGGGTCTCTGACCCGCCGTTCCGACGGTTCCAGTTCTCAGACTCAGAAGTTCGGCTCCGGAACGCTCACGCGAGAACGGGATGCTTCCGGCAAAACCGTGACCGGCACCACACAGAAGTTCGGTCAGGGGACCCTGACACGCTGGTCGGATGGGAGCACCACTCGGACCCAACCGATGGGTCATGGGATCCAAATCACCGAGCGGGATCGGACAGGTAAGACGACGACCGGGACGGCAGTGCGCTTCGGCTCCGGGACCCTGATCCGCCGCTCCGACGGTTCCACCACGCGCACCCAGCCGTTCGGCTCGGGAAAGCTGACTACCGACAAGGTGCCGAATTCCAGTGGGTCTGGGGCACGCGGGAAATAACCGCGGCTCAATCTCGGCCGGTCGTACTCGCCGGTCCGGCAGAGACCGGAGGCGACCCATTGAGGATGTCGGCATGAATCCCCTGCCTGACAACGACTGGAGCCAGGCCGAATTTCTGTTCCCCGAGGCAGGGGCGTCACCGCAGTGGTGGCGGTCGCCTCCCCACATTGTCCCCGAGACGAAGCGGTCCCAGTGAACGCAGCTGGTAGGCCCGGGTATCGACATACCCGCTGCGGACAGGTGTTCTCGATGCAGAACAACGACTCCTGACATCAGTTCGCGAAGCTGCCCGACCGTCGCGTGGCATCGGTGTTGCCTGGTAACCGAACGGTCCCAGCAGCCGTTGCTTCCAGAATCCATGAAGCGGCAAGCCGTCACCCTCTCGTGATTCATCGGGTGATGCTTTCGTCTGTCTGGAACTCTAAGTTAGCCCTCCAGGCCACCAGCGAGGCACGGCACCACATTTGGTCCAAAGAGCCATTCGGCAGCGCCCCCTGCAGTTAGGAAACAGAGGGAAAACCTTTCCGCAGCACCAGAATCACCACACGGGCCATCGGTGGAGCAAACCCTCAAGCAAGTGCTGGAAACTGGGGACACGCCCGCTGCTTGTCGGAAGGTGCAGGAGTCGATGCTCGAATAATTCCCAGCAATTCCGAACAACAGCACGATCCTGACGCTCTGACTCCCAGCGTGCGAAGGGCGGCTGTCATGGAAGTCACGTGCAGCTGGCACGGGTTCAGCTCGTGTTGACTGCCAGTTCCTAGTCGAGTCGCGCAGCTCGGAACTCCCAGTCAACGAAATCCTGATTGTCCATTTCCTCGACCGTCCGCGTATGATCGGAACCCAGAAGCCGACACGATGGCGTTCGTCCCTTCGGATGGGGCCTGTGTGCCATTGACAACCGATCGGGGTTATTCAGCGGACAAACACCTGACTCAGCCACGACTGGGAATTAGGCAGCCGATGCGATGGCGAAAATGATTCCAGACGCGTATCCAACCGATACGAGCAGCACAGCGGAGCGAACGCTTTTCTGTGCACTCGAGAGCGGCCTGGATCATGAGTTTACGGTGATTCATAGCCTTCCCTGGCTGGACGAGGCACAACGCTTCCTGCAACAGGGAGAATGCGATTTTGCGGTTTGTCACCCGGCCTACGGCCTGCTGGCCATTGAGACCAAAGCCGGTGAGGCGCAGTATGATGCCGCCAACGCCACGTGGTATCGACCGGATGGAAGCCGCCTCAATAAAGACCCCTTTAAGCAGGCGCAGTCGACCGTTCATCATCTGAACCGTCTCCTGGTACGAGATGTCTCCGGCTGGAGCCAGGCGGCACCGCCGTTTGGATATGCGGTCGCATTTCCGCACGCTGATCGAATGCTGGGCCGATTCCCCCCACATGTGCGTCCTGAAATTGTCATCCTCGAATCGGATCTGGCCCATCTGCAGTCCAAGATCGTGGAGATCCTCACCCGCTTCCGGTCACCCCAGACGCGCATGACAAAAAAACTCTACGACCGCGCTTTGGAAAGATTGCTCCCGGAATTCCAGGTTGTACGGACTCTCAAGGCGCAGCTCCGGAGTCACAAAGAGGGCCTCTTGCGCATGACCGAGGAACAGATTCGGCTCCTCGAAGCCATGCGGTCGAATCACCGCCTGCTTGTCCAAGGGTGTGCCGGCTCAGGAAAGACCTTGCTTGCCTTTGAAAAGGCGTCGCGCCTCGCAGAGGCTGGCTCGCGCGTGCTCCTGCTGTGCTTCAATATCCCCTTGGCCAACTGGTTGCGAACTCAGGCTGAGCAGCAATCGCCGTCTGGGCGAATCGATGTCTTCCACTTCCATGGGCTCTGCGAGCACGTCGTCCGTGCAATTGGTCGGGAGTTCCAGGTCCCGGAGAGCAATGTCAGTGAGTTCTGGGATGTGAAATGCGCCGATCTGCTCCAGGAGTCGCTCCCAGGCTACGCCGAGCGCTACGACGCCATCATCGTGGATGAGGGTCAAGACTTCATCGAGTATTGGTGGATCCCGATTGAGTCATTGCTGGCAGACCCAGCGTCCGGGTGTTTTTATATTTTTCACGACCCGCAGCAGAATATTTTCCAGAGAGACAACGGCTTCCCGTTTCCAGGCCCGACGATGCAGCTGGACATGAATTGTCGCAATACATCCGAGATCGCCAGCTACGTCCATCAACTCGTTGGGAGTAACTCCCAGCCCGCCCGGTTCAACATGGCAGGACTCGCCCCCGTTCATCACGTTGTGCGAACCGAGGCCGAAGAGTTGTCCGAGGTCTCGGCCATTCTCCAGCAACTGCTCAATGTCGATCAACTCACTCCGGACCAGATCGTCATCATTGGGTGTCATCGCTTCGAGAACTCGCCCTACGCGCAGGCTTCGCCTCTGGGGGGCGTGACAATCGTCAGTGAGACCGATGCCGCCGCGGATTCTTCCGCCATTCGTTATGCCACCATTTACCGCTTCAAAGGTTTGGAAGCGGACTGTGCGATCCTCACAGGGTTTTCGCGATCGCAGGACGACCGCCGCGTCCGTGAACTGTACGTCGCAGCCTCTCGAGCCCGCACTCTGCTGCACTTATTGTTCCGGGAATGATCCTCTTCACGTGATCCACTGCAGGTGCGCTCTGATCAGCGCAGCTTCCGTGAAGAACATGGTGGGGCGATCAGCTGCACCGTGGACTTGCGTGTGATCAATCACTCTTCCATACCGGAGTTCTCTCGCCGGTGGGATCGTTTGATTCCGTTCGAGGATTCCGCTGCTCCTTCAGCTTCATAGTTCAGCAACGCGGCGCGGAGCATCGCGACCACATTCTCCCGCAGTGACTGCGGCTCCAGAATTTCGGCATGGTGGCCGAAACTGAGGATCCAGGCCAGGAATTCCTCAAAAGCGGTGAGGCGGAACTCGACATCCGCTGACCCATCCCTCCGACGGGTGACCGTCTGGGATTCGTGAAACTGTTTTTCCTCCAGAATGCGCACCACACTCCGGCGAAATCGAACGCGAATCTTCGTGGGGGAATGGTCGCTCCGAATCAGCCCGAAGGCCCCGGAGAGATGCTGGCGGATCTGAAAATCGCGTGGCCGCGGGAACTTCAGCTCCTGGACATCGACGACCGAGATCCGGTCCACCTTGAAAGTCCGAATCTCGTCGTGGTCACAGGACCAGCCAACGAGATAGAGCGCCCCTTTGTGAAACACGAGCGAATAAGGATGGACATCGTAGAGCGTCACGGGTTCCGTCGAACGCATTGAGTGGTAGGTCAGGACCGTCAGTCGACATTCTTCGATCGCAAAGACCAACTGGTCGATCAGCTCCGCCTTGGTGGAATAGTCCGCCCGCCCGACAGCGGTCTGATGAAATCCGTCGGCCAGCTTTTCCAGATGGAGGAGCGAGGCGGAACCGAGACGACTGCGAATTTTATCAAACGCGTCGCGAGCAGCCTTCCAGAAGACCGTTCCAGCCAGTGGTTCCATGAGCCGCTGCCCAACGTAGAGCGCCGCGGCCTCCTCGATGGTCAGCTGCAGGGCGGGGAGTCGGCCCTCCTCCGCGATGCGCCAGTTTTTTCGACCATTCGGCCCCGCCTGCTCTTCCAGGGGGAGTCCCAATTGCTGAAACAACTTCAGGTCCCGGCGGATGGTCCGCAGGTTGACACCGGTGTCGTCCGCTAGCTCCTGAACCGTTACCCCCAGTCGCCGAGAAGACAGAATCTGCAGAATTTTCCATTGCCGTAACAACCCTGGGGTCTCAGCCATTGTGAACTCCCGTTTCAGATTTTGCAGCTACCCTACCGGTGGGGGATGACATCGGCTGTCCAGCCCACGTCGCTCTATGGCCCGGGGGCTCGAACTCCGGCTCGGTACATTCTCGTGACCAGTAAATCCCCGCTGGTCGATACGTGTTAATCCATGGGAAGGGTGCTCGACACGAGGAACTGTCTCTACGTCTTTCTACGTCGCGGAGCCTTGAAGGAAGCTGTTCATCCAGCCGATGATCATGAGACTCAGGCCGACTCCGTCAACGAGGTTGCAAAATCGCGTTGAGCAGACGGCGGGTGAGACACCCGGTGTCACACGACCATGGTATGTTGGGAATGTCATGAGCGTCACACTGGAGAAAGAGTTCATCCTGGGGAGCCACCGCCTCGCGAGCATTCAACACGGTGAACGCTGCAGTCTGGCTCATCGCCACCCATCCTTATTCAAGCCCGTGTGTTTCCGCCGCCCGCGCTGCCCCATCGACCTCAGTCCCAGCCGCTCGCAGCAATCCTTGAAAATGCCCCTGCAGAAGCCTTGATGGCAATCCTAGTTCTGAATAACCGTAGGTCATGAAGATGTGTCTTGGTGATGCGTTTTTTCAATTTCGACCGTGAAAGTATCCATGATCCGCTTTATCCATGCCGCCGATATTCATCTCGATAGCCCATTACACGGTCTGGAGGCCTATCCCGGGGCACCCGTTGAACGCCTCCGCATCGCTACGCGGGAAGCGTTCCATCGACTCGTAGACATTTGCCTGGAGGAGCAGGTTGATTTTCTGATCATTGCTGGGGACTTATTCGACACCAATGTCAAAGACTTTCAGGCAGCGCTGGCTTCGGCGGCGCAATTACGTCGGCTGGATCAGGCTCAGATTCCCGTCTATCTAATTCTGGGAAATCACGATTCCCGGGAGGAAATGACCCGTCACGTCCCTTGGCCCGCGAATGTGACCTTGTTTGATCATAAGCAGCCACAAACCGTTCGGCATCCATCACTGCCGGTTGCACTCCACGGAATGAGTTATCCCAAGCGGGAAGTGACGGAGAATCTCGTTCCACTGTATCCCCCAGCGGTTTCTGGCTGCTTCAACATTGGTCTGCTCCATACGAACATCGGCGGCAACACCCAACATCCTTCGTATGCTCCGTGCTCCGTCGAAGAACTGGTCGCGAAGGGATATCAATACTGGGCCTTGGGTCATGTTCACGAATACGCCGTGTTAAACGCGCGGCCCCATGTCGTCTACTCCGGAAATACGCAGGGGCGACATGTACGCGAGACCGGCCGCAAAGGCTGTCTCCTGGTGTCGCTGAGCTCTGACGGCGACGACGAAGTGCGAAACGTCGAGTTCCGCGAGACAGACGTCGTTCGCTGGTCACGCATCACGATCACCTTGCTAGCAGGCGATGATGCGGATGCTCTACTGGAAGAGACACGCCGTCGATTGCGCGAGCTTATTGCCGACGCAGAAGGGCGTCTCGTCGCGGTCCGGCTGGAATTCACTGGACGCTGCTTAGTCCATACCCAACTCGCTAAAGACGCTGCCCGACAGCAGCTCACAACCGACATCCGGGCGCTCGCCTCTGACTTCGGCGATGACGTCTGGATCGAGAAGATTTTCTTCCGCACGCAATCACCGCTCGATCTCAACGCGATGCGCGAGCGACAAGATTTACTCGGCCAGTTGTTGCGTGATGTCGCCCTGCTCGCGGAAGATCCCAGTACTCTGCCGCTGTTGCCCGAAGCCAAAGATCTTGCGTCGAAGGTGGCTACCGAGTTGGTGTTTGATGCCGATGGGGCGGATACATTCGCTCTGAATGATCCTGCTCGTCAAGTTACATGGTTGCGCGACGCCGAGGCGCTTCTGTTGAGCCACCTTGCTTCATCCGGCGGAGAACCTTCGTGAAGATTCGACAACTGCACATTAATCGGTTCGGTCACTTCACCGATTGTGACTTGGTCTTTCCTGGCGAGGGATTGCAGGTCATCTACGGGCCCAACGAGGCGGGCAAAACGACGCTATTAGAATTCTTGCGCGGGGTGCTGTTCGACTTCCCCGCCCGCACGCCCTACGACTTCGGCGGGCTTGGGGAGGTGGCCGGGGTCGCAACACTCGAGTTACATGACGGTCGTTCTGTCGAGTTACGACGTCGCAAGGGGAACAAGGATAAAGTCGCCATAAAAATCAACGGCATCCCGACAGAGCTTGACGACACAGGTTGGCTGCGACTGCTTGATCATGCGGACCGCACCTTGTTTGAGTCCGTTTTTGCATTCGGGCTCAATCAACTCAGCCGGGGCGAAGAGAGTCTCAAACATGAAAGCCTACAATCGGCGCTCTTCGGTAGCGGCTTAGGTGGTACGAGTAGTCCGGATAGGGTGCTTGCCGAAATCGGTCGGCAAGCCGACGAACTGTTCAAGAAGGGAGGCTCCAAGCCGACGATTAATGCCCTCCTGGCTGACCTAAAAAGTATAACGAAGGACATCAAAGACTGCTCTTTACGCCCCGAAAGCTATCATCAAGCCGTCAAGGAAGCTGACAAAGCGACCGAAACTGCGAAGACCCTGAGCAATCAAGTCGACGCCTTGCGGCGCAAGCATGCGCAGCTCGAGAAGCAGATTCGGGCATGGCCGAAGTGGTGGGAATTACAGCAACTGCGCAGCGATCGGGCACAGATAGGAGTGCTCCCAGCGCTCCCCACCGACGCCCGGAAAAAGTATGTGGACCTCGGTAAAGAGCTTAAAGAGCACGAGGAGACTCGAGCAGATAAAGCGACTCAGATCGAGCGGGTGAATGGCCTACTTGGGGCGTTGCAGCTGAATCCGGTAGCCGTCCTCTATCGAATCGAGATTAAGTCATGCCTCGAGCTTCGGCAGTCGTTCATCGATGCTCGGGATCAACTTCCTGAACGTCGTCAAGAACGCAAGAACCTTCAACTCCAGATCGATCAAGAATTGCAGGAACATCGCCCCGGCTGGAGCCACGCTGATTTAAGAGCCTTCTCCGTCAATGTGGCGACTCGCGCAGAAATCGACCGCTTGACCGAGGATTTCAATATTCGTCGGACTTCAGTTGCAACAATCGCTGCGAAGCAAGAAAGTGATGCCACCGATCTGGAACGATTGCGTATAGTACATGCTGCGATCTGTGTAGCAAGAGACATCACGGTTCTTGAAGGGGTTCTCGCCGACGAAACCGCGTATGCCGGCGATCTGAATGAACTCAACCGCAATCGTGTCGAGCTCGCAAAATTGCAGCTGAATCTGACGAGCCAAATACGTCAGCTAACGCCCCCTTTGGCAGTCGAAACGACAGCTCCCCACGTCTTGCCAGTTCCACGAGTCGAGACGGTCTCCGAGTTTCAGGATCGTCTGGCTGAACTCGCGGAGAATCTACGGGCTGCGAACAGCTTGGCACGCGAAGACGAAACTGAATATCGCAAGCTTGAGGAGTTATTAGCCGCCGCCCGAAAGAGTCGTGTCGTGCCCAGCTTAGAGGAGCGCGATGCTGCGCGCGCTCGACGCGATACCGGTTGGGACCTCGTTCGACGCCGATACATTGCCGCCGAGCCAGTGGACGCCGACATTGCCGCCTGGCTAGATGTAGAGGCAGATGTCAATCTCCCTGACGGATATGAGCGGGCAGTTAGGCAGGCGGATGGTCTTGCCGACCAGATCTATGACAATGCGAACGAAGTCGCGGTACGCGAAGGACAACACCGTAGGCTCACAGAACTCGAATTGCGACTTAATCAAAAGCGTCAAGAGATCGCGAATCTGGAACGACAGCAAAGCCAGTTGCAAGAGGAGTGGATTGCCCTCTGGAGGCCTTGTGGGTTTGAGCCGCTGACGCCCGATGCAATGTGCGGTTGGCTCCAACAGCATGCGGCAGTCTGCACAGCATTCGTGAAGTGCGCCGAACTGGCAACGCAGCTGACACCGCTCGGCGAGCGCATCGAGTCATTCGAGCAGCGACTGCGGGTTGCATCTGGTATGACCGGCGAAGACTTCTCAAGCATGCTTGCGTTGGTCCGACAGTCGGTTGAAGACGAGAAGCATCGGCGACGGAAGGCGATCGATTCACTGATTGAAGTTCGACGACTCGAAAAGCAACTCGCGAACCACAACGAAGCATTGCAAGTCATTCAGGGTCAAGAAGTCACGGCACAATCCGCATGGCGGGCGGTGCTTGAGCGTCTCAATCTTCCTGCAGAGTGGGACACGGAACTGACTCGCAAAGTCATCGACCAATTAAAGACGACTCGTGTTCGCCTCGAAAGCCTTCCGAGTGTAGATGACCGAATTGTTAAGATGGAATCCCGCGTCGAAGAGTTTAACCGTCGCGTTCAGGCATTGTGCGAGGCAATGGCACCAGAACTCCTGCATGACCCCGCCGAACTCGCCGTGAAGAAGTTGGATGAGCAAGTCGAGCGAGCCGTTGAGGCTCAGCGAAATTATGATGACTTGACCCAAAGGCTCCCCGGCTTGCACAAGATGCTGAAGTTGTCCGGCGAGCGACTTCAGATGGCCGAGGCCGAGCGTGGTCGTTTGTTCGCGGCGGCCGCAACAACGACCGAAGAAGAGTTTCTTAAAGTCGTCACGCGGACCGAGACGGCCGCTCGTTTGGAACGGGACATCGAGCAACTCCAACGCGAGATCAACCTGATTCGCGCAGGGGATGATCCCGCCGAGTTCGAGCAAGCCTTGTCGACTAGCGAACTAGCCATATTGCACGGACGTGAGGATGATCTCAAACAACAACTGAAAGAGGTGGAAACATTGCGAAACTCGGCCGTTGGCGAGGAAGCACTCGCACGCGAGGCGCTCGGCCGACTGGATGGTTCTGAAGCGGCTGCAAAGCTCAATGGGGAACTGGCCTGCAAACGGTCGCAACTGGCGACTGAGGTCGATCGTTACATGCCGCTCATCTACGCGCGGCATCTGCTGAATAAGGCCGTCAGTCGCTTCGAAAAGGAAAACCAACCGGAGATGATCGTGACGGTTTCGCGGCTGCTCGGTCAACTGACCGGCGGAACCTACATCGAATTCGATCGGAGTGGGGCCGGCAAACAAACCGCCCTAGTCCGGCGTTCAGACGGCGTGGAGAGAACTCCCGATCAGTTGAGTACAGGTACGCGAGAGCAATTGTATTTGGCGATCCGTCTGGCTTACGTGTTGCATTACTGCGAACGCAACCAACCCCTACCAATCATCATCGACGACGTGCTCGTCAACTTTGATGAAAGTCGATCCCGCCAAACCCTGGCCGTGCTTGCGGACATATCTCGATCAGTCCAAGTCTTGTTATTTACTTGCCATCCCCACCTGGTGAACATGGCCTGCGACACCTTGCCGGGAATGAAACCCATCGAGTTGCCAAGGCAACCAGCAGCGAGCCGACGTTAACAGGGCCCAAGCAATCGCCCACTATTTCCGGTCGAGAAACGTGCCTCGACTGCGGTCATCGCCAGAATGGGCATTAAACTATCAGGAACAACGGAAGACGGTACTTGCTCGTCGTTGCTTCGTGAGCAGCGAGATGCGTTCCCCGTGGCCGTGATGTGTCAGACAACTAAGGGCTCCCCCTCGGGCTAATCCGTCTCGGTTGACTGTGAACCGAGCCTGCGCGACCAACGTACGGCCCGCATTCAACAGGCATGCCACTGCTGCATGCAGAATCGCACGGCCGATACAGCAATATCAAAGTGGCTCGGATACTGACTGAGCGGGACGGCGTTGCGGAAACTGGTCCTTAAATGCCGGGTTTGCAATCGATTTCCACCGACGATGCGGGTAGATCCCACGCAACAACCAGCCCCCACTACCTCAAACTCCTGGGCAATCTCACAGGGGGCACGCAGCCTTGGATTCGAAATGTCCTCTCGAGTGTTTGAGTCTTCGCTTGTAGGTTGCCATCTCGCCAGACACGTTGTATCTGTGTCCATGTAATCCAATGCGTGTCAGATTAATCCTGACTTCTTGGGCGAGCGGCGATGCCGACCACAGCAATTGACAATCCAATCATCCACCCTTTCGGGAGCCGGAAATGCTTTCTGCTTTTGGGACATCACGGCTCCGATCATTCGAGGACAGTTGCCATGACCATAGCAGAGGTTCCAGAATAGGGTTATCTCGTCTAAGTCCGATCCCCTGCGTAGGTACTAAATAGAGCCAAGGAAAACAGCTTGTCTTTCCCGGTGATGGAACAGCCGAGGCTCTCGATTTGGCGCGTCATCTGTTTGCTGAGCCAACCGCGGACAAAGAAGGTTACTCAAGTAGATGAAGGAATGGGCCCAACGTGCCAAAGGCCAGCGATAGTAGAAACCGGCCGCGTACGATGAGGTTCTGGCCGCCCTGTGAATTTGATCAAAGAGGCGATTCAAGAGACAGTAAAGGACAACAAAGCGTCGCGCGGCCAGCGAGAGTAGAACACGGCTGGCACAATTCTGACTGATTCATTGCGTTTCAAGGTTACGAATGGCTTCGATCGATCCCCCTGAGTCGCCACTGGATGATATCTTTGCCCGGACACGGCGGAATCTGCTCGATCTGTCGCTTCGTAATCGCCTGATCAACACCCCGCTTGGCAGTACACGAAGTAGACGGCTCGACATCGTCGACGAACCTTCCGACGAAGTTTTTCGGCTACTTGTCCGGGAACAAAAGTCCTTTACATTTCTTCCGGCAATCGAGAAAGACCGGGAGGACGATGCTGAGAAGCACCTATCGCTACTTGGTCAACCAGATGATGAGCCATTCGGCGCCGTTGCCACTCGGCATCTGGACACGTGTCTTCAGACTAAGCTCTCATCCGAGGATCTACAGTCCCGTCTGTTGAGTCTTTACTTTGACGCGCGAACGTTTGAGGAGGAGCAGGGGGTTAGCAGCCTGTATCTCGCGATGGGCTTTCTGGAGTGGTACGAGGCGGATGCGTCCGACAAGCCACGATTTGCGCCGCTGCTGCTGATACCGGCTGACCTAGCCAGGCCCACTGTGACCTCTAAGTTTAAACTGACGCTGCGGGATGATGAACTAGCCACGAACCTGTCGCTCAAAGCGAAGCTGCAGAAGGACTTCGAGATCCCGCTGCCGGAAATCGCCGATCCAGATGAGGTCGATCCGGGTAGTTATTACCGAAGCGTGGAGATGGCGATTGCCGGCCAGACACGCTGGAAAGTGCATCGCGACAAGCTTGTCCTGTGGTTCTTCTCGTTTGCTAAGTACCTGATGTACAGGGATCTTGATCCCTCGGTCTGGCCGCAGGATTCACCGCTCACGTCTCATCCGCTCATAAGGGGCCTGCTCAACGATGGATTTTCGTCAGTACCGCCCGTCTGCGGTGAGAGTGAGTCGATCGACGCGGTGATCCCACCTGGAAACATGATTCACGTCACCGATGCCGATAGCTCGCAGGCGCTTGTAATAGAGGAGGTCCGGCAGGGACGAAATCTGGTCGTGCAAGGACCGCCGGGGACGGGCAAGTCCCAGACGATTACGAATATCATCGCCACAGCGGTCAAAGAGGGGAAGCGGGTCCTGTTTGTCGCGGAGAAGATGGCTGCCCTCGAGGTCGTCAAGAGCCGTCTGGATCGGCTGGACCTAGGGGCAATGTGCCTCGAACTGCACAGCCACAAGGCTAACAAGAAGACCGTCCTGGCGGAACTGGCGAAGACGCTGGACCTTGGCCGGCCTCGCGTCGAAGGAATCGAACGGCACCTGGAATTACTCACCACAGTGCGGGATCGATTGAACCAACATGCGACGGCTATGAATTCCGTTGTTCCTGGCGTTGAGCTGACGCCGTTCCAGATCTTGGGTCGGTTGGTCAGCTGCTATTCCAGCAGCATCGAGCCGGTACCTTTTATAATCCCTGACCTCGAAACATGGACACGTTCGGTATTTGAGGATCGCTGCGGTCGCCTACGTCAGATGGAATCCATTCTGAAGGAAATCGGTCACCCCCGGGAACATCCATGGCTGGGTGTGGAGCTGATGGCTCCACTGCTCCCGAGCGCTCTACCGAAGCTACTCAGAGAGATCCAAGAACTTCGAGTGACCCTAGAGTCCGTTCATCGCAACATCCAGCAACTAACAACTCTGCTGTGCGTGACTCCTCCGGATATGGTGCCACTGAAATGGATTGGATCGCTGGTCAGAGTGGCACAGCAGTGTAGGGCGGCTCCACCTATGGACCGTTCCACCAGCGCCAGCACAGTCTGGGAATCGCAGATCGACGACATTGATCGGCTGGTAGGACATGGCGAGAAACTGTTACGGTCGCGTTTGTCGCTCTCTGGCAAAGTGACTGATGAAGCCTGGGAACTCGACTTCACGACGGTACGCCGCCAGATCGCGATCCATGGTCACTCTTGGTTCCGCATCTTCCGGAAAAGCTATCGCGACGCCGTGGCTCTGCTGCGGAGCGTTCTGACTGTGTTAATGCCGCACTCGAAGGAAAAGCGATTAGAGATTGTGGACGCGCTGGTCGATGCTCAGTCGGCCAGACGAGTCTTAAGCGCCGTGCGCCACGAAGTTGGAGAATCGGCCTTCGGTGCCTTGTGGAAAAGCGTCAACTCAGACTTTGGCGCGCTGCGCGCAATTCTCGACTGGGACAAGGCGATCCGAATTGCACGGGTCCAGAAGATCTGTCGCAAAGTTATGTCGCGACCCACAGATTTGAGCGCAATCGGCCGAATCCCCGAAGAGCTGGAACAGTCTGCCGATCTGGTCCGCAGGCAGTTGAAAGCCCTCGTCACCCAGTTACGGTTCAAAGCGAAGGGACTCGTCGACTACGCAGAGATAGACGACATCCCGCTTGCGGAATTGATCGCGCGAGTCACACGCTGGAGCGAGAACGGCGAAAGTTTGTCGAAATGGATCGGCTACTACATTCGCCGCTCAGAGGCAGCCACTCTGGGACTGGGCGAAGTGTTGGATGCATTTGAAGCGGGATACCTCTCTGCCGAACAACTGACCGAGCGACTCTCACAAGCCTACTTTGAAAGCGCCTGGCAACAGATTCTGATCCGTCGCCCTGAACTTGCCGTGTTTGATGGAACGTCGCACCGTCAAATGGTCCAGGAGTTTCAGACGCTCGACATCGATCGGATTGAACTGGCGCGGAAGGAAGTCGCCTTGGCGCATTTCTCGGCCATCCCCCAAGACTCCGGACGAGGGGAGATGGCAATCATCCGGGGCGAAATCGCGAAGAAACGAAAACATCGGTCGATTAGGACCCTGCTTCGAGACGCCGGGCATGCGGCTTTGGCGATCAAACCGGTGTTCATGATGAGTCCGATTTCGGTCGCGCAGTTCCTGGAGCCCGGTGTCCTGCAGTTCGATCTGCTGGTGATGGATGAGGCGAGTCAGGTGACTCCTCAGGATTCGCTTGGCGCGGTAGCCCGTTGCCAGCAATTGGTTGTTGTGGGAGACAGCAAACAACTACCGCCCACCCAATTCTTCAACACGGTCTTGGACGAAGACGTGGCCGCCGACGGTGCGGCCGACTCGGTGAATACGAGCGACATGGAAAGCGTACTGGGCCTGTGCGTTGCACGCGGTCTAGCGCAGCGGATGCTGCGCTGGCACTACCGCAGCCGGCATCATTCGCTGATCGCCGTCTCGAATCGCGAGTTCTACGATAGCAAACTGCTGGTCATCCCCAGCCCAGCCACTGCCGACAGCGGACTAGGTCTGAAGTACCGCTTTGTGCCGGACGGCAGCTTTGATCGTGGTGGCACGGCAACGAATCGGGTTGAGGCCAGAGTCGTGGCGGAGGCGGTCATCGACCACGCGCGCCAGACACCAAACAAATCTCTTGGTGTCGCGGCGTTCTCCGTAGCCCAGCGCGATGCGATTCGCGACGAACTGGAGTTGCTGCTGCGCGAGACACCAGGGGTAGATGAGTTCTTCTCCCCTGGGCGACCCGAGCCCTTTTTCATCAAGAATCTGGAAAATATCCAAGGGGACGAGCGAGACTGCATCTTTATTTCAGTCGGCTATGCGCGGGATTCATCCGGTGTACCGCACATGAATTTCGGACCATTGTCGTCAGACGGAGGTGAGCGGCGACTCAACGTGCTCATTTCGCGGGCAAAGGAACGATGTGAAGTGTTTACATCACTCACATATGGAGACATTGATCTTTCCCGTGCAAAATCACGCGGGGCGGCGGCTCTCAAGGCGTTTCTCCGCTTCGCAGAACATGGCATTCTTGATACGCAGGAGCAAACTGGCCGAGCATTCGATTCAGAGTTCGAGCAACAGGTTGCGGCCGCTCTGGAACGAGAAGGCTTAATTATTCACCCGCAGATCGGGACCTCAGGATTCGTCATTGACCTTGGAGTCGTTGACCCCGCTTTCCCAGGGCGCTACCTGCTTGGTATTGAATGCGATGGCGCTACGTACCATTCCAGCCGGAGTGCTCGGGATCGGGATCGACTTCGGGAACAGGTGCTATGCGACCGGGGTTGGAATATCCACCGTATCTGGAGCACGGACTGGTTTCATCGCCCCACGGAACAGATCGCCAAGGTGCTGGAGGCAGTGGAACAAGCCAAAGCGGCGTATTTCGATCCTCTCCCGCGACCAATTTCTCCTGCAGTCCAGGGTGAGGCCGAACGAGAGGAGATCGTTCGCGATCCTGAGCGTGATGTTCGTACTGCAAAGCCTCGAACTAGTCTCTACAAGGAGGCGGTGCTCGAAGTCCCGAGTCGGACAGCTATTCAAGAAGTGTCGACCAGAGAGTTAGCCAAGATCGTTACTATGATTGTAGCAATCGAGGGGCCGGTACACCGCGACGAAGTGGCACGCCGAGTGGTCACGCTGTGGGGGCTGCAGCGCGTCGGTGCTCGCATAAGCAGTTCGATCGATAATGCGATCCGTCATGCGAGTCGTTCGAGCCAAGTCATAGACGATGACGATTTCCTGACGCTTCCCGATCAGGTCACTATACCGGTTCGGGATCGGACGGACGTTGCTTCGGCCGGACTGCGCAAGATAGAGAATCTACCGCCTACAGAAGTACGGGCGGCCATCTTGATGGCTGCTAAGGATCATGTCGGACTGTCACGAGACGAAGTTGCATCGGCGGTCGTGCAGCTCCTCGGATTCACGAATACGACAGTGCGGATTAAGGCCCTGATAGAATCGCAGACTACGATCCTACTGTCGTCAGGAAGTCTTTCCGAGCGTAACAGGCGAATCTATGTGGGAGACGTGTATTTGTCTGAGCCCTGCTGATGACGATTGAATCAGCAGGGTGAATTCACCGAACGGTCACGCCCAGCACGTCGATGGCGATCCCAATCCGCTAGGCAGCCGCACACCGGGAATCTTCAAATTGCAGCCAACACTCCGTACAGCATAGTGACTCCCTTGCCGCGCCGTGAATGAGCAACGAGAACAGATCGGACTGGTGAAGTTCGTCTAGGACACGGAAGACCATGTCGCGGTCAGCAAAGTCTCCACCCCCGGTAACGATGCTCCACTTGATTAACTCCTGTCATCCCGGCACGAGATCTTCGTCGCATTATGTGGCGTCGTTGTTGTTGTCGCGGGAAAACATCGCCGCCCTAAGCAGAAAACATTCGGGATTCGGTCGCAATGACTCCTCGTTAGGGACTCGTAATTGCGTTCCGTTCAGGGTCGCATACTGAGTGTCGGAAAGCGATTCGTCGACCTCGACAGCCATTGAATCAGGATTGATCCGAATGAGGTCCAGATCGAAAAGCGTATGGACATCTCCTCGCAGCAGAAGGCCGTTCTGAACTACATTTGTGTACTCGCCGTCGTATGGAAGAATGTGAGCGGCTTCCAGAGCTGGCTCAGCATCGCATCCCGTTATCGCGCAGCAGCCCCCGTACGCTTCGATAAGCGCCCTGCGAAAGAGTGGCTGTCCTCTGCGGAGCTTGATTGCTTGAAGAGTCCACAGCGGAACGGACTCATCAGGTTCTTCCGGTGGCTGCGGAAGCCCTACCGTGACCCGTTCAAGTTCCACGTCATATATGTCGTATCCCAGGTATGTCGCGACGCTGAGAAGTAATTTCTCGACGTTGTCATCGTCCGGGATAATGCTGGAAAGCTTCTTGCAGAAATCCAGCGTAGTCCCGTCCCAGTCATTGCGATGGAACTCGTCGGCGAGCTTCTTGAGCGACATCGCATATGGCAGGTCGCCAATCCGTTTGAACGCGGTGAAGTTCGCGCAGTCCTTCCTGAACTGGTCGAAGTCTTTCCCTTCAAGGAATTGTGGCGGATTCAGCATCCATCCATGCCCACGTGCTATGTACAGTCCGCGCTTGGGGGCATATGTGACTTCCTCGATCTTGAATGTCTCCCACAGCAAATAGCGCATGGGCTTCGCGCGGATTCCGACGATCAGGAAGACCTGCGAACCGACTTCGTCCTCCGCGAATCGGTACGATGTCTCGATCCCTGAATACCAGTCGACGAAGTACTTCTCCGGATCGTCTCCGATGGGAAGGCCGCGATCACGATAGTTGTGGTACTGGAGTAGGAGGTTCATAGTCTTCTCCGATGGGGTCACAGTTAGACATTCGGACGCTGCGAACTGGACTTCGTTCGTTAGTACACAACACGCAATAGCTTCATACGCATTCAACAACAGTCACGATACGCATTGCCGCTGGACCGTCGCAAGCGGCCAGCGAATATGGGGTCAGGCCAGAGGTGTCGGTCGATGGGCAATTAATGAACACCCGCGGACAAACCTTGCGAGCCAAGGTATTTCTGGATGTTAAGCCCGGTTGAAGATGGCGGCGCGGGGTCTGAGGGGAATGGCTCCGGGTGGGTTTGGGGATCGGCGTGATGAATTCCGCTCGTCGACGAGCTGCCATTACTGCTCGATCGTGCAAGCGAGAAGCGGCGCGACAGCGTGACGCATTTTGGCCGATAGTTCTTCTTCCGTTGGCCGCTGAAGCTCCCTGACGATTTGCGTTTCGAACCTGACCATTTCAGCTTCCAGCTGTTCATTTATTGGCTTTTTTGCCCGCACGGTTGCACGAGAAAGTCCGTCCATGAAGATCCTGCGCTCCCGTGCTGTCAATTCTCGGCTAGCACCACCAGCGATAAGGAAGAATCGCAGACCAACGACTTGTTCGACCCAACTCTGAGCTTGATCGAACCGAATTGTGACGCGGTTGAAGACTAGGAGTCCGACAGTCGAATTGCCTGTGTTCTCGAAGGGAAATGGTTCTCCATCTGGCCACCGGATTGAGGCCGCTCCGGTTGGTTTGTCCGGGAAGGCGGCTTGCGACAGCAATCTTTGGACTGGGGGAATGTTCAAACCTAGTTGGAAGGCCTGTTCGTCGACGCCTCGATATGCAGGCAACCCCCCCAAATCACAGCAGGCATATGCCTTTCCATCCGCCAAGCGAATCACCGGAGCATCTACAGACTTTGCAGCCGTGGTGCCATTCTCCAAAGCGAACTTTTCGGAGACGAATCCCTCCAGGGACTCAGCCTTGCCGACAGCGCAGAGAAACGTATTCACATCGTCCCATGCCGCCAATCCGGGACTTTGCGAGCGAATCAGCTGCTGCTCTTTCGCAAATCGCTGATCGAAATCGCGCCAATTCTCGTACCCCTCTTGAACCATTCGAGCGAGCGACTCTTGATCTTGCTCCGTCAACGGACCTTTCGCTCCGTTGATTAGAACGTCTTGCAATTCCTCGGGGGGCATCAGGCTCATGACGCGCGAGAAGAGTGAGTCAAAGCGGTCCGAACTAACGAGCATTGCAACGATGTGCTTGAGTCGTTCTCGGGCGACTCGATAGGCATGTTCTTCCCGACTATCCTTGACCACCAAAGTGTCGACGATTATGTTGCGCCGCGAACCGAACCGATGCACCCGGCCCACGCGCTGTTCCATGTCCATAGGATTCCACGGTACGTCGATATGAACCAATCGACGGGCGACCTGGAGGTTGATTCCCTCTCCTCCGGCACGCGATGACACGAGGAACCGTGGCCCGTTGAGCCGACAGAACGCTTTGACCTCTTGATCCCTCTCGCCATCACTTTGCCCTCCGATAATGAGAGCAGGGCGCTCGCCTGTTCGACGCTCTAAGAAACTTGCAAAAGCCGTGACGGTCTCAATCGGCTGCGCGAAAAAGACGAACTTCTCCTCCGGCGATAATGCTACAACAGAATCGTAGATCTTGTTCCATTTGGCATCGCTGGATTCTTGAACCACTCGCAGACCGTGTTGCAACAAGTCGCGAAGACCGGTCTCAGTCACCGACTCATCATCGATCGAGTCTTCAATATCGTCGATATCGGCTTCCGTTGCCTGACGGCCAATCTCCATTTGAATGCGTTGAAACAGAATCGCGAGCGGCTCATCTGCCGGTCCGTTGCGATAAGGCCGCAGTGCAAGAACCGCTTCGGCTAGGAGATCATCCGAGGGTCGCATTCCAGTCCGAATGGCCTGACGTACAAGATATCCAAGACCTGCTTGCGGGCTTGAAGCCGCCCATTGAAGAGCTTGCGCGCATCTCCATCCAGCTGCTCTCCGCCGCGATGTCTTAGCCTGAGATGAATCACCCGGCGTGAAGTATTCGAAAATCCGCTGAATCCAGATGCGGTATGTGTCTCCGAGGTCAACTACGATGGGCGGGTTCACCTCCCGCCGGGGAAATAGAAGATTCCCGTCCCAATCGACAATGTCATCCTTGGTTCGGAAGATCACCCGACCTTCTAATGAACCAGTTGACTCACCCGATGCCACAAGAAACGCGAGAAGATTCTCAAATCGAAAGCTGTGCCCTTGGTGGGGAGTTCCGCTCAGAAGAATTAACCGACTGGTTGGTCCCTGATGCTCGATGAGGTCACGAACGAGCTTATATTTCTCGCGAGGATCACCACCACCCTCGGCCCAGTCGGAGAGATGGTGGCATTCATCCACAACCAGAATGTCCCACGGTTCTCCTTCGAGGAACCGTGCACGATGGTTCGGATGAACAGCGCGATGAATGCTGGCGATGATCCGCGAATCCGTCAGCCTTGCGTCAGCGTCTTCGGCCGACCATTGCCGAAAGCCAAGTTCCAGCCGATCGAACTCACGGCGGACGTTTGATACCAACCGAGCCGGTGCCAAATATAGCACGCGCAACCGAGGCTGTGTGGTCAACAATTCCTTGAGAAGCAACCCAGCTTCAACCGTTTTACCAAGACCCACTTCGTCCGCAATCAGAACGCGGCGAAGTCGTTCGTTGTCGAGAATATGACGCACCAGGCTGATCTGGTGGGCCAGAGTCGAGACTTCTCTCGCATCTAGGCGTCGTTGCGGATCTTCGCAGATGAGAAAGTAGGCTTGCAGCCGCGATAAACTCCGCCGCGTCATCGCCGACACATTCTCGTCGACGGAACTCTCGGACAACAATGTTGCGGGCGAAGCAAGATAAGTGAGGCGTTGGGCATCGACGCCTTGATCCACGACTGGGATCGTCAGTTCTCCGTCAGGCAACAAACGCTTCGGCGGTGCGGCAATGTCAGCGGTGGGGAAACCCCACTCTTCGGCCGTTCGAAAAACGATCCGTGGAATGGACCCGTCTTCGGTCTGGACCAACGTAGATTTCATGGGAGCCTCTTCTCGGTAAAACAGGAGAATGGCGCTGAGGCTATGTCGCTAATGACTGAGGCCGGTCCAAAAGAATCGAGTCGACGGTTTCAATGATGGCCTTGCGTTTCTGCGCATCACTTCGTCTCACGGAGTCCTCATGCGAGGCAACAATTGCGCTACCTGCCGCACCCAGCGGATCTTGATGGCTCTTCCAGGCCTCAACAATCTCCCGTTCAACGATCTGGTAGTTATCTTGAAGAACTTTACTGGCCGGAACCTTCGCGGCTTCCACAGCCTCTTCGGCAAGCTGATTGAAGAGTTCTAAAATGCGGTTCTTGACACCGGTTCCGACGTGTTCGTTGCGAGCAACGAATGCCTTACACCTCCTCCGGATTGGCCCTTCGATCGCGCTTGACAGCGAGCTTTTGACTCGATCCCGCAGTTCATCTACCGCATCTTTGCCGACCGTCGCCAGATGTTTGGTGTCCGCAGCAATGGCTTCCCGCTGAACCTCAATTAATCGCGGTTGCACGCGACCGCCTTGAGCGCGCGCCCATTCGACGATCTCGTCTACAAATGCCAAGCAATCATCAGAAAAGTTCTTCGTCTGCTTGCGGAGTTCCTTGAGGATCTCTTTACTCCAACCCTCAGCAATCGGATCTTCAAAGGTGTCCGCGAAATCAGCAGGGAGGTTGATATGACGGCTACCGTGGAACGTCCCCTCTTTGGTAACCGCCGCCTGGAGTGTTTTCCAGTGCGCGTCCTTCAGACCTCGCAGATAGGCCTTGATTGCCTTTGTCGCCGTGTTGCTCGCATTGGATATCACGAGTTCGATGCTTTGGGGCAGCGTCTCTTTGAGGAAGTTACGATAAGCCCCTTGCCGAGCGCGAAATCGCTCGCGTAATGGCTGCAAAAAAAAAGCCAGCTCCTGTTGAAGGGCCTCGGCCTCTTCTTTGGCTCGAACCCGTTCTTCCCATCGTGCTTTGATGACCGTGAGAATGCCGGTCAAACGATCATGAAATGAATTTAGCGCATCAGAGAAACGGTCATGCTTCAGCTTGGAATGTCGATGCGCGAGGCTCTCCAGCCCACTCGCCAACGAGGGGACACCGCTTTGTTCGGCCTGTATTAAGAACGAACGATCATCGTCATCGCCGACGACAAACCGACGGTACTCCATCGCCGACACCGGAAAGATCTGCATTCCATTGAGGATACGCTCAATCGTCTCGACTTTACCTTGCCCGATGTCCTCACCCTCCAGCGACCAAGCTTCGATGAGCCGGTCGCGAATCTGGTTCTTGACGATGCCGCGGCATTCACTCATGACATCGGCAAGATGTTCGCTCTTCCTCTTCGAACGATCCTGTTGCCAGCGGTCGTTGGCAATCTCATCGGTCTTGACGACCGCGACAATCAAGCTGACCGGGTCGGCAGATGGGTCATCGATCGAGTGTAACAGCCGTGTCAGAAAACCGCTGGAGCGCAATAAGCTAGCATCGGCTTCCAAGACACCCCGGTGAGTGACGACCAATACAACAGCATGCGCATCGTTGCGAACCCATTTCTCTGTCACTTTGCGGTAAACATCACCGGCCACACCCAGACCAGGCAAGTCGATCAACTCTAGATTGCTCTCTAGCAACGATGAATTCCATCCAACTTCGAGTTCCTTAATGATTGGAGACAGGAATCCCGCGGCGTGGTCATGCAAGTCACGCCGAAACGAAGGTGAAGTACCATCCACTTCGTGGATGCTCTCTGATTCCGTGTGTTTGGTGTCGAGGATTTCGCGTAGCCGTCCAACCCGAATCTTGTCCTCATTTCGAAGCGTTGTGCCCCAAACTCGGCGGTTTCCGGTTATCTCGCGAATCCCATCCACAAGATATGTCAATTCGGAGTCGTGGTTCTGACTGCCCATCAGCATGAGCTGCGCTTGTTTGCGCAGATATTCGATCTTTGACTTTCCATCACCATCTGAAGAACTCTGAAGCTGCTTTGCGTCATCGGCGACTTCAGCATCCAAGCCGCTCGATAAATCATTCTCGTCCGTGACGGCATTGGATTTCATGCCATTGCGACGAAGCACACCCTCTAAGGCAAACCCAAGTGCCCAGACACGGGCGGCAGGATGGTAGATAGCGGAGAATGATGGGTTCGTGCTGTGAGCGATCTGCAACGCTTGTGCGGTCAGTGGTCCAACCCCGCCACTGGGGACAACGACCTCACCCCCAGCGACCAAAGCGTTGATCAACGTACTCTTGCCGATGCCTGCGCCGCCTACGAAGCAGGCCGACATCGGCCTATCCAGAATCTTCTCTCGCGCTTCCAGACGCTCAAGGTCTCGGTCAAGCTCTACGATCCTTCCCGATTCCTCGGCTTGCAGAAACGGGCGAACCTTCTTCCGATACCATCTTGCCAGCTCGAAAATGCCAGGTGCTTCGGAACTCATCGTTGATGAATGTACCTGATCTGAGGCAACCAACGTTTTTGCGGATAGAGAGAAGCATACCCAGCGGTCAGATCGGTTTCTACCGATTGGTATTGAGGAGACCCAACAAACGCTCTGCCCATAGTCGGTGGTGATTCTCGCGAACGGACTCGCCTCGTCCATTAAGTTCCCCCCACCTTTTCGCGGCCCTCACGCCGCGTCAAGGCCCGCTCATTTCGCTCACTGTTGCCAAGGATTCACCTTGCGACGGCTCCGGCCTGCACCCGCCATCCGCACCGAAGCGAACCAGACTGCGTGTGGCTTATTCGGCGTGACGGCTCAAACCGTCAGCAAGTGGCGGAAGGTGCTCGGGGTGGGGCTGACCAATCCCGGTACAAAGCCACTCCGCCGGTCATTGCTCCTGCCCCGGTTACCGGCCATGCGGGAATCCATCGACTACCACGCCCCCCAACGGATCGCAAAGATCTCCCAGGCTCGATCCGGTAAGCCGCGCCCCGCGCATGTTGTTGAGGCGATGCGCCAGGCGCACGTCGACCGGGTGGCATCGGCTGAAGAGCGGCAGCGGTTGAGTGACGCCTACCGCAAGCGGGGAACCCGACCGCCCAAAGCGGGGCGGGCCAGGACTGCAACTGAAGATGAAGTCTTACGCACACACACCGCGCCCGAGGCCGCAAAGCTCGCGGGGCGAACACCCACCGCCTGCTATCAACGCCGATCCGAGCTCAAGCTGCCCGATGGTCGGCGGCGGAATTGTTGCCGACACATGCCGCGATGAATGCAATTCTGATGAAGTGACGAAGTTCAACGCGGAGCGCTGTCACTTTTGCTTCCAGCACCTTCAAGAGATTGACGGCCAGCAAAGGCGTGATTCGAGCAGCGGCCAACGTGAGTTGAGCAAAACCCTGCCACGCAGAAATCCGTCGGGGCAGCTGTGCTCAGAATCGCTGACCGCAATCTTGGGTAGTTGACCGACGGGATGGTTCACTTCTCTGGAGAGAAGTAGAATTCCCGAATGCTCCAAGCGATCCCCGCCGGTTTGACGCAGGATCACGTCCTCCGCACTTTGGCGGACCTCGACGCCGGGATCGCACATCCTTTCGGACATCCGACCGGCTACGAACTTATCCATAACAATCGGCGATACGCCCCCAAGGCTGTGATCGGGCTCGCGTGCCGATATTCCATCGGTCGCCTCCTGCAGCCTGAAGAGTTCAGCGGCGGGGAAGCCCCAGGCCAAGCCAATTTCGTGCTTCGCAAGCTCGGCTTTTCGATCATCAAGAAGGATGACGTTCCTCAGGAATCTCAGACTGGGAAAGACTGGTCCCGTGAAGAAGTTCGGCTCATCGTGGCTGATTACTTCGACATGCTGGAAGCCGAATTGCAGGGCAGACCGTACAAAAAGTCCGAACATCGCAAGGCCCTCACCCCGCAGTTGTCCGGGCGATCGGAAGGATCGATTGAGTTCAAGCATCAGAACGTGAGTGGTGTCCTGGTCGAACTTGGTTTGCCCTATGTTGAAGGTTACAAGCCCCGCAGCAACTACCAGTCAATCCTGGCGACGGAAGTTGAATTGTACTTGGACCAACGCCCCGGCATCTGGGAGCAGATCGCATCAGCTCCGGTGTTGAATCCGACACAACCCAAAACGGTCGTTAAACCGAATCTCGCCGATGTGATCGAAGATCCACCGGAGAAAATCATCACCCCAACAGCCACCGGCAAACCGTGGTTGTCCCGCAAGGTCCGCAAGATGGATTTTGCAGCAAGAGATGCCGCGAATCATCAGTTAGGGAAACTCGGTGAGCAATTCGTGTTTGATCTGGAACGCTATCGCCTGAATCTGGCGGGACGGGATGATTTGGCCCAGAAAGTGGTGTGGGCCTCACGGGATATCGGTGACGGTCTGGGATTCGACATCATCTCCTTCGATGAGGCCGACGATTCCGAGCGGATGCTGGAAGTGAAGGCCACAGGGCTCAGTAAGTTCTCCCCCTTCTACGTCACTTCGAATGAAGTTCGCTGCTCGGAAGACATCCCCCAGCAGTATCATCTGTTCCGCGTCTTTGACTTTGGGCGATCTCCGCGACTTTTCATCCTACATGGATCATTGCGGGAACTGTGCCAGCTGGAGCCGGTGTTGTATCGAGCGGGGATCTAACGAGAGGAAACAATCATGCGATGTGCCGCGGCCACTGGCGTTTTGCTATTCGCGGGGTTGGTCTTAGCCGCCCCTCCCCAGGTCGTCGAAGAATTCAGCGGCAAGGTGATCGGCGTCACGGATGGTGACACGCTCAAGGTCCTGGTCAACAAGGAGACAGTCACAGTCCGGCTCGAAGGGATCGACGCCCCAGAATCCGGGCAGAGCTTTGGGAAGAAGTCCAGGGACGCGTTGGTCGAACTGGTGGCGGGCAAAGTCGTGACCGTCAAAAAAACCGGCACCGACAGATACCAACGGACCCTCGGCGTCGTCCTCATCGGAGACGTCGACGCCAACGCCAAGCTGATTGAGGATGGCTGGGCGTGGCACTTCAAGAAATACAACGACGAAGAGCGGTTGGCGAAGCTCGAGACAGCTGCGCGCCAGGCGAAAAAGGGGTTGTGGGCCGATTCACAGCCGCTGGCTCCCTGGGAATATCGCGCGCGACAGAAGACGCCGGAGACACCTTCACAAGTTTCAAAAGACGATAAGCTGTCGTTCTGGCTGAACACATCATCTGGCGTGCGACACAACCAACGCTGTGAGCATTTCCAGAAGACCAAGAAGGGGCGGTTTTGTAGTGCCACGGAGGGTAAGGCCTGTGGCATCTGTGGAGGATGACGTGAGCCATGAAGACTCGAGGACTGTGGCGATCCGTTTTTGCAGTGGGATGCGACGATGAGTTTCTAGAAATGCGGTGTTGAGGATGCCGGCTGCGGGGGAGTGCGAGGGGCTACTATGAAGGACCGTTGCCGAGGAACCCTGATCGGATTGGCTGTGGGCGATGCCCTGGGAGCCGCCGTCGAATTTATGTCCCCTGGCAGTTTCCAGCCCGTCACGGGCTATCGAGACGGTGGACCGCATGGGTTAGAGGCCGGGGAATGGACCGACGATACGAGTATGGCCCTGGCCCTCGCCGACAGTATCGCGACCGCAGGCTGGGATTTGAACGACCAGGCCGACCGCTACGTGCGCTGGTGGAAGACAGGGATGTATTCCGTGAACGGTCAGTGCTTCGATATCGGGATCACCACCCGAATGGCCTTGGAGAATTACCGCGTCAAAAAAGATGCCCTCATTTCCGGCGACCGATCGGACAGAGCCAGTGGCAATGGCTCGATCATGCGACTGGCTCCCGTACCGATCCGGTTCGGTCACCTTTACTCCGTTCAACTCGCTGAGCTTTCCCGGCTGGCGGAAGAATCCAGCATTCCGACGCATGCCAGCGACCAGTGCCTGTCAGCCTGCCGGTATTTAGCAACGATTCTTGCCGCACTGATCCACGGTGAAGATCGTGAAGCCGTTCTTTCCCCAGGCTGGAAGCCGTTGCAGCATCTCCATGAGATCAAGCCGCTCCATCCCTTGATTCAAGAGGTTGCCCTGGGGAGTTTTCGCCAGAAGCAGCCACCGGCGATTGAAGGATCCGGGTGGGTCGTCAAGAGTCTGGAGGCATCGTTATGGGCCTTCCACAACGCTGAGTCGTTTGAGGATGCGGTCTTGAAGGCGGTCAACCTGGGCCACGACTCCGACACCACGGGAGCGATCTGCGGGCAGTTGGCCGGGGCCTATTGGGGTGAGTCTGGTATCTCGGATTCTCTCCGGTCAGGGCTGGCACGCATGGAACTGTTGGAAAGTGCTCTGACAGGAATTGTCGGCGCCTGACATTGAGAGGATGACCCGGTGCGGATTGCGACTTGGAACATGGAATCTCAGAGAAGGCTCACGCCTCAACGGGAAGCCGCTTTCCAGAAGTCGATGGCCGAGGTCAATGCAGATGTCTGGGTCCTCACCGAGACGTGGAGGACCTTCTCACCAGGCGCGGGCTATCAACTGCTGTCCCAAAGCCAGCAGGCCGCGGATCTGAATCGCCGGTCTGACCGATGTTGGGTTTCCCTCTGGGGGAAGTTATCGCTCCTCGGAGTATCACAGGAGACACAGAACCAGCCGGATCGACTGGCGGGTTGCCGGATCGTGATGTCGAATCAACAGAATCTCGTTGTGGTGGGAACGGTCCTCCCCTGGAACAGTGACAGGCTCTGGCCAGGCGAGCGCGGTTTTTTCGCTTCACTCGGTTTCCAGACCGAGGAATGGGAGACGCAGCGGAAGGGATGGAGTCGCTCCACGCTCGTCGTTGCTGGCGACTTCAATCAGTCGATTCCCCACGAACGATGGTATGGCAGCCGGAAGCGTGCAGAGGCTCTGAACAACGCCTTTCAAAAACTCGACGTCCAGTGCTTGACCCAAGGCAAATGTGAGCTGACGGGTCACCCGAGGATCGACCACATTTGCATCAGTCGATCCAGCCTCGACCTTCACCACCTCCCCCCAATCGGTGATTGGATTATCCCGTCCATCAACGACGAACCCGTGACGGACCATTCAGGGGTCTACGTCGATTGGGAGACGAGGAGTTCGCCATGACATCAATCCTCTTTCTGCACGGCTGGCATTCGGTTCCGGGGGGTGTAAAACCGACATACCTGAAGGCTCACGGCCACGCGGTCATCAACCCAGCTCTGGACGACGATGATTTCGACGCGGCTCTGGCGACCGCTCAAGCGGAGTTCGATCAGCATCGGCCCGAAATCGTCGTGGGATCGTCCCGTGGCGGTGCCATTGCGATGAACATCAACAGTGGCGACGCCAAACTCGTACTGATGTGTCCGGCGTGGAAGAATTGGGGAACGGTCAAGACCGTGAAGTCAGGGACAGTAATCCTGCACAGCTGCGCGGATGACGTGATCCCTTTTTCCGATTCGGAAGAACTGGTCAGGAACAGCGGTTTGCCAGCTTCAGCTTTGATTCCGGTCGGCACGGACCACCGATTGGCATCCCCCGAGCCGCTGACAGTGATGCTGAAAGCGTGTAGTGGAGGGGCCCATGACGACTTCTGAATCGGTCAATGCGGTCCGTGATGATTACCAGAAGCTCATCCTCGCTTCGGGCCCGGTTGGCTATTGGCCGCTTCGTGAAAACACCGACGACCAGAGCGGTCACGCACACCACGGACGGAGTTTTGGGGCGCCAACATTCATGCAAGATGCGACCGGGGGCTGGGTCAGTCTGGATGGAAAGTCCTACATCCAAGTTGCCAGCGATGCGTCTTTCAGTCAGCCGACCAGCGGAGCGGGACTGACCGTCGAAGTCTGGATGCGTCCCCACGTTCTGACCCTCTCCGAGCCGTACATCCACTGGCTTGGCAAAGGGGGAGCAGGTCACTACGAATGGGGCTTTCGATTCTATTCCAACGACAGCGATCGACCGAATCGTCTCTCGGCCTACGTGTGGAATCCGGACGGTGGTTGTGGAGCGGGCGCGTATTTCCAAGACCCGCTGGAAATAGACCAGTGGCTGCATATCACAGCTTGCTTTCAGCCGGGCGATGCCAATGACCCGAAGGCAGGGGTGTTGATTTACAAGAACGGACAGTTTCAACAAGGGCCGCTGAGATCCGCAGCGACCCGCTACCACCATCCCCCCGATTGGAGCATCTTTCCCACAGCTGGCGATGGGCCGCTAAGATTGGGGACCAGAAGCGATCCCTTGAACGGCCTGATTGGTGGCTTGGCTGAAGTGGCTGTCTACCGGCAGGTGCTCGACGTCAGGGTGGTCCAGGCACACTTTCAACTGGGTCGATGCATTTTTATGAAGGACAATGCCTGTGCGATTGGCGGTGGAGATGGGCGAGCATGACGAACGCGAGAACGTACCAGAGAGCTGTGCGGTGGTTCAACGGCCCCCCAGGAGTGGAGCACACACATGCTTAACAACCCGTTCGCACTGCCTGATAATGATCCTGCAGAAGTGGGTGCAGGGATCACCAGTCGCCCGCCCGATCAGCCAGGGCGGCACAGAGCCGATCGCCCAAAAGAGTCCGGCGTAGCCCCCGCAACGTTCGCGAACGATGACTTCCAACTCGCCCGGTTTCCCGTCCAGCTGGGCCTCCTGCACGCCGCGGAGACCGATTTCCAGGATGCCAAGACCGCTCTCCGGCAGGAGTTCCGCGAGTGCTCGAAATGGAAACGACTGCGCTGTCGCAAGGTGAGCGTGATCGCCGAACGTGAGCGGGGCACGATTTTCGCCATGTACGTCGGCAGCGCCGTCGAGTTCGACGGGACCTAGGAGGGTGCCGTGGCCTTTCGGTCCCACGCACTTCCGGATGGCCGCGACGGGAGTCTCGATCAGCGCAGGGACTATTGTGGAAAGCCTGGATCATCAAACCCTGGACGGTAGTGTGGCTTTTCGCCATTTAGATGATAGTGAGAAAACTCCGGCCCCGGCTTTCCTCGTGGAGTGGCAGGATCAATTCGGAGTTTTTCAACAAACTTGCCAGTACCTTCGTCCAAAACCCCATAGCTTGCCGGCCGGCGCGGATTCTGAACGAACTGTTTTGGGATTGAATATTTTGGACCCGATGGCAATGCGACTCCGTGTGAAGTAACGTGAATCGCGCCTCCGGATCCCGAGATGTTTCTTGCGAAAGGTGCCCGCACTCCCCTTGCCATACTATTCCTATTCAAGAGTGGTGCCGCGCGACCAACTGGAAGCAGAGCGTCGAATCCCCAAGGGTCAGAATAAACGCTGCAGCTTGGATGACTTTCGTTCCAATATCGCCCACAATCAATCGGCTCAGGCCACGGTTGCGGAAGCCGATCTGCGTTTATCTCATCGCCATTGACAAGAGTCGCATTGTTAGGCGGAGGTAGTGTGGCCAAGTAATCAGCGAACCGCTTTGCTCCTGGCGACATGTCCGACACATTCGTGCTGACTTTCCCGTTGGGCGAATATGAACGCACCGTCCGATGAGTTTGCGCAGGCCTATTGAGTTTTGAAGCCTGCCCCGGCTTAGACGGAATACCGCCGCCTGCTGCTGAAATTGCAGCGGACTGCACCTCAGCCAGCGAAGGTAGCATCGACGCTGAAGTTGCTCCGATTCCACCCGCGAACACCGTAATCGCGGCGGCGTCTGCATCGCTCACCTCAGCACTCGATGCTGAAAATCCCGTGCCTGCGCGACCCATTGAATCTTGCAGTGCGGAGTGCGAGGTAAGCCCATCGCTTCCTAACCGGACAAGCCCACCGTGACGTGTGCTCCCGATTAAGGCCTCAGACTCATGGATAATTCTGGCTCGACCGCTGCGCTCCCGACTCTGAGCAATCAGTGTCGCAGCCAGGTAGGGTGCGAGTTGCGGCTGCCCTTGTCGCCCCTCGTTCACACGAATTTGCTCCGACGCAGGAGTCGAATGACGATGCACGTCTCGGGACGGCAGATAGTTCACCGTGACTGGCAACCTGACTGAACTACCGGGCTCACCTGCGGCGAGCGCGACCATCATGATAGTGATGTTGAACATGAAATCCTCCTCGATGGGTAGTTGAGTGTACTGGCTTACTCGTCCGACGCCTTATCGTCGGGCTTGGGAATGGCACCGTAGATCCAGACGACCGCTTTCACGCTCGGCATTGGCAACACCTTCGCTTCGCCGTAGAGCTGGTCTCCCTTCTTGTGCGACTCGAAGTACGCGGGCGGCAAATCCATCTTTCCGCCATAGATTTCAGTGAACAGTCCGTTTTGGCCTTGGTAGTTAGGGTTCAGTGTAATGATTCCGACACGCCCACCTGCTGGCGACCCGTCGTTCGAGTACATCGTGGAACGCTGCGTCTCTCCCAGGGTAAATCGCTCACCTTTAATGGTCTGTGTACCGCTCGCGCCCTCCGTCTTGACGCCGATCTGACTCTCATCAATCTTGCCCTTAGCAATGGTCCCGACTCCGAGCAGCACGGCATCGCGAAAGTCGCTCACGTCCCTGCCCTGCAGATTGGTAGGAACCCAAGGCTCGTTCGGGAAGTAATAGGACATCCCATCCGTCGCGTTGACCCATCCTGGCCCGGGAGAAACGTTGCTCAACGTCACGAAGACAGCCCCGACATACTGGTTGATTGGAAACGTGAGCCCTTGTTTGACCAGGCTCTCCGTGGCACTGTTCAGCGTGAAGTCCATCGGTACTTCGGGGGCCACAAGAACGTTGCTGTTCTGTTCCAGAGGGAAGTGCAGCAGGGTGTTCTCGTTAAACTCCACCTTTTCATAGCCCTTGCGAATTTTGGCGACACGGATTTCATGCGGGATATAGACATTGGCGGTAGAGCTCTTTGTGACGATGGTGGACAATCCTTTCATCAAACGCTCGAGGTCGCGATCCGTGACTTGGCCCGTGCCGAACGCGGCAACCGGCGAGATCAGCACTCCCACTCCTCCACCAACTGCCTTCCCGGACGCGTTTTCCTTGATCTCCCACTTCACATCCTGTTCGCTGCTGGATTCGTTGATCACCTTCAGGCGAGCACGGATGTAATCGCTGATTGCCGACTTGATCTCCTCTCGATCCGGGTGGTTTTCCAGGTCGTTGAGATTGAGTTCTTTGAGCGATTCGGTCTCGAGCATCCTTTCGGCAAGAACGGAAGCTTGTTTCTCTGCCAGGTAAAACACCTTCTCAGAGTCCGCGTAAATGGCCTTGTCGATCAGCCCCGCTACCACGCGGGAAAGCCGCGCAATCTCATCTCCGACAAGGTAGTGCCCCTCCAGAGTCTTCTTTTTTGCCAATGACGGGTCACGGCTGGACAGTACCAATCGCGCCGCAAGACCAACATTCTTGCTTCCCGAGATCCTCATGCCGCCGGTTGTGTATTTGCGGCCTTCCCACGGGAAGTAGATTGTCGTTGCGAACTCTTCCGGGTGTTTCACCATTCGGTCGGCGGCGGCCGACGTCATATAGAAAGTAAACCGAAACTGCTCGTCGTTCGTTTTCAGGGTTTGGGCTCGCGCGATCTCCTGTCCCAGGCGATCCTTAACGACGGCCACCAGCTCACCAGTGATGGGCCACACAAGAACCCTTGGTTCCGTAGGAAGCGCCAGACTTGTCGTCAGATATTTGGCGATCATCTCACGCAGGCTTTTGCTCGATGAGGCATAGGTCACGAAAACCACGCTCTCCTCTTTGGTCAGCGGAACCTTTTCAGTTTTCACCCTGGCGCAGACTGGAACGTGGTGGTAAATCTTCGACTTCTCGTCTCCTCCAGCTACAAAGATCCCTGACGACCGGAGAGAGATGTCTGGCTCGGTCAGAGAGTAGAACCGCACCGCGTCAACTTGCTTTGAATTGGGCAAAAAACCCTGTGGGTCCGTCAGCGCGAAACCGGTTCCATCCCGCCGCGCCGCACCATCCGCCGCTTGCAAATCAGTGGATTCAGCTTCGGCCGCCAACAGAGAAGTGTCGGAGCCTGTCAGACGTGCTGTTGTCACCTTCCAAATGAACACAGTCCCAATGGCCATGATCATCCCGGTGATGACCAGCCATCTCGAGCGGGCGGAACTCCATTGCGGGTTCTTTAATTGAGTCGTCATGTTCGGTCCTCATTGTTAAAACTGTCGACGGCGCGAAACCTCGCACCGCTTATTTGGGTACGATCCATTTTTCGTATTAACTTCTGGGCGGGATCGGTTCGCACCAGCAGTCGACTTGCACTGCAAAGCCGTGGAGAGCGAGCGCGGTCACTTCCTAGAAACAGCGATAAGGCGACTGGGAAGCGTTTCGTCAAACGCGGCACCTTTGAAATCCGCATACAGTTCGGTGTGCAGAAATCCGGCCATCGCCAGCAGTTCGCAGATCTTTTCGCTGTCGTACAATCTGATCGTCACCGATTCTTTGTTCAGCACGCATTGGGTGCGATCGTCGATCCACTCAAAATGAGTTGTGAGTTCGTATCCTTGGAGCTGGTAACTTCGGACGAGCGTCACTGTTTCTCCGGGAACGGGAAAGCGCGCCGGTGGGGTGTTCCGAAGTCGCAAATGGTTTGGCTGATCGATAACAACCCTTCCGCCCTGTTCCAGCGCCCTCCGCACGAGACGCAAGAGCCTGACGTCGTCTGCCTCCGTGGGCAGATAACCAAAGACCGTAGTCGACAGGAACGCGATCAATGAGTGCCTGTCTTCAGCTAAAGACGCTAAATGCTCAGTCGCCTCTGCGCAGGTAAAGTGAATGCCCGGAAATGCCTCGCGGGCATCGCTGACGAATTCGGGCGTCAGGTCCACACCGGACACGTCGTTGAAGCCGCGTTTGGCGAATTCCGCTGCATGAAATCCGTGGCCACAGCCTACGTCCAGAATGGACGCAGGTGGTACGAGACCAAGCGTGACCACCAAGTCACCGATGACGGAGGGCGGAGTCACGTTCTTTCCAGGACTAATGCGGCGCCAGAATTCGGGATCGAAAATTTTTTTTGTCCAGACCATTTTTCCAGAACGGCTTTCACCGTCCCCCCATCAAAGTGGCGTCGTACTTGTCGTTCGCCTGTGTTCACCGAACAGGCTTTCCGCGGTGAGGGCGGCGAGGCGTCCGGGAAATCTGGGAGCTGCCGACGAAAGAAGCCGCGATCGACCCGAATTCGGGAAGAAAAATTGCCGGGAGTCGACAAAAAGATCGATTTCAGAGAAAATTGGGATTTTGTTTGCCGAATTTCGCCCGTTCGGTGCTTCTTACCTTGCGGCGTAATCTTGCAATCCCTTGGGGAACCGATCGGAGACAACTGATGCCCGAACCACCTGGCTCCGTGACCGGCCTGTTGAACAGCGAATTCCCGTCTCGTGAAGAGGTCGCACACATTTACACGAGGCTCATGCCTCTTCTCTCGCAGTTTCTGGTCCGGAAAGGGTTGCAGCAAGAGGTCGCTGAAGAAGCTGCCCAGGCCACACTCATTAAGCTTCTTCTTGAATGGGACCAGCGGCCGCGATCGTTTCCTGACCGACAAGCGTTTCTAAGCTATTGTGTGACAACGGCTCAGCGCGACCTATGGAAGATCGCCAAGCGATCTCCCGACTCTGGTGGAATGCCCCTCGTCGACGAGCCCACGGTTGTGTCTACGGTGTCGGAAGTTATCTGGAGAGAGGACTTCGAAGAGCTGCAGAGGAGCCTACAGAGCTTTTACGCGTCTCTCACAGATGTCCAGAAGAAGATTTTCGACATGAAGCTGGAACAATATACGATTTCCACAATCGCGGAGAGTACGCAACTCACCGTCGACAAAGTCAGAGGGCACCTCAGATCGATGATGCGGAGGGTTCCCGGGCTCGATCGCAAACACACCTTTCGCGAACTCGGCCCAGGTACATTGATCCGTGGCGTTCTTAGGGCGCTCCTAGACGATTACACCGATGATTAGGAATCCCGTATGACAGGCGACGACAACGATACTCAAGAGAAATGGGTCGCGACTTTTCGTCACGAGTGGGAAGAACACCTCGCGGATTTCGAAAACAATCGTGCCCCGACTGTCGGGGACACGATTGTTCGTGCCATAGAAGAATTAGGCGCCGCGTTCGCTGAGGAACTAAAGGCAGAACTCATCCCAATCAACGATTCTTTTCAAGTCGCTATCGGACAACAGCATCAGATAGTCGATGGCTTCGAAGAGGTTTGTCGGATTGCGGATGAGCAACAAGCCCCGCTTCCAGATCCGGCTAGCGCGTGCTCGCAGCATCCGATCGTTTATCCGGGAACCATGATCGAGCTGCTGCTCGTCTATTGGCAGCACAAGGCTGCCAGATCCCCCGGGTCTAACGAAGCAGTTTGGATGACCTTTCCTCCCGAATGGCCGGCAGAAACTGTGCACTGTGCCGGGGAGCGCTGGCGCAGCGAGCGCAAATTAACGGAGGGCGTCACATTTGCTGGTTGCCAGATTCTTGAGTACGTCAGTTCCGGAGGCTTCGGTGATGTCTACAAAGTCGCTCAGCCCCCCTTTGTGGTGCCGAGGGCTCTCAAGATCCTCCGAGGGGACAAGTTGTGGGCATTGTCGCAAACCCAGCAGGATCGTCGTGGACAATCATTGTTTTCTGAAGCCGTGAAACTGGATCAGCTTTCGCAGAACGCCATCTTCCCGAAAGTTCATGAAGCGGATGTGCATGACGGGAAGCATTACGTCATTATGGAATTCCTCGATGGACAGACCCTCTGGGAGCGGCAAACTTCTGGTTCTCCACTTACTCCCGCAGAGACTTGTCGGCTGGGAAGCAAGGTTGCCGAAGGTCTTGATTTTGCTGTGCAACTGGGCGTCATACACGGCGACATCTCGCCCAAGAACATCCTCGTGATGAATGGCAACGGGAGCGAGCCGAAGATCATCGATTTTTCGGCAATTGGCGAGCGGCCGACTGATCCAACTGTTGCCACATCGATCCCCGAAACGCGAATGATGTCCCAATTCGCCGGTACCATGGGGTATATCGCTCCTGAAGTGCTTGCCCGCACCCATGATCACGGCGAACCATCTGAGGTCTTCGGCCTGGCGGCTACATTGTACTATGCCATTACCAGCACAACTCCCAAAAGAACCACCACTTCCGACGGCCGAGTCATAATTGAGTTAGTCGAATGGATCGACGCTGATCGCTTCGTTTCCGAATCCGCACGTGCGTCTGCTTTTCGCATTTTCAGCAGTGCGCTTTCAGCCGAGCCGAGCGATCGCCCTACACTTCGCGACTTTGCGAGGCAATTAGAACGGATCGCCAATGACTTCAGGCAGACCCCAGTAGTGCTAAAACCAATGAATCACGTCGAAACAGAAGTTGTGCCGCAAACTGGTCATGGAGACTCTGTCACTGCCTGCGCCATCAGTGCAGATGGGGCTTTCGTGCTGACCGGGTCCAGTGACTGCAGCGCCATCCTGTGGGACGTGCAAACAGGCGCAAATTTGCGGACTTTCGTCGGGCACGAAAAAGGAGTCAACTTCGTTGCCCTGAGTGCGGATGGCATGCTAGCGCTAACGGGCTCGTCAGATGAAAAGACGTTTCATCTATGGAACACTCGCACCGGACAGGCCATGTGTACCTACTCGTCACTTTCTCGTCTGGCTGCTCTAAGCGCAGATGGCTCGGCCGTGATTGGTGAGAGGCATTCGCATTTCGAATTGTTGGATCTAAGGGGCGGGAATCGGCGCAGCTTGAGATTTGGGGAAGAAACACTTGCCATCGCATTATCAGCAGACGGAAGTGTCGTAATGCTGGTTGAGCGCAGTCATGGGACAACTTGGGTTAAAAGCTTTGATTCGCGCACTATGAAAGGGCGTAGTCTGTTTTCTTTGCCGTATTTTTACGGACGCCCCGACGTCATTGTGTTTAGCTCCGATGGAAAAACGGTACTCGAGTTGGACAAAAGAGAAGGTAAGACAGTATGCCGTGTCTGGAATATGGAAACCGGCAGCATTCATCGGTCATTTGACGTTGATACACGAGTCAAGCACGTCGTGTTGAGCGCTGATGGAGCACTTGCTTTGATGGGCACAGTAAATAGCACCCTGCTTTGGGACCTGCGGAACGGTACGAAACTCTCAACTGTTGGCCCTCATGTTTTTGTCCAGTCCGTGGCCCTGAGCGCGGACGGAAAGCTCGCCTGCACAGGGGCCGAAGACGGTACCTGCAATATTTGGGACACGCAAACTGGAAACCAAGTCAGGATCCTCAAGGGGCACGATCAAACACTTCGCGATTGCGGTCCTAGCAATGTCGCAGCTTCCTTGAACAATGACGGACGGATGGTTCTGACTGCTAAATGGGGTTCTCTTATATTCGACAAGCAGACATACAGGAAGTACGACTTCCAACTCGCTAATGATCGCAGAGTTTGCGTTGCTGCTAGTTCGGACGCCACTTGCGTCCTGGCAGGACAAGGCGATTCGCACATCATTTTGGACACACGGACCGGACAAAGCCGTACTCTCTCCCGAAAACTTGGAGGAACAACGGACGTTGCTCTTAGTTCAGATGGAACGACTGCCTTCGCCGGATCAATCGACAAGCCATGCGGAATTCTGTGGGATACTCACACGTTTGGCCATCACTCGAGTTTCGAATGGAAGGGAACAAAACTCCCTAAGGGTTCTGGCGTCATTAGGAATGGAAGACTTACAATCCCTATTACTGGTTCAAGTGCGGGTCTAGTCGTATTGAGTGCAGATGGGACGGTATGTTTCACGGGCATTGGCGACCACGCGTCAACCTTGTGGGACGTAAAGACGGGGAAAGAACTGCGTACATTTCAACACGGGCATGATCACATTACGGCGGTTGGAATAAGTTCCAACGGTGCCTTAGCAGTTACAGGATTTCACCACGGGATTGCAACGCTGTGGAATTCGCATTCCGGAGAAGAGATCCGGAAGTTCAAGAATCACCGCAGTACAATTAGGCTCATCGTAGTGAGCTCGGACGGCAATCTGGTCCTTATGGGATCTGACGACCGTACCGCGATCCTTTGGGATCTGCACACAGGTGTGGAACAAGTTACCTTTAAGGGGCATGCGTCGCCCATTACGGCTCTGGCCTTAAGTAACGACTGCAAACGCGTTCTTACGTGCGGGAGCGACGGGACAACCCGCATATGGGATACAAAAACAGGGGACGAACTCTGCACGTTGTTCGTCTTCGACGCGGGCAATCACTGGTTGGTGGTTGATCCCATGGGTCGGTTCGACTGCTCCAAAGGTGGGGAGCACCTCGTAGCCTTTCGGACAAAGGGATCGCACAACCTGGTACCGCCAGGCCGTGCCAAGGCCGATCATTTTACTCCTGGGCTATTGCAATCAATCTTGGCGCGATAAAGCCGTACTGCGATCGGCCAAGGCCCCAACAACAGTGGAAAGTATTCGAATTTTCTGAATTCCCTCAAAAATGATCCCGAAATCGTGATCATCACACCTTCTTTATCTTGTACAGGTCCAGTCTCGGCGATGTTGACCGAGTAAGTCGCCCTATTGAGGCGGAAGGCAATCGGAATGCAATTGCGACTCGACCTAAGCATGCAGAATGCGTTCTCAAAAGGTGGCAGATCGAGTTTCGTTGTTGGCACTGAAGGCCTGAGGCCATGCGACGCTCAAATCACAGTCAGCACTGGTTCCACCGAACGACCGAGGAAAAGGTGGATTGGAATCAAGAGAATCTTTTTACAAATGAACTATCATGTTCGTTATATCGAGAGAAGCACATCAGTTGGTGGTCATCGGAAATCAATGTGTCGTCAGAGTCGAAGAAATCCGCAGGAGCGGCTGTCGGATTTCTGTGATTGTTCCGCCAGGCATTTCGGTTGAACGAGGTAATTGGCTGCCGCAGTTGACTGCGAGCCCGTCGGATATGATTCCTGATGATCAGAATCATCCGCTGAAAAAGGACCATCCCGCTTTGAGCGGAACAGCAATTGAGTTCTTCGTCCAAGTGGGAGAAAGCATTCACATTTGCGATGCGTCAGTCAGGTTCACTCTGATGGACATTGTACCGACCAGAAAAGTTCGACTTGCTTTCGAAGCACCGTGTGCTTTATCGATTCATCGAAAGGAAGTCTTTGAAATGCTTCAAAGAGAGCTGCGACTCCCTGAGACAGGCTATGAGTTATGACTGCCCCTGAATATGCAGCACGCCCCCCTGTCCATGCTGGGGAGCGAATTGTTTGACAAGTGCATGTGTGATCGCAGGCTCATGGCGAGACGGGCGAAAGTTATCTAACTGCAGGATCGGGACATGGACAGCGACTCCTTTATTTCCGCCATGCGCGACGATTTGGCGAATCTTGTTCCTCGTTTGGCTTTCGCTGCCTGGCTCGATGAAACCGGGCAGGAGGAAAAAGCGAGCTACCTGCGATTACAATGTGAGCAGTCGAAACTCTTGAATCGCGATCCTCGCTACTTTGAGTTGTCGGAAAAGATGCGTGCCCTTGCTGGAACTGTGGCGAGAAGCGAAGGCTGGTCGTGGTTCGACCAGGTGAGCAGCCCCCGTTTTCCGTTGTTCGACCAGATTCTTAAGTGGCATCTCGATAGGCTGGACCCGTCCTACACCGTTTTCGCCGTTGTAGTTCGTGAGACCACGCACTTTGCCGAAATTGCAGAGATCAGCGGTAAAGACATTCCGATCCTACCACCCGTGGTTTCCAATTTTCTCGGCCGGTTTAAGAAGCACTGGTTTGACAGCGGTGGTGTTCTTGTTGGAGACAGATGGTTCCTGTGGCCAGGGATGTCGCAAGACAAGCACAACCTGATGAAGCGCATTCATTCCAAATGAGTTAGGCGCGGACGGTGGAGAAGCATGATGCACATTGACGACGTTTGGGCCGCTTTCAAACGCGAACCGGCCAGTCAGGAACTGCGTAATATGCTCGTTCAACGTTACTTCCCGCTTGTGCGGCAGAACGCCGAGCGGGTCTGGTCGAAGCTACCGAACGGGTTTTATCTGGATACTCTCCTCTCTGCTGGCGTCTTCAGTCTGTTCGGTTTGATCGACATGTTCAACAGAGAGCGGGACGACGTGAAATTCGAGATCTATTGTGTGCCGCGTCTCCGCTTGGCGATGCTCGACGCGTGTGCAGAATAGATTTCAGATCGACCAAACTCATCGGGAGTGTCCGCAGATTAAGCTGGCATGGATGGCTCGATGTCCCCGATCAATCGCTATTGGTATCGAGGCAACCTGTTGGTCTGCTCCTCGAAACCTAATTCACGTGTTATGAGAGTCTCAGAGTCCCGAGAGGACGAGGAGAGACTCGATGTCGACGAAGCGACGGAAGCGGCACAGTCCCGAATAGATCGTGAAGAAAGTGCGGGACGGGGAGGCGATGCTGAATGCCGGGAAAGATTTGGCGGTGGTGTTGCAGTCGCTGGAGATCAGCGAGGCGACTTGGCCGCCGCGGTGAAACGTGTACCCACCGGTGGTCACCAGGCGGACAGCGAGCGCCCTGCTGGAACTCGTCAGAAAACACCCGACGCTTCCGCGGCTCATCCTCTCTCAAGGAACCCATCTCTCGTATCTCCTTCGGGTAACATCATGCCCGCCCCCGCCGGTCTCCAAAACTCCTGGGCTGTCACAAAGCCATCTTGCATCGGTCAAGCAGCTTGCCATGATATTGGAAGACTTCCAGAACATCCGTGACTCAGATTCTCAGAAGCTTCCGCAAATGAATCATTGATCGCTGGTTTTCTCGATTTCGCGAGCAACACTGGGAGCCTTAACAGGGTCCCGCGAGATCCAGAGGAAGACGAATGAGGCTCGCCGATCACTGCGTCGACCGCCAAATCAAACGATTTATTGGAGTGGCGACAATCGTCGTTTAGATTGGAAAGTGGATCACGGCCGTCCGGAGATCGCGGTCGTTAGGCCCCTTTCAGCATTTAACCTGACCGCGAAGCACTGCCATGACCATCCCTGCCAACTGGAAGTACTACATCCCTTACGTCTGGGATGGCGATACCGCCACGTGGGAAGACATCTACATTCTTCCCGATATCCCCATCCCCGAAATCAAGGACGTTCGCTCCATCTGGCTCACAATCGACTCCCTCGCCTTCTACGATCTGGAGCCCGCATTTCAAGGCGACTGCACTCGCTTCGATGTACTCAGACTTCTCGGCGCGGCTGAATTCCTAATTGAGGACGACGGCATGGTCGTTCGTGACGAGGTCCTTACCAAAAATCGTGTCGTTCACTGGGCCCGCGTCTACCTCGAACACCACGGCTTCCCTGTCGCAGAGATGCGCGAGGCTTCTTACGACGAGTTCGCAGGCACCAACAACCATGCCGTCATCGTGGGGGAACTCAAGGCACAAGGGGCTTGGCCGATCTCGACTTGGCCGGTCCCTTGAGCAATATGTCAGGCGTCCATAAGAATCCTTGAACGGATTCACAAGCTGGCGAGCAGCAAGACCTTCGATGAAAAGATGCATGAACTCGCTTGGCCTGCTCCCCAAAATCTGGTCCACGTGTTATGAGGATTCATGTAAGCCGGGCCTTGGCAACCTGATGAATGAACGCTGCTCGAAGGGTCGAGTGGCGTGACATTCCACAGCGAAAGGAGCGGCTGATGAAGATTCTCGCAGTGGACTTGGGGCAGTCCCATTCGGTGGCGTGTGTCTATGACTCAGTGTCGGCGAAGGCCGAGTTTCGGCGGATCACGACGATGCCGAGCGCCATTCAAGTGCTGCTGGATGAGGTGCGGCCCGAGCGGGTGGTGGTGGAGATCGGCTCAGTGACGGGCTGGGTGAGCGATCTCGTTCAGGCGGCGGGGATCTCCTGGCAAGTGGCCCATACGGCCGCCCCGGCGTGGCGCTGGTCGAATACGAAACGGAAGACCGATCGCGACGATGCGCTGCGGTTGGCACAGCTCTCTGCGATGAACCAACTGCCGCAGGTGCATGTCCCTGAGCGTGACGTTCGACAATGGCGGTCGCTGATTCGCTACCGGCATCACTTGGTCATGCGGCGAACGCAGATTCAGAATCGCATTCGCGCGTTGCTCGTGTCTCAGGGGCAGCCGCTCACGAAAGGTCACGCGGGTTGGACGATGGAGACGCTCACGCACTTCCATCAGCTGGCGAGGCCCCTCGAAGAGACGTTGGCCGATGACCTCTGGCGGGGAGAGTTGGGCCTGGAACTGGAAGCCCTGGCGCATCTCGAGCAGCTGATTGTGCGAGCAGAGAAGACGTTGGATCGCCTGGTGGCCGAGAGCCGGCCCTGCCAGTTGTTGTGTTCGATTCCTGGTGTGGGTCCGCGGCTGGCAGAAATCGCGGTGGCGATGATCGATGATCCGAGGCGTTTTCGTTCGGCCAAACAAGTCGAGGCGTATGTGGGCCTGACACCGCGGCAGTATCAGTCCGAGGATCAAGATCGCCAGGGGCGGATCAGTCGGATGGGGAGCAACCTCTTGCGGGCCTTGCTGGTCGAGATCGGCTGGATCGGCCTGCGCGACAACCCCTGGATGCGCGAGGTTTACGAGCGCGTTCGTCGCGGCAGTCCGGTTCGTAAGAAGCAGGCCATCATCGCGGTGGCCTGGCGATTGATTGTCCGCTGCCGGGCGATGCTCCGGGATGGTCGACCTTGGCAACCACCGTTCGCGCGGATCGGGACAGCCTGACGACACTCGACGAATCATGATGGAGCGGGGATAAGAGCCTACGAGCAGAACTCCTTGATCCACAAAGCGTGATGACGAAGGCTCGTTGAGACATTCGGACGCGATCCCGCGTATGAGAATGGGCCTTCGTCGCATGAACAAATGGGCCTGCCACGACTGTGTCTGACAGTCCGGCAGCAGCTCGGATAGAATAGTGACACCGCTTTCGTGGAATCCTGACAGAATCACACTTGACGGCCCGGCTTCATAGAAGAGTCTCAGAGTCCCGCAGGGGCGAGGAGAGACTCGATGTCGAGACGTCGGAAGCGTCACAGTCCTGAGCAGATCGTGAAGAAGCTACGTGATGGTGAGGCGATGCTGAATGCGGGGAAGGATCTGGCGGCGGTGTTGCAGACACTGAAGATCAGCGAGGGGACGTGGAACCGCAGGCGGAACCTGTACGGCGGGATGAAGTCCGAGGAAGCGAAGCGGTCGTCGGCATTGGAAGACGAGAACCGACGTTTGAAGCAACTGGCGGCCGACTTGTCGTTGGACAATCAGATGCTGAAACATGTGGCGTCATAAAACTGGTAGGCCCTTCGCAGAAGCGTGCGGCCACGAAGGACCTTCAGCAGGTAATCACGGTTTCGGAGCGAAGGGCGTGCGCGGTGCTGAAGCAGCCGCGGAGCACGCAGCGGTATCAGGAACGTCCTCGGAGTGACGAAGCGGCGTAGTGCCGTGGACTGCGGGAGTTGGTGCTTCGTCGGCCGCGGTTCATCTATCGGCAGTCGACAGCCATATTGAAGCGCGAGGGCTGGGTGGTGAACGTCAACCGGGCCCATCGGCTATGCCGTAAGGAAGGGCCGAAAGTGCGACGCGATCGGCGGAAGACCAGGGCTGTTGGCTGTTCGTCGAATGTCTGCCATCTATGCCAGGCGACCCACAAAGGTCGTGTCCGTTCGGCGGCGAACAGGTGAGGGATTCTGCCAGCTTCCCCTGCGGCGGTGTTATTTGACGGTGGGGGCCGGCAGGAGTGTGGCGAGTTGATCGGCAGGGGTGGTCGGCAGACGCGTGAGCGTGTCTTTGAGCCAGGTCCAGGGGTTGACGCCGAATTGCTGGCAGGTGGTGGTGAAGCTCGACAGGATGGCCAGGCTCCGGCCACTTTGGTCGTTGCCGAAAAAGAGCCAGTTTTTGCGTCCGATGGCGAGCGGCTTCACCGCCCGCTTGGCGACGTTGTTGTCGATGGTCAGTCGGCCGTCGTTGGTGTAGACATTCAGCGCGGCCCCCTGGTTTCGGGCATAGGTCACCGCTTCGCCCAGCGGACTTTTGGGCAGCGCGGTCAGGGCCACTTGATCGAGCCACCCCTTCAGCGCCGATAACACCGGGACCGACTTCTCCTGGCGCAAGGCGAGCCGCGCAGCGGCATCGAACTCTTTGGCCTGGTGCTCGATGGCGTACAACTGTTTGATCCTCGCGACGGCTTCGTGGGCTTCGCGCAGACTCGTCTTTGCGGCGTCCACGAACTTCCGTCGCGCGTGCGCCCAGCAGCCGACTTCGATGATCGTCTCCGGGGACCGCCGAAAGAGTTCGTCGTATCCGGCATAGGCATCGCACAGCAGGAAACCGCGGAAGTCTTTCAGGAAAGCCAGCGGTCCGTCACGACTGCGGTCCGGCGTGGCGTCAGAGATCGTGCCGTGTTGCGAGACGTAGACCCAGATGCGGCCGGTGCGGCAGTGGTCGCGATCCGGAGCCTGTACCGGAACCGGCGTGTCATCCGTATTGACGATATCCGCAGCCAGCACCCGTTCCTTGAGCACTTGCCACAGCGGCATCAGGACATCCGCGGCTTCGGCGAGCCAGCCGAACAGCGTCGACCGCGCGATGGAAAAACCCTGTCGCGCGTAGCGCTGTTCCTGACGATACAGCGGCAGATGATCGACGAGCTTGGAGACGATCACATCGGCCACCAGCCCCGGCGCGGCCTTCGATTTCGGGAGCGCCGCGGTGGCAGTTCCGCGATCGTCAGCTCATCGGGTCGTTTGCTGTCCGGGAACCGGACGACGTACTTGGGCCGCACAATCCGGCGGACGAACAGCGACGACGGCGTGAAATCGAGCTTCTCGCTGATCTCTTCGCCGATCTGCTGCCACTGGCCGCCGGTGGCCTGCTTCACCGACTCGGGGACATCAATGATCTCGGTCTCGCGCCGCAGACCATCAGGCAGCTTCCCGCGACCATGACCGTTCTTTTTGACGGTGGTCGTAATGACTTCAGGTTCCGGCAGCGGACCCGCGACCGGAAGGCTATCGGCCGACGGTTCGTCGAACAGGGACAGCTGGCTGGGATCGAGCTTGTCAGCCCGCGGACCGTAGACCCGTTTGAGCAAGAGATCGAGACGATGCGTAAGCTGGTCGATCTGCCGCTGCTACGCGTGATCCGTGGTCAGCAGTTCGCGAACGAGCCCCTTCAAGAGCGCGGGATCGTCTGGCAGATGATCGAGATTCACGGGTCCGTCCGGCATGACCGGTTAAACCCGTTACCCTCGCCGGGCGTGTCACGAAATCACGTTTGTGGCCGAAGATTGTTCGGATTTCACGTAGCGCGGCCGCCGCTTCGCGCTCAGCGCCACTCCGCCGAGGCTCAGCGACAACTCGGTGGCGCTGATCGAAATCCCCATAGCCTCGCCGATCACCTTGGGAAACTCGAACGTGCCCTGTTCGAGCCGCTCGTGCCACAGTCGCGATCCCAGTACAGAATCTTCAGGCGGTTCGCCTGCTTGCCGCGAAAGACAAACCAGGTGCCGGACTGCGGATCACCCCGGAGATGCTCGCGCACCAACGCAGCGAGTGTGTCGAAACTCTTCCGCATGTCGGTCGGATCGAGACAGAGATAAATCTTCGCCGCGGAAGAATTCAGCATGGCTGCGTCTCCCGCTCAGCCGAAGTCAGTGACGGCACATCGCACGCCGGGAGCAGCACCACATGCTCCGACGGACAACGGATTTCCACCGACAGCGTCGCTCCGGGGAGCCCGGTCACCGGCACAAACACCGGCGGAGATTTCGGCAAGGACACCGGCTTCCTGCGGGCGGTCGCAACGTCGAGGGGACACAGTCGCATCCCGCGCCTGCTGTTCGCGATTCCAGTAATAGAACGAAGCCTCGACCAGCCCGTGCTGCCGGCAGAACGCCCGGTCACTCGACCCTCTCGTCGACCAGCGTACCACCCGCTCCCGCCACCGACGTTCCAGTGCCGGATCCCGCTGCCCCCACGCCATGCAACCTCCTTGATGGTAATCCACCAAGGCTATCACGAGCCGCAAGAAGGCAGTTCATCGAACGGACACGTCTGCGGCAGTGTTCATTGCATCGTCCGATTTATCGATTGTCGTTTTCCCATTGCGCGACGGCTAGCCACTGATATTCGGCCCGTGTGCAGCCCGGTCGACGACGTGCCTCTGCAGCAATCATTCCCTCAACTTTCCGCTCATCTCCAAGGGCAATGCAACGAAGTCGCCGGAGTGCAGCGGAGTCATCTTGCTCCTGAACAATTTCTTGTGCAGCCGGCATCGACCGACCCGTCAACAAATGCGATTGTTGCGAACCACTTTGGGATGAGTCCGGAATGGTGTGGTTTTCAAAGTGACTGAAAGTCGCAATCGACAAAACCCCAAGTGCAATAATGACAACCAAGGCAATCCCAATTGTGTACACGTGATACTCCTCTAAACGCCGTAATTCGATGGAACGCGGAACTACTGAAGCAGCCCTTGATCTCCGCAGAGAAACGTAACGGTCAAGGCCAACCACCACCGCGTAGAAAGAAGGCCAAGAAATGAGAAATGGCGCGAAAAAAATCTGGTGATAAATAAAAATTTCGCTAAATTCTGGCGACTCACACCCGCGGGCGCCATCCGGGCAGTCCCTTGACGGGCTGTTAACCTGTTGTTTGCGAGTTCGAAGAGGGTGCCTTTCGTTCGACCACCCCTGCCGGGTACGTGGAATACTCGAACTCACGACAAGTATGCAGTTTGCGTCAAATCGACGGCCCCGAAAAAGGCGAGCATTGTTTCGAAGAGGGTCCCTACCGGGAGGGACGCAATCACCAGAGGCTGCCTCAGCACTCGCGGTGTGACACGAGGGCCTCTGGTCGCTCCGCGACACCGGTCGCGATCTGATTCGCAACCGGGCCACCAGCGCGATTTTCCTGCATGCGTTTCCCCGCAAATGTACCGAGATATCTTCCGGGGGGAATCTGGCGGAACGCACCGGCGATTGCACGCGGTGGTCGAAGTCAAAATGGCCACCATTTCCACGGATTTCATGGCGGGGGGGCAATCGGAATTGGAACGGATTTCAGCCGCAATTTCATAACGCGATCGTGAAGTTTATCCATCTCAGACTGTATCCGGGAATCACGGGTGCGGAGCGCCAGTTCGGTCATCGAGATGAACGGACCCGTCTCCTGCTCGCGCGGGTTGATACCTTCCCATTCTGCGACGAGCGCATGCAGTTCGGGATGCGGGAGCGCCATGAGAGCGGAACGACACTCGGCGGTCGCTTCCTGGTCAGTCGATTCGGTCAAAACGGCGACCAGTTCTTGACGACTCCACGGCTGGTTCACAAGAGCTAAGGTCGCAGCCGCTGTTATTCGGTCGATCGGCACATCCGATCGTAAGGCACGGCGAAACATCGTGACCGCGAGGTCGGGTAGATATTCGAGAGCGAGTAGAGCTGCGTCACCTAGACAACGGCGTCCCATGTTCAGAAACTTGCCGCGGATGACATCAATCTGCTGATTTCGCTTCAACAGGTACTCGGCGCTGGTGATCCACACGTGCGGTTCTGGAATTTCTCCGTCTGGCTTCGTTCGACATAAGAGTTCAAAGATAGTCGAGGACCAGTCTTCGTCAGGGCGCTTGGAGATGATCTCCAGTGCACACGAAGTCGTCCCTGAAGGTGGTCGACGAAGGGCCTCTGCCAGTTCCAGGCAGGGACCGGCCTCCATCTCGCAAAGTGCCAAGAGTGCCAGTCGCTCGGATTGACTCAAGTGGAACAGACGACGAAGACGATTTCGACGGACTTCGAGACACTCTGCGGACGCTCTCGTGAGCCACTCGGCGTTCGGAGCGGATTCTTTCGCAAGGGGCCAGTCACCCAGCAGGATTGCCGCCGTAATCCGTCGGTTGCGATTCTCGCAGATTTCTGACAAATCGTTGATCGCTTCGAGGAGCGATCCGATTTCAACAATCGGGGTTACAACCTTCGATTGCTCTCGTGTTTGCAGCAGACCAAGGTCCCGCAGCTCATCGAGTCCCAGTCGTAGCGTTTCAAGTGAAGGATGCAACGCGATCAACCGGCGTTCCACCCACTCCGGTCGCTTCAATGACTCCAGATAGCGGATGAAAAAGAAGTCGTCGATCCAATCCGCACTGCCATCAAAGAAGTCGACATCGATTGACTCGCCCGTGATGCGGTTCGTGACGCAGCATCCTCGACCGTGAAAGTAGTATTCCCAGTCAGTGGCGTCTGGCACTAAACCGGATTGAGGGCCATCGGGATGGGCGAAAGACCCCACTACAGATAATGCCGGGAGATCAGCCGCCAACCTGCCGGAAGCAATCTCTCCGACCCAACGCTGTCGCTTGACATGTCGGACCAGTGCGAAAAGCAGCCATAATGCCCACGGGGACAGTGTCGTTAACGATCGAAGAGTAGCAGGATCTGGCTCAAACGCCAGTGCGCGGATTTCCTTCAAGGCTGCGGCGATCGCTTCAACGGGTGAAGTCATCACAACGACAAGCGAATGAGACTGGTGGTCGTTAGAAAAGGTCGATTTCCCAATCCTATCACAGCATCGATCACTGGCGAACCATCAGACTGCCTGCGGCCCGGATGAGTACGCGATGCCGTTCGGTTCAATGAGTGATCCGCAGTTTTTGATTACGGCCCACCTCGGTCACGCCGCTCTCCGTTCAAACGACTTCACCAGCCCGCCGACATAAGACCGCACAACCACTTGATCTCGATCGAGTTGCAGGACTTCCTCCGGCTCTTCGCGGATCGGCGGCAGGTGCTCGCGAACCATATGCGCGCATCGGGTGTTGTAATATTCGACCCACTCCGTGCAGATGTGATCCAGATGCCGCCGACCGAAGACAATGAACTTCGCGAGACATTCGCGCTTGACGCTCTGAATAAATCTTTCCACCCGCCCATTCAGATTGGGCGACGCGACCGGCAACGCGTTCGTGCGAATCCCCTTGGCTTTCAGCACTGCCACGAATTCCTTCGTGAACTTCGTATCACGGTCGTGCATCACGATCGACGGCTTATCGGTTCGATCAGCCGTCTGCTCAATGAACGCCTCCGTCTGGCGCTTCACCCACGCTGAGTTCGGGTGTTGGGTGGACGACGACACGATCACTTCCCGCGTTTCCATGCACAGGAACACGAGACAGTAGAGGTTCTGGATCCCGCGAGCCGTCACCGCCTTCACGGAGAAGAAGTCGCAGGCCCAGAGCGTGTTCTTATGCCGCTCTAGGAAGTTGGTCCACTTGTCGGACGTGCGATCCGGGGCGGGTTCGATGCCCTCCTCCTTGAGAATGTTCCGGACCGTCTGCCGGCTGATCTGCTTGATGCCCAGTTTGCGCATCTCGCCAACAATACGGGTGTACCCGAACCCCGTAGTGCGGGCGATCTCAATGACTAACTCCCGCACCTCGCGGGGCTTCCGCTGGCCACCCTTGGGATTCTTCGATTTCTTGCCGTGCTCATCGCGCATCCAGCGGTAGAAGGTGCTCGGGCTGACGATGCTGATCAACTCTTCAATCGCTCGACCCAGGGCTTTGCCAAACTCCAACAGCCGCTTCCGCTCTTCCGGCTTCGTATGCACCTCGCCTTTGATCCGGCTCCGGAGGATCTTGTTCTCTTCCTTCAGAAATTGGACGTACTTCGCCAACTCACGATCGGTGCCAGACGCGATCAGGGCCAGCAGCGGGTGAAAGATCTTCGCCATCGGGGTATTGTCGTGACTTCATATGCTGGTGGGCGTTGCACTTTCGTTGGACCCCGCTTTGACCCAGGAATTGAGCACCGAAGCGACCCGAAAAACGAGGTCTTGAGAGGCCGGTTTTCGAGGGCCGTTACAACCGGAAATCGAGGTCGACCAGATGGCCTTCCGGACCGACTTCAGCGGTACTACTCGGTACCACTTTTAGCGATCGGGACCACATACTTTTAAGGCGTTTTAAGACAGTTTGATAGGACTTGATAGTCGCATCCCATCGACATAAACTTCTGCCGTCACAAGACCTTGGGGGTTTTTCGGCTGGCTTTCGGATCAAACTTCGGAACCGAGGGCACGAAGACACCGTTGAACCGAAAGGGAGAAAGAAAAACCTATGTTGAACCGCACCATCCAACAGTTGGTTTTTCTTTCAGTACTTCTGGCTGTGTCATTGACTGCTTCCAGTCACGCACAGGAGCAAGCGAAGACGAACGAGGCCACCGACCCTGCGGCGAAAGACGCTGTGCCCGCCCTGATCGAAGCCTTAAAGAGCGAGGATACCGATGTCCGCTCATTTTCCGTTACGTCCTTGGCCACAATCGGTCCTGCCGCGGTTCCCGCGCTGATCGAAGCCTTGAATGGTAAGGACATCGGTGTCCGCAGGTCTGCCGTTCTTGCCATAGGCCAGATTGGTCCTGCGGCCGCAGACGCCGTCCCCATCCTGATCGAAGCCTTGAAGGACGGGGACAGCGACGTCCGTTATGGTGCCGCTCGTGCCTTAGGTCAAATCGGTCCTGCTGCCGTTCCCGCCCTGATCGAAGCCTTGAAGGACAAGGACGACAACTTCCGCAGCTTTGCCGCTTCGGCCTTGAGCCAAATCGGTCCTGCCGCCAAAGACGCAATGCCCGCCCTGATCGAAGCATTGAAGCACGCGAACACCGGTCTCCGCGGATCTGCCGCCTCGGCATTAGGCCGAATCGGTCCTGCGGCGAAAGACGCTATGCCCTCCCTCATCGAGGCCTTGAAAGACGAGGACACCTATGTCCGCTCAAGTGCCGCTACGGCCTTGTCTACAATCGATCCTGCATCCAATGTTTGCATGTCTTTCTTGGTAGAAGCCTTGAAGGACAAGGACCCCAACGTCCGCAGATCTGCCGCCTCGGCCTTGAGCAAATTCGGTTCTGCGGCCGTTCCCGCCTTAATCGATGTCTTAAAGGATAAGGACGACGGCGTCCGCGAATCTGCCGTCTCGGCTCTGCGCACAATTGGTCCTGCGGCCAAAGATGCCGTTCCCGCCCTGATCGAAGCCCTGAAGGACAGAGGCGACAACTTCCGCTACTTTGCCTCTTTGGCCTTGGGCCAAATCGGCCCTGCAGCCATTCCCGCCCTGATCAAAGCCTTGAAGGACAAGGACGCTAACGTCCGCTTAAATGTCGCTTACGCCTTGAGCTTCATCGGTCCTGCGGCGAAAGACGCGGTGCCCGTCCTGATCGAAGCCTTGAAGGACAAGGACGCCGGTGTTCGCAGATCTGCCGCCTCGGCCTTGGGCGAAATCGGTCCTGCCGCCAAAGACGCTGTGCCCGCCCTGATTGAGGCCTTGAAGGACGAGGACACCTATGTCCGCTCAATTGCCGCTAGGGCCTTGGCCACAATCGACTCTGCATCCAATGTCGGTATGTCGTTCTTGGTCGAAGCCTTGGAGGACAAGGATCCCAACGTCCGCAGATCTGCCACCTCGAACTTGGTCAAAATCGGTTCTGTCGCGGTTCCCGCCCTGATCGAAGCCTTGAAGGACAAGGACGCTAACGTCCGCGGATCTGCCGCGTCGGCCTTGGGCCAAATTGGCCCTGCGGCCATTCCCGCCCTAATTGAAGCCTTGAAGGGCAAGGACGCCAACGTCCGCGATTATGCAGCAACGGCCTTGGGCCAAATGGGTCCCGCGGCGAAAGACGCTGTACCCGCCCTGATCGAAGCCTTGGAGAATGGCAACGGCCGCAGTTTTGCCGCTTCGGTCTTAGGCCAAATCGGCCCTGCGGCAAAAGAAGCGGTTCCCGCCCTGATCGAGGCCTTGAAGGACGAGGACTTTCGTGCCCGCAGATCTGCGGCTTCGGCCTTGGTCAAAATCGGCCCTGCGGCAAAAGAAGCGGTTCCCGCCCTGATCGAAGCCTTGAAGAGCGAGGACATCGATGTCCGCTCATTTGCTGTTACAGCCTTGGGCAAGATCGGTCCTGCGGCCAAAGACGCCGTTCCCGTCCTGATCGAAGCCTTGAAGCACGAGGACACCCGCAGAAATGCCGCGACGGCCTTGGGCCAAATCGGTCCTGCGGCGAAGGACGCCGTGCCCGCCCTGATCGCAGCCTTGAAGCACGCGAACAACGATGTCCGCAGATCAGCCATTTCTGCCCTGCGCCAAATCGGTCCTGCGGCCGCTCCCGCCCTGATCGAAGCCTCGAGAAACAAGGACGCCAACGTCCGCTTGGATGTTACTTCTGCCCTGCGCCAAATGGGTCCTGCGGCCGTTCCCGCCCTGATCGAAGCCTTGAAGGACGAGGACATTGATATCCGCTTATATGCCGTTAGGGTCTTGAGCAATAACGGTCCTGCGACGAAAGATGCTGTGCCCGCCCTGATCGAAGCCTTGAAGGACAAGGACGCTAACGTCCGCGGATCTGCCGCTCTTGCCTTGGGTGGGATCGGTCCTGCGGCCAAAGACGCTGTGCCCGCCCTGATCGAAGCCTTAAGGGACAAGGATGGCAACGTCCGCTACATTGCCGCCTTGGTCTTAGAAAAAATCGACCCTACGGCCCTGAAGAGCATTGCCAAGTAGAAGGTGAATCTCAATGGCGTACGACAGCTCGGTAGGCCGGTAGTAGTCCAACTATCGATAAATGTCACGTGACGGTCACTAGTGTGGAGCCAGCTTCATAAGGGGCAAAGTCGTTGTCACAGTCGGTGAACGCAGGCGAGGATGACGAAGGCGAGGAAGTGGTTGGGTTGCGGTCGTAGCGGGTGACCACCCGGCGATAATTCCCCAGCGAGGCAAACGTCCGTTTGACTTTCCGCCGCTGTTTGTAGCGCTTAGCACACGGCAATCGTGCGACGGATGAATGTTGCGGCAGCTCTTGCGATGCGTCGTGATCAGCTGAATGCCGTCGGCGGCCAGTTCATCGCGCAGCTTGTTCGAGTCGGCTGCCCGATCGTAGATCAACCGCGGCGAATGCTGTTCGAGCTGATGTTCGTCGAGCAGCGGTTGAATCCGATGGACTTCGGCATGATTGGCGGCATGCAGATTCACGGCCAGCGGCAAGCCCTGACCATCGATTAGCAGCATCAGCTTCGAGCCCTTGCCGACCTTCGTGAGGCCCACGCAGTTTACCCCAGGGTGGGTGAAAGATCTTCGCCATCGGGGTATTGTCGTGACTTCGTATTCTGGTTGAGGTTGCACATTCATTGGACCCCGCTATGACCCAGAAAATGATCGCCGAAACGACCCGAAAAACGAGGTCTTGAGAGGTTGCATTTCGAGGGCCTTTACAACCGGAAATCGAGGTCGGTCCAGATAGCCTTCTGGACCGACTTGAGCGGTCCGATCGGGTTTCGGTACGCTGTACCAAAACCCCCACCCTTGTACCGAAATAATGCGTATGTTTGAGTAAGAATGAGACGGTTTGCAACACCCGTCATTTCACGGTAAAGTCTACGAAAACAGGCCTTTTGCAAGCACCAAGGGCTCGTTTCGGTCTAGCTCAACTGGATAGAGCATCGGTCTACGGAACCGAAGGCCCGTTCCGTGTCTGGATCGCGTGCTGAATCTGAGGCTGAGAGTTGCTGTGCAAATCCGATGAGCGTCCTGCGACTGGCATCATTACGCCGGTATTGATCGATGACGGCATTTCGCAAGAGGCGATAGAACCAGGCAATTGCATTCTCTGGCTCGCGAATCTCTTCCGCCTTCTCCAGCGATCGTACAAACGCCGCTTGCAGAATCTCTTCGGCATCCTCGCGGCTGCCGACGCGCGGTTCTAGAAATCTCAGAAACCGATGATGATTTGCCAGCAGGACGGAAGTGATAGCGGCGGGGTTGGCGTCACGCGGATCAGGTTCAGCAGGCATGGCATGACTCCAATCTGTTCTGAACACCCCATCTCAGGTATGCGTGATCGCGTGCGCAGGCGAACCGATTGCGGAACAGTCTAACCTCGCTTCATCTCTCCGAGAATACCGATCTTCCAAACGTGGCATGCCGCTACGAGGTGCTGTCGCGTCGCCGGTTTACGGTTACGGCGTTGGAACTTCCACGCAGTCGGTGAGAAGAGTCGCACAACAGACCTCCTCATCGAACTCGCAGATAAAGGTCAATCGGCTGTAGCCCGCGCCAGTCGAGTGGTCGGAACTGCACTCACGTTCATGTTCTAAGCAGATTCCAGCCGAAACGGCCACAAAAGGTGTGGGGCTGCTGTAACGCGCGGCGATCTGAACCGTCAGCCCTGGGGGAGAAGCGGAAACTCCCGGTGTGAGTCCCGGCTAGCCGACCGGGCTGAGTGATTTCCCGCTGGAGCAAGCGACATGATTCTTCTCGATGGTCCCGAAGTTCGAGTGCGGCGCAGGCGGATGGCAGCGCGACTACGCAGAGATACGGAGCACTGGATCGCACAAGCGATACGGACAGGTATTGATCCCCGAGTTGAGTACGCGTGGATTCTGGAAACACTTCCGTGTCACTGCGACGCATGTCGCTGTGCACCTTGTAAAGGCCCGGCCTGGAACTGTAACGCCGCGTGATTGCGTTCGTCGGCCTACTAAAACCTGAAACACACATGTCTGCACCACTGCTTTCCAAGGAGACAAGATCATGTCCGGCCCCCTGACCTTTCGTACGAATCTGAACTGCAATGCCTGCGTTGCCGCAGTCAAACCCTATCTTGATCGCGAATCGTCCATAGCTTCCTGGGAAGTCGACATCGCTGCTCGGGACAAGACCTTAATAGTGCACGGGGAGTCGGTGTCGGGAGAGGCAGTCCGAAATGCCGTGGCAATGGCCGGCTTCAAGGTACTTGGCGAACTGCCCGAATCCCTTACGCCGACGAACCAGCGGCATGAAGAGGGAGCGACAACGACCTACTATCCGCTGATCCTGATTGTGACCTTTCTGGTCGGCGTTGTGGCGTTGGTGGAGCTGGCTGCTGGCAGCTTCATCTGGGAGCGGGCGATGAGGAACTTCATGGGCGGGTTCTTTCTCACTTTCTCGTTTTTCAAGCTGCTCGACCTCCGAGGATTCGCGGACTCATTTCAGATGTACGACATCGTCGCTCAAAAGTGGCGTGCATATGCCTACGCCTATCCGTTTATCGAGCTGTTGCTGGGGTCGGCCTACCTTACCGGATTCCAACCTGGCTTCACCAACGTCGTCACACTCCTCGTGATGTTGGTCAGCGCGGTTGGCGTGCTGAAGAGCTTGCTTGCCAAACGAAAGATTCGCTGTGCCTGCTTAGGTACGGTGTTCAATTTGCCGATGTCGACTGTGACCCTCGTTGAGGATTCTCTGATGGCTGCCATGGCAGCCGTCATGCTGTTTGTCAGCTCGCATGGAATGATTGACAGCCGTCACGACGCGTATCATCCAGTAGGCTCACGCCAGAAAACACATCTGTCTCATATTCATGAATCCCACTCGCACAACAAAGATGCGGGCTTATGGGGCCTAGTCGAGCGGGAGCAGTCATCTCGCGATCGATCATGCTCCGTTCGACTTGGTCTCGCAGCTGCACAGCCCGAGGCCAGTCTCGGTGTCTGAAGAGGAAAGTCAACATGAACGCTCAGAGTCTCAGTTTGACCGGGTGTCGATCCTTGATCGCCGGACTAACCCTGCTCCTCACCGTGGGCTGTATGGAGACGCCCGTGCGACCGAACACTCCCGTGGCTCCCCAGTCGGTCTCAGTCGCCTACCCAGTATCTCGACCAGTCGTCGAAGTCGGCCGGTATACCGGCCGACTTCAGGCGGTACAACGCGTGGAAGTACGTGCTCGGGTGAAAGGGTACCTGGAACGAGTGTTGTTTCAGGAGGGCGCCGAGGTGGCGACAGGAACAGAGTTGTATGAGATCGATCCCAGAGTCTTCCAGACGGAGGTTGATCAAGCCAAAGCCGAGATTGCACGACTTGATGCTGAATACCAAGTTGCGACACAAGACGTTGGTCGGGCGAGTGGGCTGCGTGCAAAGGGAGTAATCACTGCGGAGGATTACGAACACCGAGTTGCGGCAAAGACGGTTGCGGAAGCGGCGCTGGCCCAGGGGCGGGCGCGACTTGACGCGGCGCTGCTCGAAATGAGCTTCACTCGCGTGATTGCTCCAATTGATGGGAAGGTTGGCCGCACGCATGTCACCGTGGGCAACCTGGTCGACCAAAGCGAGCCGACGTTGCTCACCACGATTGTGCAGATAGACCCGCTGCACTTGGTGTTCGAAGTGACGGAACGAGACATCCTCACGTTGTGGGGGCACTTTGGCCAGTTGACCGCAACCGGGCAGGGGAGTACGTCGCGCGTCGTTCGGTTTGGACTGGATGCCGATGTCGGCACACCGCACGAGGCTGTGGTCGATTTTCGGGACACCGAGGTGAACGTGAGCACGGGCACGGTACTAATCAGGGCCGTCGTCCCAAACCCGAGCCGACTACTGTCACCCGGGATGTTTGCGCGGGTCGAAGTCTCGGTATCGCGTGTCGAGCCCAGCCCGCACGTACCGGAATCTGCGCTCGCGACGGATCAGCAGGGACGTTACGTGCTTGTTGTGGACGCTGACGGCAAGACTCATCGGCGGAGTGTGGTGACCGGACCGGCACGCGACGGACTAGTTGCCATTGAGAGCGGGCTCTCCGCATCGGACCGAGTCATCGTGGTGGGGCAAGCCAAAGTGCGACCGGGGACTCCGGTTGTCGCTGAGGTTGTCACTGTGGATCGAGTGCTTTTGGCCAGAGGAGATGTTCCGTGATCGCTCAGTACTTCCTCGACCGTCGCGTCCTCGCCGGTACCATCTCGCTGCTGTTGTTGCTGCTCGGAGTGGTCAGCCTCACACGGTTGCCCGTCGAACAGTACCCGCAGATCACTCCGCCTACCGTCCGAGTCACAACAGTCTACCCCGGCGCATCCGCGCAGGTCGTTGCCGACACCGTCGCCGCGCCGATCGAACAGCAGGTGAACGGCGTTGAGCGGATGCTCTACATGTCGAGTACGTCGGCAGGCGATGGCACCTACGCGCTGACTGTCACGTTCGACATCGGCACTGACTTGGACAGGGCACAAACGCACGTCCAAAACCGTCTCATGGTGGCGGAGGCCCAACTTCCCGAAGAGGTGCAACGACTGGGACTGGTCGTGACGAAGCAGACTGCGGGAGTGATGATGGTGGTGAGCCTGACGAGCGATGATCCGACACACGACGAACTGTTTCTCGCCAACTACGCCGCGCTTCACGTCCGTGACGAACTGGCCCGAGTACCTGGCGTGGGAGAAGTGCAGGTTTACGGAGCCGGCGCGTACTCGATGCGGGTGTGGCTCGACCCCGACAAGCTGCGTGCGTATTCGCTCACGTCGCAAGATGTTGTCCGGGCGCTCAGCGAGCAGAACATGCAGGCTGCGGCTGGACAGGTCGGCCAGTCGCCTACTACGGGCGAACTCCCATTCCAATTGAGCGTTACCGCACCGGGCCGGCTGACGGAGCCTGCTGAATTTGAGCGTGTGGTTGTGAAGACAGACTCGGACTCCAGGCCAGTGTACCTCCGTGACATTGCTCGGGTTGAACTCGGCGGCATGAGCTACAACACATTCACGAAGCACGAGGGACGAGATGCTGCCGCGATTCTCATTTACCAGCTCCCGGGATCGAACGCTCTCGACGCCGCGCGCGGTGTGCGTACCACGATGGCCCGGCTTTCGTCGAAGTTTCCCTCGGGCGTCACGCACGGATACCCCTACGACTCAACGCCTTTCGTGGACGCGGCCATTGACGAGGTCTACCGCACGCTCGTCGAGGCGGGTGTATTAGTGCTCGTTGTGATTCTCGTGTTTCTAGGAAGTTGGCGCGCCACGCTTGTCCCGGCCACAACCGTCCCCGTCACAATCGTGGGTGCATTTGCGATCATGCACCTGCTCGGCTTCTCAGTGAATCTTCTCACACTTTTCGGGCTCGTGCTTGCGATTGGAATCGTCGTGGACGATGCGATCGTGATCGTGGAGGCCGTGACACGCCATATCGAACGGGGGCTATCGCCACGAGAAGCCACGATTCGTGCCATGCAGGAAGTGACGGGACCGATCCTGGGGATCACGCTCGTTTTGATGGCGGTATTCCTTCCCGCGGCGTTTCTCGAAGGAACGACTGGCCGCATGTACCAACAGTTCGCGCTAACGATTGCCGCCACGGCTCTGCTATCGGCGCTGAACGCAGTCACGCTGAAACCTGTGCAGTCGGCCGCTTGGCTTCGGCCGTCCAAGGGACCGAAGAACTGGTTCTTTCGCGGATTCAATCGGACCTACGAACTCGTCGAGGCCATGTATGCGGCCGTGGTACGGCAACTGGTCCGCAGACCCGCTCTGGTGCTCACCTCATTCGTGCCCCTGATGCTGCTCACCGGGTGGGGATTCTCGAAGCTGCCGACCGGATTCTTGCCAACCGACGACCAGGGATACGCGATTGTCGTCGTGCAGCTTCCGGATGCGGCTTCCCTGGATCGAACGCGGAATGCCACAGACCAATTAACCGAAGTGCTCGCCCGGACCCCGGGAGTGGAGACCTGGATGACGCTCGGCGGCTTCTCCCTTCTCGACGGTGCGAACGCACCGAACGCAGCGACCTATTTCGTGATGTTTGCCCCTTTCGAAGAGAGAAAGGGTAAGCCTGAATTAACTCAGCAGGCGATCCTTGGCTCTCTCAATCGCAATTTTTCCGCAATCCAAGACGCGAACGCTTTCGCTATTGCGCCTACGGCCATCATCGGACTCGGCGTGGCCGGCGGATTTGAACTCCAAGTCGAGGATCGTGAGGGGCTAGGCCTCGACGAAGTGCAACGACGCGCCGAAGAGCTGATGGACGCACTCCGAGGTGACTCGGACATCGGACCACTGACCGCCACCATCCGCTCCGGTGTCCCGCAACTCAAGGCTGACATCAACCGAGAGAAAGTGTATCGACTCGGACTGACTATGGAGGACGTGTTCGGCACACTCCAGGCGTCGCTTGGGTCAGTGTACGTGAACGACTTCAACAAGTTCGGGCGGACATACCAAGTGCGAGTTCAGGCCGATGCGCCATACCGCGATCGCCCAGACGATGTACTCCGTCTCGCAGTCCGGAACCGCCAGGGCACGATGGTTCCGCTCGGATCTGTCTTGAGTCTTCGCGAGACCGTCGGGCCTCATTTCGTGAAGCGTTACAACACGTTTCCGGCGGCCGCTGTGCTCGGCTCTGCCCCGCCTGGAAAGAGTTCAGGAGCAGCTCTCGCTGCCGTCGAGCGAACCGCTGGTAAGACCCTTCCGGAGACGATGGGATACGAGTGGACGGGACTGGCGTTTGAGGAACGGCGTGTCGGAAATCAGTCAGTGATGGTATTTGCGCTTGCTGTGACGATGGTGTTCATGGTGCTTGCCCCGCTGTACGAGAGCCGGGTTCTGCCGCTCGCAGTGCTCCTGGTTGTTCCGCTTGGCCTACTGGGAGTCGTCGGTGCGGCGCTGTTCGCCGGCATCGAGAACAATGTCTACGTTCAGATCGGAGCCGTACTGATCGTCGCGCTCGCCAGCAAGAATGCCATTCTCATTGTGGAATTTGCTCGCGAGCTACGCGTCGATGGGAAGTCGATCGCAGACGCAGCAGTCGAGGCCGCCAAGGAACGGCTGCGGCCGATCCTCATGACCTCCATCGCCTTCATTGCAGGCGTTCTGCCGCTCGTGCTCGCTGAAGGGGCTGGTGCGGCGAGTCGCCGTTCACTCGGCATCGCCGTGTTTGGCGGAATGATTACGTCGACTGTACTGGCTGTGTTCTTCGTGCCAGTTGCCTTTGTGGTTGCCCAGTGGGTTGACGAACTGATTCGTAAGCGACCAGGTTTCACACCGGCTTCGACTGTAGGCAGTCTGTCGAAAAGCGGATTCACGAAGTAAGAGAGATCAGTGCCGAATAAGAACCGGCGGATGATGAGTTGCGACGATTTGACCAGAAACACAGCGGTCAACAGGTGTCAAACGAAGAGTAGGTGAGCGACACGTATGGCGAAATGCGGATCATTTAGATTAAGGACTGGACGATGCAGCTGGCGAACGAGGCCAATCTGTGGAGCCAATGCGCCGTGTCGAAATCGACGCTAACTGGCGTGATCAAGGATTGGCCAGCCCGACCACAACATAACAGCGGCGCCGTCCATCGCAGTCAGCAAACCAACCCCACCGCAGACGTAAAGGTGCTCAACGCGCTACCGAATGCAGAGTGCGTCAAGCCATGATTCTGCCCTTTCCGCTTTGTCTGGTCGTGGGTATTATTGGAAAACGTGTATCGGGTGAGTTTAGTCTCACCCTAATGGACAACAATCGTGGGACGCAAGACTCTTTCACTGCTGCTGATGGTGACGACGCTCTTCGGGCAGTCGTTCTGTTGCTGCACGTTTGCGGCCTTGGGACCAGTCGTGGCGAGCCAGACATCGGCCGATTCGTGCTGTTGTCGTTCACCAGATGATTCGACGGACCAATGCCCCAATTCCTCGGATCGGGCTGGACACGAATGCCCCTGCAAAAATGGAAAAGCCGTTTCGGCCAATCTGGCCATTGACGTGATCGTTCCATCCGTTTCGCACGACGGATGGGCGTGCTGGTTTGCGCTCGTGCCGCATCTTGGACGGCTGTCATTGGCGGACGTGGCTCCGTTGAGGGCAAATTACATCCGGTCCACGGCCTTTCCGCGTCTGAACGGGGTGGGCATTTTGCGCGCGGTGAACTCACTCCGCTGCTGATCTCTTCTCGCTCCGTCGGGTTCCTCTGCCGGGCAGAGTGGCAGCCCTGACGGTTCGGCTTCGCGACAGTGACTGTTCGGCAGATCGCCGCGCTGTCGTCTGCATCTCATCCCATCCCATTTTTGCGGTTTCGGTCGCCGCATGATGCTGCGCGAGCGAAACGGAGGTATTCAATCATGTCTTCACGCAACGCGTTTTCTCTCACCGACTTTGCGCTGCTGAGCATTTCGTTTCTGTTCGCGATTGGATGCGGCCAGAACCAGGCTCTACGGACTTCGACCTCGTCTCCAACAACCGCGTCTTCGCAGGGGGCAGCGGCGACCGCGCCAGCAAATCCAAACCCTGCCATCGTCACTAGCAACCCCGGTGGGATCGCCATGCCAGCCGAGAGTGATCACGCACACAAGCCGGGCTCGCACGGTGGAATCATCGTCCCCATTGGAACGGACAGCTATCACGCTGAGGCGGTGATTGAGAAGGGGGGAGTATTCCGACTGCTTACGCTCGGCAAGGATGAGTCGCGGATTCAAGAAGTCGACGAGCAGCCGATCAAGGCGTATGTCAAAGTTGTCGGACAGCCCGATGCTGTGCCGGTGGATTTAAAGGCGACGCCGCAGGAGGGGGACAGGCCAGGCCAAACTTCTCAGTTCTTAGGGGAGTTGCCGGAGGACCTGAGGGGCCAGCCTCTGGAAATCACGATTCCGAACATCCGAATCAATGGCGAGCGATTCCGCGTGGGATTCACGACGCAGACGGAGACCCATCAGGAAGAAATGCCCGCCAGTTTGCCAGCCGCTGAGGAGCAGACGCTGTATCTGACACCGGGTGGCAAGTACACGGAGGCTGACATCGCGGCCAACGGCAAAGCGACCGCCTCGCAGAAGTTCAAGGGGATGATTTCGTCGCACAACGCAAAGCCAAATCCCGGTGACAAGATTTGCCCGATCTCGATGACCAAGGCCAATCCCAAGTTCACCTGGATCATCGGCGGACTGCCGTACCAGTTCTGCTGCCCACCCTGCGTGGATGAGTTTGTGAAGCTCGCCAAAGAGCATCCCGAGGAAGTCAAGACCCCGGATACCTACATCAAGTAATTTCCGTCCTTACTTGCGGCATCGACACAAAGACCATTCATCGGAGACCAAATCATGTTTCATTCGCGGAAGTTGGCCATCACATTCTTACCACTTGTCGCTGTTGCGCTGGCTGTGGGCTGTCAGACACAGGTTCCCCCCGCGACAACGGCTTCATCAGCGCAGGCCAGTCACGACGATCATTCGGCTGATGCTGTCGATTCCAAAGTCTCGGCCTCGCTGGCCAAGCTGAGCCCGCAGGACCAGCCCTTGGCGAAGGCCCAGCAATTCTGTGCTGTGATGACTCAGTCCCGTCTGGGTTCGATGGGAACACCCATCAAGTTCGAGATCAAAGGCGAACCCGTCTTCGTCTGCTGTTCTGGATGCAAGGCGAAGGCCCTCAAGAACCCCGACGAGACGCTGGCGAAGGTCGCGGCATTGAAGGCCGGCAACACGGCGGATCAGTAGCCGCGGTGCGATTTCGTCGAAGTCAGAAGCGTGGGAGCAGGTCTTGGACCGGTTCCCTGAAATGGCTGGTTCTACTGCAAACGCACATTCGCAAGCACTCATTTCCTCCAAGGCGATCACTATGAAGACACGTCTTTATCGAAGTCTGACCTGCTGGGTTGTAGTCCTTCTGACCATCCCCGTGTTGGCCGCCGAGCCGGTCGTGATTGCAACCAGTGGTGCTGGACAGTCCCCCAATCAGCCGCAGGTTGCGGTGGCCACGGATGGCACTGTTCATCTCATTTACGGATCGGGTGACGCGGTATTTCACTGCCGATCGACGGATGCCGGGGCCACGTTCACGAAACCGCAAGAGGCATTTCGCGTCTCGAACATGTCGCTGGGGATGCGACGCGGGCCGCGCATTAGTGTTGCGGGGAATGCCGTAGTGGTGACAGCTGTGGGAGGGATACAGGGAAAGGGCCGCGATGGAGATGTGCTCGCGTGGCGTTCCGCCGATGGTGGTGCGACATGGCAAGGGCCGGTGCGAGTCAACGACGCGGTCGACTCCGCGCGTGAGGGACTGCACGGCATGGCGTCCGGTCCCGATGGCTCAGTGTGGGCGACATGGCTCGATCTGCGAGAGAAAAGATCCGAGGTCTATGCGTCCAAGTCCACCGATGGTGGCGAGACCTGGCAAGCCAACGTGCGGGTCTATCGTTCGCCGGATGGCAACGTCTGCGAATGCTGCCATCCATCGATCCAGGTGAGCGACGATGCCGTGCATGTCATGTTTCGCAATTCGCTGGCGGGAAACAGGGACATGTATGTCGCCACGTCCGTAGACGACGGTAAGACGTTTGCAACTGCGAAAAAAGTCGGTCAAGGAAGCTGGAAGCTCAACGCCTGTCCGATGGACGGTGGGATGCTGGCCGCATGTCCCAAGGGCTCGCTCGTTACCGTTTGGCGCAGGAATGGCGAGGTCTACACCGCCGCCAGCACAGGCGGGCGTGAACAGTTGCTGGGACGGGGCGAGCAACCGTGGATCACTTCCTCGTCCATTGGACCTGTCATCGTCTGGACTACCGGTCGCGAAGGCGATTTGCTCGTACAAAGTCCCGCCTCGAACCAGCCACAAAAACTGGCCGGAGCCGCGCGCGATCCGATGGTCAGTTCCGCCACAAACGGTGAAGGACCAGTCATCGCCTGCTGGGAGTCCAAACTCAATGGGCAGGCCGTGGTATTGGCCACTCGTATTGATGTCGGCAAACCGAAGTCCCGCTAATGCAAATGCTTGGTCCTTATCTTCAGGCCAGGAGTCATTCCATGTTTCGTTCCTGTGTGGCACTCATCGTTCTGAGCGTACTCGGTTGTGGACAACAAACGACCACGCCGGTAACGCCATCCGCAGACCATTCCTCACACGGCGGATCAACAACTCTGTCTGGCGATCATGGTGGACATCAGAAAATGTCGGGAATGAATGGCATAGCCGCGCCTGCAACATTCGTGATGGACGCCGGTGGTGACAATCTGAAGCCCGGCATGCCCACGAAGCTCCAATTTCATCTGGAGCGAGATGGTAAGACGCTGCCCGAGTTCGACCTGCTACACGAACGAGTCATGCACCTCATTGTGGTGCGAGATGCCCTCGACGAGTTTCAACATCTACATCCGACCGTGGCCAATGATGGTCAGGCTACGATTGAGATCGCCTTTCCCACGGCCGGAACATACTGGCTCTTTGTGGATTGCCAAGCCAAAGGAGAGGAGCAACAGACCATTCGGCATGAGCTACGTGTCACTGGAGACCCGCCTGCCGCGCCCGAACTGAAGGCGAACGTGCCGGTGGTCGTCACCGCAGGCAATGTGAAAACGGAAGTCTTCGCGCAGCAGGGTGAAGGTGAGTGGCAGGTGACGTTCTCACACCGCCATCCCGACGGTCAAGCGGTGACGGATCTGGAGCCGTATCTCGGCGCGATGGGTCATCTGGTGGTGATCGGTGCGGGGACGGGCGAGTACATCCACGCTCATGCGGAAACAGAGTCGGCAACCGATGGACAGGTGAGATTCGCGGCTCACATCCCCCGGCCCGGTATCTACAAGGCTTGGGGACAGTTTCAGCACCAAGGGCAGGTCTTCACGATCCCGGCGGTCCTGCAAGTGGATTGATTCGGGCTGAAGAAGAACTCTCTTTAAGGCAGTGTCATGAACATCGGCTCCGCTCTTCCCATCCTTGATGCAGGCTCAATGCCCGCGATTGACCCCGTGTGCGGCATGACCGTCGACCCGGCTCACGCGGCTGGTTCGCATCTCCATGATGGGACCACTTACTTTTTTTGCTCGATGTCGTGTCACCGAAAGTTCAGTGCAGCTCCCGATCGCTTTCTGATGAAGACGGCGGAGCACTCATGCTGCGAACACAAGCTGCACGATCCGATGACGGCACATGATCCCGTATGTGGCATGACGGTTGATCCCGGCAAGGCCGCAGCAACCGCTAATCATGCCGGGCAGGCGTACTATTTTTGCGGTACGCACTGCCAGCAGAAGTTTGTGACCGATCCCTCGCAATACTTGAAGGACGTCGCCCCGGTTGCGGCAGCGAAGGACGGTGTTGAGTACACCTGTCCGATGCACCCCGAGGTGAGACAGGTTGGCCCCGGCATCTGTCCGAAATGTGGCATGGGGCTGGAACCGAACGATCAGCCTGCGACCTTGAAAGTGGAATATGTCTGTCCGATGCACCCGGAAGTGGTGAGCGATCATCCCGGCTCCTGCTCGAAATGCGGGATGGCTCTGGAGCCGCGCACTGTCGAGTTACAAGACGGACCAAGCCACGAACAAGCGGATATGACGCGGCGATTCTGGGTGGGTCTGATCCTGGGGCTGCCGGTGTTCGTGGTGGCGATGGCCGACATGCTCCCCAACAATCCGCTTCACCACTGGGCGGCTGGGCTGAACTGGGGCCAACTGCTCCTCGCAACTCCGATCGTTTTCTGGTGCGGCTGGCCCTTCTTCGAGCGGGCCTGGCTGTCGATTCGGAACCTCAGCCCGAACATGTTCACCCTGATCGCGCTGGGTGTTGGTTCAGCCTATCTCTACAGCCTGATTGCCACCGTCGCTCCTGGCGTCTTTCCTGAAGGCTTTCGCCATGCAAACGGTTCGGTGATGCCCTATTTCGATACGGCCGTCGTCGTCACGGTGCTGATCCTGCTCGGACAGGTCCTGGAGTTGAAAGCTCGGAGCCAGACGAGTGGAGCGATCAAACGGCTGCTGGGCCTCGCTCCAAAGATGGCCCGTCGAGTCACTGCTGACGGAAAGGAAGAAGATGTACCTCTGGAATTGATTCGGCGAGATGACCTGCTCCGCGTCCGCCCCGGCGAGAAGGTCACCGCAGACGGCATCGTTGTTGAGGGACGCAGTTCCGTCGATGAGTCGATGATCTCGGGCGAGCCGTTGCCGATCGAGAAGCAGGCAGGTGACAAGGTGATCTCGGCCACCATCAACGGCACAGGCAGTCTGCTGATCCGAGCTGAAAAAGTTGGCTCCGACACGTTGCTCGCACAGATTGTTCGCATGGTGGGCGACGCCCAGCGGACCCGTGCGCCCATCGAGCGCGTCGTCGATCAGGTATCGCGGTACTTCGTCCCGGTTGTCATTGGTGTGAGCATCCTGACGTTCATCGCCTGGAGTCTATTCGGAGCCGAACCAAGGCTGGCTCATGCTCTGGTGAATGCCGTCGCTGTTCTGATTATCGCCTGTCCCTGTGCGTTGGGGCTGGCGACACCGATGTCGATCATGGTCGGAGTGGGTCGCGGTGCGGAGAACGGTGTCCTCATTAAAAATGCAGAATCGCTGGAAGTCCTGCAACGTGCCGACACGCTCGTTGTGGACAAGACCGGGACTCTGACCGAAGGCAAGCCGCGTCTGATCAGTGTCGAACCAACTCCAGGCTTCACGGCGGATGAGGTGCTGCGGCTGGCAGCGTCTTTGGAACGGGGCAGCGAGCATCCACTGGCCGATGCCATTGTCACGGGGGCCAATGAACGTGGTGTGACACTGGCCCAAACGGATGAATTCCAGTCCGTTACCGGAAAGGGCGTTACTGGCGTCATCGAGGGACTGCCTGTCGCCTTGGGAAATGCAGGGTTGATGGCCGATCACGCGATCGACCTCGCGGACCACGCCGCTCACATGGACGAACTGCGCGGCGAAGGGCAGACCGTGATGTGTGTCGCCATCGACGGACACCTCGCCGGGATGATTGGAGTCGCGGATCAGATTAAGCCCACCACGGCAGACGCAATCCGCACGCTCCATGAGGCGGGACTGAGAATCATCATGCTGACCGGCGACAGTCGCCGCACAGCCGAAGCGGTTGCCAAATCTCTGGGCATCGACGAAGTGATTGCTGAGGTACTACCCAATCAAAAGCTCGACGTGGTGAAGCGTCTGCAAGCTGAGGGGCGTGTAGTCGCGATGGCCGGAGACGGAATCAACGACGCCCCTGCGCTCGCTCAGGCCCACATCGGTATCGCGATGGGTTCGGGGACGGATGTGGCGATGGAGAGCGCCGGAATCACCCTGGTTCACGGCGACCTGCGGTCGCTGGTTCGTGCGCTCCGGTTGAGCCGCGCCACGATGGCCAACATCCGCCAGAACTTGTTCCTGGCGTTTGTCTACAACGTGGCCAGCGTCCCTGTGGCAGCCGGGTTGCTCTACCCTGTCTTAGGCCTGTTGATCTCACCTGTCTGGGCCAGTGTGGCCATGAGCTTTAGTTCCTTGTCCGTGGTGGGCAACGCACTCCGCTTGAGGAGGGTTAAGCTGTGACATTTCCACATAACAATGGGAACGCAACGCTGAAAGTAAGCTCGATTATTAAGCGAGTTGTCTGCTTGGTGCTCGTAGGTGCGTTGACTGCCTCGGCGTTTGGGCACGAAGGGCATCAACCGTTGCCGACCAAGGGTGTGCAGGTGGACCTCGCCCAAGGGCGGATCATACTGAGCAAGGCCGCTCGCGATCTGATCGACGTGCGAACGGCTGAGGTTGAACAGCGCGAGGGAACCGAGCGGTTGCGGGCCTACGCGACGCTTGTCGCTCCTTGGACTAAGTACGCCGTCGTCACATCGCGGCTGGCGGGGCGGGTGGTCACTCTGCCTGTGCGTCCCGGTGATGTCGTGGAGGCGGGACAGATTGTGGCTGAACTCGACAGTCTCGATCTGCACACGCTGCGGTTGGACTATCAACAGGCTCAGAACGACATCGACCTCTCTGGAAAAATCCTCGAAGGCTTGGAACCGGCAGCCAAAGTGGGGGCTGTTGCGGGACAGCGATTGCTTGAAGCGCAACTGGCCCACCAGCAGAACTTGAACGCATTGCGTGTCTTGCAATCCAAGGCGGCTGCACTGGGTGTGGCCGAGGGCTTGTTGACGACCGATCAGAAAGAACCTTTGCGGCTGCCGGTACAAAGTCTGGTGAGTGGCGTGGTTGTGCATTCGGACCTGGCGATCGGCAAATTCGTCGAACCGACCGAACATTTGATGGAGGTCGTCGATCTCTCGACCGTGTGGGTGAAAATTGGTGTCCTCGAACGGGACTGGCATCGGGTGGCGATTGGCCAATCGGTGCGGTTATCGCTGAGCGGACTGCCGGGTCGGGTGTTTGAGACGAGGATCGACAAACTCGGCGCGATGCTCGACCCGCTCACTCATCAAAGCACCGCCTGGGCTGAGGTCCAAAACCCAAAGGACTCGCCCGTGTTTCGACCGGGCATGAACGGGCAGGCAGAAGTGACCTGGATCAGTCGCAAGTCGGTCATGTCCGTGCCGACGGAAGCGGTGCAAAGCGACGGAGCAGAACGCTATGTCCTGATCGAAGAATCCGAACTGAAGGGCGGCTCGCAATATCAGAAGGTCGCAGTTGTTGTCGGACGACAGTGGTCAGGTCAGGTGGAAATTCTGGCGGGCAAGTTACTGCCAGGGGATCGCGTGGTCACGCGGGGCGGGCACTCCCTGTCGAGCCTGTTCTTTCTCGGTGTGCTGCGCATCGGACCAGAGACGGCACGGACGATCGGATTGAAGGTGGAGCCCGTCTCCGAGCATGTCGTCGAGCGCATCCAGAGTTTTGATGGCGGACTCGACATCTCGTCCGATCATCGCACGCAGGCATCGTCTCAACTCGGGGGCAAGCTAGTCGGCATTCACGTCGACCGTGGACAGTCCGTCAAAGCCGGAGACGTACTCGCCGAAATTGCCAGCCTCGAACTACGGGACATTCAACTGGGGCTGTTACAGGCACATCTCGATGGTGTGATGTGGCGTGACACACTGGTCCGTCGCCGTGGCGTGGGCGATGCGATCCCACGTCGGACGATTCTCGAAACGGAGGGGCAAGTGAAGACGTTCGACACTCAGATTGCCGGTTTGCGGCAGAAACTGCTCACGCTGGGTGTCACAACGACGCAGATTGAGGATGTGCTCGAAACGGGCCGCGTGATCGACACATTGCCCGTGCGAGCGCCGATTGACGGACTGGTCGCAGACTTGGATCGTAAGTTCGGTCAGGTCGTGCGAGCCGACGAACCGCTGTTCGAGATTCACGAGGTCTCGCAAATGCGAGTCCAAGTGTTTGTTGGAGAACGGGACTCGGTTCTCGTCCAACCGGGGCAGAAAGCCCGCATCCGATTGGTGGCGTATCCCGATCTCACGGCCGAGGGAACCGTGACGCGGATTGGACCGGTGGTGGGGGCCGACAGTCGCACACAAGCCGCGTGGCTCGAACTCCAGTCGCTGCCACCCGTGGCTCTGCAACACAACATGGCGGCGCGAGTCACCCTGACTACCGACCGGCCCCCCGCGACCCTGGCCGTCCCGTTGGAGGCCGTCATTCGCGATGGGCTGCGGAGCTTTGTCTTCGTCCGGAAGCCAGACGGCACATTCGAGCGGCGTCGTATCGAGTTGGGACGGGCCGACGATCGGTTTTTCGAGGTGAAAAGCGGTCTCTCCCGCGGCGAGAACATTGCCACCGGCGGAGTTCCACAATTGCAAACCGCCTATGCGGCCGTGCGCTGATGCCAGAAAGTACGTCATGCTGAACGGAATCATTTCCTTCTCGCTTAAAAACCGGGCGCTAGTGCTGATCGGGGCGCTCGTCGTCATGGTATTTGGAGCCAACCAACTGCGCGAGATGCCAGTCGATGTGTTTCCAGATTTGAACCGACCGACGGTCACGATCATGACCGAAGCCACTGGTCTGGCCCCCGAAGAGGTCGAGGTGCTGGTCACCCGGCCTCTTGAGTTCCTGCTAAATGGCGCGACCGACGTGAAACGAGTCCGGTCGGCATCGGGAATCGGACTGTCGATCGTGTGGGTCGAGTTCGATTGGGGCACCGACATCTTTCGCGACCGGCAAATTGTGTCCGAGAAGTTGCAACTCGCCCGCGAGCGACTGCCCGCGGGGACGAATCCGGTGATGGCACCGATCTCGTCGATCATGGGCGAGATCATGTTGCTCGGCCTGCGCTCCAACGCGGAGTTGAAGACCCCCGAAGAACAAAACGCCAAGGCGATGGAACTGCGCACGCTGGGGGAGTTCACGCTGCGCAACCGGTTGCTGGCGGTGGGTGGCGTGTCGCAGGTCACGGTCATGGGCGGGATCTTCAAACAGTATCAGATCGTCACGTCCCCCGCGCGGTTGGCCGCTCAGAACGTGACGCTGGACCAACTCGTCACGGCGGCGAAGAAGGCGAACGTCATTGCCGGTGGTGGCATCGTGGTCCGCTCTCCCAAGGAGTCGCTGCTGCGGATTAACGGCCAAAGCCTCACTCTGGAAGAGATTGAGAATACGCCGGTCCTGTGGCGCGAGCCGATGCCAGTGCGGATCAAGGACGTGGCCGAAGTCCGCTTCGGCGGGCCGATCAAACGGGGTGACGGCAGCGCCTGGGTGAAGCTCGAACCTGACGTGAATGCTGCCGTTCGCGAATTACTGCCGCACGAACATCTGGCCTCCTCAGCGCACGACGAAAGTCACGGCGAGGACGGACACTCGGACGGGAGTCACGACGAGCAGTCGCCCCATCCGCACACTCCGGTACCGGCAGCCCATGAGCATGACGGCGGCGACCAGCCCGAAGAGGTCCATGCGACAACAAAAGTCAGCGGTGGCCCAGCCGTCATCATTACAGTGCAGAAACAACCCAACGCCGACACGCTGGCTTTGGACCGCATGATCGACGACGTTCTGGAATCGTTGCAGAAAGAATTGCCGCCCGATGTCGTCATCGAGCGTCGCATCTTCAAGCAGGCCGACTTCATAGCAGCCGCCGTGGAAAACGTCACCGAAGCAGTGCGCGACGGGGCCTTATGGGTGGTCGTCATCCTGTTCCTGATGATGGGCAATTTCCGCACGAGCCTCAGTTCGCTCACGTCGATGCCGTTGTCGATCCTGCTCACAATCCTGGTATTCCACTGGTTTGGCATCACGATCAACACGATGACGCTGGGAGGCATCGCGGTGGCGATCGGCGATCTGGTGGACGACTCCATCGTCGACATCGAGAACATCTATCGCCGGTTGAAGGAAAACCGGCACCTGCCAGTGGACCAGCAGCGCTCACCTTTGGACGTGATCTACGACGCCTCGTGCGAAGTGCGCAACTCGATTGTCTACGCCACACTGATTGTCATTCTGGTCATGTTCCCGTTGTTTTCGATGGCCGGGTTGGAAGGCCGTATGTTCGCTCCGCTGGGCGTAGCCTACATCACCGCTCTGCTCTGTTCGCTAGTCGTGTCACTGACCTTCACTCCCGCATTCGGTTCGGTACTGCTGTCGAAAGCCAAATTGCTGGACGAGGGAGCCGACCCGCTGGTGCTCCGTTGGCTCAAGCGGCTGGATGAGGTGTTACTGAGGTTCACACTGCGTCACGCGATGCTGGTTCTGAGTGGCGTCGCCGTTTTGGTCACACTCTCGTGTGCCAGCATCCTATGGATGGGCGGCGAGTTTCTGCCGCCTTTTAATGAAGGGACGCTGACAATCAGCCTGCGCATGGAACCGGGGACGAGCCTCGACGAAAGCCAGCGCATCGCCGCACGCGCCGAGGGGTTGATCCTGGATGTTCCTGAAGTGCTGTCGGTCTCGCGCCGAACAGGTCGGGCGGAACTGGACGAACACGCCGAGGGAGTCAACTCGTCCGAGATCGATGTGCGACTCGCCGAGCACCGTCCGCCAAAACCAGGTTGGGGCTATGCGGCCCTGCGGCTGATCCCGATCGCTCATCTGTGGGGCTTCGATTCCGTGGGGCGTCCGCGCGCCGAGGTCATCGCCGACGTGCGCGACCGCATCTCAAACATCCCGGGTGCGGCGGTCAATATCGGCCAGCCGATCTCGCACCGACTGGACCACATGATGTCGGGCATCCGCGCCCAGATCGCCGTGAAGATTTTCGGGCAAGACCTGCGGGAGTTGCGTACCGCCGCCAGCAACATGCAGGAGCGAATGCAGACGATCCCTGGCATCGTCGATTTGCAGATCGAGCCGCAGATCGAGATTTCACAGATTCGCCTGAGGGTCAAGCGCGACGAGGCCGCCCGCTACGGACTCGCTCCGGGCGATGTCGCCGATCTGTTGGAAACGGCCTATAGGGGACAAGTCGTCTCGCAAGTCCTGGACGAAGACCGCTATTTTGGGCTGGTCGTCTGGTACGACGAAGCCTCGCGCAGCGATCCCGAAACAATCAATGAGACGATTCTGGAGACTCCCTCCGGCCGCCGCGTTGCGCTGGGACAGGTCGCGGAAGTACTGGACACCACTGGCCCGAACACGCTCAACCGCGAGAATGTCCAACGCCGGATCGTTGTCTTCTGCAACGTGCAGGGGCGTGACCTCGCCAGCGTGGTGAGGGATATCAAGGCGGCTGTCGCCCCCGTCGAAGAGAGTCTCCAACAACTTCCCGGCAGCTACTATGTCGAATTCAGCGGACAGTTTGAGGCCCAGCAGGAAGCCAACCGCCGCTTGGCGATTCTCGGCACGCTCAGCATCCTCGGTGTCTTCCTGCTGCTTTGCAAAGCGCTCGATTCGTGGAGGGCCGCCGTGCAAGTCCTGGTCAACATCCCTCTCGCTGCATTCGGTTCGGTACTGACGCTGTTGATCGTCAACCGCCCTGAGTGGTCCGCATTGCAGGCCGCCCCCTGGTGGGACTGGCCCCGTGTGTGGGTCAGTGCCACCAGTCTGTCCGTCGCGCACTGGGTTGGCTTCATCACGCTCATCGGCGTCGTGAGTCGCAACGGCATCATGATGATCTCACACTACATTCACCTGATGCAGCATGAAGGTGAAGCCTTCTCCGAACAGATGATCGTGCGTGGCAGCCTGGAACGCCTCGCCCCCGTGATGATGACCGCGATGACCAGTTTCATCGGCCTCTTGCCACTGCTGTTCGGAGCAGGCCAGACTGGCAAGGAGATTCTGTATCCGCTGGCGTTGGTTGTCTTCGGCGGAATGCTCACGTCGACGATCCTCGACCAAGTCGTTACGCCTGCATTGTTCTTCAAGTTTGGCCGCAAGGTTTACGAACACAAACAGTCACACTCCGACGGAATCCAACCGCCTTCAAATCCGATATCAGCCGGTATGCCGACGCCGTTGGCCGGATCGCAACCAACCAGCGATCCGACACCGAATCCATCCTCGGTCATTGTCGAAGAAGCTGATAGGACAATCCCCAACAACTAAGGGAAGCGTTTTGCTGAGCGATTGTAAGCAGCTTCTCTTGGTCCTTTCGCACACTCACCGAGCTGTATCCGCTGTGACTCCGGAGAATCAAGGATTTCCACGAGACTTTTCTGAACATCGTTAATCGTGGTGGATCGATCGACCTCGAAGGGCGATTTCAACAAACCTCTCGGGCGCTCGGCTTCGCCAGGACCGGCAAGCAAATCCGGCAACGTCTGGAATCCACGCTCAATGATCGCATGCATGTGGGACACTTGAGATGGATCGGTGACCGTATCGCATCTGGTTCTGATGAGTCGACGTGATTCACTCACGAATAAACCTACGCCGCCCTGAGAGAATAGGCTTTAGCCTCCCTCCCATCCGCTCTCGATAGACGACTCCGAGCTTGGTCTCGTCGCTGTCGCTGCCTGGGGTTCTCAAGCCATTCAAGCCAAGCGACGTTGGACACTGTCGCAGCTGGTGATTTCGGCGTTCTTTGTTTCGGTCGTGCGTGACTTCGCCGCCCGTGACGACGTTCCCCAGGAGACGGCGGTCGCGGTCATGGAGTCGTTCGATCAAGGAAAGCTCTACTATGGCACATCGCGGGCCGTGCGAATCACGCCGCCCGCCGTTCGAATGATTTCACCAGCCCGCCGACATACGACCGCACGACGATCTGATCGCGATCAATCTGCACCACCTCTTCCGGCATCTCGCGAACCGGCGGCAGGTGTTCGCGAACCATGTGCGCGCGTCGGGTGTTGTAATATTCGACCCACTCCGCGGCGATATGATCCAAGTGATGTCGGCCGAACAAGATGAATTTCGCGAGACACTCCCGCTTGATGCTTTGGATAAACCGTTCCACCCGTCCATTCAGATTCGGTGACGCCACCGGCAGCGCGTTGGTCCGGATGCCCTTTGCCTTCAGTACGGCGACGAACTCCTTTGTGAACTTCGTGTCGCGGTCGTGAATCACGATCGACGGCTTCTCAGTCCGATGGGCGGTCTGCTCAATGAACGCTGCCGTCTGCCCTTTTACCCACGCCGAATTCGGGTGTTGGGTTGAGGAGGACACGATCACTTCCCGCGTTTCCATGCACAGAAACACGAGACAGTAGAGGTTCTGGATCCCGCGGGCCGTCACCGCCTTCACCGAAAAGAAGTCACACGCCCACAGCGTGTTCTTGTGCCGCTCCAGGAAGTTCGTCCACTTATCGGACGTTCGATCGGGCGCGGGCTCGATGCCCTCCTCCTTGAGGATGTTGCGCACCGTCTGCCGACTGATCTGCTTGATTCCCAGTTTGCGCATCTCACCAACAATGCGGGTGTACCCAAACCCCGTGGTCCGGGCGATCTCAATCACTAACGCGCGCAGCTCGGGGGGCTTCCGTTGACCGCCTTTGGGGTTCTTGGTCTTCTTGCCATGCTCATCCCGCATCCAGCGGTAGAACGTGCTCGGGCTCACGATCGTGATCAACTCTTCGATCGCTCGGCCGAGGGCCTTGCCGAACTCCAGCAGTCGCTTCCGCTCTTCTGGCTTCGTATGCACCTCGCCCTTGATCCGGCTACGGAGGATCTTGTTCTCCTCCTTCAGAAATTGCACGTACTTCGCCAACTCACGGTCGGTGCCCGACGCGATCAAGGCGAGCAGAGGGTGAAAGATCTTGGCCATCGGAGTATTGTCGTGACTTCGTATGCTGGTGGGAGTTGCACATTCGTTGTACCCCGCTTTGATCCCGAAAAAGAGCGCCGAAGCGGTCGAAAAACGAGGTCTTCAGAGCCCTGATTTCGAGGCCCGTCACAACCGGAACTCAGCCGTTGTGAAGGGCGTCCCATGCTGTCGCCAACTGTTGCCTTTGAGTTCCGAAATGCAGCCCAATTTCTCTACGGAAAATTACGGAGAAATGGCCCAATTACGGTGCATACTCGCACCGGTTTGTTAGGTTTCGCTACGCTTTGCAAAACTCACCTTTTGATGTAACATCCCACCGTCCCGAGTCTTGAAATCGCTCGGCTGGGAAAACGCCTTCCGTCTACGGAACCGAAGGGGACACTGTCGATGCGACAGCCGTTCTCGTCGTCTTCGAAGCGCCGGAGCTGGCTGCTCAGCGGGCGCAATGGTCGGCGCGACTCAAGCAGGTTCGCGCCGACCTCGACAAAGCACAGTCGGGCCCGCGGACCGAGGAACTGGCCGCTGCCGCCGCGGGCGTCTCTGCTGCCGCGGCACGATTGAGGCGGCTGCAGGCGGGGCCGCGCGAAGAAGAGATCCGCCGTGCCAGCAACGATGTCGACGCCGCGCGGGAAGAACTGTCCATCGCCCGGCAGGAATATGTCCGCAGCCGAGACTTACTGCAACGGATGGTGACGACCGAAGCCGAACACAACTCCCGGCAGGCCGCTCAGCGGGTTGCCGAAGCGCGGCTGGCATCGGCGCAGGCGCTGCTCGACCAGTTGGAGGCGGGCAGTCGTGAAGAGGAGATCGCCGAGGCCCGTGCCGATTTCGAGCGAGTCGAGGCGCAGCACAAGCTGCTCCAGGCGGGAAGCCGTCCGGAAGATGTCGTGGTCGCAGAAGCCCGCGTGGAGGAGATCGAAGCCAAGCTCCATGAGTTACAAGTCCTGGAGCACGATTCCACGGTTCGCGCCCCAGGCCGCGGCCGAATTGAAGTGCTCTCGGTCCGGCCCGGCGACCTCGTGCGACCGGGATCGCCCGTCGTACGGTTTCTACCGGATGATGAATTGTGGGTCCGCGTGTTCGTTCCGGAAACGATGCTAGGACAAATCCGCGTCGGTCAATTCGCGCGCATCCGCCTTGATTCGCCCACGGACAAGTTGTTCACGGGCGAGGTCCGCTTTATCTCGGCGACCAGCGAATTCACGCCCCGCAATATCCAAAGCCTGGACGAGCGACGACAGCAGATGTTTTCGGTTCGTCTGCATCTTCACGACGCCGCTGGCGCATTCAAAGCCGGGATGGCGGCCTTCGCCAGCTTCAGTGACGTCCCACGGCCTGAACATTGAATACAGGACTGGCTCCGCACGAGGCGCATGATTTCCACGGGGATTTTCATGCTGCCGTGAAGAGCCTGTCCCCATGGTCGACGGACTGTCGCCGACACTGAAAGGTAGGTTGACTTGAAGACTGCTGCTGCCATCGACATCCGCGATGCGACGGTCCGCTACGGCCGCATGAAGGCGGTGAACGGCGTCACGCTGTCGGTGCAGCGCAATGAGATATTTGGCATGTTAGGACCAAATGGCTCGGGCAAAACGACGCTGATCCGCAGCCTCTGCGGCCTGCACGGCTTTGCGTCGGGGACCGTCAGCGTGCTGGGGCAAGAGATTCACGGTCGAACGGACAGCGCGTTCCGACGTCGCCTGGGCTACATGTCGCAGCGGTTCGCGCTTTACGAAGACCTGACCGCGCGGGAAAACCTCAATTTCCAGGCTGGCATTTACGGGGTCACCGGGCGAGCGGCGGTCTCACGCACCGACGAACTGATTGCGCTTACTGGGCTGAGTCCCTATCTGTCCCGTCAGGCCAGAAAACTTTCGGCAGGATGGCGTCAACGGCTGGCTTTGGCCTGCGCGCTGTTGCACGATCCGGAGTTGTTGTTTCTGGACGAGCCGACGGCAGAGATCGACCCGGCGACCCGCCGCGGCCTGTGGGACCTGCTGCTGGGCTTGCCTATGCGCGGGATCACACTGTTCGTGACCACGCATTACATGGATGAAGCGGAACGCTGCGATCGGCTGGGCTATTTATACTACGGCCGGCTGTTAGCCGTCGGCACGCCCCAGGAGTTGCGGGAACTGCCAGCGGTGAATCCTCCCGGTGTCTGCCGCTGTCGGATCACCTCGGCGAATCTGTCGGCGACGCTGGCGCGGATGCGGGCGCATCCCAGCGTGCTCCAGGCGACGATCTACAGCCAGGCGATCCACGCCGCGATTCAGAGCGATGTGCGGGCTGTGCAATCCGATTTTCCGGAAGCCTCGATCTCTACGGTCGAGCCGACATTGGAGGACGTGTTTGTTTCGTTGGCCGAGGACGCGGCCCGGACCGAGGAGCGCGCCGTCCATGCGTGAAGCCATGCCATCGGGCCTGTTGCCACTAGCGGAAATTGACAAACAGACCGATTCAGGTTCTCCGGCTCCTCTGCAGCCGCTTCCGACGGCTATCGCGGGCGAAAGTCCCACGGGACCAGACACGAGTCCCGGCGCAGGCAGCTCTTTGTTGCGCATCCTGTGGATTGCGCGGAAGGAAGTCTGGCATATGTACCGCGACCCACTGACCTTGTTCGTGGCGATCGCGTTACCGTTAGGACAAATGTTTCTCCTGGGTCATGCGGTGGACATGAACGTCCGCCGCGTGCCGACCATGCTTCTCGATCAGGCACGCACGCAGGAAAGCCGCGACCTGCTGCACCAGCTCGAGAACACCGGTGATTTTCGCATCGTGGGGACCGTCGACACCGAAGCAGAATTGGCCTCGTCCCTCGTTCGCGGCAACGCGCAGGCGGGGATCCGCATTCCCGCCGATTTTTCCCGTCGTCGCCAGGCGGGTCTGCCCGCCACGTTTCTGGTGCTGGTGGACGGCTCGGATTCCGCCGTGGCAGCAGAGTTGGTAAACGTCAGTCACGCCGTGGCGCTGAGGGAATCTCTGCTGGATCTGGGCCAAGGGCAGCAACTACCGGTCGAGGCACGGCCCCGCGTGCTCTTCAACCCCGACACCCGCTCGTCGAATTTCTTTATTCCCGGGTTGATCGTGCTGCTGACCTACACAACCGCGATTGTGCTCTCGGCGGGAACGATCGTTCGCGAACGGGAAGCAGGAACACTCGAGCACCTGCTCATGACACCGATCCACCCGGCCGAATTGCTGCTTGGAAAGTTGTGCCCGTACCTGGGGCTGACGACGCTGCAGTTCTTCGCCCAGGTGTGGCTGATGCACGTCGCTTTCGAAGTGCCGATCCGCGGCGACTTATTGGCGGCGTTTGTCTGCCTGATTCCCTACCTGCTGTCGACGCTGGCCCTGGGCTGCTTGATTTCTTCGCTGGTTTCCACACATCTGGCCGCGATGCAACTCGCTTCGGGAACGCTCGTGCCGGTGATTTTTCTCAGCGGATACATCTTTCCACTGAATTCCATGCCGGTCGCTTTCGCCAGTCTGGCGCGGCTCCTCCCGTCGACCTGGATGATCGATGCCACGCGTGCAGCCACGATCCGTGGAGCGGCCTTCGCCGACCTCTGTCTGCATATGGGCGCGCTCGCCGGTCTGGCGGCTCTGTCGATCCTGTTCAGCCTGCTCACATTGCGTCGCACGCGCGCCTGAAACTCCCCAATTCCTTCGACGGCACACCATGACACAGATCCCGCCACATCCCCCATCGGAATTTGAGGCCGAGTGGATTGGAGACACGTTCGTCACATGCAACCACTGGCGTCTGGCGGGGCGGGCCATCGAGCTGGCCGATCTGGCAATCCACCATCCGGAGCAGTACATCACCCTCTGGCGCGGACTGCGGCGGCTCGAAATTCTTGAACCGGGTACGGAGACAGGGCTCGGGCGGCGGGTCCGAGTGGACTTGTTTGGCTGGCTGCCATACATCTTTCGAGCAGAATTTCTGGTGACCGATGTCGATTATCCGCACTCGTTCCGCGTTGAGCTTTCGGGGGATATCGAGGGGTCTGGACAAGGTCAGCTATGCGATGGAGATGACGGTTGTGTGGACATCGACCTGCGGATGAACGTGCGGATCCGCCGACCCTTGATCCGCTGGATCGCGCGCTGTGCCCGGCCGTTCATCCAGTGGCAGCACTGGCTGGTGATGAATCGCCTGCGTCACGGCTTGGAGCGTTGGCTGGCGGCGCGCGGTTCAATGAATGATCCGCAGTTGCCCAATGCGACCGATGTCGGTCATGCTAATCGTCACTCGAACGACTTCACCAGTCCGCCGACATACGACCGCACGATGATCTGATCGCTGTCGATCTGCTCGACTTCTTCTGGGACCTCACGGATCGGCGGCAGGTGCTCGCGAACCAGATGCACGCGTCGGGTGTTGAAATACGCCACCCACTCCGCGGACCTCCCGAGACTTCAACTGCCACCCATTGGGATGCTCGGGCTTCTTCCCGTGCTCTTTGCGCATCCAGCGGTAGAACGTACTGGGGCTCCCGATCGTGAGCAGCTCTTCGATCGCTCGGCCGAGGGCCTTGCCGAATTCCAGCAGTCGCTTCCGCTCTTCCGGCTTGGTGTGCACCTCGCCTTTGATCCGGCTCCGGAGAATCTTGTTCTCCTCCTTCGAGAACTGGACATACTTCGCCAGCTCACGGTCGGTGCCTGACGCGATCAGCGCGAGCAGTGGGTGAAAGATCATCGCCATCGGAGTCTTGTCGTGACTTCGGATGCTGGTGGGAGTTGAACATTCATTGTACCCCGCGGTCGAGCGCAGAGCAGAAGCCCGTTTGTTCTGTGAGAGTGGGGCCTCTCGTTCTACGGGTTCTTGCCGAACTTCTCGATCACGAGTTGGGCTTCTTTCATGCGGCGCTCGCGGTCCTGTTCGCGCAATGCCTGAATGATCTTGTTACGGTCAGCCCCCGACAGGGGAAGAATGGCTGTGCCACCCAGTGGGACTTCTTCCATTTTCCAGTCGTCGCTGCGCTGGGTGCCGAAGGGAATGTCCTTGTTGCCGGTGGCCTGGAGATTGGCGAGTGGATTCCGGCCCCAGGCGTAGCGGAAATGGATCGGGTTAGACACCATCGGGCTGCTGAGCACGAGTTGCTTCCGATCGAATTGAACTCGTCCGCGATCGTCCTTTCCCTTTTCGGCATAGGCGACCGTGGCGGGGTGGAACCTGCGGTCTTCACCAGCGATCGCAAAGCCCTCGATCGCGCCCTCTTCCGGGTCACCAACTTCTGTATCCAGTTTGAGCAGCAGTGTTCCATCGCCGCGCTCCATGCTCACCAGCATCGGCGGCTTCCATTCGAGCTGCTTGTCAAACCCATACTGAGTGGCCAGCGCCCACCGTGCGATCCGCTCGCCCGCCGGGAGCTTGAGTTGCGGGTGATACCAGCGGCGACGCAGATCGTAAGTGCTGGTGAAGCCGATGTTCTTGTCGCCCGCCTGGTAAAGATCCAGGAACGTCTTGTATTGCACCGCCCGGATTTCGATCCCGGCGTTGAACATCTTTTCGCAGTAGTCGTCGCGCGTCTGTGGATCACCCTCGGTGCAAAGTGAGAGAATGCCGAAGGGCATCTCCGGATTGTTGAAAGCCTGGCGCCAGGCTTTGATCATCTCCGGAAAGATGTCCCGGTACATTTCCGCGCCCTGCGACCCCTCGAAGGCATTGTTGTATCCCTGGTGAAAGATCGCCCCTTTGATCGAGAGCCCGGCGAGCGGTGCAATCATCCCGGCGTAGCAGTGCCCCGGAAAGTTGTGGTCACCGATCGGTACCGGGCGGAGATCACTCGGTTCCTGCTGGCGATCCTTGGGGATCGGCTTCCCTTCTTTCTTCTGCTGCTCAATCCACTGATGGTGTTGCGCGATCCGCTTCTGGAGATCAGCTTCCGCATTCCACTCAGAGACCGCAGTGTCGAAGCGTGCGAGCTTGGCACGGGTCGGTTCACTCTCCATCGCGCGGAGCACCGTCAAGGGTGTCCAGGTTTCCACGGTGGTACCGCCGCGCGATGCGTCAATGACGCCAATCGGGATGTTACTGGCCATGTGAATGCGACGTGCAAACACGTAGCCGATGGCTGAGAGTTCTCGAGCCACCTCCGGCGTGCAGACATCCCAGTCTCCCTTGCGGAAGTGACGACTCGACCAATCACTCCACTGATGCAGTCGGGGGAATCCTGGTCGATCTTCCGGGCCCTGCCCATAAGGGACGGTGAGAATCCGGAGCTGTGGATAGTTTGCCGAGACGATTTCCAGGGGGCCATTCTCGACTTTCGCCAGCTCGAACTCCATGTTGCTCTGACCGCCCAGCAGCCAGACATCACCCATCAAAATGTTCTCGAGCGCGATCGTTCGTGTTTCGCCCTTGATCGTCATCTGCTGCGGATCACGGCTGGCAGGCAGTGCAGGGAGGGTGACCTTCCACTTCCGGTCGTCGCCCGCCACGGCTGTCGCCACCCCTCCCGAAAAGTTGACAGTCACCTGCTCGCCGGGGGCGGCCCAACCCCAGACCGAAATCGGCTGGTCCCGCTGCAGCACCATGTTCGACTGAAACAGATTGCTGACGCACAAGCCTTCGCTGATTGCGGGGACGCTGATCACATCTTCTCGGGGCATTGGCTGCCCAGCGAGTGGCTGTGTCAGGAACACCGTCAGCACGACAACGAACAACCGTCGGATTTGCCGGAAAGTACAAAGCATGTCAGCTCTCGAAGGAGTAGGAATGAGCAGAAAACACAGATTCTCAAGTCTTCGCGGCCGGGATCTATTCCGGTCCGGCTCGAAGATGTTCCACCAGATAGCGAGTGATCAGCATCCGCACATGGAGTTCGGTCCGGTTCCCTTCACGCAGGCCGTGATCACGGTTGGGATACACCATGTAGTCAAAGGACTTCCCCAATTCAATCAGTCGATCGACAAGCCCCTCGATAATCTGGATGTGCGTGTTCGTCTCACCCGACCCGGTGATGATCAGCAATTGGCCCTGTAACCCTTCCGCAAAATTGATCGGTGCGGAACGCTGGTAGCCCTCGGGATTCACCTCGCGCGTCTGCATGTAGATTTCTTGAAACCAGGCATTGTAAAGATGCGGCTGAGGCTTCGGGACAACGGCGATCCCGACATGGTACTGGTCCGGTTTTCGGAACAGGGCATTCAGCGTGTTCGATCCACCCCCGCTCCAACCCCAGATGGCAACCCGCGAAAGGTCGACGAAGGCACGCGTCCGTCCCAGCTCTTTCAGTGCTGCGGCCTGTTCATCTGAGGAGAGCGGGCCGAGGCTGCCGAAGATCGCCCGTCGCCACGCTGCACCTTTGGGTGCGGGAGTCCCCCGGTTGTCGATGGAAACGACGAGATAACCGAGGTCAGCGACCACTCGATGAAAATGGCTTTGGGCCGCTCCCCAACTGTCGAGGACGGTTTGCGCGTGCGGCTCTCCGTAAACATAGACCAGCACCGGATACTTCCGGGACGCGTCAAAGTCGCGGGGCTTGATCATCCACGCGTCGACGGTCACATCATCGCTGATCTGAAGTTGCAGGAAATCCGTGGGCCGCGCGACCCACTCTCCCAGTTGAGCGCGAAGCTCGGTGTTCCCTTCCAGCACTCGCAGGCTGCGATGTTCCGGCAATTCGACCAGGTCCGTCACAGGTGGACTGTCGAATGTCGAGTACGTGTGGAACGCCCACCGGGCGTCTGGTGAGAACTGGTACTCATGCGTGCCGGGTTGATCCGCTGGCGTCACACGTTCCAGTTTCCCGGAGCCATCCAACGGGACGCGATACAGGGATTTCTGCGTGGCGTTCTCGGGGGACGCTAAGAAATAGAACCAGCCGCGTTCCTCATCGACGCAGCCGCGATCGATGATGTCGTACTTGCCCGGCGTCAGCAGGGCCAGTTCGTCCCCCTTGCGGGAATAGACAAACGCATGACGCCACCCATCTTTTTCACTGAGGACGATGAACGCGTCCCCCTTTCGAATCCATATCAACCGCTGATTCTTACCCTGGCTGCTCTCGACCCACGCGGCATTCGTTTCGCTGTAAATCCGCTGCAAACTTCCACGAGCCACATCGACCAGCAGAAACTCGCGCTTGTTTCGGAACCGACTGAGCGTCTCGACGAGCACTTCCTCATTATTGCCCGCCCATTCGACCTGCCCGAGATAGAACCCCTCTGCCGGAGCATCGATGGGAAGCCACTGCGTGTTCTTGCCGTCGCGGTCGACGACCCCGATCCGCAAGGTTGCGATAGCGTCACCCACGCGGGCAAACCTCCGCTTCTGCACTTGTGGATAAGATGGATCGACGGGGACCAGATTCGGCCGTAGCTTCACCTTCGTTTCATCGGATTCGATGAACACCACGCGCTGACCATCAGGACTCCATGACGGCTGTTGATAGAAGATGTCGCGATCGTCCGGGGGCTGCGTGAGTTGGGTCTGCTGTCCGCTGGCCAGTTCGCGTACCAACAACTGTCCGTCACGTCGTTCCAGAAGGTGTTTTCCATCTGGTGAGCGCAGAGGGTCCAGCGTGGTCTGAGTGGTCGCTTCTTTTCGCTCACCCGACCGGACATCGTAGAGGACCGGTGTGACCTGACGGGAAGCTCCCTGACGCTCACGAACGATGTAACCGGAGCTGTCGGACAGCCACTCCGCTTCGAACACCCGACCGCGAAGTTCCCCACGCTCGTAGATCGCGCGCAAGCGTGGTTCCGCTGATTTCCACAAATCGCGGTTACTAGTCGGCTGTGCGAAGAGCAACGGACTGCTGACCAGTAAGAGCGAGAGACAACCGAACGGCAGTCGCGATCCGAAGAACCTGAGCAGAGAACGCATTTCTGTCCTGACCCCCTGGTGTCATGCCGAACGGACGAACCTCACAAGGATGCCCATCAAGCCTAGCCAGCACCGCAGGCGACGGAAAGCCCTCGTCGATGTCGATTTGTGTCGGGGTAACCGTCGAAGTTACGTCAGAGTCAACCCTCGCCCCCGCTGACCAACTTCATGACACGCGGCTCGCCAGAACCTCATCGATCTGAAGTTCCAAACCACCTGACTACCGATGTGGATGATGGCCATGTTCCTGCGTGGGGCTTCAGTCAAATGATGTTGAACTCGATCCCAACGCTTGGGGGTACAGATCGATCTCAAGGACAGCGACTGCGAATCAACATCTGAAGTCGGTCCGTTTGAGATCCGAGACCTGGCCCGAATGAGATTCAATGGCCCAGACGATGCGACATCTGATACTCGTTCTCATCGGAGTGCTCGCCAGCCTGCATTGATCTTCGAGTTCAGTTCCTGAGACAGTCGTCGAATCACGGAAGACAACACCCTTTGTTCAAAGTCTGTATTAGAGTCTCCTTCGCCGCCCGTGAAAGAGCTTTGATTGCCAGTTCCCGTTTCAAGGCTGTGCTCTGGTTCGCTTGCGGTTCCCAGTAGACGCATTCAACGGGGAGGCGAGATCGAGTATACCTTGCTGCTGTCCCGGCATGGTGCTGATCGAATCGTCGTTTCATATCGTTCGTGATCCCCGTGTAAAGTGAGCCGTCGGCACATCTCAGGATGTACACGCCCCACTGTTCTGCCAGTTGCTTCTGCAGCTTTAAGACAGCGACTTCCTTGGCCTTGGCTTCGACCTCGATGGTCATGTGCAGATTTCGCCAGCAATCGGGAAAGTCGATAATGTCGATGAAATCATGATGTCGTTCTGGCTTGGTCTTTTCCCATCCATCCAGTGGACTGGAAATGTGGAACATTGGCTCCCGGTTCCAAGTCGCAGTCGCCATCTCCGTCGCCTGTTCGACGCTTAGCTCATCGGGATGACAACGGTGATGATGGACATCGTAGACCAATGGGACGCCGGAGGACTTGCAGATCGGCAGCAGATCAACGGGCGTGAAGATCTTGTCGTCGTTTTCGACGGACAGACGGGTGCGAACCCTCAATGAGAGTCGGTCGAGACCACGAGCGAAGTCGTCGAGAGCCAGTTGCTTGTCACCGTAGGCTCCACCACCGTGAATGTTGATGACATCGGCTCCAATCCACTCGGCAACTTCGGCCTGATACTCAAGTTCCTGCACGGACTTCTCCACGACATCAATTCGGGGAGAGTTCAGCACGACAAATTGATCGGGATGAAAGCAGGTCCGCAGGTTGTGCTGCTGGGCGAACTTCCCGCACTCTTGGAACCGGTCGATGATCTTTTGAGCTTCCGGCAGATCTTCGATCTGGTATCCACATTCGGGATGCGTCTTGATGGGGAGAATCTGGCTGTTGACTCGGAAGCAGCCGATGCCGTTGTTGGCACAGAACTGAAGAGCGGCAAGGAGTGCGTCAGCGTTCTCCATGCAGAGACGGCTCAATTTCGACAGAGCATCTGCCCGTTTCATCTTGATGAGGGATGTAGCCGTCGTCGTGACGAACTTGATGGGCTGGTCTCGAAACATGCAGCAAAGGCCCAGCCGAATCATGCCTTCCCCCAATTCCACGCCGTGATCGACAATTGCAGCACAGTCGCCAGCGACACCCACACGAAGTACGGGATTTGTGCGATGGCAATCCACCGGTAATATCGCCAAATCGCCACTATCATCCAAATGATCGTTCCCCAAACGATCAAGATGTCCACAGCAGCCAGCGGCAGATTCCGCATCCCGAATTGAATCGGGGTGAAGACCAGGTTCGCCACAAGGTTGATGGCAAACGGCAGGGCGATCTTCCAGCCGATCTTCCCTCGGAACATCTGCACGTAGACGAACCCGAACGTCACGAAAATCATCGGGTAGAGAATCTGCCAGATTAGTCCGATGGTCGCCGGGGCCGGAGCCCACGAAGGCTTTACGAGGCCGTTGTACCATTCGAGCCATGTCATTTCTAGGTCTCTTTCAAGAACAAGTCTCCGTCTTCGGCTGGAACAACAAACGTCAACCCGGATTGTCTGGAGGACACCGCCGTGTGTGGCGTCGTGAAGTTCACGGTCACGGGCTTGTTGCCTGATGGATTGTAGACAGCAAGCCCATGATCGAACTCACGCTGAATGCTCCCGTTCTTTTGGCGACTCCCTTTGGCCTTCGGCTGACCGAGGCTGCGATCCCAAAACTCGTACCAGTCATGCAGGTGATCGGGTGTCGGGAGCGGATTGGGATCGGAGAACAGGCAATATCCATCTGAGAGCGTCAGAGAAAGCGCCGTCGTGGCACGCATTAGTTGCAGGTCGCCTCGTGACTTGTGAAACCACGTCTCGATGCAGTTGATTCGAGGTTCCCTGAGATTGCTTTCCGCCCAATCCAGCGTCTCGGCAATCTCCTTCCAGTCATTGGCGGTTTTGGACTTGTAGCATTCCATGAAATATCCATTGACGAATGCCGCCGTCTTCGGAGTCCTGCGGTCGTTGGCGTTGACCAGAATCAGTGCCTTGTCGCCAATCTCCATTCGGATGGCCTTCACCAATGCCAATCGGTTCTCGTTGTCTTCCCACCAGTCGAGCATGATCCCGTCAAACACTCCCAAATCCATGATGGCTTTGGCTTGCTGGGCGATCTGCGTGTGGTAAGCCGGATTCGAGAAGTCCAACAGAAAGTAACCACCTTCTTCCCAGCCGATAATAGGTTTGCCATCCTTCCGCTTCCACCATGCGTGGTTCTCAGGCAGATACGTCTTGTGAGCATCTCGATAACGGAGTTCGGCCAACATCACGAGATTTGGATTCTTGCCCAGCAGAGTCTTCCTCGTCTTCAACGCGGATTCTTGGCTGTCCTTTGTGAAGGACGTGGACATCCCTTGAAAGTCACCCACCCACTTCAAGCCGAAGTAGTCTGGAGCATGAAAAACCAAATCATGGCGTGCCAGCGTCGTCAATTTGTCCTCGTCTTTGAGGTTGTCCGCTGGGTTCCACGCTTGAAAGACAGAAGGAAATGTGCGGGCCGCAATGCGTTCAGCGGAAGACTGAGTCGGCGTCGGTTCATCAGCGAACAGTGTCGCAAGTGCAATCATGAGAACAGCGAGCGTAATCGGTTGAAAACTCATGGTTACGGAATTTCCTCCAGCCATTGGTCTCGGAAGTCAACGGAAGCGAGCGGTAGAATCCGCATCCCCAAGTGCCGTGCATCGTACGGTTCAACGAATGACCCGTGGTTTCCTATCGCGACCCATGACGGTCACGCCACTCTCCGCTCGAACGACTTCAAGATCCCGCCCACATACGAGCGCACGATGATCTGATCGCGGTCCAGTTTGAGCACCTCTTCCGGGACATCGTGGTCGGCGGCAGGTGCTCGCGAACGCGGGGTTGCACATTCCTTGGACCCCGCTTGGACCCAGGTATTGACGGGAGCTGCTCACCGCAACGCGGCAGCGTTCCAGGTTCCCCCCAGTTGTAGAGAATCGTTGAGCCCGGCGAAGTTCAGTCGAAAAGTTGTCGAATCGGGCCACTGGATGGGTTGAGTTGCGTTCATGACCAGCAGATCGACTGCGGGGGCGTCATCCATGTGATCCCGTACAATCTGGTGATCAATGTACTGACCAACCAGCAGACCGATGAGCAGGGCCGAAACGATCAGGCTGGCTCCGTCGGTCAGCACCATCGCCAGAATTCCGAGTACTACGCCCGCGATCTCCAGGATTTTCTCAGTCAACTCAGCGTTGGATGTGCTGCGTGTGCCGTGATGAATCGAGGGCGTTTGCGACTGGCTGAACGTCAGGGTCTGCTTGCCACTGGAAGTCGTCGTCAAGCCGATCGTGTACCAGAGCGTCGCCGCACACGTGGCATAGACTCCGCTTTCAATTTCGACTTCGGTATAGGACTGCACGGTGAGTTCATTCACGTCGAGCGTAACGGAAAAACTCTGCAGCGACGGTGTATAGCTCGTGCTGGAACCGGACGGGGTCACGGGGGGAAGGTCGACGGTGACATGTTCGGCGAGTTGCAGCGACTTCCCATCGGTCGCGAGAACCAGCTGCTCGGGTTTCAGGTTCGGCCAGAGTTCGAGAAAGGAGGGCTTGAGCAGGTCGAGCAGAAGGCGATGACTCCCGATCAGAAAGGCCGATTCGCTGCCCGCTGGAATCGCCGCATTACAGACTTGCTGTTCGGTAGGCGGGGGATCCGCGCTGGTCATGCAGAGGACACCCAGGACGCTGCCGTCGAATGTGCCGTCATCGATGAAGGCGTAGCTGGTGACCCGCGGTTTACAGAACGCGAACTGACCGGTGGCGATTTGGTCGTTGAGGTCGACGACGGCGAAGACGTGTTCAAAATCGGATAGATGGGCGTTGCACCAGTCGCCGATCGCCAACTCCAGCGCATTCTTCGCCTGGCGCGACGGGGGGGTCACCGAGGGATCGAAAAAGACGCCGACCATCGTGGCAAACAGTTCTGCCGAGGTTGACGCTGTTCCCCCCGCCGGAGCGGTGCTCGCGTTTAACACGACGAGTTTGTTCCGCGTTGTTCCGGGGGCAGGCGGAGGATACGGCTGACCGTTGCTGTTGATCAGCGGCGACCCATCGGCGGCGTGTTCCAGATAGGTCAGCTGCACCTCCACAATGGCGTGGAGCTGGGCGATGCTCAACTGAAACGGCTGGCCGTTCAGCGTCCCGCTGCCGACCAGATTCGCCAGCGGCAGCTTTAACTGGATCAGTCCGCCATCTCCGCCGGGAATGACCATCCAGTCGTCGAAGGTCGCCTGGAAGTCGATTTCAGCGGTGATGCCGAACGGATCGCCAGAAGCGCTGTAATGCGTCTCGAACTGCGTCGGCGATGACTTGGCCTTCGCAATCGCGGCATTGACGCGCGCGATCGGGGTCGCGAAGACGGTGTCCCAGCCGAGTGTCGGAGCGGTTTGAACGGTTGTCGCCATGGGCGTCTCCAACAAAGTGGAACAGGATCGATCAGGCGAGCTTGCCGTACACAAGCAGGCTTTGGGCGAGCACGATGTCCTGAATCGTGAAACTCTGGGTGCTCGGCCATTTCGCAGCCGAGAGGGCGTTGGCCAGGAAGCTATCGAAGGACGGGACATCGTCCAGCTTCATTTGCAGCATCTGGTCCACTACGATACTCCCGTATGCAACACCGGCGACCGCACCGAGGAAACCGGAAACCGCCGTGAAGCGGTTGATGATGGTCGCTATATCGGGGGCGAGGAGCGAGTTGGCGTTGGCCAGCGCTGTCCGCACGCTTGCGGCCTCGGGCATGCCGTTGGCCATGCTCCCCTCCCGATTCATCGCGGCGATTTCATCGGCGTCGAAGCCCATCTGTGCAGCCTGATTGGCGAATTGCGCCATCCGCTCTTCCACTGGTACCGCTTTGGAAAGCAACTTCGCCGCGCCGCCGCTGATCATTTTCCCCACGGGGAGCACCGCAAGAGCAATGCCCGCAATTTCCAGCCACTGCTGGGTAGTGAGCGCCACGGCATCGGGATACGCGGTCGCCGTGAACTTCTGAATGTCCGACGGATTGTTCGGATCGTAAGGATCCGGGACCAGCACACAGGTGCCATCGGTCCGGCGCTGGAGTTGCAGGCCGACGCGCTGGATGAAATTCAACGAGAAGACCAGATGTCCCGCCGGAATAAACCAGAAGACCGTTTCCTGCGTTTGGAACGTAACCCCGACGAATTCGAGTTCGAGCTGGTTATCGGCAATTTTCAGTGTGAATTGACCTTTGGGAACGACTGCCGTGACCTGCGTGCCGTCTTTCAGCACCAGCTGCCGCCAAGTCAGGTCCTTGTTATTCGTCACGACGAGACCATCGCCGATGATGTCGAAATCGTCGAGAGTCGACCCGAGCATCACGCCCGAGGCTGCAGGCTTCAGCAGGTGCTCGGCGACCTTCTCGCCGCTGATCGCGAAGACGGCGTTGGCTCCCGCCGGGAGACTGTCCATGATCTGCGCGTCGATCTGCGCTGACTTTTTGTTATCGGCGTTCGGGGCAGGGTCAGTATCCGTCTGGCACAAGGCAGCGAAGATTCCATTGGTCGAGTGCAGATAGACGGCCGTGGTGTAGGTCACCGAGGTTGGCTTCAGCCACTGATGACTCAGCAGATTATTCGCTCCGTCTGCGGAATCGGCAATCAATTCACCGAGCATCGCGGCATGAAAGACGTGGTGAAACAGATCGACATGGGCATTCATCCAATCCTCGAAGAGGAACTGGAAAGGGTTCCGCGGGATATTGCTGGAGAGGGCGTAGACGGAAACGGCCGGAAGCGTATCGTTGTCACCATCGTTGAGGGTCTTCGGTTGCGGATTGGTCACGATGTTCACACAGGTGGGCGGCTGCTCGCCTGCACCGGGTGCACGGGCGGTCTTGTCTTCAAAGGGTGTCCCCGGAATGTTCGAGAGGGTGATCTCGATGATGACGTAACCGCCGGAGAGATCCAACGAGTTGGAACTGGTCGTGCCGGTCCCGCTGACGATCGGGCATTTCATATGAATGATCTGCTCGCCATCTCCCTCTAGCGGGGTGATCGCCCACGGTCCCCACGTTCCTTTGATGGTCTCGCTGGGAGTTTCGGGATCTTGCCATTGAAACGTGGGAGGGAAACTCGGGGGCGTCAGCTTCTGCCCGGCGGCAATCGCCGCGTTCGCCACGTCGAAGGTCACGACGTTGGCGGTATCCCAACCCTGAAGCGAAATATCAGCTTGTGAAGCAGTGGCCATCGGAATGATTTCCTCTTGAGTTGATCTTGTTGAAGGACGGCCGCACACCGGGGTTGAGCGGGTGGACTAACTCAGCTTGCCGTAGCAGAGCAGGCTGCCAGCGAGGCGGACGCTTTGGACCTGCCATTGCTGGTTCTGCTGCCAGACCGAACGGCTGACGATCTGGCTGAGGAAGTTGTCGAAGGATGGAGCCTGTTGGAGATTGTCATCGGTAAACGACATCCCCTTGTTCGCACCGTACGTGACCCAGAACGGGACACTGCCGAGCGCCCCGGTCATCCCCGCAGCCAGGCCGACGTAAAGGGCTTTTTGTGGCAGACCGCCGCCGGAGCTGGAGGAGGATTCGCGGCTGCATTGTTGGGCGGGGCTTCCATCGGCTGAAACACGTCGATGTATTCATTGGTGTTCGCGGCGACGGCTTCGTTGAGTCCGGCGTTACCGTAGATGCTGCCATTCGGCCCGACATAGGTCCCTGGTTGCGGACCCGGCTGAATGTCGAGGTTGGGAACCTCGGGAGGGACGATCACGTTCAATTGCGTCCCCTCGGCGGAGGCCTCCGCAACTGCGGCTTCCGCTGCCTGGCTGAGCAACCATTTCCCTCCGACCGCAGCCGCCGATCCGACCACGCCGACGACGCTGAGTGCAATCGCCGTCCCGACCATGGCGGCCTGGAAACCCTTGGCCGCGTCGTCGAGTTGCAGTCCCACCGTCACGGCACCAACCTTGGGAAAACCAATGTCCTGCGGATCGTCAGGGTTCATGTTCGTCGTCACCAGGACCGCGGTCCCGTCAGCCTTGCGTTGCAGCTCGAGATAGACTTTCTGCGTAAAGCCCAAGGTGACGATCTGGTTTCCGACGAGCAGCGGATGCCGGAATTGCACCCCGGTGAAATTGAGTTCGATGTGATCGTTGTTGATCGCGATCCGCAGACCGCCGGCGGGCACCGTCGGCGTCACGAGGGTGCCATCTTGCAGTTTGAATTGTTGCCACCACAGGAGCTTGTTATTGACGACCGACAGGCCGTCGCTGGCGATCGTGAAGTCGGTTGGTTGCGAGCCGAGGAGGATGACCTGCGCCCCCGGCAGCAGGAGGTTCTGTGTCAGTTGTTCGCCGCTGATGGCGAGGACCGAGTTCGCGGTCGATGGAAGGTTGGCCACGATCGCCGGATCAATTTGCTGCGTCAGGTTCGGATTGGCCGGGCCGTCGGTTTTCGCCAGGACGGCGAACAAACTTTTCTCGTTGTCGGGGAAAAAGCTCTGGATCCCCTGCGGATTGGTGAGATAGACCCCGTTGACCGCGTAGCTCGCCATGGTCGGCTTCAGCCAGGCAAAATCGCCCGTGTCGACGACCGGGTTGAGGAAGAGCGTGTTGAAGACCTGCGTGAACTGCGCGGGATTCGCCAGGAAACCCGCTTGAAAGGCCATGTACACGCCGACCGGCAGCTTCTGAATGAACGGCAACCGGGGAAGCAGGGCGTTCTCCGAGAGCGTCAACCACGAGACCGGGGTTCCATCGGAGAGTTGTGAGTCAGCAGTGTCCGGTACGAGATCCGTGCCGCCGTTGGTTCCGGGTTTCAGCTTCAACCGGACTTGGAGAATGAGGATGTAGTCTACCAGCGAGAGCGACGTCGGCGGGGTACCTGGATTGGCAGCCGGTGTCGTCGCCGTGCCCGTGAGAATTTTGCAGTTCAGCTCGACCCTCCCCGCTTGACCGCCGGAACCGAAGACCCACGGAGCCCAAGTTCCGGTCACTCGTGTCCCGCTGACCGAATCGGTGAAATCGAACGAAGCCGGCGTGCTGTTCTTGGACGCAATGAGGGAGTTCCCCGCGTCGTAATTTACAACGTTCGCAGTATCCCAGCCCTGCAAGGAAATCGGAGCCTGCACGGTACTCGTCGCCATCCTGCAAACCTTTCGAGGTGAAGTCGGATCGATCGATTTTATGACTGACGCAACAGCGGTGTCGCTCACCCGCGAATCTTCGATCGAAGAAGCCGCGGTTACTTTCCACCCCCAAACCAGGAGGCGATATCGCAGCGGTTGTGATAGACGGTGAGATTACCGCGGTTGATTTCGACGGGAGGCTGTGGCGAAGCATTCGAGGGCGGAGTCAATTGGCAGTGCATCGCGAAGGCTCCAGAAAGGCTTGCTGACTGCACCGTCCATTGATTGCTGCCCGGCCACTCGATTACCGAGGAAGCCCAATTCGCAAGAGCGAGTTGTCCGCTGTTCGATTGCATGTTCGAATCGCCCGCGCCCGCCACACCTGCCGAGACTCCCGCGATCACTCCATCAACGATCCCGATCACGATGCCTCCGACAAGTGGTCCGAGAATCGGCAGCACGGGGACCGCCGCCACATACTCCCACCAGGGAATACTCGTGTCGTGGCTGACCTGCGCGGTACCACTGGGAGTCAGGATGAGTCGATGACTGTTTGCGTCATAGACGCAATCGGCCGCCTGCGAGACGTTGAAACTGACGGAGGCGTCAGTCAGCCCGGTGATCGCAAAATTGCCATTCGCAACCGTGTTAATCTGCGAGGACGAGATGCTCACCGTCAGGCTGGTAATGACGGGGTAGTACCAGATCAAGCCGTATTTGTACGCCGCGGCGTTAATATCCCCGGAATTTACGATCGATTGGCCGTCACTGCTCATCACGAAGTTGACGTCGCTGGTCCCGGGATACGACGCGGGAAGGTTTGGCTTGATGACGTGTTCCAGGAACACATGCGGGGCGAAGGCGATGACCACATCTCCCGCACCGTCGAAGACCGCCGGGTCGATCTGCAGTTTGAGTTGGCTCGTGTCCGCAGCCGAGAGCATGCTGAAAACTGCGAGGTAACTGTTGTCGGCCGACGATCCCGTCACGAAGGCGAAATTCGTCCCTTGCGGTGCGGGCCAGCCCTGCATCGGCGTGAGATTCAGCCGATTGAGGACGAAAGCCAACTTCGCCTTGTTCTGGATCAGGCAAAGCGGCAGGAGATCGTGCAGCGTTTGCGCCGCCTGACCGCTGGAGTCACGCTGCTTCAATACGCCCGTGGTATCGGGATTCGAGACGAAGACCGCCCCGGGCGTCGGATCGTTCTCCTCAGCAGCCTTCATCTGCAAATTGAATTGCAAATCACTCGTCGAAGCGGCGTTGCTCACGAACGCCAGATCAAGCTGCACCGATATGCCGACCCCAGAGAGGTCCAGGCTGGAGGATCCCCCCAGCGACAGACTCCCCGATTTGATCGGTAATTGGACCGCCGCCTGCTTCTGGTCATTGATACTCGTGATCACCCACGGATCAAACGTGAGGTTGAAGACGACTCCCGAATCGTCCTTGAATGAAAGCGTCGCTGGCTGAGTCGCGAACTGCACGGCCAGTAATTGATTCATCCGAGACAGGGAACACCCGCAGACCAGATCCCAACCGTATAAGTCCATGTGACAACTTTGAACAAGGCTCATGTGTGCATAAGGTAACATTCGGGAGCATAGCGGCATCGAGTCGCGATCTCAATTCTTGGGTCCTGCGATCCCAGAGCCGTTGAGGTGTTCAACATGAGCACCCTTTTTCCTGACGTCTCGAAGTTCCAAGCTTCAAATTCCAAATTCCAAGCAAATCCCAAATCTCAAGTTACAAACGGGGAAAAACGGCTCGCTTTGCCTCCATTTGGAAGTTGGAACTTGTGATAGAAGAACGCCTTCGCGTTCAGTGTATCGGTGTTCTGTGTTGTCGGCGGTTGAAAGTAGTGGCGGGCACCGGCCGATACTGGTGGCACTGGTTGGTTGAGGTCACTGGAAAGAGGGTGTTTGCCGCGAGGTTCTTCGCGATTGAGTCGGTGGATCAGTACGATTGCTACCGGCGTTTGGCGTCTTGCAGGAGGTAGCTCTCGCCCTTGGTCGCGAGGATGTGGAAGAGGTGGGTCAGCCGATCCTGGGCCGCTCCGGTCCAGCGTTCGCTGCCGAGGACTTCGGTCCAGTTCTCGAACAGCAGGTCCGAGGGTCGTCGCTAAAGCAAGATATTGACACATGATGAATGTGGCGATCGAGGTGACCGTTCGGTGAACTTCCTTCTTGCGTTGGGTGCAAACCTTGGTGGTTTTCCATCGAAGAGCACGGCATGGCGCGAAAGTCGAGAGATCCGGTACTGGAACGGGCGTGGCGGGAATGAGTGGCACAGTGGTCAACGAGCGGTCTGAGTGTTCGCGAGTTTTGCCAGCAGCACGGGTTAATCGTCACATCGTTCTACGATTGGAAGCGGGAACTGCGGGCGCGGGAGGCGGCCGTGACCGCAGCGACTGAGAGCGCTCCCTCATCACAGGCTGCGATGGCCCGCGCGGTTCACTATGGGCACCTGCTTATCCGCCGGCTTCAAGCCATCCAAGTGGTCGTCAACTCCCATCACGCATGTAATCCAGCAGTGCAGAGGACCGCCCTAACGGAGTTGGAGTCGAAGGAGTCTGGTCGAATTCGCCTCTTGAAAACTGTCTGGGATACAGCCCCGTAGCACATCCCCCCGTCTATCCCCCCAGTAATTTGCAATGGCGCGCATCGTTGCAGCCAGGTTAGCGCAAGAGCAAAGCAAAAGCCCCTGCGAAACAGGGGCTTTCGTGAGCATCAGCAACGCATCAGACAAGCGGACGTCGTCTACGAAACCGAAGGGCCAGACGCGATCAAAGGATCGTACTTGACTATTCGTCGTGACGTGTTCGTTGCAATTGATTGCTCCACTCCTGGAGTTCGGTCCGGCTGAGCTGCGTCTTCCGATCAATGGTGGCTTCTCCCATGGCATGGACGGTTGGGATTCGCCATCGGATCACGAGTCGTCCGCAGGTCGACTGGTGAAACTCAATTTCAAGCTGCGTCCTTTCTGGCAGGCCAGGGGGCAGTCCCTCGATCGCACAGCGTCCAAGTAGCGAACAATAAGCGGCATTCGCCGCTTCGCCCTCCAGAATATCAATCGTCAGCCGCCGCTGATCGGGAACCGCGGTGGCAAAGGTGCGCGAGCGCGTGATCGGGAGCGGTGTGTTTTTCGGGATGATTACGGCGTGACGATAGGAGTGTGCCGCAGGGTCTCGTGCACGAATGCCGAGACTATGCGAATTGACATCCTGAACGACGATCGTGTTCGTTCGTAAGGGTTTGGTCGCGCCGTGTAAACTGGCAAAGAGCGCGGCCCCCTTCGGTTCCGTAGACCGATGCTCTATCCAGTTGAGCTAGACCGAAACGAGCCCTTGGTGCATGCAAAAGGCCTGTTTTCGTAGACTTTATCGCGAAATGGCGGGTGTTGCAAACCTACTCATTCTTACTCAAACATACGCATGATTTCGGTACAAGGGTGGGGGTTTTGGTACAACGTACCGAAACCCAATCGGACCGCTGAAGTGAGTCCGGAGAGCCAACTGGGCGACCTCGAAATCCGGTTGTAACGACGCTCAAAAACCGTCTCTCAGCACCTCATTTTTCCGGTCGTTCCGGCGCTCTTTTCCTGGGTCAAAGCGGGGTACAACGAATGTGCAACTCCCACCAGAATACGAAGTCATGACAATACCCCGATGGCCAAGATCTTACACCCTCCCCTGGCACTGATCGCGTCAGGCACCGACCGTGAGCTGGCAAAGTATGTCCAGTTCCTGAAGGAGGAGAACAAGATTCTCCGGAGCCGGATCAAAGGCGAGGTGCACACGAAGCCGGAAGAACGAAAGCGACTGCTGGAATTCGGCAAGGCCCTCGGCCGGGCGATCGAGGAGCTGATCACGATTGTCAGCCCAGTACGTTCTACCGCTGGATGTGTGACGAACATGGCAAGAAGACGAAGAACCCCAAAGGCGGTCAGCGGAAGCCCCGCGATTGGGATGAGTATTCGAACACCCAACGCGCGCAAATGGTTAGCGAGCATCTACCGCCAATCCACGAGGTTCCGCAAGAGGTGCCCAAACTGGACCGCCATCAGATCGTCGTGCGGTCGTATGTCGGCGGGCTGGTCAAGTCGTTCGAGCGGAGAGCGGCGTGACCGACATAGGTTGCAATGGGTAACCGCGGATCATTCGTTGAACCGCGCGGGGCAGAGTAGACCGAATAGATTCGACAAGTCCATCTGGCCAGCCGAGATGGTCTGCGAGTTGCAGCCGTTCCAGCCCATAGCAGCAACTCCGTTCGAACTTGCAGTGGAATGTCAGCCTCATCCGGGCCCGGTGGGGCGGACGACCGGAGCTTGCGCTCCGGACTAGGATTGCGAACTTCAACTGGCGAACCAGCCGATGGCGCGACACATCTCGAATTGGGCGATGTTGTAGTCGATCACAGCGTTCAAGTAGGCCTCACGGGCGGTGACGAGGGCGAGAATCGATTGCTGGGCTTCGATCGGGAGTCCCTGGGCATTTTCGATGCGCTGGAGATTGAGGGAATACGATTTCTCAGCTGCGGCGATGCTCTGACGGGCCAGTTCCAGGCGTTCCTGTCGCCGGGTGACCTGTGTGTGAGCTTCTGTGACCTCCCGCGCGACCCGGTCGAGGATCGCCACTTCCCGATGTTGCGCTTGTCGCGCGATCGAGGCGGTCTCGTCCCGCGCCGCTTTCTCACCAAAGCCCAGATTCCGGACTTCCCAGTAAGCGACGGCGTCTGCATCCCAGCGATCACCGGAGTTGATGATCGAACTTCCCAAGCCGCCCCCCAAGCCGCCGTAACTCATCCCGAGGAGTACGCTCGGAACAAGTGGCGCATATTTTTCCCTTCGCAGCCGTTCGACCGCTTCGCACACCAGATGCTTCTGCTCTGCCAGTTCCGGCCGGCGTTGCAATCCCGTCGCGACATACGAGGCTGCTGATCCCTGGATTTGCAGAATTTCGAGCGGAATCACGACCGGCTCACCACTTTGAATCAGGACCGACGGGTCCGCGTGGAGTAGTTGAGAGAGTCGGGCAGACGCGACCATCAACCCTTCTTGCCGCATGATGAACTGTTCGCGTCGCAGTGCGAGTTCGACTTGCAGTCGCTCGTCATCGGCTTGCAGACCCTGGCCGGTAGTCGCGAATTGATGCGTGACGTTCGCGAGCTTCTCTGTCTTGGCGACCGCTTCCTGTGCAATGGCCAGCCGTTGTTCGGCGCGAATCAGTTCCAGGTAAGCGACTGCCGTGTCGCGGAGAATATCGTTGCGCACAGCTGCTGCCCCGAACTGCCGTGCGGCTGACTGATGCTCTGCGATCTTCGGTTGGAAGATCGCATCGGTCAGATGAAATTGCGCCACCAGGCCCGGAACCGCGGGGGACCCGGCCCCCACCGCGTTCGCACCAACCCCGCCGTAGAAGGAACTGCGGTTGGTATTGAAGACATTCCCGGCGACGTCCTGAATCTGTCCCTCATGATGGTTGTAGTTCAGCCCGGCCCGCAGCGATGGGAGCCACAATGTCTCCGCCCGTTCGACACGCGCGTAGGCCTCGTTGATCCGCTCACGCGCCTGGGCCACATTCGGATTCTGCACATCAGCCAGCGACAGCACATCGCTCAGAGACAGGACAGAACCGGACGTCGGCTTAGAGACGACCACTTCATGGTCCGAGGTCAGTTCCACCGCGGGCGAGTCGTCCTGCACAGACGAGACCGGCGTGATGTTCGGTACTTCAGCGGTCGCAAGGTCCTCGTCTGAAGTGCTGTGCGTCTCGACCGGAACAGGGAAGGGGACTTTGTCTGTTCGGGCCAGGGCTTTCGAGGGAGCAGCCTCGGGCTTCGTGGAGGGCCCAGAATCCCGTTTCGCCTGCACTTCCGGTCGTGCGGGCTCAGACTGTGCAAGGCGGGTCGACTTGCTGTCCGCGACCGAAATGGGGACGGCGGTGCATCCCCCGAGACCGAGCACCAGCCCGGCCAGGCCGCTCAGGGAGACGGAAAGAATCCAAGGTTGTCGCATTATGGCCATCCTTGGCGCGCGCACCCGAACCAGCAGTGATCGTATTTCGCAATCATCGGCAGGCAATGTCCGGTCCTCAACGGGAATGCAGAGGATGGCAGGCCGATTGCTCCCTTGATCATCCTCGTAACGATCTCGCGGAGTTTGCCGGATATGCGGGTGATGCTGATCGCAAGGATCATTTCGCCGCAGCGGGTTCCTGGGTAGTGACGACTTCAACGGCTTGCTGCACGCGGAACGCACTCGGATTGACGCCAATCACCCGTTCGTCGCCGGTCAAACCGTCGCGAATTTCGTACTCGTTGCCGGCCAGCAACCCGAGGGAAACCGGGAGCTTGATGACGGTGTGATCCGCATCAACGGCCAGGCAGTAACTCTGTTTCTCCTGGGTCACGATGGCGGTCTTGGGGAGACTGAGAACATTCTCCAGAGCGGCGACGGTCAGCTTGACCTGTACGAACTGTCCCGGTCGCCAATCGCCGTTCGGATTCGGGACATCGATTTCGACTTTCATGGTGCGGGAAGTCTCATTCAGCGACCAGGCGATCCGTGTCACCTTGCCCACCTGCGGCTGGCCGGGAGCAGCGGGTGAGAGTAGTTCCACGGGCGCAGCAGGCTGAATCCGGATCGCATCGATTTCCGGAACATCGACAGTGACGCGGACCGGGTCGATGCGCATGACGACCAGCAGCGGCCGACGTTCGCTCGAACCGGCATTCACCAGATGCCCGGTGTGGACATTCCGCTCGACCACAACGCCATCGAACGGGGCTCGAATCGTGGCGTAGTCCAACAGGGCATCCAACCGCCGCTCTTCGGCTTCTGCAACGGCCAGTTCAGACCGGACAGCGGTCGTGTCGGCACGGGCCTTTTCGAGGGTTGCTTCGGCTTCCTGCAGCAAAGCAGTTGCGACATCAATGCGGGCCACCACTTCCAGACGACCCGACTTCGCGGCATCGAGTTGGGCGAGGGTCTCGTCGGCAACTTTGCGCGTGACCGCACCGGTTTCCGCCAACTGGATGACACGATCGTATTCCGACTGCCAGCGTGCCAACTGAGCATCTTCCCGGGCGACTGCGGCTTTTGCGGCCTGCACGCGGGCCGCTGCCGAACGGACACTGGCCTCTGCGAGTTTAATGCCCGCTTCGGCCTGCTGGACTTCGGCCTCCGCCTGTTTCACCAGTGCCCGCTTCTGAGCCAGTTCCTCCCGCAACTCGGGGACGAGCAACTCGCAGATCACGGTTCCGGGATTGTCGCCCGCCGGTGCTTGAATGCTGGTGCCGATATCGACCGGGATCTTGCTCACATATCCAGCAACCTTCGAGAACACGGGGGTCACTTCACTCGCTTCGACATGCCCCGGTAACTCGATCGTCCGGACCAGCGACTTGCGACTCGGGCGGATCACCGTGACACGCGCGAGGGGCTGTCCGGCGGCTTCGTCCGCTCGGCCGCTGATTGGTGGTTGGCAGCCGGTCACGCTACCGGTCGCGATGACGAGCAGAGACCAGAAGAGCAGGCATCGAGGCATGAGTCAGACTTCCGAAGGATGACGAGGGTTTCGCCGCGGAGATCAATTTCCAGGGGAATGCGAGGCCAGAACGCCAGCTGCCTCGGCTCGATACTGGGAGCTTTGCTCGTCCAGCGGATCGAGCGAAGCGGAGCGATTGGGAGCCTTCCGCTGCATCAGTGCAAAGACGGCCGGCAGGATGAACAGCGTTGCCAGGGTCGCTGCGAACAAACCGCCAAGGACCGCGCGTCCCAGCGGAGCGGTCTGAGTCCCTTCCTGACCGAGTCCCAGTGCCATCGGGATCATCCCGGAGCCCATCGCCAGACTGGTCATGAGAATCGCCCGCACACGAAGTTCCCCCCCGGTCACCGCCGCTTGTCGCGCATCTTGTCCCGCCCGACGGCACTGTTCGGCAAACGTGACCAGCAGAATCGCATTCGCCATCGCGACACCGATCGCCATGATCGCACCAATGAACGATTGAATGTTGAGTGTCGTCTCTGTCAGCCACAACACGGTCACGACGCCAGCCAGGACCGCTGGGGCCGTCGAGACCGTGGTCAGGGCCAGCCGCAGAGACTGATAGTTCGCAGTCAGCAGCAGGAAGATCATGACGATCGCGAGCACGAGGCCGATCCCCAGTCCGCTGAGGATCTGCCGTAGTGGGGGAATCTGCCCGCGAAGTTCCATCGTCACGCTATTGGGTCGTTTGCCGTCTTTCTCCAGCTGTGCCAGCACCTGGCTGACTTCGCGCGCGACGGAGCCGAGGTCCTGACCGCTGAGGTTCGCTGTCAGGGTGATCTCGCGCTTCATATTGTAGCGGTCGAACTGTCCCGGCATTTTTCCGCTGGAGAGGGTGGCGACATCCCGCAGGAGAATCGGCTGGCCATCTTTGAAGTTCACTGGAATCGTGGCCAGGTCTTCGGGCTGCGTCATCACCGGTTGAGGAATCTCGAGTTGCACCTGGTATCCAATCCCGGACTTGGGATCGGGCCAGTAATTCTGGGCGACGAAGCGCGTCGAGGATGTAGCGGCGACGACGGACCGCGCCACCTGGGAAGCCGAAGTCCCATTGAACGAGGCCCGTTCACGATCCAGTTGCACATTCACCGTCGGGTAATCGAGCGACTGCGCCACTTGCAGATCGCGCAGCGCCGGCACTCTGGTCAGCGCTTCCTGCACGAGTTGGATGTACGCACGGCTTTCTTCGAGATTGGCTCCGCGGGCTGCGATTTCAATCGGCGTTGGCGAACCGAAGCTCATCACTTCGCTGACGATATCGGCTGGCTCAAATGAAAACCGCAGTTCCGGGAACCGCTGCGCCAGGAGTGTCCGCAGTTCATCTTTCGCCCGTTCCGTATCAACGCCACTGTCATGCTTGAGTTTGATCCGCAAGAGGCCTTCTTCCGGCCCGCGCGACCACTGAAATACACCGTTCACCGGGAAGCTGGAAGGAATCGTGCCAACATAGCCGAGCGTGATATCGACGTTCCCCCGGCCGACATGTTCCCCAATGGCATCCAGCACGCCGAGGGCATACTCCTCGGTCGTGTCGAAGTGACTCCCATCCGGAGCGCGAAAGCGGAGGCGGAACTCATCAACCCCGGCCGACGGAAAGATCTCCAAACCGAGTTGTGAGCCGACGCCAACGATGAGGAAGCCGGAGGCGACCAGATACGCGGGTACCAGGATCCAGCGCAAGGCGACCAGCATCGACAGCAAACGGGCGTAGAAGGTCCGGGCTGTCTTACCGATGGATGAGTGATGCGTGGAGTTTCGCAGCAGCCAGACAGACATCACCGGCACAAACGTGCTCGATAACACGTAGGAGGCGATCATCGAAAAGCCGACCGCCAGCGACAACGGGACAAACAGATTGCGCGCTGCACCCTGCATGAAGAAGGAGGGGACAAACACCGCCAGAATGCACAGCATCGCGAGTAAACGCGGGACCGCGGTTTGCGCGTTCCCCAGCCGGACAGCGAGGGCAATCGAATCGGTCTGTGCATATTGCGTGTGGATGTTCTCAATCTCGACGGTCGCTTCATCCACCAGAATTCCCACGGCCAGCGCCAGCCCGCCGAGCGTCATGAGATTGATCGTGTGCCCTCCGACCCACAATGCCAGGATGGACGCCATGATGGCCAACGGAATGTTGAGCACGACGACCAGCGCACTCCGCCAGTCCCGCAGGAAGACCAGCACCATCAGACCCGTCAGCAACGCTCCCAGTCCGGCTTCCGTGAAGAGACTGTTGATCGCGCGGGTCACGTAGGGGGACTGATCAAACTCGAACGCCACCTTGATGTCATCCGGCAGTTCCGTCTGCATCTTCGGGAGTGCGCGTTTGATCTCGTCAATCACGCTCATCGTCGAGGCTTCTGCCCGTTTAGTCGCGAGGATATAGACCGCCCGACGTCCATTGACCAGGGCATAACCGGTGGCGACATCGGTGGAGTCCTCGACAGTGCCGATATCCCGCAAATAGACCGGCGCACCCTGCGCCGTGCGGATGGGAATGCTTCCCAGATCCTTGAGGTCCTTAACCAGCGCATTCGTCGGCACGACCGGATAGATCGAGCCGACATGCAGATTACCAGACGGGCTAACGGTATTACCTGCCGACAGCGCGGTGACGACTTCATCAGGTGAGATACCGTAGGACCGCAAACGCTCGGGATTCGCCCGGATCACAATGGTCCGAGCACTGCCACCAAATGGGGGCGGCGCGGAAACACCCGGCAATGCCGAGAACATCGGCCGGACCTTGAACAGGGCCTGATCCTGGATTTCACCAATTGTCTTGGTTTCGCTCGACAGCACCAGGTAGCCCACTGGAACGCTGCCGGTATCAAACCGCATGACAAACGGCGAGACCGTTCCCGGAGGCATGAAGGCTCGCGATCGGTTCACATAGTTGATCGTCTCTGCCATCGCCTGGGCCATATCGGTCCCGGGATGAAAGTAGAGCCGCATCAGGGCCATGCCCTGAATGTTGCGACTTTCGACATGATGGATGTTGCTGATGTAGAGGAAGTGGTACTCGTAGTAATTGGTGAGCAGGCCTTCCATCTGGGCCGGGTCCATCCCCCCGTACGGCTGACAGACATAAATCACCGGCAGATTCAGCGCCGGGAAGATATCGACCTTCATCGTTTGCAGCGGCAGTTCGATCCCCCACGCCTGGAGCGACTGGTCGACCACTTTCGGGCGCAGGGCCACGGCGCAGCAAAGCATGACCGCGACAATTGCCACCATGACGGTGAACGGGCGACGCAGGGCAAAACTAATGGGGTTCATCGACTGCTTTCGGAATGGTCACACGCCGACACAACACGGATCACGTGTGAACCGGAAGCCTGCCTGATGGCGACATTCGGAGAATCTCAAAGACTACCACCCTAACCCGAACAGGAGACGCGGGCAATTGATGTGCAAAACGAAGCCGGCCCTGTTGACGGCGGTTGAAAGTGGTGGCGGGGGGCGGCCGAAACTGGAGGCACTGGTTGGTTAAGGTCTCCGGGAACAGGGTATTTGCGGCTGGGTTCTTCGCGATGATGCCGGTAGATCAGGTAGCCCGGCGGCGGCGTTTGGCGTCTTGCAGCCGGGCTTAACAGGTGGCAACTGGTGGAATCCACTCTTCCGAGAAAAGTATCCGAACGACGCGTCCGATTCGCCAGCGTTTCGCGTTCAGGTGGGTGAACGTCAGAGTTGAGACCGTGCTATGCCGGTAACGAGCTGAATCGCTTCTTTCGCAGCGGTGTTCGCGCGAAAGGTATCACCTTCGGGTCGTCAGTCGACGGCCCATATCCGAAAGGGAACGCGATGATTCGTCAGTGGTTTCGTGTCTTGTCTGTCGCCGCCGTTGCCTCAACCGTTGCTGCGGGTGGGATGGCGCCCACGCAGTCCTATGCGCAGCAAAATGGAAACAACAACGGTGCTGCGATTGCAGCCGGCATTTTGCAAGGGATCGCCAACGGGCTTGGCGGCGGTGGGGGGAACATGCCGTACCCCAATTACCCGCCCTCGTATTACCCACCGAGCACTATGCCCTATCCACCGCCGTACTTTCCGACCCCGAGTATTCCGACCTTCCCGGGAAGTAACACGACCGTGATTTACCCGAGCGCCATGAATCCCGGGGCTAACGTTCCGATCACTCCATCCCAAAACAACCAAACATTCGTGCCGGGAGTGGGTTGGGTGTCGACGACGAACTGGATCGGCGCGGATGGGCAGCCACACGGCAACACGACGGTCTTCGACCCGTATGGTGGGTCGTCAACCAGCGTATACCGCAGCAACAAACATTGGGGGCGGCGGAAAACACGCCTCCACCCACTCCCGCAACACGCACTCGAGCAGGACGGGATCGAGCCGGGCGAACAGATTCCGAAAGCAATCCCGCTGCGGTGGCCGCCGCGTGAACCCCAAGCGGTGCCAGAAGTCAACCGGTAAATCTTGCAACCACTCGACTAATTCGTCGTAACCGGCCACCCCTGAAAGCAGACCACTGACGACCGCCGCCAGCATGGCGGACAACGGATGACGTCGTCCCTTACGCCCGCGTGGATCAGGAACTTGCGCCAATCTGGTCAGCAAGTTCCCACCGCAGGCCATCGACATAACTTCTCCTCGACAAGCTCCGGATTCCGAACGGAAAATTCACACCCACTTCCCCAGCATTTCCCAGACCAATCAAAACGATGACCCTGTTCGTTGAACCGCGCGATCTTGCGGAGTTATCCACTTTCTGCTAACAACTCCAGCCTTCTCCCGTCACGACTTCATTTCGATCGAATTTCCTCCCACGTTCATTCCGGGGATACGTGGTGAGTCTGTTTCATTCATGGTTTTGTTCAACATGTGGCATCGAACACTGGCCATCGGTTGGACGTGCTTCGTTGTGCTAGTCGGCAGCGTGACGGTCGGTCAAGGACAAGATTACCGACACGTTCCCAAGGCCCAAGCTGAACTCCCGCAGGCTAGCACCGAATCACAGCTTCCAGTGGAGCAGGGGAGCGTCATCACGATCCCTTTGGGCCCACAGTCAATCGCGTGGACCGATGATGTCCCGCTATTGATTGATCCCCATAAGGTCGAGCGAACCGAACAGCGACTCACGTTGCGTGACGCGGTGGAACAGTCGTTGCGTCGTTCCGATGTGGTTCGGGTACTCCAGGGCTCGACAGTCGTCGTGAGTCCCGCGACACGGTTCGACCCGGAGATTCAAGCGGCGCGTCTGGCGCTGGCCGACTCGATCTTCGATCCTCGAATCTCGGCCGGCATTCTCACGAGCCGCATCAACGAAGCCCCCAGTACCTTTTTCGGGCCGGGGTTGCCGCAGAACACTCGGCGAGACGAGGGAGACTTCACCGCCGCCCTCAGCAAATTATGGGCGACAGGAGCGACCACCACCCTGAGCTATGCCCCTCCCCTCGGATATCTCTTCATTCCGAACGGTACGAGTAGCGGGGCTTTCAATCCCACGTATAACGCGCAAACGGTTCTCGATGTTCGCCAGCCGTTATTACGTGGCGCAGGAACCGCAGTGAATCTGGCGCCGGTCAGAATTGCACAGCTCCGACTGGATCAGTCGGCGTGGGACGTCAAACAGGCCCTGATGGGGCAGGTTCGCAGCGTGGAGGAAGCCTACTGGGAACTGCAGGCGGCTTATGTGATGCTGCAGGCCATCGACACCGTGCTGCCGCTGGCAGAAGAAATCTTTCGAGTTCAGCAGGCGCGGTTGGCCGCTGAACTGGTCATCCGGGCGGATGTCGCACGGGCGCAGGTTCAGCTCTCACAGTATCGACAGACGCGCATCCGCTACGATGCTGCGGTTCGTGAACGGGAGTTTCGCCTGCGGAACCTGATGGGGGCGCTGGCAGTCGATGGTGGGCGACTGATGCCGGGCGATGTTCCGTTGCAAGCTCCACCCACACTGGATGCTGACGCATCCGTGGCGGTGGCGGTCGAGCAGCGACCCGATCTCGTGCAACAACGCATGAACCTCAAAATCCGCGAATGGGAATTGCTGGTCGCGCAGAACGGACTGCAGCCCCAGCTCGATCTTCGCGGGCTGTATCGAACTAACGGCGTCGGCCAGGGTCTCGACGACGCGCTGTCACAGATGACTCGGTACCAGTACACCGACTGGACCCTGGGGGTCACGTTCAGCATTCCGCTAGGCAATCGTCCCGGGCGTGCAGCGGTCCGTGCGGCCGAACAGCAGCTCATGCGTGAGCGGGTGGTCATGCAGGAAACGGTGCGGAATGTCGCCTTCCGGATTGCCGACGTAGTCCGTGAACTGGAATCGACCTGGAACCAGTTTGAAGAAGCGCGCCAGCGGGCGCTGGTCTCCAGTGAATGGGTAGCGACGGCACGTCTGCGCTTCACGAATCCCCCGCCCGCCAGCCAAACGGCCGATGGAATGCTGATCGGGCTGTTCGACTACCAGACAGCGCTGAATGCGCAGATGGACGCGATTGTGGAGGGAAGCCAGTTACTCGCGCAATACAACGGATTACTCGCGCGGTACGAAGAATCTCAGGGGACGTTGCTCGCCAGCCGCGGGATCGAGTTCGCAGATGATCCCTGCCTCGCGGTGAATGAGCACCATGTGCCGCTCTACTGGAGCGGTAAGCGAGTGACGTCAACCAGCGTGGTCCAGCCTGAGCCAACACTCCAGCCCAACCCCGAGGCATTGCCTGGCACAGGTTTCACCGCACCGGCAACGCCCCCAGCGGGAGCTTTTGTGAACCCGCACGCCGACTATCGGGTGCTGCCGAATTGGTCACAACCGGCGGTGCTGCGCTCCGCACCGTGATCCTGCCACTCCTGGTGAGATCCGATCAACTCGCTACCACCAGAACTCAGTCCGCAGGTACTTCAGCGATTCCCGCAGGCCCAGTACTGCGAGACATTGTTGACCGCGACAGATCCGCGCATAACCGGTCATCCCCGACTTGAGTTTGCCGGTGGTGTTTTCCACTTCACAATGCACGACCACCAGGTTCTGAGGTTTGTTGGCGACATCCGTCACGCTGGGGGCCACACGCTTGACGACCGCTGGAAAGGTGTCGAACGGGAGCGAGCGGGCTTTGAGCTGGATGGTCTGGTCGGCCTGCACGCCAGCGACGTCTTCCTCTTTCAGCGCGATCTCCACCCGCAAGTTCGTCGTATCTTCCACGGTGCAAAGGAGGCCCCCTTTCTCCATGTACTGTCCGATTCGTTCAGACAGCCGCTGGGCAACGACCACACCAGCCGCGGGAGCGATGACTTCCAGCTTTGACTGCTGGTCGACCAGGAACGCCAGCTCTTCCTGTAGCCTGGCCCGATGGGCAGTCTCAGCTTCAATCTCTTCCGGACGTGTCCCGGCCTGCATCAGCTTCAGGCTGGCTTCGACATCGGCGAGATCCTTTTCTCGGCGCGCAACTTCGGCTTCAGCCTGTTGGATTCCTTGCGCGATGCGGGCGCGTTTCTGTGCATTGGCCTGTCCGAGCTGCGCTTCGATCAGTGCGTATCGCTTCCATTCAGCCCGTCGGGCTTCACCGGCCACCGCACCTTGCTGGTACAGCCGCTCCACGTTTTGGAGCGTGACTTTTTCGTAGTCGTATTCGGTCTGGAACTGGCGGATCTCTAGATCGAGTCGGAGCAGGTCTTCCTTGAGCGCCTGCTCTGCACGCTGTGCGTCGCGGACAGCCAGTGCGTGCCACTCCCGAGCACGAAGGACTTTCTGCTGCATTTCGGCTCGTTCTTCGGGACGCGGACCCATCTGCAGCTTACGGAGCTGGGCTTCTGATTCGCGCAGCTCGGCTTGCTTCCGCACCACCAGACTGTCCAGATCCGGTACACGCAAGCGGGCCAGCACCTGACCCGCCTGAACGTGATCGCCATCGGTGACATGGATGGCATCGACAAACCCGCTGACGGCTGCATGCACTTCCAGTCGCACCCCGGGGCGGACTTCAAATTCTCCCGCGGCGCGATGTTCGACGGGAATCGCAACCAGGGCGGTCACCACGGCGATGATCCCCATCACCCAGGCCATTGTTCGTTCCGGACGCGTCTTCAGCATGATTCCGATCTCACTGGTAAACAGCCCCTTGAACACCCGTCTGCCCACAAACAGCAGCAGCACAGAGACAAACCCAACACCCCACCACCCCCATTGACTGTGCAGAAACTGCACCAATCCCAGAGCGAGCACGTCGAACACACCGATCGCCATCACCCAACTGGTGGCCCCATAGGTCAGCAGCACGCGTCCCTGGGGTTTCTTCCGCGGTCGCGGAGCCCCCCATAACCAGTGCCGCAGATGTTCCTTCCAGTAGGCCAGGCCGTTGTTCCGCAGATTGGGAATGCAGAACCAGTCGCTGACCAGGTAGTATCCGTCCAGCCGCAACAGCGGATTGAGGTTCAGGAAGACCCGCGTCCCGCAGACCGATGCCAAGACCCACGCGACATAATTCACCACACTGTCGAGCACCGTCACGCGCCAGATGCAGACTGCCGCAGAAAAGACCAGCGCATCGCAATAACAGCCCGCCAGTGTGATCCACAGCCGTCGAGAACGCTCGGGGATCATCCAGGCATCGGTCACATCGCAATACATGCACGGCATGCCGAACATCCACAGCAGGCCGATCTCCTCGACATCACCTCCGAAATGCTTGCAGGTGAGGCCGTGACCGAATTCGTGAAAGATGGTGGCCGTGATGATGCACACCCAGATGACGACCATCGTCTCCCACCGCCACGACGCAGCGAACGATGTCACGAAGTCGGCGCGATGCCTCCAGAGCATCCACGCCGCGAAGGCAAAGAAGAGCATCGAGCAGCCGAAGCAGGCCGGGGTCCAGACCCAGCGCAATCGCGGCTCCAGCCAGTTCAGTACGCTGGTCGGATTGAACAGCTTGATCCGGAAATAGAGCCAGCTCTGCTTCCGTGAGGGGAGCATGTCGTCATCATCGTCGTCGTCGCCAGCAACCGTCGAATCGGGTTTTGCCACCGATCCTTCAATCAGCCCCTGGGCGCGAGCCATTTCGACAAATTCGGCGAACTCCGCTTCACTGAGGCGTTCTCCCTGCGTCGCCTTGAATTCGCGGCAGACCTCGGTCACTGTCCGTTGGCCGTCGAGACGACTCAGCAGAAAGTATTCGATCGCCCCCACGCGGAAATAGGACCGTGTGGTTCGCTGCTTTACGACGTACTCATCCGGACCAAGCTGTCGCAGGCGGACGCTGGGATCTAGTGACGGAACGATCGCGACAGCGGCCGACATGACCGGAGACGCTCCTTTGAGAGAGGGCGATCAGACAGAAGCGAGTTCTGTCTCCGCCAGGTCCGGTGATCGCAACAGGATCTCCCGGCTTTCTTCTTCTGTCAGCAGTTGCACGCGAAACGGGATTCCGAGTTGCAGGCAGCGTGCCGCGCGATGATGGCCATCGATCAACAGGTGGCCGTGGAGTCGTTCGCCGCTTTCCTGTGTGAACCAGATGTGAGCGATAATCCCGGGGTACTCCACGCTGACATGCGGGAGATGCTCGGGATAAATGCGGCTCATATCGACGCTATGATGAACATCATCCTCTTCGAGCTCCAGTACTTCGCGTCCGTCCTGGACAAGTCGTCGCGCGTGGTCCACGTCGAAGAGATAACGCTCCTTCATATACCAGAACGTTTCGCGACCACCGCGACAGTGCGGGCAGTCGGCTTTCTTCGTGTTGGCGGAACGTCCCACGATTCAACTCCTGGATCGGTAAAGCCGTTGATGGGCTCAACAGTTACTGATACCCGCGAAAGAGTGCGATCAGCCGCCGGGGATGACAGGCGTCATTCCCGGCGGCTGTGAGTTTCGCGGAAATCAACGACGGATTACTTGCACTTCTTCACGACGACTTTGCAAGGGCCAGCCTTCTTGCTGCCACCCTTGTGCGAGCCGCCCTTCTTGCTGCCACACTTGTTCGAGCCACCCTTGTGCGAGCCGCCCTTCTTGCTGCCGCACTTGTTCGATCCACCCTTATTACTCTGGCACTTGTTCGAGCCGCCCTTGTTCGAGCCGCCGCGGTTGCTACCGCATTTGTTCGAACCCGCGTGGTGGCTACCCCCACGATCGCTCGATCCCGAACAGTCGTCATCGTTGTGATGATCGTCACAGCCGGTGAACGAGAAGAGACTCGGAGCGATGCGGTCTTCGAGGCGTTCCAGTTTGAAGCGATTCGGCTTGTTCGGCGTGGACGACATGCGTTTGTTCCTGAAGAGAGTCGGGTTTGGTGTGGGCGAGCCGATGATTCGTCTCTGCGTAAACCAAGCGATACGCAGTTGACGTGCCAAACTCGTAATTCCTGAAAAACACACGAAAACAGCCCGTTTCCGGGGGATCCTGCTCGTCAGTCGCTCTCGCCGAGAAGAGGTGAATGGTGACTTTTCACCACAAGGAATTCCGTGAGATTTCAATAACCCAGTGATAGGAAAGACCTTCGCTGCCGTTCTGAAATGCCACAGTCTCAGGGCGGGATGTCAACATAAGTTGTCTGACATTCCGATCCTTGGCACAGATGGAACACAGCAGAAGGAATCCCTCCGCATCAAATGAGGTTCCCCTGATCCCAGATTTTCGGCTCGACGGTCCTTAGTTCGGCATGCAGCCTCCCACCTGAGTGATACTTGACCCTATTCTGTGGCCGAGAGCGCGATGCCTTTCGATTCTGCTTTGGGGATTCCATGGGAAAACTCTTGTTCTCTTCCATTCGGCCAGCGGAAACACTGCGGCGATGGCACGGTTGGTTGCCGAGGGTGCGGGGATGATTCCCGACACGGAGGTGCGGCTGCGCGAAGTCGACGTTGCCACGCCCGACGACGTGTATTGGTGCGATGGCTTGGCCGTCGGCAGTCCAACCAACATGGGGATCCTGTCGTGGAAGATGAAGCGGTTTTGGGACGAGGCGATGTTCAACCACTGGGGCAAGGTGGCGTGTGCATTCTCATCCAGCGGAGGATGGGGCGGCGGGGCCGAGATCGCCTGCCAGTCGCTTCAGATGGTGCTGATGAACTTCGGGTTCCCGCACCCATCGCTGAGCGTCTTCCGCGCCAGGACCATTGTCGTCGAGAGCGCTTCGAGGAACTCCGTCTTCGCCCCGCGATCCGGTTGCTTCGAGTGTTCCGGAGGCATCTCCCCGGTGTTGATTTGATTCAGAATCTTCTGCCAGGCATCCGCCTTGGCGACCGAGTCGATCACGAAGGAAATCTCATCCAATCGCAACTGCCCTTCCCACTTCTGCACATTGTGGCAAGCCACGCAGTGCTCCTGGATGAAGGCTCGAAACTTCTCATCCATCCGAGCCACTGGCACTTCGGCGGCGTGCAGGGCGGCCAGCGGCTCGAGCAGAATAACGGCGAGCAATGCAAGGATGTGCTTCATCATTCAGTGAATCCAGATTCCCCGGTTGATCCGGCGATCGTCAAGCGGCCTCTTCGCCCTTCAGTTTTCCTGTGATTCCGGCGCGGAAAATCCGGATCCAAGCGGGGGCCATGGAATGTGCAACGCCCACCAGCATCCGAAGTCACGACGATACCCCGATGGCCAAGATCTTTCACCCTCTGCTCGCGCTGATCGCGTCTGGCACCGACCGTGAGCTGGCGAAGTACGTCCAATTTCTGAAGGAGGAAAACAAGATCCTCCGGAGTCGAATTCAGGGGGAAGTCCACACCAAGCCGGAAGAGCGAATGCGGCTGCTGGAATTCGGCAAGGCCTTGGGCCGAGCGATCGAAGAGCTGATCACGATCGTCAGCCCCAGCACGTTCTACCGGTGGATACGGGATGAGCACGGGAAGAAGACCAAAAATCCCAAGGGCGGACAAAGGAAGCCGCGCGAGGTGCGGGAGCTGATCATTGAGATCGCCCGCACCACGGGGTTTGGTTACACGAATCCTCACTCACAGTACGCTCCTTTGCAATTTGCTTGACAACGACTTGGCGACGATTGGGGCGTCGTCAGTTCTACGGGATACGGACTGTCGGACCAGCGACGTCGGGTTTCACGGAGGCGCTTCAGTCGATCCACTTCGATGTCATCAGCCCAGAGGATCACTCGACCGCGGAGACCGGCCAGCTTGCGACCGTGGACCCAGCCCAGATTGTACCAGTGAGCCAGACTGGAACGCGGCATGTGGAGTTGATCAGCCAGATCCGGGAGCCACCATTCATGCTCGGCGAGTGTGACCGACTCGGGGCGCTTTCGGCTGTAGGGCAGATGCAGTCCGCGTTGGACCAGGAGGCGGCTGATCATGAAGTTCGAGAAGCGTGTGCCGCGGAGCGGCATCACCCCCTCTTGGTTGAGTTGCTGAGCGGTGTGCTTCAAAGAAAGCCCGGACTGCCGTAACTCGACGATGTGAGAAATCAGCTGGTCGAGATCGGATCGCTGTGCATAACTGATCACAGTCCGACAGAGTCGATGGCGACTGATTTGTCCACCGGCCCAGGTGATGTTGATCTCCGTCTGTTCGCTGTTCCCAGCGATGTGGAGTTCGATCCGTTCGACCAGCATCCGCACGATCTGCTGGCGGTCCTGCGACGTGGTGGTGGGTGAGTGCCACAGCGCCGGGATGTCTTCGGCGAGGTGCCGAATCAGTTCGCGCTGCGCGTCATCGAGTGTCAGCGGCTGTGCTCGTCGGAACTCGTCGTACTCGCGGCGGAGTTGTTCCTGTTCGCGCAGGGCGGCTTCCCAGTTCTTCTCCAGCGTGCGGGCCACGAGCCGATTCTCAGGTTCGACCGCTTGGAATTGACGTGCGGCGCGATCAGCTTGATGCGCGGCCCGTTCCAGCTTCTGTCGCCACTGCTCATCGAGTCGTGCTAGTTCCTGTTCGAGATCGCTGGTGGCAGCCAGGCACCGTTCCAGCGATGCCGGTTCCAGGATCTCGAAGATGCGTTCGGTGAGGAAGCGATCGAGATCGCGACCGACGATCCCCTGGCACAGCGGTTCGCCCAAGTTCTGCGCCGCACGACCGCATTGATACCGCAGCCGGTTCGCCCGCCCCGAATACTGCACCATCAACCGCTGCCCGCAGCGTCCGCAGTACACGAGACCGCCCAGCAGTGACGGACCGCTGCGGGGCGTGCCTTGCGACTTTGCTCGCGATTGGTTCTCTGCCAGCCGCTTCTGATTCTCAGTGAACTCATCCCACGAAATATCGGCTGGAAAACGGCCTTTGAGCAGCACGCGACACTGCTCCAGTGGAATCCGCACGACGCCTGTCTTGGGACGGCCAGGTTGACGGCGACGGGGGTCATCGTGCCGGTACCCCTAGCGGTAAGCGCCTGCATACACCGGGTGATGCAACAGTGTGACCAGCGTGTTACGGTTGGGCCGATGCCATTCCAGTTCACCGCGCTCAGGCCCAGAGCGCGGCCGTACCGGCAGCTTGACTTCCTGTCGCGCCAGATACCGTAGCAGCGAGTAGACCGTTCTCTGGCGCGGAAACTCGGTGAAAATCAGCCGCACCACGGCCTGAGCCTGCTCATCGGGATCAAACTCGAAACTCGTCCGGTCGGCGTTGAGCACATAACCAATCGGCGGATGCGTCAGCAGTTCGCCGCGGTCGGCCTTGTTCAACCGGCCCTGGTACATGCGACCCTTCAGAATGTGCAGCTCGGCTTCGCTCATGGTCCCCTTGAGCCCCAGCAACAGCCGATCATTGAACTCCGTGGGATCATAAAGCCCGTCTTGATCTGCCAGCAGTGTCCGAAAAATGGCACACAGTTCCAAGAGCTGATGCCAGTCCTTGCACGATCGAGCCAGGCGGCTCATCTCCAGCCCCAGAACCAGTCCGACATGATCAAGCCCAACTTCGGCTAGCAAGCGTTGGAAGCCCAGTCGGCCTTCGATGCTCTTGCCACTGATCCCCTGATCGTCATCAATCACCTCGATCTGGTCCCGTGACCAACCCAACGACACGGCCCGATCCACCAGCGCGTACTGTCGTGCGGTCGACTCGCGATTCTCCAGCACTTGCTGCGGACTCGACTGTCGCACATAAACGATCGCCTGCCGGTCCCAATGCCACGGCTGCAACTTGGGAGAGGTCAGCGAACACGATGCCCGGCTGATCGGAGGCGCAGATTCGGAAACACCGTCGGCTACTAGCGTGAGGTCATTCATGATGCTCCTCCCTCACGTGAGGAGGAACAGACATCGCCGCGATCTGCCGGGCGATCATCTGCGCCAGCACCGATGCAATCGACTGCTGTTGCGTGACCGGCAACTGCCGCCACAACTGATCCGGGCGGACCGGCGTGGGTTCCAGGCTCCGCGATCCTATCAGCAGAGCACTGGGCGGGGGGGAACCGTGTCGCGTGAAGACATGACGCACTTCCTTGTTCGGGCGTCCGGCGTTTTTGGCACCACCGTGCCAGCTTCAGCAACGCCGCCACACTCACTTTACCGGCCGACGATTCCCCACGACAGACCGACTTGTCATCGAAATCGCGGAGTGGGGCAGTCTGCGTTCGGTTATACCCGCATCGTCGGCGAGATGCGCAAATTGGGGATCAACCAGATCAGCCGGCAGACGGTGCGGAACATTCCGAAGGAAGAGGGCATCGGGCCCGCGCCCGATCGGACCTCCGACAAGTGGAGTAACTTTCTGGAGCGGCATAAGAACACACTCTGGGCGACGGATTTCTTCTCGGTGAAATCGATCACCGCCCACGGGATTTAAGAGCTGTATCTAATGGTCTTTCTCTGCATGGAATCCCGCGAAGTGATCGTGTCGACCTCGACGCGACGGCCGAACTCGAAATGGGTCGTGCAGCAGACGGATGCGTTCATCGCGAAGACCGCCGATCGGAGCGAGAAGCCGTCGATCGTCATGCACGACCGGGACACGAAGTTCACCAAGGAGTTCGTGGCGGCACTGAAGGCTAAGGGCATTCGGACGAACGCCCTGCCAGTCGCGTCACCGAATCTGAACGGCCGGGTGGAACGGTTCATCCAGAGCATCAAACGCGAATGCATCCGGAAATTCATCCTATTCGGTCCGAGACACCTCGATCAGATCGTCTCGGGGGGGGTGGAATTCTAGTGCCAGTTTCATAACGGGGAAAGCCTGTGTAACAATCGGTGAACGCAGGCGAGGATGACGAAGGCGAGGAAGTGGTTGGGGTTGCGGTCGTAGCGGGTGGCGAGGCGTCGATAATTCCCCAGCCAGGCGAACGTTCGCTCG
>JBGATC010000062.1:0-32102 GCA_044229335.1 Planctomycetaceae bacterium | reverse complement strand
GACGTTCGCCTGGCTGGGGAATTATCGACGCCTCGTCACCCGCTACGACCGCAACCCCAACCACTTCCTCGCCTTCGTCATCCTCGCCTGCGTTCACCGACTGTTACACAGGCTTTCCCCGTTATGAAACTGGCTCTAGGTCAGAAACTAAGCGAGCCTTTCTGCCCGTCAGTCGCGCTGAATTGTTCACGGATAAGACCGGTGTGGCACACTGCCCTTTTACAGCCAGAACAAGACCTTCGGCGCGAGGGCCGATCAGGCCAGCTTCGAGGTTTCTCGCGACGCTTGAATGTCCTTAACTGTCCCCACCACCGTCTCGGCGAGGTCTTCTGCCCGGCCCCCGCTACGGAGATTGTGGAAGGCCAGGATGGCAAGCAGAATTACGAAAACGCCCCGCAATGACTGTGGTGAGGCCATCCCAGTCAAGACGCAGTGGCTGCTTCATTCACCACTCCGCTGTCGATCACGGATTCGACAGCAGAATCGTCACGAGCAACGAACCATCCTCAATACCCTGGAGGGAGTGCGGCTCGCCAGCAGGCAGGTAAAGCAAATGGCCCGCCTCCAGCTCGTTTGTCTTTCCGCAAGCCGCGAAAGCGATTTTACCCTCCAGACATTGCACGATGATCTCGCCCTTGGCTTTGTGAGTTGGAATTACCTTTCCGGCAGGCAAAATCATCCGCAGGACTTCCATCGCACCGGTCTTCACCAAAGTTCTGGTGACGGTTGCCGCAAAGGCCGCACCAAGAGGGCGAACATCGACAATCTCACCTGGGCTGGCGTGAGGAAGCGACATGGTAGATTCTCCTTCGTCATGTGATCTGTGGGGTTCCGCCGCTCGACACGTCGCCAAGTTGCTTCTTGAACGAGTGCCCGGTTTTCAGACCGGCGACAAACAAAACAAGGGCGACGGCACCGAGGAAGAACACGGTGTCACCGGGAACTCGCATCCAGCGTAAGGTTTGCATCAAGTCAGTCTGCATGAACTCGCTGCTGCGGGCGTACCAATAGCTGTGTTCGACGGAGGCTTGAGTTTGCAGCAAGCCGACCGGCAACAGGCTCAACACGCACATCGCCATCAAGCCGCCGTTCAACGACCAGAACGAGAACCGCAACATCCCATCCTTCCACTCCCTGCCGGGGATCAATACTCGCAGGCAAATGAGCATCAGCCCGATGCCGAGCATCCCGTACACACCGAACAAGGCAGCATGACCGTGGAGCGGCGTCGTGTTGAGTCCCTGCATGTAGTACAGGGCAATTGGTGGGTTGATCATAAAGCCGAACAGCCCGGCACCGATCATGTTCCAGAAGGCGACCGACACGAAGAAATAGATGGGCCATTTGTACCGCTGGACCCACGGTGAAGTGCGAGATCGCCGCAGGTCTTCAGTGGCATCGAAGCCCACCAAAACCAGCGGCACAACTTCCAACGCACTGAAGACCGATCCCCAAACCAATGCGACGGTCGGCGTGCCTGAAAAGTACAGATGATGGCAGGTGCCAATGATGCCGCCTGAAAGAAAGATCGTCGCCGACAACAAGGCTGCGGCTGCGGCAATGCCAGGTCGGATCAGATTGAGCCGCATGAAGATGAAGGCGATCACCGTGGTAGCGAAGACCTCGAAGAACCCTTCCACCCACAAGTGAACGACCCACCATCGCCAGTATTCGACCATCGACAAGTGGGTGTGCCGTCCCCATGTCAACCCCGCACCATAGAACAGGGCAATCGCTCCGGTGGCCACGGCCAGCAATGCGACCAGTTGCCTCGCCTCGCCCGTCTTTCGCAAAGCCGGAAGCAACACACGGATCATCAGGAACAGCCAGAGCAACAGTCCGACCATCAGGGCGATCTGCCAGACTCTTCCGAGATCGACATATTCGTATCCCTGATGTCCCAGATAGAACGAAACGGTATCGGTCATCTTGTTTTGAATGCTCAGCCATTCGCCCGTGAGTGAACCAACCACCACAAGCAACAACGCACCGAACAGGACATTGACGCCAAGAGTCTGTCCCTTCGGTTCTTCGCCGCTGACAAGGGGTCCAATAAAGAGACCGGCTGCGAGCCAAGCCGTGGCGATCCAGAACAGCCCCATCTGAACGTGCCACGTTCGAGTCACGCTGTACGGCAACCAGTCGGAGAGTGGAAAGCCATAGAATCCGTCACCCTCAACACCATAGTGAGCCGTGATGACCCCCAGCAGCATTTGCACGAGGATCAGAGCCGAGACGACCCAGAAGTATTTGATGGTCGCTTTTTGAGAAGGAGTCGCTTCCCACAGTGCGAGTGGATCGGTCTCTGGGGGCGTCGGTTCCTCTTCTTCGTTTCGCTTCGAGGCATACCACCACGCCATCGCCGAGATGCCCGCCAACAGCATGATGATACTCACGCCAGTCCAGACGATGGTGTCGCTGGTGGGACGGTTACCAATCAGCGGTTCATGGGGCCAGTTGTTGGTATAGGTGCTGATATCGTTGGGGCGGTCGGTCGAGGCAGCCCATGCTGTCCAGAAAAAGAATGCCGACAGTTTTCGCAATCGATCAGGATCAGAGACCGCTCCCGCAGGAATGGCGTAGTCAGCGTTCCCTTTCGAGAAGACTTCGGTGTAATGGGCAAGATTGGACTCAAACGCCTCGACTCGGATGGGATCAACCGTGACCGTGCCAGTGGATGGATCGTAAGTGTTGGTATGTAGCAGCTTGGTCAGGCGAGCCATGAGTTGGGCCTGTTTTTCGTTGTCGATTTTTTCGAAGTCGCGGCCATAATCGGAGTTCGACCAGCGGTCGAGAATGAAGACTGCTTCCCGATGCAGCCAGTCGGCCGTCCAGTCGGGAGCGACATAGCTGCCGTGTCCCCAGATCGAACCGACTTCCATTCCACCCATCGATTGCCAGACGTTCTGACCGGCACTGATTTCACCAGTCCCAATGAGCGTCACGCCATCCGTTGTCACGACCTGTTGAGGGAGCGGCGGCATCTCTGAATAAATGCGAGTACCGATCCAACCAAGGACCAGAAACGACAGGACCATCACCGCCACGAACGCTATCCACAATCGTTTCATGTGTTCCTCACTTTGCTGCGAGTCGCCGGGGAGAAATTCGGATGCTGGCAACGCACCAGGCGTAAGCCTGTGGGTGTGTTGAGCAGGGTGTCGGTCCATTCGTGCCCATCGTAGGCGTAGCGAATCTGAATGGCGGTCACGTTTCGCGCGAAGAGTTGCTCCACCGCGGCTTCGAGTGGGATGCTGTCCGATGGCGTTTGCTGCTGCGGGGCTGCCTTACAGAGTGTGCCGGTGATCTGGGCGTGGGCCTGCAAGTCGGCCACCAGTGCGAGCACGTCGTCACGCGACAATACCGCTTCGCACATCTCGGGAAGCGGCGGGCCATCGGGCAACTGCGTTGGAGCGGGCGAAGTCATGGGTGTCGGCTCTGGACTGCTTGAGCTGGTGTGGTCGACAAGAACGTCTCTTCTCTTGGAGCGGCAGCGGTGGGGGCCGAGCGGAATGGCGTGCGCTCGATTTCTTCAGGTGAGACGTGGCACTGGATGCAATTCTGGAGCCAGGGGTGGGTGGTTCTCAGGCCGGGGCGGGCGATCAAGCCATGACAGCTCATGCAGTCGCTACGCAGGTGGGTCGTATGCGGAATCGTCGGTGGCGCACCCGGCATCGCACGGGTTCCTGGGCCAGCACGAAGTCGCCCGGCAAACACGTTCCCCGGAATCGGACTCGGGGCGGGCTCTTCGCTGGTCTTCACCAGGGGGGCGACCTGGGCTACGAGTGGTAGCCCTCCCGCCTGTTCGACATGACATCCGAGGCAGTTGGCATAGTGCGGATGGCTGATCTTTGTGGCAATGCGGTTCCCCAGCAGCAGGCCCTCGCCGTGGCAGACAAGGCAACTCTGGGCCGATTGCTGCTCGACGAAATGGGGAATCACCGGCGGGGCTCCGTCGAAAGCCCGCGTTCGCAACCGATCCCGTAGCGCGGCGTCTTTCATGGCGGCTGTACGAGTGACCGCTGCAAACAGATCGGAGCGTGGTTGTTTCAACGAGTCCAGGTTGGAGTTCCAACTCCGGTTCGGTCCGACGTTCGCCGAAGTGATGTCTCTGTAGGACGGCGCGACAATGCTGGCTTCGGTGGGTGCCGCACCCACAAGTGCGACCGCGCGTTGCGGGATCACCGGCTCGGCAATCCCCACCAGAAAGCCCACGAGACCGATTCCGACCGCGATCGCGCCCAAGATCGTCATCGGACGTCCCACGCCCAAGGGCCTATTGGACGCAGAAGGGTCTTCCGGACGTAGCGGTGTGCTCATGACAACACCTTAGCGACTCGGGCCGCGCACTTTTTGTAGTCTGGCTCTTTGCTGAATGGACAATGGGCTTCGAGTGTCAGCCGATTGATCAACTTGCGTTCGTCGAAGAAGGGGACAAACAGATGCCCCGGCGGGCAGCTCCCCCGGCCATCGATCCAGGCGGCCAGCACCAGTTCACCACGACGAGTCTGCAACTTGATCTGCTCTCCGCTACGAATGCCGAGTCGTTGGGCATCATCGGCGTTGATCTCGACATACGCGGACGGCATCGCCCGACGGAGTGAAGGAATCCGCATCGTCATCGACCCGGTATGCCAGTGTTCCAGAACGCGGCCCGTATCGAGCCAGAACGGGTACTCGGTATCGGGCATTTCGGGGGGAGCCACGTAGGGACGGAACCAGATCAAAGCACGGTCATCTTGAGTGACCGAATGGTAGAACTGAAATCCCTTGCCGGGAGCAACATAGGGGTCGGTCCCCTCGACAAAGCGGTACGTCGTCTCCTTCCAAGAACCGTCGGCCTGCTGCACGACTGGCCAGCGCAGACCGCGGGCTTGAGCGAGCACGGCGTACGGGGCCAGATCTTTGTGCTTGATCGTGCTGAACTGCCGGTACTCTTCGTACAGACGCTCATCGACGTTCGTGTCGTAGTAGTGCGACCAGTCCCAGACCGGGATCTCGTTGCCAGCGGCATCTGCCTGGTGAAAGAGGAACTTGCCATGGCGATCCTGCATTCCAGCGTGCCCCAACTCCATGAGTTTGTGGGCCACAGCAATCGTCTGCCAGCAGTCGTCGCGGGCTTCGCCGGGGGGCTTCACCATGCGGTACCACTGCTGGGTGCGGCGCTCGGAGTTGCCGAAGATGCCGTTCTTCTCGACCCACATCGCCGACGGGAGCACGAGATCGGCGAGTGCCGTCGTGGCGGTGGGATAAACATCGGAAACAATGAGAAACTTGCCTTCGAGGTCGGCCTTTTTATCGAAGAGCTTGTGCAGGTTTGGAAGCGATTGGCCCGGATTCGTGACCTGCACCCAGATGGTGTCGATGGCTCCCTCTGCCGTGGACGGCGAGCAGAATTTCTCCCACATCAGGACGGTATGGTGTCCCGGTTGGGGGTTGATGCGGCCCACGGGGAGCTTCCAGATTTCTTCAGCTTTGTGGCGACCTTTCTCATCATCGACGCGCAGGTCACCGGGCAGAGCGTGCGCCAGAGTCCCCACCTCGCGCACGGTTCCGCAGGCGGAAGGCTGTCCCGTCAGTGATTGTGGTCCGTCGCCCGGTTTGCCGAAATGACCGCTCAGCAAATGAATGGCGTGGATCAGGTTATTGATCGCCGTGCCTTGCGTGTGCTGGTTGACCCCCATGCACCACAAGCTGGTGATCTTGCGGGACTTGTCCGCAAAGAGATCACCGAGCATCGTCAACTGCTGTTCGGAGAGGCCACTGATTTGAGCCGTCCGGGCAATGGTGTACTCCGCGACCGAAGCCCGGAATTGCTCGAAGGAGATTGCCTCGCCCTTGAGCGTCTGTGGATTTCCCGGTCCCCGAAAATGGCAGTGTTTCTCGACGAATTCCCGATCCCAGGCGTTCCGCTCCAGCAGTTGGTGCGAGATGCAATTGGCAATCGCCAGATCGGATTGCGGCTGCATCAGTAGCACGTGGTCGGCTTGCTGGCTGGTCCGTGTGTGCCGTGTCGTCAGATCAATCAGCTCGACCTTCTGCCCACGCAGCCGACGGTCGACAACCCGGCTGAACAGCACGGGGTGCATTTCGGAGAAATTGTTTCCCCAGAGGACGAGGGCGTCGCAATGATCGAGGTCGTCGTAGCAGTTGTACGGCTCATCGACGCCATAAGTGCTGATGTACCCAGTCACCGCCGAGGCCATGCACAGCCGGGCATTCGGGTCGATGTGATTGTTGCCAAGCCCGCCCTTCATGAATTTGTTGGCGGCGTAGCCTTCCGGAATGGTCCACTGCCCCGAGCCATAGAAGGCGAATTTCTGCGGCGCGGCATGGATCTTCTCGGCAACGACAGCAATCGCGTCCTCCCAGGAGATCGGGACCAGTTGACCGTCCTTTCGCAGCAGCGGAGTCCGCAACCGATCCTCGCCGTAAAGCACCATCCCGACGTGATAACCCTTGACGCACAGGAGGCCCTTGTTGACGTCCGCTTCCCGGTCACCCGTAACGGCAACGACCCGGTCATCTTTCACGCCGACCATCACATGGCAACCGGTGCCACAGAACCGGCAAGGCGCTTTGTTCCACGTGACATCGGGGATGACCGGCAGTTCCACTCCCCCAGGCGGCTGCGGCGGGGCGGCAAAGAGAGAGCCCCGCGCAAGGGTTGCCGCGGCAGCGAGGGCCGATGCCTTCAGAAACGAGCGACGATCCGTCGAGTGCGACTCCAGCATGTCATTCATCTCCCACGGCACTGGCCAGTTCACTGGTCAGTCGACCTGACACAGGCTCCGATTCATCAAAGCTGACGAAAGCGACCTCGACCTGAATGACGCCGGGGAGCTGCTCAACCCATTCGTGCCAATATCGAGCCGTCGAGCCATCCGGGGCTTCCAAGACGACTGGCAAACGCGATGCCTGCCGCTCTCCCAGGGTGAACACGGGAATCGCTGCCAAGGCCCGCAGAATCGCCATCGCCGACTCTTCGGCTGCGGGCAACGAGACGACAAAACTGCTGATCCACATGCGTGTGCTCTGCTCGGGAGAGGGATGCAACACACGCAAGATATCGGCTTTGGACGCCGATATCAAGAATAACAGAATTCCTTTTCTTGATTTCGTGATAAGCGGTCGATAGACTGCACCGTTGTCGCGCGCCAACACAGTTCACACCCCCGAAACGCAACGGGGCTTTTCGAGGATAACCCGACCCCAATGACCCGCTCGTCATTCATTGCCTGCGGCATTCTTGCAGCCTTCTGCCTGGCGCTTGGTTGTCGACGCAACGAATCAAGCCGGGACCAGAGTCCGCTCGTTGTCGGGGCAGAATCCACAGTGGCGACGCGATACCCGGTTGTGATCCGAAAGCCTCCCATTCCTCAAGGTGCATCGACCGCTACCTTAGACCCTCACGGCAATCCGGTTTCGCTCAGCTGCGCCGCTTGCCACAGTGTCCGCGCTGCCAATGTCACCACATCCCAGTCAACGAATCTTGATGAGTTTCACCAGGGGCTCAAGTTCGTTCACGGGCAGTTGACCTGCGTGAGTTGCCATCATGCAAGCGACAACTACTCCTCACTGAGGTTGGCCGATGGACGCTCGGTGCCGTTCAGCGACTCGATGACGCTCTGCGCGCAGTGCCACGGGACACAATATCGGGACTATCAGTATGGTTCGCACGGCGGCATGACCGGTCACTGGGACTTGGCTCGCGGCGGCCGAGAGCGTAATCACTGTCTGCATTGCCACGATGCCCACGCTCCCAAATACCCGACGTTCACTCCGGTCGCTGGTCCGCGTGATCGCTTTCGGCCGGTCGCATCGTCAGGAGTCTCCCATGAATAGCGGTTCGCCACTCCCGTCGCTACCGATTCTCAATCAGGAACCCGCGGGTCGCCGCGGCTTCCTCAAAGCCTGTGGAGCCACGCTCGGGCTGGCGGCGTGGGCCACGGCGTTAAAGCCGCTCACAGAATGGGCGCAGGATGTCAGCGTCGAAGAGTTTTTGCAGAAGCACTACCGAGAACTCAAGCCCGAGGAGAAGCAGGCCGTCTTCCGCCGCCTGGAAGCCGAGTGCAAGCAGGACCACGGAGTGGATGTCACGATCTCCGATCCGCAGGCGATCCCCGGCGTGCAGTTTGCTTATGCCCTGAACCTCAGCATTTGCATCGGCTGCCGCAAGTGCGCCGAGGCTTGCCACATCGAGAATAACCACGATCGGGCGACGAATAATTCCTACATTCGCGTCTTCGAGATGCAAATGGGCGGCATCGATTTTGAGAAAGGGGACGCGACCTACGATCATCCCGTGCCCCAACCCGGCAAGTTCTACATGCCGGTGCAATGCCAGCAGTGCGAGAATCCCCCCTGTGTCACGGCTTGTCCCATCGAAGCGACCTGGCAAGAGAAAGACGGAATTGTGGTCGTCGACTACAACTGGTGTATCGGCTGCCGCTATTGTGAGGCGGCCTGCCCCTACCACGCCCGCCGTTTCAACTGGGAAACCCCGCAGATTCCGGCGGAGGACATCAATCCGGATCAGGGCTACCTGTCGAATCGCATCCGCCCGCAAGGCGTGATGGAGAAGTGTACCTTCTGCCTGCACCGCACGCGCGAAGGAAAGATGCCCGCCTGCCTGGAAGCCTGCCCGACTGGAGCGCGCGTCTTTGGAAACATTCTCGATCCCGACTCCGAGATTCGCTGGGTGGTGGAAAACAAGCGGACGTTTGTCCTGAAGGAAGAACTTGGAACCAAGCCCCGCTTCTACTATTTCTTCGACGAGTAACTCCGTGTCCGCGACTCATCCTCTCGTTGCAACGCACAAAACTCCCTCCTCAAAGGGAGCGATCGAGTCGTATCCGCACTTTCTGTGGCGCTCGCTGGGCGTGGCCACCGACGGAAACTGGCTGTTCTACGGCTGGATGACGCTGTTGACCGCGATCGCCCTCGTCGGTGCGAATGCCTGGGCCGTGCAGGTTCGCGATGGGATGATCGTGACGAACATGTCCGATCACGTGAGCTGGGGGTTGTACATCGCCAATTTTACCTTTGGCGTCGGGCTGGCCGCTGGCGGCGTCATGATGGTCATCCCCGCTTATCTCTATGACGACGAAGAGATGCACGAATTGGTGATCATTGGCGAGGCGGTCGCGGTGGCCGCCATCCTGATGAGCACGCTCAGCGTCGTCGTCGACCTCGGTCGCCCCGACCGTTTCTGGCATCTGATTCCCGGCATCGGCAAGTTCAACTGGCCGATGTCGATGCTGACCTGGGATATTCTGGTCCTGAATGGCTACCTGGCCATCAATCTGCATATCGTCGGCTATTTGCTCTACATGCGCTATCTGGGCCGCACGCCGAACCCGCGATGGTATGTGCCGTTTGTGTTTCTCTCGATCATCTGGGCGATCAGCATTCACACCGTGACGGCATTTCTGTACTGCGGGTTGGGGGGACGACCGTTCTGGAACACGGCGCTGCTGGCTCCACGGTTTCTGGCGTCGGCCTTTGTCAGCGGACCGGCGTTCATCCTACTGGTGCTGCGGGTCTTGCGGTCCACATCGAGTTGGGAGTGGTCGCCCCGCCCGGCTCAGACGTTGATTCAAATTATTCGCGTGGCGATGGCGGCCAATCTGTTGATGCTCTTCAGTGAATTGTTCACGCTGTTTTACACGGGCAGCGGTCATGCGGCAGCCGCGCGGTATTTGTTCTTCGGCAGTCACGGCGCGACCGGCCTGGTCCCCTGGATTTGGACCGCGGTCACCTTGAATCTCGTCGGCACAGCCTTGTTCTGCATGCCGCATGCCTTAGAACGAGGAAGTGTTCGTATCGCCGCCTGCGTCATGTGCATCATCGGGATCTGGATCGAAAAAGGGATGGGGTTGGTCGTTCCCGGCTTCATCCCCTCGACGCTGCACGAGATCGTCGAGTACTCTCCCAGTCCGACCGAGTGGAAGGTCACCGCTGGCATCTGGGCCTTCAGCATGCTGGTGCTGACGGTGCTCATCAAGCTGATTGCCGCAGTTCATTCGCGACGGCTACAATCCTCAGCCCCACACTTGGCAGAGGGACACACCGTATGACCCCCTATGGCAAAGTCGCGCAAGCGGCTATTTCGGCCACCAGTCTGCTGGCGGAGCATTATGCAGCCGAGGGTGGCAAGCGGCTGAACTCACGCGAAATTGCTGAGCGTCGAAAACTCTCGCAGGCCATCGTGGGAAAGGTGCTGACCACGCTCTCACAGATCAATCTGGTCATCGGCTCACCGGGTCCCGGTGGAGGCTACACTCTGGCCCGCCCCCCTCAGACCATTACGCTCAGTGAGGTCATCGCTCCTTTTGAGCGCCTCGATGAAAGTCTCACGTGCCCGTTCGGCAAAGGCTGGTGCGGCACGGGCCCCCAATGCCCGCTCCACCAGCAACTCACTCAACTCCGCAGTCAGATCGCAGATTTTCTGAGCCAGACCACCTTGGCGAGCTTTCAGGCATGATGCCAGGCACGCCAAGGTTTTTTCCACGAGCGTCTCCCGGTTCTACTGAACGAATACATCATCCTGCAAGCGCAGACTGATCGAGAGTCGAAGACGAAATGATCGCGTCCGTCCGGGTACTCTGTCGGAAACCGACGTTCCTCAATTGGTTCGTTCTGCTCGTTACGATACGTTCGCGAACTGTGGGCTGCTTTTCGTGAGGCGGAGTCGGCCGTCCTCCATCTCATAGTGTGTGTCAAACACATCCAGTGATCGGTGATCATGCGTGACGACGATGACGGCCGCATGCGTTTCGTGTGCCACTCGGGCGAACAGCTCCATGACCTGACGCCCCCGTTGGCTGTCGAGTGCCGCCGTCGGTTCATCGGCGAGGATCACGCTCGGGCGATTGGCCAAGGCCCTGGCGACCGCCACTCGCTGCTGCTGACCGCCCGACAACATCGACGGAAGATTCCCGGCCCGATCCGCTACTCCCAGATATTCGAGCAGTTCCATCGTCCGCGCGGTGGCCTCTCGGACTGATTCCCCATTCAGTTCCATCGCAATTCGCACGTTCTCGCCCGCCGTAAGAAACGGGATCAGGTTCGACTTCTGAAAGACGAAGCCGATGTGCTGTCGTCGAAAGGTCCGCAGATTCGTCTGGGACTCGGGACCATCGAGAACGAGTTGCCCGCCGATGGAGACCCGTCCCGATGTCGGCGGATTGATGAGCCCGACGGCTGTCAGGAATGTCGATTTACCCGAGCCACTCGGGCCGAGCAAGGCGACCACTTCCCCGCGGTGCACCTGCATGGATGCCTCTTGCATGGCGACCACCTCGGTGTTGCCGCTGCCATACACCTTGGTCAAACGATCGGTTTCGATCGCCAGTGGAGCACCACTTGTCGGCTCATGGAGTTCGGTTTCCATCGGGGATGTCGGGGTCATGACAGTGCCTCGTTGGGAGAGACCTGCAACGCCTTCCAGATCCCCAGGACACTGGAGGCCACGGAGATCCCGAGCACAATCATTCCCAGTTGTAGAACATCGCCGTCTGTGATGATGACCCTGCGGGGGAACAGCGGAAAGACTCTTTGTCCGAGCAGGTAGGCAATCCCGAATCCCATGCCGCCCAACAGCAAAGCCTGCTGCAAGATCAGCCCCAGGATCACGTGATTCGGGGCTCCGATCAGCTTGAGCAGGGCGATGGAGTGAATCTTGTCGAGCGTCAACGTGTACAGGATCAGCGCCATGATGATGGCGGCGATGATCGTCAACAGCACCCGAAACAGGCCGATCTGGGCTTTGATCTTTTCGACGGACCCCTTGAGCAACAGTTCCCGCTGACTCTCCTGCGTGAAGACGGAGACATCACTCCAGCCCGCGATGATGGCCGCCACCTCATCGATCTCCATCCCCGGCTGAACCGTGACCATCACCGCACTCAGTTGCGGACGGGGAATGGCGGGAAGTTCAAGCGTGGGACGGTTCGCATTGTCGAGCAACGCCGGTTGTTTCATCGCGGCTTCGAAGGTCTGGCCCCGTGCGTCCCGAGCTGCCCGCTCCAGGCGAACCCCTTCTCCGGGAACGTCGAATTGAATCGCCTGTGCGTCTTGCACGGTCACAAAGGCGATCCCGTCGCCGTTCGAGCTGATGAAATTCCGGGTGGTACCCACAACGCTGTACGTTTCCTTGCCGAGCGTGACTTGGCTGCCCACCGGGAGACGCAGCGACTCATCAGCGATCATCTCGAAATGATTCTGGCTGAGGTGACGTCCTGCGGAGAGTGGCAACCACTCGCCTTTGTCGGTCGGCCAACTGACTCCCAGAACCGCGATCCGCAACGGCCTCCCCGCGCGCTCTCGTTGAATCGTGTGATAGACGAATTCGCGAGCCATCTGAACGCCGGGAACCGCCTGAACGCGGTGAACGAGACTCGACGGGACTCGGGAAATCTCGGCGAAGGGCCCGCGAGTATTGCGTTGGACCACCCACAGATCGGCACCGACCCGGTCGATCAAGAGCGTCGCATCTTCGATCACCCCGCGATAGATCCCTCCCATGCCCATGACGATCATCAGCAGCAGGCCGACCCCCACGGTGGTCAGGATGAATCGGCCCAGGTTGTGGCGGATATCTTTGAGGGCGAGGTTCATGGAACTCGGACCCTCCGACCCTCGGTCAGGGGGATCATTCCTGCGACAGGAGCCAGTAAAACCTCGTGCTCGGCCAGTCCCTCCTGGACTTCCACCAAGTCACGGCCCCGTAGCCCGAGCATGACGGGCTTCCAGCGCACTACGCCCTTGTCTGCCACCCACACGCCATCCTTCTCGTTTCGGGGAATCACGGTCGACAAGGGAATTGTCAGCACGTTCTCGGCACGGCCGGTCTCGATGAAGACCTCCGCTCGTTGCCCCACGGCCCAGTTTCCTGGTAGTTCCCGCACTCCGACATCCACGACGAACTCGCGTAAGCTTCCTTGTGGCCTGCTTGCCCAGGCGGACGACTGTCCCTGATAACTTCGATCCGGTTGTGATCGAAAACGATTCGGCAGGCTGCTGTAACAGCCGAATCGGGACATCATGGTTTCGTCGACCTTAGCACTGATCCACAGCTCCCATGGAGATCAACGTCAACACCGCGCTGTCTGCTACTGCAATATCACCGGCCTCGCGCTGTCGCGCCACAATCAACCCGGCGAACGGTGCCTTGATCAGCGTGTCCGCGAGTCGGGCTCGCCGATGGTATTCCAGCGTCTTCTCAGCCGCGAGGAGTCCCTTGCCCCTCGCTGATAGCCTGGCCTCGGCCTGAGTCGCCTCCGCTGTCGCGATCGTCAATGACTCAATGGCCCGATCAACGTCATCCTGGAGGTTCGCGTTTTTTTCCTTGAGCGACTGGACCCGATCATGCGATTTTTGGCGTGCTCAAAGACGGCGACGCGTGCGCTGATCGGCGTTTGTTGTTGAATGGCTGCTGCGCCGCCTCTAGTTGGCTCTGGCAATCTCGACCTGTTGCTGTAGTTCATCGTCATCGAGCCGGACCAGCAATTGCCACGATTCAACGCGGTCACCTTGATCGGCGAGCGTCTGACCGATCCTTCCGGCAATCTTCGGACTGATGGTTGTCGAGATGCGAGCTTCCAGCGTTCCGTCCCCATCACCTCGGAGACGACAGTTTGGCGGGTTGGGGCCACACCCGGCACCGTGACCGGTGCTATGTGCATCTGATAGAGGACGAATCCGGCGATCATCAGCACCGCCAGCCACCGTCCAAATTTCCAGCCCCCAGAGAGTCGCACTTTGAGTCAGTCCTGATCGAGTTGCACGAAGGATCCATGTTATCAGTTCCTGTTCTGCAAGGGGTACTGTCGGACTAGGGGCGGTCATTCCGGCCGAATCATCCGTCGATTGAACACCACGCCTGACTGTTGCATCGCCGCGGTGCTCGAACTCATGGCGGAGATCGCGAAGGTCCGGTTCTCGATCATCCAACAGGTCTTGCAAGAGGGGCTGGACGCTGGCGAACTCAAACGTGGCGATGCGAGCGTCCTCGCTCTGGCCTTCGGATGTCTCATGGACCAGCACATCAACATCCTGTCACGACTGCCTCGTCGCAAGAAGCACCTGACACCCGAATTTGCGGATTGGCTGGTGGGATTGTTTCTTTATGGACCGGTCCGACCAATGGACTGAAACGCGGCTTGCCGTCACGGACCATTCGCGATACGCTTGCCAGGTAACCGTGGTTACATTCCGGCGAGGGTTTCTGGATGAGCGAAGAATCCCCATCCGCAAGCACAAGTACCGTCTCGAAGGCCGGGTACCGGCTGTCGATTTGGTTGGCTACGCGCTGAAACTCGGCACCATCGGCTTTGGTGGTCCGCGCGCTTGTGGGCTATATGCACCGCGATCTGGTCGAACAACGGAAGTGGATCAGCGAGGCCGAATACAAGGAAGGGCTGGCTCTGGGCGCAGCTCATGCCGGGACCGTTGGCCGCACAGTTGGCGATCTATCTCGGATTCGTTCACTACGGCGCTGGGGGCCACACTCGTCGGCGTGGCGTTTGTTCTGCCATCGTTTCTGATGGTGTTGCCGCTGGGGTGGGCGTATGTCGAATACGGTGGAATCAGTTGGATGCAGGCGGTGTTCTACGGTGTCGGGGCGGCGGTGATTGGGATCATTACCTGCCGCCTACAGCTTGACTCAGAAAACCATTGGCAAGAACTGGCTGCTGGGGCATTTATCTGGCTGCGCCGCCGTCACAATCATCACGGAGTCAGAGAGTATCTGGTTGTTTCTGGGAGCCGGAGAGATGGTGGGCCGTCCGGCTATGGCCCCGCAAAGCCGATCCCGCGACCACGGTGGCCAGTATCGCTCCCCCGTTTCTGATCGCGGCAGTTCCAGGAGCGAAAGCCAGTTTAAGCGAGCTGCTCACACAGATCGCGATTTTCTTCACCAAAGCCGGTGCGTTCGTGTTCGGCAGCGGATTGGCCATCGTGCCGTTTCTGTATGGCGGCGTGGTCAAGGAGTATGGCTGGCTCAACGACCAGGAGTTTCTCGACGCCGTGGCGGTGGCCATGATCACTCCCGGACCCGTGGTCATCACGGTTGGCTTCATTGGGTATATCGTGACGGGACGCGGCACCGACTTCTGGACTGGCCTCACCGGCGCATCCGTTGCCGCTCTGGCGACGTTTCTCCCGTGCTATCTGTTCACGATCATTCCCGCCCCGTACTTCAAGAAACACGGTAAGCGACCGGGAATCATCGCGTTCGTGGACGGTGTGACGGCGGCAGCCGTGGGGGCGGGAGCCTGCGTGGTTCTGGGACGCCGCACGATTGTTATGGATGGCTGGAACCCTGATTATCCCAAGATCGCGATTCTGCTGATCACGGTTGGCCTGCTATTGCGGTTCAAGAAACTGTCGGAGCCGATCATCGTGATCGGGGCTGCTGTTGCCGGGCTGTTGCTCTTTCCCTTCGTGCATCCATGAGACCAGAACCCATATGGCGACACACTGGTTGTTGCTCGTCTACCGCATCCCCCGCGAGCCGACGGCAGGGCGAGTCTTCGTCTGGCGAAAGCTCAAGCAACTGGGAGCAATCCCTTTACAGGATGCGGTCTGGGTGTTGCCGCAAACGCCCCGCACACAGGAACAGTTCCAGTGGCTCGCGGCGGAAATCACGGAACTCAAGGGCGAAGCCGTACTCTGGCAGGCGGACCAACTCTACGCCACCGACAGTGACGCCTTGCGCCGCCAATTCATGGAACCGATCGAAATCGAGTACCGCGATTTTTGTCAGGACTCCTCAAGAAGAAGAATCGCGACCTGCCGCTCTGTCCAAGCGATACCAGGAAACTGCGGCTCGCGACTTCTTTGCCTCTGAATTGGGTCGGCAGACCCGAGACAGCTGTTTGCGGCAGGTGGAGGATAGAGTGCCAGAAATGGGTGACATGGGAAAACGTCGGGATCGACCGCATCGGCTGCACGTGGCTGATCCTGCGCGAGATTGATCCAACGGCGACATTTGTGTTCGTGCCGCGTGGCGCTTCGCTGCCAACGGACGCGAAACCCTTCGATGTACCGAACGTGCGATTCTCGCATCACGGCGGACACTGCTCGTTTCACGCTCTGGTCGAGCACCACAAGTTGACCGATCCGATCCTGCATCGCATCGCCCGGATCATCGACGAAGCGGATACAGTCCAGGCCGTGAACATCGAACCAGCCGCCTCTGGTCTGGACTTCATCTGTGAAGGACTCCGGCTGATCAGTCCAGATGATCAAACCGCGATCGAACGAGGGCGAATCGTCTATGACGCGCTCTACGCCCGATTGGCTCAAGAATGCTCTGCATCACCATGATTCATCGTGCGATTACTTTTCAAATTCGAAAGGAGTGCAGTCATGTCAGTTCAACATCGGTTTCTGTTCCTTGCACTTTTGTCGCTCGCGACGACAGCACGAATCGGCATTGCCGACGATGCGTTTCAGGCGGCCAGCGTAGGTGGCCTGCCGTCCGGTTGGACGGCAGCGAAGACCGGGACCGGCGAGGGAAGTGTCTGGAGAATTCAAGAGGACTTGACATCGCCTTTCGGGACGAAAGTGCTGACGCAGACCGCGCTTGGACCGGGGCCACTGTTCAGTTTGTGTGTCGCCGATCAGCCGCGAACGGCCGATGTCGATCTCACGATCAAGCTCAAGGCACTCTCTGGCAAGATCGACCAGGGTGGCGGCCCCGTCTGGCGCTACCAAGATGCCGACAACTATTACATCGCCCGCGTTAATCCGCTGGAAAACAACTTCCGCGTTTACCAGGTCGTCGATGGCAAGCGGACTCAGTTGGGGACCGCAGACGTCCAGGCAGCCGCCGGGCAATGGCATACGATTCGGATCGAACACCACGCTCACCGGATTCAATGCTCGCTCAACGGAAAGCTGTCTCTTGAAGTTGCAGACGACACCATTTCGAAGGCAGGCCAGATTGGCTTCTGGACCAAAGCCGATGCGGTGACCTCGTTCGTCGCTCCTGTGCTCGCAGTCGAAGACGCTCCAACCGCGCCGAAGCAAGTGCTGGTTGTCAATACGCAGGATGCGTCGGTGTCGCTGGTCGATCTGACGACCATGAAGGAACTGTCACGCCACAAGGTTGGTCCGCGTCCGTATGGGATTGCCGTTTCTCGCGATGGCCGGAACGTGGCGGTTGGCGTCGAGGATGAGGAGTGTGTGAAATTCTTCTCCTTACCGGACTTCACACCGCAAGGAAAGACGCCGATTGGGAAGATGCACAATGATCACATCCTCCCCGGAAGGGACCCTCTTCGAAACAATGCGCGCCTTTTTCGGGGAGGTCGATTTGACGCAACCTGTTTTCGCGTCGTGAGTTCGAGTTTTCCACGTACCCGGTAGGGGTGGTCGAACGAGAGGCACCCTCTTCGAACTCGCGAGCATCGGGTTAACAGCCCGTCAAGGGCCCCCCCGCATGGGCGGAATCGGCGCGGACCTGGAGAAGATTTGCGGGTCGCGCGATCAGCGGCGGACGAGTCTGGCAGAGCCCATCTGCGGGGGCTTCATGGCAGTCGGCAAGCGGACCGAATCCGGGTACTTTGGCAAGCTTTCCAGCGGGGTAAGAAAACTCTGATTCCCGCTGATTTTAGGCCAAATCAACCGTCGAACCACCGTACCACAATGGGCCGCATTCTGCATCCGCTCTTCGCCTTGTTGGCATCCGTCACCCGCCAGGATTTGGCCCGCCAAGTCGCCTATCTGAAAGAAGAGAACCGGATGCTCCGCGCCCGGCTGCCGGAGCGGCTGGTAGCGACCGATCAGGAGAAGCGACGGTTGCTCCGGTTCGGCAAGAAGCTCGGGCAGCAGCTGAAGGAACTGATCTCGATTGTCACCTACCAGTCGTTCCTGCGTTGGGTCCGCGAAGCAGAGGCGGCTCACGCGGCGAAGAAGGCGACACCCAAACGGAAACCCGGCCGGCCCCGGACGCCGGACGACATCCGCGAACTCGTGTTGCGATTGGCGAAAGAGAACTCGTGGGGCTACACCCGCATTCTTGGCGAGTTACGGAAACTCGGGATCAAGAGCATCTCCCGCCAAACGGTGAAGGTGATCCTCAAAGAGAACGACATCGATCCCGGTCCGAAGCGCGGCAAAGGAACCTGGGACGAGTTCCTGAAGATTCATGCCGACACGCTGTGGCAGTGCGACTTCGTGTCGAAGCCGATGTGGACCGTGAAGGGTCTCGTCGACCTCTACTTCCTCGTGTTCTTGCACCTGGGAACACGGCGGTGCTGGATTTCACCGTGTACGCTCAGCCCGGACTCCGCGTGGGTCAGTCAGCAGGCCAGGAACTTCGTGATGGAAGCCGAAGATCTGAACCTGGCCCCGAAGTATGTGATGCGAGACAACGACACGAAGTTCACGGCTCAGTTCGATGAGGTCATCAAATCCAGCGGGGCCGAGGTGAAGCGGAACACGCCGGTGTCTCCCAACCTGCGGGCGCACGTCGAGCGGTTTATCCAGAGCATGAAGGTGGAGTGCCTCGATCGATTCGTGATCGTGGCCGAACGGCATTTGAACTACATCTGCCGGGAATGGCGGCTGCATTACAATCGGGAACGCCCGCATGAGGCCCGGGGGCATCTGCCACCAGGGATGGAGAAGCGGCCGGAAGACAACGAGACTGTTCGGCTGAACGACATTGTCTATTCGTCGCGGTTGGGCGGGCTGCTGAAGCATTATGAGCGGCGTGCGGCGTGAGTGAAGACGCGAAGAATCGCCCAGCCCGGACAGCGTCACTACCACCTGGCTGGGCGCTCTCGCAGTCAGCTATCGGCCCCAGGCCCAATTCCACGTACGGCTAACGCCGTCCGTTGCTGAGCTCGCCGCTCTCGCGGTCGACATCCATGCGCCCCTCGCCGAATCGCCGATCGTCGTACCGGTCGCATGAACTTGGTTCATCGTCCACTCGGCTGCGGCTCCCGCAGCGGCCTCACCACAGAAGTAACCGGTAACACCACCAGCGACTCCGCCGATGACTCCGCCCACGGCCGTCCCCGGACCGGGAGCAATCGCTGACCCGGCCAATCCACCGCCCGTCGCCCCGATCTCCGCGCCTGCCCAGGCTCCAGTCCAGCCGCCCGCCATGCCAGCGGCGTTCTTGGCATGATCCACCTCACGCTGCTGAACCGAAATCTCGCCAGCGGCGAACTGCCGCTCCGTCTCCATCGAGTCATGAACTCGAAAGCCGGCATCTACAGCCACAGCGACCGGCAAGGCGGCCTTCGAGACAGTCTTCAGCACCGAGCCACCTTCGGCTGAGGCTCGCGCGATATCGTCAGTAGCACGCAGAGCATCATCTGCCGCCGTCGCCCCGGCCCGCACGAGGTCGTCGAGCACCCCACGCGCCAGTCGTGACGCATCGTCGGTCGTTGTTGCAACTCCCTCCAAGACCGCGGCGGTCGGCTCGCCAAGCACATGCTTCGTCCGAATTACATGAACTTCGAGTCGCCCCTCAGTGGCAGCCGCAAGAATCTTCTGAGCTGCCGCGCGTTCTACTTCGCCAGCCTTTGTGCTCCGAAGCACTCGTTTCGCAGACTCGACAGCCCATTCGGTCGTGCCCTGGGGATGGCCGTAGGCGTGCCCCAGTTGTCCAGATCCACCCTTCGCCTCGTACACTATCACGCGGCTGTCTGCAGCCCGGTAGACCTGGTCCGGCCCCTGCGGCAACAACGATTCCAAGCCGTCGTACAAGGCTTCATAGCCCTTCGACTTCGCCATTGTGCGCGCGCCCTCTTCGCCGAGAGCTTCCGCCAAGCGCACACGCTCCTGAAGCGAAGCCGCCAGCCACTGCTGCTGCCGAGCGGTCGCCGCCACGATCTTTCCTACCACGATCTCTTCAGCAGTCGTCAGCACCCCCGTCTGCCCAACGACCACACTCGGCAACACCACGATTGCTGCCAACCACATCACCCCGCACAGCACGAATCGACTCATCTGCATTTCTCCTGAACCTATGACACCTTGCGCGACAGCGACAAGCTGTCGGCATCGTGCCTCTGAGACGGATTACGGACTTGCTGCACTGCGAGTAACAGCCTTCGAATTGGAATTCGATGGCTTGCGGCCCGAGCAATTCACTCGGACCGCCGCCGCCATCCGCTGGCTAACTCGCCAGCGCTAATCCACCGCCCGTAACTGCTCCGACCGGCCCCGCCAGAGCGAACCCGACCACCGCGCCCGCCACGAACACTCCACCAATCACCAGTGCGATCCCCCACACCGGCACGCCAACTGCCACACCAGCCGTTGCGATTCCGACATTCTTCAGCATGCGTCTTTCCTCATTTTGTTTCGGTCGCCGCCGACTCCCGTCGGTCAGGATGCGCCGCAGTAATTGAAACGCCATAGCTTTGGTGGCAGTAACAGCCAACATCACGATATTTTGTTCCCCAGTTGATCGCGTGGTGAGAGCGGCAGCCTCGCTGCATCGTGGCCGCATTCACTTTGGCCGTTTGCAGCCAACGATGGCGATCACGGGCTGCATACCCCGGCAGGTCTGTGCAAGGTAGAATCTATTGCCTCAGCATCGGGTGGCAGAACATGGGAAGGAATCGTGGCGACCGACAGCACGCAATCCTGGGAACAGCATATTGCCGCGGTACAGGCTGGAACTGATCAGCTTGCGATCGAGGATGCCGTTTGCGCGCTCACGCCACTGATCAATGAGACAGCGGAACGGATTTGCCGACGCCACATGGTAAGCCATCAATTACGGCTCGATTTCCTCGCCGATGCGGTGACAGAAATCGTGGCTCCCCGCAAAGGCCGAGATGGGACTGCCCGATCACCTCGTATTGCAGAATACGATCGTGCGAGTGGTCCCTATCCGGCTTGGCTTTGGACGGTGCTCGAGAATCTGCTGAGAGACTCGGCACGTTCATCTCGCCGTCGGCTTGCCCGCGAGCGGCGCATTGACTCACGAGAGGAGGGAACAGACTTCACTCAGACTCTGCCCGATCCACGTAGTCGGCAGACCGAACAACCCGACATCGATGAACCGTTTTGCGCTGCCGACATCGAACGCCTGATTTCGTGGCCAGCTCTCGATCGGGTGCTGCTGCTCGTCGCGTTCGAGCTTTGGCGGAAGATTCCCGGCCTAACCTGGACGGATTGGTGTGTAGAGGCTGGGTTAACTGACCTATTTCCACCAGACGAAATCCCACGCGACCGCGGAGAGTGGATCGCCGTCATTGCCCACTGCCTTGGAGCGTCGCGAAACGCGCTGCAGAACCGCCTTCGTCGTCGGCTCGAACGACTGAGAAGCGAGCCGATGGACTTCATTCGAGGGCATTCGCATGGCAGGTAAAGTTCCGTTTCCGTGTCGCTGGGAGGAGATGCCCAATCCCCACTCGAGGGACGGTGCTGGTTCAACAACGATAATTGAGGTCGGCGAACCAGAATGGCGAAAAATTGTCCAGAAGCACTTCGCCAATTCGAAGGAACCGTGGGCCGCTGCCATCGCTCAGATTGCAATGAAGAATTCGAGCAGTGAAGACGAGAATGCCGCAGTGGCAGCCGCACTCGACGCTGTGCGGGACGAGTGCGTATCGACACTGCGAAAACCCCTCATCATCCTCTATTCCTGCGTAGGGCGCCAGATTCGGGGGCAAGGCCACCGCTGGGTGTTCGTTCTTCCCTCTGGAGCGCTGGCAGTCGTTTGGCGCGAAAAAGAAGTCCATCGACTGAAAACATGTTACTTCACCGGCGCGGTCGCCGTTAAACCCAGAGAGACCCGCTGGCGGCACGCGCTCCGCCAGCAGGTCCAGGAATATGCGGTTCTCGACGAGCAGAGCAACAGGTTTCGATATCCTAGACCGAATGATCGACGAGAAGTGAACGTGGTCCAGGGCCATCCGAGATGCGATATGAGATCAGTTTTCTCGCGGCAGAAGCCTGGGGCTTCCCATCGAGCCAAGCCGGAGCGGAATGGAAATCGCCAGTTTGGAATTGGACAAACGGAGAAATCCGCCTCAGCCGCTGAGGCTGTCACGTCGAGAGGCCGAGAACTTCAAAGATGAACCCTTCCAAATGCAATGATCCTCTTGGATATCTCGATGAGCTGCGCGAATCGCTCGCATCGCCCATGATGCAGCTCCTATTCCCACCCACGGCAAGTAGTGATACGTCGATCAACGAGTCGCTCGCGGCACTCTTTGGTTCGACCGAAGGTGTTTCACATCGGTCCTCAGCTGGAGGTATCGCAGGCCAATTCGACGAAGTTCGTTGGGACATGGCTGCACAGATCGCTGAAAACTTTCAGCAGGTGCGAGAGAACGCACTTTCAATCGTGTCTTCTCTTGGCTTTTGCCGACTCTATGGAATTGCACTTCCAGCAGATATCAAGTCGAAGTTGGTCAGTCCTCTGCCGGCCGAACTCCTAGTCCCGGCGATTGACGTGACACTCGAACTCTTGGCATCGGCAACGAATGACGCACGGGAATTGCCAGCGCGCTTTGACGACGCCGAGCCGCTCGAAGACCGATCCTATTGCACGAGCCTTCTCCACATCCTCATGGAGTGCTGGGCGGTGTACGTCGTCGTCGACGAAGAATACCAATGGCACGTCTGTGCCCGCCAAGGCACTGGATCACGGTTCGATAGTTGGATGCGTCGGCTCCTAGATGCGATGGACGCGCTGGATAACCAGATTCAGCAGGACGAACAGGTTCGTCTGCTTTCGGTCTCCACAGAGCTGCCGCTGCTCGACAACTGGCGAAAGATGCTGGCGGAGCCGTATCGCGATCCGCTTCCGTGGTGGCTTGACGGCATACTGGAAGCTGCCGCTAAGGAAGTTCGGCAATTCATCGAAGCCGATCGGACATTCATGTCGGCGGCGACTCTGTCGAACTCAAACGCTCTCGCATTTCTCGCCAAGCGGAATGACGAAATCGCGTCGCATGCGGCCAGTGTCGCTCTAGCCGCAAGTGCGGGCGAGATCACCGGGCCCGCGGCTGAAGCGCTGCTCCACAATACCTGGGCGATTGTCGGAGACGCGGAAGTGCGAGTGCGCCTAGAGCTGCAGGACAGCCAGAACGGCAGCCGACTGCTTGTTGTCGCACTGGCCGGTGCAGCAGAGAGGACGAAGAAGTACAGGTTCGTGGAGGTCGTCTTCCGGTCGGCACCGGCGCGCGAACTTCCGTTTCAGCTTGGCTGGGCGCGGCTTTCGCTGGACGCCAACGAGATCGACGGAATCGCGTCGCTGGTTATCGTGGACGCAGATGACATTCGACGCCAGGTGAACTTGGAGGGACTGTCGAATGGCACGTGAGAGTGCCTTCGATCATGTCTCGTCGGCGCTGTCCCAGCTGGCTGGCGGGTCAGTCCTCGACTATCTGCGGCACGACGGATTCCCTGCCTGGATCGACCTTGCATCGACCTCGCTGCTCGAACAGGAGCTGAATGCACTGGCCGGTCTTGATGGAGGCTCGCTTCGAGAGCAGTTTCGCGTCTCGCAGGTGTGTGCTCTGGCTCAACGGCTGATCCTGTCCCGTCATACATCGCTTCTGTCGATACTGTGCCCCCTCTGGCAGGCGTTTGGATCGAGCGATGAATCCTGCAACCGGGTGGTGTCGGCGACTCAGAGCGCGCTGGCGAACTGGCCGTCCGATGTTTGGCAACCGAGTGGTCGCACGATCGGCACGAAGTTCAGTCCGGCACTCGCCGAATTTTTCGAGGCGCTCGGGGCCGTCGCAGACAGCGATGCAGCAGGAGTGTTGGGAATAACTATCCGGACTTCCCGGATCATGGATGAGCGCCCACACGTTGGTTTTCCGCTGATCCTGCGTGGCGACCACGGCGCAAATCTTCGCGCCGGTCTTTGGATAGTGCCGACGGCTTCTTTGTCCAACACAGGCGTCGATCCTTTGCACGATGCGTGGAAGAATCTTTCGTCGCGAATCCAACAGTTGGTCTACGGAGTCGAGCGCGCACACGAGCCAGATCTGAAACTCCCCGGTTGGCTGCATCAAGTTTCCGCTCTGAATAGCTGGTCGATCGAGACGCTCGAGTCCGCTGGACTTGGGTTGGCCATTCAGATGTTGGCTCAGCGGGCGAAAGTGAATCTGCCCTTGGGAATCGGATTTACCGGGCAGTGGAAGGAAGGAAAGCTTCGGGGCGTTCGTGATATCGCCATCAAAATGCAGGCTGCAAAGGAAGCCGGCGTGTTCCTCCTGTTTGCGTGTGCCGATCCATGTGAAGCCGTGCCGGGACCGATTGAAGGCGTCCGTCTCATTCTGCTCCCGGAAGGTTTGTGCCTCAAGGATGCCGTCCGATCAGTCAATCGAGCCTGCGCAGACAGCGGCATGACCGAATTCCGCTGGCGCGAGGCGCAGCGGCGTTTCCGAGTGGCTGCGCCGGCGACTACCGCCCATTCTCCCGACCTACCTGAAGCGCGCGCTGAATCGCTCTGTCCGATGGGCTTCATCGGGCGTGAAACGGCTCTGCAACAGATGCGAGAGGCCGCAGCCGATGGTCAGCCATCCGGTCGGCGGCTCATGGCCGTCATCGCCCCTGCGCGATCCGGAAAGACTACGCTTTTGAGCCATTTCGCGTCGGAACATGCGCCCTATCCCATCTGGTTCAGTTTTCGGCGCGGACAGGCCACCCGGCAGAACTTGGCCCAGTTGCAGAAAGCGGTTAGGGACCAGATCGCGGCCCGCTTTGGAGCTGTGCCGTTCCCTGCGAATCAGACGGCTCCGGCAGAGTCGACGCCCCCAGCGCAGGAAAGGACTTTGGTGGATGCGGTGTCTGGGCGAATCGACGTGATTGTCGATGGTCTTGACGAAGCAGGGTCGCTTGAACAATCGCGAATTCTAGACTGGCTGCAGCGACTGCCCGGAGACGGCGTGGTAGTCGTCGGATCGCAGCCGATCCATGCCATCGACGACGTCAGTTGCAGCAAAATCAACCTGCGTGACGACAGCGGGTCCGGCCAGGCCGATGCCCGGCAGTTGATCGCCAGCTTCGCACAGCGTTTTGTCGGGCACGATCATCTCCGCATGATTGCTCAGCAACTTCAACAGCAACCTTGGCTTGACGATATGGTGCAACGGTCCGGTGGAAACCTGTGGGTGCTCACCGAGTTTCTATCAGCAGTGGAAAGAGACCATGCCGGATGGCCACTCACACCAAGCGAGCTACCACTGTCGTCTGACGTGCGCGAGTACTGCCGAACGCTCGTTTCGGCGGCTCTAGCAGATTACGAGCCAGAGCGGCGTCCCTTGCTTGAGACTTTCGTTGCTTATCGGTCATTCCTTGGCGAAGAGCCCTGTCAAGTGGCAGACGTCGTCCGATTGGCCGGCAACACGTTGCTCGAAGCTCCGTTCGGCTCGTGGAGCGGAACGGGCGTGCTCACCGAGAGCGTCCGGCGCGTTATTCAATTCGACGGCGTGAACTGCCGCTTCTGGAGCCCACTCACACGAGAAGCGATCCGCGGCAATTATCGGAGTGACGCAGGAACTGTTGCCAGCCGGTTTATCTCCTGGATTCAAGGCGACCAGGCCCACGGTCCATTCACCGATCAACTGGTGCAGACTATTCCGATGTTGCTCGCCGAACTCCACGATACGAAACTGACGCGCGCGCTCCTCTTCGAGACTCCCTGGCTGCACCTGCGCATGCGGATGATTGCGGACCAAGGCGAGCCGATGACCGCTCTTCAGGCCGAATTGCAGGCGTTGAAGCAGGTCGCTCCGGCAGACTGTCGTTTAGCCCTTCGACAGATGATCGACTGGCTCGCGGGTTGGGGATGGGCCATCGACAACAGCCCGGAGCTGATTGGCCAGTGGTGGGATGTTGCTGGGGCGGTCGCCCAATCATTTCCGCAAGGCGCAAGCACTCAGGTCGTTCATGGCAACCACCCTCGGCTGATGGCACCGGTTGTGGGTCCAACGGTCGCCGACCGGCGGTACGAGATTCCGTGGCCCACGAGTCCAGGATTCCATCCAGCGGCCTGTGAAGTAAACGACGGGACAAGAAGTCGTCTGGTCTTTGCAACAGACCACGGTGACCTGCTCGTGTACCGCGATGAGAATGGGAAGTTTATCAGGGAACGTTTCATTCGTCTCAATGAGCGAGAGAAAGTGTTTGGGCTGGCCCCGCTGCCCTACCCGGAAGTCGCAGCCTTGGTCCGCCTGCCCGAAGGCGGCTGCGAATTGAGGGCGATTGACATCGAATCAGCTGTTGACCGGCCGCTCATCAACGACACTCGAATTCAGAGAGTCGCGTCCCTAGCAGTCGAGCCTCCGCGTCTCCTCGTCATTTCAGCCGAGCAGGATGACGGCGCGCCTTCGACTTGTCGGCTCACAGTCCTCGACTTGAATGGTCACGAGCTCGCTGCAATCCCGTTACCGTTCGTGCGCTCCGTTTCAGCTGACATTGAAGTCATCCCGTTTGGAGCTGACTGCTGGTGCGTCATAGGCCGTCCGGAACCTCGCTCGCCGCAAGAGATTCGTCTCTATCGACAAAGCAACGCGACTATCAATGAGGTTCAGGGCCCCGACATCCGCCATGTTCACGGCGCTTGCGCTCTGCCAAATCATCAGTTGGCTGTTACTCACGGTGGCGACGGATCAGGTCAGAATGTCTTGACGCTGATTGACATCAACAACGGTGTCACTCTGCGAGTCCCTCTTTACACAGCGCCGCGGCAAGGTTCGCGCAGAAGCTTTTGGCATGATACGACAGGAGCCTTTCTTCTTGGTTGCGAGCCGGCCGGTTGGCATGCCCACTTTGGCCTCATCCTGGCAAGCGAACACGGACATGAGATCTTCCGTGTGCAGACCGAGCCAGAAGCGATCCCGCGCGAACTTCCGAGGGAACTGACGCGAGATCTTGCCACGGGTGACTCCACTACAACGCGAGATCGAATTCTCAGCATGGCAGACGGCCGAGTGCTGCTCGTGTTTTCGACCGGAGCGGTCGTGCTCGGTCCGAATCCAATGGATATGGTCTGTATCGAGGGTGGCGCGAGGACACGGATCACGACTGAAATCATAGGTGGCCGCGCCGACGGGAAAGTCATCGTCTGTGATGGGTACGTGAATCCCGACAATGAATGGTCCCGCGATTCATATCGGACGGCCGCTCCGCCTATTCCGCAGCATCTGGAATCGACCAAGATTGAGCCATCGGACGGTGTTGCGCTAACCCTCGACGGCTGGGAATTGCAGTGGAATCGCAGCAGTACCGTTGTGACTGGCAGATTGCAGGCCGGTAAACCGTCGTTTCGCTGGGATGCAGCCGCCTTGCTCGGCAGCGATGCCGAAGGCCGTGAAGCTCGAATCCTTCACGTCATCGGACGCCCGCCACAAGGGGGGGCTTGGGTGGCGGTCAAGCATGGCCGGCAGGTGTACGTGGTCTTGTTGCCTTTGCCGCCTGACGACTCGCCGCCGCGAGTCCTGACGATCTGGAATGAAGAGGATGAACAAGACATTGACGTCCGGTTCCAGAACGCATCCGGCAACCTGCTGGTCTACCGAGTCATCAACCAAGCCGGCCAGCCCATTGACGATGGCACATTCCTCAATTCAGTCGTTCGTGTGCTGGACTTGGAGAGTAACACCTACTGGTCTTGGCATGACAATGCGCCGGTCACGGCGAGGTACTTGGTTAGCGGAGTATCACTCGTCTTGCGGATGCCGAGACTTGGAAGAGGTGACTGGAGTGCGGGCTGGCCACACACTCCGGCCGAGGTCTACGTCCACTCTCCCCAATCCGGTCTCGTCCCACGGTCAGACTTATCGTTCTCACGCGAGATCACAGTTCTCAAGCGACATGAGGAACGTGATGAGTCATCGGCGAGGATTGCGTGCGTCATCGAGCGAGATGGTCGCTGGCTGCTCGAAGTGAGTTCGCTTCGCATCCGCGATGGCGAAGTGGCGATTCAGTCAACCGAGAGCATCAGTCTCGCAGGCGAAGTCACGGCATGGTCCCGTTCAGACGACGGTCTGGCGCTTGCCTATCCGAACGGTCGCATCGAGATTCGAAGTTGCAACAGGGTGCAGACCTTGATGGCCGTCGGCTACACTGCAAGTCCGCCAGACGATGTAATCATAGTACGCCAGCCGGAGGGCACTTTCATGGCCGTTTCAGCTGGTGAGTTGATATGGCTTGGACCGCTTCCATGAAGGAGCCGCGTATAAACGATGAGCGCCATTTCGTCCGATTTGCGTCACGATGGTGTCGCCTTGTGGCTCAACCTTGACGTCAGATCGCCGCGCCACCCGGCACGCGACCGGCGACCTTCAGGAGGTCGGCCTTCACGTAGACGATCTGGTGTTCGCGGTGCCATTCGCTGGGGAAGAAGTTCTTCAGGCGGTTGGCCTGGAACCGGACGGGGCAGTCGATGAAGCGGTTCTGGTCAGCGCGGGTGTAGTACCAGAACGAGTTGCTGTTCCAGAAGCTGACGTGTGTCGGGTCTTGGAAAGCACCGCGGCCGTCGGTGCTGGGCGTCTGCGAGAGCAACCAGCCCTGCGGGGCCAGGCAGCGATGGAGTTCCTTCATCGTGTGGATCGGGTCGCGGAGGTGTTCTAGGGCGTCGTGCGCCCGGAAAACGCCGACTTCGCCGTCACCAAACGGCCAGCGCGCGTCGAGGTCGGCGGCGATCCGGCCGCCGTGCAGATCGACCGACTCGTAACCGGGGGCCGAATTGATCCCGCCGCAGAGGTCGATCTTCCTCAGGCCGTGCTGGTCGCACCAGCGTTCGACGAGCGGATAGATGTACTGGTCGTGTAGCGCCAGCGTCTCGGTCTGGATGAACCCGTTCTGCTCGCCACGGCAGGTGTTGCCAGAATGGACGTGGTAGACGTACAGACAACGGTCGATGTGCTTCACGCGGCCGTGGATGAACGTCCGACAGAGGATGTCCTGGTCGTCGAGGACTGCCCGTGACGGATCGTGGCCGCCGATCCGACGGTAGAAGTCGGCCCGCCAGGCTCGAACGTGATTGGGCGCGAACCAGATCTTCGAGAATGACGCCGGGGACGGATCGAAGGCCACGCATTCCCATTGCGATTGGCCGTCCCAAGCGAAGGGGCGATACCGCCAACCAAACCGCTCGTCGTACCGCCACGGCTTGCCGTCGTTGATCTCGCAGCAGTTCGAATAGGCGAAGTCGGTGCGCGGATCAGCGAACGCCGCCGCCAACTCGGCCACGCAGTCGGGCGTCAGTTCGTCGTCGTGATCGACCTCGACCAGCACGTCGCCCCGGCAGGCCAGGCAGGCGAACCGTTTCAGGTCGCCGATGTTCTGCGTCTGGCCAGCGTAGGGGACGATTCGTGCCTGCGGGAGATCGACGCGAACCTCGCCCGCGTCGCCGTTGGGGACAATAACCCACTCGAACTCGGCGCAGGTTTGACGCGCCACCGAGCGGGCCAGCCGGTCGAGGAACTGCGGATTGTGCGTGGGCGTGAACAGCGAGATCAGCACTTCGATTGGTCCCAAAAGGCGTTGTTGCGAAGCATCTGGTCGCGAGTCTTGCGGGGAAATCGAACGCCACGGCTCCCCGCTCGAATCCCGCTGACCGTGACGATGACGAACGGCGGCAAGTCGCCTTCAATCCGAACGGTGACCGTGTCCCCAGCGATGGCGGCACCAATCGTCGTCGGCATGGGCGCAGTCACCGAGATCACATCGAGGCTGTCGGGTTCGCAGACGCCGACGAACATGGGATCGAGCCGCGCCGTGGTGACGGGGCCAGTCATCGGCACGCGGACCACGTCCTCGAACCGCACGTCGGGCGACTCGACGCAGAACAACGCGACGAAATCGTCCTGGTGGGGAACGATGGCCATCTTCATGCCGGGCGCGCCTTGCGGCCCCTGGGGGCCTTGCGTGCCGAACCCCATCGGTCCCTGGGTTCCTTGCGGACCTTGAGCGCCCTGCATCCCCGGCATTCCAGGCGTGCCTTGTGGTCCCTGCGACCCTTGGCTGCCGAATCCCATCGGCCCTTGGGCTCCCTGCGAACCTTGCGGTCCCTGCATACCGGGCATCCCAGGCGCACCCTGGGGGCCTTGTGATCCAGTCCCCTGACTGCCCGGCATGCCTTGCGGACCTTGGCTACCCTGCGGTCCTTGAGTTCCTGGCGATCCCGGTGCGCCTTGAGGCCCTTGTGATCCCGTGCCTTGGGAACCGGGAACGCCCTGCGGGCCTTGAGCACCCTGCGGTCCTTGCGAACCATTCCCCTGGCTGCCTTGGAAACCCTGCGGTCCCTGCATGCCTTGGGGACCCGGCGCGCCTTGTGGCCCCTGGCTTCCCGTTCCTTGGGAACCCGGCGCACCTTGTGGCCCCTGAGCTCCTTGCGGGCCTTGGCTGCCGGAACCTTGAGAGCCAGTCGCTCCCTGAGACCCCTGAGGACCTTGCGTCCCTTGTGGTCCCTGCGAACCCGATCCCTGACTGCCCTGTGCCCCTTGAGTGCCTTGGGAACCCTGAGGGCCTTGTGCGCCCTGAACGCCTTGCGAACCTTGGCTGCCTTGAGTTCCCTGCGAACCTTGAGCGCCTTGCTGTCCCTGATATCCCTGCGAACCTTGAACTCCCTGGGAGCCCTGCGGTCCTTGTGCGCCCTGGACTCCCTGGGTTCCTTGATACCCTTGGTATCCCTGCGGTCCCTGATATCCCTCGTAGCCTTGATACCCCTGCGGACCGGCCGGGCCTTGGTAGCCTTGATATCCCTGATACCCTTGCGGCCCCTGGTATCCGGTCGATCCTTGGTAGCCATCGACACCTTGGTAACCCTGATACCCCTGGGCTCCCTGATCGCCTTGTGGACCTTGCTCGCCCTGCGCACCGCAGTTGTCTTTGACCCACTGGCAGTCGATGTCGAGCTGACAGTTGTTGCCGATGACGAGGCCGTTGCCGGCCAACTCGTCGTGCGCCACTTCCAGCGCCGAGCCGTTCCACCACAGGCCGCAGCCCACGGGAGCCTGGCTCCAATCGACATTGAGAGCGCAGCCACTCCCGGCCGTCAGGCCGTCGCCCGCGAGGTCGGCAGGATTCACCTCGACCGCATCGCCGCTGCCGAGCCGCAAGCCGCAGCCGACCGCCACATCGATGGCGCAGCCACTCCCAATGACGAGTCCGCGCCCTGCGATCTCATCGTGGGCGACTTCGAGCGCTGAGCCGTTCCACCAGACGCCACACCCCACCGGCAACTGGCTCCAGTCGACGTTCAACGCGCAGCCCCCGCTCGCGAGGAGGCCGTTTCCAGCGAAATCAGCCGGATTGACCTCGACGGCGTCGCCAGCCCCGAAACGCAGCCCGCAGCCGACAGCCACATCGATGGCGCAGTTGTTCCCGATCACAAGGCCGCGACCGGCCAACTCGTCGTGGGCGACTTCCAGTTGATCGCCGTTCCACCAGAGTCCACACCCCAGCGTGATGCAGTTCGCCTTGATCCAACTGCAGTCCACGTCGAGCGCACAGTTGCTGCCGATGACGAGGCCGTTCCCCGCCAACTCATCATGCGCGACTTCCAGCTGGCCGCCGTTCCACCACAGACCGCAGCCGGTCGTAATGCAGTTCGTCTTGATCCAATTGCAATCGACGTCGAGCGCGCAATTGTTGCCGATCACCAGCCCATTGCCGGCCAACTCGTCATGGGCAACTTCGAGTTGATCCCCGTTCCACCAGATGCCGCAACCGGGGGTGATGCAGTCCTTGATTGTCTGACTGTCGATGCAATTGGTTTTGATCCAGTTACAGTCCACGTCGATGGCGCAGTTGTCGCCAATCACCAGTCCGTCGCCCGCGAGTTCATCGTGCGCGACTTCCAGCTGGTCTCCATTCCACCACAGACCACAGCCCGGCTTCACGCATTCCGTTTTGATCCAGTTGCAGTCCACGTCGATGGCACAGTTGTCTCCGATGACCAATCCGTCGCCAGCCAACTCATCGTGGGCCACTTCTAGCAGATCGCCGTTCCACCAGATGCCACAGCCGGGCTTCACGCACTCGGTCTTGATCCAATTGCAGTCGACATCGATCTCGCAGTTGTCCCCGATGACGAGACCATCACCGGCCAGTTCGTCGTGGGCGACCTCGACCTTGCCGCCGTTGATCCAGATGCCGCA
>JBGATC010000010.1:0-144947 GCA_044229335.1 Planctomycetaceae bacterium | reverse complement strand
TGGCGACGCCGAGCACGTCGATCCGTCGACCCTCGACGATCCCGAATAGATGGTTGAGCGCATCGCTACCGCACACCAACCTCGAATCCCAAGAACACACCCAAGACCGCTTGACAAATCCCTCTTCATAGATGGCTGGGTCGAAGTCTTCGGCGACCCAGAGTGATCGTTACCAGCGGCTGAATGGGAGTTTGTTGTGTTGCAGGGAAGCCGGCTGTCGTTTCGTGATCCTCGTCGCTATCGGCATGGCGACCGGGCTCAACTGTGCGACATGCTCGTGAATCCCGCCGGGACGAACGATCCTGTCACGGGGGACATCTGCTCGGGTCTCGACCGCTTCGGTCGCGTCCAAGACGTCCGCTGGCGGGATGTGTCGGCGGACACTGATCTGTCGCGGGGTGATACATTTTGATTGAGCGTAAGTCTGATTGTGAGGATGTGACGAGCATGTCAGTTCACAGGATCAAGGACCTTGATCATGAAACTCTGGTTTATGTACTGACCTACAACGCACCGTTGCAACTGCAAGCGTTTTTTGAGTCGGCGCGGGCCGCGCTTTGTGGATTGGAGCGCTATCGAGTCATCGTCGTCAATCAGAGTGATCGCGATGAGACGACCGACGCCTATCAACAGATCTGTAACGATTTTCTTGCCGCCCATGTGCGGACGCAGAATGCGGGCGCTTCCGGCGGACGAAAGAAATCCGCTGACCACTTCCACCGGACCGGCGCTGCAGCGATGTTCTACTTTGGGGATGACATCCTCTTCCATGACGCAGCGAACCGGCAACGCTGCCGATTCGGCTTTCCGGCCTTCGTTCCCGATGTTTTGTCGCGAACGGCCGCGGGTGGCCCCGGTTGGCGTCTTCGCCTACCGGGGTGGCGAAGCCACAAGAGGCTTGGGTTGGACGGATGCCTGACGGGAAAACCTCTTCTCGGTACGCGACCCCGGTAGCCATCGGAATGGCAACCGGGGCCACCCGCGGAATTGTGTCACTGTTTCGGAGTCTGCGGAGAAACAGTGCTCCGACGATTCTTTGACCCGCCGGGTGTCGGGTGCCACGGGCGGCTGGGAGTGAACCATGTGTGGTTCAATGCCGGGCATCGTCCACGCTGTCCGGCAGTTGCATCGGCGGCGCTAGTCAGCGATCGCGAAGGTCATCGCCGCAGCGTCAGGTTGAGCCTCGCACGCAGTTCTTGGAACTCGCTCCCTTACGGTCGCGGCTCGGAAGGGTGGTGGTGTGCTTTGCAGGCGGGATGCGCTGCGGTAGGGTGGAACGCGTTCTTCGGTGACGAACTTCCGCTTCACTCCCCAACCTGTCGAAGGCTTTGCCATGTTGTCGATTGATGCTGTCCAGCAAGCGCTGCGTGAACGACAGATGGATGGATGGCTCCTCTACGATTTCCGCGGCAGCAACATTCTGGCCCGTCGCGTGCTGGGGTTTGGTGATGGTCCGACCGGGTCGCGGCGGTGGGTCTATTTTATTCCGGCGAACGGAACCCCGCGGAAACTGGTCCATCGGATCGAAGCCGGGGCCCTCGATCATCTCCCCGGTGAGAAGACGGTCTTTCTCCGCTGGCAGGAGTTCGAAGCGGGGATCGCGTCGCTGGTCCAGGGCTGCCAGACCGTCGCAGCGGAATATGCTCCTCGGAACGGGATCCCGTATCTCGGGCGGGTCGATGCGGGGACGATCGAGCTGATCCGGAGTTGCGGGCCGCAGGTCGTCTGTTCGGGTGACCTGATTCAGTTGTTCGAATCGGTCTGGGACGACGAGCAATGGGCCCTGCATCAGGAAGCGGGGCAGTACACGAATGCTGCGTACGACCTCGTCTGGAAGTTCATCGCGAAGGAAATCCGCACCCGCGGCGAAACAACCGAAGACGCCGTGCAACGGCTGATCATGGACCATTTCGACGAGCACGGGCTGACGACCTACTCGCCGCCGATCGTTGGCGTAAATGCCCACTCGGGCGACCCGCACTATGAAACGGGGAATGCGCCGATCCGGGCGGGGGACTGGCTGCTGGTTGACCTGTGGGCCAAGATGGCGAAGCCGCGGGCGGTCTATAGTGACATGACGCGGTGCGGGTTCGTGGGGGAAACGGTCCCGGCCCGCTATGAGGAGATCTTCGGGATTGTCGCGGCGGCCCGTGACGCAGCGATTGCGTGCGTGGAAGCCGCGTTTGCGGAAGGACGGCCGCTCCCCGGCTGGCAGGTCGATGATGCCTGCCGGAACGTCATCGAACAGGCGGGTTACGGACAGTATTTCGTGCATCGCACGGGACACAGCATCGGCCAGGAAGTCCACGGCAACGGCGCGAACATCGACAATCTGGAGACCCGCGAAGAGCGGCTGATTCTTCCCGGTAGCTGCTTCTCGATCGAGCCGGGCATCTATCTCCCGGAATTCGGCGCCCGCAGCGAAGTCGATGTCTTCGTCGATCGCGATGGTAAAGTCCACGTCACCGCCGGCGAACGTCAGCAGAAAGTCGTGCCGATCTTGGCTTACGCATGAGGACAGGGTCACACAGAAATGCCGGGCATCGCCTTGGATGCCCGGCATTTGCATTTCGAAGGAATCCCAGCGTTCCCTGACCGATCCAAGTGATCGCCTAGTGAGATTCAAAAGGCAAAAGCTCGGCAACCAGAGCGATGCCGGGCTTTGATGAGCGACGCGCGTCAGCGCGTCGAGATCGCCTGTTGGAGAGGACGCAGGACCTGATCGACGACGTGGCGTTCGAGGAGTTCTTCGCAGGTTTTGCGGAGTTGGTGCAGCGTCTTTTCGTAGGTCGTGGTCGACTCCAGGCTGCCGTATTGCCGGACCGTGAAGTAGACGCTGATCTGGTCTTCAGGGAACTCCCCGCGACGGACCTGGTAGGCGTTCGTGCGGGTCTCAATCATGAGTCGGGCCTGACGGCGACAGCTGTCTTCGAGGCTGATCGTGATGGACGGCTCGAAGTTCAGAATCTGTGCGCCGGGGATGTCGACGAGACTCTCCATTGAAGAACTCGCCCCGAGGGCTTCCATCACCAGTGCGTCGTGATTGCCACGGTAGTTGAAGTCGAAGCCAAGCATGTAGTCGAGCGCTTCGCAGTCGAGCGGGCTGACGGAGAGCATGTACGGGACAAGGTCGAGCACCAGCGAGTGCTGCGTCATCGCCTCGTCGATGGTGGCGGGGTTGATATGCCCGCTGCAGATTCGCCGCGGTTCCAGCGAGATCCATCGCTGGTGCCCCATGTCCTTGTCTTCTTCGAGGACGAAATCACCATTCTCGCGGGTGTAAAAATTCCGCATCGACGGGTATTGTTTCTGGACGCGTTCAAAGAACCCGAGGACGGTCTCCCGCGCGGCGGGGAGTTGCATCTCCGTGTTGAGATTCATGTTGACGTAAACGTCGTCCGCCAAACCGGCATACGGATTCATACCAAAGTCCTTGTGAGTCGCGTGCGGCCGGAACGACCGCCGAGGCAATCCAGTGACCGAAAACCGGCCCCATATGATCGCCAACCGTCACCGGACATGAACAACCGTGTCCCTACCCGACGCGCTACGTCATTCTATCGAGGAGTCCAGGATGCGACCAGCAGCCCTTCATGAAACAGCCGTGCGTACCGTGTGGCACCAGGGCTGGCAGGTCTTCGAGACGGACATCGGGTGGTGTGCAGTCACCGCGACGACCGCCGGCGTTCGTGGCGTGCGGATCGGTCATCCGACAGCGGAAGCCCTGACCGAGTCGTTAACTGCGGTTGAAGCGGACGATCTCGATCCCGATCTGATGGTGCGCGTCGCGGAGGCGATCGTGGCCTATGCCGCGGGTGAAATGGTCGATTTTTCGGAAGTTCCGGTGGCCGACCTCTGGTCGACTCCTTTTCAGCGGGGGGTGATTGCCGCTTTGCGGGCGGTCCCGAGCGGCCAGTCGTTGAGCTATGCGGAACTCGCCCGGCGGGCTGGGAGTCCCGGCGCGGCTCGTGCCGTCGGTCAGGTGATGTCGCACAACCCGGTCCCGCTGGTCGTGCCCTGTCACCGTGTCCTCGGCTCGGGTGGCCGGTTAGGCGGATTCTCGGCCCCGACGGGTGTCACGTTGAAACAGCGGCTGCTCGCAATGGAAGCCGCGGGTTGTGCTCCGGGGCAGGAGTAAGCGGATGGCGACGCGTGGACCGGGCCGATTGTTTCAACTGACCGCAGCGGCGACGACGGTTTTTGTCATCTCGGTCCTGGCAATGGTTGCGACACTGTTCGGCGATCCGGTGGCCCCGGTTAATCTCTGGATCAACCAGCACATGGGGACGGTGCTGCTGATCGAGATCGCCGCGATCGCAGTCTTCGGGTTCGCAGCGATGGCGTGGGATCAATGGACGACTCCCCGTCCCCCCGTTGCGCCGGAGCAAAGTCCGATCGAAACGCCGGGACATCGTTCCGAAAGTTGATCTCGACAGACAGCTCGGACCAGAGCAGACTGATCGAGATCAAGGAGGGTGTGCGATGAAGCGTCGAGACTTTCTGCAGCAGACTCTAGTCGCAACCGTGACGGTTCCGGGGCTGATGGAGACCGATCCGTCCGCACTGTTCGCAGCCGACCCAGACACACCCGACCCAGACACACCTGAACCGGTGACGGCGACTGACCACGTTGATCGCTTCGAGGTGCGCATCGGGCATGGGTTGCTGCCCTCGATTTTCTCCTACGGTGTCGAATCGCTCCTGGACGAGGTTCGTGCATTGCGTGAGCGGTTACGCAGCGATGTCGTTCCGGTGGAGATGCCCTTGCTCCGGCTCCGCGATCATGTGCGGGTGGATCAGCACTCCATCCTGGTGCTGATTCAGGGCGAACCTCTCTTCAGTCGCTATCTCCCGCCCGCCTTTCGCGGGGAGGAAAAAGTCATCCAGACCATCCTCGCCTCCGTGGAACTGGCCGCCCGCCGACATTTCCCAGCGGTGAACACGGAAGGCCGGCAGAAGGATGACGATTTGCTGACGCCGGAAGAAATTGAAGCCCTGCTGAACGCCGCCAAGACGAGCCGTGTCATCGAATAGTTCCCTCTGGTGAGGGCTCGTCGATCCGGGTGGGCGCAGTTTCGACGGGTGGGCTGTGCCCGCGATCGATTCCTTCACCACGCGTAGGCAAAAGTCAACCGGCAGGAACCGCACAATCCCACCCGGAGAAGCGCAGCGGTGGCGATCGTCAACTGTTGCAGTTTGACTCTGTGGGATGGACAATCACCCGGCTGTTTTCCGGTCTCCGAACTGAAGAAATCGTTGCATGTCTCTGTTCCGCCCCACGATTGAATCGATGGCCGGGTACGCTCCCGGCGAACAACCCCAGGACGCGGGTTGGATTAAGCTGAATACGAACGAAAACCCGTATCCCCCATCGCCACGGGTGCGCGAGGCGATCGCTGCGGCTGCACAGGGGCGGTTGAATCTCTATCCCGACCCGCTCGGTCTCGAATTCCGCAAAGTGGCGGCTGAGGTCTTTCAGGTCGAGCCGGACTGGATTCTTCCCGGCAACGGGAGTGATGAAAACCTGACGATCATCACCCGTGCGTTTGGCGATCAGGACGACCTGCTCGTCTATCCCTATCCGAGCTACATCCTGTACGAAACGCTCGCAGAACTGCAGGGATCGCGACATGCCCGGCTGCAGTTGAATCCCGACTGGTCGTGGGACTTCACCGCGAATCGTCATTTCCTGCAGGCAGCGAAGGTCGCCTACGTCCCGAATCCGAATTCGCCTTCGGGGAACCGCTGGGACGATGCCACCCTGATCGAGGCGACGCCACCGGACGGTGTGCTGGTCCTCGATGAAGCGTACGGCGACTTCGCTGATCGACCGCATCGGGCCGAACTGCTGCAGACCGAGAGCGGTCGCCGGACGATCATCACGCGAACCTTCAGTAAATCGTACAGTCTCGCGGGGATCCGGTTCGGGTTTGCGATTGCGCATCCCGAGCTCATCGCCGGCATGCGGAAGGTGAAAGACAGTTACAACTGCGACACCTTGTCACTCGCCGCAGCGACGGCCGCGCTGCGTGATCAGGCTTGGATGGAACAAAACGTCGCGAAGATTCGGACCACCCGCGCGACGCTCGCGGCCGGGTTGACCGAATTCGGCTTCCAGGTTGCACCGAGCCAGACGAATTTCGTCTGGGCCACGCATCCCAGCGGAGCCCACAAAGCCTTGTACGAAGCCTTGAAACAGCAGAAGATTCTCGTCCGCTACATGGTTTATCGGGATGTCACCTGGGCACCCCAGGGGACGCTCGATGGCTTGCGCATCACCATTGGGACCGATGCTGAGATTGAGTCCCTGCTCTCGACATTGAAATCGATTGTCCCGACGATCGGCTGAAACTCGCTGTGAACAAGGATTGTTGTTGATGACCCGCCAAGCCCGTATTGCCCGCAAGACCGGCGAAACCGAGATCACGCTGGCCCTGAATCTCGACGGGACCGGCCGCGCACAGATCGCGACCGGCATCGGCTTTCTCGATCACATGCTGAACCTGCTGGCCAAGCACGCGCTGTTCGATCTGGAAGTCGGTGCCCATGGCGATCTGCATGTCGACTATCACCACACGGCGGAAGATGTCGGCATCTGCCTCGGCCTGGCCCTGAAGCAAGCCGTCGGCGATAAGCAGGGACTGACACGGTATGGCAGCCTGACGTTACCGATGGAAGAGACGCTCGTCACGAGTGCGCTCGACCTCAGCGGGCGGACCAAGTTCGTCTTCAAGGTCGAATTCCCGACCGAGAAGATCGGCCAGTTCGATACCGAGCTGATTGAAGAGTTCTGGTATGCGGTCGCCTCGAACGCGGCGATGAATCTGCACCTCGTGCTGCATCACGGCACGAACAGCCACCACATCGCCGAAGCGACCTTCAAGGCGACCGCGCGGGCGCTGCGACAAGCCGTCACGGTCGACCCGCGGCAGACCGGCGTGCCGTCCTCGAAGGGAACACTGTAGCAGCCTGTTGAAATCGGACAGACAGGAATGTCTGTCCCACTGAAAGACAAGCCTTCCGTGGGTTTTGAGTGGCACAGACATTCTTGTCTGTGGGTCGTGAGGCTTGTTCAACAGGCTGCGAGAGCCCAGTCTCTGCAGCACCTTCTCATCGCACGAGTTCCGAGTCGACAATCGCGGCCCCTTCCCAGAACCAGCGACCATCGCGCTGTTCGAGCAGTCGATGGGCACTGCCGTGGACAGCAGGAATATTCACTGTGGGGAGCCAGCGGCGGTGCATCGCGAGGACGTCTGCCATGGCGGGATCCTTCGCACGATTTGTCCATTCATTAGGATCGAGTTCCATCTGGTAGAGTTCTTCCGACTGATCGGCGTAGCGGATATACCGCCACTGTTTGCTGCGGACCGCGTGATTGTGCTGGTTGTGCGTGGTGATCGCCGGCCATTCGCGGGGCGTGGCGGGTTCCTTCAATTGTGCCGTTAACGTATGTCCTTCCAGATCGGCGGGAGCCGGGAGTCCGCACAGCTGAGCGAGTGTGGGATACAGGTCGAGCAGTTCGACGGGTTCGACGCATTTCCCACCTGCAGCAATCCCCGGACCGGCGAAGATCAGCGGGACTCGGGTTGAGCGTTCCCAGAGCGTGTTCTTGCCGCTGATCCCTTTCTCACCAAGATGCCAGCCATGATCGGACCAGAGGACGACGATCGTCCGGTCTGCTTGCGGATGGGCCTTGAGGGCTGCGAGGACGCGTCCCACCTGGGCATCCATCAGACTCGTTGATGCCAGATACGCGCGGACCAGCGGCTTCCATTCATCGTATTTCTCTAGAGCCGACAGCCGCGGCTCGGGAAGCTTCCAGTGCAGGTACCACGCGAACGGCGGGACATCGTCGCGGTCATCACGCTTCACTGGCGGCATCTGCAGCGTCTCATTCGGATAGAGATCAAACCACCGATGTGAAGCGAAACAGGGAACATGCGGAAGCCGGAAGCCGACACCGAGGAAAAACGGCTGCTCACCCCGCAGACTGTTCAACTGCGCGATCGCCGCGTCCGCGATTTTGTAGTCTGCCTGGAGAGAATCGTCTTCCGGAAAGACGCCCCAGTCCATCGCCGGATGATCCCAATTCCCCTGTGAAATCCGCTTGGCGGGACGGGGCATCCCGGGTGCCGGACCCCACACGGTCACTTCCGCCTCCCGGTCTTTGGGAGCGATGGAACCATCGTGATAGATCTTGCCGAAGACACTGGCGTGATAACCGTGCTGCTTGAACAACTGCGGCATCGTCACTGCAGTCTTCGTTCGTTCTACGTTCCGCAGCCCTGGTTGTAACGTGTAGAGACCGGTCGTTGACGGCCGCAAACCGGTCAGCAGGCTGGTGCGGGAGGGATTGCATAACGGTGACTGGCAGTGAGCATTCGTGAAAAGGACGCCCCGCTTGGCCAGTGCATCGATGTGGGGTGTCTGCACCTGTGGATGACCGCCGAGGCAGCCGACCCAGTCGTTGAGATCGTCAACGGCGATCATCAGGACGCTGGGACCCACCTCAGCCGCCTTGAGGGAATCCGTCGCGAGGGCCATTGCCCAGCAGCAGCCAATGAAGCAGATCGCGCATCGCATCAGACAGAATCCTGGTGAGGAGTCGGGAAGTCGTTCCAATGATGCAGGTCATTGACTGCCATCGCGGCACGGTGTGCCGCAGCGTTATTCACATAATGTCGGTTAGTCTGCTGCAGCCGCAGTCGCTGATCCGCGGTGAGTCCACGGAGTTGTCGAGCCGGACAACCGGCCCACAGGGTTCCCGGGGGGACGTGCGTCCCTTCCAGCACGAGCGCCCCCGCAGCAATCAGGGCGCCCTGGCCGATGATGCAGCGTGAGAGTACGGTCGCGCCGATGCCGATGAGTGCGTCATCTTCGACGATGGCCCCGTGAACAATGGCCCGATGCCCGAGCGTCACCCGCGCGCCGAGCAGACAGGGATAACCGCGATCGACATGGAGAATCGAGCCGTCCTGAATGTTGGTTTCTTCGCCGACATCGATCCATTCCTGATCGCCGCGGAGCACACAATGAAACCAGACGGAAGCCCGAGCCTGCAGTCGCACTCGACCGTAAACGATCGCGGTGGGGGCCACCCAGGCCGTAGAATCGATGAGGGGTTGTGAGCGCAGGGCTTGCCAGTCCCAGTGATCTGCGGGATAAAGCACCGTAGGCGCGGTCTGCTCGGCGACCGTCCACTGAGGTTGCGGTCGCGCAAACGGGTTCACTGGAGAATCCGAAGTTTCAGTCACAGGAGGGCCATCCTTGCAGAACGATCGAACGATTCTGCCGCGCAGGATGTCATTCAGACAACCGTGCCGCGTGATTCTGTGGGCCAGCCTGTTGCTGCTCTGGTCGCTGACAAGTTGCCGACCAGCACCGGAACTCGCGACGAACGTCACACCCAATGTTGAACGGACGGACGAGAATGGTGACCTGCTGCACGCAGCGATCTGGAGTCGACTGGCGTTGATGCCATCTGTCGCCTATGCCAAGTTTATCGACAATCGCCCGGTGACCGACCGCAGTCGTGAGGAAGAGCAAATCGAACGCTTTCGGCGAGCAGCCGAATTGCGAGGGATCGCTCCTGATTTTGCGGAAGCTGTGATGCGCGGTCAGATCGAGGCATCCAAGCAGGTCCAGGAGCAGCTTTCCAAGGAGTGGAAAGCGCATCCGCCGACAGCGGATTGGACGTTTCGGAGTCTGAATAACGATCTGCGTCCCGCGATCGATGAGACCAACGATCGGATGCTGGTCGCGTTGCAAATGTTGGGAACGATGCCGGACGAGTTTCCGAGACTGATGGAACAACTTTCCGAGCGTCGACAGCCGTTACCACCAAACGTCACTGAGGAAGCCTGGGCCACAGCATGGTGGCCGTTGCGCACGGCGAAACTTCCGTACCTGGTCCCGCGACCGGGCCGTGTGATGCGCGGCCCCACAATGATGCCGACATTGCCCGAACGTCAACCGCTACTTCCCGACTTCATGCCCGAACCGGAGGATGTCACGCCAAACCGTCCATGAAAAAACCTCGGCCCGTGTTGCCACGGGCCGAGGTCTCGCAGTGCGATCGAACTGTCCTCGATTGCGACGGTGGAGTCGCAGGCGAATCGGGTGGGATGCAGGTCCGCTTCAGCGGATCCTTTTGGCGCATCCAAACCCTCGCAAAAGGGTTGGCACCTCCGACGGAATCTTGAGGAACAGTCGATGCGGGTCGAGTTGTAGGTGCAATCTCACAAGGTGACAAGAGCGGATCTCGGTCTCGTCGAATTGCAACTGCGTGATTTAGCATCGGCAATTCATGGGCGCGGCGTTGCATCTTTCCTGACGAAATCTCCACCACGCGTCGGCCCGGACTTGTGCGTTCAGCGAAGAAACGTCCACCTCGTGCAGTCTGGGTCCATCACGCAGGCATGCGTCAGACGGGCCGAACGACGCCGTCGCAGACTCGCTGATCATCGACACTTCCGATAAGCTGCCGATTCGGCATCCGTCATTCCACAGCCAACGGTCATGATTTTCTGAAGGAACATCCGATGAGCCTGCCCCGGTTTTCTGATCTTTCGCGTCGGCATTTTCTCCAGCTCTCGGCAGCGACCTTCGCCGCGACGGCCTGCGGTCTGCCTCGTCTGCAGGCCGCCGATCCCGATCCCTACGCTGGCTTCAAAATGGGTCTGCAGAGCTATTCGCTGCGTGGGTTCGATGTGGAGAAGGCGCTCGAGCACACCCAGATGCTGGGACTCAAGTACTGGGAGGCCTACCCCAAGCACATCCCGGAAGGAAGCGTTCCCAAGCACATTGAAGAGCAGAAGGCGAAGCTTGCCAAAGCCGGTGTCACATTGATGTCTTATGGCGTGCTCGGCTTCGATGGAAACGAAGCGGCCGCCCGGACGCACTTCGACTTCGCCAAGGCGATGGGCATCGTCTCGCTGAGTGCCGACCCGACGCCCGATAAAAAGACGTTCGACATGCTCGATAAACTGGTCGCCGAGTACGACGTCGCGATCGCGATCCACAACCATGGCCCCGGCCATCGCTACAACAAGATCAGCGATGTGCTTGCCGTGGTAAAAGACCGCCATCCCAAAATCGGCGCGTGCGTCGACACCGGCCACTACCTGCGCAGCGATGAAGATCCGGTCCAGGCAATCGAACAACTGGGTGCCCGTGTCTTCGGGGTCCATCTCAAAGACGTGAAGTCCATCGTCGCTGATGACAAGCGTTCGAAGCAGTTCAAGATTCTCGGCGAAGGGGACCTGAACGTCGTCGGCTGTCTCCGCGCCCTGAAAAAGCTGAACTACGGTTACTGTCTCGCGATCGAGTACGAAGAGAATCCGCAGAACCCGCTGTCAGATCTCGAAGTCTGTCTGAAGCATGTGCGGAGTGCCGTGCAGGCGATGTAACAGCGGAGTGTACGCGGACGCGAAGACGCAAGCGAGGTCGAGATGACTGCGGCACCGATGGTCGGGATGATCGGTCTCGGACTGATGGGAACCGCGCTCACCGAACGGCTGCTGGAGCACAGTTACGACGTCCGCATCTGGAATCGCTCAAGGGAAAAGGCCGCCCCGTTGTGCACACGCGGGGCGGTCTGGAGCGAGAATCCGTTCGTCGATTGCGACCGTGTCATCATCAGCCTGTATTCGAGTGATGTCGTCACCGAGGTGCTGGACCAGTTGGGTCATGGTTTGCGTCCCGGACACCTCGTGATCGACACCACGACCGGTGATCCGGAAGCGAGCATCGCCACCGCACAACGACTGGCTACGGTCGGGGCCGATTATCTGGAAGCTCCGATCTCCGGTTCGAGCGAACAGACCCGCCGCGGTGAAGCCACGGTACTGATTGGTGGTACGCGGGACGCTTATCTCCGAGGAGCCGATCTCTGGCCCATCCTCGGAATGACGGCGTTCTACGTCGGTCCCAGTGGGCACGCAGCCCAGATGAAGCTCGTCAGCAATCTGGTCCTCGGATTGAATCGGGCGGTTCTCGCGGAAGGTCTGGCGTTCGCCGAAGCGCTGGGAATCGAACCCGCGGCGGCGCTCGACATCCTCAAAGGAAGTATGGCCTACTCCCGCGCGATGGACGTCAAAGGGCAGAAGATGCTCGAGCGCGACTACAGCGTACAGGCGCGACTGTCGCAGCATCTCAAGGACGTGCGGCTGATGCTCGACGCCAGCCGGACCGCCGGACTGGCCCTTCCGCTGGTCGACAAGCACCGCGAACTGCTGGAAGAAGCGGAACGCCGCGGCTTGGGCGATCTCGACAATAGTGCGATTCGTGAACTCTGGCGACAGGACGGAACATGACGACTGTCGTTCCGCTGTCGCGAAGTGCGCGTGTGGCTGTACTGGGAGCGACCTTTCTCGGTCTCTTATTCGACGGGGTCGAACTGGGCCTGATGCCAATCGCTTCGCTCTCGGTTTCGAAGAGTCTGCTGGGAGCAGAGTTCACACCCACGCTGGGCGGTGACTGGTTCGCGCGGTTTACCGCAGCACTGATGCTGGGAGCAGCAATCGGTGGCATTGGATTAGGATTGCTGGGTGATTCCATCGGACGCACACGCGCGATGGGGATCAGCATTCTGTTTTACTCCGCGTTTGCGGGCCTGGGAGCATGGGCGCAAACCCAGGAACAGATGCTCGTGCTGCGGTTTCTCGTCGGACTCGGCGTAGGCGGCATGTGGCCGAACGGGATCGCGCTGGTCGCGGAATGCTGGTCGAACGCGTCACGTCCACTCGTCTCCGGGACGATGAGCGCTGGCCTGAATGTCGGCATCCTTCTGCTTTCGCAGTTCGCCCGTATCTGGCCGATTACGCCTGATTCCTGGAGATGGCTGTTTCAGCTCTCCGGTGTCCCAGCTCTCCTGGGTATCGTGATCCTCCTGGCCTTGCCCGAATCACCCCAATGGCTGGCGACCCGGGGGCAAGCCAGGCGACCAGCACCGCCGCTCAGCCTGCTGTTTCGACGGGAACATCTCCGCGCGACGTTGACCGGCATGTTACTCAGTTCGATCCCGATGGTCGGTGCCTGGGCAGCCAGCAAATGGATGATCCCCTGGGCCGATAAAGTCGCCGGGGCAACACATGTCGGCTACAAGGCGAACATTCAGGGCTGGTGGGCACTCGGGGCAACGATCGGAAGTTTTACCGGAGCACAACTGGCAAGCTGGTTGGGACGCCGCACGAGCTATTTCTTGATCAGCCTCGGGGCAACCGCGATCACGATTGTGATGTTTCAGTGCAGTGCTCCGTTACAGCCTGAGTTTCCTACGATCGTCTGTCTGCAGGGCTGCATCGCCACGCTCTATTTCGGCTGGCTGGCAGTCTATCTTCCCGAATTGTTTCCGACCGCAATCCGGGCCACAGGCAGCGGGCTGGCCTATAACACGGGCCGGTTTGCCACGGCAGCCGGTGTGCTTGCCGCTGGCAGCCTCTTTTCCCTGCTAGGAGGGAGCTATCCACAAGTCGGAACACTGTGCGCGCTGATCTACAGTCTGGGTCTCTTCGCAATCTGGCTGGCAAAGGAAACTGCAGACCGGAAGCCTCCAGCAGGTTCACACGCAACCTGATGGCGGACACAGCGTCTGCGCTGCCGGCAATTGACCGTCCAGGTGCTGCTTGACCGATTGAAACGCAGCATGCGGGACCTGCTGCAGCAGAGATTCGTGTTGACCGGTGAATCGACTCACCGATAGAGTGCACTGGTGTAAAGGATTGCTGTGAGAGGTCGGACCGATGGCACTGACGACCGTTGATCGCTGGGAACGGGTGCTGCATCGTCGCCTGTCGATTGCAAGTTGTCTCCTGTCGCTGCTGCTGCATGCAGGTCTGGTCGCCCTCTTTGCCTGGTGGCTGCAAACTGTGCAGCCCGCTCCGGTCGGTTTCAGCGATGAACCGATGCGCGAGATCGGCATTGTCCGCGAAAGCACCGGGCAGAACCCGGTCGTAGCCAGCGAGACCGATCCCACCCCACCACAACTCACGAACAGCCCTCCCTCAGAAATCGCGTTTCCGTCCTCGGTCTCCCCTCCCGCGGCGTCTGCTCCGCTCGAACTTCCGTCGACCGCCGGGATTGGTGTCGGGGCGTCTCCACTCAACCCGGCTACGAACGATGCCCGCAACATCGTGCAGGGGTCGCGGCCCCCCTCGGTCGGGGCCCAGCTCGACCAGGGACTTCCCGGCACCGCCTTCCTCGGGGCGCGTGATCAGGGGTCGCGGATTGTCTTCGTCGTCGACTGTTCCGCCAGCATGGCGAACTACCATGCGATGCGCTCGGCAAAAGCGGCACTCGCATCCTCGTTGAACGCCTTGACCGACGCCCAGCAGTTTCAGGTGATCTTCTACAATCAGACGACCAAGCCCCTCCCGCCGCGCGGGCGAAATGATGGCCCGCTCTTCTTCGCGACCGAAATCAACAAGACCTACGCGCTGCAGGCGATTGGTTTGATCGATCCGGATCTGGGGACCGATCATATTCCGGCGTTAAAGCTGGCGTTGCGAATGGGGCCGGAAGTCATCTTCTTTCTGACCGATGCTGATGAACCGCAACTGAGTGCTGCGGAACTCGCAGAAATCGCGCGGCTCAATCAGGGACGGGCGCGGATTCATACGATTGAATTCGGCAAAGGGGCCGAGCTGGATCTCGATAACTTTCTGAAGAAACTGGCCCGCCAGAACGGCGGCACCTATCGCTATCATGACGTGAAACGGCTGGCCAACCCGTAAGGACTGCTGCGATTTGCCCGTCGCCTTGCTCTCTTCGTCGATCGACTGCGGCGCTCGTCGCACTGGTCCTGATTGCGACCGCGTGTACCACCTGGGCTGATGACGTCGTCATCCTGCAACCGGCCGGGCAAACCAGTCGCGTGACCTTTCGCGGTGTGATTCTCGATTACACCGGCAGCCAGCTGACCGTGCGGACGGGTGTCGGCTCGGGGACTAAATCGTTTCCGGCTGCAGAAGTCGTCTCGATCCAAACCGCCTACGAACCGGAGCAACTTCGGGGCGAAGAACTCTACAAGGCTCGGGAATTTCTGGAAGCCGAGGCCCAGTTCGCCGCCGCGATGGAAAATGAGGAACGGGGCTGGGTCCGTCGCGAATTGCTGGCTGCTCGAGTGCGGTGTGCGCTCCAGCGGATGGATCTCTTCGCCGCTGCGCAACGCTTTCTGCCACTGTATGAAGGTGATCCGACCACGTCCCACATCGGCCTGATCCCGCTCGTCTGGGACGATGGCGCGGTGACAGTTCCCACCAGTGCCGAACAACGATCACTCCGCACCTCTGGCCAGAGTCCGCTGGGACGACTGATTCTCGCCAGCTGGCAGCTGCGGGTGAACAGCACGACCGATCCCGCAGCAGAGAAGGATCTCCGCGACCTCGCCAGCGAGGCCGATATCCGCGTGCAGCGACTCGCCCAGGCTCAATTGTGGCGTCTTCGGACACTCAGCGGGGCGGTGACACCGACGGAGCTGAGACGCTGGGAGTTGTTAACCGAAGATCTGCCGTCGAACTTACGCGGCGGACCGTACTACCTGATCGGCACCGAAGCCGCCCGCCAGCAGATGCCACTGCAAGCAGTCGCGGCATGGTTGTGGTTACCGCTGATTTACAATGATCAGCCCGCCCTGGCAGCCCACGCGCAATGGCGAGCCGTGGAAGTTCTCGCGAACTTTGGAGACATGGCTGCCGCCCGCCGCCTGGCCGTGGAACTCCCGGAACGCTTCCCGCAAACCCCCGCCGCCAGCCGCGCCCGTGACTGGCTGAAGACGCCCACGCCGTCCCGGTAATCTCCCACGGTGCAGCATCCCCGGACGCTCAGCCCTTCCGATGGCTGAGACGCTTCTCATCCCTGAGTGCACGGCGCATCAGCCGAGGTTCAGCGAGTCGATCGCATCGCGAAGAATGCGGGCGCTGCGTTGCAGGCTTGCCTGCTCCGTGTCGTTCAGGCGCAGGGGAATCGGCATGACCACGCCGTCTCCACCCAGCACGTGCGGCAGCGCCAGCGTGACATCCTTCACCCCAGCGATTTCGGGAACACGAGCACACACCGTGAGGATCGCCTGCTGATTCAACGCGATCACCTCGACGATTTTCGCGAGGGCACTCCCGATGCCATAGTACGTTGCCCCTTTGCCGCGGATGATTCGATACGCTGCCTTGCGGACGCTTTCATCGATCTCCTGGCGGTGGACCTCAGCGAGCGCGATCCCGCGGGTCTGGCAGTAGTCATTGAGGGGCAGCCCGGCAACCGTGACCGTCGACCAGGTGAGGACTTCGGAATCGCCATGCTCACCAATCACGTAGCCATGCACATGATGCGGATCAATCTGCAGCCGCGCCCCCAGCAAGGTACGAAAGCGTGCCGTGTCGAGCGTCGTGCCCGAGCCCAGAATTCGTCGCGGTGAGACCCCGTGTTGAATCGCGAAGTGACTCGCGAGATGCGTCATCACATCGACCGGATTCGTCGCGACAACGAGGGCCGCGTCGGGAGCAGCTTGTACGATGGCCGGGATCACGGCACGAAAGACGGCGGCGTTCCGTTCCAGGAGTTGCAGTCGCGTTTCCCCCGGTTGCTGGTTCACGCCCGCCGCGACGATCACCACCTTCGCCCCGGCCAGATCGGCATACTCGCCAGCCCGGACATGCAGCGGGTTTGCGAAGGGGACCGCATGGAAGAGGTCGTCCGCCTCGGCTTGTGCCCGTTCGGGATTCTTGTCGACGAGGACTATCTCGCGGCCGACGCCACGCATGACCATGGCATACGCCGCGGTCGCCCCGACAAACCCACAACCGACGATGCCAACCTTCATTGGTTCACCCTCCATAAGCAGGAAGCCCAGGGAATGCTTTCCCTGGGCTTCACGAAACTTGCATTCTCACTCCAGCCTCGTTTAATACCGGTAATGTTCCGGCTTGAACGGGCCGTTGACCGGGATGCCGAGGTATTCAGCCTGCGTGGGGGTCAACTTGGTCAGCTTCACACCGAGCTTCCCGAGATGCAGGCGGGCAACTTCTTCGTCGAGTTCCTTTGGCAGGCGATGGACACCCAGTTCGAAGCGTTCCGGTTCCTGCCACAGGGCCAGCTGAGCCATCACCTGGTTGGTAAAGCTGTTCGACATGACGAACGATGGGTGCCCGTTGGCACAGCCGAGGTTCACCAGCCGGCCTTCAGCCAGCACGAGCAGAGCCTTGCCGTCCGGATAGGTGTATTTGTCGACCGGACCGCCTTCGTCCTGATGGGCCTTCACGCTCGTCTTCTTAATGTCCTTGCGGTTGTTCAAGTAAGCGATATCGATTTCGAGATCGAAGTGGCCGATGTTGCAGACGATGGCGTGGTGCTTCATCTTGTCGAGATGTTCGCCCCGGATGACGTCGCGGCAACCAGTCGTCGTCACGAAGATGTCGCCGTACGGGGCGATGTCTTCGAGCGTCGTGACCTGATAGCCTTCCATCGTTGCCTGCAGAGCACAGATCGGATCGATCTCGGTGACAACGACGCGGGCCCCGAGGCCCTTCATCGACGCAGCCGACCCTTTGCCGACGTCGCCATAGCCGCAGACCACGACCGTCTTGCCAGCGACCATCACATCGGTCGCCCGCTTGATGCCGTCGGCCAGCGATTCCCGGCAACCGTAGAGGTTGTCGAACTTGCTCTTCGTGCAGCTGTCGTTGATGTTGATCGCCGGGACGCCGAGTTTGCCCTGTTCATGCATCTGCACGAGGCGATGGACCCCGGTCGTGGTCTCTTCCGACAGCCCGTTGATCCCCTTGAGAAGTTCCGGGTACTTCGTGTGGACCATCGAGGTCAGGTCGCCACCATCGTCCAGAATCATGTTCAGCGGCTGGCCATCGGCGAAGTAGAGCGTCTGCTCGATGCACCAGTCGAATTCTTCGTTGTTCATCCCCTTCCACGCATAGACCGGAACGCCGGTCTGGGCAATCGCAGCGGCGGCGGTGTCCTGTGTGCTGAAGATGTTGCAGCTGGACCACTGCACTTCGGCACCCAGGGCCGTCAGAGTTTCAATCAGCACGGCGGTCTGCACGGTCATGTGCAGGCAGCCGGCGATGCGGGCACCCTTCAGCGGCTGGGTCTTGCCGTACTTCTCACGCAGGGCCATCAGACCCGGCATTTCGACTTCTGCAAGCTCGATTTCCTTCCGGCCCAATTCCCACAACGAGATGTCTTTGACCTTGTACGGGAGCTTCTTAGTCGCGGGGGGCGTGGCGGTTGCCGGAGCCATCAAGAACATCCTTCGTGTAGAGTAATGCGTGTGCGGTCAGCCGCTGTGCCCGACACCTTCCGTGCATCGGCGGGCGAGTCTTCCTCGCGGAGTGTACACAACGGCGTGCTGCACCACAATAAGCGGGTCTGGAAGAGTCTATCCCGACCGGCAAACCGGTCGGGTCTGCGGCACGGTCCGTGAGTGAACAACCGTCGCCGAAACCGAGCTGTCCTCGGCAATCTCAGCGCAACAGGCTGGGTACGTTTAGACACCGAGCGTTAGTGATGGGCAATCAGTGTCGGGGCCGGTTCATGTCCCCCGTGGTGGTCGTCGTGACCATGGCCATGGCCGTGGTGATGCTCGTCTTCTGGAGCGTCTTCCCTGAAGGTCGCCCACGAACCGCAAAGCCCGGAAAGTTGGACCGATCCACACAGAAACATGATGGTCACCAGCGCCGAGACATAGACGAACTTTCCGGCGAAATTGCTCACCGGACGCCCCAGCAGATAGTGACTGTCGACCGGCGGAGCGACGAGCCCCCAGACCAGCGTGGTCATCATGGCGATCAGCAGCACGGCGATCCAACCGCCACGGGCGATGACCGGACGCAGTTTCATCCAGTCGACCGCGTAGAGCCAGAAGGCGACATACGCGATCAGTGGGGCCCACGGAGCCACCAGAAAGCAGAGCGCCAACGTCAATTGCCACAGGGCCGCAATCAACTGCAGCAAACTCGAAAAGACCGCTTCCATCGCCATCCATCCTGTTGTGCGTCCGCCGGATGCCGACGCAACTTCTTCACACCGACGATTTAACACGAGCGACGCGAGAAATACCAGCGTCGCGGTAGAGAGTGGCGGGGAATGCTGTGTCCGTGGTCCGTGGTCAGTGGTCAGTAGCATGCGTTGTTTCGGGGCGTCTTCCACTGACAACGGACTACGGACAACTGACCACACCCCCTTCCCGGTTGGTCTGCGCCGCGCCGACGACTATACTGCCACGGGGCGTTATCGCATCTCACAAGGGATTGTCGCGTGGAAATTCGTCGGAATCCGACTCGGTCGGTGCGGATCGGGTCGGTCACCATCGGTGCAGAGCATCCGATTGCTGTCCAGAGCATGACGGCGACGCATACGCAGGATATTGACGCCACCGTCGCCCAGACGAACGACCTGCATCGGGCCGGGGCGGATGTCGTCCGGATCGCAGTCGACAGCAAAAAAGATGTCGACGCCCTCGCCGAGATCCGTAAGCAGACGAAAGCCAATCTGGTTGTCGATCTGCAGGAAAACTATCGACTCGCCGAACTCGTCGCCCCGTATGTCGACAAGCTGCGGTACAACCCCGGGCATCTCTACCACCACGAACGCGAAAAGCCGTGGCAGGAAAAGGTCCGCTATCTGGCCGCGGTCGCGGTCGAGCATGATCTCGCTTTGCGGGTGGGCGTGAACTGCGGGTCGGTCGATCCCGCGAAGAAAGAGAAGTACGACCCGTCCGACTCGATCACGCCGATGCTCGAAAGCGCCTGGGAACACTGCGATTTTCTCGATGGACTCGGCTATACGCGATACTGCGTCTCGCTGAAGGATTCCGATCCGCAAAAGGTGATCGAGGTCAATCGCCGGTTTGCAGAAAGCCGGCCGGATGTCCCCCTGCATCTCGGGGTGACCGAGGCAGGCTTGCCTCCGGACGGCATCATCAAAACGCGGATTGCGTTCGAACAACTGATCGGCCGCGGCGTGGGGGACACGATCCGGGTCTCGTTGACGGTGCCCAATCCACGCAAGCCGGAAGAGATCGTCGCGGGACGGCAGATCCTCGCCGACATCGCTGCGGGTCGGGTCCGTTCGGTGGTCGATTTCGGTCTCAAATCGCTGAACATCATCAGCTGCCCGAGTTGCTCACGGGTCGAGAATCAGGCGTTCATCGAACTGGCCGAGCAGGTCAAAGAGATGACGGCTTACGCGAAGGATCATCACATCACGATCGCGGTGATGGGGTGCCGTGTGAACGGCCCCGGCGAGACCGATGACGCCGACCTCGGCCTCTGGTGCGGCCCGAACTTCGTCAACTTGAAAAAGGGACCGCTGGAACTCGGCGCGTACCCTTACGACGAAATTCTCGGCAAACTGAAGGCCGAACTCGACAAAGTGATCGTCGAGAAGTCCGGGACACCCGTAAGCGTTTAACGACGTCTCACGCTTCCATCCGAGCCGCGACCGTCAGGGAGCACGTTCTTTCGAGGCTCCACAAACCCGGGAACGCGCTCCCTGACGGTCGCGGCTCGGACGATGCGGACATTCCCAGGCATTGGAACGTCCTTGAATGGGGTAGCTTCGCGTTCTCTGTGCGCGTAGAATTGCATCAGCCTGCCTCGATGTATCCCGCCTGCAAAAGCCTGCCTCCATGCGTTGCCGGATTGCCCTGATTGTCATTGGTTGCTGCGCCGTTGCTGCTGCGGAAGAACCGCCACAGTTCGCACCGTCCGGGGCAGCGTTTCTCAAGCAGCATTGCGTGAAATGCCATAGCGATGTGAAGCCCGAGGGGAGTCTCTCGCTGGTCGCATTCACCGATAACGCGAGCGTGGTCCGCAATCGCAAAGTCTGGCTGACGATGCTCAAGCGGATCGAAGCGGGCGAGATGCCGCCGGAAGACTCCCCGCGACCGCCACGGGCCGAGATCGATGCCCTGTCGAAGAGCATCCTCGGGATTCTCGACCATCACGATCGCCATGCCAAACCCGATCCCGGTCGCGTGACCGTGCGGCGCTTGAATCGGGTCGAGTATGCGAACACCGTCCGCGATCTGGTGGGGGTCGACTTCAACCCCGCGGAAGACTTCCCGGCGGATGACATTGGCTACGGCTTCGACAACATCGGCGATGTCCTCACGCTGTCGCCGGTACTGATGGAACGCTATCTCGCCGCGGCCGAGTCGATCGCCGAGCGAGCGATCCTCCCGAATCCGCCATCGCCACCCAAGCGGTTTCAGGCTGGACGCTACTTGGAACCCGCGGGAGGCGACGTCCCCGGCGACAAATTCCGCCGCATGACCACGCAGGCGGATCAATCGGCGACGGCGATGGGACCGTTGCACACGCCGTATCAAGTCCCCGCGGATGGCGAGTACATCTTCCGTGTCCGCCTCTACAAAGAGTCGGTCGAAGGCCAAACGGTGAAAGTGGCGTTGCTCGCCCATGGGAACGACATCGCCCAGGGAGCGACCGACGAAGAAGCGGGGACCCTCTCCGGACCAGCCGTGCAAGGTTTGCGGCCGTTCGTGATCCTGAAGACCGCCGATGTGCAGGCGACAGAATCCGGGAAGGCGGAAACACTCGAAGTCCGCATCCCGCCAGATTTGGGTCTGAAACGCGTCGCCGTCGCACTGGTGAAGCCCGCGGCCGATCAACCCCCGGCGGTAGTCCATGTCGAATGGCTCAATCTGGAAGGCCCGCTCGACACCCGGCCTGCCAGTCATCGCAAACTACTCGCCGTCACTGCCGAACAGGCCACCGATGCCGCGAAGACGTCGGCTGTCCTCGATCGCTGGCTGCTGCGGGCTTATCGTCGTCCGCCGCAGCCCGCGGAGAAGGCCCGGTTGGAAGCACTGGTGTCGCAATTGCAGGGTGGCTGCCTGTCGTGGGAAGTCGCGATGCAGCGGGCGCTGACGGCAGTCCTGTCCTCGCCGAAGTTTCTCTTCCGCTGGGAACTGGATGACCAGCCCGCTGCGCCGGAACACCGGGCACTCGATGAGTACCAGTTGGCGTCTCGGCTGTCGTACTTCCTGTGGAGCACGATGCCTGATGAGGAAGTGCTGCAACTGGCCCAGGCCGGAAAGCTGGCCGCGAACCTCGATGCTCAGGTTGTCCGGATGTTGAAAGATCAGCGGGCTCAGACACTTGTCGAAAACTTCGGATTGCAGTGGCTGCAACTACAACGGCTGAACGTCGTCGCGCCGGATGCCAAGCTCTTTCCGGCCTTCAACGAGCGGCTGCGGAGCGCCATGCATCAGGAAACGGTCCTCTTCATGGCGGAAGTGCTCCGCGAAGACCGGCCGATCCTCGACCTGCTCGATGCGGATTTCACGTATCTCAACGAGCCGCTGGCTCAGTTCTACGGCATCGTCGATACGAACGGGAATCTCGCCGGCCAGAAGCCGACGAAAGAGAAGGGTCAGCCGATCCGCGGGCCAAAATTTGTCCGCGTGTCGCTCGGCAATGGACAGCGGGGCGGTCTGCCCACCCAGGCCAGCATCCTGACCGTGACTTCCAACCCGACGCGGACCTCCCCGGTGAAGCGCGGACGATGGATCCTGGAACAGATCCTCGGCGACCCGCCACCCCCGCCGCCACCCGATGCGCCACTGCTTGAAGAAACCGAGCAGGCGGCTCTGTCGGGGTCGTTGCGGCAGCGGATGGAGCAGCACCGGTCGAAGCCGGCCTGTGCCAACTGTCATGCCCGAATGGACCCGATCGGCTTCGCCTTTGAGAATTACGATGCGATCGGTCGATACCGAACCAAGGACGGCGAATTTCCGATCGAAACCGCGGGGAACCTGCCGGATGGGACCGGATTCGCCGGCCCGTCCGACTTCAAGCAGATTTTGCGCGATCGGAAAGATCAGTTCACGCGGTGCCTCGTGGAAAAGCTGATGATCTACGGCCTTGGCCGCGGTCTGGAATACTATGATCGGCCTGTGATTGAACGGACCGTCGCCGAGACGGCCCGTGGCGACTATCGTGTCTCAAGTCTCATCCAAGCCATTGTCCGCAGCGAGCCGTTCCGGCTTCGACGCGGTTTGAAGGGGGAACCATGACCCACTCCTGGCAGATTTCACGACGGACGATGTTGCAGGCTGCGGGCGCAGCGATCGCGCTCCCGTGGCTTGAAACGATGGGCCCGATGACTGCGTGGGCCGACAGTGCACCCGGTACGAAAGTCGCGCCGAACCGGCTGGCCGTGTTGTACGTCCCGAACGGCGTGAACATGGCCGACTGGACGCCCGCGAGCGAAGGGACCGGCTTCGAGCTGCCAGCGATTCTCGAACCGCTGGCCAATGTCCGGGACGACGTCTCGGTCCTGACCGGATTGACTGCCGACAAGGCCCGCCCGCATGGAGATGGCGGCGGCGACCACGCTCGGGCACTGGGGGCGTTCCTCACCGGGGCTCAACCGCGGAAGACCGATGGGACCGACATCCGGAGCGGCATCTCGGTCGATCAAGTCGCTGCATCACGTATTGGTGACCTCACGCGGCTACCTTCGCTGGAAATCGGCGCGGAAGGGGGCGCGATGGCCGGGAACTGTGATTCCGGTTACAGCTGCGTCTACTCTTCCACGATGTCCTGGCGCTCCGCAACACAACCGCTCCCGAAGGAAGTGAATCCCAAGCAAGTCTTCGAACGGCTGTTCGGCGGTGGGAACGATGCCCAGCGACTGGAGCGTGACGCCCGTCGCAAGAGCGTGCTCGACTTTGTGCGGGCGGAGACCGCTGATCTCCAGGGGAAGATCAGCACTAACGATCAACGCAAACTGGATGAGTACCTCACCGCCATCCGCGACATCGAACTGCGGATTGAGCGGTCCGAGAAACTCCCGCCGGTGGCGACACCGAATTACCCGATGCCGACGGGAGTCCCGGCCGACTACGCCGAACATCTGCGGATGATGTGCGACCTGATGGTCCTCGGCTTCCAGGCCGACGTGACCCGCATCTGCACCTTCGTGCTGGCGATCGAGGGAAGCAACCGTCCCTATCCGTTCATCGAAGTCCCGGAAGGGCATCACGACCTGTCCCATCACGGGAACGATGAAGCGAAGAAGACGAAGCTCAAACTGATCAATCGCTTCCACATGACGCAGTACGCGTACCTGCTGGAGAAGTTGAAGGCGATCCCGGAAGGGGAGGGAACCCTGCTCGATCACTGCATGATCGCTTACGGCAGCGGTAACTCAGACGGCAACGCCCACAACCACGACAACCTGCCGATTCTCCTCGCCGGCAAAGGTGGCGGCACGATCGCGAGTGGTCGACACATCCGCTATCAGAACGAAACGCCGCTCACCAACCTGTGGTTGTCGCTGCTCGAACGGATGGACGTCCGGGTGCCGTATCTCGGCGACAGTACAGGAGCGCTGCCGGGACTCGCCTCGGCGTGATGAATCGAACCAGACGCCCACCCAATGCCTTGGGTGGGCCTCCCAACGAAAACGCCCCGTGAGAGATCTCACGGGGCGCTTTTTTATGAGAATCGCGAAGACGCAAGCGAGTTAGTTTTGCTCGGCGACGGCTTCGGCGGGCTTGACGTTGATGCGACGGCCTTCCTGGTCGAAGAAGACGTGCCCTTCGATCAGTGAGAAGAGGGTGTAGTCGCGACCCATGCCGACGTTGCGGCCGGGGTGCCACTTCGTGCCCCGCTGACGGATGAGAATGTTCCCGGCGATCACGTGCTCGCCACCGAACTTCTTCACGCCCAGACGCTTGCCGCTCGAATCGCGACCGTTGCGGCTGGAGCCTTGTCCCTTCTTATGAGCCATGATCCGCCTCGAAATTTCGCTCGTCAGGAAAACCCGGCTGCCAAAGACAATCTGTCCGGGCCACGCATCTTCGTCGATTCGACGAGGACTTTCAAGCCATCCCGTCTTCCGTCGGGTGGGCTGTGCCCACCGTCTTTCGAACGTGGATGTAGACGGTGGGCACAGCCCACCCTGCAAGATCGCGGAACATCCATGCTTGCAATAACTTGCGAGCGTTAGCGATGAATCCAGAGGGGCTGGCCGTCGAGGCGGATTTCGGGTTCTTTCTGCTCGAACCGGTCACCCGGACGCCAGTATTTTGTCTGGATCGTCTTCATCTGCACCACTTCCGTTCCATCGGGACCGGCAACCTTCTTGAAACCGTTCGAGAAGCCGGTGAAGAAGACCGTGTAGCGATCCGCTTCGGGATCAATCCCGCTCCACATCGCGACGCCAGTGATCACGGTTTCATCGGGCGATTTCGATTCGGCGGCAGGCGGGAGATCGCTCACGGCTGAAACCGATGTCTTCAGTTCCATCCGCTCCCGTTGCTGGATCACCGCGAGAGCTTCCGGGATCACCTGATCGCGGTATTCGCGCGGCTCTTCTCCATCGGTCGTGACCAGGGTGAATTCCGGAATGAACTGGGGCGGAATCACCGGAGCATCGAGTTCATTCACCGGCGCGTTTTCGACAGCCAGGCTGGCCAGCTTGCGATTGATGGCCCGATACGCGATGTACCAGACATGCTTGGGTGACTTCTGCCCCGTCTTCGGATCGGTGACATCGACCACGATCTGCCGCATCGGCCGGAAGCGGACTTCCATCACCCAGAGTTCGGGTTGCGCGGAGAGCTCTTCACCAGTCGCCTGGGCGGCGACGGTCACCTCATTGTACCGCGTCCCGGCAGACTGTTGCGCTGAGGCCGTGGCGGCGAAGAGCATCACCACACAACTCGTGAGACCCAACCAGCTCGAAACACGCATGATGACTCGATTCCTGCAATTTCGGCGACCAGCCCCTCAATGGCTGCTTCCCCACGGTAGGGTCTGACGCCGGCGTCCGTCAAGCACATTCTTCGCAAACAACCAAGGTTCAACGAGTTACGAGTGGAACGTAGCGGCCGTAACCGTCTTCACCAACCACCCCCGCAACCAGCTGACATTCAATCACATGGATCAATCCGGGGAAGATTCCGCGTCGTTCCTGGATCCGCTCACCACACGGAGTGTGATGGCTGCTATTCAGTTGCGTCAACCACTGCGATGTTTCCGGGATTGGTCTGACCGTGTGAGGTCGAGGTACCATGGCTAATGTCGGTCGCAGCCCGTCAGAAACTGCTCGACGGCATCGGCCCGGTGCGCCACTTCCAACACACTTCTACGAATTTCTTCGACGTCGACGGTGGCTCGGGGATAGCTGTCGACCATCACAAAGGTCGGTTCTCCCTCAATTTCCTGAATGCAGAGCGCACCATGCAGAATTTCGGCATTCAGGCGCAATGCAGTTTCCAGGTAAGCCGGTTCCGCGCGCCCGCATAAACTACGGATGCGCAACAGTCGCTCGGAAGCTGCATGGTCGCTCGGCTCGATGAAAACGGTCTGCTTGCGACCGTTAGCGAAGACCAGCCGCAGTTCAAAACCGGATCCCCGGGCGCGCCACGAGACTCCCAGATGAGCCACGAACGCCTGCTGGATCTGGGTTTCGAGATCTTCCACTTCCCCCAGCACCGCCTGCAACAGTTGCGATGCTGCCCAGGCATCTTTGGGTCGATTCGCCGGAGTTTTCGCCAGGAGAGTGTACAGGCACTCGGCCATTTCCAGGGGGAGTTCCGGACACCATGGACGTGGACTCGGAACATCATCGAGCGTTACGCTGCGGATCAGCTCGTTCATTTCTTCCGCAGGATACGGAAGCCGTCCGGTCAGCATCTGGTAGTAACAGACACCCAGCGCGTACACATCGGATGCCGCACTGGCTTGTTCGCCCCGGAAGAGTTCCGGAGCCATGAAAGCGGGCGTGCCGACGAGTTCCCCGAGAATCGCGCTGTCGGCCAGGACGCGCTTGGCGAGGCCAAAATCGGCGATCTTGGGCACCCCCAGATGCGTCATGAGCACGTTATCGGGCTTCAGGTCGCGGTGCAGGATGTTGTGACTGTGGGCGATTGCCAGACCATCGGCAATCCGAGCGGCGATCGTCGTCGCCCGCTCGGGAGTCAGTGCCCCGTTATCCTTCAGCCACTGCCCCAGAGATTGTCCGGCGACAAATTCCATCTCCAGAAAGTGATAACCATCGATCTCGCCGATCGCGTGAACGGTGATCACATTCGGATGGACCAGAGCCGCTGCCGCCCGGCCTTCGTTCTGAAATCGTTCCAGATAGGCCGGATCACTTTCTGACAGTCGCGGCGGGAGAATCTTCAGGGCAATCGACCGATGCAGATCGCGATGGCGTGCCAGGTAGACCCGCCCCATCGCGCCAGCACCGAGCAGATTTTCCAGGTGATACACGCCGAAATCACGACCGATCAGCGTGTCGACTTCCACGGCCTGAGCCGCGTTCAGAGCATGTTGGGAGAGATGCGTCGCGACCAGTCCCGGATGCGGAGTCCCCTGACCGCACGTCGGGCAGCCTTTGGGTTCCAGCTGAGGCAAGAACCGCGTGCCGCATCCCGGGCAGAACACCGCCGCGAGCATTCGGGTATCGGCACCGATCTGTTTGTCGTCGGCCATCTCGTCCATCATTCGAGAACCATCACGATCCAACGACTCATGGCTCTCCGCAGAGCACTTCAACAAACCGTGCGGGACATCGGGAATTGCTCCGTCCTTCCCCACGGCTTACAGTGGACTCGACAGCAGGCTGTGGAGTCAATTGCAGTGACTCCGGTTTGGTTCAGATGGTTCAGATTGGATGTCCTGACTGTCGCGGTCCCCAACTGCTGTTCTTGGGAAAGTTGTTCGACATGGATGCTTCGTCCGATCCTGCTGAGACTCCGCTGGAGATTGCAGAGTTCATCGATGAACCGTCCACTGCCGCAAGTTCCAGGCAGGTGGAGAACGTCGACACAATCCATGGGGAAGGTGCGCAGCGCGTCCTGCCGCCAGGCCCCGACGTTCCGGAAGCCATGGGCTGGTGGTTCGGCTTTTTCTTCGCGCATCTTGCGGGGTCGATCGTGGCCGCGGTCGTCGCGGTCGTCGTCGCGATTGCCAACGGCGTGTCGCCGCATGCGATGAACGACTTGAACGCCTGGCCCGGCTATGCCGTCGTCATCATGCTGGGTGGCGATCAGCTGCTGCTTTGCATCATGGCGATGATTGCCGCGGTGTTACGCTGGTGGGGACGGTGGTGGGAACCTCTCAATCTCTCGGCTCCCCGGTTGTTACACGTGATGATCGTCTGCGCCATGATGCTGCCGCTCAGCGTCGTCAGCAGCGAACTCTATCGTGTGTTGCTGGAAGGCTGGAAACCGATCGTCGAGGCACAGCCCTGGCTGGGCATTCTTGATGAAATGAATGCCGTGGAGATGCTTGCGAAGCTGGCCCAGGCGGGTTCGCTCCCGATCATGATCCTGATTATCGCCGGAGGCCCCGCACTGGGAGAGGAACTGGTCTTTCGCGGCGTGATTGGTCGCGGCCTCGTGGCACGGCGTGGAGTCATCTGGGGAGTGCTCTTGAGTTCCGCGTTATTTGCCTCGGCCCATATTCACCCCGTCCACGCGGCTGCGGTCTTCCCGATGGGGATCGTGCTGCATTTCGTGTATCTGACGACGCGCAGCTTCTGGATGCCGATGCTGCTCCATTTCCTGAATAACGCGTTCGCAACGATGATGTCGCAGGTGGCCCAGAACAATCCGGCGATGGCGGCCGCGGAACACGAACCGGCGAATCCGCTGATTCTGGTGACATCACTCGCGGCCCTGGGGGCACTTGGCTGGCTACTGTATCGCACCCGACGAATCTATGTGCTGGCGGATGGTTCGGAATGGGCCCCGGGGTACAGCACGGCGGAATACCCGCCGCGTGAACTGGAACTCCAGGTGACCGTGCAATCCCAACCGCTGTGTCTGCGCTCTCTCGCAACGGCGTCAGTCGCGTGGGTCGTCTGCATCGGCCTGATTGCTTATGAGTTCACCCGTGTGGCTGGCGAGTAACACATTTCAGCAGGGGGGGGCGGGAGACTCTGCCCACAGCCGCCGACGTGATGTTGTGCAACGAATCATGGGGGATGGGAAGCCGCCCAATGATTCACAACCCCTTGGCGAACTCTCCCCCGTTGTTGCACTCGGTGGTGGATGATCAGTTCTCGCATCCATGAGATGAGAATCTGACATGAGAGACTGGAAACGCGGTGAGCTTCAGGCCATCAGCGCGGCTGCAAAACTCATGATACTTGGCGGCAGCATTGTCGTGTTGTTTACCGTGTCCCTCGATTTTGATGCCGCGCGTTTTTTCCATGGACTGCCCGGAAGCTTGCTCTCTTCTCCATTTGGGAAACTGCTAGGTGGTGCGGTCGTCTTGTTGCTGGGGTGTGCCCTTGGCCTCTGGCTTCGGCAGGTGCGTAAACGGACTGGCATTTCCAGTCAACCATTTGATCGTCAAGGCCAGGCTTAACGTAATGACTTGCTTGCTCACAAACCACGGCTGAATCGCGGAATCTGCTTTCGTGCTATCGCAACCAGCCATAACGGGTCGTTGGGCCGAAGGCTATACATCGAGTTGGGATGTACGCGGGCAATGAATGCTCTCAAGTGGCGATGCTCGCTTGACGGATCGCTGAACGTGAACAGATCGATCTCCGGGGACAAATTCGGCCCCTGTTTCGGATGCTGCGAATTCAGACTTGAATGTGTCGGTTGCGATTGAGTCCCTCTCCCGGTGCGATACACTGAGACGTTACTGACGTCCGCCACGGGCGCTGAAGTGTCGATTGACAACCGGAGGTCCCAGCTCGTGAAAATGCTGCAGCACATCTGTCTGTACGGACTCATGGCCGGGCTGGCGCTGGCAAACAGTGTCGCCACGGCAGCTACGAACGAAGAAATCGAAGCGGCCCGGCTCAAGGGAATCGAGTTCCTCAAGTCGCAGCAGCAGACCGACGGCACCTGGGAATTCGCCAGCTATAAAACCGGCATTACCGCGCTGGCGACACTCGCGCTGATCGAGAATGGCATCTCGGTGACCGATCCCGCCATTGAAAAAGGCTATCGTTACGTCAAACGACAGGCGGACGATTGCAAGAACACCTACGAAATCTCGCTGAGCATCCTGCTCCTCGCTCGGATGGGTGACCGGCTCGATCGGAACACGATCCGGACGCTGGGAGCCAGGTTACTTGCCGGGCAGAACAAAGGGGGGGGCTGGGGTTACACGTGCCCGGCTGTCGATGCCTCGGTCCTTGGGAACTTGAAGAAACTCGATCGCCAGGATGGCGAAGGGGATAACAGCTGCACCCAATTCGGTGTGCTCGGTCTCTGGGTTGCCTCGCGGTATGGCGTGCCGATTGAGCAGGCGATGACCGAGGTCGCCGGTCGCTTTCTTGATGATCAGAACGAAGATGGCGGGTGGTCCTATGCTCCCGCGACACCGGACAAACCGGCAGTGACGAGTTCCTCGATGACGTGTGCCGGTCTGTTCTCGCTGACCGTCGCTCGTGCCACCCGCATCCGCGCGGCGCAGAAAGACAGTTCTTCGACCGGGGGGGAATCCCGCGGTGAGAAGGCGACGCTGCTCTCCGACCCGGCTTATGCCAAGGGGTTCGCGAAGGTCGGCGTGTTCGCCAAGACGATTGGTCCCGGATCGCCCAAGTATTTCATGTGGTCCGTCGAGCGTCTCGGCGTGCTTCTCGGACTCGAGAAACTCGGGGAGGCCGACTGGTTCAAGCAGGGGTCCGACGCGCTCGTCAAATCACAGAACATGGACGGTTCGTGGTCTGCTGCAAAAGAAGTTACCAGCGATACGGCCTTTGCGATCCTCTTCCTCCGGAAGGCCAACCTCGGCAGTGATATCTCCCGACTCCTGGAAGGCGAGCCGAGCCAGCAGTTCGCGGTCATCGCCGGTAGTGAGACAAAACGCTTCGAGACGTTGGACGACGCGATCAAAGCCGCTGCGCCGGGAAGCATCGTTCGGCTGGATGGCAACGGCCCCTTCAAGGCCGGACACCTCACCCTCTCGAAAGACATCACTCTACAGGCAGGCTTCGGTTACGAACCGGTCCTCGAGTTTCAGGTCGGCCTGAAACCCGACGGGCTGCGGTATCGACCGGAGAAGGATGTCGACGGACGTGACATGTTTAAGATCACCGGCGGCAAGGTGACGATGGAAGGGCTGAAACTGCAGTTTGATCCCCCCGTGACGAGCACGCCCTTGCCGTGGAAGATCATTCAACTGACTGGGGGCAACCTGCGATTGCTGAACTGCCAGCTCTCGGAAGGGAACCGCCGGGGTGCGACTGGCGTGGTCATCAACGGTCCCGGATCGCTCTATGCCCGCAATACGGTGTTCGTCGGCAGCAAAGCGGCGGTGGAAATTGTCGGGGCACAGGACGCACAGCGTGCGACCTTCGAGAACTGTCTGATCTACACCACCACAGCGGTTCAGATTGGGAACGATCCGGAGTCGAAGCAACTCGCGGATGCACATCTCGGTTTTCATCACACGAACGTGCAATGCAGCGAGTTGATCGCGGCTCCGAATCTGAAAGGGGAAATCGCTGTGGTCGCGATGGAAACGCTCTTCAAGTGCGATGCTCTCTCGCTGACCTTACTGCCGACCCCCACGGGAAAAGAAGGCCGACGCTGGACCGGAAAAGACAACGTCTACAACTTCACCAACTGGCTCGGATCGGGTGGTAAGAAGTCTCCGACCGTCACCGATGTGAAGTCCTTCGAAAAGTTCTGGGGCGACACTGAAACCGGCGGACAGAAAACCATCATCGCGTGGCAGAATCCGCGCAAGAACGGCGGCTTTGCCCATGCCACCAACGTATCGGACTGGGACCTCGCCGAGCGTTCGGAACTCGCGCTGAATCTCAGCCGGGCTGGGATCCAAACGGCAATGGTCGGTCCGGGTGATGGCTTCACTCGGTATCGCGAGGACTTCCGCTATAACGCCTGGAAGGCCGGAGTGACCGCACCGGATGGAGTTCCGGCTCCATGACAACGACGCTCGCTGAGACTGTCGTGGCTGAGCCCTGCTTCCTCTGCGAAGACGGTCCCTTGCTGGCGGTCCACAAACCTGCGGGGATGCTCACGCAGGGGGTGCCGGAAGGGATTCCCACCGTCGAAGGCTGGGTGAAGGAGCAACTCAAGGCCAAATACAACAAGCCGGGGAATGTGTATCTCGGCATCCCACATCGGCTGGATCGCCCCGTCTCCGGCGTCATCGTTTTTGCGAGGAACTCGAAAGCCGCCAAGCGACTCGCAGAGCAATTCCAGCAACGCACCGTCCGCAAAGAGTACCTCTGTATCACGGAAGGAGTTCCGGTGGTGCCGTCGGAGCGGTGGAGTGACTGGCTGCTGAAAGATGCCGCGACGGCCCATGTCACGGTCGTCTCTCCAGAGACTCCGGGAGCGAAGCTCGCAACGCTGACCTACGACGTCATCGCGACGCACGCCGGTCGGGCGCTGGTTCGGGTGCAGCTCGAAACCGGGCGGATGCACCAGATCCGTGTGCAGTTCGCCGAACGTGGCTGTCCGATCGTCGGTGATCGGCAATACGGGGCGACCTCGCTCTTTCCGGGGGATGTGAGTGAAAGTCCGCATCCGGCTGCGATTGCCTTGCATGCACACCGGCTCGAGCTGTCGCACCCCATTCGTTATGACCGGGTGACGTTAGTCGCGCCGCCCCCTCCCCTCTGGGAATCGTTAGGGTTGCCGACGGAGTCGCTCGCCATGGCGGCGGGGGGGCGGTGATGCCGTCGCGGGCAGGAGGACGCAAGCGTCAGGCGTTAGCTTCCGGAGTGGTTTGCGCGGAGACGAACTTCGATGTTGGGCATCGGTCAGCAGCGAGTCCGGGATTGTCGCGGGTGGTCCCGTCGGGAATTACTCCGGGCGGGCGCGCTCTCAGTCAGTGGGCTGACGCTGGCCGACGTGTTACGTCTGCAAGCCGCGGGGGTGACAAGTGAGCGGGCTCCGGCGAAGTCGGTGATTCTCCTCTGGCTGTGGGGCGGACCAAGCCATCTCGACACCTTCGACCTGAAGCCCGACGCGCCGGTTCAATACCGCGGGCCATACAGTCCGATCGCCACCACCGTCCCCGGTTGTGAGATCGGCGAACTCTTTCCGATGCTGGCGAAGCGGGCGCATCGCTATTCGATCCTGCGTTCGCTGAAGTGTGCATCGAACGATCATGGCATCGCCGGGACGATCGGACTGACCGGGAACATCGCCGGGGCCGCGAGCCTCAGCGGACAGACGATGCCCGGTGCACTTCAGCCGACACACGGAGCGATCGTCTCGAAAGTTCTTGGTAACACATCCGGCATGCCCCGGTTCATGACGCTCGGCGGCCATCTGCACCAGGGCAAGCGGGCGATCACCGGGGAAGGCGGGGCCGGTCTCGGTGCGATGCACGATCCCTTCCGGCTCGATTATCACCCCGACCGTGGCCTGGAACTCCCGAACCTCACGCTCGCGGATGGTCTCACACCGAGCGGGATCGACGCCCGCGGCCGCCTGCAGTCGCGGCTGGACCAGCTCTCTCGCGGGCTGAACCAATCTCCCCGCATGGCCCGGCTCGACGAGTTCTATCAGCAGGCGCTGTCACTGTTGACCGATCCTGCCGCCCGTGCCGTCTTCGATCTGGAACGCGAACCGGAAGCGGTCCGGCGGAAGTTTGGCAAATTCCGCTTCGGACAGTGTTGTCTACTCGCTCGCAGACTCGTCGAAGCGGGCGCACGCTTCGTGCAGGTCAACTGGAGCTCTCACGTCGAACCCGTGGAAGATACCGGCGACGGCGGCTGGGATATGCACGATCGCTACTTCCAACAGCATCAGGATCGGCACGCCTGGATGCTCGACCGGGCGGTGGCCACCTTGCTCGATGATCTGCACGAACGGGGCCTCCTCGCGGAAACCGTCGTCGTGGCGGTCGGTGAGTTCGGACGCACGCCGAAGATCAACAACAAGGCGGGACGCGATCACTGGGAACATTGTTACTCCGGTCTCGTCGCGGGTGGCGGACTGAGCAGCGGACGGGTGATCGGCGCGAGTGATAAACTCGGCGAGTACCCGGCCTCGGCTGCGTTCACACCGGCCGACCTGTTCGCCACGGTTCTCGGGCAACTCGGCATCGATACGACCGCGCTGACGACGAACAATATCCTGCCGCAGGGAAGCCGCATCGAGGAGTTACTCGGGTGAGGACTCACGGTTCGCTCCTGTCTCTCAGCATGATGCTGAGTCTCACACTCGCCGGGAATGTTGTCCGGGCCGCTCCACCCGAGGTCGTGAAAATCACTTCCGACGGTCTCCTGAAGCAACGTCCTTCGTGGTCGCCCGATGGTCGCCATGTGGTTTTCACCAGGCACCAGGGATCAACCATCTTTCTCTTTCAGCGTACACTCGAAACCGGCGTGGAAGAGCGGGTGACGAAGACCGATGTCCCCGAGTTTGACGCGGTCTACTCACCGAACGGAAAACAGCTGCTCTTCGCTTTCGATCGGGCATCGCCGAATCAGGGGGACATTGATGTCCACCGCCTCACGTTAGAAGACCGCTCGACCGCGGCTGTCGCTGGAAATTTGAACGGTCTCGCGCATGAAGAATGGCCCACCTGGGCCCCCGATGGCGAACGCTTTGCATTCACGTCGACGTACCAGGGGAATCAGGAAGTCTACGTGGGACGACTTGGCAGCGATGAACGTTTGCGGCTCACAGAAGACGCGGCGACCGATGCTCATCCGGCGTGGTCGCCCGATGGAAAGACGATCGCGTTCGCCACCAGCCGCTGGGGAAACTTCGAGATCGCCCTGATGGACCCGGACGGGAACAACCTGCGCCGATTGACGACAGCGGTCGGCCTCGATGATTACCCGGCCTGGTCACCCGATGGCCGCCAACTGGCATGGACGGCGAACCGCGACGGTCAATTCGAAATCTATACGCAACGGTTCACTGCAACAGGCGAACCCGATGGAGCGGCAGTCAACGTGTCGGCTGATGATGCGATCGACAACTTCTCTGCCTGGACACCCGACGGCCGCCTGTCGTTCATCTCCGACCGTGACGGCGGCTTCGAGTTGTATGTCACCCGTATGCCAGTTCGTGCTGCACCTTAACAGCCTGTTGAAAACAGACAGGAATGTCTCTCCTACCGACAGGCAGGTCTTCCTGGAGTTTGGGTGGCACAGACATTCTTGTCTGTGGTCTGGGAGACTTTTTCAGCAGGCTGCTCACCCACACATCCGGGGGGTGAAACTGCAGGGCTGGGCAATCTGCGGCGACGGGGAATGTTTCACGACCCAGTTCAATGCTGCTCTTGGTGAATCGCCGCCAGAACAGCTGACTTCACCTGAGGCCGGAACGCACGAAGATTCGATAAAACCGGCAGACTCAACCGTACGGGAGTTGCCGGACCGCTCATGATCGCCTATCGCGTTGAACTGGACCGCTTTGCCGGACCACTCGATCTGCTGCTGTACCTCGTGCGGCGGAACGAGGTGGAGATTCTCCGCCTGCCGATCGCAAAGATTACCCGGCAGTACCTCGATTACCTGGCGATCCTCGAGTTGCTGGAACTCGACGCGATCGGCGATTTCCTCGTGATGGCCAGCACGCTGCTGGAAATCAAAAGTCGTCAGGCGTTACCGCAACCGGAGACCGAGACTCCTGATGAGGTTGCAGCCGATGACGAACCGGAAGGGGCCCTGGTTCTGCGGTTGCTGGAGTACAAACGGTATAAGGAAGCCGCACACGCTTTGGAAGACCGGGCGGCCGAGTGGCAACAGCGTTATCCACGGCTCGCCGACGATCGCCCGCGGCTCAATCGTGATCACGCCGCGGACCCGATTCGTGAGGTCGAATTGTGGGACCTCGTGAGTGCCATTTCGCGCGTGCTCCAGCGAAAGGTGACGGAATCAACCTCTGCTATTCGCTACGACGAAACGCCGCAAGCGGTCTACATGGAGCGGATTGCGCTGGAAGTGCGACGACAGGGGCGGGTTCCGTTTACAGCCTTCTTTGAGGGAACTCACGAGCGGAGTCGAATCATCGGGGTCTTTCTGGCCGTCCTCGAGCTTCTGCGGCACCAGGGCTTCCGGGCCGATCAGCCGACACCCTATGGGGAAATCTTTGTGCTACCCCCGCTGGACGAGGTCGAAGCCGACGCCGTTTCTGCGCACTAGATTCCCGTGGTCGGTACGGCTACGGCTTGTTCAACTCCTGCGTCATCGCGTCGAGGCTGTCGAGCAGTTTCACAGAGGCGTCACGTTCGAGACGGTTGGTTCCGAGCCACGTTTCGTAACCGCCGAGGTCGTGCTGCCGCGGCGTCGGGAGATAGCCGAAGTACCCGTGATTCAGGGAGACCATCCACGCGGGAGTTGCCTTCGCCCGCTGACGGTATTCCAGGCCGATTTCGGTGAAAACTTCGCACGGCATGGTACCAATGCGCGCCGGACCGATCGCGAAGACCTGCAACGGAATCGTCGTCGTATCGGGGTTGTCGAGCAGTGCCAGTGTTCGCTGGGCATAGATCCGCGAAAGATCGACTTTCCCCGGAACTTCGGGGCGTTCCTGCAGGGTCTTCTCCGCCCAGGCTTGTTGTTCGTCGGTGGGCTTCCGCCAGGCGATGGTCGGTTCGCGATAGGCCGCGGCAACCTTGACCGAACGCTGATAAGTCAGCCCCGCGAGTTGCGCATGGACTTTCGCGGCCACATCCTCGGCAACGTACCGCATTTGTTCATAGGGCTTCTTTCCGGGACGGGGCATGCGGAAGTTGATGTTGTTGACATCACCACTCGTACCATTCGCCAGCATGGCAACAAACGGTGGGTCTTGCCGGTCAGCCTCGAGCAGTCGCGCCAGGTGCTCGGAAAACATGCCGAAATAGTCCGCCGAGATGGCTCCCGATCCCACGCCTCCCACGTAGTGGAGTGAATAGGTCGCCCAGACGGAAATCGGTTTGCCCTCTGGTTCGCGGACCGACACGATCGACACGGTTGGATCGACGGGTCCGGCTGGTTCGATGAGATTCGGACTGCCACTGGGAGGATTCATCTTCACCTGATCGAACGTGCCGAACGGGTTTTCGGGCATCGTTCCCGATTTCATGTACCAGCGGCGGTTGAAGACGTGCTCGGGAACATCGACCGTCCCGACAGCGAGTTCCGCCGGTCGCAAGGTATTGACCGCCCGGCGCACGCCATCGGCAATCCGCCGGGCAACAAACTGTTGATAGGGATCCAGCTGTTGCTCGGCACTGTAGCGTTTCGCACCGAGCGCGCTCCCCGCTGAATGCGTGTGTGTCCCGGAGATCAGCACATGCGAGGGCGGAATCTTCGTCGCGACTTCAATCAGCCGCCGGGCTTCTTCGCTCACCGCACGATGAAAGCCGAGGAGATCACAGACGACGATCGCAACGCGCGTTGTGCCGTCATCCAGCACCAGGCATCGTGCGTGGAGTTCGTCATGCACATGCGTGGCAGGATACGGAGCAAACCCGCCAACGATCGGTGTGCCCAGATCGGGGGTGATGTTGCTTGTCGCCGCCCCCGCCATCAATCCGGAGGGAGCCTCCGCCGCGGAGGCCGACGCGAAGAGAGACAACGTCAACAGGCATGTCAGGCTTGTGCGCAGCAGCATTCATCTCTCCCCATCCCCCAACGTAATCGCGGGGTGCTTTTGATTTCGATTGTCAGAAGAGCGCCGGTTTCCCCTGATTCCGCCGCCAGGCTGAAAGTTGACCGATGTGCGTCGCGAGATGGGTCGTCAGCACATGACTCAATAATTGACCACGGGTTTGGATCAACGTGCCAGCCAGTAGCGGGACCCCATGCGGAGCGGCCAGGACCTGCTCATCGGCGTGAGGGAGTGCCGCCAAAATGGCTTCATAGCCCGCCTCAATCGCGGCGACCCATTCGGCTGCTGTTTGTTGCGGCATCTCGACCGATGGCTGATGAGTCGGCCCGAACGCTTTGTGCCAGGCGGCCGGACATCGCCGCTCCAGGTTGAGCATCGGCCCGACAAGATCGGCAACGACGGCCAGATGGCCCAGAATCCATCCTGGAGGATTCGCTCCACCCGCGTGATTGACCAGGTCCGCAGCGGTCATCTCCGCTGTGAGTGTCTTGAGATAATTCAACATGAAGCGGGTCAGCGTCGGGACATCGTGTTGCATGCGACCGTGGCCTGTCTCGAGAGAAGGACTCGCCCGGCGGGAAACTGCTTCGATGCGGTTCCGCCAGCGTGAATCGTAACGGACTCGCCCGGTTTTCTGAACCACGGGAAGGCATGAACATCCGGGTGACTTCAGATTGGCTGCATCCACAGGATGCGCGTCCCGCACAACGCTGGCAACAGCCAAGAGACGCGGTGCCGATCCTGGGAATCGTTCACGCTTCCCCCGGATCCGCTCATCACGCGGAGCGTGATGGCTACTTTGAAAAGGCGTCAATAACGCTCGTGTGCCCCACTCGCAATTATGGATTGAGACCGGTTCCAACGAGTGATGACGCTGAGACTGAGTGGATGCCACGCCGAAGTCGCCATCAAGTACCGTGTGATGCGCGTATCAAAGCCAGCGCGGAGAATTTCGGGATTCGTCGCACGAAAAGACGGTGCATTCTTCAGAACGCACGTCCTGGCTCAGGCGGCGTCGCGGCGACGCGGTCGGCGGGCCTGCGAGGCTTCCAATTGCTGCAACTGAGCGCTCAACTGCGCCATCTGGCGATGGACCGCATCAGTCGTCTGCTCCAGTCCACTCGCGACGAGTGTGACCACCCCCAGGTACAACACCATCTGTCCGATCGTGGCGAGCAGCCATCCGGTTGGGGCATAGGCAGGGGGACCGCCGAAGTAACTCCAGATGATGAGTGTTGTTCCGCCGGTCAACAGGCCGACGCCTGCATACGCCGCCAGATGACCGGCGATCGCGGCCCAGCGTGACGGTTTCGGAGGCGGGTTGACCGGTTGAACCAGCGTGGAGGATTCCCGTCGACGTTTTCGCCGACGCACCATCGGGATTGCAACAGTGGAAGCGTCGACAGATTCCACAGGACTCTCGACCGGGGGAGCCGTCTGTTGCTGTTCGTCGACGGAATCTCCTGAAGGACGATGGACATCTTCGAGACGCGGCATTGCCAGTGCTGGGATGGTAAGCGCATCGGTCGACCAGCGGGCCAGCAGTTCGCGGGCTTCGCGTTCGGAATCAACCGTTCGTGGCGTGGTGACAAACGGACCATGACTGGCCGCCTGCCGCAGTTCCAGACCGCAGCGCGTACAAATGACCCGCCGGTTATCAGCGGCCAGCTCGGCGGCGACATCCGCGCGACAGCTCGAGCACCACACGATCGATCCCCTGTCCAGAAATCACTTAATCCGGAGCAGACTCCGCGAACGGTGTCGTAACTGAGCAGCCGAAAGTCGACTAGCGGAGTCCCGGTGCAGCGCTGCCGATGATGACCAGAATCTGGGAATCATTCGCGCGACCGGCGGTTATTGCCGACATCAGACCAGATCGAGCGTGAACACTTTCAGTCTCTGCACGAGGGCTGCCGGAACGTTGTCGCCAACAGTGTACGGTGCGGAGATGCCTGGCCTCTTGAAGACCTCGGCCAGAGACTCAGCCCCGTTGTCGTGGTCGACACGCACCACGGCACTTACAGTCTGGGCAGAGCGGGCGGTGCTTTCGGGACCGGTGGCTTGGGGGGCGGGGTGTTGTTTGGTTCCTGGGCGAACTTCGGCCGCAGCTTCGGTTTCGCGTCAGCCTTGGTCTGCGAGGGGGGAGGGGGGGGCGGCACGAACCGCTTGACGACCTTCACACCGAACCCATCTTTCAACTCGCGGGCCGCCATGAGCGCCCAGGGTGTCCCAGGGGCTTCGGCGATGACGCGTTCCAGATGCTCCTGAGCGATCTTCGCCGGCTTCTTCAAGGCGACAGCGTAGGTCACTTCGCGATCCGGCTTCATCGTGATGCGATTCACAGTGGTATTGATGTCCTGTTCGGTGAAGCTCCCTTTCAGGGTCGCCAGCGCGGTGTTGTACTCCAGCGCCCGCACCTTCTGGGCCAGCAGGCGGCCGTAATTCAGGCTGAAGGCCAGCCGCCAGCGGAGTGAGGGTTCCGAATCGTACGCCTTCTCAACGGTTGGTGAGAGCTGCGCCAGAATCGAATCGATCGCCAGTTGACTGACAGCAGCGGATCGCTGGGCATTGGTAAATGCATCGCGGAAGTTCCGCGGGTTCAACTCGAAATCGAGTTGCGGAGTCCCGTTTGCTTTGAGTTGGGTCGTCTGGCTGTACTGAGCCATCGCAAAAACCCCCGCTCGCACAGGATGCTTCGCCATGTCGGCGAGGAATTCCTGGGGTGAACCATAGCGGTAGTCTGGTTCGTAGGCTTTCATGAGATGCGGATCGTACGTGCCGATCGTGGCGAGGCCAGCCATCGTCGTCATGTTCGTGGTGAAGTAGACGCCACCGGTTTCCTTCACCAGACGCGACAGGGCATACGGACCGAACCCCGAGGAGAGATTGTCGTATTGGGGACCGTCGTACCAATACGGGATGTCAACGTTCTCAACGACGACGCTTTCCGGGCCGAGATCGACCGGAATCTGGTAGGTCTTGTTGTCTTCGGGTGCCACGTACGGAACATAACCCCGGCGTTTGCCGAAGGGGGATGCGGGGCCGATGACATAGGCCAACGCTCCATAGCGACGACAACGGGCAATCGCGGTATCGAGGGGCGTGCCGTGATCATCACCGGCCTCATCCGTCACGGTGATCAGCAGAATCCGTCGGCCCTGATCAATGCGGTACTTGTGCCAGCGGTCCATGACCTGACTGACCGCGGTGAAGACATTCTCGACGCCGGAAGGATCGTTCTGGGCAGTCGCCACCGCTTCCTGGATCGTGGAGAAATCGTCAGTCGGTTCGCGTGTTAAGAAGTTCGTCTGCTGGCCGAAGGTCACCACTCCCGTTAACAACGGACGATCCTGTTTAGCGAATTGTTCCTGCGCTTCCAGTGCGTCGAGTTCGCCATAGATCCGTTTCAGGCGTTTGGCGACGATGGCCCGCTGCGTATTCAAGCTCCCTGACGCATCGAGCAGCCAGACCACAAGGACGCGGCGTTCCTGCAGGTGCCGGGCAATTTCCCAGGTGACCCGATCGAGGGCAGCGTCGAGTTGCACCATCCCTTCGCCTGTCGTTCCCGGCACCACGATCCGGTCCGACACTTTCATCCCCGAAGGGACGTCGTACATCGGCAGGGCACTGCGATTCGGGTCGATCACGTTGAGCGTGACCGGTGCGGTTTCCTGGACCGGGATGTCGCTGCGGGTCAGCCCCACGCTCATCGCGTTGGTTGCCGTTTGCTGTTCGTGTTCTTTGTCATCCGGATTCGCGAGGTCGTACTCGACGACTTCGATCTGCTCTTCAGGCGTTTCCACGTCGTTATGGAACCGGCTTTCCAGCGGTTCCGGTTCCAGCAGGACCCGTTCTTCAATCAGCAGACCCGAGAGACTGCCGACGAGCCACGCATGCAACAGCACGCTGATCGCGAAGCTGGCGCCCCAGAACCACGGCCGCCGATCTACGGCGGGAACATCATCCTCGAGGATCAGCACCTCGGGAGTGTCGGGCTGTGCGGTGTACTGTTCGGGAGTCATGCGGTCTCCTGTGTCGGGAGACAGACTGTCTGCGGAAGAAGTGAACCTCTCTACAGAATATCGACTTCCCTCGCAGCTGGAAACAGGCGGCTGCAGGAAATTTTGGCCTGGGCGACCATTCCGCCCCGCTTGAACGGACGATTCTCCGGGGGCCCGTGACACCGCCGGGGCTTTTCCTAGGAATCAACCGGCTGGCTGTTGCTCGAGTTGGGCTTCATTTCATCGGTGTTGGCTCGGAATCGGTCACCACATCCAGAGCGCTCACGGGAAGTTCCGCCTCAGCATCCGATGGCGGTTCATCTTGTGGCTTCGCATGCATCGCTTCCCCGATGGCGCGGAGATTGTTGCTGGCCGCTTGTCGTCTGGCCTGCACGGCCTGGCGTCGTTTTGCCCCGAAGTCACAACCCGCGCACAGAATGAGTGTCACCAGCACGGCTATTTCGATTCTCAACGTTCAGTCTCCTTTTCGATGGGTTTCTGACGTCTTATCAAGGTGACGGTCGCAGACAAAGACCGCCCCTCGGCCTCGCTCAGGTCGCCTCCTCCGGCTCCTCTTTGACGTGGCCATTCGTCGAAGGATGACTGTCTTCCTGCATTTTCAGCAGCGTTTCGGGAAACTCCACGCCGGCGATGTCCTTGAAGACCTGCATCATCGGCGGAAGGGTTCGGGTCATGTTCTGCAGGAAGTTCGCAGTGCTGCTCGTGCCGTTCGCCCCGCCATTCTCCCAGACGACGATCTTATCGAACTTGATGTTCGAGATCGCCTTCGCGGAGGCATCCGTCAGGTTATCCATGTGTTCGAGCATCATCATCTGGAACGCCTGCTGTGCGCCGCCGCAGGCTTCGATGATCTCCTTGAGACCTTCCCCTTTCTTGCGGAGGATCTCGTACTGACCGCGGGCTTCGGCTTCCAACCGGGCGTAAATCGCGGCGGCGTCCCCTTCCGCCTGAATCCGAATCCGTTCAGCAGCCGCTTCCGCATCGACGATCATGCGGGCCTTCTCGGCCTTCGCGACTGCTTCCAACTGCGCCCGCTTTTCCGCCTCGACGCGTTCCGCTTCCGCCAGCGCGGCTCGGGCCATCGCCCGGTTCTGCGCTTCCATGACGGCTGCTTCCGCTTCGCGTTTCCGGGTCTCACCCAGTTGATAGGCTTCAGCGTTACGCACCGCCAATTCGGCTTTCGATGCCGCGACGACTGCGAGGGATTTGTTTTCCCCTTCGATGGCTGCAGCGTTCGCTTCCGCGGTCTTGATCCGCATTTCGCGCTCGGCGACTTTCACCTGCATTTCCTGGGCGTACTTCGCCGCCTGCTGGGCAACCGCCGTTTCCTTGTCGAGTTCCGCCACGCGCATCGCCTGATCACGGGCAGCCGATTGCATCCCAATCTGCCGTTCCCGTTCGAGTTCGGCGAGCTGAATCGCCTGATCGCGCTCAGCGGTCCGAATCCCGATCTCCCGATCGCGCGTCGCGTTCGTGACCTGGATCGCCTTATCCCGCTCGGCGACCGCCACCCGCGATTCCCCGAGCTTCACTTCTTCAGCCACGTCGGCCCGCGCCTGTTGAATCGCCTGCGAAGCCGCCTTCTGGCCGATGGCATCGATGTAACCCGACTCATCGGTGATGTCCGTGATATTCACGTTGATCAGCGTCAGGCCGATCTTCTTCAACTCGGGTTCCAGCGAGTTCTGCACGTGCGTCAGAAAGGTGTCGCGATCGCGGTTGATATCTTCAATCCGCATTGAGGCGATCACCTGCCGCAACTGGCCGAAGATGATTTCCTGAGCCTGCTTTTCGATCTCTTCGCGAGCCAGCCCCAAGAGACGGATGGCCGCGTTGTGCATCAGTTCGGGCGTTGTACCGATGGCGACCGTGAACACGCTCGGCACATTGACGCGGATGTTCTCTGCAGAGAGTGCCCCCCGCAGCGGAATCTCGATCTGGATCGGTTCGAGGCTGAGATACTCGTAGTCCTGGATGAGCGGGATCACAAACCGTGCCCCACCATGCAGACATTTCACGGAACCGTCACCACCGGTCTTTCCGTAGATCACAAGGATGCGGTTCGATGGGCAGCGCTTGTAGCGCCGGGCGAGCATGATGACGAACGAAAAGAACATCATCGCTACGAACAGGCCAATGATGGCCAGAATGACCCCGGTGGAATCGTTTGGGCCCTGGGCCAGCAGGAGTTGGTTCATCATGGTGTTTCTTTCAGAAAAGCCTGTATTCGGTGTGCGCAAGGAGAGCCTTCTGACGGCTCAGGTGTTCTTTGTGGTGTGATCAGACCGGGACTGAATCAGCCACGGCTTCGTGCATCGCGGGAGATGTGATTTCGAGCGGTTCGACAATCACCACTTCCGGGCCGATGAAACCGAGCACACGCACGGCACTGCCCGTCTTCAACTCAGCTCCATCGGTTTCGGCGAGGAGTTCCACGGTCTGCTGCTTGAGTTGCACGTGAATCTTGCCCTGGCCATGCCGGGCCGCGGGGATCTTCAGATAGACCCGGGCTTCCATCCCGACCGCTGCACTCAGCCGCACGGTTCCATCGGATCGGAGCCGGGTGAAGAGTTTCATCAGGTGATGCACGATCGTGATCGCCACTCCACCGGAGACTACCGCCGCCAGCAGAGTCGATGCGGTCGGCCAGCCAGCGGAATCGGCCGCCAGCCCAGTCAGTCCGAAGAACGCGACCGCGGCGGTGAGAGTCCGGAACGTCAACACACCGAACAGGTACGACGAGGCATGCCCATCGTCGCCACCGTGGTGGTCTGCGGTCTCCGTGTCAGTCGCCCCTGAGGCGTCATGATCACCGTCGACGACGTCATGATCGCCACCGCTGAAGTCACCCTCGCCATGGTCACCACCGACTTCGTGATCGCCACCTAAACCGATGAGCGTCAAAAGGAACTGGCAAACGAGGACCGTTCCACCGACCACCGCACAAATGAGAAAAAACGTTACCATGGCCCGCCCTGTCGGTTCAGAGACCCGGAAATCCGTCACACGGGAGATTAACGCCCCCCGTGGCTGACGGCTCACTGGAATCCCGGCTCCCTTCGTGCATTTCGCCGAATTCACGCCGCGAGCCGGTCAATCACACGGAGTCTCTGGACTGAGGGGCGGAGAGATTCTTCAGGAATCATCCTGGAGAATGGAGCCGTTTACTTCGACTGAATCCGCGGACCGAGACAGATGCGAAAGCCGTCGCGTGAGTCTGAATAGCGGGGACCGGCGAGTCCCAGTCGCACGGCACAACGGGCATTGCCTGGCACATCGAAATAGTTTCCGCCCCGGCAGACCGGGCGCGGGTTCGCTGGGGCGATGACGAGTTCTTCGTGTCCACCTTGCGGATCGAAGTGATCCAGCACGACCTCCCAGACCCCACCGCACATGTCGGCCAGACCGAACCCGTTCCGTCCGCGTGCTCCGTAATGATCGACCGGGGAAACGAACGAGAACCCGTCATTCCATGGGGCACTTGCCAGCGGCCATTTCCGCGTGCGGCCCGGCAGCAGATCGAGTCCCGAGATGTTGAACCGTCCTTCCCCTTCGTCCAGTTCGTTCCCCCACCAGTAAGCCGTGCTCTCCTGGCTGCCGCCGCGGCAGGCGTACTCCCATTCCGCTTCGGTGGGAAGACGATATTCCAGCCCCTCCGGCAGTCGTCCAGCGGCCCGTTCATGCTCGGTCAACCAGACCCCAAACGCTTGCGCGTCGGTCCAGCTCACGCAGACCACGGGGAAGTCTTCCCGCAGCGGGAACTGAAAGTTCGGATCACGCCAGCTCTTCCCGGCCATCGGCTTCCAGGGATGCGTGATCTGCTTCGTCAGGTGGTACCCGGTCCACTCCGGATCGAAGCACTGCGTCTTTCCGCCGGGTTGCTCAGCATCGGTGACGAACCGCGATTCGTCACAGAAGCGCCGGAACTGACCCATGGTGACTTCCGTGCGGCCCATCCAGAAGCCGTGCGGCACCCGCATCCGTCGCGGAGCTTTTCCCTCATACGATTCTCGCTCGGTCCCCGGCGTGGCTCCCCCTTCAATTCCGGTCGCCCACAATTTTTCCTCGGGCGTGCTCCCCATCCAGAACTCGCCCGGAGGGACATAGACGGTTTCCAGAACGACTTCCTTTCCGAGATCCGCGCGGGTGACCGCCCCCGGCTTCGGCTCCGCTCCCCAGCCGAGACTCGCAGCCAGCAACAACACACAGAACCCGTGAAGATGATTTCGCATCGATTCGTCCCTTCGTTCGTCCTGGCGGATTCCTCACCGGTCCATACTCGAGGAGCCGATCACTGGCGATCTTCCTGACGAGGCGCCATCAGCTGCCAGCGGGAGGCTCCCAGAGTTCGACTCTGTTCCCTTCGGGATCGATCACCCAGGCGAACTTCCCGTATTCCGAGTCCTCGATTTTGTCGAGCACCTGACAACCCTCATCCCGGAGCACCTGGATTAGTCCGTGCAGATCAGCGACCCGGTAGTTGATCTGAAAGGAAGCCGAGCTGGGAGCGAACTGATCACTCTCCTGTGGACAAATCGACCAGACGGTACTGCCTGCGGTCGGCTTCCCTTGCGCGTCGGCCCAGGCGAACGACGTCCCGCCCCAGACCTGCACATCAATTCCCAGATGCCGCTGATACCAAGCCCGCAACGCCGGCGCATCCTTCGCCTTGAAGAAGACCCCGCCAATCCCCGTCACGCGCTGCATCTTGACCTCATCATCAAGTGGCCTGGATGCGGAGGATTATCACGCTGGAAATCATCCTGGTTCAACTCCACGGGCAATGTTCATTCGAAGACGCACTCGCGGATCTCGGTGACGTAGGCCAGCTTCGACAACTCACGCAGCACTTCCCGCCAGCGGGGCTGATGCGTCTGGCCCAGACAGAGCGCCTGCTGCTCACCACAGCCGATTCGGCCGCGCGAACCGGGACTGATCTGCACCTCGGGATCGATCCGCCGCACTTCCGCGTAGACCTGCTCGTCAGCCGGGACGCAGAACTCGTAAGTCAACGACGTCAACCCATCCGGTGGCCCGCGCAACCCATCGTCCCGAAACCCCTTCAGAGAAAATCGCAACTTCTCGACCTCAGGCCAATCCACCGCTCCTGAATCGACCGCCGCCTGGCATCCAACCAGCAGGATAACCACCGCGAAACAAAGTCGTCGCAGAAATGGCAGTAACCATCCCTCGACTTCGATGTGCCACTGACTCGCGGACTCTACCGCCGCGGCACATTCACTCGTTCCAAAGCGGTTGAACAATGCCACCGCACCATTTCCAGGAGTCTTGTTGAAGGAAGCGGTGACTTCGCGATTCTCTGATCTCATCATCGTCAGACTCCCGGTCAGTTGACTCTCCAGTCACCAGTCTGTCCGAACGGGCTGCGACAGAATCTCCCGCAACCCCGCTTCCGAAGTCGATTGACGCAACTGAGCGCAAAACTCCTCGCTCAGCAGTCGGCGGTTCAGTTTCTCCTGTTCGCGCGGGACGCGCATGGATTGATAGCCCGGCGAGTCGGGAGGCGCGAGAATCAGGAAGATCAGGTCAACGGGTTCAGCGTCGATACTGTCGAAATCGACCGCAGGGCGGCACACTCCGAGAATGCCGAGTCGTCGGGTCACCGCGGGATGTTTCGTGTGCGGGAGGGCGACACCTCTGCCGAACCCGGTCGAACCGAGTGACTCCCTGCGCATCACTCCATCAAGGACCGAAGGGACGCAGCCTAGATCGAGATGCCCGTCCGCCGCCAAACGATCCAGGAGCTTCTGGACAATCTCGGTCTTCTTCATCGATGCGGAGCCATCCAGGAGGACCGCGCCGACGATGAAGTCTGTCAGAGACACAGGACTTGCTCCAACAGTTTAAGGGGCAAATCATTGACTCGACGGGGTGGCGGGGGCGCTCCGCGTGAGCGGAAGCCCCCGGACCAGACGCCAGCTATTCGCAGGCGATTGGGGACTTTCCCCTTGTCCCAAGTTGCAACTCAGTTGACTCCACCGCACTCGGTTCGGGCGCTTCCGCTCACGCGGAGCGCCCCCGCCACCCGTCGGGCGTTACCCGAAGCACTCGAAGACACTGCTCTTCCCCAGACTCCAGAGCAGTGGCACATTCACCCGTTCCGAAGCAGTCGAACTATGCCACCCCGCCGTGATTTTTGCGCCACTGCTGGAATCCGCAGATGTGGGTGTCAGCCCGATACGATGGGGACGGTTCTGCGTTTCATCGGTCCCGAGCAGGCCATGCACTAACAGCCAGACGGCCCATTACACAATCACAGGCATGCATGGCGTCATCCGTGGCTACCACTGCAGTCGCCGCGGCACCCCCTTCAGCGCCGGAGGGAGCAACCGCGATGGGGGGGAGTTGCGAAGCGCCACGCTGTGAGACCCTCCCGCCGCGATGGCGATAAAGTCGGTCCCGGCAGGGACGTTCGTCTGGCCTTCAGTATTTTGTCCCCACGCGACGAGTGAGCCGTTGCGCTTCAACGCCACGCTGTGCCTGTATCCCGCTGCGATGGCGGTAAAGTCGGTCCCGGCGGGGACGTTCGTCTCGCCGTTCTCATTGAATCCCCAGGCGACGAGCGAGCCGTCGCGCTTCAACGCCACGTTGAAAGTATATCCCGCCGCGATGGCGGTGTAGTCGGTCCCGGCGGGGACGTTCGTCTGGCCGAACTCATTCCATCCCCAGGCGACGAGTGAGCCGTCGGCCTTCAACGCCAAGCTGTGCCATAATCCCCCCGCGATGGCGGTGTAGTCGGTCCCGGCGGGGACGTTCGTCTGGCCGAACTCATTCCATCCCCAGGCGACGAGTGAGCCGTCAGCCTTCAACGCCAGGTTGTGAGTCTGTCCCGCTGCGATGGCGATAAAGTCGGTCCCGGCGGGAACGTCCGTCTGGCCGTACTCATTCTCTCCCCAGGCGACGAGTGAGCCGTCGGCCTTCAACGCCAAGCTGTGCCGGTCTCCCGCCGCGATGGCGGTGAAGTTGGTCCCGGCGGGGACGTTCGTCTGGCCGAACTCATTCCATCCCCAGGCGACGATTGAGCCGTCGGCCTTCAACGCCAAGTTGTGGAAGCTTCCTGCCGCGATGGCGGTAAAGTCGGTCCCAGCGGGAACGTTCCCCTCGCCTAACGCATTGGTTCCCCATGCGACGAGTGAGTCGCTCTTCGTGCAGCCGCTGCCCATCAGCAGGCATCCCAAGACTACTGCCAGCATCCCATGATAGGCACTCTGAAACAGCTGCATCGTAGACTCCTCCGACTGATTGTGACCATTCAAGCACTGCCAGTGAACACCACTGCGAAATTTCACAATAAGTCGGTCTGCCAGGCCCCGTCAACACTCTGCGGAAGCGCTTTCCAAGCCAACCGGACAGGCCGCCGCACGCCGCCGTCTCGCAAGCAGTTGAGGGCAGCCTTCGCGACCTCAGAACACCCACAGGGGCTACGCCGCACCATCCCGATGGAAGCGAACGCTCGAATAGAAGTCTGGGTTCCCCGCAGTTCCGAATCCCCAATCCCCTATCCCAACATGCTTGACAATCAACAGACTTTCATAGAAATGGCACGTTCACACGTTACGAAGCGGTCGAACAATGCCACACCGCCACATTCACTCCTTCCAAAGCTATGAACAATGGCACCCCGCCCAGTTCAAGGCAACTGGCTGGGCCACTCCGCCGGGTCCACAAAACCGACTTCAGACCGACGCGGCTTTCGCGATTGTCGGTTTCTCCCCTCTGCGGTACCGCTCGACATGAGGTCCAATCGCCTGCTCCAGCTTGCGCATCGGCGGGTGGCCCTAGTTGGCGTCTTCGCCTACAGGGGTGAATTTGACACAAGAGACTGATTCTGAGTTGGCTGCATTGCGGGTAAACCTCTTGTCGCTCCGCAACCCGGTAGCGATCAGAATCGCAACCGGGGCCACCCGAGTCGATCCCGATGCGCTGGACTCGCCCGGCGCGAATGTCTTCGCCCAACTGCTCGGACCACGCACCTTACGAAAGGTATTACGCGAAAACCTTCTCCTCCACGCTGCCTTCATTCACGGTCGGGCGTTCGGGGCGGCCTTGGTGGCGGTAGATGAGGGTGGTGTGGTCGAGGCCCATGGCGGCGAGGATGGTGGCGTGGAAGTCGTGGACGTGGCAGCGGCCCTGGACGGCGTGCATGCCGAAGTCGTCGGTCGCGCCGATTGCCTGGCCCCCTTTCACGCCGCCGCCTGCCATCCACATCGTGAAGCCGTAGGGGTTGTGGTCGCGGCCGTCTCCCTTTTCGGACATCGGGGTGCGGCCGAATTCGCCTCCCCAGATGACGAGCGTCTCATCCAGGAGGCCGCGGCGTTCGAGGTCTTCCAGGAGACCGGCGATCGGCTTGTCGGTTTCGCGGCAGTATTGGCCGTGGTTCTGTTCGATCCGGCTGTGGGCATCCCACTTGCTGCCTGAACCTGAATAGAGCTGAATGAACCGCACGCCTCGTTCGACGAGCCGCCGCGCGAGGAGACAGTTCTTGCCGTAGGCTTGCGTCTCTTTGGCGTCGAGCCCATAGAGCCGCTGCGTTTCCTGGGTTTCTTCGCTGAGGTCGACCGCTTCCGGGGCATGGGCCTGCATGCGGAAAGCGAGTTCGTAACTGGCGATGCGGGCTTCGAGTTCGCTGTCACCCGGCCGCAGGGCGAGATGGTCGCGATTGAGGCCCTGCAGATACGCGAGCTTGTGCTGTTGCCGCTCGGCCGAGACACCGGTCGGGTTATCGAGATAGAGGATCGGCGCGCCGGACGGCTGGAACTTGGTCCCCTGGTAGGTGGCGGCCATGAAGCCGGTCCCCCAGACGCGGTTGCCTCCCGGCGGTTCACGGTCGTTATCGAGAAGGACGACGTATCCGGGGAGATTGCGGTTCTCGGAGCCGAGGCCGTAATTGACCCACGCACCGAGGCTGGGTCGGCCGCCGAGAATGCTGCCGGTATTCATCTGCGCGATGCCGCCGACATGGTTCAGCGCATCGGACACGCAGGCGTGCAGCACGCAGAGCTTGTCAGCATGACGGCCGACGTGCGGGTACCAGTCGGAAACGGGGAGACCACTTTCACCGTGCCGGGTCCACTTCCGCTGACAGGCGAGGAGCGGGTTCTCGGAGACCCCCATCGGCGTGATGACGCGGCGGATGGTGCTGGGGAGTGGCTTACCCGCGTACTGGTTGACGGCCGGCTTGGGATCGAACGTGTCGAGGTGACTCGGCCCGCCATCCATGAAGCAGAAGATGACCGACTTCGCCTTGCCGACCGCGTGCGAGGGTTTCGCGGGAGCGGCGCCGGCCTGCTCGGCGAGCAAGCCACTGAGTGCGACCGCGCCGAAACCGGCACCCGTGCGGCAGAGCAGATCGCGGCGTGTGAGGGCAGATTGGTGGTGCATGGGTGGGACCAACATCGAGGACGCCCAGGGATGGCAATCCCTGGGCGTCGGGTGGTGTTATTCGACGAAGAGGAATTCGTTGGCGTTGAGGACGGCGTGGCAGAGGTCGGTCCACGCGGTCTGGATGGCGGCTTCGGTGTCGCCCCCGGCGCGGCTGGTGAGAGTTTGTTGCTCGGCGAGGAACGTCTGGGCTTTCGTCAGTTCGCTGTCACGGGGTGAGCGGCCGTAAGCAACGCGCCACAACTGGGTAATCGCCGCCTGTGGATCGGCAGTGCCGACTTCATTCCGGATGCGGTGACTGAGGGACTCAGCCGCGTTCAACACCAGTTCGCTGTTGATGAGCATGAGCGCCTGCGGGGCGATCGTGGTCTGTGTGCGGCAGCCGCAGCTTTCATGCATGTCGGGGAGATCGAACGCCTGCAGCAGCGGATACGGCAGGTTCCGCTTGGCGAAGATGTAGACCGAACGGCGGGTCCGGTCGGCGGGGTTCTCGGAGACCTTCCACGCAGCGGCCCCACCGAACTTCGGCGGCAACTCGGGACGGACACCGGGACCGTACAGCGATTCGTTGAGCTGACCAGCCGCAGCGAGCCAACTGTCGCGAATGCGCTCGGCTGAGAGGCGTTGCCGCGGGTAATGCCAGTAGAGCGAGTTGCCGGGATCGGCAGCGATCGCAGCGGCGTTGCGGTTCCCTTCGCGGAGTGGCTCCTGACGATAGGTTGCCGAGAGGACAAGCTGCTTGTGGAGCGTCTTGAATGAGCCATCAACGCGGACGAGTTCCGTCGCGAGCCAGTCGAGGAGTTCGGGGTGCGACGGGGGGGCGGTCTGCGTGCCGAAGTCGTTCGCATTCTCGACGATGCCGCGACCAAAGTGTCCCTGCCAGAGCCGGTTCGCAGCGACGCGCCAGACGAGCGGATGCTGCGGGTCAGCCAGCCATTGAGCGAGCGCCGTTCGGCGGCCGGATGTGTTCGCCCGCGGCGGGAGAATCTTCGGAGCGTCTTCCGGCGATTTGCGGAGCACGACGGGATAGCCGGGCGGTGTCTCTTCCATCGGGTATTCGTAACCACCCGCCGCGAGGTTGAAGGTCGTGGGTGGTTGACCGGAGATCTCGCAGACGGCCATCACCGCGGTTTCGGTCGGCGGTTTTGGTTTTCGCTTGTTGAAGGCCGCCAATTGAGCACGGAGTTCTTCGCGACGAACGCGGGCAAAGTCGTCGAGGACGTATGGCAGCTGATCTTCCTTCAGTTCGATCTGTCGTTCCGACCAGAAGGCGAGCTGATGCTGCTTGGCCGTCCGTTGTGACGGATGTGTGTCGATTGCTTCGAGGACTTCGGCGGGGAATTTGAGCCGCTTCTCTTCGGCGAGGACGCGCCGACCGGCGGTTTCGATGGCATGAAGTTCATCCCGCAGGGGAGCCGATTCAGCGAGCCACTCAGCCTGGGCCTTCTCGAAGCGTTCGAGTTCCTTCGAGGAAGCCAGCGGGCGCTGATCCTGCAGCGTGATTCCTGCAAAGAACGCCTGCAATTGGTAGAAGTCGGACTGTAGCAATGGGTCGAACTTGTGATCGTGACACTGGGCACAGCCGATCGAAATGCCGAGGAACGCTGAGCCGACGTTCGCCGTGAGATCGTTCAGTGCCATCTGCCGGGCGAGGAGCACATCGGATGCGTTGCTTTCATCGGGCCACATGCGGTTGTAGCCGGTGGCCGCGAGGGCTTCGGGACTGCCGGGGTTGATCTCGTCCCCCGCGAGTTGCTCGGCCATGAACTGTGTATATGGCAGGTCTTTATTAAAGGCCCTGATGACATAGTCGCGGTACTTGTAAGCCAGCGGTCGAGTGGGGTCGGCATTGAAGCCCGCGGTTTCTGCGAACCGGACCAGATCGAGCCACATCCGGCCCCAGGTCTCACCGTACCGGGGACTCGCCAGGAGTCGATCGACGACTCGCTCATACGCCAGCGGGGATTCATCGATCAGGAAGGCTTCCAACTCTTCGGGTGTCGGGGGCAACCCGGTCAGGTCCAAGGTGACACGACGGAGCCACGTCGGCTTGTCAGCCGCGGGGGAGAGCGTCAGTCCAACCGCTTCGAGTCGGGCCTCGATGAATCGATCGAGGGGTTGGAGCATTCGGTCGGGATGCTGAACGGCCGGCAGCGCAGGACGCTGCATCGGTTGAAAGGCCCAGTGTGGCGGGGGAGCAGCGGCTGGTTCTACAGCAGTGGCCAAAGCTGCCGAGAGCAGAACAGGCAGAGTGAGGGCAATCCAACAACGCATCCGGGAGGCTCTCCGGCAAGTTGGGGAGCGGACCAAATCAAGATTCTCTATTATGTTCATCGGCAGGCGACAGAGCCAGTCGCAATTCGGCTGATCTAAGGGGAGATCAGTTTTTGGTCTTGCGATTTGAGCCGGGCGCGGTCGAGGCTTGCCGTGGCTTACATCCTTGTCTCGGAAATTGTGGTGTCTCCTGCAGGCTTGATACCCGACCTGAAAAACTGGCCAGCACTCCGGGTGGGTACTTTTTGTTCATAGCCCGGATGGTTGCTGCCCACGGAATTTCCGCTAAGATAACAGGTTCGGAAAAGACCGTCCGGAATCCATTTTTTCGGGAGTGACCTGGAATGCCAGGAGCTGCGGGGAAAGTTGAAACGGGACAGCGGCCGGCGGACCCGGCTGAAGTTCGATTGCTGATGCAGAATCGGAACGTGATGCAGGCGGAAGAACTCACTCAGATGAAGCGTGCGCTGGCCTCCGATCAGGTGGCCCAGACGCGGATCGAAATTGAAGCGGCCATTCGCGAAGCGGAAGCCAGCGGTGCACAGGTCGGGCAGATTACGCGGGCCGGTGTCGGTGCGCATCTGCTCGGACAGCACAAAGTCGCGGATCGGTTGTTGTCACAAGTCAATAATGACGCCGTCGGCCTGTATGTTCACGGCCTGGTGTTGATGTCACTGGAGCAGTTCAAAGAAGCAGAAGCGAAGTTCGCCGCCGCTGCGAAAGCCGGCTTCGATTCGATTGAATCTTCGCTGAAGAAGGCCGGGGCGATTCGCCGCCAGGGGCGACTCGACGATGCCGAGCAGACGCTCCGCAGCACCGGGACCGAAGGGGCACGCCGGGCGGAATACTCCTACCAGATGGGAGCAATCCTCTCGGACCGTGGGGATACCTACGGGGCCATCGAGTACTTTGAACGCGCCGTCGACATGGACCCGCACCACACGCAGGCCCTGTTCCGGCTCGCCAGCGAAAACGCGCTGCACGGCAACGACAACGAAGCCGTCCGCTTCTACGAGCAATGCCTGAGCAAACCGCCGTTCCACGTCGGGGCACTGATCAATCTCGGTCTGCTGTACGAAGACAAGGGGAACTACGGGGCGGCAGCGTTCTGCTTCCGTCGCGTGCTCGGCTTCGAGCCTGAGCACGAACGCGCCCAGATGTACATGAAAGACATCGAAGCGACGCAGGAAATGTACTTCGACGACGATCTCGCCAAGAACGAGGCCCGTCTGGAACAGCTCCTCAGTCGTCCGGTGACCGACTTCGAGCTCTCGGTTCGTAGCCGCAACTGCTTGGCGGGAATGAATATTCTCACTCTGGGCGACCTGACGCGGATCACGGAATCCGATCTCCTCGGCGGGAAGAATTTCGGGGAAACGTCGCTGGTCGAAATTCGCGAACTCATGGCTCAGCATGGGTTGCAGGTCGGTCAGAATCTGGCTCCGTCGAAGCCGAAAGACGCAGCGTGGGGGGCACCGGGGCTCAGCTTCCTGCAAACGCCCGATCTCTCGCCGCAGGAACAGGCTTTGATGGCCCGTTCGGTCGCCGATCTGAATCTGTCGGTCCGGGCGCGGAAGTGCATGGCCCGGCTCAGCATCAGCACGCTGGGCGAACTCGTCCAGCGGACTCCGGACGAACTGCTGGCAACGAAGAATTTCGGCGTCACCTCGCTGAACGAAATCCGTCAGCAACTCGCCGAGAACAATCTGAAGCTGCGGAACGACTGATCGCCGTCATCGGGCATCGGTTGAGCTGCTGAACGAAACGCGAACAGCCCCGGTTGACGGACCCGTCGACCGGGGCTGTCTCCTTTGTTGAGCAGTGTTGTTCTTCGGCAGTTCCACGAGCATTTATTGGAATCGGCGGAAACTGCCGGTCTGGTGCTCGTCGGGACTCCGGCGGTCCACAGTCATGTCTGCTTTGCGATTGTTCTCCCGGAGTGGTTCACCGTGACTGTGGTACTGTCCGCCTGAGAATCACTCCGTGTGTTCGCTTCCACTCAGCAGGATCGGACTCCTCGTTACGATCGCTACAACGATCACGAGAGTTCCCTTCGACAGGAAAGTTCCTGCGGGCGTGCTGCGACTAACCCTTGCAATCAGCCGAACTACGATTTCGGGCGCGGTCCGCGCTTTCCCTTCCGAACCTGCGGCTTGATCGTTGTTCTCGGAGGGAAACCAGCCTTAGGATAGGGCTGACGGTAGCGGTTCGGCTGAGATGGCATGTTGTGCAGCTTTTTCCGAGGCTGCATGATTTGCCCGCACAAGGGAGTCTGCGGTATGGCCCAGGTGTCGCGTTGGCTGCGGGCAGTCACGTTTGGCGTGAGCGTTTCCAGTGCGCCTTGGCTGCTGGCCCAGGAAGCGGAACCCCCGGCCAAGTTGCCGGTAGAGTCCGAGCCTTCTCCGTTACTGACCGAACCCACGACCCCGGTGGAACTCTTCGAGGCGACGCAACTCCTCATCGAACTGGGCCGTTTCGATCTCGCCAAAACGTACCTCGAGCAATTCGACAAAGCCGACCCCAGCGCCGAAGACCTGATCAAGCTCCGCGATCGTCTAGGGACCGCTTCCTTCCTGCGTCTGGCCAAAATTCCGGCCTTGCAACCGGTCGGCGGAATCGTTCTGAAGAAGCTGAATGCCGCGGCGCTCGGTCAGGCCAATGATCCCGCCTTCGTGGACGCGCTGATCGGACGACTCGCTGGCCAGGGGGCTGATCGCGAAGTCGCCACGCTGGAACTGCGGAATCTCGGTGCCCAAGCCGTGCCGCGGATGTTGCAGACTTTAGAGGCGGGTCTGCCCCCAGCGCATCGCGATGCGATCGTGCTGGCGTTTGCCCGGATTGGTGAACCCGCCGTGCCAGTCCTTGTGGCGGCTCTCGATAATCCGAACGAGTCGAGTCGGATCGCCGCGATTGAAGCTCTGCAGCAGATTGGTGATCGCCAGGCGGCGATCGCGTTATGGCCCCTCGCATTCGCTACGGATGCCCCTCCGGGAACCCGCGGTCTGGCATTGCAGGCTTTGGCGAAACTCCGCACGGGAAATCCGGATCGCACGGATCGGCTCTCGACCGTGATCGGCGTCGAGGAACTGCGATCGTCCGCAACCGATCTCTTCACTGGTCGGACGGAGTTACCCCCCGATGAGGAAGGGGAAGCAACCCGCACGACCTGGTTCTTCAATGAGCAGACCCGCCTCGTCGAAGCCCGTCAGACCAGCCTCGCGTCTGCAGCCCTTCATCTGGCGCAACGACAAGCGGATGCGGCCTTCCGGCTGTCTCCGGAACGAACTGATCTCCAACGACTGATGCTCGCCACGCGGCTGGCGAGCGATCTGCAGAAACAAGGTTGGGATCGTCCCCTGCCGGTCACCGCCGATTCAACGCTGGGAACTGCGATTGTCGCGGGGCGGCCGTTGCTGGCCGAAACTCTTCGCGATGCGATGCACTGGGGGCGGACCGATGCAGCTTGGGGGGCCCTGAGTGGACTGAAAGAGATCCCCAGTCGCGACCTGTTACGAGGAAGCCCGGGCCGTCCGAGTCCGCTGATTGCGGCACTCAATTACCCCGATCCGCGCGTGCAGTTTGACGCGGCGATCACGATCCTGCGGGCTGAACCGAACGCAGAGTTTTCCGGTTCTGTCCGGGTCGTCGAAATTCTGCGTCGCGCCCTGACCGATCCGGGCCAGGCCCGCGCGGTGGTGATTGATGCTGACAAAGACCGAGGGACGACCGTCGGTGGCTATCTCGCCGAGCAGGGGTTTGATCCCCTGACGGAACGAACCGGCAAGCGTGGGTTCCTGGCGGCCTCCAGCCTCACTGGCGTCGACTTGGTCGTCGTGCATGTGAACGCGGTTGAGTGGGGTGTCACGCAGACATTAGCGAACTTGCGGGCCGATGCCCGGACCGCCTATGTGCCGATCCTGATTTCCGGTCCCGAAGAGACTCGCGATAAACTGACTCGACTGGTCCACCGAACCCCCGCAACGCGTTTTGTGGCGGAAGCCGCCTCAGCGCGCGATTTCTGGGAGCAGGCGAGCCCGCTCGTCGCGCAGTTAGCCGTTCCCCCCATGACCGCCGAACAACGGGCCGAACATCGCGAACTCGCCGTCTACTGGCTGGCGACAATCGCTACGTCCAAGAATGCACGGCTCTATGATATTACTGAGGCGGAGACCGAACTGCTGGCGCTGATCGATGATGAGCCGCTCGTCCAGAATCTGGTCGTCGCGCTCGGGATGATTCCCACCGTCACGGTCCAGGCCCGGCTGGCAGAATTCGCGATGAATCATCGTCTGCCGGAAACGACGCGAGTTGCGGCGGCCGTTCAACTTGCCGCACACATCAGCCGCTTCGGTCTGCTCCTGACAAAAGATGATGTGCAGGCGGTGACGATTGCTCAGGAAGCCAGCATCGGTACTCCCATCGGCAATGCCCTCGGACTGGTCGTCAGTGCGTTCGATCCGAACGCCGGCCTCGCGGCTCAACGTTTGCAGAAGCTCACGCCGCGGGCACCATAAAGCCGCCAGATCGCCCCCGTCAATGACGGGGGGCCGGATCGGTACGAGATCGTTTGATGCCCCCCGGTCATTGACCGGGGGCTAAATGGCGGACATCACGACAATTGGGCGATGACATCCTCGGCGTTCGATAATTGCTTGCGCAAAGCAACGAGCGTGTCACGAATTTCCTGCACGACTTCCGCAGGGGCGCGTTCCACAAAGCTGGTGTTGGTCAGCTTCTTCTCGTGCCCGGCGATGAAGCCGCGGAGTTTTTCCGCTTCTTTCTGCTGGCGGGCCAACTCGGATGCGCGGTCGATCAGTCCCTCGAACGGGAGATACCCTTCCGCATCGGCGAGTGAGAAACTCGCAGATGCGCCGGGGCGAGCCACGTCTGGTCCGAGTCCTTCCAGCGTCGCTTTCGCGAGCAGTTCGAACTGACCGCGGACGAGTTCTACGTCGGCGGCGACATCGGCCGCGCACCGCAGATGGATCGGGACTGTCGCGGCTGGGCTGATGTTGTAAACCCCGCGGAGATTGCGGACCGCGGTGATCAGTTCCTGTAGCCGTTGGAAGCGGGCTTCAAGCGCCGGTTGACGGAACGGTTCGAGTCCCGTCGGCCACGGGGCGATGATGCACGCGGCAGCGGCGGGTTGTGGCGTCAAGATGCCCGGGGACTGCTGTCCCTGGGCTTCCCATGGCATGGGGTCATCGTCATTCACCGGCGCTTCTGGTTGTGGCGCGGGGCGTTCGGGGGCGATCTCGTTGAGACGCTGCCAGAGTTCTTCGGTGATGAACGGCGTGAACGGGTGCAGTAACCGCACGATCGTGTCGACCACAGTGACGAGTACGCGTTGGCATTGGGCACGCTGAAGCCCAGGGATTGCGATCCCTGGGCTTCCCTCTTCCACCACGCGGAGGCGTGGTTTGATCATTTCGAGATACCAGTCGCAGAACTCGTTCCAGACGAACTCGCGCAGGGCGCGGGTTGCCTGGTCGAACTGGTACTTGTCGAGCAGTTTGGTCACTTCATCGGTGACGGTCGCGAGGCGGCTGAGAATCCAGCGGTCTTCGAGCGCGAGGTCGGCTTCCGTGACCGGTCCCGGCGTGTAGCCGTCGAGGTTCATCAACGCGAACCGGCAGGCGTTCCACAGTTTGTTACAGAAGTTGCGGCCGTACTCGAAGCGCTCGCTCACCATCGACGCGACCGGTTCGCCGGGATCGGCGTCGTAGTTCGCGCTCGTGTATTGCGCGTCCTTCTTGCACTTCGCGCACTTCACGCGCGGCTTCTTGCCGTCTTTTGGCTTCGCCTTCTGATGGTCGAGCGTTTGCGGAATGAGGGCATCGCAATGCGGGCAGGCATAGCTGATCGGCAGTCGCACGTCCTGGGTTTCGCCCGCCAGCGACGCGATCGTGAACCGCAGTCCGTCGGCTCCGTACCGCGCGATCAGGTCGAGCGGATCGACGCCGTTCCCCTTCGACTTCGACATCCCCTGCCCGAAGCCATCGAGAATCTTCGGATGAACGTGCACATGCTTGAACGGCACGTCCCCCATGTTGTAGAGACCAGTGAGAACCATCCGCGCGACCCACAGCGTGATAATGTCGCGCGAGGTGACGAGGACCGATCCCGGATAGAAGTAATCAAGGACCGCATTGCCCGGGACGCCCACAGAATGCTTTCCGTGGGCTTCTTCTCCTGCCAACGGCGGATTGTGCTCGCGATCCGGCCACCCCAACGTCGCATGCGGCCACAACGCAGACGAGAACCACGTATCGAGCACGTCTTCGTCCTGCACGAATCCCGCACGTTCAAACCCGCGTTCGATCTCCTGATGCCCCTGATCGATGCAGATCTGAACCACAATCTCGTCAGACTGCGGATCATGACAGGTTACGAGCTCGACTATTTGTTCCGGCTCCTCCCAATCAGGATTGAGTCTGTATCCAAGCTGGTAAGTCTTCTCGAACTCGGCGCGCGGCCAGCGCTTCGACCACACTGGAATCCGGTGGCCCCACCACAACTGTCGGCTGATGCACCAGTCGCGTTTTTCTTCGAGCCAGTCGAGGTAGGTGTTTGCGTAACGTTCCGGGAAGAACTCAACGTCGCGGTTCTTCACCGCGTCGACCGCCTTCGTCGCCAGTTCGTCCATTTTCACGAACCACTGGTCCGAGAGGTACGGCTCGATCGGCGTCTTGCTCCGGTCGCTGTACTTCAGTGGGATCGTCCGGTCTTCGACCTTCTCGAAACAGCCGTGCTGTTCCATCGCGGCGACGACGGCGTCGCGCACCGCGAGCCGGTCCAATCCTGCATATCCCCCGGCGTTCTCGTTGAAGGTCCCGTCGGGGTTGAGCAGGTTGATTGGCTCACCCATCTTGTCTTTGTTGCGAGTCCAGCAGGCATAGTCGTTGGGGTCGTGCGCGGGGGTGACCTTCACACAACCGGTGCCGAGTTCTTTGTCGGCGAGCAGCGCATCGGCGACGATCGGGATCAGCCGCCCGTTGAGCGGTATCCGCACCTGCTTGCCGATGAGGTCGAGATAGCGTTCATCGGTCGGATGGACACAAACGGCCGTGTCACCAAGCATCGTCTCGGGGCGCGTCGTCGAGAACGAAATGTGGCGACCGGTGTCGTTCCCGGCGGCATCGACCACGGGATAGTGAAAGCTCCAGAACTGGCCGGGAGTGTCTTCCGTGTAGACTTCATCGTCGGCGACGGCGGTCTGCAGGAACGTGTCCCAGTTGACGAGCCGCTTGCCGCGGTAGATCAGACCGTCCTTGAACATCTTGAAGAAGGTCTGGCGGACTGCTTTCGAGCAGACATCGTCGAGCGTGAACCGCACCCGCCGCCAGTCGCAGCTCGCGCCGAGCTTCTTCTGCTGGCCGATGATGCGGGCTTCGTACTCGTTCTTCCACTTCCAGATGCGTTCGACGAGGGCTTCGCGACCGATGTCGTGCCGCGTGAGGTTCTCCTGTTCCTTCATACGACGCTCAACCACCGCCTGCGTGGCGATCCCCGCGTGATCGGTACCGGGCATCCAGAGGGCTTCATACCCCTGCATCCGTCGCCAGCGGGTCAGGAGATCCTGAATCGTCCCGTTGAGCGCATGCCCCATGTGGAGCGCCCCGGTGACATTCGGAAGGGGAATCATAATGACGTGCGGCCGCTTCGCCGGATTCGGGTCGGCGTTGAAGTAGCCGTGATGCTCCCAAAAGGGAAACCACTGTGCTTCGGCGGCTTGCGGGTCGTACTGCTTGGGGATTTCGGTGGGCATAGAGGGGTCGGATTCTAGAGGCTTGTTGAGAGACACTCCTTCAGGAGTGTCTCTCAAATTGAAGTTGGCTGGATGCCGTGGAACCGTTCTGGACGAGCTGTGTCATCATCTGCAGCACATCGTCAGTTCCTTGGCGTTTCCGCGTCCTTGAACAGTTTGTACTCGACGCTGTCGACGAGCGCCAACCAGCTGGCTTCGATGATATTCTCGCTGACGCCGACGGTGCTCCAGACATCAGTCTCGTCGCGACTTTCGATCACCACGCGAACGCGGGCGGCGGTCCCTTCCGTCGAGTTGATGACCCGGACTTTGTAATCGACGAGTTGCATCGTCGCGAGATTCGGGAACGCGGTGGCGAGCGCCTTCCGCAAGGCGGTGTCGAGCGCGTTCACGGGGCCGTCCCCTTCCGCAACGACGTGCTCCAGCTGACCATTCACCCGCAGCTTGACGGTGGCTTCCGTCTCGGTCGGCTGTTCCCCTTCCGTCTCGACGTTCACCCGATATTGCAGCCGTTCAAACTTCGGTTCGTAGAGTCCGGCTTCCTTACGAACCAGGAGATCGAACGACGCTTCGGCGGCCTCGAACTGATAGCCTTCGTTCTCCAGATCCTGCACGCGGTTCAGGATGCGGGTCATCAGCGCGTTGTCATGGCTCAGCCGGAATTTGTCGGTCTTCGCGATGATGTTCGACCGGCCGGAGAGTTCGCTGACGAGAATCTTGCGGGCGTTGCCGACGGTCTCGGGGGGGATGTGTTCGTAGCTCGCGGCCAGACGGGCGACGGCGTGGACGTGCATCCCTCCCTTATGGGCGAACGCGCTCGAACCGACGAACGGCTGCCCCGAGCGGAAGTTCATGTTCGCCAGCTCGTAGACGTACCGCGACAGTTCCGTCAGCTTTTCCACGCCACCCGGCCGTAAGACCTGGTATCCCTTCTTGACCGCAAGGTTCGCTGCGGCGCTGATGAGGTCGGCATTGCCGCAGCGTTCGCCGATCCCGTTGATCGTCCCCTGGACCTGGACCGCACCATGATCAACGGCGATGAGCGAGTTCGCGGTCGCCAGATCACAGTCGTTGTGACAATGGATGCCGATCGGCACGGTGAGCACTTTGCGGACCGCTTCGACCGCGGCGGCAACGTCTTCCGGCAGCCGACCACCGTTGGTGTCGCAGAGGACGACCATGCCCGCCCCCGCATCTTGGGCGGTCTGCACGGTCTTCAGCGCGAACTCGGGGTTCGCCCGAAAACCGTCGAAGAAGTGCTCGGCATCGTAGAAGACCTGGCGGCCTTCGGCTTTCAGATAGGCGACCGAGTCACGGATCATCGCGAGGTTCTCGTCTTCGGTGATGCGGAGCACCTCGAAGACGTGTAGATCCCACGTTTTGCCGACGATGGTACAGACCGGTGTGTGGGCATCGCGTAACGCCAGCATGCCGATGTCGTCTTCCGCGGCGAGATCACGACGGCGTGTCATCCCGAAGGCGACAACCTGCGCCCGTGTGAGGGGCAAGTCGCGGACGCGCTGGAAGTATTCCGCGTCTTTCGGGTTCGAGAGAGGATAGCCCCCTTCGATGTAGTCGAAGCCGACGGCGTCCAACCGCTGGGTAATCAGCAGCTTGTCCTGCAGCGAGAAATTCACGCCTTCGCCCTGGCTGCCATCGCGCAGGGTCGTGTCGTAGAGCTCAATGCGGCGGGACATGGGTTCTTCCATGAGAAGCCCAGGGAATGCTTTCCCTGGGCTTCCAGAAACAAAAAAACCCTCAGGGGCGACCTGAGGGTGGACGGCGTTCGTTCGCTGATCCCAGAGGTCGCTTAGTTGCCCGGCCCAATAATCGACACGACCACATCCCGTGGGATGCTGGTGACGACATGGATGGTCCTCGGGCGAAGCATGCGGCCTCTTTCGATCAGGGTTGAACGATTCTATGCGACGCGGGAAGGTCCGTCAAACGGGAATTCCGGGAGATACCGGGATTCCCGTTTCAAGAAGTCGATCCCGCCTGTCACGGCATTCTCCGCGCTGGACGGGATCCTATCGAGGCTTGGCCGCTGGTGCAGCCGGACGACCTGCGAGATGCTTCGGCGGAGTGACGGCGTTCGACGTAGCTTTAGCCGTCGTGGTGGCGGCCGGTTTTGTGGCCGCGGCCGCTGGCTTCGCTGGAATCGCCGGACGAACCGCAGGGGCAGCCTTGGCAGTGCCCGTGGTTCCCATCGTCGTTGCTGGCCTGGCTGTCGTTGTGCTCTGTGGTTTGGGGGCAGGCAGTGCGGCTGGTTTATGAGCCATCACTGGTGCCTGGGTGGTCGCGGGGCGTGCGGAAGTAGCTGGTCGAGCCACCGCTGCCGGTTGGGGAGCGATCGAGTTGCTTTCCGCTGCAGCGGCACTCGAAACACCGGGTCGCGCGGCCGTGGTGCTGAGCTTCGCTGCAGGTGCTGCGGTGGTCGTCTTCGGTGGACTGCCCGTCGGCGACCCAGTGAGTGCGGTCCGCGCTGTCGCAGTCGCGGGCTTCGCCAGCGCGCTGGCCGTGGTGCTTGTCGGATTTGTCGCCGTGACCGCGGGACGAGTGACTGCTGGGGTCGATGGTCGAACCGGGGTCGTGGATGTTGCTCCGGGACGATCGACCGGAGCATCGGTCGGGCGGGTGGCTGCTGAGGGCGCGTTGCTCGTCGCCGCAGGCTGGACTGGAGGCGTTACAGGACGAGCGGGTGTCGCTGTGCTGGCGGGTCGAGCGACAGGCGTTCCGGCGGCTGGTGATGGCGGACGGTTTCCAATCGCTGGCGGTGCAGCGCGGCCCGCTGCCACCTGGACTGTTGGACGCGCGACAGCGGCCGGTCTGGCTGGGCTTGCCGGTGCAGACGTGAGATGCCGGGCTGGAGGTTGAGCAGCGCGGCTGGCCGTTGCGAGAGCGGTTTTTCCCGGCCCGACGACATCGACCGACGCGACAGGACCGACGTTCTTGCGATTGGGCAGGTAGAAGATGCCGCGGCAGTGATACAACGGCTTCCACTTCTCACCGAGCGCCGCCAGATTTTCCGATCCACCGACGAACAACGCCCCATGCGGGGCCATCACACCGGAGACACGTTCGAACAAGTCGGCGCGAACATCGGCTTCAAAGTAGATCGCCACGTTCCGACAGAACACGACGTCGAACGGCCCCATGTTCGCGAGCGGTTCCAGCAAGTTGCGATGCTCGAACGAAACGAGCTTCCGCACGGAATCGATGACTTGCCAACCGTCACCCACTCGCGTGAAGTATTTGTCACGCAGGTTCTGCGGCACGCCGCGCGACATCTCGAATTCGGAGTAGATGCCAGTTTTCGCTGACTTGAGCGCCGCTGGCGAAATATCCGTCGCCAGAATCTGGATGTCCCATCCCGCAAGATCGTCGAGCAACTCATGCAGGATGATGCCGAGGCTGTATGGTTCCTGGCCGCTGCTACAGGCGGCTGACCAGATCCGCAATCGTTGGGCGTAAGGTGTCTTTGCCTTCGCGTCGAGGATCTCCGGCAAGCATTTGTGCTTCAGCGCTTCAAACGGTCCCTGATCGCGGAAGAACAACGTTTCGCGTGTCGTCACGGCATCAATGAATGCGGTGCTCACGCGGGGATTGTTGCCTTGACGTACCAGATTGACCAGATCGCTGAGAGTCTGGCAGCCAAATTCCGTCAGTAATGCCGGCAGCCGACTTTCGATCAGATACGTTTTGCTGGCATCCCACTGGATCCCGGCGACGTCATCGACCAATCGACAGACGCGGGCGATTTCCTCGTCGTCGAGCTTCATGGGCGAGTGCGCTTTCCAGTGTAGCGGACAATTTCGTTCGCGATCTGATCGAGTGGGACGATCGCATCCGCGATCCCCTCTTCAACCGGTTTCCGGGGCATTCCGAAGACGACGCACGAAGCTTCGTTCTGCGCGATGACCGGCCCACCCAATTGATGCAGTTTCCGGCAACCATCGGCACCGTCGTAGCCCATCCCGGTCATGATCACGCTGAGCGTTTTCGCACCAAAGGCTTCTGCCAGCGACCAGAAGAGGACATCGACCGCCGGGCGACAGCTTTGCACGGGAGCTTCATTGTTGAGTTTGACCAGCGGTAGCCCGTTGGCTCCCAGGACAACCTTCATGTGTCGGCCGCCAGGTGCGATGAGAATCTGACCGGCGCGCACTGGCTGGCCGTCTTCCGCTTCCATCACTCGGAGGGAGCAGAGTTTGTCCAGACTGGCCGCCAGTGACCGAGTAAAAACTGGCGGCATGTGCTGCACAAGCACGATGGGGACCGGAAAGTCAGCCGGCAGCTTCGGCAGCATGATCCGCAGGGCATCTGGTCCGCCGGTGGAACAGCCAATACCGACGATCCCGATGTTTGCGGTCAATGGTTCACGGCGAACGGCGGGGAAGGTCGGAGTTCGCGCGGCGGTCGCAGCCAGAGACAGTTCACGCTTCGGTTTGGCGACTTTGCCGAGGATGTGGCGGACAGCATCAACGCGCTCGCGAAGCGATTCGACCAGAGTCGCGTGATTTGTCCGGGCATCGCCGCCGGTTGGCTTCAAGACGAAATCGAAAGCCCCTTGCTGGAGCGCCTGGACCGTGGACGTCGCTCCTTCAGCAGTCAACGCGCTGACCATCACCGCTTTGGTGGACAGTCGCTTTTGCTTCAAGGCGCGAAGCACACCGAGCCCGTCGAGTTCGGGCATTTCGAAGTCGAGTGTGATGAGATCAGGATTTTGTGCGGCGATCTTCTCCAGCGCCTGTTGTCCGTTTGCAGCCGACCCGATGACTTCCACATTCGGAATTTCAGCAAGGGCGTCACGGACAATCTTTCGGTAGAGCAACGAGTCATCAACCACCAGCACCCGGAGCGTTTCCGCAGTCGTACCGACGGCTGTGTTCGGAACCGGAGGGGGAACGAGCGTCGTCACGATGAATCCTGGAAATAAGATCAAAACGATTGATTCGGGGCGAAATGGATTCGGCAGAGACAAGTGTCTGGCTGAGGTGGCTCCGGCGTCGACAACTGTTGCCAGATTGTCGACGCCGGAACGTGTCCTCAAAAGTCTACGTCAGGAATTACTTCCGAGTCGCCGCAACCGGCTTCTCTTCCTCACGATTGAGCTGCCGCACGAGGCTTTGCAGATCGTTCGCAAGGGCGAGCAGTTCTTCCCCGGCATCCTTCGCCGAAGAAGCCCCTTCCGACGTTTGACGCGACGCCTGATCGACCTTCACCATGTTCGTGGTGATCTCGCGGCTGGCCGTAGCCGATTCCACGATGCTCTTCGACACGACGTCGACGGCGTTCGTCGTTTCGGCAACGTTGCGGGAGATTTCGGTCGTGGTGATCCGCTGCTCTTCAACGGCCGAGGCAATCGTTCGCGACACGTCGTTGACGTTGCGAATGACCGACTCGATCTGTCCGATCGCTTCGATGGCTTCCGTCGTTGCCGACTGAATCGCTTCGATGCGGCTGCGGATGTCGTCGGTCGCTGACGCGGTCTGCTTGGCGAGTTCCTTCACTTCGGTCGCCACCACGGCGAAGCCCTTGCCAGCTTCACCAGCCCGTGCGGCTTCGATCGTCGCATTCAGGGCGAGCAGGTTGGTCTGCTCGGCGATGTCCTGAATCACTTCGATCACCTTGCCGATTTCCGTCGCAGCGGTGCCGAGTTGGCCGATTTTCTCGGAGCTCGATTCGGTGAGGATCGCCGCTTCCTGGGCGACACCCGCGGCCCGTTCCGCATTGTTGGCGACCTCGGCGATGCTCGCGGTCATCTCTTCGATGGCGGCCGCCACACTGCGGACGTTGGCGGTAACCTGTTCGGTTGAAGCGCTCACGCCGTTCATGTTCGCGGACATTTCTTCCGCTGCGGCCGAAACCGAGGTCGAGAGATTCGTCGCTTCGCTGGCACCATTCGTGAGCTGCACGGCCGTGGCCGACAGTCCCTGAGCCGAGTTGTTGAGGTTGCCGGCGACGCTGGAGAGCCGCTTGGTCATCTCATCACGCAGGGCTTCCTGCTTGCGGGCTTCGGTGACATCCTTCCATTCGAGAGTGTTGCCGACGTATTTGCCAGTGGTATCGCGAACTGCGGTCACGTTCAGGGCGAATGTCAACGGGCCGACTTGGATATCCGTCTTGTACGGCAGACGCGATTCATCGCTGAGCAGCGTTCGCTGGTGCTGCGGGTTCTTGTGGAAGACGTCGATGTTGGCCCCCAGCAGCTTCTTGGGATCGAACCCGGGGAAGGCATGACGGAGCGTGCCGAGGTGCTGCTGCAGCAGGGCGTAGGTCGACTTGTTGACGTAAGTCACCTTGAAGTCGCGATCGATCATCATCATCGCTGCTTCGGCATCGTCGACAATCGTCCGCAGCTTGAAAGCCTCGTTGCGCTGTTGGACCTGGGCCGTAATGTCTGTGGCAAACTTCATCACCTTGTAGGGTTTGCCTTGGGGATTCATGATCGGGTTGTAAGACGCCTGAATCCAGATCTCGCGATTTCCTTTGCCGAAGCGTTGATATTCACCGGCATCGTATTCTCCGCGATTCAATTTGGCCCACAACTCGCGGTATTCGTTGCTGTTACGATATTCGGGAGCCACGAACATGGCATGCTTCTGGCCGCGGATCTCATCCAGGGTGTAGCCCGTCGCCGCAAGGAAGTTGTCGTTCGCGTGGAGAATGGTTCCATCCAACGCGAATTCGATCACGGCTTGAACGCGATTAATCGCAGCGATCCGGCTGCCGTCATCGATCGCTTTGCCTTCCATCTTTCCGAACTGCCGAGCGGTGACCCATGTCGTCAGACTGACGAGAGCCGCGGCAATCGAGCCGACACCGAATGTCCACCACCACAGGCTGCTGCCCGCAGCATGCGAGGCGGCCTGCAGGCTCTCGATTGAGGCCAGGGCTTCCTTCACGTCCTGCTTCGCTACGATCGCCCATTCCAATCCCAGAACCTTCACGGGAGCATAGGCGGCGACAACCGCGTTCCCAAGGTAGTCGGCGGAGATTTCGGCAACGCCTGTTTCACCTTTTTCCAGGGGACGCGACACGCTTTCGTCACGCATCTGGGCCTTGTCAGCATGCAGGTAAGAGGCCTTGACCGTCCGATGCTCTTTGTCGCGATAGCTGTCCACCCGCGGCAGCCAGTCCCGACCGACGAGGACGGTTTCGCCGGTTTCACCCAGACCTGCCCGTTCCATCACGATCTGATTCAGACCATCGAGTGGCACTTGCATCACGGCGATTCCGATGGTCTTACCATCCTGATTGATCGGGGCACCGATGAAGCTGGCAGGAGCTTCATATGATGGACCATACGCTTTGATGTCCGTCATCGCGACCGTATTCAAGTCACCCGAATCGCGTACCTTCCGGTAGGCTTCCGCCAGACCGGATTGAGCGAGCGTGCCTTGTTTCAGCGAGGCGGTGTAGTCGGTCTCTTTGAACACGGAATAGATGACGTTGCCGGTTTCCGGATCGATCAGGAACAGGTCGTAGAGGCCATAGGTTTCCACGACAGAACGCAGCGCCGGGTGGACTGCGGCATGCGTGGTGTGGTAGGACGCAGCCCCTTCACCTTTGTCGAGCTTGTGCTTCTGGCCCAGTGTCTGCGGATTGTTGCGGATGTAAGCATTCTGCAGCAGAACACTCGTATCACTCAGCGCGGCGATGTGGCCGGCGGTGTCGGGTGATTTCCCGTCATTCTGCTTGCGATACTCGTTGGCAAAGTCGCCATTGTAGTACGCGAGGAGGTCGCGACGAGCCTGTTGAAGATCAACGCCGGGGGTTTCTGCGGGCACATTCTTATAGGCTGCTTGCAATTCGGTGTACGCCTGGAGTGTCACCGGTCGATGTGCAACATCGACGATAATTTTCCGCAAGCCATCGATGTAGCTTTCAATCTGCCGCTTCTTCAGGTCACGGACCGCGACCATGTGGTCCTCGGCGGCCTTCTGCAGTCCCGCCTGGGCACTGTCATCCATCCGGTTCATCCCGCTGGAAGCTGTGAACGTACTCACCGCTCCCAGAATCGCCAGCGGCAACAGGCCGCAGCTCAGGAAGGACACAATCAATTTGACTCGTTGGCTCATCTAAACCTCTCCGGATAGCGCAGGGGGAACGATTTGTCGAGACGGTTGTTATTCTTCCGCCACCGTCAACGCGGCGGCGACGTCGAGCACGACCAACAGGTCGTTGTTCAGCTTGTACACACCGGTGAAATACCGGCTATCGATGCCCCCCATGTTGGCGGGGAGCGGGACTTCGTCGTCGGTTGTGACGGTTGCGACGTCCGTCACGCGGTCGACAATCAAACCGACGACTTCCTCTGCCATGGGAATCACAATCAGTCGCGACTGGCTCGTGAGCTCAACCTGTTCGAGTCCCAGCAGGGTACGGAGATCGAGAATCGTCACCACGTCGCCACGCAGGTTGACGACCCCTTTCACAGCCTCGGGGGCATCCGGAACCGGCGTGATCTCGACGACACGGTTGATTTCCCGGATCGCGACGATGTCGATCCCCAGCAATAAGTCTCCCAGCCAGAAGGTGGCGAGTTGTTGCGTGGTGTCAGCGGCATTCATCAAGAGGGCAGACATGGGCAGGTCTTTCGCGTAACCGGAACAGGATCAGCTCGGGACACCGTTCAACTCAGCGTGAGCAGTTGGCCATCTCCAGACCCAGGTGACGGGAGACAGCCGTGATGAGTTCATCGCGGTTCATTTTCACCATGTAGTCGGAGACACCCAAGGCGATCCCGTGGGCTCGATCGGCATCACCGGCGAGAGAGGTGACCGCGATGATCGGCAGCGAGGCCCACCGCGGATCGCGCCGGACATGTTGTGTAAGCTCGAAGCCGTTCATGTTCGGCATTTCGATATCCGTCAGGAGCAGATCGCACTCGAAGCCGGGAGTGGAGAGAACATCCCACGCGGTAGCACCGTCTTCGCACGCCACCACTTCCCAGCCTTCATGTTCCAGGAATTTCTGCACCTTGCTCCGGAAGAAGGAGGAGTCTTCCGCAAACACGATGCGGTAGGGGCGATCCGTCGCATGATTCGGCAACTCGGCCGACAGGTCCGCACTGCGTCCCACCGCGTGATACGTGTTCCCCAACTCGAAGGCATCGAGGAACCGGATGGGATGTCCGTCCAGCACGGCCGACCCCAGCACTCCCGGTTCACGGAAGGTGGTCGTATCGATATCGGAAGGCAAAGCGCGAATGTCAAGCACTTGCGGCGCGATGAGGCCTAATTCTCGACCACCGTGTCGGAAAACAATGATATAAAGCTTTGGTTCGTCTGCGCGGGGGCGGGCCTGGATGCAATTCGACAATTCCAGCAAGGTCAACGTGGCCCCGCGATACTGCAGAACCTGCTGACCCGCGACCGAGTCGATCTGGTCGGCATGAATCCGTTCGATCCGGGCAACGACCGACATCGGGATCCCGAACTGCTCGTTCGGATGATTGGTAAAGAGAAGCATGGGCAGCGCATCGGCAGCTTGTTGTGCAGCCTGAGCATCGGCCCGCTCTCCAGCCAGCGACTGATCGGTCTGCAGCAATTGCGTGTAGCGAGCAATCCCTCCCGCATCAAGAATCATCGCGATCCGTCCATCACCCAGGATCGTGGCCCCCGCCAGGAAGACGATCTTCTTGAGATGCTTACCCAGCGGCTTGACGACGATTTCTTCCGAGTCATGCAACCGGTCGACGACCAGGCCATATCGCAGTCGTCCGGTCTCCACGACCACGATATTCGTCACGACTTCATTGGGCCGGTCAACCGCATCGGTCCCGACCAGCTTACCTAATCGAATCAACGGGAGGAGTTCACCGCGGAGACGCAGGACTTCCGCCTTGTTGACGAAGCCCAGCTTCTCGTGACGCTCTTCGCCACGCACCCGGACGAGCTCGCGGATGTTCCCTTGCGGGATGGCGTAACGATGCCCGCCGCAACTGGTGATCAAGGAGGGAATAATCGCCAGGGTCAACGGGAGCCGCACCGTGATGGTGGTTCCCTTGCCAACTTCTGTTTCGATCTCGACCTGTCCGCCGAGACGCTCGAAGTTCGTCTTCACAACATCCATGCCGACGCCACGCCCACTGACAGCGGTGATTTGCTCGGCAGTCGAAAACCCGGGTGCGAAAATCAGGGCGATCGCCTCACGTTCCGAGAGGGCCGCGGCAGCTTCCGCTGTCATCAAGCCTTTCTCAACCACTTTCTTACGCAGTCGGGCCGCATCGATCCCTGCACCGTCATCACGAATGACCAGCAGGACTTTCCCTTCCTGGTGCATGGCTGCCAGGTGAATCGTGCCCATCGCCGGCTTGCCGGCGGCGAGGCGCACGTCGGGTCGCTCGATCCCGTGATCCATGGCGTTCCGCACGAGGTGCGTCAACGGATCGCCGATCGACTCGATGATCGTTTTGTCGAGTTCGACGTCTTTGCCTTCGACTTCGAGTTGCACCTGCTTGCCGAGTTGCTTGCTGAGATCGCGAACAACACGAGTAAACTTCGACAGGACATTGCCGACCGGCTGCATGCGGGTCAGCATGATGGCTTCCTGCAACTCGGTCGTCACCTGATCGAGCCGGCTTGCGACCGATTCCAGGGCCCGGCGATCATTGCTGCCGATCGTCTGCATCAACTGATTCCGCCCGAGGACCAGTTCCCCGGCAAGGTTCATCAGTTGATCGAGCACTGCCACCGAGACACGGATGTTGGCATCGGCTGTCGACTTCTTGTCACCGTGTCCATCGTCATGCGCCTCACGGTTTGCAGAGGCACGCGGAGCAGCATCACTGACGGTTTCGTGATGAGGCTCCTCAGCGGCGTGCTGGGCGACTTCCGGATGGACTGCGGTTTCCGTCTGGGCAATTCGCGGTGAGGCTGCGGTGGCGACCACGACCGGCTGGTGATCCACCTCTGGCGCTGAGTGAACTTCCGTGGCGACCGGGAGTTGATAGGGAGCAACCCGCTCGGTCGGAAGCTCGAAGAACGTACTGACCTGCTCGGCGGAGAGGACCGTTGCATGGATGACACTGAAGGGACAGTCGTCGCCAGTCAGAATCAACTCGGCGACTTCGTCAGTCAGACTGCTGGCAAGAATCGTCCCCGTATCGCTCAACCGCTGCATGAGGTCGGCCGGATTGCGGGCCTGCTTCGTCACGCTCGGCTGAAGCGTGTAGAGCAACAGGTGCTGTCCGTCTGCCACACATCCGGCAGCCACAACAGGGTCGACAGTCAGAGTCGGTTCGACAACCGCTGCCGTCTCGACCGGCTGGGCGGCTTCCGAAGGCTTCGATACCGGAGCATCGCTGACTCCTGAGTACTCTCCCGCGACGATCTGCTTCAGGATCGTGACGTGGGCATCGACATCATACGTGTTCGAGTTCTCGATGTCGTTGAGCATCCGCTGCAGTAGATCGGCCCCTTTCAGCAGGCGGTCGACAATTGCCCCAGTCGGTACCAGCTCGCAGTTGCGGATCAGGCTCAGCACGTTTTCCATGCTGTGCGCCAACTTTTCGATCACCTGGAGCGACAGAAAACCGGCAGCCCCTTTGATCGAGTGGATCGCCCGGAAAACTTTGTTGACCAGGTCAACATTGATGGCCGCTCCATCGGCTTCAATTGCGAGGAGATCTGACTCGATTTCAGCCAGACCTTCATTCGACTCGACGACGAAATCGTGGAGCAGTTCGGCATCTTCTGCGAACATCGGAGCGCCTTGCGTGAGGGGGGACGGGCAGCGGCTCAAGCCGACCATCACGTTCGCGTCTTGCGGACGAGACGGCCGAAACGAAAGAGAGAACGCAACACGTTCCTTCTTCGTAGTCATCAAACATGCCCGCGCATTTCCAATTTTCGCGGACAGCAAAACCCTCCCACTCGAATTGTTGATTTTTTTCAACATTCGCCTGCTGACTCTGCCGAACCTGCTGCTGTTGCGACCTGAAGCCAAATTGTTCAAGTGGATCTCGAGAGCGACTTTCCTCGGACGGTGCCTCAGCTTTCGGAACAGTCTTGTGTATCAGGCGGGTTATGCTGAGATTGCCAACTCTGCTGAGGAATCGCACAATGCGTGGCATTCCATCCCTTTCGCTGGAGTCGATGATGCGTTTCTCCTTGGGCACGCTCTTCGTTGTCGGGACGCTCCTCCAAACGAGTTCCTGGTCGGCAGAGTCCCCCTGGCCTCTCGTGACCAAGGTCGAGCGGCAACCACTCGTTGCGGCCACCGAGAGAATCGTCTCTGCGCTCGACTTTGTTGGAAGTCCGTTGTCCACTGCAGAAAAGCAGGCTCTGACCGATGCCGCGAAACTGCCCGAACCCGGCGATTCACTTCGAGCGATTCAGAAGATTCTCGATCCACACTGTCTGGTGGCAGTCTCGATCAATCCGGAAAGCCGCGTCAGTGTGATTGAAGGCCCGGTCAAAAAAGAACTCATTCAACAGGGCTGGCGGACGTTTCTCATCAAGGTCCATAACGAAGCCGGGGTCACGGCACCGCTGGTCCCTGAGAGTGTCAACCTGCAGCCCGTCTACGCGCGGGGCAAGGGACCGCGTGAGCGACCGATGACCGACCAGAAACTGATCCAACCCGGCGATGTTCCCGACCGATTCCTCGATGCGTCGATGTTCGGTTCCCAGCCGCTGAAGCCGACGCTTTCCGGGCTGGAACTCGAATACCGCATCATCCAGCTCTACAGCCGCGATCTGGGCAAGCGGGAGGCACAGCTCGGATTTCATGTTGGCCAGGGGACGCAGGACCTTGGCTTTCGGAACACGGTCCCGATTCTTTTCAACTGTCTTCCCGCCGTCTCAGTCACCCTGGCTGTGCGGGATGAACGCGGAGAACCGACGACCGCGGCGTTCATCTTCCGCGATACCCAAGGTCGTGTTTCACCGAATCCCGCGCGTCGGTTGGCCCCCGACTTCTTCTTCCACGACCAGATTTACCGTGCCGACGGCGAAACGGTCGCACTCGCACCCGGAAAGTACACGGTGCAAATCGCGCGCGGACCGGAGTACCGTGTGCAGACGCGGACACTCAACGTTCCCGCCGATTCCGTCGGTATGAAGTTCGAGGTGAAACTCGAGCGCTGGGTGCACGCCGCCGCGCGACGCTGGTTCTCGGGCGATCATCATGTCCACGCTGCCGGGTGTGCGCACTATGACAGTCCAACCGAAGGGGTTGGCCCGGAAGACATGCTGCGGCACATCATCGGTGAAGACCTGAACGTCGGCTGTGTGCTGAGTTGGGGGCCGTGCTGGTACACCCAGAAGAAGTTCTTCGAGGGGAAAACCTCGGCCCTGTCGAAACCCGAGTCGCTGATGCGGTATGACGTCGAAGTCTCCGGCTTCCCCTCGTCACACAGCGGGCACCTCTGTCTGTTACGACTCACGGAAGACGATTACCCGGGGGCTGAATTCCTGGAACAGTGGCCGAGCTGGACGCAGCCGGTGCTCGAATGGGGCAAGAAACAGGGAGGCGTTGTCGGTTACAGCCACAGCGGCTGGGGCCTCGCCCTTCCCGATATCATGCCCGATGGGTCACGGCAATTCGTTAAGCAGCCGTGGGGTGGTGCTCCCGCGGGATGGAATGGGAAAGCAGCCGACACACTCCCCGACTTCGCGATGCCCCGCTTCGACGGCATCGGCGCGAACGAGTACGTCGTGACCGCGGCGAACAACGCCTGCGATTTCATTTCCGCGGTCGATACTCCGGCGATCTGGGAACTCAATATCTGGTACCACACGCTGAACGCGGGACTCCGCGCCCGCATCAGTGGCGAGACCGACTTCCCCTGTATCTATGGCGACAAGGTCGGCCTGGGACGCATCTACGTCAAACTGCCAAAAGACCAGCCGTTGGAGTTCGATGCCTGGGTCGATGGCGTGCGCGATGGCCGAAGCTACTGTGGTGACGGGCTCAGCCACCTGTTCGACTTCGCTGTGAACGGTGTCGGCGTTGGTGAACCGGGTAGTGGCGGCAAGATCAGTCAACTCGATCTTCCGACAGCCGGAACCGTACAGGTCACATGCGATGTGGCTGCTCTGCTTGCCGAACAACCTTCCGAACAAACGGAAGCGATCCGGAAGAAGCGACTCGACGAAAAGCCGTACTGGCATCTCGAACGCTGCCGACAAGGAGCGACGCGCTCCGTACCCGTCGAAGTCATCGTCAACGGGCTTCCGGTTGCACGGCAGGAGATCATCGCGGATGGAACAAACCGTCCGTTGAAGTTCGCGGTCGACTTGAAGCAGTCGAGCTGGGTCGCCCTGCGGATTCTCCCGTCGGTCCATACGAACCCGGTCTTCGTAGAAATCGGGGGCCAGCCGATTCGTGCAAGCCGGGCGAGCGCTGAGTGGTGTCGCAAAGCGGTCGATGTCTGCTGGGAACAGAAGCAGGGGCGGATCCGCGAAGCCGAACGCCCGGCTGCACGCAAGGCTTACGACCAAGCCGCGGCGTATTATGACGCGGTGATTCAGTCTGCACGCGAGTAATCACCGCGGAAGCCCAGGGATAGCAATCCCTGGGCGTCACATGATTCAATATAGTGCCATTACGGCAGCAATTTTCCGACGACGACGATGTGCTGGCCACGGGGGACTGGGGCGACCCACGCCTGTGCCAGGACAACACCATCGACACCGGCGCGGGCCGGCCACGGGTCCATATCGATGTGGTCGAAGTCGTGCAGGTAGCCGACAATGTCGCCCGTCTTCACCGGCGTCCCGCACTCCAGCACGCTTTCGTAATGCCCATCGAACGGGGCGACGGTGAAGCAATTCCGGTCGACCATCTCCAGCTTCCGTTGCGTCCCCGCCGCGTGATGATCAATCGGCTCGATCGTGCCGCGAAGCTGTCCCTGATGGATCGCTGCCGCGAGCACTCCTTGTCGCCCTGCACGGACTCCTTGCGGATTGACGGCACAGCCCCAGCCGAGTTCAGTGCCGACCGTGATTTTCCCCAGGCGTTCCGCTTCACTCGGCAGTAACCCCGGTGTGATGTTTTGATAGACCATCAGCGATGGAGTACCGAACCAGCGGGCCGTCGTCTCGATTTCTTTCGCGAGGGCCGGATCATCGACGTGGTGATAGTTCGCGCAGATCGAGAACCGGGCAACATTCCCGCCCGAGTGCAGATCGAGGACCACATGCACCCGCGGCCAGATGAACTCACGGACGAAAGCCGCGATGCGATGCGTGATGCCTGCAAGTGACGGTGTCACTCCCGCTCCTTCGACAAACGCCCGGTTCAGGTTCACACGGTCGTCGGGGGTACTCTCGCGCGTCCCGGCCCGGAAAGCCGAGGGGTTCAACACCGGGATGATGATGATCCGGCCGCGGACATCTTCCAGCCGGATCTCCTTGATGAGCTTCTTCAGAGCCACAGGACCTTCGTATTCGTTCCCGTGGTTCGAGCCGAACGAGACCAGTCCGCGACCCGGCTCCGCTTCAGGACCGACCCAGACGGTGAGCGGGATCAGGTGGTCGCCCCAGATACTGTCGTGTTCGAGAGCGAGCCAGTAATCGCGTCGACCGGGCGAATCGAGATCAAGACCATTGGGGCGAACAACCACGCGCGTCATCGCAGACCTTTCCATGGGTAAGAATCGATGCGTGCGGTGTACCGCTCGTGCAGGGTCGGCGTCAATCGTCGCTGTTGGCGAACGTGAGGGTGCAAACACGGAACGCGAAACTGCAAGCGGGGTGGGCGCGATTCATGACGGGGTTCGTTAGAATGTGCGGTCGACGTCAGGGGGGACAGTCGGGGAGCGGATGATGGCTTCGGAGATTCAGGCAGCACCAACATCGGACGATCCCGGCGTCGGCCTGGTCAGCACACATTCGGTCGAATTGTTCCAACCGCCGCATCCGCTGGTGCTCGAAAGTGGTGTCACGCTCGGTCCGATCACCGTCGCCTATGAAACCTACGGCGAACTGGCTCCCGAACGCGATAACGCGATCTTTGTCTGCCACGCACTGACCGGCGACGCCCACGTCGCGGGTAAGCACGCCCCGGACGATAAAAAGCTTGGCTGGTGGGATGGTCTGATCGGCCCCGGCCGAGCGCTCGATACGAACCGGTACTACATCATTTGTGCGAATGTCCTCGGCGGATGTCAGGGGACGACCGGCCCCAGTTCGATCAATCCCGCGACCGGGCGACCGTACGGACTGGCGTTCCCGTTCATCACCGTGGGCGACATGGTCGCTGTTCATCAGGCACTGGTGGAATCGCTGGGCGTGGAACGGCTCCTCTGCGTGATCGGTGGCAGCCTGGGTGGCATGCAGGTGCTGGAGTGGGCGGCCCGGGCACCCGAGTCGCTCCGCTCAGCGGTCTGCCTGGCCGCGGCCGGGAATCTCTCCGCACAGGGGATTGCCTTCAACGCGGTCGGTCGCCGGGCCATTTATGCAGACCCGAACTTTCATAACGGCGATTACTACAGCCCCGATGGGCCGAAGAAGCATGGCGAAGAAGGTCCCCGGTACGGACTCGCACTCGCCCGCATGCTGGCGCACATCACGTATTTGTCGGAACTGTCGATCGAACGGAAGTTCGGTCGCCGTCTGCAGCACAGTGATACACTCGCCTATGAACTGCAACGCGAAACCGAATTCCAGATTGAAAGCTATCTGCATTACCAGGGGAAGCGGTTCATCGAACGGTTCGACGCCAACAGCTATCTCTATCTGACACGGGCGATGGACTACTTCGATCTTCGCGTACGGTATGGCTCGCTCGGTGCGGCCCTCGCGAAGACGGCGGCCCGCTTTCTGATTACCTCTTACAACACCGACTGGCTCTTCCCTTCGACGCAAAGTCAGGAGTTGGTGACTTCCCTGCTCGGGGTCGGTCAACATGTGACCTACCTCGAACTGCAAAGCGTCTACGGACACGACTCCTTCCTCATCGAAGTCGATCAGTTAGCAGAACTGCTGGTCCCGTTTCTCCAGGAAACCCACCGCGTCGCCCGTCGCGACGGTTGAGAGACATCGAACGTATGCCGACCAAACGCTACTGTCTGGCCGACCCTGAATCGGCCCTGATCGACCGGCTGATCCTCGATCAGATTCCACCTGGCAGCCGGGTCCTCGACCTCGGCTGCGGCGATGGACGGCTGCTCTGTCGGCTGCGCGATGAGCGCCAGTGTTCGATCCAGGGGATCGAGCTCGACCATCAGCGGGTCGTCGAGTCGATCCGCAAGGGCGTCCCGATTCTCGCAGCCGACCTCGATGAAGGACTGGGTGAAGTCCCCGATCATTCCTTTGATTTCGTGGTCCTCAGCCAGACGCTGCAGCAGGTGCTCAAGCCGCAGGAATTGATGATCCAGATGCTGCGAGTTGCCCAGCGGGTGATTGTGGTCGTGCCGAACTTCGGGCACTGGCGGGTTCGACTGCAGATTCTGCTGCAGGGACGGGCGCCAATTACGAGCTCACTCCCTTACGACTGGTTCAACACGCCGAACCTGCACTTCCTCTCGATGATCGATTTCCGCGACCTGACCGTGCGGATGCAACTGCGAGTCGTGCGGGAACTGCCGATCATCAAAGGGCATCCGGCCCCACAAGCGTGGGCCGCAAATCTGCGTGCGGACAGTGCGCTCTACGTGCTGGAACACGAACCGGCAACCACCACGCACGTATCTGCGTAGGGTGGGCTGTGCCCATCGCTTGCTCTGCAGTTAACTGCGAACTCTGCAACCGGGGCAACCAGCCATTATGCGCGATGCTTTGATGACATTCGAGAATGTGTCGAATCCTCTGATCCATCGGGCATGACAGGAATAACGGAGTGGTCAACAATGCCCGAAGTATCGACCCGTGGCGGATGTCTGACAGTGCTCCTGAGACTCATCGGCATTCGTTTGCCGACACCGTCGCTGCCCTATCGACAGCGGGATGACTTTCTTTCTGCGGCCGAGCATTCTTTCTGGAGTGTTCTGCTCGCTGCAGTTGATGGGCAAGCGGTGTTGCTCACCAAAGTCCGTGTTGCCGATATACTCTACGTTCCGAAATGCGAAGGCTGGCAAAGCCATCAAAACCGGATCCATGCCAAGCATGTCGACTTCGTCCTCTGCGAGCAGGCGACGATGCGACCGCTGGCCGCCATCGAATTGGATGATTCAAGCCATGCTCGTGCTGAGCGAATCGATCGCGATAAATTCCTGGATGCTGCTTTCGAGGCCGCTGGGCTTCCGTTGTTACGCTTTCGCGTTCAACGCAGTTACGATCCCCGAGCAATCGCGCAGGAATTGAGTGGTTGTTTTCCCCGCAGTGAACCGCGGAAAAAACCGGCGACGATGGTCTCACCCCAGGCAACTGCGGGGGTGCCGGTGTGTCCGGAATGTCAATCGCCGATGGTCTTGCGAACCGCTGCAAAAGGTTCACGGTCCGGTCAGTCGTTTTACGGATGTCCGAACTACCCGCGCTGTCGCGGGACGCTCCCGGCTGGTTGAAATTGAAGAGACCCAGCCATCGGAATGGCTGGGCGTCCTGAGATGGTGCGATTGATGGCCGGTTAGAATTCACCGACTTATGCGGTGGCCCAGTAGCCGCCGCGGGTGTGGTCGAAGGTGATTTCGCCGCCGCGGGCGTTGTCGTCGAGCTTGCCGTCGGCGAAGACCGTGTCGCCCAGGACCCAGGTCCGCACCGGCCAGCCAGTGAGAGTGGTGCCGTGCCAGGGTGACCAGCCGCATTTGGTTGCCTGGTCTTCGTTGCGGATGGTCGCGGTCTTGTTTAAGTCGACCAGCACCAGGTCGGCGTCATAGCCTTCGATCAGGGCCCCCTTATCAACGATGTCCCAGACGCGCGCGGGAGCAGCGCTCATCCATTGCACGACTTGCTCCAGCGTACACAGGCCGCGATGCGCGGCATCGAGCATCAGCGCGAGGGAGTTCTCCACCGCTGGGAGTCCCGAGGGGGATAGCGGGTAGGGGCGGTCTTTCTCTGCGACGGTATGCGGAGCATGGTCCGTCGCGATGACCTGAATCCGTCCATCTCGCAGTGCCGTCCACAACCCGGCATTGTCGGCAGCGGTTTTGATGGACGGGTTCATCTGCACCAGCGTCCCCAGTCGAGCGTAATCCTCGACGTTGAAGAAGAGGTGATGCGGGCACGCTTCCGCGGTGATGAGATTGTGATGCTCACGAAGCAGTTCGGTCTCAGCCGCGGTGGAGACATGCAGCACGTGGAACCGGTGCTGATGCTTCACCGCGAGGTTGATCGCCCGTTGTGTCGCGATCATGGCGGCCCGTTCATCGCGGATGCGGGAATGGTCCGCCACCGTTTTGCCACCATCGAGGCGGGCCGCGTTCGCCCGTACGGTTGTCTCGTCTTCGCAGTGTGCACAGATCGGCAGCGTGGTCTCGGCGAAGATCCGTTCGAGCGCATCCTGTTCATCCACCAGCAGATCGCCCGTGCTCGAACCGATGAAGATTTTGATCCCCGGTGTCCGCCTGGCTTGGGCCAGTTCGCTGGCGTTATTGGGAGTCGCGCCGATGTAAAAACCGTAGTTCACAAGGCACTTCGTCGCAGCGAGGGCGAGCTTTTCGTGCAGTCGGTCGACGGTGATCGTTTCGGGTTTGGTATTCGGCATCTCCAGAAAGCTGGTCACGCCCCCTTTGGCACAGGCCCGCGTTGCCGTCCGCAAGTCTTCTTTCGCGGTCAGTCCCGGCTCGCGGAAGTGGACCTGGTCGTCGATCACGCCGGGCAGCAGATGCAGGCCGGTGGCATCGATGACTTCATCGGCCGCTGCTGTGACGGGGGGATCGATTCCGAGGATCTTCGTCCCTTCGATCAGCAGATCGACCCGGGCCGGGCCGGTGGGAAGGACGCAGGTGGCGTGACGGATGCGGGTTCGCATAGATGGACTTGGTGAGTGGAGGTCGCGGAAGCAGACCGCTCATCACGCGGTGCGTGATGGCTACTTTGGGGGAGTCTGCGGCTCATCGGAATGAGGGAACGCAATCCCGTGTTCGTCAAAGAATGCCAGCAGTTTTGTCAGCAGTGGATCGATCGTAAATTTCTGCATCGGCAGCGGCGGAGGCCAGAGAATCCACTGATGCCCGATGTGCTCGGTCACGGTGATCGGGTGGTCGGTCTCCAGCCAGCCCAGGAAGATCACCAGCGTCTTCTCGACACGCCCCGGTCCGAAACGCGCCTCATAGGGATAATAGACTTCCGAGTAACGGAAACGGGTATCGAGCTGGATGGTCTGCATCCCAATCCCGGTCTCCTCCCACATTTCACGCAGCGCACACTCCCGTTCGGACTCCCCCTCTTCCACATGACCTTTGGGGAGGTCCCAGCGATGATGATGTTTCATCAGCAGGAAGGCGGGAGTCGGATGCTTGCGGAAGACGAGCACGCCGCAGGCTTTGACTTTGTTCATGGGCTCCCGCCCTGCACACGGGCAACAACGCGGCGGACACCGGCCGTCACGCGTTCTTCGACATCGGCTGCCCAGCGTTCCGAAGGCTGACCGTAGACAATCATCGAGCTTTGTCCTTCATAGCCTCCTTCCAGACGCACCCGCGCGGAAGGGATGTAGGCCATCACATCGTTGGCGTACGCGGTGACCCAGGTGTCGTAACCGAATTCGTTTTTGAACTTGAGACTGTAATCGACGACGACTTCGCCGCCGAGTGTGAGCCACAGGAATTCATCTCCCAGCCGCCACGCCTGTACGGGATACGGATACGGCTGATCGGCGACCGTCTCGGGCAACGTCAGCAGTCGCGCAGCCCAGCGCTGCCGGTAGTTCGGTTTTTCGGCCGCCATCGCTTCGAGTGTTTTTCGAGGCGGAAATCCATCGAGCGCGAGTGGTACCAGCTCGATCTCGGTCTTCAATCGTGGTGTGAGCCGCTCCCGCGGACCCTTCAAGGCTGTTGTGACCGCGTCAGCAAGCTGCAGGCCGTACTTTTCTGCCAGTTCGACTTTCCGGCGCGGCAGCGGGTTCTGATCGGCCCCGCACCCCATCACAAAGAGTGCGGTCGCTCCGGGGTAGCGCTCTTCGAGCGCGAGTTGAGCGAAGCCGGCATAATCGCCGCACCAGTGGTAGAAGTCGAGGACCGTGTTATGGCACGCGTAAGCAAAGACCAGCGTCTTCAGCTTCCCCGTGCTGGTTCGGACGGCGAGCACTGGCACCGCGTGATCGACCGGTCCCTGCAGCATGTTGTCGGCCCGCAGTTGGGGGACATCCGCTTCGCGATTCGTGCGGCGATTCACCGCAAAGTCGGTTGTTCCCTGCGTGTGTTCGAGTGTAACCGGTTCCAGATCGGTGAATGCTTTGCCGACCGTCGTGACGGTGAGCTCGATCAATTCCCGCGAGTAGGCTTCGATCTTTTCAATCTGCGCCGCATCGAGCGGATACGTGTCGTACAGCGCTCCCTGCAGGACCGGTCCGCAATGCGTATGCGACGCATTCAGCATCACTGCGGCGCGCGGCAGTTTGTGTTCTTGCTCCAGCCGGGCGACGACCGCCTCGTAAACGGGCTTCGAGAAACCGAGCGTATCGCTGGAGACGACAACCGCCCGCTGGCCGCTTCCCGTGTCTTCCAGCGCGAGCACCCGCAGGTAGAGGTCGTGATGCGTCCCTTCAGCGGGTTTCGTGCGGCTTCCGTAGCCGGCCATCCACACGGGTGACTTCGGTGTGATGACGGTTTTTGCAGTGCCGGCTTTCCAGTCCGCATGTGCGACGTCGCTCAGCGTCAGTGGCAGCAACAGCCCGACGATCACTCCCCAGCGTGCAACGCTCACTTCGGACCCTCCGGTAAACGAATTTCCTGTGACAGCGCGTAGAGCACGATGTTTGTCGCGAGTTTCACGGCATCTTCGGTGAGATAGCCTTCACAGTTCAATGTCGACTGCCGTTCCAGCGCACAACTCAAATCGTACTTGCTGTAGATGACCACCAGTCGACCGTCGAACTCAAGCCCTTCAAGCAGCGGTTCGACTTCGCGAACCGTCGCCGCCAGGGGGCCACTCCCATTGTCGTTCTCCAGCACGCGGCGCTTCACCTTCCGGACGTCATGAGCGGTTTCCTCGGTAAAGAGCTTGTGTGTGACCGGGATGAGTTTCAAGGTTTGCTCGGGAAAGATTTTTGTGAGTTCGTCCCGCAGACTCTGATCGAACGGCTTGGAAGCACAGCAGGCATCCGCGAAGAGCATGCCCCCGCGAGTGAGATGCAGGCGAATCGCGGCTCGCTCTTCCGCTGTCCAGCTGAATTTGCTGCGCCCATGGGCATACAGCAGCGGATACTGGAATAGACTGGGATCGTTTGCCAGCAACTCCCGGGGCTTGGTGGTCGCAGCCAGGCCGACGGTTTCGTTCAGGGCTTTGAGTAACGAGCTGAGGGCCCGCGGGGCGGCATTCCACTGACCGGTGTGCTTGAGTTGTGCGACTTGCAGCAGCCCGCGCTGAATCTCATCGAGCGGTGAATCGCCCGCCTGCCGCTTCGGGGCATCGAGTGATTTCGGTGGTTCCCGGCCCGTGGCATACGCAGCAACGTTGACACCAATCCGCATTGCCCGTTCGATCTTCAGCTTCAACTGCGGATTCCGCTTCGGTGGATCATGGCGTTGCCAGTAACTCCAGAGGCAACCAAGATCTTCCGGTGCGTAGATGATCGATGTCCGGCAGCCGACATCGACACCGTACAACGGCATCCCTTCCGCATTCAGCGCGTATTCGCTGCGGTACACCGGGTGATCGGGCGGCAGCAGCTTGAACTCACCTTCACCGGGGGGGACCAATTGTTCCACCAGCTTCTTGAACGAAGCATCGAATTCGCCCGGCTGACATGTCGGGCACGCGAAGAGAAAGCCCCCCTGGGTGATGTATTCCTTGAGAAGCGCCGTTTCTTCCGCGTTGAACTGCAGCTTCTGCGCGCCGGTGACAAACAGAATCGGTGCCTGCAGCAAGGCGTCGACACCGGTCGTTTCGGCGGCTTTCTGCAGATCGACTTCCTGCGCGGTGAGCAGACTCGGCCACCGTGGCAGTCCACTGACGTGCTCCATGAAATTCCGCACGTCGCGCGGGTGCTGATTCCAATCGTTGCTGACCAACTCCTGCGGGCGGGCACGATCGCGCGGGCCGTGTTTCAACTTTCCCATCATGACCGGGGAAAGCCCCTTCGAGAGAAACAACAGCGACAGACACGTGCCGACCACGGGGCGATCACCATCCCCTTCATAGGGGCCAATGCCTCGCCAAAATCCAGCCCGCGGGTCCTGGCTGAGGAGCAGGAACGCGGCCCCTTCGCGGTACCAGTCGTGGTCGCCAAAGAAGCGGCGACCAGACAGACGCCCCGCACGTTCGACTCCATACAGGTAGTACAGCAGCCAGTTGTTGTTGCCGGGGTTGTGACCAGCCGCAAAATGGGTTGCGAGCCATTTTAAGCCCCGTTCGAGGGCGGGATAGGGATCTTCGGGCTGACAACACGGTGGAGTTCCATCGGGGGCAACCCCGGCATCATTCCGCTGCATCTGCTGGATGATCGCCAGGCTGGCGACGCCGGCGACCGTCATCGATCCGCCGCTCCCGCCGCCCACATAGGACCAGCCACCATCGGCATTCTGCCGCGATTCCCAATACTCGCGCGACCGTTCCCACACCAGTGGATTGACCCGCACGCCCGCTTCGACCGCTTCGCGCAGTCCCAGAATGGCAAACTGTGTATTACTTGGATCGCCATCGCCATTCGGACGGGTGTAGCTCCAGCCGCCGAGGTTCGATTGGTTGTCCTCCAGTCGCTGGGCGAGCGTGGCGATCCGGGCCGCATCGCTCCGTTGAGGATCTTTCACCGCAACCAGGGCCATCAGCATCAGCGAAGCGTCATAAATCTCGGCTGGTTCGTCGGACGGGATGCTGCGCAAATACTGCAGACCGCGACGTACGGCTGGTTCGTCAGTCTTCATCCCGCTGTTCAGCAGTGCCATCACTGCAAGGCTGGTAATGCCGATTGTGTGATCGCTTTTACCGGGTCCAGAAGACCACGAGCCATTCTGTGCCTGCTGCAGGCTCAGTGACCGTTGGCCGCGATTAATCGCGGCGAGGACCGTGGCAGCCGACAGGTCCGCCGCCCGGGAAGCAGCAGGCACCGAGACGCATCCCAGCAGCACCGCGATGATGAGCCCGTGATGACGGAAGGTCGGTCGCTGGATCGGTCGGTCATGTCGTCCGGACTCGTGTGCACGCTGCATGGCCCGCTCCCTGCGGTCCGGTCACGTCGGAAGTGACGACTGTCCGGTCCACAGGTGATTATCACGGAAACCGTAGTTGACCGGAAGAGTGAGTGACGACTCTCACTCAGAAACAACCGCCGCGCGACCAAATGCTGAGCAGTGATGCCCGATGGCTGACCGGGCTACCATGCTGCGGTGGAACCGGCGAGGACCAGTGCATCGGTCTCGGCGTCACCCTCGTCCAGGTACAGGGTTTCTTCCCGGTAAGGGGGAATCGACTCCGGGTCCTGGATGGCGATGCGCACGCAGTGAGGTTGAATGTCCAACACCGTCACGATGACATCGTGGCCGATGATCAGGCTCTCGTTCAATCCTCGCTGGTAGACTTGCATCGCGCGTACTCGTCGGGGAAGAGATTGGTGACCAGGTCGGGTGTGAGGGCCCGCCCACTGACATGGGTCGACATTCTGCCGAGCAATCGTCTCCAGAGCAAGGACCTGATACTGAGGTTTTTTTCTGTGCGGTTTCCCACAATGATGTTCTTGACAGACCGTATTCGAAGTGCTTCGTCATTGCTGCTCGACGATCCCGTCTGTTCTTGTCTGTTGACCAGGCGTGGAAATGAACCAACGGCGGCATTCCCCACCGGAATCTGCGACTGACTGCAGCCTCGACCGTTCGATCAACAGTCTCAGGAGAATCTCTGCATGTTGAAACTGGTGGTCTTTCCCGCTCTGGATGAGACACGTCTGAACCGGTTGCAAACGGCTGTGCCTGATTTGTCGATCGTCAACTGCGCCAGCATCGACGAAGCCGCCGCGGCGATTGTCACCGCCGATGGCTTCTACGGCAAACTGACACCTGCACTCTTGCGGGCCGCAACGCAGCTCACCTGGGTGCAGTCTCCCACGGCCAGCCTGGAACACTACCTGTTTCCCTCACTCGTCGAACATCCCTGCCACTTGAGCAACATGCGCGGACTTTTTTCCGATGTGATCGCCGACCATGTGATGGGAATGGTCCTCTGTTTTGCACGGAACCTGCTGCAATACATTCGTCAGCAGGCTGAAGGGCAGTGGGCACCCGTCGGCGATGCGGCGATGGTGGCCGATTTTGTGTCTGCACCCGGAACCGTGACTCCGGTCGATCGTGCCCATCAGCATCTGAGTGACCTGACGCTGGGTGTTGTGGGTGTCGGAGCGATCGGTGCCGAAATCCTGCGCCGTGCCCGCGCCTTCGGGATGACATTACGTGGCGTCGACCCCCTCACACGGCGGGTTGACGATCTCAATCTTGAGATCGCTCCGTTCGCTGAGTTATCCTCGCTGCTTGCCGCATGCGACTATGTGGTGATCGCCGCCCCGCATACCCCGGTGACCGAAGGACTGTTCAATCGGTCGCTGATCCAACAGATGCGGCGGTCTGCCGTACTGGTCAACATTGGTCGGGGAGCGATCGTATCCTCCGACGATCTGGCCGCGGCCCTCGCTGCGGGTGAGATTGCCGGGGCGGCACTCGATGTCTGTGACCGTGAACCGCTGCCGAGCGATCACCCGCTGTGGCGCATGTCCAACGTCCTCATTACGCCGCATGTGGCCGCAGCATCACCCCGCATCGCCGAGCGACACTTTGCCGTGTTGCAGGACAACTGCGCCCGATTTGCCCACGGTGAGACTCCGCGGAACCTCGTCGATAAACGGGCCTGGTTCTGAACAACAGGTTTGACGGGGTTCGAGCATGAGGGGCAGAATGGGCACAGTCCTCGTCATCCTAGCCCGGAGCGCAAGCTCCAGACGAGCGGTTCTTGATTGAAGACGTCGAAAATGCATGGCATCCGGAGCTTGAGCTCCGGGCTCGGAAGGAGAACACTTCACGATGATGCACCGCCTGCTGGCCGTATCGCTTCTGATCAATCTCGGTAACTCCGCCAGTGCTGCCGAGCCGCCGCCGAACATTGTGCTGATGTTCGCAGACGATCTGGGATACGGCGACCTCGGCTGTTACGGGAACGCGAGAGCCAAGACACCGCACCTCGATCAACTCGCCCGCGACGGCCGCAAGCTGACGAGCTTTCTGGTCGCACAGGCTGTTTGCTCCGCCTCGCGGACGGCGCTGCTCACCGGTTGCTATCCAAATCGCGTGGGAATCCTCGGTGCCCTGGGACCGGGTGCCAAGGTCGGGATCGCCGATGAGGAAACGACGCTGGGGGAAGTCCTGCAGTCACGCGGGTATGCGACCGCGATCTACGGGAAATGGCATTTAGGCGATCATCCACAGTTCGCCCCCACCCGCCACGGTTTCGACGAATACTTCGGTCTCCCGTATTCGAACGACATGTGGCCCAGGCATCCGACGGCGAAGTTCCCTGATCTTCCGCTCCGGGAAACCGACCGGACGATCGCCCTCAATCCCGATCAGACGCAACTCACGACGTGGTACACCGAGCGGACGGTGCAGTTCATCGAACGCAATGCGAACCGGCCGTTCTTCGTGTATGTGCCGCATTCCATGCCACACGTGCCGTTGTTCGCTTCCGACAAATATCTCGGCCGCACGAAACATGGACTCTATCAGGATGTGATTGCGGAGATCGACTGGTCGATGGGTCAGATTCTGGCTGCGCTTGAGCGGACAGGAAACACCGCGCGAACCCTGGTGATTTTCACGTCCGACAACGGCCCGTGGCTCTCCTATGGAAATCATGGCGGCGTGGCGGGACCATTGCGAGAGGGGAAAGGGACCGCCTGGGAAGGTGGCGTGCGGGTTCCATTCCTGGCCCGCTGGCCGGGGAAGATTCCCGCGGGGACGGTCTCGAACCAACTCGCTGCGACGGTTGACGTGTTGCCGATGCTGGCGAAACTCACGGGGGCTGAATTGCCCGCGAAGAAGCTGGATGGACTCGACATGCTGCCGGTACTGACGGGTGATCCGCAGGCCCCGAGTCCGCGGGTGAATTACCTCTATTACTATGGTCAGGAACTTCGAGCAGTCCGTGAAGAGCGGTGGAAACTCGTGCTCCCGCATCGCTACATCAGCGTGGTCCAACCGGGAGAATCCGGGATGCCCGGCAAGCTTGAGCAGCGTCAGACCGGGCAGGCGTTGTATGATCTCGACCAGGATGTGGGGGAATCGAAAGATGTCGCTCACGAGCATGCGGACATCGTCTCCCGTCTGACAGAACTGGCGGAAGCGGCCCGCTCCGATCTGGGTGATTCACTGACCAAACGAAAGGGTGCGCATGTCCGCGCGGCCGGAACGATCGCTCCCTGATCCATGCAGGACTCGGCTTAGCCGTCTGTGGCTGGTCATCGGGCTGTCGTGGTGGATGCAGGCGGTCGTAGTTGACGCTGCCGACGAGCGGTACTTCGCTGTCTTTCGTGACGGTTCGGTCGCGCTCGACAACGAATTGAAGGAATGGAACGATCCCGGTGCGCAACCCAAGCTCGCCGGCCGGGCGCTGTTCGACGCGACGAATCCAGCTCTGTGGATCGTGGATCGACAGGCCGAACCGGTTGCTTCACCGCCTCTGGCCATTGAATTCTTCGGTGGCGATCGGCTCGCTGGAGAGGTCGTCGGTTACCGCGCCGGGGGAGAGTCGGCGTTCGAATCTTTGCCGCCGCATGTGATGGTCAGACCGGTGAGTGAGACCGATCCGCCGGATGATCTGCAGGCAGACGGTTTGATCCGGGTGACGCTTGACTCGGTCCGTCGGATTGTGTGGGAGCGCCGCAGCGATGAACGATATCGTCCCGCGACCGCCTTCTTCCGGAATGGGGCCGAGTGGTCGTTCCGCAGCGTCCGCTGGAGCGACGGGACTTTGTCGTTCCTGACCGAACAGGGGATCCGGACGGCTCCGTGGAGTGATCTCGCCGAAGTCCATCTTCCTGCTCAAGATCCCTGGCAGGTCTACGCGCAAACGCTCGCCGTGATCGCCCCGGAATTGAACGAACGCGTGGGGACCTGTGAGACTGGAACCGGTGATCGACTGACCTTCTCCACAGCCCGGATGCAGGCCCGTCACTGGGGCGATCGCAATCGACTGGATGCCTGGTTTCACCTGCTTCAGCCCGCGTGGGCTCTCGATCCCTTATGGATCCGCGTCCGCGAAATTCAGAGCTGGCAAAGCTATGCACCGGAAGAACCACCGCTGACCTGGGCTGATCCGCAGACGGTCACACGGGAAGCGGTCTTCAGCCAGACGTGGCAATGGCAGCCGCATCGGACCACCACGGGCCTGCGGCTTCGCGCGGGCGATCGAACCTACGCCACCGGTTATGGAGTCCACGCCTCCACCGATCTCTCCATCCCGGTCCCGGCCTCTGCGAAAGCCCTGCGAACGTGGTTTGCTCTCGATCCGTCCGTGGGAAAAGGAGGCTGTGTGCATGCCGCCATCCTGCTGGGTGGTACGACACTAATGGAGCGCAAACAGCTGATCGGAGGACACGATCCCGTCGACACCGGTTGGTTGCCGCTGGGTGGGATGGGGCCGCGTACCGTGGTCCTGCGGGTTGATATGGCGAAGGACGCGCGCCCGAACAAAGTCGATCCGTTCGACATCCGCGATGTGGCCAACTGGTGTAGTCCACTCCTGCAACTTGATCCCGCCGCGCTCCGCGAAGCGGTGCAGTCTTACGTGCGGACTCCGCTGCATGGTCTCGCCGGCTGGACGATCCCGGCGATCGACACCACGCCCCTGCGGACCCGGCCGACATTCGATGGCACAGATCCGCGCGATGGTCGCTTTCGCACGTTGCTCCGGACTGCGGATCGGTTTCTGGTCGCCAGCCGAAAGTTCAAGATCGAGAACGATCAGCGCTACCTGTCGGTCGTGGTCAGTCGATTCGAACGCGACACGCAACCCTCAACCGTGCAGATCAAAGTCGACGGTGTTTCGGCTGGTGAATTCGATGTTCCCGTCCGTCAGGGACCGATCGATCCCGATCCGGTGATCGTTTCCGTCGAGAAGTATCGCGGACGGACCGTCACCGTCGAAGTGGTGGCGTACTCGCCCCAGGAGACGAGCTGGATCGAATTCCGCGGGGCGGCACTCACCGCGGAACGACCAGGGATCGCCCGCCTCTTTGAAGATGAAGCAGAACTCGCCAGGCAACTGCAGGCCGAACCCCAGCAGGAACTGTTGACCAACGAGAAGCCTTATTCCGGCATGCAGTCCTTGCAGATTCACCAGGGTTTCGCATCGGCCCCGCAGACCTGGGAGCGCGGAGCGTCCGTGGTCGAATGGCCGAAGCTCGGTCAGTTCCGGTATCTGGTCTTCGCCTGGCAGGGAACCGGGGACTGGCTCACGTTGCAACTGGCACACGATGGCCGCTTCGGCAGCGAGATCGCCGAGGGACGTGGAATCCGGTTACCGAATCCCAAAGCGCGATTTATCTTCCGCAAGGTCGAAGATCGAGGCTTACGGTACGGTTTCGCTTACGATATCGGCCCCAGAAAAACGGGCGATCTGCCGCCGCTGCGACTCGATCGGAATGTCCCGAAGGACTGGCGGGCGGAGACTCGTGATCTGTTCGGCGACTTCGGGGCGATGGCGTTGACGGGGTTCGCCATCGGGACCGGGGAACAGGGGACCGGCCGGTTCGATCACCTCTACCTCGCACGGACTCCGCAGGATCTGGACGTCTTGCGGACGTTACGGGTCAATAGTGCCACACCCGCTGTGAACAACGACCCGACTTATCTGCAGCGGGCCGCGACTCCCGCCGACTGGGGACCGATGGTCGGCAGTTTCGCCCCGGCGTTTGCCATGACGGAAGCCGCGCACGGACTCTATCAGCTCCGCGAGCATATGGGTCAATCGGAAGGCTGGCAGACCCATCCGCATGATCAGAACCGACCGTTCGTCTTGCGGACGGGCATGCACTTCCCGGCCGACGCCCCGAAGAAACTCACGCTCCGCGTGTCGCACGCGCCGGAAAAAGATTGGCAACTCGTCGTGAAGGCGAACGGGACGCCGATCCATCAACAGCTCATCAACGCCGAACTGACCCGTCCGCAGCGCGGCTGGGCGCTCATCACGGTCGACCTCTCCTCCCTGCAGGGGCGAAAGGTTCTGCTCGAAGTCCTGAACCAGTCGAACGACTGGCAGTCCGAGTACGCCTACTGGAAACAGATCGCGATCGAAGATCTGTGAACTGCCTGGTGATGATCAATCACTCCGCACCGACGCCCAGCCATTGCTATGGCTGGGCGTCTCTTTTCCCCTCCGCGCGCCACGCCGCCGCTGCATCATGACATGCGGAAATCCGCTCGTGCACGAACGCGAGTAACTCGTGCTCACGGTCCTTGCCGAAGGCTTCGAGCTGCGTGCGTTCGAAGGCTTCCCCGAAGACCACACGCACGTTTCCCGGTGCAGGAAACGGCTGCCCTTTGGGATACGCTTCGAACGCACCAGCGATGCCGACGGGGATGACCGGCACTTTTGTCCGACGCAGCAGCGCGAGAAAGCCGGGCTTCAACGTGCCGACGGCTCCCGTCTCGGTGCGGGTTCCTTCCGGGAAGATGCCGACGTAGAACCCGTGGTCGATCCGGCGGATCGCTTCCCGGAGGCTGGCGGTGCTGGCCGCCTCGCGGTTGATCGGCATCACGTAGGTGTTGCGAAGAACCCAGCCGATCACCGGAACCCGAAACAGTGAATCGCGCGCGAGATAGCTGACCGGCCGCTGAATCGGCAGCCCCACGAGGAGCGGATCAAGAAAGCTCTGGTGGTTGATGAGCAGCAGCGCGCCCCCTTCCGCGGGGAGATGCTCCATCCCCCGCGCCCGGTACCTCAGCCAAAAGCAGAAGACATTCCGCAGCAGAAAGCGCCAAGCCTTCCAATGGGCATTCGCCACGATGGGGTCAGGGAGCGCTGGGGGAGTTGGTTGATCAGTCGACATCGAGGCTGCAAGCTGTGATCACGAAGACGTTGGACCCGTGCCCGACGCTTTGCACAGCATACGGTGGCGGGTTAACATTTCTCCACGCTGACGCGGGTTTTCCGGCGTTGCGGGCGATGGGTGATCCATCGCCGGTCGTTTCCACCTGAACATTGAGTGCAAGCCGCCACCATGACTGACTCGCTTCGTCCCGAAACGCTGTGTCTCCATGCCGGACAGACCCCTGACCCGACGACGAACTCGCGGGCGGTCCCGATCTACCAGACCACCTCCTATACGTTCGATTCGACCGAGCACGCTGCGAGCCTCTTCGGTCTGCAGGCGTTCGGCAACATCTACACCCGCATCATGAACCCGACGACCGATGTGCTCGAAAAGCGCATCGCGGCTCTCGAGGGGGGAACCGGGGCACTCGCCGTCGCGTCGGGACAGGCGGCTGAGTCGCTCGCGATCCTCAACATCTGCCAGGCCGGGCAGAACATCGTCTCAGCGACGAGCCTCTACGGTGGCACCTACAACCTCTTCCATTACACGTTCCCCAAACTGGGGATCAAAACGAAGTTCGTCCAGCAGGCCGATCCGGAAAACTTCCGCAAGGCGATCGACGACAAAACCCGTTGCATCTACCTCGAAACGATCGGCAACCCGCGTGTCGACGTTCCTGACTTCGAAGCGATTGCCAAGATCGCCCACGAGGCCGGGATTCCGCTGATCGTCGATAACACGCTCGCGTCGCCGTACCTCTGCAACCCGTTCCAGTGGGGGGCGGACATCGTCGTCCACTCGTGCACGAAATTCATCGGCGGGCACGGGACGAGCATTGGCGGGATCGTGGTCGAGAAGGGGGACTTCAACTGGGGCAACGGCAAGTTCCCCGAACTGACCGAACCCGACCCGAGTTATCACGGCTTGAAGTTCTTCGAGACGTTCGGACCGATGCAGCTGGCATACATCCTCAAGCTGCGGACGCAACTGCTCCGCGACCTCGGCCCGGCCCTTAGCCCGTTCAATGCCTTCCTGCTGCTGCAGGGTCTGGAAACGTTGCATCTGCGGATGGAACGCCACAGTGCGAACGCCCTCGCGGTGGCGCAGTTCCTGCAGTCGCATCCGAAGGTCGGCTGGGTCAACTACACCGGTCTCGAATCGCACCCGTCGTACGCACTCGGCAAGAAGTATCTGCCGAAGGGCTGCGGAGCGATCATGGGCTTCGGCGTGAAGGGGGCGACCCCGACGCAGCAGCGCGAGAACGGCGTGGCTCTCATCAACCGGGTGAAGCTCTTCTCGCATCTGGCGAACGTCGGCGACAGCAAATCGCTGATCATTCACCCGAACAGCACCACGCATCAGCAGTTGACCGCTGAAGAACAGCAGGCGACCGGCGTCACCCCCGACTTCGTCCGGCTGTCGATCGGCACCGAAGCGGTGGAAGACATCATCGCCGACCTGAAGCAGGCGCTCGACGGGGTGTAGGATCGCGAAGACGCAAGCGGGGTGGGGATGCCGAGTCCGGGGGATGTGCGGGGAGACTGGTCGCGCCGGCGCATGTTGTCGGCGCTGGGCGGAATCGGTCTCGGCGTTCCCTGGCTCGGTCCGGTGCAGGCGGCGTCAACAGCGCGGGCAAAGACCGTCCTTTACATCGTTGCGAATGGTGGGCAAAGCCAGCTTGATACCTGGGACCCAAAGCCCGTGGCCCCGCGGGAGATCCGCGGGGATTTCGCGCCGATCCGCACCGCTGTTCCCGGCACACTGTTCTGTGAGCACATGCCGCGTTTGGCGCAACGGGCCGACAAGTTTGCGCTCATCCGTTCGATGTCGCATGAAGACCTCGATCACGGGTCGGCGTTGTATCTGGCGCTGACCGGCCAGTATTACATCCGCAAATCGACGAACCCACTCCCGACACCGAACGACTGGCCCACGCTCGGCAGCGTGGTCAAGCGGCTGCGTCCGCCGCGGGCGACGATTGAGACCGCGATCCATCTCAATGGACCCGCGCAGATTCCCATAAACATTGGTGCGGGACAGTTCGCCGGTTTCCTGGGGCCTGATCGCGAACCACTGCTCTTGGGAGACGTCACCGCTGAACGTGATCCGCTGCCGGGACTCGCTCCGCAGCAGCAATTAACCGCGCGTCGCCGAACTCTGCGGGAAAGTCTGCGTCAACATCTGGAGAGCGAGCACGCTGCACCTCGCAGTGTCGCGCAGTTCGAAGCGATGCGCGACCAGGCGATGAACCTGCTGGAGATTCCTTCCGTTCAGCAGGCGTTTGACCTGGAACGCGAAGCACCTGCCTTGCGGGAGCGGTATGGACTGGATCGCTCGGGTCAGGCATTGTTGCTGGCACGGCGTTTGGTCGAAGCGCGTGTGCCGTGGATCACGGTCTTCTGGAATCACACGGGGCGCGGACAGGACCTGGCCCCCGAGACAACCACGGAATACGGGTGGGACACGCACAACGACATCTTCTACGCTCTCAAAGAGCAGTTACTGCCCCGATTTGATCGCAGCCTGTCGGCGTTGCTCGACGATCTTGCCGAACGCGGATTGCTCGATGACACGCTGGTGGTTTGTGCGGGAGAATTCGGCCGGGCACCGTTGGTGGCGCTCGAGAAGAACTTCGCGGGAGAGTCGCCGGGGCGGAAACACTGGGGTGCGTGCTACTCGGTCGTCTGTGCGGGAGCAGGGGTGACGCCGGGGGCGGTTCTCGGGGCCTCGGATCGGGCGGGGGCTTATCCGGCGAGTGAAAGCTGGGGCCCGTGGGATTTGGCGGCGACGATGCTCGCAGCACTCGGAATCGATCCGTCGGGTCACTTTACCGATGCCGTCGGCCGTCAGTTCCCCCTGACCACCGGCCGGGTGATCACGCCCCTCTATCGATAACCTCACTTCGCTTGCATCTTCGCGTTCCTGTCCGGTCAGGCAAACTCTACGGGTCGTAACCCCTCGGTTCGTTCCGTTCAACCGGTTTCGCCAGCACATCCGATACTTCCGGCAAGGGAACGGGTCGATGCTCGCGACAGGTCGCAAGTCAGACGCCCGTAAAACGACTGTCCGGTCTGTCCCCCAGAGCGGGCCGGACGGTCGTTTTTGTGTCGCAGGTGGCGACGCAACTCATTTTCCAGGGAGAGGATACTGCTGATGCCCCGCCTGTGCTGGTCCCTGTCGTTGTGTGTCGTGTCGATCCTCACGGGTGCCCTGGCTGCCGAGGCTCAGGTCGTGCCGGGAACGGGGACCAAACTGACGCAGGCAGGCGATGACTTCGAGGACGAAGCGTGGTCTTTCACGCTGAATCTGCCGAAAGCCAGCAGCAATCTCGACCGGGTCGATCGTCAACCCGCGGGCTTCGCGGCGAACAACCGCTGGTTCGAGAGCATGTATCGCGGAACTCCCGATTACCTCAAACGGGTCCCGACCCCCGCGAACGGACTCCCCGGCAGCAAGGGATCGCTCGCGATCCGTACGTTGAACTCTGGTGTGCCGGGACAAGTCTCGCACAAATTCCAGCAGGACGATCTGCTCGCGAACTTCACCAATACGATCGGTTTCCTGCCGGTCAACCGGACCCCCAGCGTCGTCGTTCGCGTCTACATGCACCCGTTCGATCAATGGGAAAAGCGGACGGGCAGCCACTTCGGTTTCCGTGCTGACTGCCAGACGATCATCAATAAGCCGACGACCACCGGCCGTCTGTTCCGCACTGCGAGCACGTCACGCAAGACCGAGAATTACTGGCCTGGCTTCTTCGTCCAGCTCTTCTCGAAGCACGACAGCCAGGTGAAGGAAGACTCAGCCGTGCTGCTGATCCGCTCGGGGAGCCGGGGTGAAGACCTGACCGGTCCGACGATCAAGGAACCGGGCTGGTGGACGCTCGGGATGTCGTTCACGCCGGACGGACAGGTGCACTACTACGGCAAGCCGGGTGTCGAGAAACTGACCGCGAAGGATCACCTCGCGTCGACCTTCCCCTACGGCTACACCGCGATGCAGATCAACACGTTCTTCTTCAACATCGTGAACCAGGACGACGGCCGTTCGTGGTCGACCGAGTTCATCGTCGATGATGCGGAAGTCTACGTGCTGCAGTAAGCTGCATTCATCCAGCGACGATTCTCCGAAGCCCGGCATGTCCGCATGCCGGGCTTCTGCCTTTCAACAGCACCCACCCAGGACCAGGACCGTTTCTGAGGGCCAAAGGCCCGGCCGATACCAGCCTGGGGCACCGCCCCAGGTCGCGATGCGCCCCATCGCTCGCAGGGCCAACGGCCCGGCCCATTCCCGGATGTGGATGAATCGGGCCTTCAGCCCTCATTCCGATTTCGGCCTCATTCCTGGGGCGTTGCCCCAGGCTGGTATCGGCTGGGCCGTTGGCCCTGAAGTCACTGGGCAGCGAGTTCAAAAATCAAAAGCCGGGCGTTGCGGATGACGCCCGGCTTTGAAGGTATCGGCGACAACTACACCGCTTCACTCGAACGGTGGTGCTGCTTGCGTTCCGATTCCGTCAGGCGAATCTTCCGCAGGCGGATCACCGACGGCGTGACTTCCACGTACTCGTCGTCTTCGATGTACTCCAGGGCGGCTTCCAGCGACATCTTCCGCGGCGGCTTCAGAATGATGTTGTCGTCGGCCCCTGCTGAGCGGACGTTCGTCAACTTCTTTTCGCGGATCGGGTTGACGACCAGATCGTTTTCGCGGGCATTCTCGGCAACGATCATCCCCTCGTACACATCATCGCCCGGGGCGACAAACATGTCGGCCCGTTCTTGCAGCTTGAAGAGTGCATAAGCGACGACCTTGCCCCGATCCTGCGAGACCATCACGCCGTTCTGGCGATGGGGGACTTCCCCTTCCTGCGGCTTATAGGCGTCGAAGCGATGGTGAATGATCGCTTCACCTTTCGAGGCGTTGAGCAGCTTCGTCCGGATGCCGATCAGTCCGCGTGCCGGAATCGAGAACTCGACGTGGGTACTGCCAACATCGTTCGAGGTGATGTCGACCACTTCACCGCGGCGGTTACCAACGATTTCCATCACGCCGCCGAGGTTTGTCGTCGGGACGTCAATTTCGAGCAATTCGAACGGTTCATGCCACTTGCCATCGATCATTTTGCGGATGACCTGAGGCTTGCCGACCGAAAGTTCGTAGCCTTCACGACGCATCGTTTCGATGAGGATCGAGAGATGCAGCACGCCGCGGCCGGAGACCTTAAAGGCGTCTTTCACTTCGAGTTCTTCGACGCGCAAGGCGACGTTCGATTCCAGTTCGCGCATGAGCCGCGAACGGATGTGGCGGCTGGTGAGATACTTCCCGCCGCCGGGCTGACCGGCAAGGGGTGAACTGTTGATGGTGAAAGTCATCGAGATCGTCGGCTCGTCGACACTGATTCGCGGCAAGGCGACGGGGTTCTCGAGCGCCGCTACGGTATCGCCAATTTCCGGTGTATCCAGACCCGTCAGGGCCACAATATCTCCCGCAGTCGCTTCCTGGACCGGGGTCCGGCCGAGCTTGTCGAAGACCTCGACCGTCACAACGTTACAATTGACGTGCTTACCGTCGGCTTTGATCATCGTGACCCGTTGGCCCGGACGAATCTTTCCGGAGTGAATCCGGCCCGTGGCGATGCGGCCGACAAATTCGGAGTAGGCCAGCGACGTGATCATGAACTGCAGCGGTTTGTCTGGCTCTGCCCGCGGACCGGGGACCCGCTCCACGATCATATCCAGCAGCGGAAACATCGTGGTCGAGGGGACCGCTGGATCGTGCGTCGCGAACCCAGAGCGACCGCTCGCGAAAATATACGGGAAGTCGAGCGTCTGATCGTCGGCTCCAAGCTCGACGAACAAGTCGAACGTTTCCGAGAGGACCGCATCGGGCCGGGCATCCGGTCGATCGATCTTGTTGACCACAACGAGCGGCTGCAGGCCGACCTGCAGTGCCTTCTGGAGCACGAAACGGGTCTGTGGCCGCGGACCTTCAAAGGCGTCGACGAGGATGATCGCCCCGTCGGCCATGCTGAGGACGCGTTCGACTTCCCCACCGAAGTCGGCGTGGCCGGGGGTGTCGATGATGTTGATCTTCGTGCCCTGATAATTCAGGGCGATGTTCTTGGCGAGAATGGTGATCCCGCGTTCGCGCTCGAGATCGTTCGAGTCGAGAATGCAGTCCTGCTGGAGTTGCACGTCGCGAAACTGCCCACTGGCTTTCAGCAGGGAATCGACCAGGGTCGTTTTCCCATGGTCAACGTGGGCAATAATCGCGATGTTGCGGATGTCGTTCCGTCGCATAGTCATGGCACAATCGGAAGGGGGGCGGGGGGCTGGATTCGACCGCGATGCAGTCGCTCGACAGCCGGAGCGGGGGGCACTTCGCAGGCGCGGGACGGACTCCAATCCGTCCACAGGCAAGTCAACTCGCCAGTATAACCACGCAGAAGTCTGTCCGAAAGAGCAACCCTCGGGCCGATCTGTGACAATTTGGTGAAGGCCAGACGGGAGTTCGAAACCCTACCAGATCAAGAGCCAGTCGCGAAGACGCAAGCGATGGATTGTAAATCGCTTGCGTCTTCGCGATCCTTCTTCGACCCGGCCGAGGACTGGCTGTGCTCTGATGTTCAGTTAAGGCTGATGAGAGATCGTTCCTTCCCGATTCGGCTTGTGACATCACGCCTCCCCCGCTAAAACCCCGCGACTTTTCTGCAGTCGACGGCGGCTTTCTCGTCGTGACTCGGCCGGACTTCGGACAGGCGAGCGATGGATTACCAGCTCAAACCGCTGGGTAAGACGTGTGCGGTGACGGGCAAACCGCTCGTGCCGGGCAGTGTCTGTCACTCCGTCGTAGTCGAAAAGCAGGGCCACTTCGTCCGCGTCGACTATTCATCCGAAGGCTGGCAGGGGCCGCCCGACGATGCCATCGGGCATTGGGTGATTGATGTCCCGGCCGCTCCGAATAACGGCGGACGCATTGATCCGGAAGTCCTCATCCGGCACTTCGAGATCCTCTGTGAAGAAGCCGATCCCCTGCAGGAACAGGCCCGGTATGTCACGGCACTGCTGCTGCTCAAGGCCCGACGGCTCAAATTCGATGACAGTCGTCGCGATGAAGACCATCGCGAATGGTTGATTCTGAGTGGGTCGCGCGGCGAAGGACCGTTCGAGATTCCGAATCTCGAACTCCCCGACGAGCAACTCGCCGCTCTGCAACAAACACTCAAGGCTTCCCTCGCTGCGGAGTGGCAGACATGACACACTCCGTCTTCAGTCGCTGGCTGCTATCGCTGCTGGTGACTACGATTCTGACCGGCTGTGCCAGCATGCGCACGCTGTCATGGAAACGCGATCCGAACGCACCGACCTCCTGTACGCTCGTGCAAAACCCGTCGGCAGCCGACATCGTGCAGCACGTGAACGGGAACGTCAGCAAGATCACGGCCTGGCGTGCGAACCGCGTCAAAATCACCGCCCGGTCGGCCGGCATGATGGTGCCGCTGTCGGGACATTTCTATGTCGAACGCGATCACCGGCTGCGACTGGAAGTCACTTCGATTGCTGGAAAAGAAGTCGATTTCGGATCGAATGACGAGATCTTCTGGCTCTGGTCGAAACGGATGGCGGGTCCGGAAGGGGCTCCCGTTTTCTACGCTTCTCACGAAGACCTCGACATCGCCCAGCAGCGGTTTCCCGTTCCGTTTGAGCCGCAATGGCTAATGGAAGCGCTGAGCATCGCCCCGTTGAGCGAAGATGGTTTACGTCTCGAAGGGGAACCGGGGAACGGCGAATTGCGGCTGGTTTCCGACCACACGCTGCCCAGCGGTCAGGAAGTGCGTAAGGTCCTGCATGTCGACGCCTGCCACGGTCGCGTGCTCGAACACAGCACGTTCACCAAGGATGGCCAGCCGCTGGTGCGAGTGCGGATGGGTGATCATCGCCTCGATCCGACCAGCGGGGCGCTGTTGCCCCGGTACGTGAAGCTCGACTGGCCGCAACAGGACATGTCGATGGAGATGGCCCTCGGGAATGTCGAGGTCAATCCGCCGACGATCGCCGCGACCGTCTGGCAGATGCCCCAGATGCCGGGAACGCAGATGGTCAATCTCGGTGGTCCCCCGGGTCGTCGACGGACACAAGTCGCCCAGACAAACGCAACAGAAACACCGCTGGCAGGGCATCAGTCGCGCGCTGGGCTCGTCTATCCGTCGGAGATCGAGCCACTCGATCGACACCGGACCGCCGATGCGAATCCCTCGGATGTGATGCCTGACGATCTCTTCGAATTGCCGCAAATCGGACAACCGACGAACGGTGTGACCCTGGAAGAACCAGAATTCTCGCTCCCCGTCGACGAGACCACCGAGGAACCCGTTGGACGGGCACGGCTCACGGTGCCGGGGACGCTTGAAGTCGAGCCGCACTAAGCGTGTTCGCCAGCAGCATGGCGATCGTCATCGGCCCGACTCCACCCGGCACGGGTGTGATCTTTCCGGCGACAGCACGGACGCTCTCAAAGGCGACATCGCCGACGAGTTTTCCCTCGACGCGATTGATCCCGACGTCGATCACGGTCGCTCCCGGTTTCACCATGTCAGCGGTAATAAATTCCGGCTGACCGATCGCTGCGATCAGGATGTCCGCCTCGCGCGTCACGGCGGCCAGATCACGGGTGCGACTGTGGCACACAGTCACTGTGGCGTCGCAACCTTTCTGGACCAGCATCATCGCCATTGGCTTGCCGACGATGTCGCTGCGACCGACGATCACTGCCCGTGCACCGCTGGTCGGGACCCCGGTCTCTTTCAGCAGCACCTGGATCCCGTGCGGAGTACATGGAAGAAACCGCGGCCGGCCCTGCATCAGGCGACCGACATTTTCCGGATGGAAGGCATCGACGTCTTTCAACGGCGCGACAGCATCCAGAATTGCTGTCGTATCGAGACCAGCCGGGAGCGGGAGTTGGACGAGAATCCCGTGGACCGCCGCGTTCGCGTTCAATTCGTGAACGAGCGCGAGGAGTTCAACCTGTGTGACGGTCGCCGGCAGGCGATGGACGGAACTCTGCAACCCCGCCTTCTCGCAGGCTTGATGCTTGCTGCGAACGTAGACTGCACTCGCGGGATCATCTCCCACGAGCACTGCTGCCAGATGCGGGACGATCCCCGTCTGCTGGGTGAATTCACGAGTCTCGACGGCGACCTGCTGTCGCATCCGCTCGCCGATTGCCTTGCCATCGATCAATTCCGCAGCCATCAATTCAGCCCTGGTTGGGTGGGCTTTGCCCACCGTTCTTCCGATCATCCGTCAGAGTTCGTATCTCTGTCAGCGTTCGTCCCTTTATGAGCGGTCGGGGCGTAAGCCCCCCGGTGCCTCTCGCGTTGCTAATCTCAATGTGGGAGGGTTGGCAGGGAAGCACCGGGGGGCTGCTCACCCGACCGCTGACAAATGCGGCGGGCGCGGCCCCGCTATGGTTTCCACCAGGCATCGATCGAAGCCGTGAGTTGCTTCACACGGTCGGTCTGTTCGCTGGCGAGATTCCTGGTCTCGTGAGGATCAGCGAGCACGTCGTAAAGTTCCGCTGCCGTTCCGTCCGCAGGGAGAATCAACTTCCAGCGGCCTTCCGCCAACGTCCAGCGAAACTGCAAACTGGCAGCGGGACGCTTCAGTTCAGCGACGTCGTGATCGAAGATCTCCCCGAACAGTTGTCGCGGCGGAGCGTTCGCAGGGAGCTTGAGTGTTTCGAGCAGGTTCACTCCCGGTAATCCCGCCGGAACGTCCGCACCACAAGCCGCCAGGATCGTCGGGAAGATATCGATCGAGTTGACCGGCGCATCAACCACCTGCGGCGTGATGTGCCCCGGCCATTTGACAAGAATCGGCGTGCGCAGTCCGCCATCGTTGGGCGAACGCTTGCTCTTCGGGGCATATCCAGGTCCATCGGGCTGTTGAATCCACCCGTTGTCGGTCACGAAGACCACGAGCGTATTGTCAGTCAGCTTGCGGTCGTCGAGTTGCTTGAGGAGATCGCCGACGACTTCGTCCCACCACGCGCACATCGCATAATACTTCGCAACCGGGAGGGGGCGATCGGCCGCTTTGTATTTTTCGAGCCAGCGTTCGGGCGGGTTATGCGGCGTGTGGGGCAGCATCGGCGCGTACCACAGGAAGACGGGGGCGGTGCCACGCTTGTCGAGGAAGTCGGCAACGGCTTGGTTCCCCTCGCGGCCGATCTTCAACCCGAGGTCGCCGTGGCGGCCCCCTTTGGTCGGATCGCCGTGTGTCATTCCTGCCGTGAAGCCCCCTTCTTTGTAATTTCCTTCCCACCATTTCCCCGTTTGCAGACTTTGATAGCCGAGCGGGTTGAGAAGTTTGGGAAGAGTCGGCGTGCTGCGGATGGCGGCGAGCATCTCGCGGCGGTCGGTCCCTTTCGGTGGATCATTTCCGCAAATGGTGTGCTCATGTGGATAACGCCCCGTGATGAGCGAAGCGAGGCTGGGGCGACAGAGAGAACTGGGGACATAACCCCGGCGAAAGACGGCCGATTCCCGGGCCAACTTGTCGAGATGCGGGGTCTGAATGACCGGATGGCCCATGAAACCGTAGTCGGTCCACGCCTGGTCGTCACCGAGAATGATGACGACGTTCGGCGGGGCAGCGAAAGAATCTGCCGCCAGGTAACAGGACAGGCATGCCAGTTGCAGCAGCATTCGCAGTCGGTCGATCATGGGTGTCGTCTCGGAAGTGTGAGGAAAAATCGGGTCATTCCGAATCCTTGGCGGTCGTCGATATGAGCGACCGGTTAAGGAGTTTCGGCGGTTCCGGTGGAGTTGACACCGGGGGGATGCCCACGTCTAATTGTGTCTCGTGGTCGACGGTGTTTGTGGTGCGCAGATCGGCCGTAGTTTGGGTCAGCCGCAGGTCGGAGTTTGGTCTCCGACCCACCGATGGCCACACCGTCATCGTACTAGTCTCAGTCTCTGGGAGGAACGGTTCATGCAGAAGAATGGCACGTGGATGGTGTGCGGCGCCGTGTTGGCAGCCCTGGTCTTCGTGGCAACGGCGCAAGACGCTCAAGCCCGACCGAAGTACATGGGTGCTTTCAAGGAAGCCTATCCCGCCCTCGCCGGTGAAGCCGACAAGGTCAAGTGCAACGTCTGCCACTTCGGCGACAAGAAGAGCAACCGCAACGACTACGGTAAGGCCGTGGGCGAAGCCCTCGGTGCGAAGAACGTCATGGAAGCTGCCGCGATCGCGGAAGGCTTGAAGAAGGCCGAAGCCTCGAAGAACGCTGATGGCAAGACCTTCGGCGAAATCATCAAGGGCGGCAAGCTCCCCGGCACCAACCCGTAAGCATCCGTGTGAACGGTTTGCTTTGATGGTGAATCTCCGCGAGGCCATCCGGGATCCGGGTGGCCTCGTTCTATTTCCGGCTCCGCTCTCTCTTCCGAGTCTCCGTAGTGCGCCACTGGCTCTTCAAGTCTGAACCGTCGGCCTTTTCGATTGTTGATCTGGCCCGCTCGCCCAAGCAGACGGCCCCCTGGGATGGCGTCCGCAACTACCAGGCGCGGAACTTTCTGCGCGATGATGTCCAGGTCGGCGACAAGGTGCTGTTCTATCACAGCCGGGAAGCCCCGCTCGGCATCTTCGGGACGATGACCGTTGTCCGCACGGCTTACCCCGATCCTTCGCAATTCAACCCGCAGAGTCCGTATTACGATCGTGGCAGCCAGCCCGAACATCCCCGGTGGGTGATGGTCGACGTGCAATTGGCCGAGCGGTTCGAGACGCCAGTCCTGCGGGAAGAACTCGCAGCTCATATGACGACCGCCGGAATGCTGGTGATGAAACGCGGCATGCGGCTCTCGATTCAACCAGTGACTCCGGGGGAATGGAATGCCGTCCTCAAGCTCGCAAAGCGAGGCCGTTAATGGGTGCTCCACGGACCGGAGCGGCGAAATGGTTTCAACTAGCGGCAGGGATTGCAGTCTCAGCCGCCTGTCTCTGGTGGGCCGCCCGCAAGTTGCTCGCCGATGAAGCTTCCCGCGAACAGCTTCGGTTGGCTTTCGCCCAGGCCAGTTACTGGACGCTGCTGCCGCTGTGGGCTTGTATCACGCTGTTCTATGCGCTGAAGGCGTGGCGGTGGAGCCTGTTGCTGAAGCCCGTGGGTGATTTTCAGGTGCGGCGTGAACTGGTGCCGCCGATGATGATCGGCTTCGCCTTCAACAACCTGTTGCCGGCCCATCTGGGCGACTTCGTTCGCGTTTTTGTCCTGTCGCGACAGCAACAAGTGCCGGTCACCGCGGTTCTGTCGAGCGTGGTCCTCGAGCGCGTGTTCGATATCATCGCCATCCTGTTGATGCTGGTCACCGGGCTGGCGTTTGTTCCGGCTCTCGATCCGAAGGTGCAGCAGACCGCTCTGGTCTTTGCTGGGCTGGTCGGCATCTTTCTGGTCGGCGCGGTGATCTTCGTGATCTGGTCGAAACCGATGTTACGGATCACGGAGCGGGTGGTCCGGACTGTCGGATGGTTTTTGCCAGCGGCGCTGGTCTCGAAGGTGATGGGACTGCTGGCTGCTGCGGCAGATGGTCTCGCATCGCTCCGTAGTCCGCGGTTGATCGTCGGCATCGCCTGGTCATCGCTTGCACAATGGTCGGTGAATGCCGCGACGGCCCACATCGCGCTGTGGAGCTTTGGAGTCCCGATCACGATCCCGCTCTCGTGTCTCGTTGTTTCTGTCACGGCGCTCGGCGTGACCGTCCCGTCGTCGCCTGGTTACTTCGGCGTGATTCAGCTCTGTTTCATGACCGTGCTGCAGCCCTTCACCGATGATCAGGCTGCGGTCTTCGGGGCATCGATCTACTATCACCTTTCGCAATACATCCCGGTGACACTGATTGGCCTGGCCTACTTCAATGCCGCCGGGTTGAAATTGAACGAAGTGCAGTCCGCCGCGACCAAGCCGTCCGGCACAGCCCAGTCATGAGGGCCATCGAAGCCGGACATGGTCTGAAATGTCCGGCTGTTGCCTTTCGATGGTAAGAGTATTCTCCAGACTGATCCTGGTTTCGAAAGGCAAAAGCCGGGCGACGAAGACGACGCCCGGCTTTCAAGATCGACCAAAGAGGCCCTGCGCTCAGTCGAGCGGCGCCGTCTTGACGACGAGCGGTTCGACATCGCCGAAGTCGGTCTCATCGACACGGGCACCGGCCTGCTCGGTAATGATCATCGAGTGGCGACCATGATCGCGAATCACACACTGATTCAGATCAAGCCGACTTGAACCACCGATCGCCACGCCTGCCCGTCCGCATTCCGTGATCGTCAAACCATCGAGCAGCACCGACTTCGAGTTCCCATCGACATTCACGCCATCGACGCGAAATCCCAGGACTTTCAGATCGCGAATCACTACGTCGTGCACATTCACCAGCGAGATGCCGTAGTCGGCCGCGGCGTAACTCCATTCCTCTTCACCTGGGGCGATTTCCGGGCTGATGCGAATGGTGACGACGCCGGCCTGCTTTCCCCAGGCGTCGAGCGGCAACGCCTCCGCCAATTTGTCCCCCGCTTGCAGGCGATGCTCCGGAACCGTCGCGCCTTCGCGGAAGAGCCGCGTGGATCCCTTCCGCGAAAACTGCACCTGCCAGAGTCCGCGACTCACCGGCTGCCACGCTTCGGGAGGGACCCGCCGGATCCCGCACAGAGTGGCCCCGTTTCCCTGAATGAATAACGGCAGCGCCGGCGATCCGCTGAAGCGTCCACCGACCAGATTCAACGAATCGTAGTAGGGGTCGCCCGAATCGCCGAAGACAAGCGAATCCCCCCGCTGCATGAGTTCCAGCGCCCGCCGGATCGTCCGGACCGGACCGGAAATCAAGGTCGCGACCTGTGGGGCACTGCCATCAAAGGCGTCCGACCCGATGCGGTTATTCACGTAGATCTCAGCCGCGACGATCTGCTGCGCGAATCCGATGATCAGAAAAAACGACAGAAAGGGCCGCATCAAACGACTCCGAAACCGGGAGAGACGACTCTCTCACCAGATCGGCACTTTCTGCCGGTCAGCGTCACTCCCGCTTGCGACCAGCGCGCGACCGGCACCACCCCCCAAGTTTCACTCGGGGTGGTGCTTTCGCTTGCGTCTTCGCGCTATCCCCCGTCTACCGTCGTTCCATCGCGACATAGCTGCGCTCTGCCGGTCCGATGTAATTCGAGGACGGCCGGATGATCTTGTTATCCGCCAGCTGTTCCAGCACGTGGGCACACCAGCCGATGATGCGGCTCGTCGCGAAGACGCAGGTGAACAGGTCGCCGGGGATCCCCATGTAGTGCTGCAGGCTCGCCGAGTAGAAGTCGACGTTGCACTGCCGCTTGATCGTGCTGACGATCTCTTTTTCCATCGCGATCGAGAGGTCGTACCAGATCGGCTCGCCGGTCTCGATGCTGAGTCGCCGCGAGAGTTCTTTGAGGTGCTTGGCACGGGGGTCTTCGACTTTGTAGACCGCATGCCCGAAGCCCATGAACTTCCCCTTGTTGGCGCGAACATTCGCGACCCACGGGGCGACATTGGCCACAGTGCCGACTTCCATCAACGTCTTGAGCACTTCGGTGTTCGCACCTCCGTGCAAAGGCCCCTTCAGTGCACCAATCGCTCCGGTAATCGCGGAGTAGAGGTCCGACAGGGTCGCTGCAATCACGCGGGCAGCGAACGTGCTGGCATTCAATCCGTGCTCGGCATGCAGGATCAGAATCAGGTCCATCGCTCGTTCGGCATCTTTCGACGGAACTTTGCCGTTGAGCATGTACATGAAGTTGGCGGCGTGGCTCAAATCGTCCCGCGGAGCCACGGGATCCAGGCCATCACGGACGCGCCGGATGGCGGCGACGATCGTCGTCATTTCCGCCGTCATGCGGATCGACTTCTCGAAGTTCGCAGCCGGAGAATCGTCTTCAGCCAGTTCGTCGTAGATTCCCGAGAGCGACACGGCCGTCCGTAACGCGGTCATCGGCGGCGTGGAACGTGGCAGCCCGCGGATGAACTCCAGCACCGGTTGCTCAACTTCCCGATGCCGTACGAGAATTTCATTGAACTCGGCGAGCTGCGGCCGCGTCGGCAATTCTCCCTTGAAGAGAAGGTAGGCGACTTCCTCGAACGAACTCTGGCCGGCCAGTTCATCAATATTGTAGCCCCGGTAGATCAGCTTTCCGACATCACCATCGACGTCGCAAATCGTCGTATCGGCAGCGACGATTCCTTTCAGCCCTTTGGTGGCATGCTTATCAGCAGACTCTTTCGCGGCAACGTCGGCGGTCATGGATCATCTCGTGAGTGAGCAACCGCCGCACAACACGGGGTTGCGAACCTGGTCCGGGGGACACCTGATCGTCCTCACGAGGCAAATCGCTTGCACCGCAGACGATCTCATTCGACCCGTGGAGTATAGCGTGGCCCGCGCAACGGCATCAACAAACCCAGAGCCCAGGATCAGTCAGGCGCGGAAACCGTCGAGTTGACACCGCAGGAAGCCGGATTGCAGCCACCCAGCCTGCAGAATTCGGAATCAGCCCACCTTGAGTCGGTCGTGTCCTCAGTCGGGTTACACTCGCTGAAAACCACGGATTTTCAGCAGTTGCAGAGCATGGACGGGATTTCAGACAAGACCGCCTTCCAAAATATTTCTGAAAAAATTGAGCAGAGTGGAAAACTCGTGGAGCGCCGCGTCAGACTCCGTGATAGCATTCCCGCCCGCACCGGCAAGGATTGCCGCTGTCGGATTCGCAAGGAGAGAAAGGATGCTTTCGATGCGAACATTTCCTGCATTGCGCTTGATCGTCCGCCCCGCCCCCACACCGCCTGTGATTACTCGACCCGCCGTCCGTACGCGTTGACGGCCCTTCCTGGACGACCCTCATCGGTCGCGAACCTTCGGGTTCCCTCGCATACTGGGCTCCCCCGCTCATCGAATCACTTCGAACAAGGATCGTTCGAAGCCCCACTCAACAAGGATGTCAGGCATGTATCGTTACTTCTCCGAACTGAAACCGTTGCTCGACGTCGCTAAGCAGCGGGGCTACGCCACCTTTCGTCAGGTCGATGAATATCTGCCGCACGAAGGGGGCGATTCGGCCATGGTCGAGGACCTGATCCTCGCGTTGGAAGACGCCGGTCTCGATGTCGTTGATGAACCGGATGTCGAAGAACTTGCCAACGAGCAAATTCCGGCGTCGATGGTTGAGCCTGAACCGGCCTCGTCTTCGCGTGATCCGATCCGCATGTACCTCAGCCAGATGGGGAACATTCCGCTCCTCTCCCGCGAGAAGGAAATCTTCCTCGCCAAGCAGATCGAACTCTCCCGCAAGTGGTTTCGACGGAAGATGCTCGAGTCAGACTTCGCACTCCGCATCGCCATGGACATCATCCAGAAGGTGATCGCTGGCGAACTGCCGTTTGAGCGGACCCTGCGGACGTCGGAAACCGAGAACGTGCGGAAGGAACAGATTCTCGGGCGGATGCCGCACAACGTGCCGACGATTCTGCGGTTACTGGAACAAAATGCCCGCGACTTTGCCACCACCCGCGATGCAGACCTCACCGTGGAAGAACGTGAAGCCGCCGCTGCCCGCATGCAGATTCGGCGGCGGAAACTGGCGTCACTCTGCGAAGAACTCAGCGTGCGAACCCAGCGTCTGCAGCCGGTGATGCGACGGATGCAGCAGGTCGCTGCCCGCATGCGGACCCTGCAGGCCACCATCGCCGACTTTCAGTCGCGCAACACGCCCGCCGCTGCGAAGGAACTTGGCAACGCCCGCGCGGAACTCGAAGAGTTAACGCTCCAGGTCTTCGAAACCCCGGACCAGTTCTGCGCCCGAGTCGATGCGGTCATGGCCAAGTTTGACCATTGGACCAAGGCCAAGCAGAAGCTCTCTGGTGGCAATCTGCGGCTGGTCGTCTCGATCGCCAAGAAGTACCGCAATCGTGGATTGAGCTTCCTCGACCTCATTCAGGAAGGCAACGCCGGTCTGATGCGCGGGGTCGAAAAGTACGAGTTCCGTCGCGGCTATAAGTTCAGCACCTATGCGACGTGGTGGATTCGCCAGGCGATCACCCGCGCCGTTGCCGATCACGCCCGCACGATCCGCATTCCCGTCCACATGTTCCAGTGCATCTCGCAACTGAAGAACAAATCGGAAGCGATCCGCCAGGAAACCGGCCGTGAGCCGAGCCTGGAAGAACTCGCGGAAGCCGTCGGGATGAGCGTGGAAGAGACCGAACGGATCATGAAGACGTGGCGGCATCCTGTCAGTCTGGATACGCCGGTCGGCGAAAGCGAAGACAGCAGCTTTGGCGATTTCCTCGAAGACAACAACGAGCTGAATCCCGCGGAATCGGCCACGCAACAGATGCTCCGCGGCAAGATCGAACACGTACTCCGCAGCCTCACCTACCGTGAACGCGAAATCATCAAGCTCCGGTACGGCCTGGGTGATGGTTACAGCTACACGCTCGAAGAAACCGGCCGGATCTTCAAGGTGACGCGCGAGCGGATTCGTCAGATCGAATCGAAGGCGCTCCGCAAATTGCAGCAGACGACCCGCGTGGAACATCTCCGCGGCTTCGTCGAAGGCTGGAGCGAGACACTCCCGATGGAGGGCAATCCGGAGGGAGATGCACCCGTCGAAGTGACAGACGACGCCTTTGAGTTGAATGCTGCGTAATCGCCTGGTTGGGGTGACCGCAAAAGCCCGGCGCTGCCCTGCAGCGCCGGGCTTTTCGTTGCGCGAGCGACCTTTGACAGCCCCACGTCGAAGCCCGGCATGGTCTTCCATGCCGGGTTTCTGCTTTTCGGTTGGTCACGACGTGCCGTTTGTTGGATTCGCACTCGGGGAGGTGCCTTGAGGCATTGCGGTCGGTCTAAGGTGGGCACAGCCCCCTACGAAGAAGCGATGGCTTGGTCTTGGAGAGCCCGCCGATGGACGCGGGGCGGGCCTTCCCCGTAAGATCGTTCCCGCAGCATAGACCTCGATTTTGAGGAGAGCGGCGGTCGTGGCGGGGACTGACGAAGCGCTGATGGTCCGACTGAGGAACGGCGATCGCGAAGCGTTCGCGGCTCTCGTCGAGCGCCATTACCGCGCGATTCGCGGGTTCCTGCGTGCTCGATTGCTCGTCGCATCGGAAACCGATGACCTCGCGCAGGAGGTTTTTCTGCGGTTCTTCGAGTCGCGTGCCCGGTTCGACACGACCGCACTGGTCCGACCGTGGCTGCTGGGGATTGCCCGCAATCTGCTGCGGGAGCACATTCGCCAGACGAAGCGGCGGCGTGAAGTCGGCTGGACCGAATTCTGTCTCGAACTCGAAACGGTGCTCCCCGGTGTCGCCGAACCCCAGGACGACGCGCTCCTCTGGCTTCCGGGTTGCCTGGCAGAGTTGGGCCCCAGTGCCGCTGAGGCGATCGACTATCATTACCGGGCCGGCCAGCGACTCGTCGAGATTGCAGCCACACTGCGCCGCAGTGAAGGGGCTGTGAAATTGCTGCTGCATCGGGCACGACAGGCACTGCGGGATTGCCTGCAGCGAAAACGGCGGGAGACGGAACGACCATGACCGAAGCCGAATGGCTGGACTTACTGGCGAAGAAGCTCCCGGAAGAGCTGACGAAGGACGAGCTTGCGCAGCTACGCGAGCAATGCCTCCATTCGGTCGCGGTCCGGGCGGCGGTTGCAGCTGCCCTGCAGGTTGATACGGATCTTGCGGCCGGACTGTCGGAATTGCCCCCGGCCATCGACCAACTGTTCGAGCGGGCTACGGCCCGGACGGCAGTCAAAGCGCGTTCCGGTCCCGCATGGTGGCTGTGGATTGGTCTGGCCGCCGCAGCACTGCTGGTGGCCATCATCGCCTGGAATTTCGCTCCGCCGCTCGATCCCCAACTCGCTCATCGGCCAGTGACCAATGACGGATTGACCGAAGCTCCTACCAATCCGTCCCAGACCGAATCCGTCGGTCAACTGACCGAGACCATGCCGCCGCAAACCAGGGTCGCCCAATCCGGTACTGCTCAAACCGGCACTCCGACCAATCCACAGAACGCAGCGACAGCCACCGGAGTCGCTCTTTTTCAGCCCGACGATCCCTGGGCGAAATGGTTTGATGGGACGCAGGCCCCGCTCGCAGCGGACCATCCCGGATGGCGGGCCGATCTGAAGACGATGGGGCTCGATGAAATCCCGCTCGCCGAATGGCAACGGTGGTGGCGTGAAGCACCGAAAGCGAACTGGCAGGAACAAATCGTCTCCAGCCGACGGACCATTTCGATTCAAGGCCGGATGGCCCTGCAGGCTCCGTTTGTTGACGATGCCGTGCTGCGGCTGATCCCGTTCGACGTACAGGAGCTGGCGTTCCTCTTCTGGAACGGTGACCGAGGCGTGGGGCTGAGATATTTTCGCCATCGCCAGCCGCAGACCTGGGCCGCTTTCGAGATCACACGGTCATCGAATCAGGCGGAACCTCAATGGGGCGCGTTGCTGACCACGGATAACGGCAGCATCGACCGGAGTGGGTGCGCGGTCCTCGAACTGCGCCGACAGGCAGACCAGTTGATGCTGGCCGTTGGTCAAATACCAGTCCTTTCCGTTCCACTCACGCAGCCCCTGCAAGAGGTTGAACTGGCGGGACATACCCGCCTGCGGGGTTTTCAATGGAGTCGGGCCGAAGCCTGGCCAGTGGAGACGCACGAGTCGGGGACCGCGGTTTTCGATGAGCGACCCGTCCGCGATTGGGGCTGGGGGCTCGGCCAACCCGATGCAGGGATGCTGCAACTCGATGAAGATGGCGCGGTCCGACTCACCGGAGCTGATCCCAAGGAAGAAACGCTCGCCCGCTGTTTTCTCCCGATTCCACGGTTGGTCGAAACCTCGCTACAGATCACCTCGGCCGATGCGGGCACGGGTGTTTTTCTGGGTGATGCCGATGGCAAACCGCTTGTCCGCCTCGGTGTGATGCAGGATCGGCGTACTCAGCGACTGGCACTCGGACCACTCCGCGCGACAGAAAAGAATCGCGATGTCGACTATGACCCCAATGCCTCGCCGCCTCCCTACTGGGGACCGACGGTCCGGTTGAAACTCGTCGCCGGAATGGGAACCTTTCAAGCCTGGGCGAGTGCCGATGGAGCGCACTGGGGCCGGCTCTTTGACGGTCCGCTGCGGGATATCAATGGGGCGGTCCGTTCGATCGGGCTGTATTGCCTTCCCGGCGAAACACCGCGTTCGATCCATGTGAGCCATTGGGACGTCCGGGAACTCAGCGGACTGAGCGAATGGTTGCCAGGTCGATATCACCTGCCGAGCGAGGCCCCCGCCCCGAAAAGTGAAGCGGCGTGGATGTCCTTGGCCTTGGAAGAGACTAAGCCGGATCGTCCGTGGTCAGCGATTGCCCTGGCCGCGCTCGAATGTGGGACCGAGCGGAATTTTGGACGGACGCTGCTCGCACGGATCACGGAATCACCCGAGTTCGCGCAGGCCACGTTACTACAACAGTCCCGGTTTCGATGTGACGCACTCAAGCTCTATGATCTCGCTTCTGATCAGGACACGGGGCCGCTCTTCCGAGCGTTGCTGCCACAGACCGGTGACACGACCGATGTGACGCGCGGGTGGCGGGAATGGGTCACGCTGGCCGCCCCGACGAGCGATGTCGGCACATCTTCTTATGCCCGGATGCTGACGGCCGTCCTCCAGCATGCCGCATTTCTCGATGATCGTCCCCGACTGACAGCGGCGCTTCGCGAGATCGACTTCTGGTTTGTCCGGGCACATCCCGATCAGCGGCCTTCCGGCCCGGCTGAAGTCGCGGAACGACTGGCACGCTGGGGGCGGGGGTGGCTCGGGTCCGCTGCTGGTTTGAGCGAAGTCTTTGGGGATGGCGTGCTGCCCATCGGCTGGCGGCATCCGTTGCAGCTCTCGATCAACAAGGAAGCCTATAACATTCAGGCCGAATTGGCGTCCGCCCTCACCGGGGCCGCCTACAAAGACGCCTGTCGGATCACAATGAGTTTCGGACCGGAAGACGCCTCCGGACTGATGCCCGATCCGGTCGATGAGCGGTTGTTCGTAGCTTTGCCGGTTGCGCTCGCGTCCGCTGTCACCGATCATCCTGAGTTCGGTCAGACGCTGCTGCAGGAAACTGGCCCCACCGGCTTGTTGCGTGTGCAGCAGGCAGCGGAACGGGGTGACTGGAACGCTCTGCACGCCGCCACACTGCAGTTTTTCGGGACACCAGCCGCAGCCGAAGCGGAACGACTCCTGGGCGATCGGCAGATGGCGCTCGGGGTGTTCCCGCTGGCGTGGCGACATTATCTGCGGGCGAGCGCAATCGCTGGACCGAACGCTGCTGACCTCGCCGCGCGAGCTGCGGTCGCTGCTGCGCTCATGCCGCAACGAATCAGTGATCCCGCGGCGACGCCCGCAGCGCTGCAGTTGAGTGGTCAACCGGTTGCACCCCTCGTGCAGGAATTCGCAGCGGCTGCGCTACCCCCGCTGGCACCACAACTTCCCGGCATCCTGGAAACAGGTTCGTTGCCGCGGAACCGGATCAAGTTCGAACCACTCGGTCGGTTTGATGGTCAGGTCGGTCAGAATGCCGGTCGAGGCGAGTACCGCGAGAGCGATCCGTTCGGTCGGCAGTTCGCGGTCGCCATCGATGCACAGTCGGTCTACATCAGCAATCGGTTCCAGGTCACCGCGTACGATCGGCAAAATGGTCAGCCGCGCTGGGGCACCGCGGTCGGCAGCGAGCAGGGCGATGCGCATGGCCATCGGTTTGTTCCGATGGTCCCGTATGTCGTGGGTGATGACCTGTGGGTCCGGCGGTTGACGAAAGCGGGTGTGGAGCTCGCCTGCCTGAATGCCCGCACGGGCGAGTTGAAATGGCGGACCCGTGGTGGAGAGAAGAGCGATGTCCTCTCCGAACCGTTGTTGTTGCCGGACGGCCTGGGGGTGCTGGTCAGCCACCGACAGGACGACGACCAGTTGGAAGTCCGCTGGACACGCTTGGATCGGCAATCCGGTCGGATGCTGACGGAGACGCCACTCGTCCGGTTCCGCGATGTCTGGGGTGGTGAGATCCCGTGTCAGCTCAACCATCACCAATTCTCCGCCGTGGCGAGTCTCGGCGGGACAGTGATTGGATTTGATGTTCAAGGAGAACTTCGCTGGGTCCGCCGGGAAACTTGGCTCCCCCCCAAGATTGATCCACGGATCGACGATTTTCTGTCGACGCCCCCCGCGATCCTACCAGCGACCGAGACGACTCCGACGCTCGCGGTGGTCACGCTTTCTTCATCACGATCGGTCATCGGACTTGAAGCCGAGACGGGGCGTGTTCGCTGGCGGAAGACGTTCGCTGATCTCGAAGGTCTGCTGGGGATCACGCAGGACCAAGTCCTGGTCGCGACGCCGAGCAAGTTGCTGGCACTGAATGGTGCTGACGGGGAATTGCGCTGGCAACGCTCGTTGGCTGGTCGGTTGACTGCCCATGCATTCTCTGCTGGCAGTCTCGTGGTGGCCCAGGAGCAGGACGTACAGAACCAGAAGGATGGACTGCAACTGGTCTGGATCAATCCGCGCGAGGGATCCATCGATGCGGTCGCGCCGGTCGATGCACCGGTTCAGGCGGAATGGCGTGTCGGTCCGATGTTCGCCGTGGGCGACAAGTGGTGGGTGCTGGCGGGAAGCGGAGCCGTCAAACCGCAACGCGAGCTGTTCCTGGCGACACCGGAGTTGGGGAGCGTCATCGAACGACCCGTCGATCCCGAACTGTCACTCTGGTTTCCGACCGTCGCTGCGGACCGGACGATGTCTCAGGTCGTGCTTCCCGGCTGGCAGCCGGTGTTGCCGATTCGTGGCATGTTGCAATTCTCCAAAGAACCTGTTCGAGGCCGGGCACCAGTGCTAGTGGCCCGATCTACGAAACCGAGTGAAACTGTCCGCTGGGTCCGCACGGTCGCTGTGCCGCAAGGAACGAGTCTGCAACTTTTCGGGCGGGTCGGGAACCAGTCGGGTGAGAGTTGGCAATGGCGGGTGCGGGTGAATGGCCGGACCTTGCTCGACCAACCAGTGACCGATCAGACGACCGCCGATGGCTGGCTGGAACGAACCGTGCCGCTGGGGGACTTTGCCGGTCAAACCGTCTTGATCGAGATCACACAGGACCCGCCCGAAGGTAAAGGGGCCACCTGTCACTGGCACGAGTTGCGTCTCGTCGGTCAATAATTCTCGGGAACTTTCGGTCGAAATTGCGTAACCCCCTGTCAATCGGTGACAATCCTTGGCAAGGCGGGCCAACGCCTCGGGCCGGAGGCCACCACCTCCGGCCCGTTTTCCTTGTGACCATCTCGCACCGTGCTGGCAACTGTCGTGCGTAAGCCTATATTCCACAGTGTGTTGTGCCTCGCGACCATCGTCGGGTCGTTGATGTTGAATCCGCTCTCGGTCCGCGCGCAGGGCGAGTGGGAAGTCACTCCCGAATCGGAACTGGCGCTCGAGCGGGGACTCGCCTGGCTCGCCCGGAATCAGGGGGCGGCCGGGAACTGGGAGTCGAACGACCTTGGGCTGGTGAGCCTGGGGGCACTGGCGTACCTGTCGGCCGGGCATCTCCCCGGCCGTGGGAAATATGGCGACACGGTCGATCGGGCACTCGATTATGTTGTGAAGCACTCGAAGCCCTCGGGACTGCTCAACGTCGCCGACGCCCAGCGGGATATGTACAACCACGGCCTTGCTGCGTTTGTGCTGGGCCAAGCCTTCGGGATGACCGACGATCCCGAGATTGGCCGAGCCCTCGATAAAGCGTTGAAACTGATTGCCACCACGCAATGCGAAGATGGTGGCTGGGATTACCGCGCCAAGCGTCAGGAACGTGGCCACGATCTGAGTCTCGTCGTGATGCAGGCCAAGGCCCTCCGCAGTGCGGTCGATAGTGGCTTTGAAGTCCGGAACGACGTGATCCGCCTCGCGATCCGCAGTGTCCGTGAACACTACCGGGCCGAGAATAACGCCCGCGGCTTCGATGAACGGGCGAAAGATGGTCCGGGCCAGTTCACCTATGATGGCAACAAGACAACCGTCGCGATGTCCGCTTGTGGTGTCGTCTGCCTGCAGGAGTTCGGTCAGTACGATGACTGGCGGATTTCCAAGAATCTCGACTACATCGCGACCGAAATCCGCCGGCTGAAAACGCCGCGTGGCAACGGGGAAATCCCGTTCGATGCCTACACGTGTTACTACGTGGGGCAAGCCCTCTATCAGGTCGGCGGCGAACCGTGGCGTGAAAATTATCCGGTCCTGCGAGATCAACTCGTGCAGTCCCAGTTGCGCCGTCCGGAGAATCCCCAGGAGGATGGTTCGTGGCGCGACACCCGCTGGGTGCATGGCAGACCGGGCCAACTCTATGGCACGGCGGTCGGTTGTTTTCTCCTCTCGATGCCCAATCGCTATTTGCCCATCCTGCAGGAGGGCAAAATCGAAGGCTTGAAGGACTCCCTCAACAAAGATTGATCACCCCTGTGGCGGTGATCGACCGGATCTCCATTTTCGCTTGCCGTCTTCGCGATTCTGATCTCTCTTGTCGGTAATGAAGGTCTGTTGTTCATGCTCGGATTTGACGCGGCACTGTTTGCCATCGCCGGTTTGGCGGCCGCGACCGGTCCGGTCCTGATCCACCTGTTCAACCGTCGGCGATATCGGGTCGTCCAGTGGGCCGCGATGGACTTCCTCAAGGAAGCCCTCACGCGGCATCGTCAGGTCCTGCAGGTGCGCGACCTGATCATTCTGGCCCTCCGCATTCTCGCCGTGCTCGCCTTTGGCCTGGCATTGGCCCGTCCGTTCCTCCCACGGAGCGGTTTCGGCACATTCACTGGCGGTGCATTCCTGCTGATGTTGCTGGTCGCTGGTTTTTCCGCCGCGGCGAGCGCTGTCCTCACTGATCGCAAGCAGCAGCGGGTCTCGCTGATCACCGCCGGTCTCTCAGGGCTCTCCCTGCTGGGCTTGTTCCTGTGGGCTGCCCGACCCAATCCTGATGATCCCGCAGCACGAACGACCGCCCGGTCTCCGGTGCATGCGATTCTGGTCCTGGATAACAGCCGCAGTATGGGGGTGGCCTCCACGTCGGGGACACGGCTGGAGCAGGCCAAATCGCGACTCGATCGATTGATCGAAAGCCTGCCTCCCGACAGCCGGATTCATCTGCTGACATTGGCAGGTACCATTGAACCCCTGCCTCAGGATCCGCTCCGCAGTAAAGATGATGCCCGTCGGCTGCTCGCCAAGATTCCGCTGGTCGCCCAGCGCGGCGATGTCGCGGCTGGCCTGGAAGCCGCGGCTCGTGCCGCTCAATCAGCCCCCGATCTCCCATCGAAGCGGGTCGTTGTCATTTCCGATCTCCAATCCGAAGACTGGCAGTCTTTCGAAGGCTCTGCCTGGGCCGATCGCTTGCCAAACCTGCAGATCGCGGGGGTCGCCACGGATCCGACCAGCAACCTCTGGATCGAGTCGCTCGAACTGGAAGACGGAATCGCTGGCGTTGAAGCCCCGGCCCGGTTCACTGCTCGACTGGTGGCGGAAGGGCCCCGCGCGGAATCGGCCGTGCAAGCGGTGCTCACGATTGATGGCGTCGAAGTCGGTGCTCAGGCGGTCGAACTCACGCCGGGACAAACTCGCGACGTGGAGTTCGTCCATCAGTTTGATGTCGCGGGCGAACCGGGACATCCCCACTGGGCCACCGCCACCCTGGAGTTACGGGCCGACGCGGCCGTCGCCGATCAACTCCCGGAAGATAACACTCTGACCATGCTGGCCCCGGTCGTCAGTTCGCTGCCCGTGGTGTTCGTCGACCAGTACGGCGATCAGGAAAACGTCCCGCAGAACCGGATTGGCGAAACCTACGCCTTGCGGCATCTGCTCGCTCCTCGACTGGCAAGCGAGGCACTCCCTCGACGTTTGATTCACGTCCAGCATCTGCGGATTGATGAACTCACGCCGACCGTCCTCGAAGCCGCCCGTCTCGTAGTGATCGCCGGGGTGGAGTCACCCGAACCGGCCGCTCAACTCCTTCGTGAATATGTGCTGCAGGGAGGGCCACTGGTCGTGCTGGCCGGGGGTGCCTTCGATCCCTCCGCCTGGAACGCGGCAGGCTGGAATGAGGGTGACGGCTTGCTCCCCTGTCCGTTGCTGCCGACGCTGTTCGGTCGCTTACCCGACTCGACGGCCGACCTCGCACCGTTCTTTGTCGACTTCACGACCCTGCAACAGGACGACTTCCAGATCGCCGGCGAAGATCCGCAACTCCTCTCGGGGCTCTTCAGTGCAACCCCCTTTTTCCAGGCCGCGGTTGCCGATGTCAGTCCGCCTGTGCGGGCGGCGATCCGGGAACGTTCGCTCGCGGGCCTCAAAGATGAACTGCAGTTCGTGAAAGACTACGAAGCGCTCCAACGGTCGAACGCAGGCAATCCGTCCTCAGCGAATGCGGATGCGGAAGCCCGCTACCGCCGTTACGAACCAACCTGGTGGCAGTGGCGTTCCTCGTTGCCGCTCCGTGATCGAACACGGACTCCGGAAGAACTCGCAGACCTGGAGTTGCCGCGGGTCCTCGCTGCATTCGATGTCGAGCGACATCCATGGATGGTGGAACGCCGCATCGGGGCCGGGACCTCGGTCTTCTTCACCAGCGGCGTCACGTCCGATTGGAACCTGTTGCGGTCCTCGGGGGCGATGTACGTCTTTCATCGAGTACTGCATCGTCTGATGGAAGGGACCCTGCCCCGACGGAACTATGCGGCCGGCGAGCGGATCACGCTGCCGCTGACGTCGTGGGCCGAGCCTCGGTTCTTTCTCGATCGACCGGAAGGAGTCCGCGACTCCCTCGCCGTGGAAGCCTTGGGAGCGAACGTCTCTGGGTTGTTGATTCGACGTCCGTTGACGGCTGGTGTCTATCGCATCGGGGCTGAGACCACTGCCGGGACCGATGCCGGGGGAACGCAGCCAGCGACGCTGCTTGCTGTCTCTGGCCCGGTCTCGGAATCGAAACCCGCGACCCTCACGACGAGTGAGCTACAGGACAAAACCCGCACGACCTCCATCCGTGTCCTCGAAGCCGACGAAGCACTCGAAGCGGTCGGTGGTTCCTCGCGTGGTCAAAGTCTCTGGCGGTGGTGTGCCGGGCTGGCGCTAGGAGCCTTGTTGCTGGAGATGCTCATTCTGGGCAGTGTCTCGCGACGGACAGGAGGTGCCGCATGAACGTCACCGCCTGGCTCGGTCGCCTGCTCGGTTATGAAGATGTCACGCAGATCGCCGGTTGGCGGCCATCGTTTGGAGCCAGCTGGGTTCACTCGGCTCCGTGGCTGCTCGTCGTCGGACTGCTGGCGGCGCTCACGGGTGCCCTCTGGTTCTACCTGCGGCTGCAGCCGAACATCGCTTCGCCGTTCAAGCGACTCGTGCTGACGGGACTCCGCGCGTTCTCGCTCGGGGCCTTACTAATCATTCTGGCGGACCCGATTCTTGAAGTGACGCTCGTGCGACGGCCACAGCCGGTGTTGTGGATCGCCCTCGATGGGAGCGAGAGCCTGTCGCTGGCCGACGAACTCCCGGCAGCCGAACGCCAGACCCTGGATGACGCCGTCGCATGGAAATCGGCGACCGCCAACACGAAGCCGACGCGGGCCGACTATGTGAAGTCATTCCTGGCGAAACAGGATCAGGCCTGGATGAAGGCCCTGCGCGAGAAATTCCGGGTCCGGACGTTCGCAGTTTCGACCGAACATGGGATCGTGAGTCTCGACGAGGGTGACGCGGCCAAAGACCCCTCCCTCGCGATGGAACGCTGGACTCCCAATGGGACCGTCACCGCGCTCGGTGACGGTCTCGAAGAACTCATGCGTCGCGAAGTCGGCGATCACCTCGCGGGGGTGGTCGTTTTCAGCGACTTCGATCAGAACGCCGGGGCTGCTCCAGTGAGCGCTGCCAAACGGCTCGGTGCCCCACTCTATACCGTGGGCGTCGGTCCGATCTCGGCGACCGATCTCGCCGTCGATCTGCTCGCACCACCCACCATGAAGAAAGCGGAGACTTCGACGCTGGTCGTCACAGTCCGCCAACGCGAACTCGACGCCACACCGGTTGTTGTCCGGGTCTACGCTGAACGTCCCCCAGAACCAGGACGGACTGAACCAAGTCGACAGTTCATCGGTGAGCGGGCACTGACGCTCAACGCCGCGACGCAGTCAGTAGAAATTCCGTTTGTTCCAGAAGAAACCGGCCGCTTCGTCTTTGCTGCCGAGGTCGATGCCGTTCCCGGCGAGACAGTCACGCAGAATAATCGCTCGGCCCGTGATGTCCGGATCATCGATGACTTCCTGCGGCTGATGTACGTCGAGTACGAGCCGTCGTGGGAATGGCGATTCGTGAAGGAAGTCTTCCATCGCGACAAGCTCGTCGGGACCCGCGGCTTCCGGACCTTCCTTCGATCGGCCGATCCCGTCGTCCGCGAAACGAATGAACTCTTCGTGTCGAGTCTCACACTCCCGCGCAGCCAGTTCTTCGAAGCCGATGTGATCTTCCTGGGTGATCTCCCCGCAGCGGCACTCAGCACACGCTTCTGCGAGATGACGAAAGAGTTCGTCGAGCAATTTGGTGGCGGGCTGGTGGTGCTCGGTGGTCCGCGGTTCGGTCCAGGTCAACTCGCTGAGACTCCGCTGGCCGATCTGCTGCCCGTGGTCGTCGATCCCGATGCCCGGCTGCGTGATGAACGCGAGTTTCGCCCGGTGGTCACGCCGTTGGCTTCGCAGTACGACTTCATGCGACTCGGGCAATCCGAAACCGATTCGCTCCGTGCATGGAACGGGATGGGCAAGCTGCCCTGGTATCAACCGGTACTCCGTGTCGATCCGCGGGCGACCGTCCTCGTGGAGCATCCGTCCGATCTCTGCCGCGATGGCAAGACGAAACAACCGCTCATCGCTACTCGCCCTTACGGTCGGGGCGAAGTCGTGTACCTCGGCTTCAACGAACTCTGGCGGCTACGGCGTCTCAAAGGTGAAGAGCATTACCGGCAATTCTGGGGCCAGCTCATTCATCGGCTCGGCTTGAGCCACGCCCTCGGCGATCAGAAGCGTTTTGTCGTCCGGACCGATCGGCAACAATATCGGAACGGCGAAGAAGCCGTCATCACGGTGGAAGCCTACGACAAGGACTTCCAGCCACTCGAAGAAGGGGAAGTGACCGACCGCCGTCTGCAGGGCGATCATCTCTGGCCAGACGCGGACGACAGCGGCCGTCGCAGTGCGCCAGTTTCGCTGGCCCAGATTCGCCCCGGCGTCTTCGGCGCTCGACTCCCGTTGCGGTCCGATGGTGAACACCGCCTGCGGGTCGTTGATCCGGTCACGGGTTCGCCAGCGGAGATCACGTTCTCGGTGGCCGATGTCTCCGTTGAACGCCGCAATCCCGTTCGCAATGTCGCCCTGCAGGAAACACTGGCGACAGAGACCGGCGGACGGGCGTATGATCTCACCACGGCCGATCAGTTCCTGACCGATTTCCAGCCTCCCCGTCGCGAAGAAAAAACCGTGGAAGTCTTCCCGTTGTGGACGACGTGGTTCGTCTTTCTCCTGGTGACAGGCGCGATGCTGGCGGAATGGACTTTGCGGAAGGCGGTGAAACTCACATGAGCCGTCTTACCGGATTAAGACAGCGACTTTCGGCGTTGCGCTCGGCCCGTGCCATGGTGCGTTGGGGGACAGCGCTGGCGGTCTGTCTGCTCGTCTGGCTGGCTTACGCTGCAGGGGCCTTCCTGCTCGACTGGTCGATCCATCTGACCGTGGTCGCGCGCGGCCTGCTGTTGCTGGCATTCGTAGGATTGACCGGCTGGCTCGTCGTGCGTCGACTCGCACCGGCAGCCTTCACGCAGGACAGCGAAGAAGATCTGGCCCTGTGGGTCGAACGGCAGCACCGGATCGACAGCGATCTCGTCGCAGCGCTGCAGTTCGATGCCGCCCCTCCCGGTCAATGGGGTTCCGCCCGGCTCGCGACCGCAGTCATCGATTACGTCGCCGAGTTCAGTCCCGGTCTCAACGTGTTCGAGGGGTTCCGTTGGCGTCCCTTGCCGCAAGTCGGCAGCGCCGCGGTCGCTGCCCTGCTGTTGTCGCTTGGGTTGATGGCTGCGTTTCCGGGACATGCGTCGGCCTTCTGGAATCGCTTCTGGCTCGGTTCAGCCCACTATCCGACAAAGACACAAATCGCCTCGATCACCATCAACGGCGAAACCGTCCCGGTCTTTCATCATCGCCCGGCGGTCATCACGTTGCCGCAGGGGAATTCGGTCACCGTCGCCCTGAACTGGACCGGTCAGCCGATCGAAACGGCCACCATTCGCGTGAAAGGTCGCTCGACCGGGGCCTGGGGGCAATGGACCCTCACGAACGAAGGGATCGTCGAGCCCGACCGACTGCAAACGACGGCCGCCTCTCCCGTGGAATCCCTCCGGTTGTGGTGCAGCGCGGGTGATGCGACCAGCGACGCAATCGATCTCGAACTCGTTCCGCTTCCCGTCATCGAACTCCGCTGGACCAGCACACCCCCGGAATATGCCCGGAGTGCCACCACGGAACCAATCCCAGCCGGTGCCCGGCAGTTTTCCGTCCTGCAGGGAGCGGCCCTCGACCTGGAACTGGAGTGCCTCAACAAGCCGCTTTCACGGGCGGCCTTGGTGCTGGGTGAGAAACGGCTGGACCTGACGCGCGGAACGACAACGGAAGGGGGCCGTGCATGCTGGAAACTCCCCCCGGGGACGCCGCTGGCTGCGGTTCAGTCCGCACAGACTTACACGCTGGATGTGGTCGATGTCGACGGCTTGTCGCCGCAACCGGCGTGGCAGGGGCAGATCCGTCTCACGCCTGATCGTGTACCACGGGTCGCCGCCGCACTCCTCAGCAAACGCATCCTTCCCACAGGCAAGCCGAAAATCAGCTTTGGAGTGGTGGACGATTACGGAGTCAGAGTCGTCCGTGCCGTGGTCGAGATCACCCGGGCCAGTGGCGAGACCAAACAAGACGTGAAGCAGGTCTGGCTGGCATCGGGACCGGCACCCGAGACGTTGAAAGAAACCGCGACGATCGACCTCGCTCCGTATCAGCTGGTGAAAGGGGATGAACTCCGCATCATTCTGGAAGCGGATGATGAACGCGGAGCAGCCCCGTCGCAAACCGGCAAAAGCGAGCCCCTCGTCCTGGAAGTGACCGATCGTAACGGCATTCTGGCCGGTCTCCTTGAGACCGATCAGCAGTCCGCCAAACAGCTCGACGCAATTATTGAACGCGAACTCGGAATTGGAGGATCCAAACGATGACTCGGCAATTCGCAGTGCAACGGTCGTGGGCCGCGGTCTGTGCGGCAGCTGTCGTGTTCGGGCTCGCGATTCATCCGGCGAGCGGTCAGGGACTCGAAAACGAAACCCTTCGCCGTAAGCAGGAAGACCAGCAGCGGGCCCGGGCGATGACCCGCGAACTCGTCGGCAGCGTCCTCGAAATCCAGTTGCGTCAGCTCGAAGACAACGGGCTGGAAGAATTGCCGGTCTACAACGACATCAAGTTGATGCGCGAGCACCTCGCCACGCTTGTCGATGCGGAGATGGTTCAGATCGTGGACGCCCTCGCTGCCGCGCAGAAGCTTCCCAAAGACCAGCGCGAAGCCGCCTTCGTCGATGCCCGCAAGCAGATTCGTACCGTCGTCGTCCGGCTCTCGGCGGAGCGTCAGTCGCTTCTTAAACGACTGCGGATCGCCGAACTGACCGAACAGGCCCGACGGCTGATTGCCACACAAACGACGGTCCGCACAGCGACCGCCGGTCTGCAGGAAGAAGCCCAGTCGCGTCAGGAAGCGGTACTTCTGAAGTCGCAGGAAGATCAACGCGATATCCGCGAGTTGTTCCTACATCTTGTTCAGACGCTCGACGATGTCCGTGGCTGGGGCGGTCCCGTCGCGAATCTTGCGACCGATGGCTTGCGGATCCTCAAAGCCGCCGATGTCGGCAAGCACGTCGATCGCGCCGAAGCGGAACTCCTCGCCCGGAAACTTCCGGAAACGGTGACGCATCAGGATGGGGTCCTCAAGGGCCTGCGCGATCTGCTGAAAGTGCTCGAACGGACCCAGGGGGCACTGAACGCCGAAAACAAGGCGACACTCGACAAGGTCCGTGCGCTCGCCGAGAAGCAGGAAGAAGTCCGCAAGGAAACGAAGCAACTCGAACCCGATCAACCCGCCCCGCAAGCTTTGGTTGAGAAGCAGGCTGAAGTGCAGAAGGCGGTCGCTGAACTCGAACAGACGCTCCCCGATACACCAGCAGCTGCCCGCTTGAACGAGCAGGCTGAAAACGCCGCGCAAGATGCGACGACCAAGCTCTTCGAAGGAGAGAAGGACGCCGCTCTCGCCGAGCAGGGGGAAGTCCTCGGGAATCTCGCCGCGTTAGAGAAGCTCCTCGCGGAAGGAACGATGGAAGCCGACGCCGATAAATCGGCAGCGGAACTCACGAAGGAAGTCGCTGCCCTGCAAGCCGCGAAGGACAAGCTTGCCGAAGCTGCGGCGAAGGAAGCCGCTGCCGAGAAACAGGCCGCGGAAAATGCTCAAGCTGCGGCCCCGCTGGAGAAGGAGGCCGCGGAAGCGATCAAGGCGGCTGCGGAAGCCGACTTGCCCGCTGATGTGGAACGTCGTCTGGAAGAAGCCGCCGCCGCGGCGATGTCGGCCGAGCAACTCCTCGCCGATGCCGCCGGTGCCGCCGATGAGAAGGACCAGGCGGCCCTCGACAAGGCCGACGCCGCGCTGGATAAAGCCCGCGCAGCCGTGGAAGCCGCACTTCAAGAGACAGAACGTCAAGCCGCCGCCGTGAAAATTGGCGAACTGGCCCGCGCCGCGGAAGCCCTCGAACGGGCGGCTGCCGAAGAACGGGCCATCGCCAAGGCTGCCGACGAAGCCGCCAAGGATGAGAGCGTCACACCCGATGAAGCTGCTGCTATCGCCGAGCGTCAGGACGATGTCACCGACATCGCGAAGAAGGTCGCGGAAGCCCTGAGCGAGATTGCCCCGAAGGCTGCCGAACAGGTCGCTGCGGCCGCTCAGAAAGCAAATGAAGCCGCCGAACAGCTCGCCAAGGCGGGGGAGGCGAACGATCCCATGGCCGCTGCGAACGCGACCGACGCCGCGGGTGACAAAGCCATGGAGACTGCCGGACAACTTGCCAAAGCGGCTGCACAACTCCGGCAGGAAGTCGCGGAAACCGCTAAGGCCCTCGCGACCGAAAGTGGCGAACAGGCGGCCGCACTCGCGGAAGCTCGTGAAGCCGTCGAAGAGCAACTCAACGGCCCAGCAACCGCAACCGCGGAGCGAATCGAACAGTTGCAAGCCGCACAGAAGAAGACCGCCGAGGCTTCCCGTCAGCAGCAAAAGGCTTCGGGACGTCCTGAAGCCGCTGCCGCGATGGAACTCGCCGAAAGTCTGCAAGCCGCACAAGAGGCCCAGGCCGATGCCGGAGAAGCAGCCGAAGACGTCGCGAGTGGCGAAGCAGCCACTCCCTTGAAGGCTTCCGCCATGCAGCAGGCTGTGGCTGAAATGGCTGAAGCCGCCGCGGCGAAAGCGGCTGAACGCCCGCAAGCGAAAGCCGCCGCCGAAGCGAACAACGGGACCGACCCGCTCGCCGAAGCCCTCGCGACGGCTCAGAAGGAAGCCGCCGAAGCCGCGAAGGAACTCTTCGACGGCAAGACCTCAGAAGCGATGCAGTCACAAGCCGCCGCAGAAGCCGCCTTGCAGAAAGCCGAGCAACTCGCCCAGGCCGAAGCCGCACAGGCGAAGCAGGCCCCAGCGACTGCCGAGCCGGATGCCGTCGCACAGAAAGCCGCGAACGAAGCCGCAGAAGCCGCTGCGAAACTGGCTGGGGCCGATGCACCGCAAGCGGGTGAAAGTCTGATGGAAGCCGCCGAAGCTGGTGGCGAAGCGGAAGCCGCGCTCGCCGACAAGCAGCCTGCTAAGGCACAGCCGGCTCAAGCTCAGGCCGAAGCGAAACTCGCTCAGGCCGAACAGCAATTGAAGGGGGCGATTGAGAAGCTCCAACCCGAGCAGGCCGCTCAACTCGCACAGGACGCACAGGAGTTGGAAGGACTCGCGGATCAGGCGGCGACGCTCGCTCCCGCCGCGACCGAAGCCATCGAAATGGCGCAGGCCGCTGCAGAAGAAGGGGCCGCCCCGATGGCCACACCTCAGGAACAGGTCGCAGCCGCGCAGTCTGCGGAACGTCAACTCGAACGGGCTGCGGCAACGCTCGCTGCGAAAGAGCAGCAGGCCCGCCGTGATCAAGCCGTTGCTCAGGCGCTGGCCGCCTTGGCTCAACAGCAACAGGCCGCTGCGGAGATGCTCGCCCAGCAGCGTGATGCCGCCGAGGCGATGGCCGAGAATCCGCAAGCCGACACGCCGTTCAACGCCCAGGAAGCCGCCAACGCCGCTGAAGACTTCGCGGAAGCCCAGCGAGCCACTGGTCAGGGGGCCGCCGAAATCTCCGGTCAGCAGCAGGTCGCGAATCCTCCGTTGCGTGACGCGCTGGCCATGGCTGCACAATTACCCACAGCTCAGCAGGCCGTGAAGAATCTCCCGATGTCCGACGCCTTCCCGGCCGATGCCAACGGCACGCCGCAACCCGCGCCGGGTGAAGGAACGCCGATGCCCGCGGATGGTCAACCCGGTGAAGGGACACCTGCGGAAGGCACGCCAGGTGACGCTGCCGGTCAACCCGCGGGGGCCCCGATGCCCGGTGGCACACCGCCCAACGGTCCTGCCGATACCGGATTCGTCCCGCAATCTCCTGAACTGACGGCTCAACTTGTGGCCGGTCCCGCCGCCGCGGCAGCAATGCAGGCTGCGCAACAAGCCGCGGGTAATCAGCCGCCGCAACCCGGTCAACCCGCGACGCCCGGCCAGACGCCACCGCCCGGTGCTCCGACACAGCCGACCACCACCCCGACTGAAGTCGCGACGCCTGGCAATAACTTCCGAGCCTCGGACCCGACGAAGACGGGCCCCAATCAGCCGCTGCAGGATGGGCCTGCTGTCAAGTTGCCGGAGTCGACTGATCTGGGTGACAGCAAGGCCGGCAAACGCGAGGGTGATGCCGAGAACGCTGCCCGTCAGCTGCAGGAACAACCCTGGTTCGCCAAGTTGCCTCCCGAACTGCGGCGCTCCATTCGCGCCGGGGCCCAACAGAAGTCACCCCGCGCTTATGAAGAACGGCTCCGCCGCTACTTCCAGAGCGTGGATTAATCACAACCATTCGGATCACACCGTCACTGGGGCGAACAGCCCCCTTTTCCGATCGAGGTTTTCCATGAGCGAACAGCTCTCTGCCGACGATGTCGCCGCGGTCCAACGCTGCGAACAGGCTTACAACGCGCTGCGTGATGAACTCGCGAAGGTGATCGTCGGCCAGTCCGATGTCATCGAACAGGTCTTGATTGCGGTCTTCGCCCGTGGTCATGCCCTGCTTGAAGGGGTGCCGGGCTTGGCGAAGACGTTGCTCGTCAGCTCGTTGTCGCAGGCGCTGCATCTCTCGTTCAAGCGGATCCAGTTCACGCCCGACCTCATGCCGAGCGACGTGACCGGGACCGACGTGATCCAAGAAAACCTCGAGACCGGGGCGCGGGAATACAAGTTCCTTCCCGGTCCGTTGTTCGCGAACATGATCCTCGCGGACGAAATCAACCGGACCCCGCCGAAGACACAGGCGGCGATGCTCGAAGCGATGCAGGAGCGGCAGGTCTCCGCAGGCGGACGGGTCCATCAGCTCCCGAATCCGTTCTTCGTCCTCGCGACGCAGAACCCGCTGGAACACGAAGGGACCTATCCGCTCCCCGAGGCCCAGCTCGACCGCTTTCTGCTGCACATCCGGGTCGATTACCCGACCGGCGACGATGAATGGGAAGTCGCCCGCCGCGTGACGTCCGGCCAGCAGGGGAAAATTCAGCCCGTCCTCTCGACGGAAGACATCATCGCGTACCAGCAACTGGTGACGCGCGTGCCGGTCAGCGATCAGGTCCTCGGCTATGCGTGGACGCTGGTCCGCTCGTCGCGGCCGCAGTCGCCCGAAGCGCCCGACTTCGTCAACAAGTGGGTCAGCTGGGGGGCCGGCCCGCGCGGCGTCCTCACACTCGTCACCTGTGCGAAGGCCCGGGCGGTCTTGTATGGCCGCTATCACGCGACGGTCGGTGATGTGCAAGCCATCGCAGCCGGAACGCTTCGCCACCGCGTCGCCCCGAACTACGCCGCTCAAGCGGCCGGGGTCGACAGCGACGAGATCATCAAGCGGCTGATGGAAGCCATCCCCGCCGATAAGAAGTACGCCCGCCCGGCCCTTGCGGCGAAGTAACGCGATCCCAGCCCCAAGCCCCAGCGCGGGGTTCTGACAATCGATTGCAACGCCATCGTCCTGAATGTGAGGCATCCCCGTGTCTGCCAGCCTGCTTGCCCGATACCTCGACCCGCAGGTGCTGCAGCAGATGGCTGATCGGCCCTTCGAGCCGATCAGTCTGGTGCTGGGCAATCTCGCGGGGAGTCACAAGTCCCCGTTGAGCGGGTTCGCTGTCGAGTTCGCCGGGCATCGCGAGTACGTCGCGGGGGACGATCCCAAGCACATCGACTGGCGGCTGTATCACACCCGGCAGCGGTACTTCATCAAGCAATACGAAATGGAGACGAACTTCGTCTGCCATCTCGTGCTCGATGTCAGTGCCTCGATGCGTTACGGAGAAGCGTCTGCCCAGAAACTGCGGTATGCCCAGCAACTGGCGGCCACTCTCGCGTATTCGATCGTCCGCCAGCACGACAAAGTCTCACTCGCCACCTTCGATAACGAGGTCCGCGGGTACGTCCCGCCGGGAAGCACACTCACGCAGGTGGTGAAACTCGCCCAGCATCTCGACGAGGCGAATCCCGTCGAGAAGACGAAAATGCCCGAGTGTCTGCTGGAACTCGCTGGCCGGATGGGTCGCCGTGAGATCGTGATCATTTTCAGCGACTTCTTCACGGACATCGAGGCGCTGGAAGACGCGCTGCAGCGACTCCGTTACGCCCGACACGAAGTGGTGTTGTTTCAGGTGCTGCATCACGACGAACTCGCGTTCGAGCTCGGCGGGATGATCAAGTTCACAGGTCTGGAATCGGCCGACGAACTCCTCACCCAGACCGAAGACATCCGCGCCGGCTATCTCGCCGCACTGCAGCGATTCCTCGATGGTTGTGCGGAACTCTGCCAGCGGAACCGGATTGAACGCGTCGTCATCGACACCAGCCGTCCCCCCGCTGAAGCCCTGACCGACTACCTCAATCAGCGCGAATTACTGCAACGCGCCCGTTAATCGCCATGAAGCCGGGCATCGTCCGCGTTGCCCGGATTCTGCCTTTCAGATTATCCCCCAGCAGCGGTTTTTCACCGGCTGAGTGCGGGTGTGTAGTCCCAAAGCCAGATGCCGGGCGACGAAGACGACGCCCGGCATCACCGTCAGTCAGCACCGGTGAACATCTGCCGCTTGAGAAGTCCCCCGTGCATCCCCTACGATAGTGGGCACGGTCGCGGACTCATTTCGAGCCTTGCACCGCTGCGAGAGGTTCCATGGACGACGCCCCCAAAAAGATTCTGATCATCGACGACGATCGGGAGATCGCCTCGACGATTCAAACTGTGCTCCAGCACGCTGGTTACCTGGTCGCGCTCGCCAGCAATGGCGTGGAAGGCCAGAAGTCGATCGAAGCCCAGCGGCCCGATCTGGTCATCACCGATATGATGATGCCCCGGATGGGAGGCTTTCCCGTCCTGGAGTTCCTCAAGACGCTCACCGATCCGCCGAAGGTCATCATGATCACGGCGAACGAAGGGAGCCGGCACAAAGCCTACGCCGAGATGCTGGGCGTGGTCGACTATCTGCGCAAGCCCTTCCCGATGGAAATGCTGCTCGAAACCGTCCGCCGGGCTCTCACGCCCCCAGAAGAACCCAAGACGAAACGCGCCCCACGCAAAAAGGCGACCTGACCTCGCTGGCGTCTTCGCGGCTTCTCTTGAATTAATCGACTTTGTAACCAAGGCTCCGTTCGATGTCGCGCGCCGGCTTCGACATCAACCAGGGTTTGAGCGGGTCGTGTTCATCGTCAAGCGCGCGACTGCCACGCCCTTCTTTGCCAACGAAACCCCAGCGATCGGGTTCTTCTTCCATCTTCGGTTCGTGCTGGCCGTGTGCGACCCCTTTGGTTTCGGCGTTGCGGCCCATCATCGCGCAACCCAGTCCGGGAACGCAGGCCAGCAGCGGGAGAACGCACCACCGGACAGAAATTCGGCTCATCGGCTGGTTCCGCAAGAGACGCATGACAGGCCAGGTGCGCAGTGCATCGGCAAGGCTGTTGTCGCTTCTCACGACCGATGAGGTCGAGAGCAATGCATTCGTCGAAGCGACCCGACCTCGCAAATTCGGAAGGACTGCTGCGTGAACCTGCCGGAATTGCCGCTCGATCTGCTCGTGGTGGCTCCGCATCCTGACGATGCGGAAATCAGCGTGGGAGGGATCATTCTGGCCAGCAAGGCCGACGGGCTGCGGGTCGGGATCGTGGAACTGACCAACGGTGAGCCAACTCCGCACGGCAGTCCCGAACTCCGGGCACGCGAAACCGCTGCGGCCACGGCGATTCTGGGTGTCGACTGGCGCGGCAATCTTGGTCTGCCGAACCGCAGTCTCGAAGCGAACCTCGACGCCCGACATGCTCTCGCGGGAGTCTTTCGTCAGACACGACCGAAGATCATCCTCGCCCCCTACTGGGAAGACGCCCATCCCGATCACGTCGCGGCGAGCAGCTTGTGCGACGCGGCCCGCTTCTGGTCGAAGCTGAGCCGGTCCGACATTCCCGGTCAGCCTTGGCACCCGCCGTACATCTTCTATTACTGGAGCATTCATCTGCGGATCCATCCGGCCCCTGCGGCTGTGCTCGATATCACTCCCCATATCGAGCGGAAGATGCAGGCGATCCGCTGTTACGAAAGCCAGTTTCTGCTCGGCAAATCGACCGCGTTCCCCACCGCTCTGGACGATATCCACGATCGTGCCCGATACTGGGGCTGGTCGATCGGTCGCGGTTTTGGTGAACCCCTCGCCAGCCGCGAATCCTTGCGGATCGACTCGCTGCAACCTTGGACTCGCTGACATCACCCTGCAGGATTAACGACGGATGGGATTGTTGCGGATCCTCGGTGGTGAACTCTACGACCCGGCCCATGGGATCGCGGGGGGACCGTGTGATCTGTGGATCGAGCACGGACGCATGGTCGCGCCGCCCTCCGATCCAGCCGTTCGGCCCGACCGGACGATCGATGCCCGCGGCCTCGTGGTCATGCCCGGCGGGGTCGACATGCACTGCCACATCGCCGGGCCGAAGGTGAACGCGGCGCGGAAGATGCTCCCCGAAGACCGCCGCCGAGGTCAGGTTATCCATCGTGATGCGCTCCGCCGTTCCGGGACCACTGGCAGCGTTCCCAGCACCTTCGCGACGGGTTACCTCTACGCCGGACTCGGCTATACGACCGCTTTCGACGCCGCAATCCCGCCACTCGCCGCCCGCCACGTGCACGAGGAGTTTCACGATACGCCGCTGATCGACAAGGGCTTCTACACGCTCATCGGGAACAACCATTTTGCACTGGAGCAGATTCGCGCCGGTAATCGTGAACTGCTCCGTGGCTTTCTGGGTTGGCTGTTGAACGCGGTCAAAGGATACGGCCTGAAAGCGGTCAATCCCGGTGGTGTCGAAGCGTGGAAACAGGGGCAGGGGAACATCTACTCGCTCGATGCAGAGGTCCCCGGGTTTGAAGTCACGCCACGGGCGATTCTCAGAGAACTGGCAGCCGCAGCCGATGCGCTGGCCATTCCGCATCCGCTCCACATTCACTGCAACAATCTCGGCCTGCCAGGGAACTGGCAGACAACGCTGGAGACGATGCAGGCCCTCGAAGGGCACCGCGGGCATCTCACGCACATTCAGTTCCACAGTTACGGTGGCTCGACCGACGATCAGGCAACCTTCTGCTCAGCGACGCGAGCGCTGGTCGATTATGTCAACGAGCATCCGAACCTCACGATCGATGTCGGCCAGGTCTCGTTTGCGCCCACCGTCTCCATGACTGGTGACGGACCGCTGGGTTACTACCTGCACAAACTGCTCGGCGGGAAATGGTTTAGCGGCGATCTCGAACTCGAATCGGGTTGCGGGATTGTGCCGGTCGTCTATCGAGAGAAGAGCTTCGTCCACGCGGTGCAATGGGCGGTCGGCCTGGAGTGGTATCTGCTCATCAACGACCCGTGGCGGATCGCGATGAGCACCGATCATCCGAATGGCGCGAGCTTTCTCGCGTATCCCGAAATCATCGCCCTGCTGATGGATCGTGAGTTGCGCCGGGAGTATCTCAACCGCCTCCCCCCGAAAGTGAAAGAAGCAACGCTGCTTGGCGAACTTGATCGCGAATACACGTTGAACGAAATCGCGATCATCACCCGTACGGCCCCGGCGAAGATGCTGGGCTTACGCCACAAAGGCCATCTGGGCGTCGGAGCCGATGCCGATGTGGCTCTCTACGCGCCGAATGCCGACCGACGACGGATGTTTGAACTACCACGCTATGTGCTGAAGGCGGGAACTGTCGTAATCGACGATGGCGAACTTCGCGCCACCCCGGATGGATCAACGCTGACGGTGGCTCCCGGATACGACACGGCCGTCGAACCGACAATCGGCCAATGGTTCGAGGACCGCTACACGCTCCGCTTCGCGAACTATCCGGTCGACGATCACACCGCAGGAACCTGCCGTGTCGTTCCAACTTTGTAGGGTGGGCTGTGCCCACCGCGGTCTCTTCTGCGGGACAACTCCCCACGACCGGCGACTACTGTAGTTTCAAGCGGACATACCGCTTCTTGCCAACCTTGAGCAGCATGCCGTCACTCACCGCGAGTTCTTCATCCGGCGCGGTGATCACACGTAACTCGTCGCCAACGTATGCGCCCCCCTGTTCGATCACGCGCCGAGCTTCGCTCGTCGAGGGAACCATCCCCGCCAGCTTCAGCAAGGCTGCCGCTTTCACGCTGCCGGTGACCGCCACCGACACGGTGGGAATGTCGGCGGGTAACCCACCGCCACCGACTTCGCGCTGCCAGCGGTCAGCCGCAGTACGGGCTTCGTCGGCTCCATCCTGCCCCGCCGGGTGATAATGCGCGATCACCCGTTCCGCCAGACGCAACTTCGCCTCTTTCGGATGCCCCGCCAGCAACTGATCGACTTCCGTTAGCGGCAGGTCGGTCAACAGTTCGAAGTACATCCGCATCACCCCATCGGGGAGCTGCATGAACTTCTTCATCATCTCGTAGGGAGGCTCGCTGACGCCGATATAATTGCCGAGACTCTTCCCCATCCGCCGGACACCATCGAGGCCGACGAGAATCGGTGACATCACGCCAATCTGCTGCGGCAGACTGCCATCTTTCCCGACTCGGGCCAGCACGGCGTCGTTCATCCACGTCCGGGCGAGTGCGCAGCAATTCGGCTCTTTCTGCAGATCGCGGGCGAGCATGAAACTGTAGAGCTGTTCGGTCCCGCCGAGTTCAATGTCGGCCCCGATGCAGACCGAATCAAAAGCCTGCATCACCGGGTAGAGGCACTCATGCAGAAAAATCGGTGTCTGGGCCGCGTAGCGTTTGGCGAAGTCGTCGCGGGTCAGGAGTTGGGCGACGGTGACCTGACCGCAAAGCCGCAGGATTTCACCCAACCCCATCTGGTTGAACCAGTCGCCATTGCGATGGACTTCAGCCGTCGTCATGTCGACGACTTTGCCGACCTGGGCGAGATAATCGCGGGCGTTGGCTTCGATTTCATCGGCGGTGAGCCGCTTGGCGCGGGCCTGATCGCGACCGCTCGGGTCACCGACCATCGCGGTCGCGTTCCCGATGATGATCACGGCCTGATGGCCCAGGTCCTGAAACTGCCGCAGTTTCCGCAACGGGACGGTATGCCCGAGATGGACATCGATCCCCGTCGGATCGATTCCGTATTTCACTCGCAGCGGCCGATTGAGCGCACGGCTCTGCTCAAGCTTCTGAGCGAGTTCTTCTTCAGGAACGATTTTTTCGACACCACGGCGGAGGACCGCCAGCTGTTCAGCAACCGGGAGAAACATCGCAGTCATCGATCTCTTGGTAGGGTGGGCTGCGCCCACCGGGAAGTCATGAAGGACATCAATCTGATCTGGGCGATTTTGCACAGCGCGTGGTGGGCACTGCCCACCCTACGAGGATGAGGTCGCGCCCGACACGGAGAGCATCGCCAGCACGAGGTTGGCGCTGTTAAACAGGCCGTGGGCTGCGACCACCGACAGATACCGTTGCCGGGAAGCGTAAAGTAAGCCCAGCAGAAACGACAAGGGAAGGAGCGCGATCCCGTCGCGCCAGCCATGCATGAACGCGAACAGCAGGGACGTGACGGGGAGGGCCACACGCAACCCGCACGTATCGCTCAGCCACCCTTGCAGAATCACCCGAAAGAGGAGTTCTTCCATCAGGGGGGCAACGATGGCTGCAGTGACAATCAGACCGACGAGCAGCACCGGGTCAATCCCTTCCCGGAGCAGTTGCAGGAATTCGTGCTGTTGGTCTGCGGAGCGGAAGACTGCGGTCGCAAAGATCAGCACGAATGTCGGACCGATTGCCGCCAGGAACGCCCGCTGCCCCCATGCGAGCTGGAGATCCCATTCAAATCCCGTGATGCCCAACTCCACCGGCGTCAGGCGACCGCTCGCGAACAATAGCATCATCAGCGAAAACAGGATCGCCACGCTGACAATCAGGCTGAGCCAGACGCTGGCATCATTGGGAAGTTTCTCAGCCCCGCGGGCTTCAAAGACGATGCGGCTGGTGACGACAAAAGCGATCCATGTGAGCGCCGTGATCACCGCAAGAGGCGGCCAGTGACGCGGAGGACTCACCGGGAAACTCATCGAGAGACTGCCGCCACCGGCCGTTGTCGATTCCAGTTCGGCGGGCGCATCCGGATCGAGCGGCAACCCCCAGAAATCACCGCGCAGCAGCGCCCACTGCATCCACGTCCAGATGCTGGCCGTGATCAGCCCGGCGAGTAACATCCCAGCGAAAAAGGTACCGTCGACCATGTTGCGACCGTACCCGATTTTCAGGGAAAACGGTATCCTTGCCTGACCAGCCTGTTGAAAAAGACTCCCGGCCCACAGACAAGAATGTCTGTGCCACCCAAACATCCAGCGAATACTCGCGCCTTTCAGTGGGACAGACATTCCTGTCTGTCTGTGTTTCAACAGGCTTCTAGCGATTGTTCCCTGTGTCCAGCGAAGTTTCCGATCGATGACTGTTGTTGCTCCCGATTCTGTGCTTGGTCGGATTCTGACCCACAAACGCGAGGAAGTCGCCGCCGCGAAGTTGCGTCGACCGCTCGCGGAATTACAGGAATTGGTGGCCGCCGCCCCGCCGGTCCGCGATTTCGTGGCTCCCCTGGCGACCGCCCCGTGGATGGGATTGATCGCGGAGGTCAAGAAAGCGTCGCCTTCGGCGGGAACGATCAAGGCTGATTTCGATCCCCTCGCCATTGCTCGCACCTACGATGCGGCCGGTGTGGGGTGCCTGAGTGTCTTGACCGACGAGCATTTCTTCCAGGGAAAGCTGGAGTATCTGGAAGCGATCCGCCGGACCGTCGCCCGGCCGTTGCTGCGGAAAGACTTTTTCATTGATCGGTACCAGGTGCTCGAAGCCCGGGCGGCCGGGGCTGACTGCATTCTGCTGATCGCGGAATGTCTCGATGATTGCGTGATGCGTGATCTCTATTTCTACGCAGCAGAACTGGGGATGGAGTCACTCATCGAGATTTACGATCCGGAAAATCTCGACCGTGTTCTGAAGCTCGAACCGGCGTTGCTGGGGGTCAACAATCGTGATCTGCGCACGTTCCAGGTCGATCTCGATCAGACAATTCGCATCGCGCCGCACGTTCCCTCGTCAACCTTATTGGTCAGCGAGAGCGGCATCCGGACGAGGTCCGATGTGGAGCGCCTGAAAGCCGCGGGCGTGCGGGCGCTACTCGTCGGTGAGACATTGATGCGCACGCCGGATGTCGCGGCGACCGTGCGAGAACTGACGGCCCCGCCGCCTGCTGCCTGACCGATCCCCACATGAACACTGAGGAGTCGCGACATGCGTGTGCTCAGTCTGTTGCTGGCAATTTTTGGCTGCGAACTGTCTGCCGCGGCCGAGTTGCCACGGATCCGCGTAAGTGACGATCGCCGCGGGTTTGTCACGGCGGAGGGTCAGCCGTTTGTTCCATGGGGCTTCAATTACGACCGCGATCACACCGGGAAACTCCTCGAAGATTTCTGGATCGACGAGTGGCCGCGGGTGGCGGAAGATTTCGCAGAGATGAAGACGCTCGGGGCGAATGTCGTCCGCGTCCATCTGCAACTGGCCAAGTTCATGCAGACGGCAGACGAACCCAATGCTGCGGCGCTGGCTCAACTTAAACGGCTCGCCCGATTCGCGGAGAGCACGCAGCTGTACCTCGATGTCACCGGGCTGGGGTGTTATCACAAGGCCGATGTCCCCGCATGGTATGACGAACTGGATGAGGCGGCACGCTGGCAGGTGCAGGCCCGGTTCTGGAAAGCGGTGGCGGCAACGCTCGCCGACAGCCCGGCCGTCTTCTGCTACGACCTGATGAACGAACCGGTCTCGCCCGCGGGGAAAAGTACAAAAGCCGACTGGCTCGGCCCCGCCTTTGGCGGCAAACATTACGTGCAGCGAATTTCGCTCGATCACGCCGGACGAACCCGGCCAGCGATTGCGAAAGCCTGGATCCACGAGCTTGTCACCGCAATCCGTAGTGTCGATCGCCAGCATCTCATCACCGTCGGACTGGTTGACTGGAGCCTCGATCGACCAGGGCTGACGTCAGGCTTCGTCCCCGCGGAAGTCTGCATGGAGCTCGACTTCGTGGCGGTGCATCTCTATCCGAAATCGAAACAGCTCGACAAAGATCTGGAGACACTCCGCGGTTTTCAGATCGGCAAACCGGTGATCATTGAAGAGACGTTTCCGCTGGGTTGCACCCTAGAAGAAATGGCCGACTTCCTGACTCGTGCCCGGCCGATCTCCTGTGGCTGCATCAGCTTTTACTGGGGGCAGACTCCCGAAGAACTGACAGCCGCGGGGACACTCCCCACAGCGGTCCAGCGCGCCTGGCTGGAGAAATTCCAGACTCTGCAGCCATCAGCCGCGCCTCAATGAACGGTCGCAGATCGAGAGGATCCTCAGTTCTCTGTCTGATGCCTGACTTTTCCGAGAGGGATCGTCCCCGCAATACAGGGGGCTATCTTTTCATCACGGAAATGACCAAGCTTGGCGAAAGTCGATCTCCATCCGGTCATCATCCCCACCGTCGAGACTATCCCATGCGATCTGTTCTGACTTGGCTGGTCGGCTGTGGCTGTGGGCTTACTCTCTCGGCGGCTGAGCCGTCACGGATGATGTTCGAGAAGCGGATCAGTCCGATCCTGCAATCGCCGAAAGCATCGAGCTGTGCGGAGTGCCATCTCAGCGGCGTCGACCTGAAGGACTACATCCGGCCGACGGAACAGGAGACGTTCGTTGCCCTCAAGTCGGCGGGATTGATCGACGTTAACCGCCCGAAGTCCTCGAAGCTGCTCGACTTCATCCGGCGGGCTCCGAACAAATCCCCGCTCATTTCCCAGAATGTACGCAAGGAAGAATTGGAAGCGTTTACTGCCTGGATCGAGGCGGCAGTCGCCGATCCAGCCCTGAAGAATGTCAAAGCTGAGAAGGTGACGATCGGTCCGAAGATTCCCGATGAAGTCATTCGGCATACCCGCCGCGATACCGTGCTGCAGCAGTTCGATGAACTCGTCTGGTCGGAAGTCGCCCGCTGCGCGGGATGTCATTCTCCGAAGCAGAATCAGCAGCAGGTCGCCAAGCACGGCCAGCGGGTCTCGTGGATTGTCCCCGACGATGCCGCTGCGACCCTGCAGAAACTCGTCGATGCGGGGATCATCGATGTCGAGAATCCGACGGAGAGCCTGCTGCTGGCCAAACCAACGATGAAAGTCCAGCACGGCGGGGGCCAGAAGATGTTGATCGGGGATCGCAGCTATCAGCAGTTTCGTCGTTTTCTCGAAGATTATGCGAAAGCGGTGCAGGGGGGGTACCAGTCGAAAGACCAGTTGCCGCAACCGAATGATGAGATCGGTCGCGCGACGGAAATCTGGCTCAAGCTGACCGAGGTCCCGGCAGAGTGGGACGGCTTACATCTGCAGGTCGACCTGTATCGGGCTGATCCCAAAGCGCCGGGCGGCTGGTCGCGTGAGCGGTGGGCCACGAGTGATCGGGCTGTCTTCGGCAAAGGCAAGCTCTGGCAACACTCGCTCTCGGTGACCGCACCGCGTGATTCGACCCGGGCGAAGCAACTGGGTGTCAACTCGCTGCCACCCGGCAAATATCAACTCGTGGTCCGAGTCGATCAAGCGAAACGACTGCAGAACGATCCGTCTGCACGACTGGGTGATGAAGACATCGTCGGCCGCACGACAATCGACAGCCGCTGGCCCGCGGGCTACGGCGCGATGACGGCGGTCCGGTGTCCTGTCGGGCCAGTTCGGTGATGAGCTAAGAAACGCGAACAGGATACGCGTGCGTGGAAGTGTTGCGCCTGCTGTTGATCCGCTCATCACGCGGAGCGTGATGGCGACTCTGTGTTACACTGGCAGGTCCGGGGTGTGCAGGAACTCTTCGTGGGCGCGGAGTTCCACCAGTTTGCGGCGCATCTGTTGACGCAGCGAGACCCACTCCGTTGCCGCCACTCGAAACGCTTCGGCCGCTTCCAGAATCGCACCACCTGGCCGGTTCTCGGCGATGACTCGTGCGAGCCCCTTGAGTTGGGCTTCGAGATTGTCATGTAAGTGCGACGAGCAGGCTTCCGTCAGGGCTTTGATTTCCTGGGCGAGGCCCCAGACTTTCTGTCGGTCGTCGTGTCGCTCTTCTTCCGTGAGCGTCCGCCCCCCCATGTCGGCCGCGTGACGGTGCGGAACCGTTTCGACGAGACGTCCAAACGGATTTCTCGCTTCCTTGTCCGCGTTCATCGCATCTTCGGCTCGCTCCAGTCCGACGCGGGCCTTAGCGAAGTCCGGACGAATCTCCAACGCTTTCTGGAAGCTGGTCAGCGCCAGCTTGTAGCTTCCCATTTCCAGGTAGACATTGCCTAGATTCTGATGCGCCTCCGCCATTTGCGGATCGATGCGGATCGCTTCCTTGTAAGCCGAGACCGCCATGCTGGTCTGCTTGAGATGCTTCTGCGCGATGCCGAGGTTGTAGTAAGCATCCGCCGATTTGCGATTCCGCTGAATTGCCTTGCGGAGGGCATCGGCGGCCTCGGAATGTCTGCCGATGCGATTGAGCGCTGCCCCCATGTTGACGTAGTGTCGGGCTTCCAACGGTTGCAGCAGCGTCAGCTCGACAAACTGGGCCACCGCCTGCTCAAAGTTCCCGGAGAGAAAGCAGGCCATCGCGAGCCCTTCATGGGCGTCGACAGAATCCGGGTCGGCTGTCAGTAGTGATTGATACGCGGCGATCGCATCCGGGTACCGCCGGTGCCGGGTGTGAGCCCGAGCCTGCAACAACAGATCACTCACTTCGGTTCCGGACATCAGCGTCTCTCCGACTTCGGTTCATTGACGCCCTTGCCGCCCGGAGTCCGTGAACCAGAGACCGAGAGCCAGCACAACGAATTCCGTCCAGCAAGTATCAAGCGTGAGGGTGATGAGGGTCAAGACCGGACCGGCCCTCCGCAGGAAATTCACGTCAAACCTGATCAAGATTTGACTCAGGCTTCAGCCGGTCCGGCGATGACCACTTTGCCGAAATGACTCCCTTCCGCGAGATACTGGAACGCCGCAGGGGCTTCACGAAAATCGAAGACCCTATCGATGATGGGGTGGATCTGGTGGTGTTGGATGAACGCATTCATCGACTGAAAGTCGGCTCGCGAACCGACGTAGATGCCGTTCATGGTCACGTTGCGTGCCAGTAAGGGAAACAGGCTGGGGGGAACAGCATTAAAGCCTGTCAATACGCCGATCAGGGCAATGTGTCCCGAGGCCGCGATGCATTGCATGGATTTTTCCAGTGTCCCTCCACCACCGACTTCCAGAATGTGGTCGACACCCCGTTTTCCCGTCCATTGCCACACCGTCTGATCCCAGCGCGGATCCGTTCGGTAATTCACCAGGTGTTCTGCACCGAGTTGTCTGGCTCGTTCCAGTTTCTCATCGTGGCTGGAGGTCACGATCACCCGGCCACCCAACGCCCGTGCAAACTGCAGCCCGAAGATCGAGACGCCTCCGGTCCCCAGCACGAGCAGCGATTCTCCCGCCTGGAAGTTTCCGCGACTGGTGAGGGCCGTCCACGCTGTGACGGCGGCACACGGCAACGTCGCGGCTTCCAGATAATCGAGACAGTCGGGGACACGCACCACACCTGTCTCCGGGAACGCGACGATTTCCGAGAGGACGCCCGGCGCACTTCCGCCCAGGTCTTCGCGATGATGCCGCATCTCGAAGCGGCCCGATTGCCAGTTCGGGAAGAAGCAACCTGCCACCCGATCGCCCGGTTTCCACTCCGTCACTTCGTTCCCGACAGCGATCACCTCACCCGCACCATCCGACAACGGCACGATTCCGGCGACCTCTCGCCCGGCCTGTTTGCGGCAATTGATCAGATCACGATAGTTCAATGAAGCCGCACGTAAGCGGACATGCAAGGTGTGCGGCCCCAGCGGCGGCACGGGGACCTCGCATAACTCCAGGCGATAAGCGGAACCTTCCGGTTGATATTGATACTGACGCATGGGCTGCATTCCTGCAGAAGATAAGGGTGGGCTTACTCTTCGACCGGGACAATCTCGACGGAATACGCTCCGCGATTCTCCCGCAGTTCGGCGGGGTGATCGTTCACCCGCAGCAGCAGAGGTCCCGTATGCGCAGCGGTCAGCGTGACATCAGGCCCCAGCGGCAGGAAGATCGTCTTGCCAGCGTCTGCAGTGGGGATCCAGCCCATTAACCGGCCGATCGGTTCGCCGCGGACGTAACGCAGTGTCAGACCATTCGCTTCACTCTCCCAGGGAGCGCTTGTCGTGGCGACAACGACCCGTCCCGTGGCCCGCACGCGATACTTCCGCCCGGCCTCCAGTCGAGCCCCGGACGATTGCCATGCGTGATCGGCCTCAATCGTGGACCGAACTGGCTCAGCGACTGTGGGTTGTACGGCAGGCCCCCCGGTCAGTGCCCATTGCGAGAGGTCAAAGCCATAGGCCAGATCCTCAACGAAGAGACGCCACTCCGTTTCGAGCAGGTCTTGTTCCGCACCGAACAAGCGTTGCAACGTCGGCGTGAATTCCCGCTGGGAACGATGCTGTCCAAGTTCCCGAAACCGTTGACTTGTGCGGGGATGCTGATCCAGGAAGTAACACAACGCCCACGACCACGCATACGGCTCCCGCTGAAAGAACTCATCCGGTCGGAGCGCCGCGACTTCCGCCATCGTCTTCCGTCGACCGGCAGCGATCTCCTGTTGAATGAGCGTGATGCGGCCGAATCCCGCATACGCCTGCGGCGATTCGGGCATACATCGAAACTCCCACTTGCCATCCGGTTGCTGTCGATGCACACCGAACAGTTCGGCCATCCCTTCGAGATACCATACCGGAGAGACATGCTCGGGCAGCAGTGTCATGAAGCAGTGTGTCGCTTCATGCAGGACCAGATGGCGGCGGTAATCTGGCTGCTCCTGATCGCGCAGCCAGAACTCCTGACCGCGGTGACGACCATGTTCGAAGGTCGGCAGGTCTTCGGGGATCAGCCGCGCTTCGCGAAACAAGGCTTCACTGCGCAACAGGTAGCCTGTCATCTGAAAAGGCTGCTGATCCCGAGCCGGGGGCAGCTCTCCGAAATAATGCGACAACGCGAGGTAAAGCGCATCTACAGCAGGCGGAATCAACGCGGCCTGCTCGGGCGGGATGTCGGTATAGAGCCGGAGATGTTTCGAGTCGACCCGCCGAATCCCCAGCGCCAGGAGCGCCGCATCGTCGTGTTGCGGGCGTTGATCGACGGGGCGAAAAACGGGCGCGAGTGTCGTTGCTTCCGTAGTCTCCGGGGAACGAATCGATCCCGGCACAGTCTCGTGAGTCGTCAATGCTGGGGATGAAACTGCAGCAGGAGCGATGGGAGCGATGGGAGCGATGGGAGCGATGGCTGGTCGCTGCGGAGGCGATCGGGTTTCAGGAGCCGTGGACTCACGACATCCGACCAGCCAGAGCAGCCCGCAAAGAACGGCGGCCCGTCCAACACGGACCGAGCATGGACTGAAACAGTGAGGCGACACTGGCATGATGCGATTCCTGTCGGAGCATCATATCAGGTTTCACCCCTGTCGCCTTGTCTGCCGAAGCACTCGTCTGAGGCCGCTCGACTCAGGGAAATCGGGGCTGTCGAGTTTGTCTGTTGCCACGTTGACTGTTCTGGGTCAACGTGCCTGCCAGTCAACCCAAAGGGTGTGGTCAGTATGCTTGCCCCATGCATCAACCGTGGTACCCGGTGCTGACTTCACAACCCCGAATTCATGGCGTCGCAACGGGTGTCGGTGCGGATTGGCATTGGCTGTCACTGGCGGAGTAGTTCGCACAGAGCTGCTCGATTTCATCGCGTGCAGCGAAGTAGGCGTCGATGATTCGACGGTCCCATTGTTCACCCGCGCCTCGACGAAAGATTTCTTCGACGCGCTCAATCGGCATGCCGCGTCGATAGGGGCGATCGCTCGACATCGCGTCGTAACTGTCGGCGACTGCGAGAATCCGCGCCATCAGCGGAATCGCTTCCCCTGACAGCTTGTCGGGGTAGCCCCGGCCATTGTATGCCTCATGATGACTGCGGACACCCGGCAGAATCCGTTTCAAGCCGTGCAGGCGCTTGAGGATCTCATACCCGATGACCGGGTGCTGTTGAATCTGCTGGAACTCCTCTTCAGTCAGTTGATCGGGTTTTGCCAGGATGCGGTCGTCAACACCGATTTTCCCGAGATCATGCAGCAGGGCCGAAAGGTAGAGATCGTGCAGATCCTGGCCGTCTACGCCGAGCTGTTCACCCAGCTTGCGGGCGATGAGAGCGACACGTTCGCTATGGCCGCGGGTATACGGGTCTTTGGCATCGAGCGTGGAGACCAGTGACTCCACGAAACCGATCAACATGGCATCTTGATCAGCATACAACTCAACGTTTTGCACATGTGTGGCCAGCAATCGGGCCACCGTCATTAAGAGCTTCGATTCGACAGCACCGAAGTGGCCGTATTGCAGGTTGCAACTGACCAGCCATCCGTAACGTCGGCGCTGATCGCCAATCGCCACAACGACAACACTTTCCAGGCCGGGAAACGACTGGTCGAAGAGTCCGCCAGCAAGTTCATTGCGAATGAAGGGGCGTGACCAGTCATGTGTCTCGATCGTCTGAATCAGCCGATGAAAGTCCGCCAGATCAAACGGGAGCCGACCAGCAGTCAGTTCTTCCTGTCCCTGCCCCGGTTCTTCCAGGATGAGTACGTGTGCCTGGGCATCGATCAACCGGTGAATGCGCTCAATGCTGATCCCGGCGATTTCCTTCACACTGCGAGACACATTCAGATGCTCGGTGACGCCATGGAGCAGTTGGATTTCATCGGATGCGTATTCGAGTTGCTGGCTGAGAGCACTGACTTCGTGTTCCAGATTCGTATCGCGTGTGCCGAGTCGGAGTTGTTCAAGACAGCTCGCCACAAGTTTCTGCGCAATCAGCGGAGCAACCGAAGGGACCGTGGCCAGTTGCCGATCGAGCTGATCGGTCGACCAGCCACTGTTGGCGGCCATCAGGACGAGATCCAGCGGACGGGCCAGTGGTTGCGTCAGAAAGACACAGCACAGGAGATAACCATTGTGAGGAGCGCCGGGCATCGGTAACGCGATCGCGGCGAGTCCGGGTTCGATTTCGAAAAGCGTCGAGGTGTGGATTTCCTCACGCTGGTTCAAGACAGCATCCGGACAGTACGGAAGATGACTCGTATGCGATCGCGCGACGATCGACCCGCGTTTGACGCTCAGGCAAATCCAGTTCAGCCCGGTTCGCTCAGCAAACCACCGGACCCAGTGAGCCGTCGCCGCTTCGGTCGCGGTACACACCTGACTCTCATCCGGTACTTCCGGACGCAATGACGTCAGTGTGTTGGCAGGACTGAGTAACATGATTTACCAGGTTGAGTCAGCCGCCGTGCTGGTCCAATCGTTCGTGCTTCCTTGCTGTGTTGCTTTCACGCCAAGCACACGGGGTTGCTTTCCTGCAACCCAGACAACCCTAGCTTGGGAATTCTCCGTAGTCCAAAATTCTCAACAAGCTGAGGGATAGTCCTCATTCCCAAAAGCGGAATTGGACTCAACCGAAAGAGAAGATTTCCTGAAGTCAGCCGCATGGCGGACGGAAAACCGGTTTTCTCGACAGGATCGGACCATTCCTCCCGCGCAGGCGTCAGAACAGGGCGAGCGCCTTTTACAAGAGGCCGAGTTTGGTGAAGAGGCGTTGGGGTTTCCGGTAGTGGCTGCGTAAGGTGGCGGCGAGATTGCCGGTGGCATCAGCGCGGAGACATCCGAGGGCGGCGTTCCGCAGAGCGGCG
>JBGATC010000061.1:0-34346 GCA_044229335.1 Planctomycetaceae bacterium | reverse complement strand
GGCCCGGCCCCTGCGTTCAAGGTCAGGTTGCTGTTCTGCATGGTGAAGTTCAGGATGGACCCGGCACCACCTGCCAACGATGTCACCTCGATGCCGTTGGTCTGGTTTTCGGTCAATCTGATGGTGTCAATAAAGAAGATGTAGGGGTCGACCAGGAGGTCAGCATCCGGTCCATCGAGCGGAATCAAACCAGCTTCCAACAGAATCTGTGGAACCACTGCGCTTCGCCCATTCTGAAGGAACTGCGCGTTGACAATCGAGACATTCGGGACGCTGGTCGTATGGATGCCTGACAGACCCGATTGTGTGAAATTCGACGACCGAACCGACAGGAAATCAGCCTGCCCGGTCGTGCTGCTCGCGAAGATGGCATCGCGGCTGTTGGCGATCCCGTTCTGGACGAAGTCGACCCCGCGGATGAACACACTCCCCGTGTCACTGGCACGAATCCCTTCGAGGGAGCTTTGGACGATGCGCCCGCCCGCCCCGACAATATCCACACCTGGGTCGATCGCGAACGCAGTCGTGCCAATCGTCGGGGAGGTATTGTTCGCCAGGAGGATCCCTTCCCCGGCGGCTTGAATCGACGTGACGCTGGTAAAGAACATCGTGATGACCGAGCCCTGGACATCGATCGCCGATTCAAAGGTGCTGTTGATCGTCCCGGCGTTCACAAACAAGCCACCCGTCAGTGCGGCGGGCGTCGGATCCCCGATATTCAGACCAACCAGGGCACGCCCTTGTGTCGACGTGATGTTCAATTGGTTAAAGCTGATCGTACCGGGGTTATTATTCGCATTGATGCCTGCAATCCCATTGGTGAAGGCCGGGGCTGTCGCAGCCAGAATGTTCATCTGATCGAAGAAAATATCGCCGGTGTTCTGCGAGAGAATCATCGCTGTCTGAGTGGAGCCACCGGTATTTGAGATGGCGTTCAGACCGTTGAAGAGGACATCCCCGCGTTGATTGGAGATCAGAATCCCCTGTCCACGGTTGTCGATGCCCACGCCATTGAATTGAACCAACGAGTCGTCGTCGAGAATGACCAGGCTGGGCCCAGCGAAGTTCTGGATGGCAGTGCCCCCCGTGACGGTAAAGGTCCCCGTATTGTCGGAGACGAGATCTCCGATCACCAGGCCGGATCCCGCACCACCATTCAGGGCAATGTCCTCAAACGTGATATTTCCGGAGCTGCGCGACAAGAAGATCGCCGGGAATGCCGAGAGCGGTGCCACTGTTGAGGTGATGGTCACGTTGTCGTTGAAGCGGACGTTTCCGCTGATGAGATTGAGATTGATCCCGCGGTTCGTTCGCTCCGTGATGTTCACGGTGCTGTTAAAGATGCCGCGGCCATTCGCAGTCAGATTGTCGATGTTGATGCCATCTCCGCCGGGTGAGGCGATGGCGATCGGCCGCCCGAAGGTGTAAACCCCGGAACTGTCGATAATGTTGATGGCGTTGGGATTCGCCGGAGTTGTATTCGAGATCGACACATCGCCAAACAGGGCACTTCCCTGAGCCGTATTGATGAAGATCCCGCCCCCACCGGTATAGCTGATGGCCGAGGGATTGGCCCCGAAGAAGTCGACCGTGCCACCCAGCGTTCCGTCGATCTGGACCGCATTCCCGTTCCCTGGAACATTGGAGATCAACTCGGGTGTGGTGGCGTCGCCATCGCCCTCGAAGGTGATCGTCGGAATGCCACCGATGACGTGGAAGCCGATATTGGTGGCGTTAAAAATCACGTCATTCTGGAACGCGACGGTGTTGACGTTCGTGAGTCGCACCCCATCAACACCCGCGAAGTTCACGTCCGTAAAGCGGACAATGGTGTTATTGATGGTATCGCCGACAATCCCGTTGCCGGTCGGACCGGAACCGGGGGTTGCCGAGTCACCGAGACGGAAGCCGCTGAACTCGGCATTCGAGGCGAGCACAACTCCATCACCAATGGTGTTCGTGAAGATCGGCCGGAGTTCGGGGACAGCCGGATTGGCATTGTTGACGGCCCGGGGCATGTCCACCAGACCGAACGGAGCGATTGCGATCTGATGGACAACGCCATCCGCTTCACCCAGCACACGGACTCCCGGTTCCAATGCGACATTCGTTGCGTCGAAGGCGCTGTTGGTCCAAGTGTAGATAATGTCGCCACCGGGGTTCGCCTGGGCCTGGGCAATGGTCAGGAACGGATTTTCGAAGGTTCCCAGCGTAGCGGCCGGGTTGTATTGCGGGGCAATCGCCTGGAGAGCAGGGACATTCCCTCGGTCGTAGGGGTTTTGTCCGGCGACATGCTCAATGAAGTAAGGTGTCCCGTCGGCTTTGCGGGCAATCAAGCCAGCATCCAGCACATCGGTCCGGGAGACGACAGCTGTGAACTGCCGGCGCACGGCGGTCGTCATGCGGCTGAACTGTGATTGGGGACGATCATCCCGTTCACGGAACCCACCGTACTGCAGTGCGACACTGAAGACGACATTGGTATCGAACACCGCATCGTTGGTGACTTCGAGCGCCGTGGCGATATTCGGAGTCAGTTCGGCCTGCAGGCGTCCCTTCCAACCGACAGCGCTCGGAACCTTCGAGTTCGAGAAGCTGTACCAGCCAGCGGCCATCCGCATGTCATGCCGTTCCATGATGCGGCCGGGCAAGGGGACGACAACTTCGTGATCAACCCCGCGGAGCTGGGTCCCGAATGTCTGGACCTGATCGTACAGAATGTTATTCCCGGAGAAGCGCACACTGCTCTGGAGGAACCGGGTGCTCAACAGGGCTGAGTCGTCCGTCACGGGGATGTAAACGTTCACGCGTGAATCCCAACCCCGTCCGAGCGTTTCCGCTCCGAAGCCCATCTGCCGGAATAACGCCCCGGAACTGTTGTCGTAATCGAAGTAGGCGTTGACGCCGAAGATGCGGTCCCATTTCCGCACATACTGACGATAACCACCCCCGAGGTTTGCGCCCCAACCATCGCTGGTACTGCGGAACCCGCGGAGGTCACCGAAGAACATGCCATCTTCGAGGAAGAAATAGGGCATGGTATTCAGATAGCCAAAGCCATCATCCCGCCCGACACCCGGGCCGGTGACAAATCCGCCCCGGAAGACGTTCCCCAGCGCGTCCCCACTGCGGCCGGTCATCCCATCACTGAAGAGGAAACTATCGGCGAGACCGCCGGCCGGTCCATCTTGCGCCGAAGCGACGACGGCTGTGCCGAAGAGCCACGCTGCGAGTCCCATGACCATGGTCCGCGAGCGCAGACAGGCAAATGGGTTCATTGGCTGCGGATGTTTCCACTGCATCGACACACCTTTGCAGGTACGGATTGTCACAGCGGACGCCGTGACGGGACCGATTGGATGCGCACTCGTTGCGAAAATAGGAGAGAGGCAGCGGGTTTTAGCGGTGGATTTCGGGACGGGCAATCCGAAGGACCGCTTTTCAAGAGGTTTCGCTCAAGTGAAACCGGAAGGCGTCTCGTCATCGGCGAATTCTGCCGTGCTCGCGCCCTCATCGGAGCCATGGCCCGAAGCGAGTAACACACCCCATACCAGCCAAACACCCCAGACTATCAGTGACCACTGGTTTCAACGGCGGGACGCCAACACCATCGCCAGCGCCACGGCAAAATCGATCGCAAACCGGTAGCGCCAGACCCGGACACACAAGCGAGGCGAGCTCAACGCCACTCGAGAAGCCAGCACCAGATAGAGATTTGACGCAAACAGAAACGCAAAATGTACGACGACTGCCAATGGAATCGCGACTACGGCGGTGGCCGCATCCAGCCGCTCGATCAGGCTCATCGCAACCAGATGCCCGAAAGCGGCTGCGAACCCGAAGTGCGCCAGCCACCACAGGGCCAGCCATGGTCGCCACAGCCAATGGTAATGGGGCAGTAAGGCCGCCATGGCCAAGGCAAATGGAAGACGTAACGGTTGATCGCCCGAGAGGTTTACGACACCGACCGGCAGCTTCCCGACGGATGCTTCTGCGGCCATTTTCGCCACCAGAATCGCAAATCGCCCGGAAAAAGCGAACGCCAGAGCCGCCAGGACCGCCAGCTTCGGTTGTCCCCCGATCAACGCCGCCAGCAACCCGATTCCCGCAACGACCGGTCCGAAGAAACCGATGAAAAAGGCGGCAAGCAAGCCGAGAATTGTCTCAAACGTGACCGTGACCTCGATCGCCATGCGCGCGGCGGAAGCATCGGATTCGGCCTCGCTCATGGAGTTCTTCCGCTCAACGAACACCGTTCCGGGACTCTCGTCGCATCGAACATCGCCACCAGGTGCCAACGCCGCGGACGCGACACCCTCCGCTGCAGTGTAGCCCGTTCATGAGGGGTGACAATCTGCAGAAGTGTCGCCAGGCAATCCCATAGTCATTCCGCCTCCCTTGTTTTCGAGGCATCGCTTACACTGCTGACGTAGCGAAGATCCCGGTCCGGAGAGGTTATGAAACTTTCCTGGGATCCGCTCATCGCGCGGAGCGTGGTGGCTACTTGATGGGGAGTCTCGCGGAACATGACGGGGCATGCGAAACGCTGGCGACAGCGGCAGCGCTCATTGCGACGGCCGACGGCCCCCGCTGCGGCCCCCGGCACGGTCACACCCGATCCGCTCGCACCCCAGTCAAAGCTCCGCCTGATCGCTTACGGTCCGGAAGAATTCCACGAACAGCCTCTCGCCTCGGTCGCCGAGATCGCGCAATTCCGCGGACGGTATCCGGTCACATGGGTCAATGTCGACGGGTTGGGTAACGCCGAGATCATTCAGCAACTCGCGGTCCAGTTCCATCTGCATCCCCTCGCGGTGGAAGATGTCGTCAACACGCATCAGCGCGCCAAGTGCGAGGATTACGGGGACGTCCTGTTTGTCGTCGCCCGGATGGTGCAGGGACTGCCGCTGCAGAGTGAGCAGATCAGTTTTTTCGTCGGGAAGGACTTCCTGCTGACGTTTCAGGAAGACGTGGAAGGTGACTGTCTGGAGCCGGTCCGGACGCGGATCCGACAGTCGCGCGGCCGTGTCCGCCGCACCGGTCCCGATTATCTTCTGTACGAACTCCTCGACGCCGTCATCGACGGATACTTTCCCGTGCTGGAACGCTACGGCGAAGTCCTGGATGAACTCGACGTGATGCATTCTGCCGAACGGATCGGCGAGACCTTGCAGCAGTTACATCGTTTACGCGGAGATTTGTTGTATCTGCGACGGATCATCTGGCCGCATCGCGACGCGGTGCAGTCGCTGTTGCGCGTCGGACATGTCCAACTGGATCACGACACATTGGCCTACTTCCGTGACTGCTACGATCACACGATTCAGTTGATCGATATTCTGGAGATCTATCGGGAAAGTTGTGCCGATCTGCGTGACTTCCATTACTCGCAACTGAGTAACCGCACGAACGAGATCATGCGGATGCTGACGCTGATCGCCACGTTGTTTATGCCGATGACTTTCGTGGCGGGCGTCTATGGGATGAACTTCGAGTTCATGCCCGAGTTGCACTGGCGGCTGGGGTATCCGCTCGCACTGGCGGTCATGGGCTCGGTCGCGTTCAGCTTTCTGGTTTTCTTCTGGAGACGAGGCTGGCTCCACAGTACGGAACCACGGACCCCGCCGGAGGTCCGCCCATGACGCCTCCGTTCACGGTGATCCTCTCGACGGATGGTCCGCCCGAAGCGATTGCTCGAGCGCTGCACATCGTCGCGTCTCAAATGGCTGTGGCCTGGGAACTGATTCTGGTCGGTCCGGACAATCCGGAGGCCGTGCTCGAGCGCGCCGGTTTGTCGCATCTCCCCGTGCGGAGCGTCAGCTGCACGACCCGGTTTCCGGGTCGACAGTGGAACGCGGGAATTCGCATCGCGCGCGGCGACAACATCGCCCTTCTCGACTCGGCGACGGAATGGCCGGCCGACTTCCTGCAACAGGCAGCCCGGACCATGAACGAGGCTCCGGACGACGATGTCTTCTACGCTCCGGTCCGGATTCTCGAAGCGAGCGGCGGAGTGCTCACGCCTGTCGAGTCGAATCGTCTGCCTTGCGGATGGGTTCTGGATGAACTGTTTGAAGAGCCCTGGATTGTGCCGACGGCGGCCGTCTTCCGGCGGAACGTCTGGGAGCGACATGGCGGCTTCGATGAAACGTTGACGATCACCACCGCGCAGAATTTCTTTCTGCGGATTGCCCGCGCGCATCGCTTCCATCCAATTTCCAGGACTGTCGTGAGCATCGACCGTGAAGCCCCCTGTTCTGATCTGCGTGAACAGGCCCGTTGTGTCCGGGAATCCGGCGAGATGCTCCACCGCTTCTTTGCAGAGCAGGGTGGCGACGAACGACTCGACCGGAATCGATCACGCCGCACACTGGCGGAAGTCTGCACGCTGGCAGGCAACCTGAGCTGGCAGTCAGGCAACCGGGCGCAGGCCCTGCGGGGCTACGGCGCGGCCTATTATTACTACCCCACCTGGCGCAATCGGCTGCGGTTCTGGTGGCATTACTGGCGTTCCGGGTGGACCGAACCCGCAACCTCACCGGCGTTTGACCCGACTGCGTGAGCCCTGTTTTTCAGTGGGGTCAGGCACCGCCAGTCCTGTGAACGGGCAGTGCACCGATTCCGCTGATTATGGTGCGTTCGCGATTGTCGTCACGCCTGCCATGGCGAAAATGAGGCACATCATCAGCAGGGTGATCGCCATGATGACCATACTGATAATGCCCAGGACGTAACCTGCCTGCGTCTGACCTTCACCCGAGCGGTCCATCAGACCGGCCTTCATCTTCTTCAGGTCGGCGCTCCCCATCATCCAGGCCGCAATTCCCAGCGGCTGGCACAAGACCAGCGAGAGAATTCCGAGAATCAGAACCGTCGTTGCGCGATGCGGCTCCATGCCATCCGGTAAGTCAACAGATTGAGACATCGCTCGGACTCGCTTTCGTCAAACGGGGAGACCGGGAGGGAATCGAAACGATCGGCGCACTGCGGGAGACGACTGTCAGCCGTCGTTATTCTGGAAACTGCTGTTGTCGCCGCGTACCTGCACCTGCAGGGCCCCGAGCATTTTGGTAATGCGGGCTTCCTTGCTGGCGATGAACGGGACGTTGTCCAGGACGAATGCCCGCGGTTCGTTACTGGGGTGCAGCACGAGCCGACCGCTGCCGAGCAGCATGTATTCGAAGATGTCGTCGATTTCCTTGGTGATCCGCAGATTCGGTGCCGAGAAGCGCTCCAGACTGCTGAGAAAGCCGTGGTGATGCAGAAGTTCGTTTGGCCGGACTTCCCAGTAATCGAACCGGACCAGCGCAAACACGAAGAGGTAAATGATCCCGAAAATCGTGGCGAACAGGAAATAGAAGGTCGCGTTCGCGTGCGGCTTGATATTCGTAAAGATCGCGGCAATCGCGGGCATCAGTGCGGGATTGTACGTGGCCATGAGTGTGATCCCCAGCCCGGCCGCCATTAGCAGGAAGAAGAGCGTCAGCGACGTTGTCCGTGGAAAATCAAAGCCGAGGACCACGATATTCAGCGCAAACAACCACAAAAACGTCCAGCCGACGAGTTGAGCCGTCGCACTGTCTTCCGCGACGACCTTCATCACGATTCCGGAGAGGATCGCCAGGAAGAATGTCGGGTAGAGCAGAATGATCTTGGGATACGAGACCAGAAAGATCGGTTTATCTTCTTCCTGACGGGCGGGCTTTTTCTGTTCGGCTTTCGGCGGGACGGGTGGAGTGGCGGACGACACGGCGAAACCCCCTGCTGCACAAGACAACCTGCGGGACGGCCATTCTGGGCAACACCCCGTGGCGAAACTGTACCCGTCCCCACGGCGCGGTGCCAGCGTCGGTCCGACCGTTGACGGGTCCTAACGCAGCGACGGGCCGCGCGGATCACCACGAATCGGCAATCAGAGGCGACTCCGCAACCCGGATCGCCACGCAGAGCGTTTCTGCGGAAGACCAGTCCATTTCGATGGCTGGATCGCGAGCTCAGCCCCCACCACGCTGATCAGAATGGTGTTTATGCGTTTGCCAATTCCGCCGCGAGCGGTGCATCGACCGTATTGCACGCCTCCAGCGCCGCTTTGCAGCGACGGGTCAGCGGGAAGTCGTTTTTTACGCCCATGTCCAGGCCGGTGTGCTCCGCGTCGACTTTCTCGATCAGCTTCGGGAGATCGAACGCCGGCCACTTCTTCTGCAGCAGGAGCAGCTGTTCCAGACCTGTGTACTGCTGACGGAGCTGATCGGGCAGCAAGGCCGAGATGGCAACCGCCGCGGCCGAGGTCCGCCCCAAACGCGGATCGGCGAGGAGATGCAGCCCGTGGTGATGGAACAGAATACAGCAGACGAGTTCATCCGGCAGTTTCCAGCGGTGTGCCAGCGACGCGGCCGCCATCGCGTGGTCCCAGCCGAACTGCGCCTGCTCGTAAGTGCACAGCGATTCGGGACAGGCCGACCGATTCTCCACGAACGAGGTGTAGCGGTCGTACAGATCGTTGGTCGTCACCGGCAGGAGATAATCCTGCAGCAGCGAGCCGGCGAACGCGCTGTCCTCATCCACGCGGAGCAACTTGGCAACTTCCCGGGCAAACATCGCCCGCTGCAAGCTCGAGTTCCAGAAACACGTCTGATTGATCAGCTTCGACTTGCGGGCCCGGACCGCCGCCTGCGTACCGACCGAGATGACGAACATCTTGCTCTGCCGGATGCCCAGCAACGCGAGCGCCTGTTGAACCGTGCGCACCTTTTCCCGCAACCCGATGTACGACGAGTTCACGTGCTTGAGCAGTTCGAGCGTCAACCCGGTATCGGTCTCTACGATGGCAGCGAGCTCTTTGAGCGATGCGGAGTCATTCCGTGAGCGCTCAATGAACCGGGTCACAGCGACCGGCAAGGCGGGCAGCGATAACGTGGGAGGCAACGCCGCCAGCGTGAAATCGGCCAGCGATTCCTGGCGAATGGCGGCCCAGTCAATTGTCGTCATGATCCACGGCCTCTGATCGCGTCACACAAGAATCGTGGAGCTACTTCGTCGGGGTCAGCAGCTTTTCCAGCCGCCGGGCCAGCGTGACGTGCTGACCAGCCAGGGGCGACATGGCTTCCATCTGTTCCGCCACCTGCTGGGCAACGTCCAATAATTCGAATCCGGGCCAGATGTCATTCAGCTTCATCAGCAGGCTGAGACCATCGCCCGATTGCCGCAGAATGTCGGGCATCAGTCCGGCGACCGCGACCGCGGCGGCTGCCGAGCGACCAAGTTCCGGATCACACAGCACACCCAAACCGCCATGGTGCAGCAGCACACAGCACGCGAGATCATCCGGGAATTTCCAGCCCATCAGCACCTGGCCCGTGGCGAAGGCATGATCCCAGCCGAGCGCCGATTTCTCGTAATCAACCAGCGGGCGACGGACATTTTCCGGCGTCTGGGCATACTTGAAATAGATCTCGAACAGCTCATTGGTCAGTGTGGGCAGGAGGAAGTCCTGCAACATGCTGGCGGCATAAGCGAGGTCGCCGTCCGCCCGCAAGCGGCGGGCGATCGCCTTGGCGAACAAGGCCCGTTCCAGGTTCGTGAGACAAAACGTCTGCAGATTGATCAGCTTGGATTTGCTGGCCTTGATGGCATGTTCGACACCGGCCGACATCAGGAACAGCTTGGCCGGACGGATGCCGAGCATCGCGATCGCCTGCTGGGCCGTGCTGGCTTTCGTGCGGAGTCCAAACGTTGACGAATTCACGTAGCGGAGCAGGTCGCATGTCAGTCCGGTGTCGGATTCGATGATCTTTCCGAGTTCCGCCGGTCCGGCATTGGGGTCTTCCGCCTTTCGGTTGAATTCGAGGAGCGCCTGCGGCAGCGTCGGCAACTTCACACGAGGCGGCATGACCGACTCGTACTGCTCGCCAATGAGCTGCTGGCGGAACTTCGTCCACTGAATCGCCATGAATCTTTCCGTCGTGTCTCTTGCGTCAATTCCAGGGATTGGAACTCCCCGTCGTCCAAAGGTAGGTTGCTAAAGATCATCAGGCGGGATTTCGGGTGACCGGGTTTGTTCTGTGTCACGACCCACTTAGCGATTGTGCCGAGTCTGCCGGGAATGACTGGCATGACGTGCAGTCCTGCGGTACGCTCCTGCGCAGTTCCTGTCAGTTTCCTGAACTCACTCGCGGGTGATGTCCATGTTTCGTTCACCGTTTCAACTGTTGGGCTGTTCGCTGTTCGTGCTGGTCGGGGTCATGCTGGCCGGTTGCGATGCGACGCCGTTGCCCCCGCCGCAGGTGAAGTCCGCCCCGGCCCTTCCCACGGCTCCTGCGGACGGACCGGCGACCCCCGGGGCCTCAGAACCTGGCCCGGTCGATGCGGATGCTCCCGAAGAATTCACGACGACCGATTCCGGACTGAAGTACCGGATTCGCCGGAAGTCTGAAGGACGTAAGCCAGCGGCCAGTGACAAAGTCAAAGTGAACTACAAGGGCTGGCTCGACAGCGGCAAAGAATTCGACAGCTCCTACAAACGCCGTGAACCCATCAGCTTTCCCTTGAGCGGTGTCATCCGGGGCTGGACCGAAGGGATGCAACTCGTGGGCGAAGGGGGCATGATCGAACTCGAAATCCCCTATGAACTCGGATACGGCGAGCAAGGACAGGGGGAAATTCCCGGCAAGGCGACGCTGCACTTCATCGTCGAGTTGTTGGCCATCGAATAACCCGAGGACGCCCCGATCATTCGATCGTCAGGCGTCCCCTCAAACCCGGAAGCCGTGTTCGGGAAAGTTCAATTCACGGCAGGAAGGATCCGCACGCAATGACAATGACACGACGCTGGTTTGGTGGCGTGACGCTCGCCGCCCTCTTGGGAGTCTGGACCATGGCTGCAGGTGCAAAAGACAAAGTCGAACCGGGTGCACAGGACAAAGACGCTCCCAAAGAATTCCAGTCGACCGAATCGGGACTGAAGTACCGCGTGCTGCGAAAAAGCGACGGCAAGAAGCCGACCGCGCGGGACAAAGTCGAAGTCCACTACAAGGGCTGGCTCGACGATGGCAAGGAATTCGACAGCTCCTACAAGCGGGGCGAATCGATCTCGTTCCCGCTGAACGGTGTGATTCCCGGCTGGACCGAAGGGATGCAGCTCGTCGGTGAAGGCGGAATGATCGAACTCGAAATCCCGGGCAAGCTCGGCTACGGCCCTCGCGGCATTCCGGGCACCATCCCTCCGAACGCCACGCTCCACTTCCTGGTTGAACTGATCGCCGTGAAGTAAGCGATGAGGCCAGACGCCCAGGGATGGCGATCCCTGGGCGTCCCGACGTTGGCATTCGGAGTGACCGCCGATGCAGATCGAATGTCCCTCGTGTTCTGCTCCGCTCAAGGCCCGTGCCGAGCACATCGGCCGCAAGGTCCGCTGCCCGAAATGCTCCGAAGTCATCACGATTACCGATCCCGACGAACGGGTCGAACTCGATGAATTCCTCGAACCGGACGATGACTCGCCGGCGGCGACCGGTGGTCGGCTCTGCCCGATGTGCGGAGCTCACAATTCCTACCGGGTCGTGGCCTGCACGAAGTGCGGGGAAGAGCTCGGCGGCGGGATCGTCGATGGAAACCAAAAAGTCCGTCGTGGTGTCTGGCGGGACGGCAACCGGCTCGTCATGCATCAGGATGCCAAACTTCCCGAGCGCTGCGTGAAGACGAACGGCCCCGCCGACCGCTGGCTCAGACGCAAACTCTACTGGCATCATCCCGCGGTCTATCTTTCGATCTGCGGTGGCCTGCTGATCTACGTCATTCTTGCGCTCGTGCTGCGAAAGCAGGCCGACATCCGTGTGGGCCTGTGTGATGCGGCGTACCGCAAGCGGATCACGGCGATGATTGTCGGCTGGGTCGTGGGACTCGGCTCCTTCGGGATCGTCTTCGCCGGCATCGCCTCGTCAACGCCGCAGGATGCGGGCCTCGCACCGATCCTCATCCCGCTCGGTCTGATGGCGGGTGTCGTGGGAGTGATCGTCAGCGTGATGATTGCGAACTGCGTCAGCCCGACCCGGATCACGGACAAATACGTCTGGCTCCGGGGCGTGCATCGCGATTATCTTGCCGAACTCCCCGAGTGGCCGGGCGAAGAGTAAGCTCTCCACTCAATTCCGGACCATCAGGAAGAACCCGCCGATGAGCGCGGCGATCATCAGCACAAACAGCGTGATCTTGATCCAGCTGTAAGGCCGCTCCCCCTGCACTTCTCCGGTCGCGGCATTCACCGTTAAGCGGAACGTTTTGTCACGATACCGGTACGCCAGTAGCCAGACCGGCAACAGGAGATGCTTGAAGGTGACCGCCGAGTAACGTGATGACTGACTGCTGATCCGCTGTTCGTCGCCCCCGATCCGGCGCATCACCTCGGTACGGATTGCGGCATCCATCCGCTGGCGACCGCGCTGGAACCCGTCTTTCAGAGGGATGTCATAGGACCGGGCAAACATCCCGGCGAGCAGTTGTGCGGTGAACGGCTGCACTTTGTCAAGCGGCCACGGCTCCAATTGTTCAAGCAACGTGCTCCGCTCATCCTTCAAGGCCAGCACCAACACATCATCGAACGGTTTGTCAAATTGCCCGCTGACAGAAGTCCAACGCGTGCGGCGTTCCTGCGTCGTCTCTTTTCCCCGCTGGACGGTCACGTAGTAGTGATCACCCCGGCTGCCCGACCAGATGGTGAACGTGTCGGCATCGAAGGTGTAATAGGGGTAGTAACAGCCGTGGAACTTTCCTTCGACGCCATACTTCTTGAAGTCGTTCGGGGCAAACCACAGGCTTTTGACCCAGTTCCGCAGGTTGCTGGCCGCCCGGTCATGCGTCACGAGAAATGGCAGGACTGCATCGACACGCACGCGAATCTGTGCGTTATGGACCTGCTCACGCTGCAGCGGCGTCGCACAGTAGGGACACGATGAACTGGTGAGCGTCCCCTGAAAGACAACGTTCGCTCCGCAGCCACTGCAGCGGACTTCATGCACCCCCTCGACTTCGGCCGCCTCGTTGAACCCGTCCTGGTGCAACTCTTCGAGGTGGGCGATCATCGCATCGTAGTCGTGCTCTTCGATCTCCGTCTCAGGGAGTTCGATCGCCTGCACATGCCCGCAGTACGGGCAGGCGAGCGACTGCTGACCGATGCTGAACTGCAGGTCGGCCCCACATTGCGAACACGGAAAGACCCGCCCGCGACCGTCGTCGATCGTCTCTCCGGGGGCTTCCGCTCGCGGAGGATCATCCTCGGGAAACTGTGGCGAAGCGGGTGACGACATCCCTGAGCGGCCCACGTGTGAAAGGTTGGAAACGCAATCTCGTCTAGTAGAGCTTGAAATACCAGATCGCCGCTGCCGTCCCGGCAATCAGGATCAGCAGCAGCATTGTCGGCATCCGCCACATCACAGCATGCAGGCCCGAATTCAGGACCTGATGCAGCAGGTTGCGGACAAACTGCCGTTGCTGGTCGTCCATCGCGGCTCCGGATCTTCGTTCGTGAAAACGAGAACGCATGATGGCCACGTTCGGATCACGCCGCAAGGATCATACGTCCCCCTCTGGGAAACCGCGAAGTCGCAAGCGTCGCTCGCTTGCGTCTTCGCGACTCGTTCCCAGGCGGGTCCGATTCAGTTCCGACTGGTGGACCGCTGTGCTACGCTGCCGTCACGTCCCTGTCAGACCGGAAGAACTCGCTGAGGAGCTTGCAGCATGTCGGAGTCTCTTGAATCTGGTTCGACCTCCCGTCGGTCGTTTCTCGCCGCGGCCGGTGCCGCCGCTGGAATGCTCGCCACGACGGCCTTTGCCCGCGATTACGGCCCCTTCTCCGCGCCTGTCCGCTATCCCGACCCGGACATCGTCACGCTCGATCCGCGGTTCAAGAAGTACGCCCTCGGCAACACACCGATCCAGCGGATCTATCACAGCGAAAACATGCTGTGGGCGGAAGGCCCCGCGTGGAACGGCGTCGGCCGGTATCTCCTCTGGAGCGACATTCCCAATAACGTCCAGCACCGCTGGCTTGAAGAAGACGGCCACGTCAGCACGTTCCGGCATCCCGCGGGCAACAGCAACGGGAATACGTTCGATTTCCAGGGACGCCAAATCTCCTTCGAACACGGCAACCGCCGCGTCGTCCGTTATGAGTACGACGGCTCAATCACGGTCCTCGCTGACAAGTTCGACGGCAAGCCCTTCAACGCTCCCAACGACGGGGCGGTCCATCCCAACGGCGACATCTGGTTCACCGATCCCGGTTACGGGAGCCTGATGAACTACGAAGGTGAGAAAGCGCCGAACAACTCGAAGCAGCCCTACCAGAAGGAAGCGGTCTACCGCATCGATGGCAAGACGCTGAAGATCGAGAAGGTCACCGACGAGATCTTCAAGCCAAATGGTCTCTGCTTCTCGCCGGACTACAAGAAGCTGTACGTCGCTGATACCGGCGCGTCGCATTACGACGAAGCCCCGAAGAACATCAAGGTGTGGGACATCGTCGACGAGAAGAAGCTGGCCAACGGCCGCGAGTTCGCCACCATGAAGCTGAAGATGCAGGAAGGCGACGCCATCGTCGAGAAGGCGGGTTTCGCCGACGGCATCCGCTGCGACATCGATGGGAACATCTGGGCGAGCGCCGGCTGGGTCGGTGACGGCTACGACGGCGTCCACGTTTTCGAGCCGAAAGAAGGGGTCCGCATCGGCCAGATCAAGCTGCCGGAAATCTGCAGCAACGTCTGCTTCGGCGGGACGAAACGCAACCGCCTCTTCATGACGGCCAGCACGTCCGTGTATGCCGTCTACGTCGAAGCCCGTGGTGCACACATCACCTGATTGAGTGTCGGGCAGGCTCCCGCCTGCCGTTGGCGTCGGTAAGGTTCACGAACGGCAGGCGGGAGCCTGCCCGACGGGATTCGAAGCCCGGCATGTCTGCATGCCGGGCTTCTGCCATTCGAATGAGCCACCCGCGCTGCCTGAAACCATCCCCGCCGAGAACGGGTATCGTCTCCCGGACAACGATCTCCAGGGAGCGACGTGATGCGGCAGCGAGTGATGGCGTGGGGTGGTTGGCTGGTCCTCGGGGTGGCGCTCATCGCCCGTGCGGAAGAGCCGTTGGCACAGCGACTTCCGCCGGGAGCGCTGGCAGCCGTGGAATGGGATCATGCCGGGGTCCTGATCGAGCGGCTGCAGCAGTCGCCGGTCCTGAAGGCCGCATACGATTCCGCTCCGTACCAGGCGTGGGCCAACTCGAACGACGGGAAGAAATTCCGCGGCGGACGGGCGGTCCTCGAAGGCCAGCTCGCGCTGAATCTGTGGGAAGCCACCCAGCGGGTCCTCGGTGACCGCAGTGTGCTGGCCCTCTATCCCCCGCAGGACGGCAACAAGAAGCCGGCGTCGGTGTGGATCACCCGGCTTGCCGATGCTGAGATCGGCCCGCACCTCAAACAACGGCTGGAGCCGCTCGTCAATCTCGCCGGAGATAGCGTGACCGCCAGCGAGCAGGACGGAGGCTGGCAACTCGTCGCGAAAGATGGCAACCGGGCCTGGCTAAAGGATCGCTGGCTCGTCATCAGCAGCAATTCGGCATCCCTGTTCGATACCGCCAGGCAGCGTCTGCTGAACCCGCAAACCGAGAAGTCGCCGGAACCGGTCGCCTGGGGTCTAACGACAGATCCGGCCGCGGATGAAACGCGGGCCGCCTTCATGGTCGACGGAGCGGAAATTCGCCGGCTGATTCAGCGGGAACGCCTCGCTCCCGCGCACCTCGATAACCCCGTCGGCTCACTGCTGCTCGGTGGCCTGATCGAGCAGGCGGCGGTCAGTGAATCGCTGACCGGCACGCTGACCATCACACGCGACGGCTTCCGGACCGATGTCCGACTTGTCGGCGCGGCGATCGACGCGGCCCATCAGACACTGTTGGCAAGCCAGCCGATTTCCGGGGCGGAAGCCTTCAACGTTGTCCCCCGTCGGTTAGCCACCCTCACGCTGTTTCGTGACTGGCAGAACTGGTATCGCCAGCGGGAAGCGTTGCTCGAAGCCAAGGTCCTGCCGGAGTTCGACAAGTTCGAGACGGGGATCGCCACGTTTCTTCCCGGGAAAGACTTCGCGGAAGATGTCCTCGGGTTGATGTCCGGACCGCTGACGGTAGTCGCGGCGGAGCAGACGTATGGACATCTCCCTAAACCGCCGGGAATGCAGTTGCCCGCGTTCGCGATCGTCGTGGGATTGAAGGACGCCCAGCGCGGTGCTGATGTGTTCAACCTCTTCTTCCAGACGGTCGCCTCGTTGTCGAATCTCTCCGCGTCGCAACAGATGCGGCAGCCCTGGTTGATGAGTTCCGAAACGTACAAAGGGGTACAAATCTCGTTTGCCCGCTATCTCGATACTCCGAAAGGCGACGCAGTCCCGGTGATCTACAACGCTCAGCCTGCGTCAGCGGTGGTCGGCTCGACCTATATTGCGGCCTCATCGGTGGAACTCTGTCGTGACCTGGTTGATGCGCTTCAGGCCCAAGCTGCGGGTTTCGGCTCGGGTCAGGCGGTCAAGCGGAATACCGAATTGACAATTGATCCCGCGACCGCCGGGCGAATCCTCGGGGCGAACAAAGCGCTGGTGGAAGCCCGGATGGTGCAGGACGGCCAGACCACCGACAACGCGACTCAACTGCGGTCGTGGGTCGAGGGCCTGCTCGGTGCGCAGTCGCCCATTCGCCTGACCACCGATGTCATCGAACGGGGTCTCCAGGTGAAGCTGGAAGGGAACTGGAAATGATGCGGCTTACAACATTTGGTCGCGTCGAAGCCGCCCACCTGTTGCGTCGCCTGCAGTTCGGGGTGACGCCGGCAGAGATCGACCGGGCCGTTCAGGACGGACTCGAGGCCACGCTCGATCGGCTCTTCACACCACAACCGGAAACAGCGGAGTTTCAAGCTGCGGAAGCGGTATTCCGCGCGACGGCCCTCGCCACCAGCAACCTCGAAGATCTGCAGGTGTGGTGGCTCTACCGCATGCTCGGGACCGCAAACCCGGTCGTCGAAAAGCTCGCGTTCGCCTGGCACAACCAGTTCGCGACTTCGTTCGCGAAAGTCAACTCCGTCGGGATGATGCTCGCCCAGAACGAGCTCTTCCGCAAGCTGGGGACCGGGCCGTTCGCCCCGCTGCTGCATGCCATCGCCCGCGACCCGGCGATGCTCGTCTGGCTCGATGGCAATGCTAACCGCAAACGGCATCCCAACGAAAACTTTGCCCGCGAAGTGATGGAACTCTTTGCTCTCGGTCGTGGCGCCTATACCGAACACGACATCCAGGAAGCGGCCCGCGCGTTCTCCGGCTGGCAGCTGCACGATGGCCAGTTCTGGCTCAACACCAGTCAACATGATCCGGGAGTCAAAACGATCTTCGGCCGGTCGGGGAACTTCAACGGGTCCGATGTCATCGACCTCTGTCTCGCGCAACCGGCCTGCGCCCGCTTTCTGGCGGACCGCCTGGTGCGGACGTTCGTCGCGCCCAGCGTCTTCGGCGTCGTGCTCAACGAGATTGCGGAAGACCTGCAGCGGAATCAACTGAATCTGCTGCAGTCGCTCCGGACGATTTGTGCATCAGAAGAATTCTACGGCGACGATCTTCGCGGCAGCCTGATCAAGTCACCAGTCGAACTGGTGCTTGGTACGCTGCGTCCCTTCACGACGGGGATTCGCTGGCCCGCCGTGCGCCAGGTGCTGAACGATCTCGGTCAGTCGGTCTTTGCACCGCCGTCGGTGAAAGGCTGGGACGGTGGTCGGCAGTGGGTCCATGCGATGGGCTGGATTCAACGGTGGAACTTCCTGACCGCGGTCACCAGCAGCGGACAATACGCCCGCTGGCAGTCTCCCACGCCGCACACCGCCAGCGACTGGCAAACCGCGTTGTTCTCGACACCCCTCGATGACGCCACCCGCACCGCTCTGGCGAACGCAGGGGACCAATGGCCCGCACTCGCCTTCGCCCTCCCGGAATACCAACTGATGTAATCCACGGGACGCCCACCCATTCCGATGGGTGGGTCTCTTCCGGGTGGACCCTGTTGACTCGCTCCACTTCACAAAGAAACATCCCATGCGTCACGATCGTCGCGAGTTTCTGCAGACCATTGGTACCACGGGCGTGGTGACTCTCTCGGGGACTGCGCCCGGCTTGTGGACCCGTGCTTTTGCAGAATCACAACCGGCCAAAAACGACGGCCGGGTGCTGGTGCTTGTGCAACTGGCTGGTGGGAATGACGGCCTCAACACGGTCGTCCCCTATCGCCACGATGCCTATCTGAAAGCCCGGCCGGCGCTCGCGCTGAAACAGGGGACCGTCCTTCAACTCAACGATGAATACGGCCTCCATCCATCACTCGGCGGTCTGAAGACGCTCTGGGACAATCAGCGACTGGCGATCATCCAGGGGATCGGTTATCCGCAGCCCGACCGGTCGCACTTCCGGTCGATGGATATCTGGCAGGCAGCCAAGACTGACGCCGTACTGCCGACGGGATGGGTCGGTCGCATGCTCGATGCGACGTACACCGAATGGGGCGGCATGTGGGAAGCTGCCTGCCTGGGAATGGACAAGTTACCGCTGACGTGCCTGGGTGAGCGGGCCGTCCCGCCGACGATCCGTAAGCTCGAAGACTTTCATCTCCGCACCCCCGCGACAGCAGGAACCGCCGCGTGGAAAACCGCCGCCGCCGTCGGTGCTCCTGCCGGGACCGATCTGGAGTACCTGCGTCGTTCTGCTCGGGCTGCAGTCGCCAGCGCCGAGCGGCTTTCGACTCTCAGCACCAAGTCGGGGAGCGGCGCGTATCCCTCGACCGGACTCGCACAGAAGCTGAAGCTCGTCGCGCAGATGATCGCCGCCGAGCTTCCTGCACGGGTCTATTTTGTCTCGCTTGATGGCTTCGACACGCACGCCCAGCAACTCGGTGGGCATGCGGCCCTGATGTTGGAGCTTTCCGGGGCAATCAGCGCCTTCATCGCCGATCTTGCCGAGCAAAAGCTCGACGACCGCGTGATGCTTGCGACGTTCTCCGAGTTCGGCCGCCGTGTCGCTGAGAACGGCAGCCTGGGGACCGATCACGGTGCCGCATCGGTCTCGTTCGTGGTCACGCCTCCCGGTCGCGGCGGCTGGTTCGGTTCCGCTCCGAAGTTCGACGACCTCGACGATGGCGACCTGAAATATACGACCGACTTCCGTCGGCTCTACGCGACATTCCTCGATCGCTGGCTCCAACGTCCTGCTCAACTCATCCTCGGCGGCGACTACCAGCCCCTCGACTTCGCATAACGCCCCTGCTCCGGGAAACCGGGCAGTCCAAACCACAGGCGAACCGCAATCATGGTTCCCCGGAAACTTGGCAACTTTCGCGGGATCAAGAACCATCACCGACCGACATCCACGACGACTGGCGATGACCTCACACGATTGCCATCCCGACTACCCACGCGGACGTCGCTCACCCATCACATCCGTCCGTTGTGACGCTTCCAGCCAGTTCTGCCCGACTGTCGACCGGGGGGAGCGGTCATCACTGGCCGAATGATAACCGACATTCCCGCGAACCCGCCGCCAGAATTGGTGTCTTCCGTTCACCGCACACGCTTGCAATTCCCCCCCAGCGTTGCGATAACGGTCCCCGCCTCGGGTGAACGATTGCGGAGCGCTCCTGTCATTTGTCCGCCCGTCGGCACACGGGATGTAGCGCAGCCTGGCTAGCGCGCTTGCTTGGGGTGCAAGAGGTCGTGGGTTCAAATCCCGCCATCCCGACTACTTGTAACAGAAGGCCGTTTGGCGAGTTCGTCAAACGGCTTTCTCTTTTCCACAACGAGAGTTACGTCGCCGAGCATGCGGTTCAAAGATACCGCGTCCAAGATTTCGCGTTTCTGGTCCATCTTTGAACCGCGCCAAATCTGGGCGGCGTTTTGGGCGAACCGGAAAACCCCCAGTGCCGTGCGGACGTCCTCCGCGTCGACTTCGCCAAACGTGGCCAACGTCGCGGCCACGGTGGCGGATTCGTCGCGAAGGTGGATCTGTTTCGCAGCCAATGTCGACTCGTCGATCGTTCCTGCGAGGTAGGCGTTCACCAGTCGTTCCTGCATTGCCTCAATCTCGGCCGCCCTTTTCTTGAGGGCGAGTCGTTGCTGACGTTGGACCTCGCTGGTGTTTTTGAACGCGGCCTGCAGCGCCTGATTGAACCAGTCTGCCAGTTCGCCGTCTGGAATTCGGATGGTTTCGAGGTCCGCGACAATGGCATCTTCGAGGTCATCTCCACGCCAACGAACGCTGGGATGACTCTCATCCGGATAGTTGTTTGCGCAACGGTAATAATCGTGGAGGCGTACCCCACCGCCTTTGAGCTTCCGTTTGATCCGCTCGCCGGTGATCAACGCCCCGCAGTGTTGGCAGGAGAAAAGCCCACCAGCAAGCGGCATGTTGACCTGCGTTGTTGTTCGACGAATCTTGCCATCGAGCAAGTCCTGGCAAGCAGCGAACGTCCGGCGGTCGATCAACGGGCGATGCTTGCCGGTGAAATACCGTTCCCCCCATTTGATCTCCCCGATATAGATGCGGTTCCGCAGCATTCGCGACAACGCTGTACGATGAAACCGGGGATTGCTCGGCTGGTAGGTGTAGCCTTCTCCGGCAAGCTGGTCGGCCAGCGATTCGAACGTGTGCCGACCACTTGAGTACAGCTCGAACGCTCGAACCACAGCTTTCGAGTTCTGCGGATGTGGTCGGATCGGTTCGTCCTTCTCGTCCGAGCAGTTCATGTATCCGTAGGACGCGAGGCCGTGTTGCCATCCCTGGCGACAACGCTCTTCGATCCCTTTCAGAACCTCGGTTCGCAGGTTATCGCTGTAGTACTGCGCGACGGCGGCCATCACGTTGAATGACAGCGCTCCCGCCGGTCCATGTCCGAACTGGTTATCGACGAAGGCCAGCGAGACGCCGTGCTGGTCTTCGAGTTCCTGCATGCGGACGGCGTCCCGCATGTTGCGGCAGATGCGATCGAGCTTGTGGCTGAGAATTGCCCGAATATTCTGGCGCTTGGCGTTGGCCTTCACCCACGCGACCATCTCATTGAAGGTGACGCGTGTCGCCCCGCGCTTGGCGGACTCGGCCACTTCGAACTCACGCACGACGGTCCAGCCGCTCTTGGTCGCACGTTCCCGCGTGGCCCGCAATTGGGCATCGATTGAGTACCCTTCCTTCTGCTCGCGCGACGACACGCGAGCCCAGATCACCACGTTCATTGATTGTCCTTTCCATTTCCGAGGAGTGCTTCCGAGAAGCGTTTGACGTTCATCAGAATCTCGACGGCGGCGTCCACTTCGAGGGGGTGTTCATAGCGGGGCGACCAAGCTGCGAGCGTGGCTCGCAGCAGGTCGTCCGTGATCCACTCCATCGAAAGGGGACGGCGGCCGTTAGGACTCACTGATGGCTCAATCGCGGCCTGAAATCCAGCGATGTTCGCGGGAGTTTCCATGCGTGGAGACCTCCGTTATTCGACGAAAGATGGATTCAATCCCACGGCTTCCATCCGTCCGCGAATGGCGGCCACGAGTTCGTCAACCCGTCGCCACCCCATCTTCAATCGCCGCGAGATACTCCTCGTGAGCATGCCCTCCATCATCAACCGACAGACCTGCTGCATCTCCTCGTCCATCTGTGCGATGACTTCTTCCAACTCGGAGTTGGCGATGCTTTCTTCGCCGGCCCGATCCATCTCGAAGGGGCCGTCTTCACAGCCTCGGTATTCGACCGACAGCCGATCGGTCGCTCGTTCGATCAGTCCGGCATAGCGTCGATTGGCTCGCTTCAAGGACACGAGCTTTCGATCAATGACCGTGATCAGTGCTGTTGTCTCAGTCGCGCCATTCGATTTCTCTGGCACGTACTCGAACTCTAGTACCGCCAGCGCTGCTTCTTGCACGGCGTCTTCGAGGTCGTGCCGCCGGAAGCCCATGATGCGGGCTCGGCCCTTGATCAGTTCCAGTTTCTCTTCCAGAGACAGTCGTTCTGTTGCATTCATCATCTCGCGAATCTCCGCTCCTGGTTTCCTTCGCGGCCGGCGACATGCCGACCACGTGAGCAGAGTTTGCGAGGCGATCAGGGTCATCTGATCTAGCCATTCGCATGAGCTGGAAAAACCCACATCGGGTCAAGGTTGGGGTCTCATTCCCAAGATTGACCCAATATTGGTTTCACATTGGGAAATGATACTGATGCGTTCCCAATGTCACTTTCTGGGCGAGCGGTGCGCTTGGAGCCTCTGCGGCGAATAACTCTTAGGAGGGCACGAACGACATCAAACGCGATGTCGCTTGCTCGAAATCCTAAGGGGTGCCATGAGCGATTCACCATTCGGCCACAAGCACAAGCATGGCGATTGTTATGCCACTTGGTACATCAAGCGAAAAGCGATTCGACTCGCCGGCAAGTACGGATTCGATGAAGACGAAGGAGATGACATCACCCAGGAATTGGGGCTGCATCTCATCCGGCAGTGGCCGCTCTACGACGAGGCCAAAGGCAAGGTCACAACGTTCATTCAGAACGTTGTTGATGGCAGAATCTGCGAATTGATCCGTGATCAGCGTCGGGCGAAGCGAAATCACCGGCGCAAGATTCCGCTCTCAAAGGCGGGTGAGTCCGCAGAGCACGGGAAGCTTGACGGTCTACGTGGGCAACCGGACGTCAGCGATCAGGATTTCGTCGATCTCCGCATCGACTGCGAAGGGATTCTCGCCGCGATCCCTGCTGAACTGCGAACCATCGCAGAACTTCTCAAGGAAAACTGTCCGGAAGCGGTTGCTCGCGAGCTGGGCATCTCTCGAACCACGTTGTGGCGGCGAATCACCGAGATGCGCGCCTACTTCGCTGCCGCCGGCTACGGCAAGACCTGATTCCGTTCCCTTCCCATGACCAACCAATCCCAACACGAGGATGTTTTATGGACTTGATGAGTCGAATTCAGACCGGCAAACAGGCATCGCCCCGCCGCGTGATGGTGTACGGGGTTCATGGGATCGGGAAGTCGACCTTCGGGGCGATGGCCCCGAACCCGGTCTTCATCCAGACCGAGGATGGTCTCGGCAACCTGGACTGCGCCCGATTCCCGCTGGCGGAAGCCTTCGACGACGTGATGGCGAACGTCCTGTCGCTGTATTCGGAAGCCCACGATTTCAAGACGGTCGTGATCGACTCCCTGGATTGGCTCGAACGGCTGATCTGGGCCAAGGTGGTCCGTGATCGTGGCCCGCAGAACAAGACCAAGGTCGACAACATCGAGGATTTCGGATTCGCCCGGGGCTACACCTACGCCCTCGACTATTGGAAGGAAGTTCTCGACGGGTTGAACGCCCTCCGCAACGAACGCGGAATGATGGTCGTGTTGATCGCGCATGCCAAGATCGAGCGGTTCGAGAACCCCGAGACCGACGCCTACGACCGATACTCGCCGCGCCTTCACAAGCATGCGTCGGCGCTGGTGCAAGAGTGGTGCGACGAAGTGCTGTTCGCCACCTACAAGGTCCACACCAAGCAGACGGAAGAAGGGTTCGACAAGACGCGGACCCGCGGCATCGGGACTGGCGACCGCATCCTGCGAACCACGGAGCGTCCCGCCCACATGGCGAAGAACCGCCTGAGTCTACCCGAAGAGATGCCGCTCGACTTCCGGGTCTACGCCGAACAACTCGGCCTGGCCGTTTGAACCACACCACGCGATTTCGTGACCGACCGGGCAGCGAACGCTCATTGCGGTACGAAGAGAATGTTCGCCGCGTGGTCCTCTCACATTCACACCTCAACTCAAGGACTTTCGCATGGCTGATCTACGGGGCTTTGATGCCCAGACCGTCGAACCGAACGATTCGTTCGATCCCATCCCGAACGGCGACTACCTCTGCATCATCACGGCATCAGAAATGAAGCCCACGAAATCCGGTGACGGTGCCTATCTGGAACTCGAGCTGGAAGTTCTCGACGGACCCTACAAAGGCCGAAAGCTCTGGGATCGGCTGAACCTCAACAATGCGAACGAGACCACGGTCAAGATCGCCAAAGGGGCGCTGTCGGCCATCTGCCGGGCGGTCGGTGTGCTCCAGCCCAAGGACAGTTGCGAACTGCACGACCTGCCGATGCTGGTCAAAGTGGCGTGCAAGAAGCGGGACGACACCGACGAACTCACCAACGTGGTGAAGGGGTACAAGAAGCGGGATGCAACCAACACCGTGCCGGTTGCGTCGCCGTCGCAGGCTCCCGCCGCCAGTGGAACCAAGCCCGCCAGTCCGCCGTGGAAGCGGACATGACATCTGCCCCTGGGGACATCTCTATGTCCTTCTCTCACAGGGCAGTTCCCGCGATAGCCCCGCTGCTGTCGTTTGTGCTGCCGTTCCCGCCGAGCGTCAACCGGTATTACCGGAATGTGGGCTATCGCACGCTCCTGAGCCGCGAGGGTCGAGTCTACCGCGATGCGGTGTGCGCTCTCCTCGCGGGGCGGGTCGGACAGCCTCTTGAAGGCTTGCTTGAAGTTCAACTGGACCTGTTTCCGCCCGATGCCCGGCGTCGCGACTGGGACAACTATCAGAAAGGCGTCTGGGATTCGCTGCAACACGCGGGAGTGTACCTCGACGACAGCCAGGTCAAACGGGCGACCATCGAACTGCATCCCAAGTCTGCCGAATGCCGCGCTGAAGTTGCGATTGCCGAATACATCCCTCGAACCGAAGAAAACCAGCCATGCCCAGCATTCTCCATGAGCACGACCTCGAAGAGCCCGACGAGCTGGCCTCCGACGACATCGAGTGTGATGGCGACGAGCCCTTCAAAATCACCTCGCCCGAGGGGACGGAGGAAGTCTATTCCCCGGACGAAGCCTGCGACGTGATTCTCGATCTGGTCGAGCAGCAGTTCTGGGAGTGGTTTGAGAACCACGAACGCAGTCGCCGTTTCAAACCCCGCGTCAAGATTTATGAGGTCTGGTCACCGTGCTGACACTTCGCCCCTATCAGCAAGAGGCCGTTGATGCGGTGTACCAGCACCTGCGGGCGCGGGATGACAATCCCGTTGTCGTGATCCCGACGGGCGGCGGCAAGACGCCGGTCATGGCGACGATTTGCCGGGATGCGGTCCAGACCTGGAACGGCCGCGTCCTGATCCTGGCCCATGTCAAAGAACTGCTGCAGCAATCGGTCGACAAATTGAAGCAGGTTTGTCCGGACCTGCCCGTGGGCGTCTATTCCGCTGGTCTCAAGCGGCGCGACACGGAACATGCCGTGATCGTGGCCGGCATCCAGTCCGTTTACAAACGGGCGTGCGAGCTCGATGCGTTTGACCTCATTCTCGTTGACGAATGCCACCTCATTCCCGCAGAAGGCGAAGGGATGTATCGGCAATTTCTGTCCGAGACACGGGTGCTGAACCCGCAGGTCCGCGTCGTAGGTTTCACCGCCACCCCGTTTCGACTGGATGCCGGTCCGATCTGTCGGGAAGACCATTTTCTAAATGCAGTCTGTTATGAGGTCGGCGTCCGCCAACTGATCGCCGACGGTTTTCTGTCGCCATTGATCTCGAAGGCCGGGATCGCCAAGGCGGACACGAGCCAATTGCATGTCCGCGCTGGTGAATTCGTCGCCAGTGAAGTCGAAGCCGCGATGGACGATGTTCAACTCGTCGCAGCAGCCTGTGCCGAGCTTGCGGCAATCACTCGAGACCGCCAGTCGGTCCTGATTTTCGCGAGCGGCGTCCAGCACGGGCAGCATGTCTGCCGGGTGCTCGCGGAAAAGCATGCCATCGACTGCGGGTTTGTTTGTGGAGAAACATCAGACGGCGAGCGGGACGAACTGCTGCGGCGATTCCGAGGCACCCAGCAGGGACTGTTCCAACAGGCCCCGCTCAAATACCTGTGCAACGTAAATGTGCTCACCACAGGGTTCGACGCACCGAACGTGGACTGCGTGGTCCTGTTGCGACCGACGTTGTCTCCCGGTTTGTATTACCAGATGGTGGGACGCGGCTTCCGACTGCATCCCGGCAAAGCGAACTGTCTGGTGCTCGATTATGGCGGCAACGTCCTGCGGCACGGTCCCGTCGATCAGCTGCAAATTGCCGAGAAACGTGGTGACGGAACGGGCGAAGCCCCAGCCAAGGAATGCCCGTCGTGTCGGGCGTTGATCGCCCCGGCCTATTCGAATTGTCCGCAGTGCGGACACGAATTCCCGCCGCCAGATCGAAAGAAGCACGAACCTCAAGCCTCAAAGGCGGGCGTTCTTTCGGGCGAAGTGACGGATTGCGAATACGAAGTCCGCGACATCACCTACAGCGTCCATACGAAGAAGGACGCCGACGAATCGGCTCCCAAAACGCTGCGTGTTGATTATCGACTTGGTCTCGATTACTGGGTCAGCGAATGGATTTGCTTTGAACACACCGGGTGGGCACGGCGTAAGGCCGAGCAATGGTGGAAGGCCCGTTCACCTGATCCCGCGCCGGAGACCGCACAAGAAGCGGCCGATTTGGCCAGCTGCGGGGCGGTCGCCCACACCGAAGTGGTGACCGTTCGCTCGGTGGCCGGCGAAAAGTTCGAACGCATCATCAATTACAAGCTGGGACCGAAACCAGAGCCCAGCATCCTGCACACGGCGATCAATATGGACGACGTGCCGTTCTGAAAAGTGCGTGGAAGCGCTTTCCATGAGACATCGAAAGGCTGTCCCTTGGCCCGAGTGTTGATCATCGGCGATACGCACTGTCCCGGCATGCGGACCGGCTACATCGACTTCTTGAAGCGTGTGGCCGACTGCTATTCCGTGACCCGTGTCGTACACATCGGCGATCTCGTCGACTGGGCTTCGATCTCTTATCACGAGAAAAGCCCGAGTTTGCGGAACGCCACGCAGGAGTACTCCCGCGCCAAACGCCAGGTGGCCGCATTGAGTCGAGCGTTTCCCAGAGCGGATTGGTTGATCGGCAATCATGACGCCCTCACCGAGCGGCAGGCGGTCACTGCGGGACTGCCACCGGAGCTGCTGCGTGACTATGCCGACATGTGGAACGTGGGTTGGTCGATCCATCCCCGATTCACCAAGTTACTGATCGATGGCGTGATCTATTCGCATGGTGACAGCGGGCGTGGCGGCCAGGACGCCGCGTTCCAACAGGCCCGTGACAACTTTCGCTCGACGGTGATCGGGCATTTTCACAACCAGGCGGGAGTTCGCTGGTGGGCGAATCCCGAGTTCCGAGTGTTCGGGCTGTCCGTCGGCTGCGGCATTGACGCTCGTCGCATGCAATTCGAATACGGTCGCAAGTTCGCTCATAAACCGCTGTTGGGTTGCGGCATCGTGGTCAGTGGCCGCCAAGCCTATTTCGAACCGTGGCTGCTCCCCAGCCGGTAACTATTCACACTTTTCACTTCGAGGACCAACGCATGATGATCACACTGGCGATTTTGAAACCACAACGTGTCACCGAACGGCATACGGCGGCGGAACCGCGACCGCTCATGATTTACATCGCCGCGCCGTATTCAGAACCCGATCCCGCCGTGAATACCCACGGCGTGCTCCGGATCGCTGACGCCCTGCTGGAGAACGGGTTTACGCCGGTGATTCCGCACCTCAACCTGCTGTGGCACCTGTTCTCGCCCAAACCTTATGAAACCTGGCTCGAATACGACCGCGAACTGCTCGCTCGCTGCGACGCCGTGTTGCGTGTGCCAGGATTCTCCGTGGGTGCCGCCCGTGAGACGCGCTTCGCCAAGAGCTTGAACATCCCGGTCATCTATTCGCAATCCGATTCGCCCGACGACTGTGTGGAAGCCGTCGACAAATGGCTGATGTCGCCATGAAGTGCGCCCGCTGCGGGTGCATCTTCGCATCCACCGATTCCGTCGGAAGCAGTTTCGATCTCTGCCAGGACTGCTGGGAAACCGGGTGCTCGTTGAGTTGGTGGGCACTGGTCGCGGTGCCGAGTTCAGAAAACGAGAGGTCCGTCATGACCGAACACGAACTGCCACGCATCTTCGTCGCGGATTCCGAGAGCGAGAATCCCAAAGACCGCATTGGCGAGACGAAGCCGCCGCTGCATCTCATTCCCCCGGCTGCCGAGATTCTCGAAGCGGTGGTCATGGGCCTCGGCGCTCGTAAGTACGGGCCGTTCAATTGGAGATCGGCCAAGGTCAGGGCCACGGTCTACGTCGCGGCCGCGAAGCGTCACCTGGCTCAGTGGTTGGATGGAGCGGATGACGACTCGGAGAGCGGTGTGTCGCATCTGGCCCATGCCCGCGCTTGCCTGGGCATTCTGCTCGATGCCCAGGCGACCGGATGCGTGATCGATGATCGGCCGCCGAAAGGCCCGGCGTCCGCTTTGATTGTGCAGCACACGCAGGATGTCCAGTTGGCTCAGCAACCGAGGCAGTAATCGCTGTGGCGACTCAAACGGAGATGAGGTCCACCGTTCCCCTCGAAGCCGCACGTGAATATGTGCGACGCGGCTGGAGCGTTGTGCCCATTCCGTTCAAGCAAAAACGACCGGTCCTCAAGGAATGGGAACAGCTGCGCCTTTCGCAGTCGGACCTTGATCAGTATTTCGATCAGCCCGCCAACATCGGGTTGATCCTGGGGGAACCTTCGGGTTGGCTGGTTGACGTCGATCTCGATTGCGTTGAAGCCCGAGCTATCGCTGCGAATTATCTGCCACCCACGCCGGCCAAGACCGGCCGGGCCACCGCCACCGATTCGCACTGGTGGTATTACGCTGCCGGTGCCCAGACTGCCCAGCATCGTGATCCGGTCACGAAGCAGATGATCGTGGAACTCCGTTCCACCGGGGGCCAGACGGTTGTCGGACCAAGCATCCATCCGACCGGTCAACAGTACGACTTGCTTTGCGGTGAACCCGCAATCGTTCCCGCCGATACCCTCACGGCGTGTGTCGCAGCACTGGCCAAACGCGTGGTTGAACTCCGACATGGAGACCTGCCGGCCGAACGAAAACGTAAATCAGTTGCCCCTGCGTCAGATCGAACGCGGATCGAAACACCAACGGACATTGAACGCCGCGCCCTGGCGTATCTCGATCAGCTGCCATCAGCCATCAGCGGGAACGGCGGACATGCGGCCACGTATGCCGCCGCAACGGTGCTCGTCCACGGGTTCGTGATTGATGCCGAGCGGGCGCTAACGCTGTTGCTCGACCATTACAATCAGCGCTGCGAACCGCCTTGGACAGAGAAGGAACTCCGCCACAAAGTCACCAGCGCCGCGAAAAAACCACACAGCCAACCACGCGGCTGGCTGCTGAACGAGTCACGTGAATCACCGCCCGATCCGGGCGTCGACATCTCAGCGCTGGTTGGCAAGGCGACCGAGGCGACGAAGCCTGCCGCGAAGTCGTCAGTACGAAAGCACCGCGATCCGACCGCAGTCAGCGATCCGGGGCCGGTGCCAGACGATCTGCTGCACATTCCGGGCTTCGTCGATGATGTGATGCAGTACACGCTCAAGTCAGTGAAGTATCCCAACCGGCCCATGTCTTTCATGGGGGCGATTGCCCTCCTGGGCACGCTCACGGGTCGCAAGATTCGCGAGCCGGGAAACGTGCGGACCAACGTGCAAATCCTGGCGCTGGCGAGTTCCGGTGTCGGTAAAGACGGACCACGCAAAGTCAACGCGGCGATTCTGCTCAATTCTGGCGAAGCCAAGAAGTTGGGCGGTAAATCTTCGAGCGGCGAAGGGATTGAGGATCGTCTCGCCCGGCATCCGATTCTGCTGAAACAGGATGATGAGATCGACACGCTGTTCGAGAATATGCGGGACAACAAGGAAGCCCGCTATCGCAATCAGTTCAGCATGCTGCTGGAGCTATACAGTGAAGCAGGCGGTTGGCGACCAGTTCGCGACAAGGCCGGACAAGAGAGCGATGTGATCTACCAACCGCATCTGGTCCTGTTCGGCACCACAACACCCGGAGAGTTCTACGCTTCGCTGTCGGGCAAGATGCTCAACAAGGGACTGCTCGCTCGTCTTATCACCGTCGAAGCTGGCGAGCGCAGCAAGCGATTCAAGAAGGCCGTCTGGAATGACCCTCCACAGCACATCATCGATGTTGCCAAGGCTTGGGTGGATTTTCGACCTCCCGGCTGGGGCAACGTTAGCGATCAACCGAACGGACAGGCTGTCCCGCTGATCGTCCCATTCGCTGATGATGCTCAGGATGCACTCGACACGTTCGCAGACGAATGCGATGCCGCGTACCAATTGGCATCGGACGCTGGCAGCGAACCGATCATGGCGATCTGGGCACGTGCTGTTGAAAAGGCGACGCAGCTTGCGCTGATCTATGCCTGCTCGGTGCATGGCACGAATCCCATCATCGAACTCCCAGCGGTGACCTGGGCCAGCGCGTTCATTCGGCACACGATCCATCGCACGATCTACATGCTTGGGCAGCGCTACTACGAGAGCGAGTTCGAACAGAAGTGCCAGACCGTCGTGATGACGTTGACGGCTTGGAGCAAGAAGAACGGCGACGAGTGGATGCCGTACCATCTGATCACGCGCAAACATCGTTGGTCTCGTCGAGAACACGAGGCGATTCGTGAAGCGCTCGTCGATCAGCGACTGATCGAGGTCGAAATCCTCAAAACCACGGGGCGGCCTGGCTTCGCGTACCGACTCACCACGACCGACTCAGACTCCTCCGATTAGGCGAGTTCTCTCCGCGCAGACAACCTTTTCTCCAAAACTGATGCGCCGGAGAAAATTGATGCGTGAGCTTTTCACCGTGGTGAAAAGGGGTTCTCACCAATCAGTGAATGGAGAAAAGGGTGTCGCCGTAAGTCCATGAAAATCAGGGAATTGGGAGAGAGAAATATGTTCTTACCCCCCTTTTCTCCTTTTCACCATGCATCCCTCTCTCAGACCGATTTTCCGGATGCCCGCGTTCCGGCGCGCGTAATCGATGGAGAAAAGGTGAAAAGGGTCAGCCTCACAATCCAACAGGAACCACGAATGGATCGCTGCTGTTTCGACTGCGACTTTTTTGAATTCCAAGGCAACGGCATCAAGGAACTGACAGAAGCTGACTGGCAGGGAGGCTGCGCCGAAGGCGAATGTCGTTTCAATCCTCCGGTGCTGGGGCCGGAGATCGAACGCGATGGTGACACCTATCGCTGCTATGGTGAGTTCCCCAAAGTGCTCAGCGGCGATTGGTGCGGACAGTTCAAGCCACGCTCAACATGACGCCACCACGTCGCACACGTTGGTCCGTGTGACGTCGTGTTGTTGAGGTTGGCCAAGGACACGACTGGGCCAATGACGCGACACGTGGCCACCAGTGGCGTCGGTCTCCAGGCACGGTTCCTTCCCGGCCAAGAACTTCAGTCGATGCCTCGGGGAACCGTCGCGGGGTTGGGCAGACTTTCTTTCCTGTACGGGATTTTAACCCACGATGCCACCAGACCTTGGGCCGCTGGATGAACTCGAAGTCGGTGTCACGGAGCTACGGGATTCGCTGGGGTTCACCATCCGACACGTCGCCCAATCCGGTGTCCCTGTTGTCGTCCGCCGATACCGACGGGCGGAAGTGGTACTCGTGCCCATTCGGGAATGGCGGCGACTGAAGCAAATGGAATTGGAGATGGACGGGCCTGACCCGTTCGAGTTCGACGAAGACGAATCTCCGGCCGAGTGATCAAACGACCTGAAGGAATTTGACTCAGACCACAAACACCACTCCAACATGGAGCGTCCCTAATGCAGATTGAAACCTGGCCCATCGACCGACCTCAGCCCTACGAAAAGAACCCGCGACTGAACGACGACGCCGTCACAGCGGTGGCGAACTCCATCCGAGAATTCGGATTTCGCCAGCCGATCGTTGTGGACGAAGAAGGCGTGGTAATCATCGGCCACACGCGGCTGAAGGCGGCCAAGCAACTCGGGCTGACTGAAGTCCCTGTCCACGTCGCGAGGGGGTTGGCTCCGGAAAAGGTCAAAGCCCTGCGCCTGGCTGACAACAAGACCGCTGAGATTGCGGAATGGAATCTGGAACTGCTGCCGATCGAGCTTTCTGAATTGCAGGGGATGAACTTTGATCTCGGGCTGTTGGGGTTCGACCAGGACGAACTCGCCAAACTGCTTGATCCCGGCGTCCAGGAAGGAATGACCGATCCAGACGAGATTCCGGCACCGCCGGATGAAGCGATCACCAAACCCGGCGATCTTTGGATTCTCGGCGAACACCGATTGCTCTGTGGCGATAGCAGCAAGCCTGTGGACCTTGACCGGTTGCTCGAAGGGCAGCTGATTCATCTCTGCAACACCGACCCGCCGTACAACGTGAAGGTCGAACCGCGTTCGAACAACGCCATCGCCGCCGGGCTGTCGTCGTTCCAGGGGACCACTCATCACCAGTCGATGGACGTGGCGCGGCACCCGGAGAAGTCGAAACCGACGCAAAAGAAGTTGCGGGCCAAGGACCGCCCGCTGGCCAACGACTTCGTGACGGACGAGGAATTCGACCGGTTGCTCGACGCTTGGTTCGGCAATATCGCGCGAGTGCTGGTGCCGGGGCGAGGGTTCTACATCTGGGGCGGATATGCCAACTGTGCGAACTACCCGCCGTTCCTCAAGAAGCATGGCCTGTACTTCTCGCAGGCGATCATCTGGGACAAGCAGCATCCGGTCTTGACCCGTAAAGATTTTATGGGCGCTCACGAATGGTGCTTCTACGGCTGGAAGGAAGGTGCGGCCCACCAATTCCTCGGCCCGAATAACGCGACCGACCTGTGGCACATCAAGAAAGTGAACCCACAGAACATGGTTCACCTGACGGAGAAGCCGGTCGAACTGGCGGTGCGGGCGATGCAGTACTCATCACGAACCGGCGAAAACGTCCTCGATCTCTTCGGCGGAAGCGGCTCGACATTGATCGCCGCCCAACAGACCGGCCGCCGGGCGTTCCTGATGGAACTCGATCCGCTGTACTGCGATGTGATCGTGCAGCGGTACGAGCAGTTCGCGGGAAAGAAGGCAGAACGTCTCACTGCCTCCAAAAGCGCCGCGTGAAAGGCCCCGTATTTCGCCCAAGTTGGCCCACGTCGCGTAAAGAGGCGGGACGTTGAAGAAACCTACGACCAACGAGAAAACGCCCGCACGTCGCAAACGTGGGGCGTCACCGGGGGGAACCCGGATCAAGGGTTGTTATTCGCCAGGACAGTATGTCGTCCCGCACCCGGCGCAACGGACCGTTTCGTCGTCGTCCTGCCAGACCAGCCGGTCGGAGTTCCGTTCGCCGCAGTTCGGGCAGGCCTCGGTGGGAGCGACGTGGTTGGCCACCGGCGGGTCGAGTTGGTCGGCCACCGCCAGCAGCGTTTCGAGGAGGTCGTTGGCGTCGATGCGGGTGGAGCGGCGGCCCTCCTCGAGGGCGTTCTCCAGCCGCAGGGCGACCACGCGGAAGGCGTCGGCGATCTTGAATTCGGGAGTCGTCATGGTCGCACCTCAAATCTTGAAGAGTTCGGAGACCGCCTTGGGACCGGGCGTCCCATCCGCGATCTCGGTCTGGTCCGTCTTCTTCTTGGCGGCCTTCTTGCCCGTGGCCTTCGCGGCGGGTTTGGCCGGGGCGTTGGTCCCGGTCGCCAGCGAGAAGTGCCCGCGTTCGGTTTTGGTGAACCGGGCCTCGGCCCCCTTGGTCTGGATCTCCCGCAGGATCGCGGCGTACAGCGTGGCCTGCGGCGTCTTGCCGCCGGGGCTGGTCCAGTACCCCTTGGCGGACATCGCGTCGATCATCTCTTTCGAGGTCATCGGCTCGCCCGCTTCCGCCAGCACCTTCGCCGCCGCGTCGAGGGCGCTCATCTTGCCGGGAACATTCTCCTTGGCGGGCTTCTTCGTCTTCGCGGGTTTGGCGTCGGGCGTCGTTTCGACCTTCGTCTCGGCGGCCTGCGGTTCCGGCTTCTTCGCCGGGGCCTTCTTCGCGGCCTTGGCCTGGGGCTTCGCGGTCTTCGGGGCCTTCTTGGTTGTGGTCTTCTTCGTCGTCATGGTTCGTCTCCTTGGGAAACAGGGGGCCAGAAACAAAATCAGCCGACCACACGGTCGGCTGGTTACTCACCACGCAGGATTCTGCGTCGGGCGTCGCGGGCTTTGTCCAAGGCCCGCTCGGCCGATTCGATGGCGAACACCAGGGCGTCCGCCGCTTCCGCGTCTTCGCATTCGATGGCCATCAGGTCGTTGATCTGCCGTCGCAGTTTCATCTGCAACTCGTGCAGCGTCCGGATGGCGGCACAGTTCAGGGGGCGGGGTTGT
>JBGATC010000060.1:0-35863 GCA_044229335.1 Planctomycetaceae bacterium | reverse complement strand
CGGGGGCGCTCCGCGTAGCGGAAGCCCCCGTGGTGTAGAACCGAGTGACCGGGGGCTTCCGCGCGGACGCGGAGCGCCCCCGCCACCCCTGAATTTACAAAACGACTCCGTTGATGCTGCGGGTTTGTCCCGGCGGGACTGGTGTTCGTGGTCAGCCCGCGGGTTGGGAGCTACCGCCGCCCTGATGATGCTGCAGCGTGACGGTGTGCTCCGGGCAGAAGAGACGGCTACCGCGATCCATCACCCGGCGAAATGTCGTCGTGTGATTCAGATCTACCTTTGTGGCGGACTGAGTCATCTCGACTCGTTCGACTATAAACCTGAGCTCCAGAAGCTGCACGGCAAGCCCCTGCCCGGCACCGAGAAGCCGGAGACGTTCTTCGGAAAGATCGGTCTGCTCCGCGGGGCCGACTGGGAGTTCCGTCAACACGGCCAATCGGGATTGTGGATCTCCGATCTCTTCCCCCACATCGCGAGTTGTGCCGATGAGCTGACGGTCATCCGCTCGATGGTCGCCGATTCGGCGAACCACACTCCTGCGACGTTCCAGGCGAATACCGGATTCCGCTTCAACGGTTACCCGGTTCTCGGCGCGTGGTTGTCTTACGGCATGGGCAGTGAAGCAGACGATCTCCCTGCGTACGTTGTTCTCCCCGATCCGCGCGGTCTCCCCGCAGGGAGCACCATCAACTGGTCGAACGGATTTCTTCCGGCGAAACATCAAGGAGTCGCCTTCCGCACGAAGGGCGCTCCGCTCGATGATCTCTTCCCCGCCACCGGGTACGACGCCGGGAAAGAACAGGCGACACGCGACTTCATCGCTGCACTCAACGAGCAGCACCGAACCACACGCCCCGAGAGCGAACTCGAAGCGCGGTTGAAGAGCTACGACCTCGCGGCGCGGATGCAGCTCTCGGTGCCGCATGTCACTGATCTTTCGTCCGAGACCGCCGCGACACTCGCTGCGTACGGCGTCGATCAGGAACCGACCGCAGATTTCGGCCGGCGGTGTTTGCTCGCCAGGCGATTGCTCGAACAGGGTGTGCGGCTCGTGCAGTTGTTCTCCGGCGGCTCATTCGGCTCCCCCCGTATCAACTGGGACGGCCACGAAAACGTCAAAGAGAACCATACCCAGGAAGCGGCCCGAATCGATCAGCCGATCGCAGCGCTGCTGCGTGATCTGCGTCAACGCGGGATGCTCGATGACACGCTGGTCCTCTTCACCACCGAGTTTGGCCGCACGCCCTTCACACAGTCGGAAGCAAACACCGTCGGCGCGGGACGCGATCACAACATGTACGGCTTCTCGGTCTGGATGGCCGGGGGTGGTGCCAAGGGAGGGCTGAGTTACGGGAACACCGATGACGTCGGCTGGAAGTCGGTCGACAAACCGGTCCCCTGGCACGATCTACACGCCACCGTCCTGCATCTCCTCGGCATCGATCACACCCGGCTCACCTATTACCACAATGGCATCGCCCGGCGTCTGACCAACGTCCATGGTGAAATTTTGCACGATCTGCTGGCTTGAGTTGTCTGGCTCTCACCTTCCTGGAGAAGAAAGGATGCTTTCCATGATCCGAACAGCGTTGATTCTCGTTGCCTCCACTCTGTCGATGTTCCCGAATTTCTGCAGTGCTGCGGAAGAAAGCGACCCGCAGCTGCGGCAGTTCTACAACGAGTTGCGACAGGTGATGATCCGACATTACCGCGAAGCCTCGACGCATCAACTCAATGGACGCTTTCACGCTGAGCACAACACCCGCATCTACCTGATTCACCTGCCGCAATTGGTCGGTGATGTGCAGGACCCGTCCGAAGTTCGCGGACCGAAACGGGGTGGTGTGTTGTGTGATGTGCAGGTCTACAATGGGAACTACGGGGGCATGGCCGCTGTTCCGCAAACGTTTGAGCGGCATTACTTCAAGTCGCTGATGCTGGCCCCGTACTCGTCCCAGCGCGACCAGCACATCATCCTCCATCTCTCCTACCCGCCCGATGTGAAACCGGAATTCCTGCAGGAGTTCACGAAAGCCGTGAATGCCTTCAGCGATCTTCCGCGGTAAGCCGTTTTGATCCAATCGCCGGCCGGCTGCGTTCTGCTTCTGCGCACATTCCAACCATTCGACACCCGGGAGCACGACATGACCGAACCGGCTGCAGCTCAAGCTTCCCCCTCGGCACCTCCTGCCGCGCCGACGCGCGGGCGCTGGGTGGTCGGACTGCTGTTGACGCTGTTGTTACTCGTGGGTTACGTCTGCTACGGACCGCGGCCGCAAGTCGCGCGGGGGGTGCTCACGGCCCACACGACCGAAGACGGAAAGAGCGTTACGACGGGAGAGATCACCGCCAAGCCCACGCTTTCCGCCCAGGCGACGGCTGTGAAGTCGAACGTGTCCGCCTTCACCAGCACCACCACCAGCAACAGTGATCAAGCAGTCTCGCTGCAGCGGACGATCGCGATCTTCAATCAGTCGGACCACCTGCTGATGGAACGGACCGGGCTGGCCTTGTTCGAAGGGCTGCGAGCGAGGAACAAGTTCGACACCGTGCAGTACGTCCCCTACGGTCAGTCGCTGCCGGTCGGTCAAGATGTGCCCGACATTCTCGTCGTACTCGACATGCCCACGCTCAAAGAGAGTGGCCTCCCCGGTTCACGGCGGTATCAGGCCGAGATCACGCTGCGGTTCGGTCGCGAGTATGCCCACGGGAATCACTACACCCAGTCACTCGCCACCCCACCCGTGGTGCAGATGCAGGGCGAGCATCGTGTTGAATACGACGCCCAGCAGACCGGTCTGGAAACCTCCGGCGCGCAATACACCGCAGTCAGTCAGGATCTGGCCAAGAAGCTGTTGGACGCACTGCTGAAGCCCTACGAAAAAGCCGTCACGGCAAGCCTGCCCGACAAGTCGCGCATCACCGAATTCTACCCGGCCTTCGAAGGGACTCCGGATTTGCCAGTGTTGAAGCGACTGCAGGCCCAACTGCAATTACAGGGACCGCGTTTCATGGAACCCTGCACCGCGGCGTGGATCTTCCGGTCCGCCGCTTCCGCAGACGAACTGCAGGCCGAATTCACCCGCGATCTCCCGGAAGCCGACTGGAAGACTCACCAGCGTTCGGAACCGGGACAACCCTTCGCCTGCACCTGGACTCACGGAGTCGAGACCATCACCGTGCTCGCGGATGCACGCCGCATGTCGGTCAGGGCTGCTCCCGACGCAGCCTCCATCCCGATCTACGCCATTCTCTATCGGAAGACGATGTCGATCGACGCTGCTCAATCGGCGTTCCGCGCACTGCTCGATCGTGAACCAACGACAACCGAGTTGCTACCGTTCGCTCAATACTGGTTCCTCGAACGCGACCGGATGCAGACGCTCTTTCGGGAACACCCGCCGGTCAATGTGTCAGCGTTACTCCGGCTCGCCGAGTGGGAACAACAAGCCGGTTATGACGAAGCGGCCCGCAACTTCCTCCTGCGGGCCCACACACTGGACCGACTGGTTGGAAAGGGGCGGCACGAGACACAACTCAAAACGCTCGCGAAGAGCCTGGGCCAGCTGCAACTTCCCAAAGAGTTCGATCCGGCCATCATCGCTACGCTCGGCTTCATCGATCTGCGTACCATACCAGAAGCGACTGTGACCGTCCGCTCGGGCGAGGAACGCATCCTCTGGGTCGCCGGTGACGAAAAGGAACAGAAACTCCTGACGGTCTCCTTGTCACGCCGCGTCGACGGCACTTGGATGTTCGGTCACGAAGTCCGTGTTGTTCGGGACGGATCCAGTTCATCCGGATCGACCAGCCCGCACCCGCTCGACCTCTCTCGGAGCGAGCCGATCTTCATCTCCCACTACGAAACGCCCGTGCGGCTGGAACTCACCGTCGGTGAAGAACCACAGACGATGTCGTTGAAATTGTCGAAATTGGCGAAGTGATCCCATCTCTAATAGTCCGGAGCGCAAGCTCCGGGTGTCTCTCTGAGATTGCCACATCAAAAGAACTCCGGAGCTTGCGCTCCGGGCTACGACGGAAACGCGATCATGGTGCGGGGAGAAAGAGTTTCGGCCGATCGAGGCTGCGCGAGTAACGATCGGTGAAGGCGTGGAAATTCTGGTCGGCCGACTGTTGGGCGGCCATCGTCGCGGCTCCCGTCCGCAGGGCCTGGCGGAACGTCGCGTCATCGACCACACCGAGCGCTTTGACCGTCTCCAGCACCGACTTCACCTGCGGATCGGCTGCGATCTTCGCTTCGAGTTCGGGCCGGGCCTGCTGACTGTCGGTCGTTTCTGTCGCCTGCCACACCGTCACCCACTGGTCCGCGTCCAGCTTGGCGACGAACCGCGTCTCGACCGTCACGCGACCGCTGGCGGGGGTCAGATCGAGGCGTGTCACGCGGAAGCCGCTGACTCCCCGCGCGGTGGCCGTCGCGATCGCCGGAGCGAGCCATTCGCGTTCGGACGGCTGCGGTTTCGGTCGTCCGCCCCCTTCGGCAAGCAGGTCGCTCAAAAGACCGTCGACTTGCGACTGCAGCAGCTTCGGCAGGATCGCGGCCAGATCGGGCTTCTGCTCACCACCCGTCGGAACGAGCAGATCGCCCGTCCCCTGAAAATCGAGCGGCTGTTGGTACACGTACGCGACGACCGCCTGCCGCGCCGACCACTCGAGGTCATCTTGCGGACGGGCCGGCAATCGTGTCGAGAGATCAGGCGCGGCCCCATCCAACCGGATGTCGCGGGCCAGCAGTTCCCGCCGCAGGGTCGCTGCATCCTTCTTCTCAACATCGACCCAGCCCTCGTTCCACGCGAGGACCGCCAGACGTTGTGCTTCCGGATGCGCAGGCGTGACTTTGGCCACCTGCGACGCAGCCAGTTCGATCCAGAGGAAATCAGCCGAGGGCGGCTTCTTCGCGGCCAGTTGACGGTCCAGCCGCTCGATTTCCTGCTGCAGGAAAGCCGACAGTCGGGGTGCCTCCGCGAGCTTGTCGAGCCACGCCTGAGCCCGGTCGCGCGATTCGGTCCACGCCTGCTTCTGGGCGGTCGCTTCGAGGGCCGTCTGCTGTTCGAATAACTCGGGGTTGGTGGTTTGCAGCCAGTTCCTGTCGACCGCGATCGTCACCGACCGATCAGGCCGCCGCTGCAGAATCGCCCCGCGGAGCGTCCGTCCGTTCTTCAGCGTGACGACATCCACCACGCTGACCGTCTTCGCGGGGGCCGCAACCAGCACCGCCCCACCCAAACCGATCAGGCAGCATCCCGTGCAGAGCAACAAACGCAACATGGGATGACCTTTGCAGCCGAGCGGTGACGCAACAAAACCATTCTGACAGAAACGGACAACCAACACCCGCGACAACACTCGCGCGGCTCGGCGGATCAGTTCTCACGTAGGGTGTGTCGAGTCCGCGAGGCACACCACCATCGAAACCAAGCTGGTGGGCCTCGCAAAGCCTCGACCACACCCTACAAAGACTGCGATGCGGCCGGTTTCACGCGATCGACGAGATTTCGTCCTTGCTCTACACCCGGAAAGACGATTCAATTTCTGTTGATGCGTTTTCGCTGCGGAGTAGTGCCATGTTGTTTGGGGCCGATTCCCTGCACCGTCGCCGGGCCTTCATCAAGTACGGATTCCTCGGCGGTGCCGATGCGCTCCTCAGTCCCGCCGCCGTGAAAGCTGCCCCGGCCCGGTCGAAGACCGCGGTGATCCTCTTCTGGATGGCGGGTGGGCCGTCGCACATCGACACCTACGACATGAAGCCCCACGCCCCGGCCGAAATCCGCGGGCCGTTTCAACCGATTCCCACGACGGTCCCCGGTCTCGACTTCTGCGACCTGATGCCCCAGCAGGCGAAGATCGCCGACCGCCTGACCGTCATCCGCTCGTTGCATCACACGTACTCGGTGCATGACGACGGCCAGCATCTCGTGCAGACCGGCGTCCCGCAGTTCAATGCCCGGCAGGCCGGTCAACAGCATCCTTGCCAAGGCTCCGTCGCAGCCTATCTCCGTGGCCCGATTCATCCGCAGATGCCCGCCTACGTCTGCATCCCGGAAGACTACCGCTCGCACATGGGGTTCTATCAGCACGCAGCTTTCCTCGGTTCGAAGTATCACGCAGTCAACGGCGGCGGCGACCCGGCCCTCGGCAAGTATCGACCGCCGGAATTCGCCCTGCCGAACGAGGTCGCCGCGTCACGGCTCGAAGCCCGCCGCGATCTGAATGCCCGCCTCGAAGCCCACGCCCGCGGCTTCACACCCCAGTCGACCGCCGCCCTGGACGACAGCCGGTCGCAGGCGTATGACCTGATTCTGGGGAGTGCCGCGCGACAGGCGTTCGACATCGATGCGGAACCGGCCCCCCTCCGCGATCAGTACGGACGCAACGCGTGGGGTCAGGCCGCGCTCCTGTCACGCCGCCTCGTCGAAGCCGGGGTGACGTTCGTCACGATCAACCTCTATGAAAAAGACGTCGACTGGTGGGATGACCATTACACGATTGAAAAGAATCTGCGGGCCCGGCTGCCAGTATATGACCAGGCTCTCGCCGCGCTGGTCAGCGACCTGCACGACCGTGGGTTGAATGAGCGGGTGCTGGTTGTTGCCTGTGGCGAATTCGGCCGCGCCCCGCGGATCGATCAACACGCCGGCCGCGCCCACTGGCCGCAGGCGATGCACGCGGTCCTCGCGGGGGGCGGCCTCCGCATGGGTCATGTGATCGGCTCGACCACCACCGACGGCGGCGCCCCCGCCGACCGCCCCCTCACCCCCGGCGATCTCCTCGCCAGCATCTACCGCGTCCTCAACATCGACCCGCACACCCTCATCCACGACCGCCTCGGTCGCCCCGTCCCCGTCCTCCCCCCCGCCGATCCGATCCGCGAACTTTTCGGTTGAGGTTCAACCGCCCTCGCCCAAACAGCCCGAAGTGCCAGCACCGGGTGCCCTACCTCTCACCTCTCATCCGCTGCGTCTTCGTCGCCCAGACCAGGCGGCAGAGCAGAACCCGGCGCTCGCGCTTCGGGCTGGGAAAGATTGATGCGTTGTGAAGCCTTGCCAGGGCGAGCGCCTTTTACAAGAGGCCGAGTTTGGTGAAGAGGCGTTGGGGTTTCCGGTAGTGGCTGCGTAAGGTGGCGGCGAGATTGCCGGTGGCATCAGCGCGGAGACATCCGAGGGCGGCGTTCCGCAGAGCGGCGAAGTTGTGGCAGCGCGTGTCCTGGAGGTGATGGTGGATCGGTCTTCCCGGAAAACACGACATCGGCGGACCCAATGGTAGGCCGTTTTCGATGATGCCCCAGTACGCGGATGATGGCCAGCAACTGGGGCCGCATCGGCTTACGCGGGAGAGCGAGGTGATGGGGTTGTCTGTGTCTCGCGTTCCACCAGACCGTGACTTCGTCGCCTGCAGACGACCTGCAACACCTGCTGGACTCCGGGCCAGCGGACGTAGTCATTGAGGCTGACCGTGCTGATCAGCGTGCGGACTTCGATCCGACCGTGACCTTTGTCATACGTGGTCACCGTCTGACGCTCTCGTCCGCGTTCACACCGGGCCCAGGTGGCCGTCAGCGTCTTGAATTCCTGCTGGATTTCTCGATTTAACGTGGGTTGATTGGTTCTTCACCGCGAGAACGCACTTCGGCGGCGAGAATCTGTTCGCACAGACGCGCTGGCAGAATGCCGCATCGCCCACCACCACGGTCTCTTTCAACAGGATCTCCGACAAGAAGTGAGCGTTCTCTTTGTGCTCGTTCGTCTTCATCGCCCCGGCTTGGGCCACCACCACGCGACCCGTGTGCCACTGCTTTCGCCAGCAGATGCAAGCCTTTCTCCGACGCCCGCGCCGAACCACGAAGCGTTCTCCGTCGATGCTCAGCACGGCCAGGAGTTCCTCCCCGCGTGCGGAAAGCACTCCTCAATCCACTCCCGCAGCACCCGATCAAGACCATCAGATCCGCTTGGAAAACAAGTCGCGAAAGCAGTTCAAGCTGGCGGTCGCCGGGTGAATCCCAGACGGTGCCAAAGTCAACAGGTAAATCTTGCAACCATTCGACCAATTCGTCGTACCTGGGCCACGCCCGAAAGCAGACCACTGACGACCGCCGCCAGCATGGCGGACAAAGGATGGGCGTCGTCCCTTACGCCCGCGTGGATCAGGAACTTGCGCCAATCGGCTCAGCAAATTCCCGCCGCAGGCCATCGACATTTCTTCCCCTCCGTGAATCCCAGACTCCAGACCGTAAACTCCCTCCCACCTCCACCGCATTTCCCAGACCAATTAAAACGATGGCCCTGAAGCCTTGCGGCGCTCGGTTGTTCTCGCGGGGGGCGGGGGCGTATTCTACGGGACTTGATTTCGCCCTCCTGCTTGAAGCGATCTGCGCATGCACTTTGAAACGCGTTGCGTTCACACCGGTGTCGACAAGGACAGCACGTTCCTCAGCGCCACCACGCCAATTTACCCGACCTCGACCTTCCGCTGGGATGACCTCAACGGGCATCGCGGGTTCGACTACACCCGCAGCGGCAACCCGACCCGTCGCGCCCTTGAAGAGAATCTGACCCAACTCGAAGGTGGCATCGACTGCCGGGCGACCTGTACCGGGATGTCGGCGATCACCGCGACGATGCACCTCTTCCAGCCGGGTGATCATATCATCGCCGGGCATGACATTTACGGCGGGACCTACCGCCTGTTCGACAGTCTCTTCCGCTCGATGGGGTTCGAGTTCTCGTTCGTCGACATGCGCGACGTGGAGAACATCCGGAAGGCGGCCACGCCGAAGACGAAGTGCGTCTGGATCGAAACGCCAAGCAACCCGCTGCTGAACATCGTCGACATCGCTGCCGTCTGCGGCGTCGCCCGCGACATCGGGGCGATCACGATCACCGACAACACGTTCCTGTCGCCCTACCTGCAGCGGCCGTTCGAGCATGGGGTCGACATCGTTGTCCACTCGACGACCAAGTACCTCAATGGCCATTCCGACGTCGTCGGCGGCTGCATCGTCACGAAGGCTCAACCGCACGCGGAGCGGATCGGTTACGTGGTGAACGCCCTTGGTCTGGCCTGCTCACCGTTCGATGCATGGCTGGTCCTGCGTGGTGTGAAGACGCTCGGCCCGCGGATGGAAGCCCACCAACGCGGAGCGGCGGCGCTCGCTGCGTTCCTCGATCAGCACCCGGCGGTCGAACACGTTTACTATCCGGGATTGCCCGATCATCCCCAGCATGCCCTGGCGAAGAAACAGCAGCGCGGGTTCGGGGCCATGCTGAGCCTCGACCTCAAGGGGGGCCGTCCCGCCGTTGAGAAGGTGCTCGCCAAGCTGCAGTTGTTCCAGCTCGCGGAATCGCTGGGGGGTGTCGAGTCGCTGATCGAGTACCCCGACACGATGAGTCACGCCTCGATGAAAGCCGAAGCCCGCAAGGCGGCCGGAATCAGTGAGCGGACGTTGCGGGTCTCGGTCGGGATTGAACATCCGGATGACCTGGTCGCGGATTTCCAGCAGGCGCTGGCGTAGCCGATCGCGAAGACGCAAGCGGGGTGAGGGATGGCTGGGGCGGAATTGCGGGCCGATTACTGGGTGAGTGAGTACCTCACGCCCTGTGATGTGTGGCAGCACGGGATTGTCGAGTTCCTGGCCCAGCGGACCACGACGTTTCAGCAGATGGCGGTCGTCGATAGTGGTCCCTACGGTAAGGCCCTTGTCCTCGATGGCAAGTGGCAGACCTGCACCGGCGACGAATTCCTCTATCACGAACCGATCGTCCATGCTCCGTGTGTGTTGCATGGGCAGCCGGAACGGATTCTGATCGCGGGCGGGGCGGATGGGGGGGCGCTCCGCGAAGCCCTGAAGTGGAAGACGGTCAGCGAAGCGGTCGTGGCCGATATCGATGGCGAAGTGATCGCTGCGTGTCGCGAACTTCTGCCGGAGATCCATCAGGGGGCGTTCGATGATCCGCGGTCACGGATCGTGGTGGGTGATGCCTGGGAGTTGATCGCGGACACGCCCGATACGTGGGACGTGATCATCGCCGATCTGACCGATCCGATTGAAGAAGGACCCGCGTACAAGCTCTTCACGCGGGAGTTTTTCACGCTCTGTCGGCGGGCGTTGCGACCGGGAGGGGTCTTCGTGAATCAGGCCGGGTCGCAGGCCCCGCCCTTGATGGCTCTGACGACACGGGTCATGCGGACGATTGCGAGCGTCTTTCCTTACAACGGATTAATCACTGCGCTGGTGCCGACCTACGGTTCGCCGTGGACGCTGGCCCTGGCGGGGACCGAATCCCTCGATTTACGACCTGATCCGGCAGCGGTCGATCGGTTGCTCGCGGAGCGGTTGAACAACGACGTGCGGATGTTCGACGGGCAGGCGCTGTTGGGGATGCTGCAGTCATCGAGACATCTTCGTGACCGATTGGCTGCTGAACGGACGGTTTACACGCTGGCGGAACCGCCGCGGTTTTTCGGGAGTGGCGCGATGGGTGCTGACCCGCGTACATAATTCGCATCCGTGGACGCCCACCCCTTCCGAGGGGTGGGACTCTTTCATTACAGCCCCACCCCTCGGAAGGGGTGGGCTTCCGGGAGACGTGATTACGTGCCGCGTTTGTGGCCGAAGAGTTCGATGTGTCGGCGCGGCGCGTACTGGTAACCACGCTCGGCGGCGGCGGGGATGAGCCAGGCGGCTTTCTCTACGAGGACGCGGGGATCGATCCCCTGTGGCATCAGCCAGACCATCTCGGGCGAGATCTCCGGGAACCCCGCGAGATACGCTGCCACATCATCGAGATCGGTCGGGTCATCGATCACGAATTTGAACTGCGTCGGGCCGGTCGCCATGAGCATCCGAATCGCGACGGGCCGATGCCGGTCGCGCTCATGCCGTGCTCGCCAGCGCGGCTGATCGATCCCCGGTGCCGAGTTGGCCCGTTTCGGGCTGATCGACATCAGATCGACCGTGAGGGGGCGGAACACCGTGCCCGCCGTCTCGATGGTGACGAACCGTCCCGCGTCGCGGAGGGCTGCGGTTAACGGGACAATGTCGGGCTGCAGCAGCGGTTCGCCACCGGTGAGCACGACATGCTGACATGGACTCGTCAGCACTTCGTCGAGCACACTCCGCCACGGGCGCTGGTCACCCGCCGGTCGCCAGGATGTGTCAGGAGTATCACAGTACCAGCAGCGCAGGTTGCAACCGGTGGTTCGTACAAACAGGGAGGGTTCGCCGGTGTAGCGCCCTTCGCCTTGAATCGACTCGAAGATTTCCGCAATCCGCACCGTTGCCGTGACTTTCTCAATTCAAGAGACCCAGCCATTGGAATGGCTGGGCTTCCGGGGCGTTGGGAGGGATCGCGGCACGATCAAACGTGATACGGTGCCGGGTCGATCAGTCCCGCTTCTGCGAAACCGCGCAACCGCAGGCGGCACGAGTCACAACGGCCGCAACCCCGGCCCATGGCGTCGGGATCATAACAACTGTGGGTCAGCCCGTAATCCACGCCGAGTTCAGTTCCGCGGCGGATGATCTCAGCTTTCGTCCAGTGAATCAGCGGCGTCTGCACGCGAAAGCGTTCAGTCCCTTCGACCCCGGCCTTCGTGGCGAGGTTCGCCAGCTGTTCGAAGGCGGCGATGAATTCCGGCCGACAGTCGGGATAGCCACTGTAATCGACCGCATTGACTCCGACGAACAGGTCGAACGCCCCCAGGACTTCCGCCCACGCGAGTCCCAGTGAAAGGAAGACCGTGTTCCTGGCTGGGACGTACGTGATGGGGATGCCTGTCGCCAGCGGTGCCGCGAGGTCACCTTTCGGGACGTCGATCGCATCGGTCAAGGCGGAACCGCCGAACGCCCGCAGATCGATCGGGACGGTGATCTGTCGAGTCACCCCGGCTGCCGCACAGACTTTGCGGGCCGCTTCCAGTTCAAAGCGATGCCGCTGGCCGTAATCGAACGAGAGAGCGTAGCACTCGAAGCCATCGGCTTGCGCCAGCGCCAGCGTGGTGGCAGAATCGAGTCCGCCACTCACCAGGACGACAGCGCGGCGTTCGGTCACGGCAGGTCCTGGAAAAGAGTGGACAGTGGACAGGGATTAGCCAGAGAAGACCGAAATGCCTCGCTGCTTACTCTGGCACTCGACCATCAACTCTCGACACTCGACTATTTCGGCCCGACGAGTTCGACCGCGTTGCCGTCCGGATCGCGGAGGACGACGAGTCCGAGGTCTTGTGGGAAGGCTTCCGGTAACGTGACGATCCCGTCCGCAGCGATCGGCTTTGAGCCATGAGCAGCAGCCCGGGCGACTGCAGCCGGGAGGTTCGGGACGAAGATCGTGAGGTAACGGACTCCATAGGTGGAGTGAATGAACCGCTGATCGACACGGGCACCTGGTGCCGTCTTGAATTGCATGAGCTTTAACTTGGACGCGGTCTTCTCTTCACCCAGCGTCAACACGTGCACGTGAAACGGATGGTTGTTCGTCAGGCCGACTTTGGCCGCAAAATCCGGGGGGACGTCGAAGCCGTCCTTCTCGGTCATCCCAACGACATCCTTGTACCACTTGACCGATTTCTCGATGTCGCTGACGACCATTCCCAGGTCAATCGTCTGACTTTCGAAGACGGCCGGTGTCGCCGGAGCTTGCGCCCCGACATGCAGAACGGCGAGGTTGAGGGCCAGTAACGACAAAACAGCCAGACCGAAGACCGGACGACGCATGGGAGACGCTTTCTCATTTTTAGGGTGGGTTGTGCCCACCGCTGGAATTGTGGACGAGTCATCAAAACAGACGGTGGGCATAGCCCACCCTACAGCAGGGGGAACGATCGCTCAACCGAAGCGGACGGCGGCGATGGGCGGGAGATGGGCGGCGAACGGAGTCCAAGTCGCACCGCCGTCGGTGGTTGTCCAGAGATTCCCGGTCGTCGAACCGAAGGCCAGTCGATTGCCGGTCGCATCGATGTCGAGTGCATGTCGGTAGACCAGATCGTAACTCGGCACCGATGGCAACCCATTCGTCAGCGAGTGACAGGTCTTGCCACCATCGCGCGTCTGGGTCACGACAAGCTTCGCATCAACCGGAACGCGGCATTCGTCTTTGACCCCAGGGACGAACCAGGCTGTCTGCGGATCGTGCGGATGCACGGCGACGGCGAAACCGAAGTCCGAGGGAGCCACCCCGGTCACGGTCGACCACGTCTGTGCGTTGTCGACCGTGCGGAAAATTCCGCAGTGATGCTGAACCCACAGGGCATCGGGTTGAGACAGACAGCGGACCATCCGGTGCGGATCCTGCACCGCGGGTTCCTCGGCTCGTTCGGGGGGCATGTAGGTCGCGGCCATCCCCTTCGTAGCCCCAGACCATGTCGCCCCGCCATCGGTTGTCCGCCAGACACCGCCGCACGAGACGCCAACGAGGATGTGCTGCTTGTCGCGCGGGTCGACGCAGATCGAGTGAATACCCGGCTGGTCGTAGCCACCGCCGAACCATTCAGCACCCGGCTGCTGGCGAATCTTCCAGAGGGGTTCGTTCATCGTCCAAGTGGCACCCCGATCGGCCGAATGAAAGAGCCCGCCGGGAATCGTACCCGCCCAGAGTCCGTCGCTGGTGTTCGGTCCAGCCGCTTCCAGTCCCCAGAGCAGAAACAAAGAAGACCCCTTGGCGTCTTTCCCCTCTTCGACCGGGGGATACGCCGGCACAGCGACTTCAGTCCAGGTGACGCCCCGGTCCTCGGATCGATGCAGCTTCACGCCAAAATGACCGAGATTCAGCCCGGCATATAGACTGCCATCGCGCGCATCGGGGAGCACGATCGTGACTGGGTGTCCCAGAAAGCTGACCCGCTCAATCGCCCAGCCGGCATCTGTTTCACGCAGTTCAAACAAACCTTTTCGTGAGGCAACCCAGAGGGAATCGGACATTGTGCGGGCTTTCGTAGAAGGAGATCGCGATTTGAGTCTTTAACCACCGGACAGGGCTTGAAACACATAGACTTCATCAGCCGGCTGCAAGGGATCGCTCAGCTTTTCCCGATCGCGAACCGGTTGGCCATTGAGGAACAGGGCCACGTGCTGACGGAGTCGCCCCTGATCATCCAGCAGGTAGCCGCGCAACCGTGGTGCCTCTGAAAATGCGTGTTCCAGCACCGCGGCGACCGTCGTTCCGGGATACTCCCGGGATTCGACGGAGAACGCGTGCTGTCGCAGATGCGGTGTGAAGGCGAGTTTCGGCATGACGACATCGTAGCGACCGCTGCAGCGGCTTCAACCGGAATCGCACCTGCTGGCAGACTCACGGCCAATTCACCGGTCGCCACAGTCCGATCGGGCCAAGCTGACCGTCATCGTACCGGTGGTCGTCAAAGCGGGCCGGTTGTTGCTGCAGGTGCCACACATTCTCGCCGACTGAGATGCGGGGCAGCGAAATCCAGACCCGTTCGAGGGATGGAGTCTCTCCGCAGAGCGAGTGATTCAAGTCACTGACGACGCTGCCATTCCATGACAATTCCGTCCGCCAGTCGCCACGACGGAGGGCTTCCTGCATCGGCTCGGAAGCCGGGGTTCCCGGACCGGCGGGCGAGAGACCCTGCGTGTCGACGGCGACCCAACCGCTCCCGGCACGAGCCGAGTGCCACCGACCGGAGACGATTCGACGCACGGGTTGATTTGGCGTTTTGCTGTCGACCGTGTGGAATCCCGTGCTCAACCAGTTCCATTCTCCCAACCCCAGCCAGACTCGTGGTTGTGGTCCTGCGGTCGGGCTGACCCAGACGCGCCCCAAAGGATGATCGAAGCCATCGGGATGCCAGGCACATCCGCGCCACACTTCCATGAGTCCCCCCGTGGCCTGCATCGGGGCTGTGCAGGCATCAAAACACCAGCCCTGCACCGGCGAGAGTCCCCAGTCAGGAATCTTCGCAGGGGCGAAATCGATTCTGAAAACATCGGCCCACGTCCCTGACCAGGTCGCGCCCCGCCCCTTCAGAAGGATCGTGCCGTTCCGATCCATCGTCACGCGACCGAACAGCTGGTCCCCCGACCAGAAGGTCACACAGTCATCGGTCAGCCGGAGGGGCTCAGCGACCACCGGTGCCAACTGCTGATGTTCCTGCACGGCGAGATCGTCGAGTTCGATCGCATTGGACGGCGGGCTGTCAGCTGCGGGTGTCAGCCGACAGCCGACATAGCGGAGTCCGGAACAGGACCACTCGTTGAGCAGTCGCTCACCGACGCTCAAACGGCAGCCGCGTGCATCCCAGGTGACGCGGAGCTTTTCCCAGCCGGTTGAAAGACGCACGTTTTGACGGAAGGTCGGCGACCAGTCTCCGGGGGCTGACGTTTCGACCGGCCCATTCCCCAGCAAACGCAACGAAAACACCGCAGGCTGCTGATTGCACAAAAACTGCAGTGTCACGTTGGCCTGTGAGCCACCCGCGGGCGTTCCGCTCAGGCGACGCCAGACGGACCACGACCCCGCCGCGACATCTTCGGCTCCCGGACTCTCCCAGGCGGGTGAGTGGCTGGAAGTCCACACTCCGGTGCCGGTTATGGGGTCCTTAAACGAGTGGAACGCAACATCTCGCATGCCGGGAGGCGATGCCAGACTTTGCACCACCCCGCGCGGGATCCGCCAGCGGACAGTCCCGCGCCAACGGAATTCGAGGGCTTCCGTGTCGATCCGCAGGCATTCCGCATGCCAGCGTTCACCGGTGGTCAGCCGGATGTCTCGCCAAGGTCCTCGAGCGCTCGCTGCCGGGTCGACCTGGGTCGAGAGAAGCGGTTCGCCTCCATCAACCCTCCCAAGATTCGTCCAGAAAATGACAAACCAGACGATTCCGCAGAGGATCGTGAGGCCGTCCCCGCGGTCATGACCGTGTCGGGACCAGCTTGTCGCTCGCTGTGGACCGCACATCTTTTGCAACCGCCGCACGCTCGTCATCCTGTACCAGTTCCGTACGTTGTGCCATACGAACCGTGACGGCGTCTACTCTCACGCGGGGGCGGTCACTCTTCGAGCACACCCTTCCAGAGAAAGGGCTTCTGGCAGGACGAGCAGGTGAGCTGCGTCCCATGCCGTGGGGCCTGTTGCCGAGCCGCAATCAATAGCAATGAGCCCAGGGGACCCGAGAAATACTCGCCGGTCGTCTGGCAATGGGGGCAGCGACCCAGCAAGGCGGACCGCTCGGCGTTCCACGCGAGCGACATCAAGACACCATGAACTCGAACTCGTGTCACCATGCTCTGGTCTCTTCAAAAACTGGATGAGAGTCCTGAAACCGAACCCACGGATTGATCGAGTACTTCTCGCTCGGGAGGAGACACTGTCTCCCGAGAGTCGCCGGGACGCCTGATGTGATGAGCGGATGCTGGCGACGCGCGGACAGGATCTGAAAGGAGTCACACAGGGTCGAAATGCACCACGGGACAGCAGTCGGCCTGCACCGAACAAACTCCCGACGATACGCTAGCCGTCAGGCCCGCAAACAGCGGAATTCCATCCCGAATTCCACTCAGCACAGGCCGACTGCTCCCCGGATGGGCATTCGGATGTTCGCTAGCATCTCTGCCGGTCGTGACAATAGACTGTCACAGGCACGCGGCGTTGGCCGCGATTCCGTGAAATATCCGTCAGCAGGACGATCGACCGATGGCGCGCGTGGTGACGTTTGGCGAAGTGATGCTCCGGCTGGCTCCCCCGGGCGCTCTGCGTCTCGATCAGGTCCTCCCCGGATCGCTCGATGCCACTTTTGGCGGAGCGGAAGTCAACGTCGCGGTCTCCATTGCTGCACAAGGCGGTCAGGCCGCTTACTGCACCGTGCTGCCCGATAACCCGATCACCGCTGCGTTTCTCGCTGATCTTCGTCGCTTCCGGGTCGACACCGATCTCGTGCAGACCTCAAAAGAAGGCCGCTTCGGGATCTACTTCGTCGAGACCGGTGCCAACCAGCGGGGCGGCACGGTGACGTACGACCGGGCGGGAGCCTCGATCGCGGTGGTTCCCCCCGCAGCGTCGGCGTGGCCGCAACTCCTTGCGGATGCCGGTTGGCTGCATGTGACCGGCATCACACCGTCGCTGAGTGCTGCTGCCGCCGAGGCGACAATCGCCGCCGTGGAAGCGGCCGCCGCCCGGGGACTCCCGGTCTCGTGCGACCTCAACTTCCGGAAGAAGCTCTGGAACTGGGAACCGGGGACCAAGCCCGCCGCTCTCGCTCGCCGGACCATGGAACGCGTCCTGCAGTCGGTCTCGCTGGTGATTGCGAACGAAGAAGACGCAGAGCAGGTCCTCGGGATCCAAGCAGCGAACACCGATGTCGAGAGCGGTCACCTCGACGTGCAGGCGTACCGCGGCGTGGCTCAAGAGGTCGCTCGCCGGTTCCCGCGAGTCGAACGGGTCGCGATTACGCTACGGGAAAGTCTCTCGGCCAGCCATAACAACTGGGGGGCCATGCTCTACGAAAAGGCGAGCGATCAGGCGTGGTTTGCCCCGCTCGATGCGCAGGGGAACTATGCTCCCTACGAGATTCGCAACATTGTCGATCGGGTCGGTGCCGGTGATGCCTTCGGTGGGGCCCTCGTCTTCGCACTGACGACATCGGCCCTCGCGGCACCAGAAACCGCAGTCGCCTATGCGGTCGCTGCAAGCTGTCTGAAGCACAGCATCGTCGGCGACTTCAATCGCGTGTCTCGCAGTGAAATCGAAGCCCTGATGCACGGCGGCGGCAGCGGTCGCGTGCAACGCTAACCGACTGGAATTTACCCATCGCTGGGGTGAGAACAGCGGTCTCCGTCTCTTTGCCTAATCCTTTTCCCGGAGATGATCGCGATGTCGCGTCGGCAGACCGCGGTCGCCCGGGCGATGGGGTGGTTCCGTGACACCCAGACGCCCCTGTTCGCCCTCAACGCGCGGCAACAGATCATCCTGTTCAATGCCGGGTGTGAATCCGCCACCGGGTGGACTGCAACCGATGTCCTCAGCCAGCGGGCCGAACACGTCACCGAGGCAGAACCGCATTCGATTGCAGCCTTGCTGGCAGCGCTCGCTTGTCCGCCGGAACTGTGGAACGGCGTGCCCCAGACCTGGCCGATCGATCTGCCCCATCGCGAGCGTGCATCAGTCCCGCGATTGATTCACGGCTTCCCCTTGCAGGAAGCTGAGGGAACGACGCCGATCATCGTTGGCATCATCACCCCCCTGCCTGCCTCGTTGCCGACGCCGGCGCTGTCACTGGCCCAGCGGCTGCATGCAGAACTCGCATCGGTCCGGCAACACCTGCGGCAGCGTTATGGTGAAAAGTCACTCGTCACGCAGAGTCCCGCGATGCAGCGAGTGCTGCAGCAGTTAAAGGTCGCCCAGGGGACGTCAGCGCCGGTGTTACTGTCGGGCGAGCGCGGGGTGGGCAAAGAGCATCTCGCCCGGGCGATTCACTTGGGCAGTGCCGTCGGGCGGCGTCCCTTTGTGGCACTCGATTGCCGCCAGACGCCTCCGTTCGAGATCAAACGGGTCTTGCGGCAAGCCCGTGAGGAAGCGAGCCGCCACGCCGATTCGCCGCTCCAGCCGGGTTCGTTCTATTTCGATGCCATCGACGCCGCTCCGGCAGACGTTCACGAGCGGCTGACCGAATGGCTGGCGGAACCCGGCCCCACTCCCGTGCGGGTCCTGACAAGTTGTACGTCACCGCTGGCCGAACTGGTCACTTCCGGGAAACTCGCGCAGGCCCTCGCCTGGCAGTTGAGCGTTCTCACCATCGAGGTTCCGCCTTTGCGGGAACGCCCGGAAGATCTTGGACCGCTCGCCCAGTTCTTTCTGGAAGAGATGAACCGCGGAGCCGCGACGCAGGTGGTCGGCTATCAGGATGCAACGTGGGACGAACTCCGGAAATATCACTGGCCCGGCAATCTGGATGAACTCGCGCAGGTCGTCCAGGCGGCCCGCGCCGCCACGACCGGGGCTTACGTCCTGCCGGAGCACCTCCCCTTTCAGTTTCGCAGTGGACAGGATGCCCAGACTCTCGGTCCCCCGGCAGAGCGAGCCGCGTTGCCGCTCGACGCCTTGCTGGAACAGGTCGAGCGCGAACAATTGCTTTGGGCGATCGAAGCAGCCCGCAACAACATGACCCGCGCAGCTGAGCTACTGCAAATCCCCCGCGCCCGACTGTACCGCCGTCTGCAGCAACTCGGCCTCGCGGAAGGTGATCCGTAGGGTGGGCTATGCCCAACGTCTTGTGATTTGCTCACGGAACGTTCAGCCGGTGGGCACAGCCCACCCGACGTCCTTGCAGCTTGGATTTTCTTCTCCTCGCTGGAGGGCCGCCTCCCCTCACAGTGGCTATAATCCCCGCCTGTGCCTGGTTTCGCGTTCAACTCACGCGCTGCCCCTGCGAGTCCGATGTCGATCCGAATTGCTAACGTCCGGCTTCCTGTGGAAGCCCCGGAAACCGAGCTGCCCCCGCTGCTGGCCCGCCGCCTGGGAGTCGCCCCGCGCGATTTTGTCCGCTGGCGAATTCTCAAGAAAAGTCTCGACGCCCGTTCGTCGCGGAATTTGCAGTTCGTCTATACGACGCTGATCGATTTACCGCCTGAGGTCGAAGCGTCACCCGCGGTGCGCACGCGGCTGCGGGACGATGCGCTCGTCTACTCTCCCCCCGCATTCGATGATCCCGCGTCGGGGAGTTTGCCTCTCGAACACCGTCCGGTCGTCGTCGGTTCCGGTCCCGCGGGCTTGCTGGCGGGCTACTACCTCGCGTGGAAAGGCTATCGTCCGCTGATCCTCGAACGCGGAAAAGCAGTCAAAGAGCGTGTCCCCTCGGTCCGGGAGTTTGACCGGGGCGGGAAGTTTGATCGCGAGGACAACTACCTCTTCGGCGAAGGGGGAGCCGGGTGCTTCAGCGATGGCAAGTTGACCTGCCGTCTTGAAGGTCCCGATGTCGACTGGGTACTGGAACGGTTCGTGGAATGCGGCGGACGGGCGTCGATTGTCTATGAAAACCGTCCGCATCTGGGCAGCAATAAACTCCCGATGATCTGCCGCAATTTTCGCCGGAAGATTGAAGCTCTGGGAGGTGAGTATCGGTTCGATTGTTGTGTCGAACGGCTGGTGATCCGTGACGGTCAAATCTGCGGGCTGGAGACGAGTCTTGGGCCAATCACGACGTCACACGTCATCCTGGGGATCGGTCACAGTGCCCGCGACACCTACGAAACGCTGTTCGGGCAAGGGGTCCCGTTCGTGCAGAAGGCGTTTCAGCTCGGTTTGCGGATCGAGCAGCCCCAGGTGCAGATCAACCATCACAAGTACGGCAAGCCCGAGTACGAAGCACTCCTGGGAGCCGCTGACTACACCCTGCAGGCTCGTGGTCCCCGTGATGTGTTTACGTTCTGTATGTGCGCGGGCGGGATCATCATCCCCAGTATCTCGGAACCTGATTGCTTCTGCTCGAACGGGATGAGCAATTCGCGCCACGACACCCCCTTTGCAAATAGCGGGGTGATGGTCACCTTGGAACCGTCCGAGTTTGGCGGGGATCATCCACTCGCAGGGATGTATCTGCAGCGGCAATACGAAGCGGCCGCGTTTCGACTGGCGGGGGCGAACTATCAGTCGCCGATTCAGTCGGCGCGCGAGTTTCTCGCCGGGAAAACGCCGTCAGCGTCGACCCAATACGAATGCAGTTATGAACGGGGTGTGACGCCGACTGCACTCGATGCCGTGCTCCCGCCCGCGGTGATCGTCGCCTTGCGGGCGGCGTTACCGTTGATGGATGGCAAGCTGCGTGGCGATTTTCTCAAGCAGGCGATTCTCGTTGGACCGGAAATGCGCGGCAGCGCCCCGGTCCGCATCGAACGCGATCTCGCGACCCGTGCGTGCCCGGGGATCGCCGGGTTGTATCCAGTCGGAGAGGGAGCGGGCTACGCTGGCGGCATCGTCAGCGCCGCCGTCGACGGACTCCGCAGCGCCCGTGAAATCGTCCGCCACCACGCTCCACTTAACAAATAACGTCCATCCCGAGCCGGAAGCGTCAGCGCCCGGAGCCCTCATGACCACCTGGCGACTCACCAACACCACCTACGGCACCTGGCTCCCCGGCGACCCACGCGGCTTCGTGACGAGCGTGCTCGGTTTCCGCATCGATGAACCGGGCGCTCGCGCTTCCGGCTAGGAAAAGGATCAACACGATGCGCATTCGTGATTTGACCGTTTACAGCGTGCGAATTCCTTTCAAGAAAAAGGTGACGCATGCGTCGCATTCGCGGACAGAGACCGAGTCGCTGGTCGTCCGTTGTCAGTTGCAGGATGGAACGGTCGGCTGGGGTGAGGGGCTCCCACGGCCGTATGTCACAGGCGAGAATCTCGCGCAGGCGCTGGATCTGCTGCGGGAAACCGATCTCAAAACGCCGTTGGGAGGCGAATGGACGGATCTTGCTTCCTCGCTGGAGCGACTCAGCCGGTTTGACATCGCCCGCCGACCGGACGACAGCCGACGCTGTTTCGGTAACTCGCTACGGTGTGCGTTGGAACTCAGCGTGCTCGATGCCTTGTGTCGGGCGTTCCAGACACCGTTGTCGTCCATCGCGAGCCTGGTGACGCCGACGGTCGCATTGCGTCCGCTGCTGACTCAGGTCCGCTACAGCGGGGCCATCACGGCGACCTCGACCCTCAAACAGTTCGTGCGGTGTCTGCTCTTTCGGCTGAGTGGTTTCGAACAGGTGAAAGTGAAAGTCGGTGTCGAGGGTGTCGATGACGTCGCCCTGCTCCAGCGGATGCGGCGGTTTCTTGGCAATAAGATCGACCTGCGGATTGATGCCAACGAAGCGTGGAGCTGTGCAAATCTGCTGGAGCGAATCGAACCCCTGCGACGATTCAATCTGACGGCTCTCGAGCAACCGGTCCCGCATGCACAAGTGGATGGTCTCGCAGCCCTGCGTGAAGCCCTTGGTATTCCCATCCTGCTGGATGAATCGCTGTGCAGTGAACTGGATGCCCGGCGAGCGATCGAACGTGGAACCTGTGATCTCTTCAACCTGCGGTTGTCGAAATGCGGCGGCTTCCTGCCGACCCTGCAACTCGCGGCTCTCGCCCGCCAGGCGGGACTCGGCTATCAATTGGGCTGCCAGGTCGGTGAGACCGGAATCCTCTCAGCGGCCGGCCGACATTTTGCAACTTCAGTCCGTAACATCCGCTACCTCGAAGGAAGCTTCGACCGTTATCTGGTGGCTGAAAGGCTCACCGTGGAAGACCTCACATTCCGCCCCGGCGGTCTTGCCCCGGCACTCACCCAACCCGGTCTCGGGATCACGATCGATCCTGCTGCGCTCCAGCGTGTGAAGTTTGGGGAAGAGACGATCACGCTGTGAAGAACCTGAGAATCTCTCGATTCTCAGGCCCGACGCTTCTGACGGCTGGCTGTTAATCGCGTAAGGTCTTCACGGTTGAATCGGAAATACACCGGATTTTGCGAGACGCGATGCGACCAACGTGGGTCATTTTCGATGCTGTGGGGACGCTGATTACTCCCCATCCCAGCGTCGCGGAAGCGTATGCGGCGGTCGGTCGACGCTATGGCCTCGACCTGCCCATTGAGCACGTGCGGATGGCGTTTCGAACCGCCTTCGCGGCCAGTGAGACGGCCTGCTTCCCCGCAGAGCGGCAGGGCTGTACATCGGAAGCGGAAGAACGCCGCCGCTGGGAGTGGATCGTCGAGGCGGTCCTTCCTGGTGTGAAGGATCGGACTGCGACCTTTCAGGACTTATGGGACCACTTCGCACGGCCATCTGCATGGCATTGCTACGACGATGTCGGCCCGACGCTGGCGTCGCTACAAGCCACTGGCATCCGCGTAGCGATTGCGTCAAACTTCGATGCCCGGCTGGCCGACGTCTGCCGCGGCTTTCCGCAGTTGCAGACGATCGAACGACAATTCGTCTCTTCGGAACTCGGTTACCGGAAACCCGACCCGCGGTTCTACGCTGCCGTCAGCGCATCTCTCGGCGTGGCTTCAGCCGAACTCTTCATGGTCGGCGACGACCACCGCTGCGACGTCCTCGGCCCACAAACCGCCGGCTGGCAGGCCCTGCTGGTCGATCGCACGCAAGCTTCGCTCGACGACATCATCGGAAGTGTGTTCCCTGGATTCCATCGACATGGCATTGCATAACTGCTTCACAGCTGGCGTTTCTCCAGCACCGAGATCAACTCGTCACTGCGACACAGCACCTGCAACCTGAATCACGACTCACGCCGGCTATGTCGAATCCCCACAGGGCACCCTGCGAGTCCTTGTTGTATAGTGCAGTCTGGACCGCTCTCGCGAACATCAATCGACTCTTGAGCGACCGATCACTAAACACCGATGGGAATCGACATGCAGAGAATGCTTGCACTGCTTTTGTTCGCACTTGCAGGTTGCGGTGGGACTTCCGCACCTGCGATACCACCGACCGCAGGTGACTTCATAAAAACAGCAGATGGAGTCGGGACTGCACAGGTCTTCGGGATTCACTTCACGGTCAGTCTCAAATCGGGCGGTGCCACCACCGACGAGATGATCGCCGTCAATCTGACCGACCCTGGTCAGTCGAGTGCAAAGAAGCGGTTGACTTTGGGTGATGATATCACCCTCCAACTGGAGAGCGTTGATCGAACAGACGTTCGATTTCAGTTGAATGAGCAGGACTTCGGGACCCTTCACGTCGGAGACAAAGTCGTGATCGATGAGGACCGAACGGTGGTGGTCAACGGGACACCCCGGTCACCAAAGTCCGCTGAATAATCCTCGAATGACTGCTCGATGGTGGCTTCGGGCTGGCACGTCCCAACCTGCCAACTGGGCTCTGAAGTTTTCAGGACTGACGGCGGATGATGACTAGCGTGGTGTCATCCGGCGGGGCGCTCAGGCCGTGGAAGCGTTGGACGCGGTCGGCGACAGCGGCGACGATGCGCTCGGCGGGTTCGTGGCAGTGTTGGCGGATCGTTTCCAGCAACCGTTCGACGCCGAACATCTCCCCCGAGCCGTTGCTGACTTCGATGACCCCGTCGGTCCCCAGCATCAGCAGGTCGCCCGCATCGAGGTCCATCGTCGGCGAGGCACCCCCAAGAACTACGCTGGGGAAACCGAGTGGTGTGGCCGTCGGAATCAGTCGATCGGCGGCTCCGTCTGTTGCCCGGATGCGATACGCGGGCCCATGGCCGGCGTTCCAGAGTGCGGCCCGATGGGTCGTCGGATCGATCATCACACACAGAAACGTGACGAAGCGGCCGTCCTGCAGATCGGCGCTCACGCTTTCGCGGACCAGTTCGACTAACTGTCGCGGATCGGTCTCGGTTTCCGAAAGGACCCGGACCATCGCCCGGACAGAGGCCATCACCAGCGCGGCAGCCAGTCCGTGACCGCTCACATCACCGATGACAAAGCCCCAACCCCCGTTTTCGAGCGGCAACCAGTCGTAGTAATCGCCACTGACAAACTCGGCGGGCTGCCACCAGACCGCGACTTCGTATCCGGGGATCTGTGGCAATGTGGACGGCAGGAAACCGCTTTGAATGCGCCGACCCATTTCGAGGGACTGGCGCAAGGCTTCCGCAGCGCGAGCCTGTTCTTCCCAATGACCCCGTTCGATGGCGAGGGCAACGTGGGCCGCGAAAGCCTGCACCAGTCGTTCATCGAGGGGAGTGAATCCTCCGGTCTTGTTTAAGAGTTGCAGGACACCCAGCAGGCGTCGGTCGGTGACGGACATCACGGGGGCTGCGAGAATGTTGCGTGTCCGAAAGCCAGTCTTCCGATCGATCGAGCCGTCCCAACGCGGGTCTTCTGCAGGAATCGGAACTGACAGGAGAGTTTCGTGTGAGGCGACCCAGCCGACGATCCCCCGATCGAACGGATGCCGAATCTCGGCAATTTCGAGCTCAGTCACGACATGCGTGGTCAGCATTCGCTGATTGAGATCGGCGAAGAAGAGACTGGCCCGTTCGCAGTTGACCGCGGCGCAGACACCCTCGGTCGCAACCCGCAAGATGCGGTCGAGATCGTGTTCGACACCCAGTTGCACCGCGACATCCAGCAACCGGGTCAGGCTGTCAAGCGTGCTCAGTTCCGGTGGTGTCAGCGAGTCGGTCACGGTGAAAGACTTACAAACCGGCGGACGAACTGTTCCCAGCATCGGTCAGGCTCCACAATGTCATTCGTCACAGGCAGCACTCGACTTGCGCAGAGTGGCTGCCCGAGGCGATCCATCAGGAATCGACCCGCCAAACTGGGGAAGCAATCGTTGTACCAGATTTCTGCAGGCGGGCATCGATCCAAGGGGGATCGACGAACCGCCGCAGGAGCCAGCGGAGGGCATGCTCGACTTCGGCGAGCTGTTTCTCGGTGGGAGTCGTCTGCCAGTGCATCCCGTAGAATCCAAAGGTTGCCGGCCACTGGGACTGGCTCGACAGGGCGTTGAGTCGATCGACCATTCGCCGTGACCAGACGAGGCCATAGAGCTCGCTGAACTCGGTGAGGACGGCAGCGAACTGTGTGGGATCGCTCGGATGGCAGTAGGGCCGTTGAAAACCCGCGAGCCAGAGCGGGATGACCAGCCAGATTCCGCTGCGGAGGACAGCAATCCGTTCGGGAGCCGCCACCCCGCCAACACGGTATTGCATGAACAGGGCCGCGAGTAAGCCGATCGCCAGCAGCGTCCAGCCCCGGGTTCGGCCCGCGAGAAAATTCCCGCAGCACATCACCAGCACCAGGAAGTACATGGCGAGTGCTGGAATCTCCAGTTCCGGCGGTCGTCGCAGGCGGGTGGCAATGGCCAGCGAGACGATGGGCCAGGACATCACCACGAGATAAGGAAGAATGACAAACATCGGCCAGGCACGAAGTGTCGGTCGACGAGCCCCCAGAACTGCTAAACCGGGGACCAGGGCCGTCACTGCGAACAAGCCATCCAGATAGCCGACGACCGGAGCGGCCGCACCCAGTTGCCAGCGGACTCCCAGATTGATCCCGGCGACAGCCCAGGGGAGCCAACCCCACCACCACAGCCCGGCGAGAGTGGTTCCGGAAAGTGTTCGTCGGACGCGCAGAAAGAGAGTCGCCCAGGCGCTCCACCAGACAACATCGAGCCACAGCACCCCGTCGGCCATTACGAAGAACCACCGCAACCACAAAGACGACTGTCACTTGGGGATGTTGTAGGGGATGAGAACCAGTGTGGTCCAGCGTAGGGTCGGGGAACTTGAATCGAAACTCGTCGCGGGAAAAAACGGCTCAGAAAATCGATGGGAAGTCGTGCAGAGTCGATGCAATCCTTCTCAATGCCAGGCAACGACCCATCCGCCGTGAATTCCCTGCCTTTCCTGACGGAAAGCGTTTGCGGATTCCGAAAACTCATAGCAGTGAAGGTTCAGCTTCTGGCTGAGCCCTCAGGCCAGGCCCGCTGGACAAGGTGTCCGGTGTGGACGCTGGCGCGGGTCTCACGTTCCCTACACCGTCTGGATGGAGAGTTGAAATGAAGTTCGCTTGGATTACCGCTGCCCTCGTGTGTTTCGCCGGTCTGAACAGCGCCGACGCCGGTCTGTTTGGCAACAAGAACAGCTGCTGCGCTCCTGCGCCTTCGTGCTGTGCTCCGGCCCCGACGTGCGCCGCTCCTGCGGCTTGTGCCCCGACGTGTGCGGCTCCTGCCGCCTGCGCCCCGACCTGTGCGGCTCCGGTTGCCTGTGCCCCAGCTGCTGCTCCCAGCTGCTGCGCTCCGGCCGCTGCTCCCAGCTGCTGTGCTCCGGCCCCGACCTGCTGCAATCCCTGCAACACCTGCTGCCGCGCTCCGAAGAAGTCGCTCCGCGACATGTTCAGCAAGATCAAGCTGCCGTCGTTCAAGAAGAACCGCTGCTGCGCTCCGGTCAGCTGCTGCACCGCCGCTCCGACCTGTGCCGCTCCGGTTGCTTGTGCTCCGACGTGTGCCGCTCCGGCCGCTGGCTGCTGCCACTAAGTTGATGAGCCCCGTCTCCATCCCTGTCGCTCAGGCCGCAACCTGACGATGGACGCTGGATGCGGGAACGTGAGACGCTGCCTGAGAGAGCAACCCTCTCTCAGGCAAGTCTCTCGCGAATTACGCCGAGACTGACCTCTCAAGAGGTGACGAGTTCCCCCCCGGGACCGCCACCTTTTGGTCATTTTGAAGTGGTCAATGGCTGAGGGCTGTTGGCTCAGGGATAGAGGTCTGTTCGTGCACGATCACAGGTTGACGGAGCGCACCGTGATCGGAAACGCCCTCTTTGAGTCCGTGCACGGATCGGATCAGAAGGCCCAGCTCAATTCGGTGAGGCACGTGCAGGGGCAAGTCGGCTGGGGAACGAGCCGCGGCTGCGGTCGTGGTGGCACCGGTCGAGGTGGCTGGGGGCGGGGTTTCGCGACTGGCTTGGGAGCCGAGATCACGACTTTTCCCTCAGCCGAGGCGCTCTCGGTTTCTTCAGCGACAACTCGGAAGGAAGTCTGAACGACTCCGGCCTGCTGTCCGATCGCGCGGAAGACCGCCTCCTGGGTCTGCCCCGGTTCCAGCCGTCCGATCGAAAACTCCAGCTTTTTCCCATGCTGATGAATCAGCGATTCGGGAACGTCGGCCCACAGCCGGACATGATTCAGGGCCACGTCCCCGGTGTTCTGAACTACGACTTTCAATTCCACGACCTGATCGATGTACGCAGCCGCATTGTTCTTGACCGTGCATGCGACGGCCGGATGGACTCGCGGCCGACGCACAGGAGGTGGTGCGGGTTCCGGCTCAGGTTCCGGTTCGGGAGCAGGTTCCTGTTGAGGGGCCCGGCGAACGACGGGTTCGGGTGTAAAGAGGGGATCGGGAATGGTTTCCGGTTCGGGAATGACTTCCATCGGCGGTTCGACCGGGAGCGGCTCTTCCACAACTTCGGGAGCGATCGACATCGCCTCGGCCGGCGCTTCGATGAAGACATTCGCCGCGACGACCACTTCCGCCATCACTCGGGCTTCATGGCGGGTCTCACCGCTGGAACGGGGCTGCCAGGCAAGACCCAGGATGCGATCACGTCCGGGACGCAGTCGACGGAATTCGCGTTCCAGCAAATTGTTCGCCAGCCGGGCTTCCGGTTCGGCTCCGGTAACGAAGGGCAACAGCGCGGCCGGTTCAGTCAATCGGATGCGTCGAATCGGTTCCTCTCCGGTGTTCTTGATCACCACGTGAGAGCGACCCGCCTGACGCACGGGTGATTCATGCGGCGCATGGAGTTCGATCCGCAGGGCGACATCGGACCGAGTCGGCCAGGCGGTGGGATCGGCCCAGACATCTTCTTCCGGTTCCAGCGTGTCATTCAGGACCGGGTCACCCAGGTAGGCCCGCGGGTTGGTGTCGACGACCGGGCTCGATTCTCCTCGCCACCACTCCCAGCCATCGCGTCCGGGGCGACCGGTCGGCAGGCGGGGTTCGGCCGATTCACTTGTTGCAGAAAGCGTTGTCGGCGGATCATTGGGCAACTGCGGGCGAGGGGCATGCTGAAAGTGAATCACCGACTCGAGCTCGGGCTGTTCATCGATCACAGCCACTGGAGTCTGTCGCGAAACAGGCCGGGTGCGTGGCCAGTCCGCCAGCATTCCGCCACGGAACTGAAATTCTGCGTCGTAATCGCGGATCGGAGGCGGATCGGTTTCGAGGCACAAGCGGGTATCGAGTTCACCGATTCGCCGCGTGTGCAACTCGGCGGCTTCGATGATGGCCACCCGCTGGGGGCCGCGAGCCGACTGATTCAACATCTCCTGACTCAACGTCACGAACAGGAGAATGGTCAGTCCGATGCCGATCGTCCCGCTGCAGGTGACGAACAGCCACGCAGGAGAATAGTGCAACGACAGCCAGAATTCGGCCATGATGGCGTCGAAATCATCGAGCGCGCGCAGCGTCCCGAGAATCGCGCGCCGTGCCGAGAACGGCAGCTCACGCCAAACGGCGGTTCGAAAACGATGTCTCACGCCGGCGCCTCCCTGTGCCGGGTGTCGACCGTCCGCGATGCTCTGTACCGGGAATCCCCCCCAGTCGCCACAGAGCGGCGGTAGCCTGCCGACGTCAACCCGTCGTCGTCTTACCAGAAAGCAGCCATCGGGGAAAGAGGGGTTGGCGACGAATTCTGCGTCTGCCTCGTAAACTGGGATCGACCCCGCGCCAAGAAAAACGCGGTTTGACCAGTCATTCTACCCCGGCATGGTCTTCGCTGCCGGTTCTCTACATTTCGTTGAGCCCGCAGCGTGACGACACCCGCGTAACGCGGCTTGTCTGTGCCACGCTTGGAGAAGTTCCAAACACAAAAGCCCGGCGTCCCCCTGGACGCCGGGCTTTGAATTGTCGGGTTGGCTCTTCTCGACCTGTTGTCGCTCAGTACCTCACATCAGGGGAAGGGGCATCTGTTGCCCCTTCGTCCTCTGATCAGCCCTGCGCTGCCGGGGCAAGAATTCGAGCCACCGTGGGACGTGGGACCTGAGTCAGGACATATTGTTCCAACGCCTTGGCGGCCTTCTCCGGCGGCATCAAGCCGAGTCGGATGATCGCGGAGGCCAATTGTTTCGGGTTCTCCTGCTGCAGCGTCAACAGATGGACGAGTTGCTCCAGCGTTAAATGGCCGAGGCGAATCGCGATCGCTCCGAACCGTTCAGAAGACTGTTCCTGATCGGCCAGGACTTCCGCGACCTGGGCACTCGACAAGTAGCCGTACATTTCGGCAAGTTCGCCAGTCCGGGCTGACTGCGTCGGACACTCGAGTAACGCGCGTGAGGCACTGGGCACATCGAGCAACTGTTGAGCAACCAACCAGCGGCTAAAACGATGGTTCGTGACCAGATGCAGTAACTGGCGGTCCAATTCACTGACCAGAGATTTCGTACAGACCCGATTGCGGCCACCGTGTTTGGCTTCGTAAAGACAGGCATCAGCCGCCGCTACGAGACGTTTCGCGAGATCGGGGTCCTTGCGACCCGGAATGGCGATCGCGGTTCCCACACTGCAGGTGACCGAGACCGGTCCCAGCTCGGAAGTGAACTTCAGCGCCGCAACTTGTTCACGGATGCGTTCGGCCAGCTTCTCGACACCTTTTTCTGTGGGCTGGCTGACCAGCACGACGAACTCTTCGCCGCCATAACGGGCAGCCGTATCGCTGTTCCGAACCGTCGACTGGAGAGTCTTGGCCACACCCCGGAGCACTTCGTCCCCGAACTGATGCCCGTAGGTGTCGTTCAGCTTCTTGAAGTGGTCGATATCAATGAAGATCACCGCGACGGGAACAGCGAGCCGCTGGGTTCGGGCAACCTCCCGAGTGACAGATTCATCAAAGAAACCTCGGTTGTATAACCTGGTCAGCGGATCGTGTAGAGCCTGTTGTTGCAGGGCGATGTTCTGTGTCTGCAGTTCTTGCTTTTCGCGTTCGGTCGCTTCCTGTTGAACCTTTGCCTGGGTACTGGCGACGTGCTCGCGGAGCGTCATCTGGACCAGTTGTTCATTGGCCTGGAGCATCAATTCGGCGGGGTCGCACAGCGTTTCGGCGTCGACCTGGAAGAGTTCACTGGCTTGCTCGAAGCGCTTCGAACAGGTCGCGATCAATTCCTGAAGCTCTTCTTCGGACAGGTGGAAGAGTTCCGTGCCGAGTTGCCGAAGTCGTGCGAGCGCAGCCCCTTTCGCTGGCGAGCAGAAGTAATCGCCAATGGCCGCGGAGACACCGATGACGGCGGTGAAGGTTTGCTCGGGCGAGAGCGGAGCCGTGCCGAAGGACGAGGCAGGATCGTGGTGAATCCGCACAGATTCAATCAGCGCTGCCGGCAATTTCCACTGTTCGATCAGCTGAGTCCCAACGAGGACATGGTCGATTCCCAAGGCGGGCTGCTCAAGATCCTGCAAGGGAGTCGCCGAAGTTTCCGCCTGGGTGAGGACGGCCAGATAATCCCGCGGTGCGGTTTTCAACAAGGCGAGCCGACCGATGTCCTGCAGGAGCCCTGCCAGAAAGAACTCGGGAGCCTGGGCCGGGTTGAAGCGGGAACCGAACGTTTCCGCTGCAACCGCCTGCAGGACCGACTGTTTCCAATAGTTCTGATAGTGCACCACCATCGGTCCGTGAGTCATCGCATCATCGGTCAGCGAAAAACTCAGCGCCAGTGTTGTGGAGACGGTCATCCCGAGCAGCGGAACCGCTCGTTCGATCGCTTTCACTTCGGTACGGATAGCGTAATACGTCGAGTTCGCCGCTTTGACGAGCTTGGCGCTGATTGCCGGATCGGTCTTGATCGTCTCGATGACGTCACGGATTTCCGTTTCCGGATCTTTGGTTTGTTCGAGGAGCCGCACCGCGACAGACGGGAGGGACGGCAACTGAGATGACGCCAGAATGCGTTTCAGATCAATCATGATTCAGTTTCGCATGCCAGAAGACGTAACGACGGAGTGATCACTGAGTCTTGAACGATGTTGCGGGAGCCCCACCCGGATTGAATCAGACTGGAATCGAGACCCATTTCTCGAGTTTTTCCTTCAACCCGTCGGGCGTGAAGGGCTTCACGAGATAGTCGGAGACGCCACATTGAATGGCCATCACCACGCGGGCCCGTTCCGCTTCGGTGGTGATCATCACGATCGGAATCGCGCGATCCCGCTGACGAATTTCCTTGAGCAGCGTCAGACCATCCATATTCGGCATATTCCAGTCGGTCAGGACGATGTTGAACGTCCCTGCATCGAAGTATTGCAGCGCCTGAACGCCATCTTCGGCTTCGACCACATCCTGAATCCCCATCTTGTTCAGGCAGCGTTTCTGAATCGTCCGCATCGTGCCTGAGTCGTCGACTAACAAGACCCTCATCGTTCATTCCCCTGGCTGTAATGGATGGCTGAAAAGTCTCTGCGGAGGATCGAACTTTCGTGTTAACTCTTCAGATCTGAAAATGCGACTTCGATCACAAACGGACCGATGTCCGAGTCGAAGCTGATGACCATCGGCTGGGCATCGGTCGGGGAATGCATGATGTACTTGCTCCCCGCAATGACATTCGGCAGGCTGATCGACAGCTCGTATTTTGCCAGTTGCGCTTTGGCGGCACCGGCGATCATGTTGGTAAGTTCACCCACCGCATCACACACCGCCGGCGTGACCGTGGTCGCGGTGTCGCCCACCATCCGTTCCAGAACGGCACAGGCCACGGAAAGAGGCAGACCGACGATGATGGTTCCGGCGGCACTCCCCGAGACGCCGATCACGGCCGAGACTTCCTGACTCGCTTCCCCCTGTGTTTTGAGCCGCAAACCGGTGCGCGTCGGTACGCAGGAGAGCATCATCTCGAAGACGCTGCGCGTCGCCGAGATGACTGGATTGATGTATTCGGCAGTCAACGCAGCGGGTCGCACCGAAGTGGCAGTGGTCATCCAGTTGCACCTAATCGTAGACGGTGATCGATGGGCCAGCCGTCGTGGTCCGACGGTGGAGAAACGAAACGTCTCCAAGACAACCATAGGTCACGAAAAGGCAACATGCTGTCGATGGACCACGTTCCTTCATTTTTTGGCAACAACGCCTCACGATTGCCGCGAACCACATCAACGATCCCAGCCTGCAAACCGAACCGGGGATTTCCCTGATCATGGTGGACAGGCGCTACGACCCTCTTGCAAAACCGGTGGGTTGAGTCAACAATCTCTGATGCATTTTCAGTCGATATCCACCAGAATGATCCGCGTAATCTGGAAGGAAATGGCGGAATAGCGTCACAGTACAATTGGGTGCAGATATCGTCTGGTATCTTTAAGATGTTATTTTACAATCGCTTGCTGCAGATACTGCTCGTTTGATCAAAAGCCCCATGAAGTCGGCTCACTTCGCGCCAATCACGCAGGCGAAACTTTTGATGTGAAACGCTTTCATCAAAGTTCAAAACTGAGATCCGAGGATCAAGCAACAGAGATACGCTGACAGTGGCACATTCAGCTTGAAGGCAGGTCATGGAACTGAAGGCGGGACGTCGAATTCGAGTGGTCTTGGGTGATGAGCACCTCTTGTTGATGGAAGCCCTGCGTGATCGCCTGGAAGCCGATCCGGCGATCGGGGTGGTCGGAATTGCCACCGACTCTGATCGATTAGTGGAAATCGCACTTGAGGAACGGCCGGATCTCCTGATTCTCGACGTCAATCTTCCCGGTCGGGGAACGTTCGACGCGGCTCAGGAAATCATCACCGCCTTGCCGAAAACTCGCCTGCTGCTGCTCTCTGGCTATCTGGCCGACATCTTTATCGGGCAGGCGCTCCAACTTCGCATGGCGGGCTATCTGCTCAAGATTGAATCCTTCGAGCGACTGCGGGAAGGGATTCATTCCGCCATGCTGGGAGAACTCGTCCTCTCAAAGGCAGTGCAGGAACGGATCATTTTCGATCCGATTCAGCGTCGAAGGGTTCCGCGTTCCGAGAGCGACCTCTCGATCCTGACTGGCCGTCAACTCGAAGTTCTGCGGCATCTCGCGCGCGGGCAAAGCGTGAAAGAGATCGCCCGGGTCATGCACCTCTCGCAGAAATCGGTCGACAGCCACAAATACCGGATCATGAACAAACTCGGAATCCACGACCGCGTGGAACTCTCCCGGTTCGCAATCCGAGAAGGTCTGATGCTCCCCTAACCCGCGGAAGCCCAGCCCATTCCGATGGCTGGGTCTCTTCGAACGCAGTGTTTGCCTGGAACGGTTGAATCCCGGTTCAGTTCTCGCACAGCGCCCCGGCGGGAGTTTGTGCTGCCAGTACGGCAATCATCTCCCGTGTGGCGGCTTCCACGGCGGCTTCCCATCGCTGCTCACCAAACTCAGCCGCTCCGCGACCACTCCGGTACGCGAAATTGATCCCCCGTGAATTGTTCACGAGCGCGCCGAGCCCATTGGGGGCAAAGCCTCCCGCAACATCGGCAGCGGTGCCTCCCTGACTCCCATAACCGGGGACGAGCAACGGGACGTGCGGCATCGCGGTCCGGAGTTCCGTCAGTTCCGACGGATACGTCGCTCCGACGACGGCTCCGACGGCACCGTAGCCATCCGCGTCGGCGGAAGCTGCACTCAGTTCTTCAACGACGGCGGCCACGCTCCGATAGACGGGCATCCCCTCGGTTAATCGATCCTGAAACGCCCCCGCTCCGGGATTACTCGTGCGCACCAGCACATAAATCCCGGCTCCACGTTCCACAGCGACCTTCACGAACGGGTCGAGAGTGTCTTTCCCCAGATAGGGATTCACGGTGAGCGCATCCGCACTCCACGGAGCCGCCTGAGGATCGGCACCCGCCAGATAGGCGCGGGCATAGGCTTCCGCTGTCGTGCCGATGTCCCCGCGTTTCGCATCGGCAATCACGATCAATCCCTGGGCACGGGCATACCGCATCACCCGGGCGAGCGCCAGACACCCATCCGGACCGTATTCCTCGAAGAAGGCCGCCTGGGGTTTCACCGCAGGCACGAGGTCGGCAACGACGTCGATGATCCGAACACAGAACTCCTCGAACGCGGCCGCAGCCATCGCCTGCGGATCGTCGTGCTCACGACGTGCGCGCTCGAGAATCTCCTGGGGCAACCAGTCGAGACGTGGGTCGAGCCCGACGAGAGCCGGTGTTTTATGCTGACGAATTGCAGCATGCAGGCGGGTGGCAAAGGGAATGTTCATGCGACCGATTGTGATCGATTGATCGCGTGGAGAAAAGCGAACAGGTTGGGCTGTACCTGCAGTCCAACCTCGACGACACTGCCAGGGCCATGCCCACCAACCTCTCACTCGATGATGAATCGACGACACCGCCCCCGGTGCGGCTGCAGCGACCGGTGTCTTCCCCGAGCTGGTTGAAAAATGCGGACCTGCTCCTCGCAGTGCTGGGCATCCTGCTGGCGGGAGTGGCCCTGACCCGGCGGACACCGGTCGATCCCGGTCTCACCTCACGGCTCGCGCTGCTGATGGTGTTGCCGCTGCTGGTGGCACGCTGGGGTGGCTGGGCGGGAATCTTTACGATCGCGGCGGGTGAGACGCTGGTCCGACTGACGGTCCAGCCGACACCGCGCATCTGGGAATCGGCGGCCTGGCTGATGGCGTTGGCGGGCCTCGCGGTCTGGATTCGCTCGCAACTCAAATCGAGTGCCGCGGTCCGCTCGCGCGCCCAACGCGATCCGTTAACGGGGCTCTACAACCGCCAGACTTTGTGCGAGCGGTTGGAAGCGGAATGGCACCGGACCCTGCGTTATCCGCGTCCGTTTGCTTTGGCTCTGCTGGATTGCGATGGGTTCAAGCCGTTGAACGATCGGCATGGTCACCTCGTCGGGGATGTGGTCCTGCGCCGTGTGGCCGCGGTGCTTGAAGCACAAGTCCGCGGTTACGACACGTGCTGTCGCTGGGGTGGTGATGAGTTCGTGCTGCTGTTTCCGGAGACCGATCTTTCGGAAGTCGAAGTCATCGTCGAGCGGATCCAGACGGGCTTGCGACATGCGCTCGAGCGGGATTTCGAGGGACTCAGCGTGAGTCTGGGTGCGGTCGTATTTCGCACTCCGCCGTTGACGCCGACCGATTGTCTGCAAGCCGCCGATGATGCGATGTACGCCGCAAAACGTCGTGGTCGGGGGGGGATCGAGATCCGGATGGTCGATACCATCGCTGGCGACTCACTCCTCACGGAATGAGACTTCCTGGTGTCTGCCGGGTTCCTCATGCGGGGGAAACCAGCAGGGCGAGCGCCTTTTACAAGAGGCCGAGTTTGGTGAAGAGGCGTTGGGGTTTCCGGTAGTGGCTGCGTAAGGTGGCGGCGAGATTGCCGGTGGCATCAGCGCGGAGACATCCGAGGGCGGCGTTCCGCAGAGCGG
>JBGATC010000059.1:0-35193 GCA_044229335.1 Planctomycetaceae bacterium | reverse complement strand
GCTGTTCCTGACGATACAGCGGCAGATGATCGACGAGCTTCGAGACAATCACATCGGCCACCAGCCCCGGTGCAGCCTTCGACTTCGGCAGCGCTTCAGGCGGCAACTCCGCGATCCGTAACTCATCGGGCTGATTCGTGGTGTCCGTTCGGTGAACTGCCTTCTTGCGGTGGGTGCTAACCTTGTTGGATTTCCATCAAGGAGCACGGCATGGCGCGGGGGCAGAGGGATCCGGCACTGGAACAACAGTGGCGGGAGCGAGTGGCGGAGTGGACGTCGAGTGGCTTTAGCGTCCGCGCGTTCTGTTTGCAACAGGGGCTCGTCGAGACCTCGTTTTATTATTGGAAACGGGAGCTGCGGGCGCGGGATGCGGCGGCAGCCATGATCGTTGCCGCGAAGCCGCCGGCGCGGAAGCGGCCTGTGGCGAAGTTGCCTCCGCCGGTGTTTATGCCGGTGACGGTGATTCCCACCGCGACGCTGTCGGTCGAAGTCCGCTGTCCGACGGGGCACGTGGTGCTGTTACTGGCTTGCGACGTGGCGTCTCTGGCCTCTCTCTTCGCGGCGCTCACTCCGCTGGCACAGGAGGCGCGGTCATGCTGAACGCTTCGGCCGCGAAGATTTCTCTCTGTCTGGATCCGACGGACATGCGGAAGAGTTTCGACACGCTCGCCGCACTCGTGCGGGAGCATCTCCAGGGGGATCCGCAGTCCGGCACGTGGTTCGTCTTTCGCGGGAAACAAGGGAACCGGTTGAAGATTCTGTACTGGGATCGTGATGGTTACGCGGTCTGGCACAAGCGGCTCGAACAAGGGACGTTCGAGTTTCCCAAAGTGATCGGTGACGCTGCGGGCGTGGCGATCAGCGCCACCGAGTTGTCGTTGATCCTCGGCGGCGTGGCCTTGAGCGCGAAGCGGCGGCCGCGGTATGTGAAACCCGCAGAATCTTTCACCCCGAGCACGATTTCGTGACACTCTGAGCGGCGGTGACGGGTTGAACCGGTCATGCCGGACGGACCCGCGAATCTCGATCATCTGCCAGACGATCCCGCGCTCTTGAAGGGGCTCGTTCGCGAACTGCTGGCCACGCATCACGCGCAGCAGCGGCAGATCGACCAGCTCACGCATCGTCTCGATCTCTTGCTCAAACGGGTCTACGGTCCGCGGGCCGACAAGCTCGATCCCAACCAGCTGTCGCTGTTCGACGAACCGCCGGTCGACAGTCTTCCGGTATCGGCTCCGTTGCCGGAACCGGAGGTCATCACGACCACCGTGAAGAAGAACGGTCATGGCCGCGGGAAGTTGCCTGATGATCTGCGGCGCGAGACGGAGATCATCGATCTCCCCGAGTCCGTGAAGCAAGCCACCGGCGGGGAATGGGTTCCCATCGGCGAAGAGATCAGCGAAAAACTCGATTACACGCCATCCTCGTTGTTCGTCCGCCGGATCGTGCGGCCCAAGTACGTGGTGCGGTTCCCGGACACGAATCAGCCCGACGAGTTGAAGATCGCGGAGTTGCCGCTCGAAGCGCTACCGAAATCGAAGGCCGCGCCGGGGCTGGTGGCCGATGTGATTGTCTCGAAGCTCGTCGATCATCTGCCGCTGTATCGTCAGGAACAGCGCTACGCGCGACAGGGTTTTTCCATCGCGCGGTCGACGCTGTGCGGCTGGCTGGCCGAAGCCGCCGATGTGCTGACACCGCTGTGGCAGTTGCTCAAGCAAAGAGTCCTCGCGGCGGATATCCTCAATACGGATGACACGCCGGTTCCGGTACAGGATCCGGATCGCGACCACTGCCGCACGGGCCGCATCTGGGTCTATGTCTCTCGGTACGGCACGATCTACGACGCGACCGAAGACCGCAGCCGCGACGGACCGCTGGCCTTCCTGAAAGACTTCCGCGGTTTCCTTCAGTGCGATGCGTATGCCGGGTACGACGAACTCTTTCGGCGGTCCCCGAGAACGGTCATTGAAGTCGGGTGCTGGGCGCACGGGCGGCGGAAGTTCGTCGACGCGGAGAAAACCAGTCCCCGTGAAGCGCACGAAGCCGTCGCGCGGATCAAACAGTTGTACGCCCTCGAGCACCAGGCCAAAGAGTTCGATGCCGCTGCCCGGCGCGCCTGGCGCCAGCAGAAGTCGGACCCGCTGTTAACCGCGCTGCAGACGTGGCTCGATCAACTGGTGCTCACTGCGCTGCCAAAAAGTCCGCTGGGCGAAGCCGTCACCTAATGTAGTAGCTACAACAGGCGTTCGCACATACCAGTTGACCTTCGCGCCGACCGCGTTACTATACCGATGACCGCGACAATTCCGGCAACGCCGAGGACGCGGACACAATCGAGCAGATCGGGACCGGCATGGGCCGCGATGGGGAACCACGAATCATTCGTTGAACCGCGCGCCTGATGGAACAGCCTCTCGACGCTCATTTATCTGGAATCAGCATCGCATTGGCAAAGAGGCCTGAGGCCTGGTGACGAGCCATCACCTGCAAGACACCGTCCGTCTGGTACTCGAACGCGACATCGAAGACGGAATTGGCTGGTATGTGCGGAGGCAAGTCTTCGATCACACATGAACCCAGTGGAAAATGTTCCGTCTCGTCGGCTTCTATGATCTTGAGGCGTATGCGTGGTTGATTCGCTTTCACGGTGGTGACACAGAAGTTCGCTGTGGCTGGCAACGGTGTATTCCTAGGGATCACCACATGGGCCTGCAACTGGTGATCTTCATCACGTACAAGAATGCCCAGACTCCTCGGAGAGGAGCCAATCAAGTGTCCCGGTCGAGTAGGATCGCGGCCCTTCCCCTGGCTGAGCAACCCGGCGTAGACCGCAGCACCTTCGACCACCGCATAGTCCGGCGAGAGGCCTGGTTGTGGCGTCCGACCGGAGATACGCCGCATCATTTTCTGAATCATCGGCATGCGACTGGCACCACCAACCAGCACAACCGAATGGATGTCGTCCCAAAGGTATCCCGAGCTGCGGACCAACTGCTGGGTTCGCAGTTCCATTCGTTTCACGAGAGAGCTGGTCAGTTCCTCGAAGTCCTGACGATTCAACTCGAAGTCGGTCTTTCGCCGACCACTGCCTACGCTGAACGTGGTCTGGGGTGATCCCGGTTCGCTGAGAATCCGCTTCCCAGCTTCCACTTTCTGGACCATCTCCTGCCAGATGCGTAGCGACGTTGCGGGATCAAACCCCCCGGGCATAATCCGCCAGGTTTCGGCAGTTCGGTGGAGCAACGCGTCGGTCCAGTCGATGCCTCCAAGTCTTAAGTCACCGCCGGATGCGAGAACGCGAATCGACTCGGGGGAATATTTGACCAGACTGAGGTCGAAGGTCCCGCCTCCCAAGTCCGAGACGAGGACCAGGCGCTCCGAGATCAGCCCCATCTCTTCGAGGAACGCATCCTTCCCCAGGATGAACGACAACGCGGCCGCTACGGGCTCGTTAATCAGGCTGATGACTTCAAGTTTGGCGCGTCGAGCCGCTTCGATCGTCAACTGTCTTTGGAAAGCGTCGAAATGAACGGGGACACTGATGACAGCACGGGAAATAGGGCCAATTTGGGTTTCCGCATCCTGCTTCACCTTGTTGAGAATGAATGCCGCGATGTCCACCGGCATGTACAGCATGCCGTCGATTTCCCAGCCGGGAGCTTGTGGATGGAGGAATCGCTTGGCATTTTGCACTGTCCGTTCTGGTGCGATCGAAGCACGCTCCAGGGCGGGAGTCCCGATCAGGATCTCATCTTCGTCGAAGGAAACGACAGAGGGGGTCGCCAGTTCGTTCTCGCGATTGGGGATGACTTCGGCCTGTCCCGCCTCGTTTAACGCAGCGAGGGAAGAATAGGATGTTCCCAGATCGATTCCAACCAGTCGTCCCATGATCAAATGACTTTGCTGTAGCGTGGGGACCGCAGGACTCAGGAGTTCACCTGGGCCTCAACGGCTTTCAAGAACGCATTGAACTGCAGGGGATTCGTCATGTCGACATCGTTCTCGCGGGCGATCGCGTGCAGCTTGGAGACATCGACATTTTTTGAGATCAAGCGTCCCAGGATCTTGGGATTCTCTTTGGTTGCTGCTTGAGAATCGGCCTCGACGGAAGCGATTTGGGTGAGCAACGAGGCTTTTAATTCGCGGACATCACTGGGTTCATCCGGCAATTTGCGAATTTCGGCCTTGGCTTCCGCGAACTTTCCCTTTTCCACATGATTCTTCGACCGCTCGATGGCGTCATCGATGGTTTTCTCCAGCTTGGCATGTTGCTCGGCCCGTGCAAGCTGCGCGCTGAGACTCTGCTTCGCTTGTCGTTCTTCGTCGTTACCTTCGGGTAGGGTGTTGACGAGTCGTTGAGCTTCCGCGATCTTGCCCTTCGAGACGAGCGCGTGTAGACGCTCCTGGAATTCGTGATGCTTCTGGACATCACCCAGCTGATTGAGCAGCTTCTGCCGGATATCACGAACTGCATCTGGTTTTGTCGGCAGCTTCTCGACGAGGGCGAGTGCCTCAGCAAATTTGTTCTCTTGAACGAATGCTTGCGATCTTTCAATCGTTTCGTCAATCAGCTGATTTAACGAGAGTTGCTGCTCGAGCTCCTCGACTTCCATCAGACAGGCCAGCTTCAGTTCTTCCAGTTCCGGAAGGTGATCGGGCATCTGGTCCAATTGTGTTTTGAGTTCGGTGAAGGCTGTGATTCGCTCAGGTCCTTCAAATCGTTCACAAAGCGATTTCATACTGATCTGGATGACGTTCATCCACAAATTGCGTCCGTATCCGTCCTCTTTGAGCTCTTGGAGTGGAATGTCGGGAAGCGTCTGCAAAGCGATCGTGATCGCCTGCCGGGTCTCGTTCTTCAGCGCATAGGCCATGGCCAGATTCATCCGTAAATCATCGCTCAAGGTGTCTTTGAGTTCCGGATCGCCCAGCATCCGTACCAGCCCCTCCCAGTTTTTCTCCTGGAAATAGGGGCCGATTGCGATCTGCAGGGGGAGACTCACTGCATTCTGCATCGCCGTCTTAAAGGGAGCCGGCTTGACCCGGTTTTCATCAAAGATCGGCTGCAATTGAGCGATGTACTGAGCGCGAGGAATCCGCGCCACACAGGCGACGAGAGCCAGGACGGTTTCGAGGTACGGGGTCGGTACCGCATCCGTCTTCTCAAGAGAGAAACCGAGCTTCGACCATTCGGCAAACCGCATGAGGAGCCGTTCTGCAGGGTCGAAAGGTAACTCCGACCAGGCCTCTGCGCAGGGGCGTTCCCAACCAGCTTTAGGAGCCTCTTCCGCAGCGAGAAACTTGGCGACAGCGGGAGAAAATAACTGCAACCAACACCGAGTCAGACTGGAGGCGATACTCGGGGTGATCGGCGACTGGTAGGCACGTTCGCTTTCATTCAGCCAGATGAGTCCGGCGTGGGCTTCCAGCCAGCGTGCGAGCAATCCAGGAGTCCGGAGATGATCGTGGATCTGTTGCTTATGGTCCTCAAAGTCGCGGTCGGTTAATTCTGCTACTTTGAGGTAGAACCGGAACAGATCTCTGCGGGCAGCATCGGCGTGGTCCCGTCTGAGCATGCGGAATAGCAGGGCGTCCACATACCGTCGCCAATAGCGCTCATAGGCGACCGAATCACGTTGTTCGGAAGCAGTTGTCAGCAGGTTGCGCAGGACATCGGGCTGATCTCCGTCGAATTCCAACAGAGACTCCAGGATTCGCCGCGCCCTGGCTGGTTGTTGTTTGTTGTAAGCCTCGGTCGCGGTGTGTGCGAGCTTTGCAAAGCGTGTCACGACGTCGGGAGCCTCGGGAACATCCAGACATTCGAGCCGGGATCGGCCCTGTTCTGAACGAAGGCTGTCTAGACTCTGCAGCGGAGAATGAAAGACCAGCCGGCCTGAGGCATCTCCTCCTGCCAGCAGCAAGGCAGACTCGAGCTTGACGGAAGCCGCTGCCAGTTCGCGCAGGCGTTTGAGGACTGGCTCGCGATCGGTATCAGCCACCTGAAAGTAAAGGAGCCCGATCGGGAAATACGCAGGACAAGGCCGACCATCGGGAACGAGTGACCGTTCCAGCGCCTCGTGAAACAAGCGGGCCTGCTTCAACAGCCGGAGTGAGACGGCCGTTCGCAGTCCGAGGTAGAGAAATTCCGGATCGCGTTGACCATACGCGAAGCAACTGCAAAGTCGTTTTAGGAGACGGATTCGCGTGCGGATGTCCTGACGTTCGATGAAGTAGTGGGGCGCAGGCATGGGAAATTGTGGAGCGGCCCGAAGTGAGGGTCGCTTCATGCTTTCCTGCAGGAGCGTCTGTGCTACGGCTTCTTCTCTGGCCTGCCGCTCGGCAGCTTCCTTGGTGGCTTTGGCTGCCGCGGCGCGTTGTTCTGCGGCGAGTCGCTCAGCGGCTTCTCGAGTCTGCCGTTCCGCTTCCTCGCGTGCGGCTTGTTCGGCGGCGGCACGTTGTTCTGAGGCGGCACGTTCCGCAGCTTCCTGTGTTATACGTTCGGCTTCGGCTTGTGCTAACCGTACCGATTCCTCGCGTGCGGCTTGTTCGGCGGCGGCGCGTTGTTCAGCGGCGATACGTTCCGCAGCTTCCTGCGCGAGTCGCTCGGCTTCGACTCGTGCGGCTTGCTCGGCCGCAGCACGTTGTTCGGCGGCAGCTCGCTCTGCGGCTTCTCGTTCCAAACGCTCGGCCTCTGCTTGAGCCAGACGCTCGGCCTCTGCTTGAGCCAGACGCTCGGCTTCTTCTCGTGCGGCTTGCTCGGCCGCACGTTGTTCAGCAGCCAGTCGCTCAGCAGTTTCTTGAGCCTGCCGTTCCGCTTCCTCACGGGCAGCTTGATCGGCGGCGGCGCGTTGTTCAGCGGCGAGACGCTCCGCGGCTTCTTGCGCAAGACGCTCGGCTTCGACTTGAGCCAGGCGGTCGGCTTCGACTCGTGCGGCTTGCTCGGCCTCAGCGCGTTGTTCAGAGGCCGCTCGTTCTGCGGCTTCTCGTTCCAAACGCTCGGCTTCTGCTTGAGCCAGACGCTCGGCTTCTTCTCGTGCGGCTTGCTCGGCCGCACGTTGTTCAGCAGCCAGTCGCTCAGCGGCTTCTTGCGCCTGGCGCTCGGCCTCCGCTCGTGCGAGACGCTCGGCTTGTTCTCGTGCAGCTAGTTCGCGGGCCTGCTGTTCGGCTGCGGAGCGTTGCTCAGCAGCTGCCCGCGCTTCTGTTCGGCGTAGTTCGCTCTCGTCCCCCGACTGATGATCGGAAGCTGGTTGCTCACGCGGTACTGGATTTTTGGATTGACAGTACGGGCAGGTGACAAATGGCTTGGCGTAAGTGGATAGCAACGTCAGAGTATTCGCACAGTGCTCACAAGCAAATGTCAGTTTGCCTGCGACGCTGGGAGGCGGGGGGCCCTGAGCATGCCCGTCGAAGAGTTCACGGAGCGTCAGTGATGGACTCGATGCGACGGCAGTTGAAGCAGCCTGCTCCGCAACCCCAGAGAACTCAGGGACCCGATGGCGCTTCTGACAATTCGGGCAATTCCGTGCGCGACCTGACCACTCCGGTCCGGCAACAAGTGCCTGACGACAACCAGGGCAGCGGTAGCGTTTCTGCGTCACCAAACGGACCTTGTGCAGAGGTGTGGACAACGCTCACGAGATACGGGATTCGACGGTCAACGGTAATTCGAGATGAGTGGCGGGCGGTCCTCCAACATCCATGAGCTCGAGATGCAGACGGAGTGGCCAGTGTCCGAGTGATGGGCTGCAGACCGAGAATTCCAGTTCGGTCGTCGCCCCCGCTCGGACAGGCAACTGTGGAGCATGAATTAGTTGAAAGGCTCGATCGACACCATCGGGCTGGAGCCAGGCTTTCAGGGAGTGAATCTCAACGGGACCGCTGTTCCGGAGACGGAGGACTAGACGCGAGTAGACATCCTTCACAACCACCTCCTGATTCGGCTGGAGAAGTTCCATCTCCAGGACAGCTGTCGGCACGCAGGGATTGCGGTAGGCATCCACAGCGTTCGATTGCATCAGGTAGAGCAGGCGACCGCTCGAGTCGAGCTGCATCCGGTTGGCAGTCACTGGACGATCGTGCTCTCCAAAGTGCCGCACATCGTGACCTGAGATGGATACCACACGATGGGAGTCAGTCAGTCCGAGGATGTTCCGACTCTCTTCTTGACCATTCACCGAGACTGGGCAGAACTGCAGGAGGCTTTCGTCCAACAACACTCGGCTGACGCGGTCGACCGTGGGACTGGAGGTGGAGAGCCAGTCGATCTGCCCTCCTTCGAGAGCAACCGCGTACCATCGGTCAATCTTTCCGTTCGGAGTCTCCGCGATGAGCCGCAACGGGGAATCGAAGTTGACTGCAGCCGCGACCGATGAGCCTTCCGTCAGCTGGATGACCTGCTGAGCTGAGTTCCAGATGAGGTAATGATACGGCCACCTCTGAGCATCAACCCGGACCGCGCGCACCGGGGTCGAGGACTGCCACTGCCAGCGCACGGAGCCCGCGTCATCAAAGACTGTTAAGAGTCCCGACTGATCGACGACCAGGCAGGCGGCATTCGGCAACGGAATCAAATGTGTGGGAAGCGCCTCAACTCCCGTACCGTTCGGCAACGGGGAGGCGGCACCATCTGCAGACCAGCGGCGAAGACGGCCATTCCAGCTGGCAGCCCACAAGATTCCCTCATCACTGACTGCCAGGATGTGCATCGGAGTGTCATCCCATGCTGGCGAATAAAGGGGATCTGACGTTGCACGCTGGCCTGTCAAATGAAACAAGCATCCATCCCAGTCCGCAGCCAGTAACCCCTCGCGCCAGACACGGCTGGAAAACGCCTTCCATCGACGATCGGGTAATTTGAATGCCGACAGGCTGCTGGGTTGTCGCAGGTGATAGAGCTCAGCGCGTAGACCGGTACAGATCCAGATCCGTCCCCCCGACTCGGCCGCGCAAAACCCATGGGGTGGCAATCCGATCGGATAGTGCTGCAGCCTGGTCAGTGCTGTCAGTACGACCTTGGGGGCCATCACCGAAGGAGTTGGAGGCTTAGGAGCACTCGGGGTGGGAGGAGCCGGATTTTCGATTGGTGGCTGAGTTGGAATCGCGGCATGAATCTTGACGATGCGGCGGATCAGTTCGCGCAGGTGGCCTGGAAAACGCTCGCGAAAGTCGTCAACGGCTTTGTATTCGTTAATGCTACCCGTCAGCGATCCGTCGGACTGGCTGAACTGCGCAAAGAATCGCTCGACTTTGTCCCACTGCTCACGGATCGCTTGCCAGTTGGAGTTATTGGTCGCAATCTGGGGAGGCAGAGTTCGGCGATAGATAATGATGCTGGGCAACCCATCGCTGCGCGACATTCGACTTTCCACGGCATCCAGGTATTCCCATTCTGTACCGGATTCGTAGCGTTCGCCTGTCTTCTTGCGGTACTGGTCAGGCAGAGGAGTCCCCAGGCGACTCCACAGGATGACGATGGTCAGGTCGCATTCGGACGGACGCGCGAGTCCCTGATTGATTGCTTCCTGTGGTGTCAGCGTAGCGTCGAGGACGGTGTTCGATTCGGGAGCATCCCAGGCCACCAGTTCCAGTTGCACATTCCAATCGCGACGGGCATCGCCTTCCAGCTTCTTCAAGCATGTCCGCACGATCTCCCGCTCCTCGGGGACATCGCCGGGAGAACTCACGAACACACGGATTAATCGCAGGACTTTCGGCGCAACGCTCATGAAACTTCATCAACCTCTCAAACGCAGCAGATCGGCAGAACTGTCTTCAGATCTTCCCCGCAAGCTCCTCCATCCATTCCACCACTTGATCGGCATCCCAGCCTATGATTTCTGGAGCACGACGAATCAAGCGTTCGACGGCGTCGGAATCACCGACTGCCTGGTCGAATTCGGCAAACTCCAGCGGAGGGAGATCGCGAATCGCGACTTCCAAGGCGGCCTTCAACTCCGCAAGTGGAGTCCCGGGTTTGAGCGCGCGATTATTCTGCGCAATCTGGTCTAGAACTTCGCGCAGAAAAGCTTCGTGCGAATTCTCGGCCGACATATTTGTCTCCTTCCAAGCAGGTGATCTGGGACTTGTTCGCCATCGTCGTTACGCAATTGGTTGGATCTGGCGTTGCAGTTGCGTGGCCAGGTTCAGTAGGACCGACTGCTCCAACTCCAGCGCTTTGGCTTCGGTCTGTTCGAGCTGTTTGATGAGGCTTCGCAGCTGTGGCTCGAGTTTTTGGAGTTCCGGATCAGGCGGAGCTTCTTCCGAGGTCAGGAAGTCGCAGGTTTGCGTCAATCGGCGACAGAGGACCGACACCCCCGACTGGACTTCCGGCATGACGAGATCCGCGGGCAGATAATTTCTGTTCAGCCGAAAGAGTGCAGACAGTTCGTCATGACGAACTAAGGATTGTTGAGCTGCAGCGGGGATCTCGCCGCATTGAAGATAAACGTGGAATAAGTCGAGCGCCTGGTTCGCCTGCCGATGCGACTGTTCGATCAACTTTCGATGTTTTGCCAGCAAGGCCGCCAGCCGTCCGGTCGAACGGACTCCCAACTGCATCGCCTGCTCGATCAATCCCAGCGCTTTCGTTTGATCCTTGCCAAATAGCAGCTCGGCGACTCCTTTGACCGTGAGCAAGACGGGATCTTTCTCCGGGTGAAAGACGCTCGCGTCTTGTTCAGGCTGACTCAGTCCGTCGAGCGCCTCGACCTGCTGCGTGACGAGTGCCAACAGTTTGTTATGCCCCAACCGCTCCTTGGACTCTAATCGTCGTTGCCGACGCAATTCCTGGCACAGTGCACCAATGTGCTGAATCCGGCGCAGATCTGCCCGCATGACGGCAGACAGCGTTTCAGGTGCCGAATCCAGCGGCGGTTGCAGGCTGAGGAATTGTTTGCTGCCCAGCTCGCGCACATCTTCTTCATGCAGAGCATCACAGAGCAGGACGCTAAAGGCAGAGAGCCTGCGGAACAACCAGTCTTGAGGTTCCGTGGAATTTTCTGAAAGACACTGGCCCATCAGGCTGAAGGCCTGCCGCGCCCGTCGCCCCTGCTGAGTATCGAGGCTTTTGAGTCCGAAATGGATGAAGAGCGGTGCCAGTCGATGGTTGTCGGCGCGTGTACCGCGTTTGGCGAGCGAACTCTGGAAGGCATCAAAGGCTTTTTCGTGCTGATCGTGAGCCAGCAAGGCAATCCCATTGGAGAACTGCGCTGCCGCCCAATACCGATCGAGATCATGCCCGTGCAATTGGGAGACGCTGACTTGCTCGAATGCTTCGGTCGCCTTGGCAGTCTGACCTTGCCCGAACTGCATGTACCCTAGAATCAGCAAACTATCGTCGCGAGCCCAGGGGACGCCCCGCGCCGCATCGACGAGTCGCCCGGCCAGACTGATGACATCTTCTTCCTGACGAGTTCGAAACAGCCCGTAAAGCTGTGCGAGGACGACCGGAAAGGGCATCGAATTCGGATTCTCGCGATCCCAGACCGTCTGCTCAATGAGTTGCAGCAGTTCGGGAAATTTGGCTTCCGTCAGCAAGCGAGTCACCCGCTGCGTCTGTTCGCGGTCCTGGAGGTCGCGTTCGATCGAGTCGAACACTTCACGGGACACCCCCTCCGCTTCCTGTCGCAGCAATTGCAGACGCTGCAGCAGGACAGATGGAGTCGCGGTTCCCGTCGCCGCATCGACCACGAGCATCGCCGCGCGGATATCACCGGGCAGGTTTTCGCCAAGTGCCTGGGCAAGTTCCTCCCGGTGGATCCGGCGAGCCAGACCAAAGTCTCCCGCTTTGAATGCTGCCCAGAAGTCGCGGACGGTCTGCCGCCGCCAATTCAATTGTCCGAGCATGCGATCCAGAAACTCGGCGCGGCGACTAAGCATCAGGGATTGCCGGGCCCGATTCATCCGTTGCAGGGCGTCATCATCGATGGCCGACTGTGAGAGAGCAGTCATGAGCCCGCTCACCAGATCAAGATACGGTCGTAACTGTTGATGTTCCGTACCACCCTGCAATTGCCCAGCGACGGATCGCTGGATGGCATTCCACTGTTGTCGCGCGTCGGTCCCAGTTCGTGCCGCGGACCCGATCTCTGCCGAAAGACGGAACCACCGGCACCACGCCAGCAACCGTTCAGCATCCTGGGGGGAGCAATAGTTGTTCAGTGGCGGAGGGGGACTCGACAAGACTCGCGTAGACGCTTCCTGACACAGGACAAACTGCTGAGCCTGTGCCGCCACGAGTGCCGTCAGAATTTCGCAGGCCCACGCGAGGGGAAGCAATTCTTGCGGCGGTTCTGGGGGTAACTCCCGCGCGACAGCCTGCAGCAGTAATTGAGCCGCTTGAGTTTGCCGCCGCTCCAGCAGGTACGTCACAAATCGCATCAGCACTTTGAAGACGGTGGGACTGGCGAGCTTGCCGCCCCCCGCCTCGATCAGTCGCTGCCGGGCACCATCCGGATCATTTGTGGCGAGTGATTCCTGGAGTGTCCGTGACAACAGCGCCCGCTGTCCCTGGGAACCGCGTGGCATCATGGGCGATGACGAGGCTTCCGTCAGCTGACTGCGGCAATCGGCAAGTGCTCCCAATTTCCACGCACAGTAAAAGCGCAGGTAGGCAATCCAGGGGCGCAGTTTTGCGTCATCGCTGGTGGGGAGGGTGCTTTGAGCTGTACCCCAGTCTCCGCGGCGCATCGCGAGCGTCGCGAGGGCCAGGTCTGCATAGATCGCTACGACTGGATCAAACGCCCGTAAGGGCTCTAGTGAGGGGAGAGGACCGGGTGCCCCTTCAACCGTACTTAGTCGCGTGGCCAGCTGGAGCATGCGATCGGCGATGGTCACCTGGCCCACCGCTTCAGTGAACAAGGGATCGGCGGCAAACGAACTGGGAAGTTGCTGGAGTTCAACATCAACGTTGGGAGATTCGCCGGTCTTCCACAACGTGAGAATCACGGCTGCTCGGACCGATGCCGGGACCGCATCACCGAGCGGCGCGAGAATATTCGATTGCAGTTCTCGAAGTGCACGGGCATCGCCCTGTTTCACCAGTTGCACCGCGGCTTCAGTCGCTCGGGAGCGCGACTCAAGTGCACCTTCCACGGCCTTCAACCGGACACGGGCAGCGGGCTGGGCCGTGACATCGGCAGCTGCAGAAAACGCGCGCACATCCTCTGCTGTAATCCGGGCGTTGCGGTCAGCGAACTGCATCAATCCGCGTAACAGTGCTGCACAACTTTTCCCGGCAGTCCCTTGGCGTTCAAGCTGCTCCATGAGTTGCTTGAGTCGCTCCTGAACGGATTCCCACAGTGCACGATTCTGCCTCCGGGCTTCATCTCCAGCAGTATCGGGTGCAGGAGTCGGCCAGTCTCGCGTTTCAGCCAGGACAGTCAGTCCCGCGAGATACAGGCGCTGAACTTCGTCATCTCCCGCTGCCGCGGAAGCCTCCGCAGAAGTCTCGGCCCGCGTCTGAGTCAGACGTTGTTGCGCCTGGGAGAGGCGTCCAAGTCGAAGCATGGCTAACGTTCGTCCCAATCGAAAGACTGGTGCAAACACTTGCAGTTCGTCCTGGGATTCGGCGAACTGGAACCATGCTTCGGCGATCGCCGGATGCTGAGAGATCGCTGCCAACCCCCAGCGACAGAGAGTTTCCGCCCGTTGCGGGAGCGCGATAATCGGCTCCAGGATTGCATAGGCCTGGCGACCGGTTTCCAACCTTCCAGCTGCCAGCTCATCACGTCCCCAGCGAGTGGCTGCCCAACTCAGTACGCGCGCATTCTCCACTGATGGGAGACCGACAAGCATCTGTGGCTTCTGGCATAGTCTGGAGAACTGCCTCAGTGCCAATCCCGACCAGGCATACAGATGGCTGGCCCCAAAACGCAGCGATTCAGGGAGTTCTGCAATCGAGGTCCACGTCTGAAGCACCTGTGATACCGCCGTCTCGCGCTGATGCGGTGCGGCTCCGGCTGGCGGTCGGAAACAGGCGAGTTGGGCGGTCGCCAGATGGATCAGCTGATCGGCAGAAGATCCACAACCGGAGGACAAGACGGGTTTGCTGATCAGTGCCGGGTTGCGCTCGCTGAGTGCACGCGAAAGTTGCAGGGCATGGTCCAGCCCGAAAATGATTTCCCAGGCGCGAGCGATCTCCGGGGAGGCTTTGGATGCTGCCAGCAGCCGTGCCAGCTCGGAGCGGTCCTGATCGTCCCGATGCCGCTCCCAATGCATCGCGAGAGCCGCACTCCGTACGGCTGGAGGAGTCGGCTGGGCCTGGTCGGCCAGATGCTCTGCCGACCAGGCCAGCGCTTCTTCATCCTGCCCGGCACGCACGAGACCGATGAAGGCCGCGACCCGTGCACGGTGCTGTCTGCGACGCCACCAGTTCAGCATGACCCACCATCCCCTACGAGGACGACGAACTTCCGGTTCGTGGATTGCGATGATCGTTCACAGGGATTCCGATCACACTCAAGGCGAGGGCGACCGCCCGGACTAATTTCGGATTGTCGCGCCACCGACTGATCCACTGCCCAAGATGGACCGCATCACAGTGTGTGGCGATCTCACGTCCGAGGCATTGGAGCGTTTCATCCTGCGGTAAGCGATCCAGAGCGGGGGCGATCTCGCACCACGCATCAAACCACTGTCCTTCGGCCATGGACTGTGTCGCCTGCAAACGAACCACGGCGGGAGTCCGTTTGTGAATCGGGACACAGCGTGTGGCCGATGCTTGTCGTTCCAAATTCGTCAGTTTTTCCAGCGCGGCGACGTACTCATCGACCACGATCGGTTCAAACTGCGACAGGACAACCCCTCGTTCGTAAGCATGGAACCCTGATTCCTGCTGCTCAGGATCGGGAGACTGAATCAGAGCGCGTCCGATTCGGAGTTGGATCTCTGCCTCATATTCCTTGGAGTCCTCAGCGTACTGATATTCGCGCACGGCGTCGTCGATTTTCGGCGGAGACTGGAGCATCAGACAGTCGCCACGGGCGATCCTCACCGTTCGCCAGGTTCCTCCCCAGAGTACGGACTGACGAGCCTCTTCCGCATCATGAAGCACGACTTCAGCATCCGCCAGATTCGCTGGCATTTCGCCCCGCCGCATCCGTCCATCCAGGCCCCAGTGAGAGAAGAACTGCTGCAGTTCGGCTGCAACCTCGGACAGATTCGGGCGGGCTGTAGGATTCCGATCGGTCATTTTTCGCCAGAGTGCCTGGGCTCCAGCGAATTCCCTGACCGAGACCTCGCTTGCATCATCTGCAAGGGATTCGACCCGGCGCTCCATGAGGGTCCAGACATCGAGCTCCGGCAGGCTGAAATTCTCCTGGCAGAGACTCTGCAAGAGGCGGCCCAGCGCATAGACATCGGCTGCATACAGGGACTCTTCGACGACCCCGCGCGTTCGCAGCACTTCGGGAGCGAGACACCACACCCAGTCCAGCGAGGCGGTCGGCGGTGGATTCGCGAGCGGGGGGAGTGCTTTGGAGAGCGTAGGCAGCAGCACAAACCTGGATCCCCAGATAGCAACCCGTTCTGGATGCACCACGAGTTGTGGTAGTTGCTCCAGGTGCAGCGCTTCCAGCGATTGGCACAGATCGAGGCCGAGCCGCATCACACGCCAGGGAATCAATCTTCCGTCGATGCAGAGTCGTTTCTGCAAATCTCCCCGTGTCAGGGGTTGAACCTGGGGGTGATAATGAATCCACAAAGCAGCTTCGGCCGCACGTGTTTCTACAGCAGTGACCAGACCATCTGCCAGGTTCTCCAGAATCTCCGGTGAATAGGCATACCACGCCGCAGCAGCCGATAACTGCTTGACATATGCAGGACCATTCGGCCCCTGCATCTGAAGCAACGGCCCATCGATATCCTGTCGAACCAGCTGCGAGATCATCTGGTGGCCCATCTCATCTGCTGTGATCGCGGTGATCCGTGTGGAAATCAACGACCGAGTCGAGTTCCTCTCCAGGAGAGGTGAACAGCCTCAGCCAATTGGCGCGGAGGCGCGCCGCTCAGTCATGAGACGCCTTGCAGCAAGGGCACGAGTTGCGAATAGATTGCCAGTTGTTGTGCGGCATCGCCGGAGGTGGCGGCTTGCTCCAGCTGACCGACGAGTTGCATGACCGCCGGCTGTCGGTCGGCGGGAATTCGATCGAAGAGCGTCATCGCTTTCTGATAGACCGAACGGACGATGGGATTCATCTGGGCGGCAGGTCCCGTGGGAGGCGGGGCAGCCGCTGGCATCGGTGGGGGTGGTGGTGCGGCGTTCATCGCGGGAGGGGCTTGCGGTCCGGGACCGGCCGCTTTGCCATCCAGCGTATTGGTCACCTGCCCGAGAACAGCCCCACTGGCATCGATCTCCGACTCTTTCCGCTTTCGTTCGAGTTCTTCTTTTGGAATCTTCGTGCTGTCTTTGTAGTTGAGCTTACAGTTCACACGGTGGCCGGTGAGCTTATCAATTGCATGGGCCACCAGAATCCCGTTTTCATCGAGCGCCAAGCCGATCTCCAAGGGCGTCGGGGCTTCAATCGGATTGATCTCGATGTCGAACTCACCGATCTTCAGAGACTCCGGAGTGATCTCGACTCCTTCTCCCTGGTAAACTTGAACGCAACAGACTGCTTGTCCCTGCCCGCGGGATTGAAACATGTGCGCGCCTTGGCAGGGGAGCGTCGTCTCTTTGGGAATAATCGGCGATAGCACCAGCCGGTCCTTTTCCCGATCGTGGACAGCCACACTGAGGGTATGCCCGGTGACGTCCAGTAAGAGTGTCGTCGCCACGACCCCACCGACCGGATTGCACTCAGCGGCCACAATGCTCGCACCGAGCGCGACAATTTCGTCCGGGTTGATGCCCCGCTCCTGGCCCCAGACGGGGGTGTTCGGAAATCGCTGCTCGACAATCTTGCGGACCAGCGGAACGCGTGTACTTCCACCGACCAGCAACACCGCGGTCAAATGCGCTTCAGTGTAGTTGTGCTCTTTTTTCGGCACTTTGAGTGCTTCGTCGACCCACTTCAACGAGTCTTCTAACTTCGGGCGAATCATCGCCTCGAACTCGTCCATCGTCAGCGTTTCCTGGAACGGGACCGGACGCCCCTCGAAGTTTCCGATCTGCGGGCTCTGGAAGGTATACGGATCGCGGGCGGACGAGTTGCAGAGCGCGATCTTGGCCTTCTCGGCGTAATCCTTCAGTCGCATCTTGAGTTCTTTGCGGCGTTCATCACTCAGTGAAGCCGTGAACGCTGGCGAAGAGGCGCTCAACTTCTGCAACATCCAGTCGACGATAAAATCATCGAAGTTCCCGCCGCCGAGTTCGGGATCCCCCCCGGTGCCGATGACTTCGATCGCCCCGGCGGACATACGAATGACGGTGACATCGAACGTTCCCCCACCGAGGTCGTAAACGACATAGAGGGATTCCTCATCGCTCTGCTGCTGGCGAACGCCGTAGGCATAGGCGGCCGCGGTCGGTTCGTTGATGATCTTTAACACGTTCAGTCCAGCAATTTCTCCTGCCTGCTGGGTGGCGATCCGTGCTGGGTCCTTGAAGTAGGCCGGGCAAGTGATGACAGCACCGGTCACTTCTTCGCCGAGTTCCGCTTCGGCCAGTTCTTTGATCCGCCGGAGAATGAACGCGCCGATTTCCTGCGGCGTGTAGCGTTTATTCCCAAGGGCGATGGTGACCGGTTTCCCCGCGTCATCCATTTTTCCCATCTGACGCTTGCTCTCGACGATCGTGTTGAGTGGGAAGCGGGGTTGATTCCGTTTGGCAACCCAACCGACGGCCATCTTGCCATTGGCCTGCAGGCCAACCACCGAGGGGAGCGTCGGATTGCCATCCAGACCGATGATTTCAGGGAGTCCATCGACACAGCGTGCTGCGGCCGAAAATGTCGTTCCCAGATCGATGCCAATCACCGCGCCCATGTTGTACATCTCCAGTTGTGGAATGCGCTCGATTCATCAGTCTGTTGAAGAGGCACCAGTCACGCACCGTTACCGCGCCAGCACCTGCGGGAATTGCAGGATGGAATCGTGGATCTTCCAGCCACGGCGTCGGATTTTCACGACCACATTCTCGGGACCCTCCGGGAGCTCTTCCGGTTCGATCACGGTCACGGCTTCATGGATTTCCGGATCAAACTGATCGACACCCACCTCGATCGCCATGGGCCGCACTCCCCATTCACCGAGGAGCGACTCGAATTGATCGCGGAGCAAACGAATTGAATCAATCCAGGCTTGTTCGGCTGCGCTGCGGGTCTCGTTCCCACCAGCGGTAACGAGTTCATCCAGATGATTCAGATGTCCGATGAACTCGCGGAAGATTTTGTGATAGAGAGTAGACATCGCACGTTGCGGTCCCCCAGTCTGAAACTTCTGGAGTTCGCTTCGCAACAGCGCCACCCCCTCGCGCCAGTTTTGCCCCTCCTGCACGACCCTCCGATGTAACTCCGTTAGATGCTGTTGCAGGTGTGATTGCTGACTGAAGAGCTCCGACAGAATTTGCAGGACGAGCGGATCCGCTGGAGGCGGGGGTGTCCCATCACCCTGCCCTGCTGGCTGGTCTGCTTCACGAGCGGCACCTGCGTCCTCTGATGCAAGCTTCGAGTCGGTTTGATCTGCGGTGTTGTCGGCATGGTGTTTCGGCATGCGCAGGCCCTCGGTATCGCTTCAAGCCGGTGATGCAGGTGGAACAGATTTCCAGAGTCATCAGCGATGTTCAGGTTCCGGGTCGGGCGGCAGACCTCGGTCGATTGCCGACCCAGCGATCATGGTGTTATTCATTTGCAGTTTCCTGCTGGTGCTGAGCCATATGTGCCAGGAACCGCCGGAGCAATTCGGCCATCTCAGCCTGTGTGTCATCGGCTTGTGCACGACTGCGATCCGGTGCGTCCGCCACCACCGCCTCATCGCCATCAGCCAAATGCTGCACCGTGCGGTGTTGGTAGGCGATCGACCGACTGAGGTTCAGCCAGCCAGGAAAATCGTTCCCCGCCTTGAAGGAAAAGTTTGGTCCCAGTGCGGCGAACTCTTCGTTCCACTCATCCAGAGTCTTTCGCCACCCGGAACGATCCGTATATCGAACGGCACTCCACAGGGAATCAGCAATCAGGCACGGCAGCAAGTCCCGCTCGGCGGTCAGCGCCAGCCATTGGGAGAGATTAACCGAGTCAGCAGTGGCACATCGCTCGGCGACAAGTTTCGTTGCAACGAGTTTGACTGATGCTGGTCGAGAGAGAGAGACCAGTGCTTTGAGTTCGTTAACCGGCAGCCCGGCTTCTTGCAGCTTCCCCTGCAAATCGTTCAATTGATTCTGCAGAGACTGGACCTTGGCTTGAGCGGCCTGAAGCTGGAATTCCTGCTGCGCATTTACGGCTTCCCTTCGTTGCCGTTCTTCCTGGTCGGCTGCCTGGCGTTTGGCCTCCTGACTGTCGAAGTCTGCGACCTCTTTGTTGTACTTCGCCAACGCTTCCTGATAGGCCTTATCTGCCGCGAAATCTTCGGCAGTTTTCGGCCCCGTGCTCAATCTCATGGGTGGCATGGGCGGGAAGGGACGAATGAAAATCGGCTGCCTAGAAAATACTGAATAGTCCCGAGCGATTACGACTCTTTGTGAGCCCTTAGCTTGCAGAAGCTGCTCCGCGAGCGCTTTGTATTCAGCGATCCAGGTCTGCACGGTTTGATGATAGTTCAGCTTGCCTGGATTTCCCGCGATTCTGTCTATGGCATCCTGCTGCTGAGCTTGAGCGGTGGATTCCAAATCATGCCACTGCACATGCAACTGCTTCACCACGACCCATTGCTGCTGGAAATCGGCATCAAGTGCCTCGCGCTCCAGGCGTGCTGCCTCGCTTGTCAGTTCTCCCTTCTGTTCACGTTCTTTGAGCGTTTTTCGAGCGGCTTTCACACGCTGTTGAACTTGCGCCTCAGCTTGACTGAGAGGAATCGGTGACTGTCGCCCGCTCGCGCTCAGCCCGGCCAGCAGGTCGACATAGGTTTGATCGTGAGAACCCGCAGGAACGATCGCCCACGGCATGTTTCCCTGCAACCAGCGTGACGACAACTGCGCCGCATAGTCTGGGGAGACGGACTCCAGCACCTGCGGCCGCAGTAAGGCATTCCAGGTGGCCTCCGACTGATCTGAAAGGTCACGGTACATCGGCTGCCACGTGGCGGTGTCGTCCGGCAAGCCGAGGGTCAGCCGACGACGACGCTCGGCGACTTGGCTGTCGTGTCGCTTTTTCAGCGTATTGAGGTCCGTGAGCTTCTGAGTTTTGATCGCCGTTTGCTTTTCGATTTCATCAGTCTGCTCCGCCTCGCCGATCGCGTGAGCAGCGAACCGCTCACGGATCTCATTGCATGCCGTTTGATACTCCGCGTCGACCCGCTGCTTGTAAGCGACGAGTGCTCGGTTCGCATCAGCCACACTCGCTGAAGGGCCGAGACCAAGGACATCGAGATAACTTCCCGGTTCCCGCCCGAAGGGGACGAAGTATTCGTCCGAACTCAGCCCAGCAATCGCCAGCATGAGTAGTTCCACCAAGATGCAGTCGGGGGATTACTGAGAGTTGATGCCATTCCAAGAAATGCGAAGAAAATGTGAATTCAACCGACTATACATGCAAGGTGATCGGAGTCAATCTACTCCGCAAAAATGACGGGGAGGGATTCCTCTTCAACTCCCCGCTGTGAGCAACAAATCAATGCTGCAAGTCTGCGACAGCGGTAGACGATGGTCACGAACCTACCTTGCCTTCTTGTGGAGTGGTTACACTCTGAAGATGGCGGATTGGAGATGCGATTATTGAGATCAGGTCTTGCCAGGCGATTTCTTAATCCCCAGCTGATGAACCCGGGAGCAATTGATTGCATGTCGAATTCAGGAGCACCTCAACGATCCCCTGACAGTCCGCAAGTTCCTGCAAAGACTGTTGACCCACCGCTCACCGTCACTGCGAATGTGGTGTTGCTGGATGAAGTGAATGCCCTGTCGGCCTGGTTTCATGCCAGGAAAACACGCCCGATCTGGGCAAAAAAGTTGCTGGCCCGACAAATCGTCCGGACATTGGAGGGCGAGGAACAAGTCAATGCCGGAGACTACCTCTGCCGCGGGGAAGCAGGCGATCTCTGGCCGCAGACCGAACGCGATCTGCTGAAACGCTACACGATGACGGAGGAGATCGATGCGGCAGGCTGGCGTCAGTATCAACCCAACCCCGACGCGCAAGGCGTCATGGCAGCACCAATTCCCCATCCGTTTTCCGTACAGACCACTTGGGGGACACTCACCGGTAAGCCTGGAGATTATCTGCTGAAAAACTTTTCCGATCGAGAAACCCCGTACCCTGCAGACGTTTGGATTGTTGACCAGACACTTTTCCGCCAGACCTATCAGGCGTCCTCGTAAGCAGAGGTGGGATACCCTGAGGCGAAATCTGATTCCAAACTCCCGACTCTGGAGACTTCACAAGTTCTCGTATCGACGGTTTGGACGAGATTGCGGGCAAATGCCGAACTGTTGTGACGTGGCTCCGAATGCGTCAGACTGCATTCATCCCAATCAGTTCGCAACAATTCGGCAAATCTCTCTAAACCGGTGTCGCAGGACTCCTTTGGCCCAATGAGCAACTGGAGATACTCTCCCATGCAGAGCATTCTGGTGACTGGTGACTTTCTGGTTGACCACCACATCTACGAAGGAAACCGTCACCACTTTGGTGATCAGCGGAGCCGCGGGGTCTGCGTGCAGGAGGAACTGGGCGGGGCTGCATTGATTCATCGTCTGTTGCAGGAATTCCAGGCAGCGGCCGGGGCCCGTTGGCAGAGTGGATTGGCAATTGACGAAGCCGCCGCGCTGGAATCCCAGCGGTCTTGTAGCAGCGGCGGGACGGGGTGCGTTGATCGACCATTCGCAGCCTATGCGTTCTGGCGGCCGTATCCCGCGGCCGATCAAGGCAAAGGGTCGCGGTGGCGAGTCGCCGAATCGATGGGCTTTGGCGGGGGCACATCCGGGGCGAGTGTCTGGCCCTGGAAGTGGTGCAAGGACCGACCCGTGGCACCCGACATGGTCGTCATCTCGGATGGCGGGATAGGCTTTCGCGGGCGGACCAACTTCGCCCGCTGGGGTATACCTGTCCGCGACACGCGGCTCCTCGAGTTGATGCAGAAGGTGTCGCAATCGGACGACGTGACTCCCTCACCCCTGTCAGACGCAGAGCCCCAATGGATCCTCCTCAAGATGTCTGCGCCCATCGGGGCCGGGGACTTGTGGCGGGAATTATCGCAGTTTCATGCCGAGCGGTTGGTCGTGGTAGTCTCGGCGTCGGAATTGCGGCGTGCGGGTGTCCGCATCAGTAGCGGATTGTCCTGGGAGCAGACGCTGGAGGACGTGCATCAGGCGCTCCGGTCTCACCCAGCTCTGCAGTCGCTGGGTCGGGCTCGCCACCTGATCATCAGCTTTGACAGCGAAGGGGCGTTGTGGCTTCGACGCGTCGACACAACCCTCAAGGCGACCTTCCTGTTCGACCAGGAATGTGTGGAGGGAGAGCGGCGGCTGGGGGTCGACGGACAGGTCTATGGATTGCTCTCCTGCCTGACAGCCACCGTGGCGGCGGAGATCGCCGCGAAGCCCGGCGACCCCGACTTTGTATCCGGTATGCGGAAGGGGATCGCTGCGATGCGACACCTGCGAGCCGAGGGCCACGGGGACGCCGGGATGCGCGGCGGCGGGTTCCCGGCCAAGGCGCTGGCCGACGCGGCACAGTGTGGATCGGCTCTTCAGATGCGTTCGTTTCTGTGTGATGCGTCATGTCCTGTGCGGACTGGCTGGAGCCTGCTGGCCTTACACGAAGCGCCATCCAGTAGCGGACCGGCCGTGCCCCTCTATGGCATCGCCCGTCGGGTCTTGATTCAGGGGCCGCGCGCGCTGCGGGCCCCGACGCTCAAGATTGGCGACTTCTTCACCGCCGACCGCGGCGAGATCGAGGCCCTTCGCAGTCTGCGGCAACTGGTCCGCCGCTACTTGGATGACCGCAAAGCTGACAAGCCCTTGTCGATCGGCGTCTTTGGGCCGCCCGGAGCGGGCAAGTCGTTCGCCGTGCGAGAACTGGCGAAGCACCTGCTGGGGGATCGACTGGGCTGGCTGGAGTTCAACCTGTCGCAGTTCAACGGGGCCGCCGATCTCATCGGTGCGCTCCACCAGGTGCGGGACAAGATCCTCGAGGGGAAGCTCCCCGTCGCCTTCTTTGACGAGTTCGATTCGCAGAACCTGACGTGGCTGAAGTACCTGCTGGCCCCGATGCAGGACGGACGGTTCCAGGAAGGGCAGTTGAGCCATCCGGTTGGCCAGTGCCTGTTTGTGTTCGCCGGGGGGACGAGCCACACCTTCGAGGAGTTCGCGGCTAAGGGGGACGCGACCGATCAAGCGGCGCTGCACTTCGTGCAGTCCAAGGGACCAGACTTTGCCAGCCGACTTGACGGGCGGCTGAACGTCGTCGGACCGAATCCGCGACCACCAATGAAGGTCGGCGATCTGGATATCTTCTTCCCTGTCCGGCGGGCGCTGTTCCTTCGGACTCGATTGAAGTGCGGCGGGACGGAACGTCTGCGGATCGAACCGGGCGTGGCGACCGCTTTGCTGGAAGTCCTTAAGTTCAAGCACGGGGCTCGCTCGCTGACGAAACTGGTGGAACCCTGGCGGGTGCTCCGCCGCACGGAACCGAACCAGCTGTTGGGTGCCTCTGCTTTGTTGCCGCGGGATCAGTTGGAATTGCTGGTGGACCTGGCAGACTTCGACGGGCTGATTCAGCGCGATGAAGCGATGGCGAACCGCCTGGGCGTGGATCACCTGGCTGCAGCGGTCCATGACTTCTACCGCGCCTTGGGAAAAACCCAGGGCTTTCTCAAGCCGCACCATGACTGCGACTTCGTGGACCTGGCACCCTTCGATCAAGAGTCCAATCGGGCCGCGGCTCGACGGATGCCCGCCATCCTGGCGCTGGCCGGCCTGAAGCTCGAACCCGGACATCCCACGACCGAGGAACTGACCCGGGCCGTGGAAAGGCTGGCGTTCCATCAAGACCTCCTGGCAGAAGCCGAGCACGACGGCTGGATGGACTGGCACTTCGACAACGGGTGGTCCCGCGCAGACACCCGCGATGACGCGCAGCAGCAGCACCACCTGTTGGTCTCGTATGACCGACTGACCGATGACGAACGCAACGAAGACCGGGACGCCATCCGCAACTACCCGGAGATCGCCAAGTTGGCGGACCTAAAGATTGTGCCGAGCACCTAGAGATTGACAGGTGATTTGAGTTTCCATCGGGATCACACGGCGCCGCCGATGATGATTGAAAGCGACTGAACATGGTGGCGGGGGGCGGTCGAAACTAGAGACGCAGTCTTTGCCATGTCTCGGGAACAGGGACATCGCGACGTGAATCGTGGCCGATCACTCCGGCAATCAGGTCGATTGCCTACGGCGTTTGGCGACCAGGAGGCGGGCGCGTTCTCCTCATAGTTCAGGAGCATCCACTGCCGGCGCGGGTGTTGCCAGATGAACTGATTCAGATCGACCGCGATCAGATCGCCCTGCGCCTTCGGCTCCGTAGACCGATGCTCGATCCGGTTGAGCGTGCGGATCCGAGCGAAAAGCAGATCACGATCGTCAGCCCGAGTCCCTTCTACCGTTGGATGCGTGGCGAGCACGAGAAGTTGACCATGCATCCCAAATGCGGTCAGCGGAAACCCAGAGAGGTTCGCGCAAGTGGGTGGAGTATTGCAACACCTGACGCCCGCATTTGGTTCGCGATGACCTACCGCTTATCCGAGAGGTCTCCGAAGAGATGCCCAAAGTGGACGACGATCTGAACCTCGTGCGATCGTATGTCGGCGGGATGGTGAAGTCGTGCGAATGACGAGCAGCGTGACCGACATCGGCAACCGCGGATCATTGATTGAACCGCGCGATGCGACTCTTCTCCATGATTCCCTTCCTCGCCAACCAATCGATTCGGACGATTCCAGCGAATGCGTGCCAGGAGGAGGTCGCCCCGGAAGCCATGCTTCGGGAGCATTTCGCCATCTGTGACCCAGGATTCCCCAGAGTTCACATTCACCGGATGAAAGTTGCCGCTGTAGGCCACGTCGTCCGGCGCGTTCACGCCATCGCCGACCAGTGGCAGGACGATCCGCTCGGTGTCGCGGATCAACCGTAGCGTCATCGGATCGATTTGAGCCATAAACAGCGGCGATCGCCAGCGCGGCACATTGACATTGCTGGCATCCTTGCGGGTGTAGACGAGGAACAGTCCGTCGGAGTGAGTCAACCAGTGCTGTTGGGTCGTAGACATCGTCAGTGGCTCACCATTGTCCCAACTCCACGGCTGTTTCTCGCCATAGTCCAGTCCGTCATCGCTGGTTGCCAAGTAACCCCGGTTGTCCTCAGCTCGGAGGGTGACATAGAACCGATGACGCCAGTGAACCAGGGACGGTTCCAACAGTCCACGACCGGCAGCGTGTTGTATCGCGCGGCCGACCTGCTTGATGGAGAGTGTCTCGCCATCAAACGAGCACCTGACTCCCGCAGCAGAACGGCTGATGAGCTTGTCGCCAAACGACATCACGAAAGCAATGTCGCCGTTCTCCAGCACGACACGCTGACCGCAGTTGTTGGTGTAGATCAGCGAGCCGCGCGGATCGTCCCAGTGCAGTCTGCGGCGCTCGCCCCAATGTCCGTTCCGCCAGACGGCGTAGACCGGACACCGAGCCGGCTGGTCGCGTTCAAACCTTGGCCCTCGATAGAAGACGTTGTGACCCATCGCCAGCACACTGCCGGTCTTCGCATGGTACTCGGGGACGACATCACACACGCCTTCTTCCCAGCCGCTCGGTTGCGGCACGCGCCCGAGTGGTGGCACGGGCTGGGGTTCGGTCCAGGTCCGGCCCAGATCACGGGACGTCATCCAGTGGACCGGACCAAAATAGTCCGAGCCAGCGATCGTCTGCAGCGTCATGAACGTCATCGGCCCATCCGCTGTGGGGACCACGCAGACCCGCGGATGAAACCACGTAGGGCCACTGCCATCACGACCGCGCCGCAAGGTCTCTTTGTTAATGCTAGCCACCAGTCCCTCAGACTGACCGAAGATGGGCTGCGCGGCTGCACACGTGAAACCCGCCGCCAAGGCGGACAGGAATGTCCGTCGCGTCGTCAACTCGTCAGTCGGTGCATTCATCGATCATTTCCGCTGCTAAGAAACGTGTACCTGTTGATATCGATCACAGAGCGAACGAAGTGAGTGAACCGTTAGCGGGACTCCGCCGGTGGGAATAACGATGCCCTTCCACAGGCCGAAGCAATACGACTTTGTTCTATCAGGGAATCGATCAGCATGCTCGCCAGCACACGATCTCGTAGCGGGATGAACAGGATGATGTGGTGCAGACCCGACAGGTCTCCACGCAGTCGGAGTCGATCGAAGAGTTATTGAGCGGTTGAAACGTAGGTTCCTCCGATGGCCAACGATTTTCACTCCTTGAATGTGCGGACCGCTTCGGGAACAGACCGTGAGATGGCCGTTGAATCTCAAGACCCCGGCCAGAAATTGCCGTTCGATCGACGCAGGGTGGACGCGACAATAGGATCAATGGTAGCTAGAGCTTACAGCGTCTCCCGGTTCAACCCAACTGGGAAGTGTCGGACACCACAAGCTGACGCGGTCCGCAGGTCACTTCGTTTCGTTCCTCAAATCTGTCTTTCACGTTGTGGTGAGTCGCTCTGCTCGTTCCCACCCAAGCTGCAATGGGGACCACGATGATCTTCGAGTTGATCAAGGATTTCGCCGCGGTCCTGGAGGCGATGCCCCAGACGCATCCTCGCTTCCGAATGCTCAAGCTGCTCAATGAAGCGGCGCGTCGCAATGTGCAACTCGTCCATCGGCATCCGACGACACTGTTCCAGTCCCTGTGGAACCTTGGATGGTGGTATGACAATCCAGAGGCTGAAAGTCATTACCTTCGCCAAATCGATCCCACGGAAGCCACCTCATCAAATCCAAGACATCCGGCAGCGCAACGAAGTTCATTGCTGCCGACATTGAATCGTTGGAGACGGGAACGATCTCAATTGCGGCCGGGCCTGACGTGGCTCAGGTCAATTCGTCCGCCCGCATTACCGCTCGGGAGCCCATTGACCCTTGAACTGCCTGGCCCAGGATTTGTCAGTCGAAATCAGCCGGTCACCTTATCTCATGACGCTACAGGGCTCTACCTCGCCAACGAAGCAACGTTGAGCCGCTGGTCCGTCTCGACCGGTCAACTGGAATGGACGTTGAGTTTCGAGTCGCCCATCACCGCCATCGCCGCGGCGTTGACCGCTGGCGTGTACGTTGTCACCGAGAGTGGAACGGTGTTGGATGTCGATGACGCGATGAATATACGAGCTCGATGGGAAACGGGAGAGAACTCTTCGTGCTGCGTGGCCGTGGATCGCCAACGCCAGTGGCTTTATGTCGGGTGGCAAAGCGGTATGGTGCAGGTATGGCAGGAATGCGATGGCGAAGTTACCTTGCGGAACTCTTGGCAACACTCCGCTGCAATCAATTCGCTCTCGTCTGTCGCAGACTCGGCGCAGGTCGTGGGCGTCGACGTCGATGGTCGATACTTCTTGCTGAGCATGTTTGAAACGCCAGCACACAGCACAACTCTGCCGGGGTCTTGCGATGTCGCCTGCCTCCTCCCGTCGGGACAAATCGCCGTTGTCAGTGAGGTGGACCATGATCGCAGCGGGTTGATTCAACGCGGCCATTCCCAGTGTGTCATCGTTTCGTCGACTGGTACGCCATCGCCCCCCTTCCGAGTTCCATGGGGAATACCGTCGGCAGCCATCGCACTCCCGAAACGAAGGTTGTTGGCAATTCTCATCGGGTCGAGAGATGAACTTCTGCTTGGACTTTGGGATTGCGATACGCGTGCGCTACGGTCGATCCAGCCAATGCATTCCGAGAGATCTCTGGGGCGCATCTGTGGCTCGCTGGCCGTAAGTCTTGATGAGGGCTGTCTGGTCACTTCCGTGCCGCATCGAGCGACTCGGATCTGGTCCATTGAGGCGCTGCTGTTGGCATCACGGGAACGTATTGACCACGATCGGCTTGTGGACTGGATTGTTCCGACGCCAGACCACCGTCGGCTGATATCCACCGGCCAAAGCGATGAGTCCCTGTTTTTGTGGAGCGCCACATCTGGGAAGTGCCTCAATGTGTTCCAGCACCCGAACCGCAGGAATCTGGCGACCGCGGCGTTCGTATTCCGTGCGCCGAGATTCTCCCCTCAAGAGCCCCGACTACTCGTCGACATGGCATTCGGACTGTGCTATGCGGAGTTCGATTATTCACAGGACAAGCTGATTTTGACTGGTGATCGTTTGCAGCCAGCCGAGGTCGATTTTGATCGCTATCCGATATCTGGCGAACTCTCGCTCACGGAGAGTCAGCCGGAGGAAGTCGCTCATGCCGACGGGGAAACAATGATCCTGCAGCTTCAACCCAGTGGTGAAATGGCAGCGGCGGCGTATTGGCCGACGCTTGTTCAATTCCAGCATTTGCCCGGCGGCGACGTTTGGTTTGGCGCGGCTTCCGATCGAGTCGAGTTGGCGAGGCTCATTGTCGAACCCGAGACGGAGTTGATGTCGCCGAGTATTGAATCTCCGGAGATCTTCGAGGATGAGCAGCAAATGCCGCTGGTGGAAGTTCACGGTGACTTGCTGCAGGTCTACAACAAGTTGGAATTGGGAGAAGCATACGCGGGCGACAGCCAGCACGCTCTGAGCATGCGCCACTACTCCGAGGCAGCGGGCCTCGCCGAGAAGGTCCTCGTACAAATGGGATTGCGGAACGTCAGCGGCAACGGATTCGATCGGAGGCGGCTTGCGGATATTCGACGACTCACTGCGAAATGGCCACGAGAGCGGCGAGCGTATTTTCAGGATGCGTGCTCGCTCTCGATGATCGCCCAGGAACGACTCGTCGGTGCACATCTCCAATTGGGGCAAACCGCTGACGCTTTGAAGCATGGCGGAAGCGCTTGTTTTTTCGCCGGCCTGCTGAGACCAAAGATCATGAGGGTGTTACGGTCCGGGGCGGCCAGTATGAGTCTGGCCAGACTCCACGATTCCACTGGAGACGCTCACGATTGCATCATCAATTTGAATCGGACTATCCATGCTGCGGAACGTGTTCTCCATTCGCGACGTCCCTTGGCCGCCGTTCATCGTGGCGATCTGGCAAATCTTTTCGCGCAGAGCGGCGAGCTTGCATCAAAATGGTTGGAGAGCAGCACCGCGATCCAGTGCTATCGCTCGGCGGTCGCCATCTGGGATGACCTTGTCGCCGGCAATCCGTCTGCGCAGAAACCCCTGGTCGTGTCGTGGCTGCTGGGCATGTCAGCCACCCTCAACATCCTCGGACATCTCACTGAGAAAGAAGGTCGGCGTGGTGACGCATTAGAGTATTTTCGACGCGATGTGGAAGTCTCCCAGCGAATCGCCTCGGCAGACCCGTCGAATCCGCGATATCGAGACAACCTTCGATTGGCGCTGGAGACCTTCCAGCGACGGCAATTCTGACCAAAGCCCCTCCACAGGGAATTTGCCACTTCCATTTCAGTCATCGCCCACATCGAGTCAACGATCGCGTCATCGCGTTTGCTTCCAGAGTCCGGAGCCAGCTCTCATAAGGAACAACATCGTGTCGCGCGCACCACTGGGACCCCGTCTCCGCCCTATCATCCGCCTTTTCGTCAGTTCCACCTTCAGCGACCTCAAGCAGGAACGCGATGCATTACAGAAGCGAGTTTTTCCTATACTGGAGCAGTTGTGCCTACGAGCCGGATTTCAGTTTCAGGCGATCGATCTGCGGTGGGGAGTCTCTACCGAAGCCGGACTCGATCACCGCACGATGCGGATCTGCTTCGAGGAACTGCGGCGGTCGCAGGACGTCTCACCCGAGCCAAACTTTCTGATCTTGCTGGGGAATCGGTATGGCTGGCGACCCCTACCGGAAGAGATTTCCGCCGAGGAGTTCCAGGCTCTCGCAGCCACCGCGGATCAGATCATCGCCGTCCCGAATCAGTTGTCTGCCGGCGACGTGTTGCGGCGATGGTACCAGCTCGACCAGAACGCCCTCACGCCGATGTATCTCTTCATGCCGCGCCGGAAGCCTGCATCCGACGACCCGGACCAGAACGACTACACCGAACCCAACGTCTGGCGCGGCGTCGAACTCGTCCTCTGGCAAATCATCAACCGCGCCTTCCCACCCAGCACCCTCCCTGGCCGCTTTGCGACGCTCACGGCAAGTACCGACCCGTTGCCGCCCGTTGTTCGGTTTCAAGCCTCGGCGACCGAGCAGGAGATCTGGTCCGGTGCCTTGCGTGTCCCCCACGCCCACGAACACGTCTTCGCCTTCTTTCGCGACGCCGAACCGCCGCCGGGTATCGACATCCCTCTGCTAAGGGACTACTTCGACGTCGTTAACGATCAGCTCGACCCGGTCGCGCAGACTGCCCAGCGCGACCTGAAAGCCGCGATCCAGCAGCGGCTGGGCGGCAATGTCAAAGTCTTACCACGCGCCCAGTTGATGGAATCAATGAATTCCGCCGGCAAGACGGTTGTCCGCGTCTCGACCGAGCACATCCTGGAATTCTGCCGCGAAGTCCAGGAGCGATTGACGGCTGTCATCGAGCGCCAAGTTCAAGACTATTGGCGTGGTACGCGGTCGACTCAGAACGATAGCGCCGCGATCCCGTCACCAGACCGTACGGCTCGCGAACTGGAGATCGAGCGCGACGAACATGCCCGCTTCGGACGCGAGCGAGGGGCGCCGGAACTCTTCGTCGGCCGTCAGGAACAACGCGACCGCATTCGCGACTACCTGGACGGCAATTCGACCTGGCCGCTCGTTGTTCATGGAGCCTCCGGTTGCGGCAAGACCGCCCTGCTGGCACGGGCTGTCGCGGATGTCCCAGCGACAAAACAAGCGGTCGTGCGGTACATCGGCGTTTCGCCGCGGTCATCCGATCTCCGCGGGTTGCTCAGATCGCTGTGCGAAGAACTGCGTCTCCAACATCCGCTCGTGGAACCGTTGCCATCCGACGTTCGCGAATTGATCGAGGAGTTTCGCCGGCATCTGCAGGCGGCGACGGCGCAGCAGCCAGTCGTGGTGTTCCTCGATGCGCTCGACCAGCTCGCCGAAGCGGACAATGCCCGGCAGCTGTTCTGGATTCCGTTTGGTCCGCTACCGAGCCATGTCAAGCTGGTCGTTTCGTGTCTGGCAGATCGAGACGAGAATGACCCCGTGGGTCAGCCGTACGTTGCGTTCCAGCGTCGGAAGCTTCCTGCCGAAAACCTGGTGAATCTGGACGCACTGTCCCTCGACGATGCCAAGACCCTGTTGTTTCATCGTTGGCTGCCAGCGGCGGGACGGACGCTGACTCCGTCGCAGACGCGTCTCGTCGAGCAGCGAATGACGGCGGACCCCTGTCGCCAGCCGTTGTATCTCAAACTGCTGCTGGAAGAGTTGAAACTGTGGCGTTCGTATGACACGGGTCGGCAGCTGACTGAGCCCGCGTCGTCGAGCACCTACATTTCCGCACTGTTGCAGCAACTGTTCGACCGCCTCAGCGAGGAAGTGAATCATGGGGAACTGCTGGTACAGCGGGCGCTGGGTTATCTGGCGGCGGCCCGTCGCGGCTTGAGCGAAGCGGAGATGCTGGGCGTGCTCTTCGCGGATCGCGATTTTCGTCGCTCGATCGTGCAGAAGAGCATCGAGAACAAGCACCGCCTGTCTCGACGGCCCAAGCGGATCCCGATCGCCATCTGGTCGCGATTGCGTTCCGACCTCGCTCCCTACCTCACTGAGCGCTCGGCCCCCGGCGGCAGCGTGTTGACGCTGTACCATCGGCAGGTCGCCGAATGGGTTCATGCCCGGTATGTCGAGCGGGCTGATTGGACTCCGCACGGCACTGATGAGAGCGACAAAAGCCCGCACGCTCGCCTGGCCCGTTTCTTCGCCCGGCAGGATTATTTCCTGGAGTCCCTCGACGAACAGCGAGCCCGAGCCCGCAAACTGCCGCCCACACCTCGGCCGGTCAACATACGCAAAGTGGATGAACTGCCGTCTCAGCTCTTGGAAGTCGGCAAACGCTTCGGCCAGGAGGACGAAAAGTCCCCCCACTGGGACGCCATCGCGGATCTGTTCACCGATCTCCATTTCCTGGAAGCGAAAGCGGAGGCGGCGGAATGATCTTCGATCTCATTCGCGACTTCGCAAATGTTCTGGATGCGTTGCCGGTGAACCATCCGCAGTTTCGAATCCTGGCCTTGTTGAACGAAGCCCTGCGGCGGGACGTGCACTTCATCGACCGCCATCGTGGGGATTATCCGCAGGCACTGTTTCAATGCCTGTGGAATTCCTGCTGGTGGTACGACAGTCAGGAAGCGGCACGGCAATACTCCGCAACTGTCGCGGAGTGGGTCGCTTCCGGGCCAAGGCTTCGAGCCGAACCGCATCTCGATCAGCTGCTCGAAGAATGGGAATACTGCAAGGCCAAGAACACACCCGCATTCACCTGGATCGAGTCACTTCGCCCACCAGTGGTGCCGTTAGGAGCCGGGCAGCATGCCGTGCTTCCGGGCCATGCAGACGAAGTTCGATCGCTGAAGTTTTCTGGCGACGCAAGGCAACTCGCCAGTCTTTCCAAGGACGGAACACTGTCTCTGTGGGACACGCGCTCGAGCGGAACGATCCGTGTCATTTGCGGTGACTATAGTGCCATCGAACAGTCACAAGATGACACCCGCGTTGTCTGTGTCGCGAAGGACGGGATGCGGCATGCATGGGACTTCGCTACTGGAGCTGAGATCGAGTCGACAAACATCAGAGTCAAAGGGGGGGCGTATTCTCCTGACGGGACTCGAGTGATCAGTTCCACGGATGGTGTGATGAGAATTCAGGACGCGTTCACAGGTGAAGTGATTGCTTCCATGCGCGACGAAATGGGGTTGGTGACGAACATGTGCTATTCACCTGATGGAACACGAATTATCACGACTTCATCAGTCTCGGATGCGAGTGGAAGGCAGCATCATGCTTTGCGAGTGTGGAGTGCGGACGAAGGCATCCTGCTGTCAACGTTCCGAGAAACCAGCCCAGTCGAATCAGTCAGTTTCTCTCCTAATGGAGAGCGACTGCTTGTCGTCGGATTCTTTGGACGCGGTGCTTATGTGGTGGACGCCGCGACCGGCCAGAAACTCATGTGCCTCCGGCGAGACGATTTTGAAATGGTGCTCGCTTGTTATTCTCCCGACGGTGAGCGGATCCTGACGGTTGCGCGCGGTCGGTCGACGATTCGCGAGTGGGATGCTTACACCGGGTTGGAACTGCGAGACTTCCGAGGCCACGAAGATCGGGTCACATGTCTCTGCTACTCTTCCGACGGGGCTTGGTTTGCAAGTGGCTCGCAAGACCGCACTGTCCGCGTGTGGTCGACCGCGACGTGCCAACCACCAATGCGCCTTCGGGGACACAATAGCGCGCTCTCAGCGTTCCGCTATTCCCCGGATGGTGCCGCCATTGTCAGCGGTTCGGGTTCACTGACGGATCCCGACGATGTCTCAGTGCGCATCTGGAATGCGGCCAACGGAGAGGAACTGGCAACGCTCAGGGGTTATACGGGAGAGGTCCGGGAATTCTGCTTTTCGCCGGACGGAACTCGCATTTACAGTTGCGCAGCTTCTTTTCGTGAATCCGAAGACGATTCGGTACGGGTCTGGAATGCCACGACCGGCGAATGTCTCGCCGATCTTCGAGGACACAAGAGATGGGTTGTGACCTTGTGCGTTTCTCCCGATGGACAGCAGATCGCCAGTGGCTCGTTCGACAGAACGATCCGAATTTGGGATCCCGTCGCAGGCACCGAGACGGCGGTACTTGCGGGGCATCAGGGTTTAGTGATGTGTGTCCGATACTCAACCGATGGATGTCAGATCCTTTCAGGAAGTGCTGACCAGACTGTGATGGTCTGGGATGCGCGCAATTTCTTACCGATCTCCGTTCTGAGGGGACACACCGAAGCAGTGCGATGCGTCTGTTATTCACCCAACGCCACTCGCATCGCGAGCGGATCTGAAGATTGCACAATCCGCGTGTGGGATGCCGCATCCAACTCTGAGATCATGGTATTACGCGGTCACACGAGGCCGATCGCGGAGATCGCTTTTTCTCCTGACGGAAGGCTGCTTGCCAGCAGCTCGTTTGACAGGACAATTCGCGTCTGGGATGTCGAAAATGGGGATTGCCGGGAGTCCCATGATGGCTGGGGCGATGTCGCCGCAATCGCCGCCGGATCGCAGCAGTTTCCTTGGCGAGTCTTGTCACGCGGAATGGAAACCGTTGTCGAAGATGCCAAGACCGGGCATCCCGTCGCCTGGTTGTCGGAAACACCGAACAAATTGCGCATGCACCCCTCAGGAGCGTCCTGGGCTGGTCGCATCGAAAACCACTTACGCCTCTTTGAACTTCAGGGTGTCGACTTGAGCGTGGCAGCTCATGAGTGAAATCGTTCGACGACAATCGTCAGCTGGATGGCATTCAAGGAAGGCTGGTTGCTCACCGTGCTCGATCTGCCTTATGGCGTTCCGGGGAAGGATGTTTTACGGCGAGTGCTGGGGGCATTGAAACCGGACGCCAATCAGGTCTGCGTCGCCGTGTGGATGACCACCTGTGGGATGCTAGTGCCAGTTTCATAACGGGGAAAGCCTGTGTAACAATCGGTGAACGCAGGCGAGGATGACGAATGCGAGGAATTGGTTGGGGTTGCGGTCGTAGCGGGTGGCGAGGCGTCGATAATTCCCCAGCCAGGCGAACGTCCGCTCGACTTTCCACCGCTGCTTGTACCGCTTCAGCATACGGCAGTCGTGCGACGGATGAATGTTGCGGCAACTCTTGCGGTGAGGCGTGATCAGCTGAATGCCGTCGGCGGCCAGTTCGTCCCGCAACTTGTTCGAGTCGGCTGCCCGATCGTAGATCAACCGCGGCGAATGCTGTTCGAGCTGATGCTCATCGAGCAGGGGTTGAATCAGATGGACTTCGGCATGATTCGCAGCGTGCAGATTGACCGCCAGCGGCAAGCCTTGGC
>JBGATC010000058.1:0-35434 GCA_044229335.1 Planctomycetaceae bacterium | reverse complement strand
GCTCTTCGGCGGACGGAGCGCTTCCGTGGGGACTCCCCTGGAATCGCTGTTGGACGGCGAACGGGCCGATGCTGTCCGGGGTGGGATCGAACGGTTGCGTGAACTCGACCGGGTGACGTTGCTCGCCTTCTACTTTGAAGGTCAGTCGCTGGTCGAGATGAGTGATCGGTTCGCCAGCCCGGTCGGTACGATCAAGCGCCGGTTGCACACGGCGCGCATCCGGCTCCGCGAGGAGTTGGAAATGCGCCAGTCGGCCTGACCGAGCCGGAAGGAACACTTCCGACTCGGCAGACGGGGGTTGTGCGCGATAAACTGCACGGCGGGAGCTTCCAGTACCGGAAGACTCCCGCCGTGTTGTTTTACCCTGTTGGCGATCGCCTGGAGTCCGCGATGTTTCCGTCGGGAATCACAGACGCTGCGCGCCGTCGCTGGCTGCAACAGGCGGGACTGGGTCTCTTCGGTCTCTCGTGGCCGCAGTGGCTCGCGAGCCAACAGGCGCATGGTGCAGCGGGAAGCGATGGTCCGCCACAGTTTGGTCGGGCAAAACGCTGCCTGCTCTTATTCATGTGGGGTGGCCCCGCCCATCAGGATACCTGGGATCTTAAGCCGCACGCCCCGCGCGAAATCCGGGGCGAATTCCAGCCGATTGACACCGTCGTTCCCGGCATCCAGATCGGCGAGCATTTCCCGTTACTGGCTCAGCAGACCGATCGACTGGCCATCATCCGTTCGATGACGCATGATAACGTCGATCACACTCCCTCCACGCATTACCTGCTGACAGGTCAACCCCCACCGCAAGGAGGAGATCTGAGTAAAGACTGGCCAGGCTTCGGTGCCGTGCTCAGTCAGCAGGGCTATGGTCAACGACCATTGCCGCCATTCGTCTCGATGCGGCCAATCGTGCCGGGAGATGTCCCGCGGTTCGTTGAGCAAAGTCACGGCCAGTTCGCCGGATGGCTTGGCCCACAGCATGGGCCCCTCGTGATTGACGCCGACCCGAACGCCCCCGGCTATCGTGTCGGGGACTTTGCTCCACTCGAAGGAATCGATCTCAAACGGCTGCAGCAGCGACAATCGATGCTCACCGAACTGGACGGCTCACGCCTGCCATCGAACAAGGCCCGGCTCTTTGCTGATCAATACGCCCAAGCCTTTGAACTGCTCGCTTCTCCGCGGGCTCAGGCGGCATTCGACCTGTCGCAGGAACCCGACGCACTCCGCGATCGTTACGGCCGCAATCCGCACGGTCAATCGGTGTTGCAGGCCCGCCGCCTCATTGAGCGGGGGGTTTCGCTCGTCACCGTCTTCTGGCCCAACGACGGCGTGAAGAACGTCAGCGTGTACTGGGATACGCATTCGAAGAATTTCATTGATCTGAAGACCCGGTTGATGCCGGTCGCCGATCAGGCGTTTTCTGCGCTGCTCGATGATCTGACCGAGCGCGGCCTGCTCGATGAGACCCTCGTGATCTGGACGGGCGAGTTTGGACGGACGCCACGAATCGGACAGCGGAACAGTGATGCGGGCGCGGGGGCGGACGGACGCGATCACTGGCCGAACTGCTTCTCGACGGTCCTTGCGGGGGGCGGGATTCGCGGGGGCCAGGTCTATGGATCATCGGACCGGATTGCGGCCTATCCGGCGAGTGATACGGTTCGTCCGGTCGATCTGGCGGCTACGGTCTATCACCTGTTGGGTGTGCCTCCGCACCTCGAGTTGCGCGATCCTCAGAACCGGCCCCTGGTCGTCTGTCCCGGTGATGTCCTGCACCGACTGCTCTAACCTCAATCACCCGGCGGCTCGCAACCCGGTCTCAAGTTCAGGGCCTGACCTGGGCGAATTCCCTCCAACTCGGTCATTTTCGGTCATCGGACGCCGAAAGCGATCGTCGGTCACCCCGAAATCTCTCGCTAAGTCAATTCTTGAGCAGCCTTTGCGAAATCCGCGTGAATCCCCGCTGATTTCTTTTCCGTGCCCCTCCCGGACAGCGTATATCATGTCGGCAAGCCTCGATCCTGCGTGCATTGTTGCTCCAGCAACAGTTGTCGCGGGCGTCCGTGTCGACGCCTTCCACGCATGGAGGCTGGCCTGAGGAACATTGCCATGTCCCGCCATGATGCCTTGTTGCGACTCTACAATCGCCTGATTACTCAGCGCGAATCACTGCGGCAGAAACTCGCGGAAGATCTGGGGATGAACTACACCCCGGACGATGGCATCAACGATGTTGGCGAGCAGGCGAATCAGGACGAGCAGACGGAACTGCATAGCCAGCTGGCAGCGCTGGAAAGCCGTGAGATCAGCCAGATCGATGTGGCCCTGGAAAAGCTGCGTTCAGGGTCTTACGGGACCTGCGACCGCTGTCAAAAGGCGATTCCGATCGCCCGGCTCCAGGCTCTCCCGTTCACCGCGGTCTGCGTGGAATGCCAGCGGAAACGCGAAGAACGCGGCGGACTCGCCGAAGAGTACGAAGCGAACTGGCGCTCGGCTGTCGAGTATGAACGCCGCTCAGTCGACCACGAATTCTCGGTGAATGATCTCGATCAGTAAGCTGCGTTATGATCGTTAACGGGTGAACAATCCGACGTTCACCCGTTCTTTCTCGCTGGCGGTATCCGCAGGATCGGTACGCCAGCCACAACCGGGACGGTTGTCGCGTTCGTTGTCTCCCGCTCGTCGCAGAATAGCGTCGACCCCTGGTCTCCCAGAAGTCGACAACGCGATGTGACGGAGCGCGGTCGTCCTCCTCCTGGTTGGCAGCACGCTATGACTTCTCGACTCTGGTTCGGACTCTGCGGCGCGGGCGCGCTGATCGTTGGCCTCACGGTCGGCACGGTATTGCCCGGGTTTCTCCATGCCCGCGGATCTGATGCGGTCTCAGAAAAGTACTGGGAAGACCTCTCGCGTGAAACGGCACCGCTGCAGCAGTTCAGTCAGGTGCTGGCGAAGATCTCAAGTACCTCCACCCCTTCCGTCGTGCATATTCAGAGCGAACGGAAAAGTGCTCGCGGAAAAGTCGAAGAGACCGGGTCCGGCGTGATCATGACGAGCGTCCGTCGCGACGGGTACTTCGTCGTGACGAATCGCCACGTGATCGATGGGGCGTCACTGGAAGAGATTACGATCCAGCTTAACGATGGCCGAGAAATCCACCCAGAGCGGGTCTGGAGCGATGCAGCGACCGATGTCGCTGTACTCAAGATCTCCGCTCCCAATCTTGTTCCGTCGCGCTGGGCCGACAGCAACCAGGCCGAGATCGGTCACTTTGTGCTGGCGATGGGGAGCCCGTTCGGTCTCAGCCGGTCGGTCACGCTGGGGATCATCAGTGCCAAAGGCCGTCGGCAGCTGAAACTGGGATCGGCTGAGGTGCTCAATCAGGACTTCCTGCAGACCGACGCGGCAATCAACCCCGGCAACAGTGGTGGGCCGCTCATCGATCTGCAGGGGCGTGTCGTCGGCATCAACACGGCGATTGCATCCAGCAGCGGCGGCAACGAAGGGATCGGCTTCAGCATCCCGGCCAATCTCGCGCAACGGGTGATGGAACAGCTCCTTGAACACGGTGTTGTGCATCGTGCCTACCTCGGAGTGCGGCTCGATCCCCAGTTCGACCAGAAGACGGCGAAGACCCTGCGGCTCGATCGGGTCCGCGGAGCGCGGGTGACACAGGTCTATCCGAACACGCCCGCCGCCCGGGCAGAGTTGCGTGTGGATGACGTCGTGCTGACGTTTGACGGTCTCGACGTGCAGGACGAGAACCATCTCATCAATCTGGTCAGCCTGACGCCGATCGGCCGCCAGGTGAAGCTCGCGGTCTGGCGCGGCGGCCGCGAAGTGCTGCTGACGATCACGCTCGCCGACCGCGTCGACCTGCAACAGACCAGCGAAGCCCCGGCCCCGCTCGAAGCCCCGGTGCGATCCATGGGCCTGCAGGAGCCCATCGGGACCGGGGAATAATTTTCCGGCCGCTCGTCTCCACAGACGCCCACGGAAAGCTTTCCGTGGGCGTTTTCATTTCACCGCCCGCTCGAAGCGATCGAGCACATCCAGCAGGTCTGCATCCAGGCGATCACGGGTCTCGCGGACGATTTCCGGAGGGACTCCGTAGTAGGCTTCCGCGATCGCTCCCGCAATGCAGGCTAAGGTGTCGGCGTCACCTCCGAGAGAGACGGCATTGCGGACGGTGTCTTCATAGTCACGAGCTTCGAGAAACGCCCGCACGGCCCAGGGAACCGTCCCTGCACAAGAGACATCAAACAGAAACGAGTGGCGGACTTCATCCAGTGGTTGGTCGAGTTGATAGCCAAAGGTCTGCGTAATGTAGTTGGCAAGAACTTGTTTCTCCGGTCGTTGACGAGCCAGGAAGACGGATGCAGCTACGGCTTGAGCCCCACGGATGCCTTCCGGATGGTCATGTGTAACGCGGGCCGATCGTTCCGCTTCAGCGAGCGCTTCATCGAGTGATTTTGCGAGCCACCCAACGGGCGAGACCCGCATCGCTGATCCATTGCCCCAACTCTGGTAAGGTCTGGTCCGACGCTCGGCACACCAAAGCAGAAACTGCATCCCGTAACCGGCATCGGGGTAGGCATCGAAGTAGCGATGAAACATGGAGACGTAGTCACCTCTAGTGAGCAAGACCTCCGCAACCGCGATCGTCATCACCGTGTCGTCAGTGAAACGCGAGTCGGCCGTGAACAATTCGAAGCGTTTCGTCTTGGTCGCTTCCGCCTCGTGCACAGACCCGATGATGTCCCCGGCGATGGCTCCGATCATGTGAATACCCATAGTCGCGGACACCCACGGAAGGCATTCCGTGGGCGTCTGGCCGGTTATCCGAGAGCGAACAGCTTCTGCGCATTCCCCGACCACAGTTTCGCGCGGTCGGCTGCGGGGCGATTCGCGATGATTTGCGTGAGGTGGTTGACCCAGGTCTTCAATGGGCGGCCGAGCAGGCAGACGGGCCAGTCGCTGCCGAAGATCACACGATCCGGGCCGAACGCATCGAGGCAGTGATTGACGATCGGAGCGAGGTCGCCCGCATCGCCCCCGGCGGGGAGTTTGGCGATCACCCCCGAGATTTTGATGTGGATGTTCTTGTGCTGGGCGAGCCGGTCGATGCCGCGTTTCCAGTCGTCGGCTTTGTGGGCCGCGGCTTCGTTCGGATCGAGCTTGGGGTTGAACGCCCGCGGATCGGCGTTGCCGCAGTGGTCGAGAATGAACCGCGTGTCGGGACATTGTTCGACCGCGTAGAGTGCGTCACCCAGATCGGTCGGCCGCATGCACAGGTCGTACGTCAACCCGAGCGTTCCCAGTTGACGCAGGCTCTGGATGAACCGCTCGCCGCGGCAGTAACCCGAGGGCGTTTCCGGGGCGTGCAGGACCCGGCGCATCCCTTTGACCGCGGGGTGCTTCTTCATCCGTTCCGCATAGGCTGTGAAGGACTCGGACGCCGGGTTGCAGCCGATAATTGCCGCGATCGTGGGGGCGGTGCCGCTGCGGCAAATGTCGACGACGTGCTGGGCTTCTTCGTCGAGCTGACGGTCGGCGACGTGGACTTCCATGTAAATCGCGCGGATGTTGAGTCCCGTCGTTGCGGCAGCGTACTCCTTCAGGTGATACGTCTGGTTGAGGATCGCCGGGGCACCCTTAAGCCACGGGAGTTCCAGCTTCGAGAGATCCCACAGGTGCTGGTGCGTATCAATGATGAGCGGCACCTCATCCGCGGCGGGAGCACTCGTGAATGTTGCCGCTGCTGCAGTTCCGATTGCGGTGGTCCGAAGAAAGTCACGACGTGTCATCGGCATCATGTGGTCCCTGAAGAATGGTGCGTCATGATCAACATCATTTAGCCCCCGGTCAATGACCGGGGGCACGCTTCACAACGGGTGTTATTCCACCGCCGAAACCCCCGTAAAATACGCCGGCTCCCGCCCGGCAATCCACTTGATGTTGCAGCCGATGCTCGGACGTTGTTCGACCAGCGGCGGTTGTCCGGCGAGGACGCGATCGGCCGCAGCGCGGAGGTCGGCCCCATCGATCGGCTTGCCATTGTTGGGACGGCTGGCATCGAACTGGCCGCGATAGACGAGCGCCATGTTGCGATCAAACAGGAAGAAATCGGGCGTGCAGGCAGCCTTGTAAGCCTGGGCCACCGCCTGAGTGGCGTCGTACAGATACGGGAAGGTGTAACCCGCCGCTTTGGCTTCGGCCTGCATGAGGGCCGGGCTGTCATCGGGATGCGTGGCGACGTCGTTCGAGCTGATTGCGACGATGCCCAGTCCTTTGGCCTGATACTCACGTCCGAAGTCAGCGAGGGCGGCCCGGAGATGCTTCACGAACGGGCAATGATTGCAGATGAACATCACCAGCAATCCCGACTTGCCTTCGAAGGACTGCAGGGCCACGGTCTGCCCATCGATATTCGGGAGTGAAAACGCGGGAGCCTTGGTCCCCAGCGGCAGCATTGTCGAAGCAGTTTTGACCATGGCGATGATAATCCCGTTGAAAGGTACGAAGCAGACTCGATCAGGCCAGACTACCGTCGTCTCCCTCCATCGTCCACCACCTCGCTTGCGTCTTCGCGTTCTACTGATGCATCTCCCGACCTCCGTAATGAGCGGGACTTTGGGTCACTTGAGGGGTCTCCGGCAATTCGGGTCAAAAACGGCCAAACTCGCGCCGAATCCGTATTCTGGGAATTCTGCGAGACATGCAGAGGATTTGACCGCTTCCCATTCGGCCGGATAACCGTTACAGTCTGCGTCGCTTCGCACGATCGTCAAGGTAACTCCATACTGCATAGAGCCCTGCGTCAAAGCACACGTTGACAGGGGGTAGGTTCCCCAGTAGATTCCGCCTCGCCTTGATGACTGCGGCTGGTGCCACGGTGATCGAGGCCACCCGATGGATCGGGATGCGAGTTGCACGGATGCCGAGACTCCCCGGCGGACGACTGGGTCTGCGTGCGAACGGCCAATCGGGTCGCTTCGTACAGCGGTTCCTCTGCGTGCTCTGTGGTTTCTCGGTTCTCCCAGGATGCGTTCGACCGGCCGTGGTGCCTCCCACAGCGGTCCAGCCCGCTCCGCAACTCGCCCCCGTGCAGTCGGCGGTCCCCATGGTTCCAGACGTTCCCCGCCTCGCGGCGAACGACAACCCCTGGCGTCCGAAGAAGACTCCCCGCGACTGGAAACACCTCGTCGTACATCACACGGCAGCGAACTCCGGCAGCGTCGAGTCGATCCACGAACAGCATCTGAAAAACAAGGACAAAGATGGCAATCCCTGGCTGGGAATCGGATACCACTTCGTGATCGGCAACGGGCACGGAATGGACGACGGAGCGGTCGAGCCAACGTTTCGTTGGAAGCAGCAACTGGCCGGGGCACATGCCGGAGTCGCGGAATACAACCAGCGTGGCATCGGAATCGTCCTGATCGGAAACTTCGAGAAGACGGCCCCAACCGCCGCGCAACTGAAGAGTGTGAAAGACCTGCTAAGCATCCTCGCCCGGGAATATCAGATTGACGCCGATCACGTGATCGGACATGGAGACGTCAAGGCCACGGAATGTCCGGGCCGCTTGTTCCCAATGAAAGAAGTCCGCACCAGCGTGACCGCTTCCCGCGATCACGATCGGGCCACCCTCGCCCGTGTTGCTTACGCAACCTGGAACATCAGCAAGGAAACGCTGCGGAAATGAGCGACCGAATCCCCCCGAATTCGCGGCTGAGCCGCTACTTCGACCCGAACTCCTCGGTTGAGGATGACTGGTTCTTCCCGGAAGAACCGGCCACGGCCCTCGACACGATCGACTACGATGCGATTCCCACCGTGGAAGAGCGGGAAGCCGATCCGGAAGCGGGACCGCAACTCTCCTTCATCGACGAGCCGCACGCCATCGCGCTGCCGGATGCGTACGAGCCGGGATACGCCTATCCCCTGATCGTCTGGTTCCACGGGACCGATGGCACCGAAGATGAAGTCTTCGATGTGCTGCCGCAGATCAGCGAACGGAACTATCTCGCGCTGGCAATTCGCGGCAACCTGCCGACCGAAGAGGGTGCCCGCTGGGCGTCGTCGGTCGATGGCGTGGTCGCCCTGGCCCGCAAGATCGAGCAGACCGTTGCCCGTATGCAGCAAAGCTTCAACATCAATCCGCAGCGGATCTATCTCGCGGGACGCGGAACCGGTGGCACGACAGCATTGGAACTGCTGCTGGCGCATCCTCAGTCCTTCACGGGTGCAGCGTCGTTCCAGTCTGAGTTTCCGCAATCGGAAGCCCCGCTCGCTCAGTTCCGTGGGCTGCGTGGTCGTCGGATGTTGTTAACGACGACGTACGACTGCCTGGACGTCAAGGTGGGCGATCTGGTGGCCGCCGGCCGCAAGTTCTACTCCGCCGGGATGCAGGTTGGCACCCGAGTCTATCAACAGACCGGAGCGGCCGCCGAATCCAAGATGTTCCGCGACCTCGATCGCTGGATCATGGACGGGATCACGACCGCGGTCTCGGTGTGATCCATCGAAGCCCATGGAATGCTTTCCATGGGCTTCCCACGGGTTGCTCCCGAACTGCTGGCGCTGGATACTGACATCTGATCGAACGGTCGGTGACCGGAGGCGGATGTGTCGGCAGTCCTGCAGTTCAGCGAACGCATCTTCGCGTTGCCCGTGATTCACGGCAGCGGCGATTGCGCCATCGAGGTCCGACGCCGGATGCTCGAACAACCGTGGGACTGTCTCGCGGTCCCGTTACCACCGTCGTTTCAGCCTGCGGTGGAAGCGGCGATCGACCACCTGCCGAGACTCGCACTCGTCGTGCAGGAAGAACCGCGCTGGTCGCCCGCGAAGGATTGGACGCCTGAAAGCTCCGCCGACGATCAAGACGACGAGTCCGACGATCCCACGGCAAGTTACGTCCCGATCGATCCCTGTCAGCCGGTGATTGCCGCTCTGAGAATCGCCGTGGCGGAACGCTTGCCGCGAGCCTTCGTCGATCTCGAAACGACGCGGTTTGAGAGTTACTCGGCGGTCTATCCCGATCCCTACGCTCTCAAGCAGGTGGCAGTCGATCAGTTTTCGGCAGCGGTGCTGCCATCACTCCCGCGTCTGCCGGAAGGCCAGCCGCAACAACGGGCCGCCCACATGGCGGCGGAACTGCATCGGCTGGAACAACGATACAAGAAGGTTTTGTTCGTCTGTTCGTTGATGGAATGGCCGTGGATCCGTGAAGCCTATCAGGCACAGCAGCAGCTGGAGGCGACGGCGGAACCGGTCGATGAACCGCAGACCTACGGTGTGCAGCCGGAAACGGCCCTCTTCATGCTGGGCGAGTTGCCGTTCATCACGGGGATGTACGAGCAGGCCCGGGCCGATCTCGATGCCGACGAGAATCTCTCGGTCGATGGCGTGAAAGGTTTGGTCCTGACTGCCCGCACCCGTTATCAGAAAGAACTGGGACGGCGGGCGCGGCGGCTCTCCCCGAAGTTGCTGCAGTCGTACTTTCAGTATGTCCGCAACCTGTCACTCATCGAACATCGACTCACGCCCGACTTCTACACACTGCTCGTCGCGGCCCGGCAAATCGGCGGCGATGCCTTCGCCCTCGCACTGGCGGAGACCGCACGCGAATACCCGTTCCCACCCGAAACGACGCTCCCGACGATCGCCTGCGGTGTCCATCGCGGGCGCTTGCCGGACGGGACCATGCTGCAGTTGAAGAACCGGTTGCCGGGACAACTGGTCCAGTGGCGGACGATGCGGTTGCAGCCACAGCCACCCAAGCTCGAACAGCAGCAGTGGGAGATGAACTGGAATCCGCATCGCCAATGCAGCTGGCCGCCGGAAGACATCGCGATCGAAAAGTTTCGGACCCACGTCAAAGATACGGCTTTGGGATTGCTCGGTAACGATCTTGCCCGGACGGAAAAATTCAGTACCAGCCTCAAGGATGGCCTCGACCTACGTGAAACCCTGCGGCAATGGCATACCGGCTCCCTCTACGTGAAGGAGTTGCCTCCGGCGCGCGGGAAGCTCGATTGTGTGGTGATGCTCTTCGACAGCCCGGCCGATCCGCGCGAGTATCCGTGGCGGGTGACGTGGCACGCTGAGCATCATGATGAATCGACGCTCGCCCTCTTTGCAACCAACTTTCAGGCGAACATGATTGGACCGGGAATCGGTCAGGCGCTGTATGGAGGCTCGGTCTTTCTGTTCCCGCCGCGATCGATCCCCGATATCTGGCGGAATCCGCGGTTCGATTTCACCGATACGCTGGAAGAACGGTTGCTCGCTGCGGCGTGCTATCACGCCCGCGAACGGCACATCGCACTCTTGAGTGCTGCACCACCCGGCCTCGGCTGGAAGCAGCTCGCGAAGCGATTCGGCAAGAAGCTGGTCCACGTTCCCATCGGCCGCTTCAGCCAGGAACTGATCCAGCGACTCCGCGTCTTCCACGTCCTCAACGGCACACAAATCCGCAACTTCGCAGCCCACTTCATCCGCGAAGCCTAGGAATGTCGCCATCACGCTCCGCGTGATGGGCGGATCAATCACCGCGTGTGCCTATCGCCCTGTGCAATCAACACCATGCAACATGGCGACTGCTCCGGCAACTTCCCAGGCGTTTCCAGCATTCGCTCATTACGCGGAGCGTGATGGCAACTCTTCGGGCAGAGAATCAGCGGGCTGATTCAAGTGGGGCCGGGCGGACGGTGAGGAACAGCACCAGTTCAGCGGTGGCTGTGCTGGCGGTCCGTTGTTGCGTGCGGGTTCCGAGCGAGGTCAATCGCGTGATTGCTGGGGTGGGGGTGTCCTGCACCGTGACCGTTTGCGTCGACCAGCCGGAGATCGCCGCCGTGTCACTCTCGGCAAGCGTCAACGTGGTCTCTTGCTGCCCACCGGGACTCAGGCTCAAACGAACCGAGCCATCCGACAGCAGTCGCGGTCGCAGTTTAAGTCGCGCAGTGGCGGTATTCAGAGCCTGAGGAGCGATCCAGTCCTGCGCCTGTCCCGATTGCGGATCGACGATCCGTTGCCGCGGCCGGTCATCGATCACCAGTTCTGAGGCTTGATTGTCATCCAGAATCAGCATCGGTGTCGCGACGAGCGTGGTCGGGAGATGAGACAAACTGGCCGCCGCGTGCGGACCATGCCAGAGACCGGCTTTCCAGTCGTGCGTGTTAGTGACCACCTCATCCACGATCAGCCCGGTTGACGGAGCATGTCGTCGCCCGCATTGTGGACAGAGTGGTTCTTCTGCACCCACGGACAGAAACTCCAGCGGGCGTTGTGTTCCCAGATCGACACGATAGACCGTCGCGGTCACCGCAATCCGAGGCGGTGGTCGGTCAACCTCTTTCAACCAGCGTGCAAACGTGGCATGGACTTCCGGGCGATCCATCAGCATCGCCACCCGTCCCGCGCCCGACTCGGCTACTTTCAGTTTGCCGGCAGCCGGAGTCAGCAAAGACTCGGCGTGCGTACGAATCACTTCTGCTGCGGCGAAGCGAATCGGATAGGACTGAATTTTCAGAGGGCTCGCAGCCTGTTGACGAGCTGCGGCGAGGGCGGCTGTTGTCACAACCCAGTCCCGACCGCGAACGGTCGCGGCGAGCCCGTGGTGCTTGAAGACGCCTCGGATCGCTTCATCCAGCGTGACGTCACGCAAGGTGAGCGAAAGGGTGCCTGTCACACTCGGCTCGATCACCAGGTTCTTCCCCGCGAGATCCGCCAGTTCCTGCAGCAGAGTGCCGATGGGAACGTGGTTCGCCTGCAGCGAGAAGCGGTCGCGGTCCTCAGCCATCCGTTCCAGCTTGAGCAGACCGGTGACCTGCACCGCCGGTCCGACCGCTTGCGGTGTCGGTTCGGGACAGTGGGGCCGAGTCGCCACGCGTTCGGCGAGATGTTCCAGGCTGAGCGACAACCGCGCCAAGTCAGCAGACCATGCGGGATGTGCGGTGTCGTGCGGTTCCGGGAGTGCCAGAAACTGAACGACCGGCAGTGGTGCCGTACGTGGTTCCCACGGGGGAGCTGGTTCGGTGCTCAATGGCTCCGGCGGACCGAGAGTCACAGCCACGGTTGTCGGACGAACGGACAACAGTTCCGGCTGGACCAGCAGATCCGCCAGATCAAACTCGGGCTGATCCAGTTGAATCGAAGGCTGGCCCTGAGTGGCCAGGATCTCATCGACGGCCGCATCGCGCTCCTGATCGACAGCCGGGTGTTGCGGGTCCCCTTCCAGCGGATCGATGGACGCAGTCAGTTCCGCAGTGGGACGCATTCCGGAGACACGCTCGGGAAATGACTTATTGAAGAGGAGCAGCGTAAACACGAGGACCAGCGCCAGGCCGAGCGTGGTCGCAGCGGTCCGCAGGCTGAAGTCGACGGGAATCGGTTCCAGCTCAGAAGTGTCAACCGGACCGGTCACGCGAAAATCCTTTTTACTCGCGCGCTGCCCAACGGGCTGCGCGTTCTTCACCTGTTTCGGGATGCCGTAACAGCAACCCGTCGGCGTCGATCGCGCTGACGAGATACCGGCGTCCCTGCCAGTGCACAATCTGTCCTTCCTGAACGACATGCTCATTCAGGACGGCATATTTTTGCGAGCCACTTTGCGAGTAGCCGGAAACACACAAACCGTTTTCCGCATCAGCCTTCACGCTGACGGGAGGCAACTTCGGCCGCCGTGCTGCTGAGACCAGCGGTGAAAGCCAGCCGATCAACCCGCAGAGAAACAACGCGGCGACGATCGGTTTGCGTCTCAACCCGGCGATGAAGTTGTGGTGGTTCACTCGGCAGCCTCCCCAAGCCCGCGAAGACGCATAATCACTACAATCGGCAAAGTCGGATTGGTTTCGATGGTGAAACCGGCAGACTTCGCCAACTTCTCAACGGGTTTTCTTTTCAGGTGTGCTGCTGATGCAGGGAACCAGTCAGCGAGTGATCATTTGACGTAAAGTGCTCACCTAAAGCGGTTTAATCCGGCCGTGAACGGCCCCGGTGACGATCGTTGGAACCTGAGACTCGCATATCCGACGGGGACGACAGATCGAGTTTGCCCTGAGCGGTCCAGCAAGATGGCTGATCCCCGGAGACCGGACTGATCAGGCAATTCAAACGAAAAGAGCGCGGCAAGGTCCCCTCGAAGCTCCCAGCTTCTCCTTGCCGCGCTCAACTCTCGTCCGCAGCAGGCCACGGCCGAAAGCACTTGGTATTCTCGTTGTTTTCGTCGTCACCCCTCGCGGGCGACACAGCAAACATAGGTCAGCCCGGCGGGTCGTCAACTCGGCTCAGCGTTTGTTCTGCGGAATTTCTCTGCAATGTCCTCCCAACCTGCTTCCGGTACCTGGTTCGTCGATGCAAAGGCGGCGAATCTCACCGTGCTCGCAGTCCTGCGACAACACGTCCCCGGAACCAGTTGGAAGGTCTGTCGTCAGTGGCTGAGTCAACGGCGGGTGCTGGTCAACGATGTCTTATGCGTGCATGAAGCCCGTCGCGTCGCCCCTGGTGATCGCCTGACGTTATTGGGGGACTCGGCTCCCCCGCTTCCGCAAACGGTGTTGATCCGGTTTGTCAATGAGGCTGTCGTTGTGGTGGAGAAGCCGTCCGGTGTGGTAAGCGTTCGACGTCCGGAAGAAGCTCACTGGCCCGATCAGAAGAAGCAGCTCGCGCCGACGCTGGATGAACTCACCCAGCGGACGTTGTTCGATCGGGAGCGCGGGAAGGAACGTCGTCCACTGTCGTTGCCACCGCTGTGGCGTGTGCAGCGTCTGGATCGCGAGACGTCCGGACTCGTCGTCTTCGCCCGGACCAAAGCCGCCGCGGACCAGCTGATTCCCCAGTTTGCTGCACACACAGTTGAACGCTGCTACCTCGCAGCAATCCTCGGCCGCATGGTGGCGACGAAGCTGGACTCACCCCTGGTGCGTGATCGGGGAGATGGTCTCCGGGGGATCGCACGACCGGGTGAGACCGGCGAGCACGCGGTGACGCATGTCCGCCCCCTCGACATGCGCGGGCCTTATCAGCGGATTGAATGTCGGCTGGAGACCGGGCGCACCCACCAGATTCGCATTCATCTGGCAGAAGCGGGCACCCCGTTGTGCGGTGAGCCGACTTACCTCCGCCGTCGCGATGGAACCGCGATCGATGATCGGTCCGGAGCACCACGGTTGGCCTTACACGCCACGGTGCTGAGCTTCCATCATCCCACGACGGGTGAGCGGCTCAGCTTCCACTCGGAATGGCCCGCCGACTTGCAGAACTGGTGGGACCGGTTGCCGGACAACCCGTAGGCAGACCTGCGGCCCATCACTCCGGACCCGTGACTGAGCGAGGGGAAGATTCAGAATCTGTGGAAGCCTCGAAGGGTTCCATGTGAATGAGGACGTCGGTCTCGAGACCGAGTGCTTCTCGAATCGCCCCTTTGACACGACCACTGAGGTTGTGGGCTTCCAGTAAGGACAATTGCGGATCGGCTTGCACATGCAGGTCGATCCACCAGCGTTGAGCCACCTTGCGGACGCGGAGTTTTTCGGTGGCCAGCACGCCAGGGACGCTGTGGGCGGCTGCTTCAATCTTCGCGGCGATGGCCGGATCGGGCTGTCGGTCCATCAACTCTGCAATCGCCACCCGCAGGAAGCGGACCCCGTTGAAAAGGATGATCCCCGCGGCAACGAGGGCAGCCCAATCATCAGCAGCGGCGTACTCCGGTCCGCCGACCAGGGCAATCAGAATACCGATCGCGGCCGCTGCCGAGGTCAACGCATCACTGCGGTGATGCCACGCATCCGCTTCGACGGCCGAGCTGTCGGTGGTTGCAGAGACGGCGAGGACACGACGGAAGACCCATTCTTTGGAGACGACCACCGCGATCAAGACGACCAAGGTAAAGGGAGCCGGTGCATGATGCGGGGTGACGATCTCGTGCACAGCAGAGACCGCGATCCCGAAGCCTGCTCCGAGGAGCATCAAGGCGACCACCGCCACCGTCAGTGCTTCCGCCCGGCCATAACCGAAAGGGTGCGTCTCGTCGGCGGGGCGGGCAGTGATCCGGACCCCGGCCCAGACCACGAGCGATGCAAACACATCCGTCGAGGATTCGATCGCATCGGCAATCAGGGCATACGAATGACCGACGAGACCGGCGGTCAGCTTCACTGCGACCATCGCCAGATTGATGCACAACCCGAACGCTGCCGCCCGTGCATTGACTGCGGCTGTGCCTTCTGACGCTGGAACAGATCTCTCCGACGGTTTTGCCATGGTCATTTGCTGATCATGATCCGCCCCGCTGGGTGTGACAAGACAGCCGATATCCGTCGCGTGAAATCCGGTTCAGCACCGCCACCACCACTCGGTTAACTGATGACCCACCAGCACGCGACACCCAGCGCCAGGATGGCTCCCAGGATGACCCACCACGCCTTTTGAGCTGGGGGAGAATCTTCTTCGGAAAGATACCGGTGGCACGCCGGACATTGGGGCAGACATTCCAGCATCTCTTCCCGACAGTAAGGACAGCGGATCGTCGGTTCGTCGTCCGAATCCTCGCTGTCCCACTCGTCGTCGTCGACATCATCATCTTCTGTCGACCATCGCGTCATGACGTTTGCTCCTGCGCACGATGACGAGTCGAAGATTCGTGCCAGTCAAGGATTGAAAGTGGTGTGTGGGTCGCCTACGAGTCTCGCTGCAGATCACGCACGTGCTCAGAGTAGAGCCGTTGATGACGTTCTTGAGCGTCCGCCCAGGTCTGGGGAAAGGGTGGGTTGTTCAGGACGACATCTTCAATTGCAGTCCGCATCTGATGCGCACAAACATCTGGATTGACGCGGCCAACTCCGGTTCCCAATCCAGGGAACGCGATCGAGGTCACGACCTCTGCGACTGGTTTGCCGATGAATTGACCGGAATGAACCATCCCGTATTTGACCAGCAGTAACGCAGCCCGAGCGGCCAGATAGGGGTTGACCGTCTCCCGAAGAATCATCGGAACCCGCATCGTCGGCGCGGCGATGAGAAACGGAGGCCGCTTGACTCCAGTTTCGACGATCTCTGCGGCACCCACCAGCAACTCGCCGTGATGTCTGCTCCGGATCAGTTCCTGAAGCCGTTCCTGCACATCCCAGCCAAATCTCTGCGAGTAGAGCGCGTCGATCCCCCCATCCATAAAACCGAAGCTGTTGGCAGGACTCACAACCGCATCAACGCGGAGATCAAAGATCGAACCGTGATGAATCGTCACATCGGGTAAATCGCCACAGTGATGTTGCCAGGCCGCAGCGAGGTCATCATCGACAGCGACCAGGAAGATTTTCATTCATCGTGCTCGTGAGTGATGTGACCGGTCTCTAACTCACATCAACTCGCGGAGCGCGGTGCCGGTGTCGAGGAGATGTTGCGGGCGGCCTTGTGGGTCGGTGAGGGAGGTGCGATGCGGGTCGAGGCCGACGTGGTGGTAGAGCGTGGCGACGATGTCCTTGTAATGCACCGGCCGGGCAATCGCGGTGCCTGCGTCGCGGTCGGTCGCACCGATGATCTGGCCCATCCGCAATCCACCACCGGCGAGTAACGCAGGACCGACCTGCGGCCAGTGATGACGGCCACCGCTCTTCGGATCGATCCGCGGTGTGCGGCCGAATTCGCCCCAGACGACGATCAGCACGTCATCGAGTAACCCACGATCTTCCAGATCGAGGACGAGAGCCGACAACCCGCGATCCAGAATCGGCAGCAGCGAGCGCAACCGCGGGAAGTTGTCGCTATGGGTATCGAAGTCGCTGAGGGACAGGCTGACACACCGGACGCCCGCTTCGATGAGTTGCCGTGCCAGTAGAAACTTCAGCGTGGCCCGCGGTCCGTCACTGGTGTAGGAGGCGAGAGTGTCTTCGTGACCACCGAGGGCATACTTCCGTACGGACGTCGGATCAGCGTCGAGATCGAGCGCGCCCTTCAGTCTGCCCGACGTGAGAATGCTGACCGCCTGCTGATCGAAGCGGTCCATCGCGTCCATCATGCCCGAGGCATCGACTTCGCGACGATAGCCATCGAACGCACTTAACAGATCGCGGCGGGCACTCAGGCGGTCGGCTGTCAGATCGTGATGCAGACTGAGGCTGATGCGATGATCGCCACCGAGGCGGGCGAGTTCCCCTTTCATTCCCGGTTCGAGTTCGCGCGGAAACGCCTGTGACAAATCGGGACGGAACGGCTGGCTGGCGGGACCGAGGAACCCCGGACGGGCGCTGTTCCGGACCAGCGGCCGCCCTTGCATCAGGTCGACAAACGCCGGGACGGGATCGGCCGCACTCCCTTGTAACTTTGAGACAACACACCCGATCGCCGGTCGGCCACCGAGTGATTTCAAGTCGTTGCTGTCGAAGCCGGATTGCGGCTGGAAGGCATCGTGAGCCCCGGCAGAACCGACGAGCGAACGGATCCACGCGAAGCGATCGGCGATCGAGGCCAGCAACGGGAGATGTTCACAGACCCGCAATCCCGGGACCGCTGTCTCGATCGACGAGAACTCGCCGCGAATTTCGGTCGGCGCGTTCGGCTTGGGATCGATGGTGTCGAGTTGCGGTGCTCCGCCATCAAGATGGACGTTGATCATCGAACGGATACGGGCATGGCCGTTGTCTGCGCGGAGCAGGTTGGAGAGCGTCAGCCCGGCAATTCCGGCAGACCCGACCTGCAACACGGTACGACGCGAGAGCGGCGACGAAAAACAATCCATCGGCACGTTCCGGGCAAGTGAGCGCGAGCAATAACCAGAACCGACAGGCTATCCCATCGAACGCTGTTGATGCAAGGGGTGATGGCCTGCGGGCAGTTCGGCTCGGATTCTGTCGGGTCTCAATCCGTTGAACTGACCGCATGCCCCCTAAACCAGCGGACCCGTCGGCGGCGCTTGCCCGAAGAGGCTGCGGCGGACTGTGCGTTCGACGTTCACCAGCAACGTGAACGAGGCCGGGACGAGGAACAGCGTCAGAAACGTCGAGAGCGTCAGACCACCGAGCAAAACCGCGCCCAGACCGCGATACAACTCGCTCCCTGCACCGGGGAAGAGAACCAGTGGAAACAGACCGAGAATGGTCGTCGCCGCCGTCATGAAGATCGGCCGGATGCGGCTCTTCACGGCAGCGAGCGCCGCCTCGGCGGGAGACACGCCACGATCACGCATTTCCTGCAAAGCAAAATCGACAATCAGAATCGGGTTATTCACCACCGTACCGATGAGAATGATGAACCCGAGCATCGTCAACACATCGAGGGCCTGCGGGAGACTTCCCATCCAGAGAAGGTAGTAACTGAGTGCCTGCAAACCGAGCAGACCACCGGCCGCGCCGAGTGGCACGCTGAGGATGATGATGAACGGATACAGCCAGGACTCGTAGAGGGCCGCCATGAGCAGGTACGTAATCAGCAGGGCCAGCAGCAGGTTGAACCACATCGCGTTCCAGGTCTGCTTCAATTTGTCGGCAGTCCCGGCGAGCACCATGCGATAACCACCATCGAGCGCTCCCGATTGCTGTAGTGGTTGAATCACGTTTGACTGAATCGTCGACATCGCCTGTTCGAGCGGGAAATCGGCCGGGGGAATCACGCGAATCGTGATGGCCCGTTCGCGTTCGCGATGGTTGATCTGTTCGGGACCGCTACTGAGGGTGACATCGGCGACGGCAGCCAGCGGAATCAGTTCGCCGCCGGGCATCGCGATCGTCAAGGCCGCGATGTCCTGTGTCCGCTGAGCGAAATCATCTCGGCCGCGAATCGTCAGATCGATCTTCTTACCGCCGACGATGTAGTCGGTTGAATACGCTCCATCGACGAGGGCATCGACGGCATACCCCAGGTCGCTGGCCGAGATGTTCATCTCACTCGACTGCCAGAGTTTCGGACGCACATGCAGTTCGGGATTGGACAGGTCGAGACTGGGAACCGGTTGTGACTGCGAGTTCGGGATGTTGACGGCCATCGGCTTCAGCAATTGTTGCTTGGCGTTCGGCTGATCACCGGCAAGAACGCGGACACCCAGGCCGACCAGGTACTCCAGTTCGGGGCCGGTGATCTCAATGTCAATCGTTCGCCCCGCCGTCAGACCTTGACCAAAGAGGCTTTTTTGCTGGGCGACCGCGAACGTGCCGGGAAGCTGCATGCCCACACGCCGGACGACATTAATAAGTCCACCAGCCTGTAACGGATCGTGAGCCCGCAACCCGAGAAAGACCATGCGGCCGCGGGCTACGAAGAAGAAATCGCCGATCACCGGAGCGTCGAGCTTCTTGGCGGCGTCACTGCCGGGATCGACATCCCAGTAGGGTCGCAGTTCGTTCTCGACAAACTGCCCCATCTCGGTGAGCTGATCGATGTTGTATCCCGGCGGGGGGAGCAGAATCCCGAAGACCAGATTCTGATTCCCGTTCGGCAGGTATTCGACAGCGGGCCAGCTGAGAATCGACAACCAGATCGAGGCTCCGATGAAGAAGAGAGTCAGCGTAAGCTGGCGGATCGGGCCACCGAGAAAGAAGCGATTGATGCTGTCGACGACCGAGGTAAAGACACCAGCGGCACCGTCAATCCACCCGACCACACGTTTGGGGATCGTCGATTCTTTCGGATCAGGTTGAATCTCATCCGACGGTACTTGGTTGGCTTTGAGTAACCGGGCTGCGGCTGTGGGGACCACCGCGATGGCCACGATCATGGAGAACCCGATCGCGCCGCTGATGGCGATCGCGATATCACGAAAGAGCTGTCCCGCCTCTTCCTGCACGAAGATCACTGGAAGAAAGATTGCCAGGTTGGTCAGCGACGATGTGACGATCGCGCCCCAGACTTCTTCCGCTCCCTTCACGGCAGCCACAAACGGGGGCTCACCCCGCTGGAATCGGCTGTAGATGTTTTCGAGCACCACGACACCGTTGTCGACGAGCATCCCGACAGCGAAGGCCAGCCCCGCCAGACTGATGACGTTCAGCGAGCGGCCCAGCAGGGCCAGCACCAGAAACGTCCCGATGATGCTCACGGGAATTGGCAACGCGACGATCAACGATCCACGGGCATACCAGAATCCCGAACCGAGAATGAGCGCAAGACAGGCGACGAACCACCATTCGCTCAAATAGACCGCGGCCCAGCCCGTGAACATAATGAACGGTGCGATGAAGATGGTCCGCAGGTTCAGATGCAGGAAGAGCATCAGCACGACCATCGTGAGCGCGCCGCCGAGAAAGATATTCTCGTTGACGAGATTCACCGCGGAGTAGATGTAGTCGGTCTCGTCGTAAACCTGGACAAGTTGCAGTCCCTGCGGATACAGAATCTCTTCGTTGAGTCGCCGGTTCGTTTCCCGCAGGCCGCTCATCACGTTCAAAACGTTCGCCCCACTCTCCCGCAGGCAGTTGACGGCGACACTCGACTCACCGAAGCGGCGGACCAGACCATCGGGCTTTTTGTACCCGAGACGAACCTCGGCCACGTCACGAACATAGACCGGCGCACCGTTTCGCACGGCGAGCAACTGCTGTTCGACTTCCACCTTCGAGCGGAACTGCCCGAGAGTCCGCACAAGCCAGCGACGCTTCCCTTCCCAGAAGTCGCCCCCGGAGGTATCGCGGTTCTGTGTCCGCAGGACGTTGCGGACATCGGCAATGGTGAGTTGCCGGGCAGCCAACTGCTCGGGGTCGACGATGACTTCGAGTTGCTCTTCCAGACCGCCGAAGACGTTGGAATTTGAGACGCCGTCGACTCGTTCGAAGGCGGCTTCGATGGTGTCTTCGACATACTTCCGCATCGTCGTCACGTCGACATCGGGCGGGAGCAATTCGGCAAACTGCGGATACGTCTTGGCCGCTTCACGCAGGCGGAATAAGGCCAGCCCGACGTTATGTGCCCCTTCGATGTCGGCGAGCTGGCTCACCAGTTCCGGATGCTTCTCATGAAACTTCTGGAATTCCTCTTTCCCCGGCAGGCGCGGACTGAAGATGAACCAGGCAATCGGCTGATCGGAAGCATTCGACGTGCTGATGACCGGTTGATCGGCGTTTTCCGGGTAGCTGCGGACCTGCTGCAGGCGGGCATTCACTTTGACAAGGGCCTGCTCCATGTTGGTGCCGACCGCGAACTCGAGCGTAATCTTGCCCGTGGAGTCCATCGACTCGGAAGAAAGCTTGGTGATCCCTTCCACACTCTTGAGTTGTTCTTCCTGCTCCTGAATGATCTCCTGCTCGACTTCCTGCGGACTGGCACCCGGCCAGCGGGTTTCCACCGTCAGCGAGGGAGTCTGCACTTCCGGAATGAGCTGCATGGGCATGCGGTAAGCCGCGAGTGCCCCGTACATGACCACCAGCAGCACGGCCACGGTGACTTTGACCGGATTCTCGACGCAGGCTTTGACGAGCGACATCGCCCCATTTCCTCGAACGAATCAGACTGTCAGAACGATCCAGGCTTCATTCATCGCAGGCTGCCACGACGATCCGCTATGACTTGCTGCCGGTGCGCGCGCTCGGAGCGGGTTCGCCCTGTTGTGTTGCCTGCGGCGCGGGTTCCACCGGCGGCTTGGCCTCTTGAGTCGGTGGAGCAATCTCCGGGGTGATGAGCTTCACCACGTTGACCAGTTGCATCGGTCGCAACCGTTCATTCCCCAGAACGATCACGCGATCACCCGCCGCGAGATTGCCCCGGACTTCGACGTTGTTTCCGTCGGCGATGCCCAGCTCCACGGGGACCGGCCGAACGGCTTCTGACCCGGGAGGCGGAGCCGCGGGCGGTGGAGACCCTGCAGCGGGGGCTCCTGGGGGGGCCGCTGGTGCCGGGGTGACAACATAGACCATGGGCGTTGGTCCGCCGAAGACGATCGCATCTTTCGGAATGAGTGTCGCCATCCGCGGGGCACCAATCGGGAGAGCGACACGGGCAATCATCCCCGCCTTCAAAGTCGGCCCGTCTTCGCGGATGACGTTTGCCACCCGGATGCGCACAGGAAACGTGCGCGACTTCAAATCGGCCTGTGGCGAGATCTGGGCAATTTCCCCCACAAATAACGGCGACTGTCGCAGCGCCTGGACTTCGACCCGGACCGGCATGCCGGTCCGCACCGCGTCGATGTGGGCATCCAGCACGTGGGCTTCAATTTCGATCGTGTCGAGATGCACGATCTCGGCGACGACCTGACTGCGGGAAACCCATTCGCCGACTTCGGTCCCTTCCATGACGACATAGCCATCGAACGGGGCGATCATCGTGTGCTTTTTCAGTTGATCCTGCAGTTGGCGGACCAGTTCCTGCTGGTTGTCATGCTTGGCCTGAGCCTGGGCAATGCGTTCTTTCCGTGGCCCCTGCACCAGCAGTCGGTGCTCCTGCTCTGCGGCATGCATGTTGCGTTCCGCAGCGACCGCTGCGGAAGAAAACTCTTCGAGCTGTTCCTGGGTGATGGTCTGACCCTGCTTGACCAGTTGCACGGCCCGTTGATAGCGCCCTTCTGCGAAACTGCGGGCTGCCTGGGCGGCTTCGAGGCGGGCTTTGGCCTGGGCGATTTCTTCGGGACGCGAACCGTTCTGCAACTCGTTGAGTTCTTCCTGACGTAACCGCAGTTCGGCTTCGGCCGCGGAGATCTGCAGGCTGATCGTTTCGGTGAGCAGCCGGCACAACGGCTGCCCCTTGGTGACCCGCTCGCCGATATTCACCGGGTAATCGGTCACGCGCCCATCAACGGCACTCCCGACCGAAGAACGCTTCGCCGGAAGCACCGAGCCGACGTAGGTCTGGGCCGTGGCGACTTCGCGTTCCACAACTTTCGCCGCAACAACGGGGGAGGGCCCGCCCGGTTGTCCCCAGGCCACCGTCGACGAAACCGCACCGAATGCCAGAAGAAAACCGGCCAGTGCCACACCACTCTGCTGATTAAACATCGAGTCCTTACGCAAGGTGATTCTCCCGCCGCTGCGGCAACACGCTGCGCAGCGCGTCCGGTCCTTCCAGATTGACGAAGACCTGCCGCAACAGATTCTTCAACTGTTCTGCTTCTTCCGGCAGAAGACCGGCAGTCGCGGTGCTGCGGACTTGCCGGGCGACCTCCGTGATTTGTTGCCACAACGGTCCGGCCGCTGCCGTCAACCGCAACACATGGCGGCGGCCATCGTATGGATCGGGGTCACGCCGCAACAGGTTGGCAGCTTCCATCCGATCGAGCAACCGGACGAGCGTGGGGGGTTCGATCAACATCTTGTGCGCCAGTTCCGACTGAGACATCGGCGCGCTCATCGTAATCCAGCCGATCACCTGGGCCTGACGATAGGTGATCCCCAGGGGCTCGACACGATCACTGAAAGCCCGTTGAAAGGCCTGGTGCGCCAGGGTCATCCAGACGCCGATACTCTCTTCGAAGTCGTAATGGTCCACGCCAGCTTCCTTGGTTAGCGCCAGCAATCATCGCTATCGTACCGAAGCATTCTGGCCCGTCGCAAGAGAACTATCTGTCCAGACTGCGGCGTATTCATCGAACTCTTATTGCTGCCGAGTCGGTGTGACTGGGAACTGCGAGGCGCACAAGTCTCTGCAGACAAGGGACGAGCCCAGTCGGTCTTCTGAACGGCTGCAAACTCGGGATGAGCAAATGCCTGGGTCACAAAAAACGCAACCGACCTCCAGGAGATCGGTTGCGTTGCAGTGATGGCAGTGAAAGCCGGCTGTGAACTATTCGGGTTTCTTCTCATCGCCAGCCGCGGCGTCTGCTTTCGGTTCTTCCGGCTTCTTGTCTTCCGGCTTCTTGTCGTCTTCGACCTTCGGTGCGTCTTCCTTCTTAGCAGCCTTTTCGGCAGCTTCGAGTTTCTTCAGCGTCTCTTCGAGAGTCTTGGTCGCCGCAGCGGCTTTTGCTTCGGCATCGGACGCGGCCTTCTTGGCTTCCGCGAGCGCCTTGTCACTCGCGGCCTTCAGATCGGCCAGCGATTTTTCTGCAGCGGCCTTCGCATCGGTCGCCGTTTTGGCGGTCGCTTCGGCTTTGGCCTTCGCGTCGGTGGCGGCCTTGGCATCAGCCGCGGCTTTGTCGGCGGCTTGCTTGCTCTTGTCAGCGTTAGCTTTCGCCGCTGCCGCCGCTTTCGCAGAAGCGTCGGCAAGTTGGGACTTCTCTTCGGCGAGCTTCGTCTTCGCGGCTGCGAGAGCAGCGCTTTCGGTCGCCTTGGCGTCCGACACCTTGGCAGCTGCGAGCGCCTCATCGCGTTGAGCGGTCATCGCGGCGAGTTCGGCCTTCAGCTTCGTGAGTTCGGCTTGAGTCGCCGCGAGTGCGGCTTCCGCACGCGTTGCGTCTTCAGCCCGCTTCAGGGCTTCCGGATAGGTGAGCGGAAAGCGATAACAGCACGCCGTGGGTTGGGCACACGGCGCAGCACACGTCGGACGACCGGCGAACACCGGGAGGGCAGCGGCCGACAACAACAACGTCATACCAACGGTCAATGGGCGATTCATGGGTGGGCCTCGACACTACAGGGCGGGAAAAGTCGCCGTTTTCAGGCAGGAGGTGATCGAGCCGACGACCACCAGTCAGCAGCAGCGTATCAATCCTTCGGCCAAAGTCACGGCGGAAAACGCAATCTCTTCGCAATCAGCAGGGTTGATGAGATGCAACACGAACCCCTAGACGTTATAACCCGTCCACCAACCACGGAGTCCGGCAGGTTTCGCCGGTCACCAGCAACCAACGGATGGTCATCAACCATGGCCACCGAGGTACGCCTTGCGGACTTCATCGCTCGCGGCGAGTTCTTTCGCGGGACCTTCCATCTGAATCGTGCCGACTTCAAGAACATACGCCCGATGGGCAATCTGCAGCGCCATACTGGCGTTCTGTTCGACCAGCAGGACCGTGGTCCCTTCTTCGTTGATCGTGCGAATCACCTGGAAAATCGTCTGGACAATCTGTGGGGCTAACCCGAGCGATGGTTCGTCGAGCATTAGCAGTTTCGGTCGGGCCAGCAGCGCGCGGGCGATTGCGACCATCTGCTGTTCACCACCGGAAAGAGTTCCGGCAATCTGCGTGAGTCGTTCACGGACACGCGGAAACAACGTGAGAGCCCGCTCGCGATCAGCAGCAATCCCAGCCCGGTCGTGTCGGGAGTAAGCCCCCAATTGCAGATTCTCGGCCACCGTCAGATTCGCGAAGATGCCCCGCCCTTCCGGAACATGCACCAGTCCACTCCGGGTGATGACATGCGGTACCTGGCCCTGAATCGGTTTCCCCTCGAATGCCACCGTCCCATTGCGGGGCTTCAGCAACCCGGAAATCGTCCGCAACGTGGTCGACTTCCCGGCTCCATTTCCGCCGATCAGAGTCACGATCTCGCCCCGTTCCACGCGCAGCGACACTCTGCGCAGTGCCTGGATCGAGCCATACGCAACGGAGAGATCGGTCACTTCCAGCAGAGACATCGGGACGCCATGCCTGAGGGACAATGTCACGAGAGGAACGCGGTTACGCGCTGCCTCCCAGATAGGCCGAGATCACTTTCGGGTCGTTCTGGATTTTCTCCGGAGGGCCTTCGCAAATCGTCTGACCGTGATCGAGTACGACAATCCGCTCGCAGATGTCCATCACCAGTCCCATGTCGTGCTCGATCAGCAGGACTGCAACTTGAAACCGATCGCGAATCGAACGAATCGACTGCGCCAGCGACCGCTTCTCCTGCGGATTCATCCCGGCGGCGGGTTCATCGAGCAGCAGAACCTGCGGTGTAGTAGCGAGCGCCCTCAGGATTTCCAGGCGGCGCTGATGGCCATAGCTCAAGCTTTCTGCCAGCTCATGAGCCCGGTCCTGCAGTTCGAACAGTTCCAGCAGCTCGTACGCCCGCTGCTCCAGTAACGATTCCTGTCGTCGATAGCCTGCAGAACGCAGCAGCGTACCGGCCAGCCCTTGCGGAGAGCGCAACTGGCCTGCGAGGCGAACATTGTCGAGCACGCTCAAACTGGGAAACAGCCGGATGTTCTGGAACGTCCGGGCAATCCCCGCGGAGGTAATTTCGTGCGGGCGGCGGCCCATCAGATCCTTCGGTCCGAGACGCATCGAACCGCAGTCGGGTTGATAGACCCCGGTCAGCAGATTGAACACCGTCGTCTTACCGGCCCCGTTCGGACCAATCAGCCCGTACAGGCCAGCGGTCGGCAGTCGCAGCGAAAACTGCTGGACGGCCTTCAAACCACCAAACGAGATCCCGATCGAATCGACATGCAGTAGATCCTGGCGTGAGCTCGGCACAGCGGGCTTGGTCGCGGTCATCCGGCGACTCCTTTCCGCGGCGACCGATGAAACGGCCACACCTGCCAGATCTCGTGAATGCCGAACAACCCCTGAGGCCGGACGATCATCATGATAATCAGCAACAGGGCATAGACGATCAACCGGTATTGTTCGAAGTCGCGCAGCATCTCCGGCAATGAAGTGAGAATGATCGCAGCGATCATCACGCCGGTGATCGATCCCCGGCCGCCGAGCACAGTCATAATCACATAGTCGAACGACCGTTGAAATCCGGAGTCTTTCGGACTGATGATCACGCCGCTTTCATGAGCGAAGAGTCCCCCCGCCATCCCGGCGAAGAACGCGGCAATCACGAACGACCGGACCTTCTGCTTCGCGATGTTGACCCCCATCGCCTGGGCGGCAATTTCATCCTCGCGAACCGAGAGCATCGCGCGTCCCTGTCCCGAATGCTTCAGCCGATAGGCAACGATCACCGTGATCGCCACAAACGCGTAGACCCAGAACAGGTTCGTGTACTTGGGGACGCCATCGAATCCGATCGCTCCCCCGACCGGAGGCGGAACCCATTGTGTGAGTCCGCCAGCCTTCAACTTCGCGGGATCATCGATCACCCTGCCGGTCTGCTGCAGCACAACCCGTAAAATCTCGCCGAAGCCGAGCGTGACAATCGCCAGATAGTCACCCCGCAAACGCAGTGACGGAAGGCCGACCAGATACCCCAATCCCGCGGAAGCCAACCCGCCCATCAGACACGCGATCGCGAAACTCCATTCACCGATCCCCAGGAAACCGCCGTGCTTCGCCGCCGTTCCCCAGTAACACAACGAACCGTAGTATGTGAGCGACGCGGCGACGTACCCGCCCAGTGTCATGAAGCCGGCATGTCCGATCGAGAACTGTCCCGCCATCCCATTCACGATGTTCAGTGACACCGCAAGCATGATCGCAATACCGATATCCATCACGATCCGTGCATAGTATGGACCGACGGCATTGGGCAGCGTGAAGTTCAGCACGAGCGCGAAGACCAGGCCGATTGCGACCGGGAACAGGCCGGCGAGCAGACTCATCAGCGGTTGCGGCTCACGCAGAGTTTTTCCAGCCGGGGCGGGTGTCGACATGGTCACACCTTCTCCCGCACAGGCGACCCGAGCAGACCCGTCGGCTTGACCAGCAGGATCAGGATCAGTAACGCGAACACGTAGACATCGCGGTAACTGGACGAGATATAGAAGGCACCGAACTGCTCGACGAAGGCAATCACAAAACCGCCGAGGACCGCCCCGCGGATATTGCCGATCCCGCCGATCACTGCCGCCACGAACGCCTTCAATCCCAGCAGCACCCAGATCGCATGAGCGGGCTGGCTCATCGAAGGATACTTCAAGCAATAGAGAAAGCCCGCCGCGGCGGCGAGCGCGGATCCCGTCACAAACGTGAAGGAGATCACGCGATCAACTGGAATGCCCATCAACGCGGCGGTATCGGTGTTGAATGAAACGGCCCGCATTGCCGTGCCGAGCTTGGTCCGGAAGACCAGCATCTCCAGCCCGAACATCAGCACGCCGGAGGTCACGAGCACCAGCACATCAATCAGGCTGATGACGACCTTCCGCGGAGTGTCTCCCTGCTGAAAGGTCAGCGTCAGGAGTTCCCAACTTGGCAGCAATTCGGGCATCTTCTGAGGGCTGGCCCCGAAGACCTGATTCAGCTGACCGACATTCTGCAGGAACAGCGAGACCCCAATCGCAGTAATCAGCACGTTCAACCGGGGCGCCCGGCGCAGCGGACGGTAGGCTAAGCGCTCAATCACGAAGCCCACGAGTCCGCAGAAGAGCATGGTGGCGAGCAGCACGACAGCCGCGACCCAGAAAGGGGGAATCGCCTGCGGGTTGTGCGGATCGAGGCCCAACCGCGGCAGAATCCGCACCGCGAGGGAATAGCTCGACCAGGCCCCGAGAACCACGATGTCGCTATGGGCAAAGTTGATGAACTTCAGAATCCCGTAGACCATCGTGTAGCCGAGCGCAATCAACGCATACAGGCTGCCGATGGCCACGGCCGTCATCAACGTTTGGACAAAATCAGCCATCAGCCTCTGCGTTCTGCAAACGGTCGGTCACACGGAGCGGAGGGTGAAACGAGTCCAGAAGTTCCACCAGATCGATTTGGTACCAGGCGAACAGGTAGAACTCGCAGTCGCATTGCACCCTGCAAGAATCGTCTCTCAGTTCGCGGGAGCGATGCTGCTGACGAAGTTGGGCTCGCCACCCTTCATTTCAAGAATCACGGCGGGTTTGACGGCGTTGCGTTCCGCATCGATCGAGATCTTACCCGTGACGCCGTCGAAGTCTTTCGTCTTCGCGAGTTCGGCAGCGACGTCAGCCCCCTTCAGTGACTTCGCACGAGCGAGCGCCTCGAACAGAATGCGGGCGGCATCGTACCCAAGGGCTGCCAGTCCATCCGGGGTCTGGTGATGTTTCGCCGAGTACTTCTTGATGAAGTCCTGGACCCGCGGGCTGGGGTCCTGGTGCGAGTAGTGATTCGAGTAGAAGCTCCCGTCGAGCGCGTCCCCCGCGATTTGCCCGAGCTTGGAAGAATCCCAACCGTCACCTCCCAGCATGGGGGTGTTGATACCCAGTTTCTTGGCCTGCAGGGCGATGTTCCCCACATCGGTGTAATAACCCGGCAGGAAGATGATCTCCGGTTCGGCTCCGCGAATCGCAGTGAGTTGGGCCGAAAAATCCTGGTCACCCGCCTGATAGTTCTGCTTGGTGACGATCGTTCCGCCACCGGCCACGAACGCCTTCTCAAATTCTTCCTGCAGGCCGACAGAATAGGGGGATGCCTGATCGGTCAGGATCGCGGCCTTCGTCGCTTTCAGCCCCTCATGTTCTTGAGCAAACTTGGCACAGACCGATCCCTGAAACGGATCGATGAAGCAGACCCGGAAGATCATGTCGCCAATCTTCGTGACTTTTGGATTGGTCGACGAAGGCGAGATCATCGGGACGCCGTTCTCCTGACAGATTGGTGCCCCGGCAAGTGACAGCCCCGAGGCGACTTCACCGAGCACCGCCACGACGCGATCCTTGGTCACCAACCGCGTGACGGCCGTCCCGGCTTCGCGGGCATCGCCTTTGTCGTCATAGGTAATCAGCCGGACTTTCTTGCCGCCGATGCCCCCCGCGGCGTTAATCTCTTCGATCGCCAGTTGGATCCCGTTATCGGTCGAAATGCCGAAGGTCGCTTCCGACCCTGTGAGCGAGCCGAAGTGCCCGATGACGATCTCGTCCGTCGAGGTGGAGGAAGCAGGCTGACAACCCGGAACGAGCAACAGGGCACACGCCCCGGCAACGAGCGTGGCGAATCCGTGACGGAACCAGACAGGCATGTCGCGTCTTTCTTCAGCGGCAAGTTCGCACCGAGACAATTTTCAGCGGAAGAACTGAACACTGCGGGCGAATTTTCGTGTCGCAAGTGTAAAGCGACGAGCACGCAGCCTCAAGCCGCATCGACGGCAAGACCGGGGTAATCGCAGCGCACGGACTGGAGATCAGGCGGCATGTCGGGTATGAACGCATGACGAATCACAGCCCCTGACGAAAGGTGTCTTGATGCCCGCCCCGTCGTTCGAGCTGTCCGCAGCCCATCGCTGGTTTGCAATCGAGTGCAACAATCACGCCTGGGAATGGCTGGAAACCGGGGAACGCACCCCGGAAGCCTCCCTGGCGACCATCCATCAGACGCATGCCTCGTGCTATCACTGGAGCCAGGTTGGCACAGCGATCCATCAAGCCCGGGCAGCCTACCTACTGACCGATGTGTACGCCCTCGCCGGCTGGGGCGATGCGGCTCAGCGGATGGCGACCGTGGCCGCGGAACTCCTCACCGCAGCGGGAACCGATGCTGCGGACTGGGACCGGGCCTTCACTCTCGATGCCGCAGCGCGGGCGGCCGCAGCCGCAGGCCAACTGGAGCCAGCACAGAGGTTGCGCGCCGAAGCGGAAGCGATGGGCGAACAGATCGCCGACAGTGATGATCGGCAGGTTTTCGTCGCCTGGTTCGCACGGCATTGGCCGCTCGGAGAGCGGTCACAGCCTGCAAAATGACCAGCAGACAAGTTGAGTTCAAAAGAAACAACGGCGTCCTAAGGACGCCGTTGGCGATGGAATTTGTCGCAGCAAACATTGACCGGGATCGCGCCGTGCACAATCAGATGCAGGCCAACGGCTCTTCGAAGAGATCAGAGATTTCAATCTCGCTGTCGTGATCGAGATCGAACACGATCTCCCCCCGGCGGATTGAGACGTGGTCCGGGGCTTCGATCCCGAGACGGACCCGGTTCCCCTGCACGCCGACCACAGTCACACGAATCTGACCTGCGATCTCGATTTGCTCGCCACGCTTCCTTGTATGAGAAATTTCGTCCTTGGTTGCAATTTTTTTAACAGATTTTCCGGAGAAGTCAACAAAAAAACAGGATTCATGCGATCAGTCTCGGCGAATGCGGCGGCAACATGCACACAAAGTCTCTCCGATGAATCCTTTAGCGTCGGTCCGGTTGTTCAGAAAATCTACGAAGTCGTGTCGTGGACTGGTCAGTTTCCCGTACTTCAACCTCAGGATCCTTCTGCAGCGGGGTGGGCAAACTGTCACCCAGCAGAATTCGGCACTCAGCTTGCATGCCGACGAGAGCCACCGTCGGTCGGCATCGCATGCACGTCGACCTCGAGTCGCCTGCTCAGCGCTGAACGCCGTTGTCTGCGACGTGGCTCGGGTCAGCGCCCCGGCGCGACATGGTCTGCATGGATTCAGACCACGGGCGGTGGGCGTCGAGGGACGCGATGCTGCCAGGACAGCCGGTCCTGTGTCAGCGCATTCCGTCGAAGTGCGCACCGCAGGCACAGCTTTTCGTCGCCGCTTTCGAGATAGATTTCCCCCATCAGAATCAGATGGAAGTAATCTTCGCCCGGATTCCGCTGGTAGCAATACATCTTCTCGGTCGTCTGCTTCACGACAGCTGTCCACATGGCCGGGTCATGGAGATAGACCCGGACATCAGGAATGCCGTCCGCCGACTCCTTTGTCTCGCTCATGGTCAGACTCGTTTGCAGGCCGTCATCCAAGGATTCGGTTGCAACAGTCGGAAGACTCGCTGATCAGCCTGTTGAAAATCGACAGACAGGAATGTCTGTCCCACTGGAGGGCAAGTCTTTCTCAAGTTTTGGGTGGCACAGACATTCCTGTCTGTGGCCCAGGAGACTCTTTCAACGACCCAAGCTCAGCGACCCGGCTGGCGGGACGCCACGACTGCACCCGCATCGCGATAGACGGGTTCCCTGCATCGCATGATTCGGCCCCGTCATTGTCATCTCAATCTCTCGACTTCGTCCAGCAACGCGACGTAGTCGCGATGTACTCGGTCTGGCCACTTGCGATAATAGGGAACAAGAAACGCCTCGCGGAAGTAGGAAATGCTGAAATAGTCACACCAAATCTCGTGCGGCAAATTGTGAAAGGCATCTGCTAGGTCGGATGCCTGCTCTCCGTGTCCGCTGCCAGCCAGCATCCGAATATCCAGGAGCGCGTGATGCAGCATATCGCACAGTTTCTTTTGCTGTGCCTCATTTGGAACTCGCGAGTCCGGGTGCATGGCTGTGAGTGGCCTAACAGGTTGCTAGACCGCGGGAACCGTTACGCCGAGTTCGTTCGCCAGATCGACCAGGGCTTTCCAGTTCCCGTCATCGAGCGGGATTCCCGTCGCAAGTCGCTTCTCTTTGGTGAGGCGTTCCGGATCGCCGGGGAGCATCACGCCGGGGGCACCGTCGATCAACGGAACACTGCGGACGTAATTTTCCAGCTGGGTCACTTCCTGCTGCAGATGCTCCAGTCCCCCGAAAAACGCAGGATTGAGCACAAAGAAGAAGGCACAGTTACCGACCGGCGGCGGCGGGTTCGGATAGGCACACTGACCGCCGGAGAGTCCCCCGCACATCATTTCGATCATGTAGGCGAGACCGAAGCCTTTATAAGCCTGATCGCCACCCAGGGGGAGAATCGTTCCCGGAGGATTCCCATAGAGTTGGTTCGGATCGGTCGTCGGCTTCCCTTCGGGATCGAGAATCCACCCGAGCGGGACCGGTTGACCGGCAATCTTCTTGACGCGGACTTTCCCCTCGGCTGTCGCGCTCGTTCCGATATCGAAAATGAACGGGCCATGTTGACCACCGGGCATCCCGATGCAGATCGGATTCGTCCCCAGGCGTGGTCGCTTCCCACCGACCGGGGCGACACGTTGCGCTGCTCCGTGCGTGTTGGCGACCACCATCATCATCATGTTTTCTGCAGCCGCGAGCTCCGCGTATTCGCCGAGACGGCCGATGTGCGTCGTCCGTTTGAGCGTCCCGCAGGCGATCGGCATCGTGCGGCACTTTTCGATGAGCCGCTTCGAGAGATCTTGAGCCAAAACCTGACCCAGCCCCCAACCGCCATCGCAGACGAGTGAACACGGTGATTCGCGTTCCACCGTCAACTTGGCATGGGGATCAAGGCCCCCATCTTTCAGTCGGCCGATGTAGAACGGAATCCGCATCACCCCGTGCGAATCGTGTCCCCGGAGGTTGGCCTGGACGAGACTGTCGGCCACCAGGTGTGCGCCTGCCGCATCACAACCTGCAGCTTCGAACAGCGACTGAGCAAACGCTTCCAACTGTTGAGCGGTGACAACCGGCACGATCGACCTCTCTCTGAATTCTGAGCAGGTCCGCACGACATCACGCGAACAGACCGGCAGCACAGGAAAATGGCAGGCGGAGTCCAGTTCTCCACGTTCTGCCAGATCATACCCCGACGGACTGCAACTTTCGCCGGTCCCGTGATCCCGGCCGGTTGCGGACCACTTGAGTCCGGCAAGCAACGTGCGGGTTACGCTGACTGCGCCGAACCCAACCATCCTGACGGCTGCTCGGTCCCCACCGGAAGCCTGCAAACTCTTCCGCGGGGCTGGCCGATCCAGTTTTTACCACGAGAATTTTGGCAACAGTGATGGACCGCTGGGTTTCTGAGGACCTTCGCCCGATGGCGCAGGAAGAACTCGCCGTTTGCTCAGTCGACGACTTGAGCCGGTATGTCCACGAGACGCTCTGCCAGCACGAGAATCTCGTCGCTGAGCAGTTCGAGCTGCAACAGATTGCCCTCACCCGCGCAGGGCAACCGTGCGGCTTACAGTTCGTCCTCCGTGGTCCACGCAATGTGCGACTGGGAGCCGTCTGGGCGTCCGACCTGAACCAGCTCTACTTCTACGACGCCCGTGGCGAACGCTTCCGCAAAGAAGCCTTCAATCGCCGGGTGCAGTCGGCGTGAGTGGTCACTGATGCGGTTCCCAAGAATTGTCTGCGCGAGGCAAGGTTCCGATCGATTGACGCAGCTCATTGGTAGCCATCACGCTCCGCGTGATGAGCGGATTTAAGGAACGCACACCCAATTCATGGGATCGGTATGAGTGGTTGCAGAATCGGAATTTCGATCCCGGTCGTCAGATCATTTCGGCTGACGTGAGCCTCCGTTTCGGAGATGACGGGTGCAGAAACCAGACTTGAATGTCGTCGCGGTTTGCAGGGACGATTGGTGATCTGTGACACTTGAGTCCCGGAGGGACGGCAGTGCTTAGTCCCATGCGTCAGCGTGGGGACAACGAACCGGCGCTCATCCACAGCCCCGGTAGGGGCGGCAGAAATCTCATTTCTTTCGCCCCTCCGGGGCTTGGTCCGTTCACTTGACACTTCCCGCGGCTCACGCCGCGGGCTAAGTTCTGCCGTCCCTCCGGGACTTCGGAACGACATGGCCCGATGTTCTCTTACTGACAGTGACTCCAGCCAGCCGACTTCGCGCCGAACCTTTGTGCTTGCTTGTCCCTCTGGATGATGGCAGTCTGTTCTTCAGGACAGGCTCGATGCTCTCGCCACGGCTTCGCTGCCGGTGACAGATGACTGACGAATCGCTCCGCGAGCAAATTGCTGCTGAAGCTGCTCGCCTGTTGTTGCGGGGCAAAGAACAGGACTTCTCTGCGGCCCGCAAGCGCGCTGCCCGCTGGTTGAGGCGTAAAAAACTCCGCAAGGAGGACATGCCCTCGCAGGCCGAGATCCAGGTGCAGCTGTACGCGCTCGCTGGGGTGATGGCCGCAGAACGAGACCCGGCGGTGCAACGCCGACAGCGGGAATTCACAGCTGACCTGATGGCCATGCTCGCCGAGTTCCATCCGCAGGTCCATGGCGCAGTGCTCGCCGAGGAAGCGGTGCCAGGGAGCGAGATTCGATTAACGGTCCAGGGTTCACAGGCGCTCGTCACGGGCCGATTACGGGCCGCTGGTTTGACTGTTCGACGGCAGCCTCCTATCGCGCTGGATGGTCCTGCCCCCGCATGGCGGCTGCGTGTTGAAGACCGGTTCCCGGCCCTGATCGATGGGCAGGAGACCGTGGTCGAATCCGATCGTGTCGCGATGAACACGGCGGAACTCACAGCCTTGCTGGAGGCTACGCCCTCCGCGGCGTTCGAGCCGCCGGATGACCGGCACCCGGATGTTTACGCGGTCTTCCAGTTACTGCTGGAACCACTCGCCCGGGTCCGCATGCCGCCCGATACGCATGCGGAAGGGGATGCCCTCTATCATTCGCTGCAGGTGTTCGAACTGGGTTGGCAACAGCGACCCTATGACCTGGAATTTCTGTTGGCGTGTCTATTGCACGATGTCGGCCTGGCGATCGATCCGCATCAACCGGTGGCAGCAGCGCTCGCAGCCTTGGGGACACTCATCACCGAACGGACACGGTTTTTGATCGAACATCGATCCAGCGCGGAAGAGTATCTGCGGACCGGGAATTGTCCGCAGCGATTGCGTAAGTCGCCCGATTTCGAGGACGCCGTGCTGCTGGCCCGCTGCGATCGCGCCGGCCGTGTTGCCGGTGCCCGGGTCCGGAGCCTGGAAGACGCGCTGAGTGATCTCGAAGCCTGGGACAATGAATGTGAGGGCGACGAGGCAGAAGCATCGTAAAGTAGCCATCATGCTCCGCATGATGAGCGGATCAACCGTTGGCGCGGTTGGTTGCCTCACGAAGCACCCTCCCAGCCCGAAGCGCGAGCGCCGGGTTCATTCATCTCTAAAAAGAAGATGAG
>JBGATC010000057.1:0-36642 GCA_044229335.1 Planctomycetaceae bacterium | reverse complement strand
CAACGCGCTTACGAAGCCACCAAGCCCAAACCACCGAACGAACAGGACGAAGATAAGCCTAAGGATGCCGAAGAGAAAATAAACGGCTTACCGGGTGAATCCGGTGAAGACCGCCCACGCACGCCACCAGAAAAGGCTGCTCAAGCAGAGCATGCAAAAGCGGCCGCGTTCGAAGCGGCTAAACGCACGTGGGAAGCCTGGCAGCGCGAAAGAAATAAACCTGGCTTCGCCGCCAATCCGGCATACTGGGAAGCCAAGGCTGCCTACGAGAAGGACCTGCAGGCATGGAATGATCGCAAAACCGAGCATGCTGAGGCGAAGCGGGACGCGGAGGAATGGCTGAAGAATCAACGATATTATCTACAATCGCGGGAGAACTTCGCTAAGGCTCACACGAATTACAGTCGTCTGGAGAATGAGCTGGCGTCCCTGAAACAACAGTTGACCGACGGGAGCCTGTCCGATCCGTCAGAGCGTGCTGCCGCGGAACAACGGGTGCGCGAACTCAACAACATTCTCCCGTTCGTCAAGAGCCGGCTTCAGGCCCAAGTAGCGATCCACAATCGCAGCGTTGCCGATGAACTTGGGCGACAGATTCGGCAAAAGAAATATTCGGGTACGATTGAAGCTCGGCTGATCGACTCGGAAACCTTCGCCGAGGTGACCGTCGAATACGAAGTGCCGGAAGGTTACAATCAAGATTTCTATGGAACTTTAACGAAAAAACTGGAACAGGAGCGGTTAAGGCAAGAAGCCGCAAAGAAATACTGGGCAGCGAATAGGCATCGCATTCACGACCCGCTGATGACGTCTTTGGGCGGCGCAGTACAAGCAGCCTTCGGGGCCGTGGAGGGCGTTGTCGGCGGTCTGATGATGTTCGCCCCAACGGGATTTACGCAAGTGCTGGGCGTGGCCATGATCTCCCACGGTGGCGATCAGCTGCGGACGGGGTTGCTGACTTTCGCAACGGGTGAATCGCAGAACACTCTACTTCACGGAGGCATCTATCACGCAGGATTAGGTATCGGACTCTCACAGGATACCGCTTCCAACTGGGCATCCGGCCTCGAATTCGTCACCGACGCCAGCTTGGGCATCCTCTCCGCGCGCGTGGTTCCCTTGCCCGCACTTGCGGGTGTTCCAAGTGCAAGTGGTGCTTATGTAACTGGGGGGGCAGGATCGCTTTCGAATCTGAAAGGCGTCCGAAGATTTCTGCAGGGACCACTGCAGATTTCTGGCGACACATGCGGGCTACATTGTGTAGGATCTGTCTTGGATGACATTCTCCCCGCTCGTTCAGCAACTAGCCTTAGTGCAGCACTCGGTAAAAGGAAGACCTACGACATTCTCGCTGCTCGTGGTGGAGCTGGGATGGATACCGCCCAGTTAGCGCACTTGATTGAGGCCAATGGTGACGGGCTGTTGGTAGCTTCTATTAAATATAATGTGGATGCCGACCAGCTTGTGTCCATGGCCAAGGATTACAACTTGATCGCTCACGTCGATGGCAACCACTATGTTCGAGTGATTGGCGTTGTAGAATCATCCGGCGCAAAGTGGGTTCGCGTGTATGATCCGGCACGGGGATACTACGAGCAGGCCCTTGATGCATTTATGACTCGCACCGGACCGAACAACCAGATTATTAAAATCGTAAACATGACGGAGTAACGATTCTGTGGACACCACCTCGGATGAGGAATGCATTTTTCTTGCTAGTCGATGCCGCCGACTACAGGATGCGTACGCAAGAAAGGCGGTCGATCTGGATGAGTTCTGCTACAACATCATATCCATTCTGGTTTACAGCAGCCCCGCTTGTCAGATGCAGTGCCTTGGCGTTCTTTCCGACAAGCTTACCGAGGCAGTCTATCAATATTCGCAGGACTACCTCGTAGGCTCTGATTTTAAGCCTTCGCCCGACATCTTTATTGCAGGGCCATTGACCGACAGCATTGTACGGCAAAAGCAGGACGAGCTTCGACCCAAGTATGAGCTACTGCATGACTCTATCAGGCAGCGAGTGCAAGGCTCGGCGGGGGCTTGATTTCCGGTTGCCCCTCTGGCTCGGCGACAGCATCCCGATCCAGTCCCCCGCCCAAGGCCCCAGCTTCGCCTTCACCCAACTCAACGGCCTCTATAACCAGGTCGGCTACAACGCCAGCCCCGTCGCCAACCAATGGAACAACGGCGTCGCCCCGGCTCACACCGGGCAGTCCCGTAGGTCAGGCTGTGCCCAATGATGTTCGGCACGTTGGTTGCGGTGTGTTCAGGGAGGTGAGCGGGGTGGTCGGAGGGATTCGAGGAGTTCGTCTTCGTTGGCCCAACCGCTGAAGAACAGGCAGACCATCTCGAACTGGCGTCTGGTCAGGTTGCGGCCTGTTGTCAGGGCCAGCAGCAGACTGGCGATGATGGCGCAGTAGAGTTGGATTTCCACGCCCTTGGTTTTGGCGCTGAACAGCGTTGCACAGCCGAGGACGTGCTTGAGGAAGCGACGGGTGGCTGGGTTGAAGGCTTTGCGCCGACCCGGAATCTTGAACTCCCGCTGGTGACGGCACGCATGAAGACGTCAGTGGTCATCAGGGGGGCAACTGGTCCCATGCGCTCAACTTCACCGTCAACGTCCCCAACGGCGGCGTTCTGTCCCTCAGCACCGAGCAGTCGGGCTTCGACGACCTGACCTACGCCGTCGGCCATCTCCCCACCCGCAACTACTGGGGGACTCGCGTCACCAGCGGCCAGGACTACAACGTCTGGCACAAGACGAGCGGAACCGACAGCACCACTGCCCTCTCGTTCCTCGGCTCGACGACCACGACCGCGTCGCACACCCGCACCGAAGACTGGCTGCTCCCCGACGGAACCTTCAGCTCGAACGTCCATCAATGGGGCGACAACAACGGCACCAGCTACGACGCCGAGTCGGACAACCCCTTCACGCTCGACGACAACATGCCCCTCTGGCTGGCCGACAGCTTCCCCATCCAGTCCCCCGGCCAGGGCCCCAGCTTCGCCTTCCAGCAACTCGACAACCTCTACTGGCAAACCGGCTACCACGGCGGCAACGTGGTCACCCAGTGGAACAACGGCGTCGCCCCCACCCTCACCGGCCAGCAGTTGCTGAACCAAGTGAACATGATCGCCCCGACTTCTACGGGGTGGATTAACAACCAGACAATCAATGAAGTCTTCTATCCGCGAGTCTGGTCGGAACTGAAGGTTCTACCCAGCGGCCATTACGTCCGCTTCTACTACACCGCGCCACCGAGTGAGAATGGTGAATACATCGGGTACGTTACCGATATCCCCGAATCGCAAGGTCTCGGCCGTGCCCTCGCTGCTCAACAACGCGCTTACGAAGCCACCAAGCCCAAACCACCGAACGAACAGGACGAAGATAAGCCTAAGGATGCCGAAGAGAAAATAAACGGCTTACCGGGTGAATCCGGTGAAGACCGCCCACGCACGCCACCAGAAAAGGCTGCGCAAGCAGAGCATGCTAAGATGGCAGCTTTCGACGCCGCCAAGCGAGCCTGGGAAGCCTGGCAGCGGGAGAAAGACAAACCCGGCTATGCTGCAAATCCAGCCTACTGGGAAGCCAAAGCAGCCTACGTGAATGCCTTACAGGCATGGAACGACCGCAAGGAAGAACACGCGGACGCCAAGCGACAGGCAGAGGATTGGCTGGAACGTCAACGAACCTACATGGCTTCGCGAGAATCATTCAGCAAAGCACGTAGCAATTATCAGTCGCTGATGATCGAGCGCGACACGCTCCGGAACCGACTTGATAATGATGATATTTCCGATCCGGAGGAACGGGCTGCAGCAGTTCAACGTCTTAAGAATCTGGACCGATTCCTGCCCTACATCGAAGCCAAGGTAAAAGCCCAAGCGGAAACGCACAATCGGATCGTCGTACAAACGGCGGAATTTGAGCTGCGACACGGTGTAATGGGGCAGATGCGCCTGCCGGTCATCGACCCACACACTCTGCAAGAGGTCTCAATCACCGTTGATCCGCCAGTGAATGGTCAGCGGAATCTCCTCGCCGAACTCTCAACAAAACTGCAGGCACGCTACGACCAACTTCAGCAAATGGAGCGGATGGCCCGCCTGCAACAGACGGGAGAAAATTTCGCCGTCGCATACGGTGCGATTCAAGCGACTGGGGCGCTTGTGGAAGGGGTGACCGGGGCGCTGCTTACTATGGCACCAACGGGATTGACGCAGGTCGTCGGCATAGCAATGATGACGCATGCTGGCGATCAGTTGCGGACGGGCATCCTGACGTCAGCTACGCGAGAATTCCAGAACTCCTTACTCTACGGAGGGATCTACGAAGCGGGCATAGGCTTAGGGTTGTCACCAGACATAGCATCTGGTGTCGCCGGAACAGTGGAAGTCGTAACCGATATTAGTCTGGGAATCATCGCCGCACGAGTCAAGCTTCCCTCATCAACTCCGAGGGGTTACAAACTTCTCGATTCGCCCCCATCGTTTTCACGGATCGCCCCAAACAACGTTTTTCGGGGCGATGCAAACCTGTCATCGCAACTCAACTCGAAGGGCATTCCTAAATCGTTACTGAACGAAGCCGGTGATCTGGTCCCCGCAAATCCCACTGGAGCGTACAAGGGTCGTCAGGTAAGCGTTGGCGAACATATCCTTGGTGGATACCGTCGGGGAGCGAAAAGCAACAGCCCATTCACGAGTTTTACTCCAGATGGCAAGGTTGCAGGCGGGTATGGCGGTCAAACGGTTACGATTGACTTGAATGCCCTCCAGCGTGCGATCAGTTCAGGCGAAGTGAAAGGTGTTCAAATTCTGGATCAAGCTGCTGTTCAGCAAGCGATTCGCAATGATCCTCTGCTGAGCGATCACTGGAAGAATCTGGCCAGCAGATGGGCCGCACGGGATCAAGAAGTGCTGATTCAAGGTGTCGTCCCAAAACGATTTATCAAAGTTGATTGAGGGTCTTATGAAGCTACTGCATGACGGTCACGAAGTAGGCGAAATTGAGGAGGTGAGCCAAGAGGGTGTGTGGATGAATGGTCGAATTCGCCTCAACCCCAAGGGTGAGGAGCTTCGGCAATTCTTCGATTACATGACCGATGAGGAACATGGGTTAGATGAGGACCCGCCCTTTGGTCCTGACTTGCTCGAACCTGAGAACTGGCATGTCGACGTAAATGGTAAACGGATGGGTATTGAAGTGCCTGCCGTTCATTCAGACGGCATCATCGAATGGAGGTGGAGATAGGCTTCTGCATCACGATCTTCGCAGGCTGTGCCGACGGGTGGCTGGGTCGAAGGCTTTGCGCCGACCCAGAAGGATGTGCGTCAGCTTGATTTGACATCCTGACGCTCATCACACCACAGTCCGTCGGATCATCCACAAACTGGCCGATGACATCGGCTTCCTCTTTAACGCGAAGCTCTGTTTCGTCGCCGGGACATCGGTCCAGACGCCGACCGGGTTGGTCCCGATCGAAGCGATTCGACCTGGCATGCTGGTCTTGGCGCGGGACGAAGCGAATCCGCAAGCGCCGATCGTGCAGCGGCGGGTCATCGAAACGTTCGTCACGCACCCGACACAGTTACTCCACCTGACGGTGGAAATCGACGGCGGCACGACAGAGACGCTCGTCGGCACCCCGAACCATCCGTTCTATTCGTTCCGTCACGGCGGCTTCGTGGAAGCCGGGGAACTAGCCGTGGGAGACACGCTGTCGTTGTCGGACGGAAAATCTGCCACGGTGACGGCTGTACGCGACGAAACGGCGCTTCCCGGTCAGACATTCACGACGTACAATTTCGCCGTCGCCGAGCACCACACGTACTTCGTCGGCGAATCCGGCATCTGGGTCCACAACACGGGCAATCTCTGCGAAGCGCTGACCGACAAGTTCCTCGACCTGAAGAAGAATCCCGACCTCACCAACGAACAACTCTTCAAGAAGCTGGAACTCGAAGCCCCCGACCTCGCCAACGGCAACTTCGGCGAAGCTCAAATCCAGCAGCACCTCAAGGATGTCAAGAACAAGCTCAAGACCGATTACGATATTGACATCGATGCGGCGAATAATGATGCTCAAAACAGCAGACGCCGTGCGATCGCACCAGACAACTACCGTGGAAGGTTTAATGCGGACCGTCACGCTCGGGGTCTTCCACGCCTACCCGATGACTATGATGCCCATCATCGCATTCCTCAGGAGTACATGGACCATCCGGGATTTCAGAACTATGACTTCCATCAGCCTAGTAACATTCAAGGTGTCAAAGGGAGTCGGGCGGACGTGAATACTCATCAGCTCATTACAAACGAGTGGGCTGAGTTTCGACGACTACATCCGAATGCGACAAGATCGCAAATCGAGGCGTTCGCAGCGCAAATCGATGTTCGATACGCTCGACATTGGTTCAAATAGAGAGGTGCTTAGCGATGAGTCCATCAGATTCTGTTGATCAGATCAAGGCCATGCTGCCCGATCTTTACGCAATCGACTTTGGCTATCCTTTGGGTGACAATCTTGTTCGGGAAGCGATTCGACCTAATGGACTTCCTGATGCTTTCAAGTCGATGAGAGGGGCAAACTGGTTGGCATCATTGTATTTGGTCTGTGACGGTCTTAGCCTGCCTGATGTTCATTCAGGGTATTTCATTAAACCGCTCGACAGGGTGGTATCTTACGATCTGTCATCTGAGCCAGATAGAGTTACTGGCGAACACGAGATTCAGGTTCTACCTTTTGGTTCGGCAGGCGACGGCAGTTTATTTGTAGTTGATTGCGACAAAGGACGGGTTCTGAAGCTTTCTCCAGGACCCATGCGTGGAGGTCGTTATGACGGCCGCAATGGCAATGTAAAAGAGGTGGCAGTATCGGTTCCGCAGTTTATTGATCGCCTGCGCAGTGACCTGCAAGCATTTATTGAAGACGATCTGCATCATGAATATGTTGCATGATGGTGGGGTGGCCCAGCAGGGCAATCGCAAGTTAACACGCGGGGTGGCCCAGCCAGTTGTCTTAAACTGGCTGGGTTGCGCAGCAACAAGATGTCACACCCTCAGCTCTCGATGCATTCAACGGGTTGAGGCCATCGGCTGTTCGAGCGACTTGAACCCGCCATCCAGCTGTTGGCACGTAACGCAGCCGATCCACAGGGACCGGTCGTCTCCCAACGGGTGCTCGAAACGTTCGGGCAAGATAACGGGGTGCAGGTCTCTTTATCTTTGTGCTCGATGCCAATTGGGGGGAGAATAAAGGTGGGGGGAGAATAAAGGGGTCAGGGAGAATAAAGGGGTCAGGGAGAATAAAGGGGTCAGGTCTCTTTTCCTGATGATTTATCTCCGCAAATGAGACCTGACCCCTTTATCTCCGCCCCTTTATCTCCGCTGACCCCTTTATCTCCGCAGCGCACCTACCCTCGCCGACAAGAACATGAACACCGTCGAGGTCAACAAACACCTCGACGACGCCCTCAAGCTCCTCAAGAATGAAGGCGTCAAGTTCGGTCGCATCACAAAAGCTGGTGAGATAAAGGGGTCAGGTCTCTTTTCATAATGAGCCTGACCCCTTTGTTTTCCCTCGTCCGAGTCGGCGGGGTGGCACTGACTGATTCTCCTTGAGTGTGCCACTGGCTTCGCCAGTGACTTCTCTTGAGTGGCGAAGACGGGCCACCTCTCGAACCTGTTCACTTGATTCGCCGCGTGTGCGGTGGCTGCTGCATCGCTTCGCCGATGAAGTCGGCTTCCTGGCGAATGCGCAGCTCTGTTTCGTCGCGGGGACGCCAGTGCTGACGACGGACGGGTTGATTCCGATCGAGCACGTCGAGCCGGGAATGCTCGTCCTGGCGCGCAACGAAGCCGACCCACAGGGACCGGTCGTTGCTCGTCGAGTGCTCGCGAAATCGGCAAGCTCGATCCGGAAGCGTTCGAGCGGGGTCAGCAGGTCGGGGCCCTACTCGATGAAGTTCAGATGGAACTGGCCACGGCCGGTCTCGCCGCCGCCGCCGGGCCGGTCCTGAACCGGATCAAGTCGCTCATCAAACAGGGCTTCCTCGACGAAGCCGCCGAACTGCTGCGGCGGACCAAGACAAAGCTGGATGAGAATCCACTAGAAATCGACGACTTTCTGGATGAAAGCTTTCCCGGCATCGAGCGAACAAGAGTTGACTCTCTCGATGCGATGGACCATGCTCAAGGCGATCGTCCGGTTAGCGGCCACCGCTTCGGCGTCGCACCAGTTGACCCTGGGACACTTAACCGTCTGGATAGCGAAATCCGTACGTTAGGAGGCAAGCTTAACCGGAACGCAGATGCCCTTCTAGACGCCGAGAGCCTGCGGACCGGGAGCTATGTTGCTGCTGCATTCGACCCCGAAACGGGAACCGTACTAATCCGGAAGAACGCATCTCTGATGCAGCTTCGGCACGAGATGTTGCATTTGCGTCAATGGCACAGCGTCGGAGGCAACGCACAAGCTTATCGTGGTATGGGCAGATATCGCCGTGAGAGTGAGGTCTTTCGAGAACTCTGGAAAGAGCGACATCTGTATTCCGATGAGGAGTTGCAGAGTTCCATTGCATACATGCGGAAACTGAAATCTCGATATCTCAATGGGAAGATCGACTGATGGAATCAACTTCGGTCAGCAAAGAAGACGCTATCCGTATCGCGACCTCGCACTTGTTGTCGCGCGGTGCTGAGACTCCACCGGAAATGCTTGACATAGATTACATGAAGAAGTTTTACGTCCCCGGCCTTGGCAAGCAAAGCGGATGGTGTTTAACATTCGCCATTCCATGGAAGCTGGACCCTTCGGACTTTAGTGTTTACGTGATCGACCCGAGCGGTGAAGTGTATATTCCACCGGCCTATTAGCATGCCTTAGCCGATATCGTCGCTGCGCGTTGGCGACTGGGTGTTGTCTCGGTCCGAGGACAATCCGCAGGCGGCGGTGGTGCCGCGGCTGGTGACGGCGGTGCATCGGTTGTTTGCGGGGATCGTCACGCTGCGGGTCGGCGGGCGGACGATCGAAACGACGGCTGAGCACCCGGTGTGCGTGGCGGGGGTTGGCTGGCGGCGGGTGCGGCAGTTGCAGCCGGCGTGGATAAAGGGGTCAGGTCTCTTTTATTTTGCTGCTGACTGTGGTAGCGTATCGGCATGGCACGGAGCAGGCGAAATTGTCCGGCGGGTGAGGTGTTCCACGTCCTGAATCGGGCGGTGGCCCGACTGACGATCTTCGAGAAGCCGGACGATTACGCGGCTTTTCTGAACGTCATCAACGAAACTTGGCAGCGGGTGCCCCTGCCGATCTACGCCCTGGTGGTGATGCCGAATCACTGGCACTTCGTCGTCCGGCCAACGGATGATGAGCAGGTCAGCGAATTCTTTCGCCGCATGACCGTGATGCACACGATGCGCTGGCATGCCCACTCTCGGACCGGCGGGACCGGGCATCTGTACCAGGGACGCTTCAAGTCGTTCCCGATCGAGGGGGACGACCATCTCTGGACCGTGATGCGGTACGTCGAACGCAACCCCGTCCGCGCGGGCTTCGTCGCACAGGCCCGTGACTGGGCGTGGGGGACCGCTGCGCTTCGCCGCCAACCTGCAGAGGCCCGTCCCTGGCTGAGCCTTCCCGACGACCCACCGCTGCCGCGAAACTGGTCCGCACGGGTCGACCGCTGCGAGACGGAAGCGGAACTGACGGCTGTCCGAACCAGTCTCCGCCGCGGCGTACCCTTCGGCTCCCCCGACTGGGTCCACAGCAGCGCCGTCCGCCTCGGCCTCGAAAGCACCACCCGCCCCCGCGGAAGACCCAGAAAAGAGACCTGCCCCCTTTATCTGCCCCCAGTCAACTGCGAACAGTTCACTCCATACTAGGCGGCGGGCCACGATGATTGTCACTGGTGGCAATAATAGATAATCGTTGCGACAACGCGGATCCACCGTCCAACGGTCTTGGCCTGTCCCCATTTTCTGTACCAGGGGTTATGAGAGTTCTGGTTGGGTAACGCTGTGCGGCTGGAATGGAGGAGCAGCCTGAGCCGTAGGCGAAGGATGCTCCGGAATGGAAGCCGCACAGCGAGCCGCGAACTCTGCCGGGGTGACGTACCCCAGTGAGCTGTGCGGCCGGTCATGGTTGTAGTCGTCTTTCCAGGCCGCCGTGAGTTGCCGGGCCTGACTGACACTCTCGAACGGTTCCCGGTTCAGGAACTCGTCCACCAGCTTCGAGTGAAAGCTCTCCGCATAACCATTCTCCCAAGGGCTGCCAGGGGCCACGTACAACGCGTTGATCTGCAAGCGGCCCAGCCACCCCTGAATGCTCTGCGCGACGAACTCCGGGCCGTTGTCACTGCGGATCGCTCCCGGCACGCCCCGCATCGCGAACAACTCCGCCAGCGTGTCGAGGACATCTTCGCTCGTGATGCTCCGTGAGACCTTCAACGCCAGGCACTCCCGCGTGAACTCGTCGATGATCGACAGCCACTTCAACGTCGTCCCACTCTCGGTTCGATCAAACGCGAAGTCCCAGCACCACACGTGATCCTTGTGGGTCGCCTGGCGGAGATGGCAGGCGTTCGATGAACAGCCAACGGCTCTGGTTTTCCGCGGCTTTCTCCGCACTTTCAGCCCTTCACGTCGACACAGTCGATGGACCCGTTTCACGTTCACGACCCAGCCCTCACGCTTTAACACGGCCGTCAATCGCCGATAGCCGAACCGCGGCCGACGACGCACCAGTTCGCGTAACCGGCGGCACAACGCCGCTTCATCACTCCGCGGTCGTCCCTCATACCGCTGCGTGCTCCGCGGCTGCTCCAGCACCGCGCACGCCCTTCGCTCCGAAACCGTGAACACCTGCTGAAGGTCCTTCGCGGCCGCACGCCTCTGCGGAGGGCTTACCAGTTTTTTGAGGCCACGTGCTTCAACATCTGGATGTCGAGACTGAGATCCGCCACCAGTTGCTTCAACCGCCGGTTCTCATCTTCCAACGCCGACAGCCGCTTCGCCTCTTCTGATTTCATCCCGCCGTACTGGTTCCGCCAGCGGTTCCACGTCCCTTCGCTGATCTCCAGCGCCTGATACACCGCGGCCAAATCCTTCCCCGCATTCAGCAGCGCCTCACCATCCCGCAGCTTCTTCACGATCTGCTCGGGACTGTGCCGCTTCCGTCGCTTCGACATCGAGTCTCTCCTCCCCCTCGCGGGGCTCTGAGACTCTCATAACACGTGGACCAGATTTTGGGGAGCAGGCCAAGCGCCTCACCATCCCGCAGCTTCTTCACGATCTGCTCGGGACTGTGCCGCTTCCGTCGCTTCGACATCGAGTCTCTCCTCCCCCTCGCGGGGCTCTGAGACTCTCATAACACGTGGACCAGATTTTGGGGAGCAGGCCAGCATGGTTGCGTCTGTAAGAAGCGTTCGACCGGCTGCATCATCCTTGTGGTCCACCACGGCGACATCCAAAACCGAATCGGAATCACAAGGCGATCAACCCGAGCGGCGGAGCGGGCGGCCTCTGAAATCGTAGGTTTTGGGTCGCCGCCAGGTTACCTCGGGTCGTTCGCCGAATAACAAGGCAGCCTCCTCGATGATTCGAAAACGATTTCCCCGTGCCCTCAATCTGCGACGCGTTGGAAAATCTCCAGCGGAGTCATTTTCGGGCGGTGGGTCCGTTTGGGATGCGGTGCTGGAATATCGAGTCTGGTGTTCTCCCGCCGCTGGCGCACCGGATGAAGACAACGGAAATGACTACGACTTCGCATTCGCCAACTCCCCCCCGAGCACTTCAGTTCTCGCATGCTTATGAAGGCGCCGACGAACCGACTGCGTTGATTCTACAACTTGAATACATCGACGAACCCAGGAAGGGGAAGTACATTCACGTAAAACGTCGTCGGATCACAGAATGGCCTGCCGAATTTCTGTCTCGTCCGAGGCGAAACAAGAACACCATCCCCGACTTCTTCTCCCCGTCCGTTCCGGACAATCGCCTGGACATTCTTCGCGGACTGACCAAGAAACTCAGGCCATCAGCGCAAGCAAGGTCGCTTCGTCTCAGAGGGCAACTCATCGGCGAAGAAGGCCTAGAACCGATGCACGGGATGCGGCATTTTTCAAATTGAAGCTGTATGACCGCGTGCCCGATGATGGCGGTCGCTCGCAGCATGGGGCCTCCAGGGGTTTCCGCTGCGCGGAGCGCCCCCGCCACCCGTCGATGACGACAGCGGGACGCGCTTACGCCACTGGCTTCGGTGTCGCCCAGTGTTCGCGATACGATCGACCGAGCATCGCATGGGCTTCCTCGTCGTTCCGGATCGCTTCCGCTTGCGGGTCGACGTTCAAAACGCGTCCCACTCGCGTGGCAATATTTCCGAAATGACAGAGCGCTGTCGAGAGGTGATTGATCTCGATATCGGCGTTCGGTCGTGCACCGGTCTGAATGCAGTCGAGGAAATTGGCATGATGGGCTGCCAGGTCGGGGGGACTGCCGCTCGACTCTTCGATCAACTTGTTCCGCGGTCCGAACAACTGGTAACGCCCCATCTTCCCGAAGACCATCAACCCCTCGGTCCCGTACCACGCATCGCCATTCTCGAACCCTTCCTGCACGTACGGGGACCAGATGCGTTGCTCGAAGAGGAGTTGCTTCGGGCGACCGGACTTTGTGGCCCCGGCGTACTCGTAGACGACTGTCTGCGTGTCCGCGTGTTGCTGATCATCGTCGAAGAAGCTCTTTCCTCCCAGTGCCGCGACGCGCGTGGGATGCGTTTCGACGCCAAGTCCCCAGCGGGCGATGTCGATGTCGTGGACACCGTCGTTGCCGATATCTCCGCAGCCGAAGTGATACCACCACCGCCAGATGCCGTGGAGGAAGTTCGACTGATACGCCACCGGTGTGACCGGCCCTAGCCACAGGTCATAGTCGAGATAGGGGGGCGGGGACGATGGCTGCTGCTTGCCGATGCTGCCGCGGCGCTGGCTGTTCCACGCTTTCGCCACCAGGATTTCACCAATCACCCCCGACTTGAGTTTCTCGATCGCCTTGATGACATGCGCCGTGCTGCGGCTTTGCGTGCCAACCTGCATCACCACGTTGTGCTTGCGGGCCGCGGCGATCATCATCCGCCCTTCGCGCAGGTTGTGCGAACAGGGCTTCTCGACGTAGACGTGCTTGCCCGCCTGAGCCGCGAGGATCGCTGCCGGAGCATGCCAATGATCGGGCGTCGCGATCCAGACCGCTTTGATCTGCGGATCATCAAACACCCGTCGCATGTCTTTGACCACGGCGGGGGCCGTGCCCGTCGCCTTGGTCACCGCCTCCGCGGCTTTCGCCGCCCGCTGGTCATCCACTTCACAGATCGTCGCTAGCCGGACGCGTTTGTTCGTCACCAGTTGCTGCAGATGACCGGTCCCCATCCCGCCGGGCCCAATCAACGCCACGGCCATCCGGTCATTCTCGGCAGCCCGAGCACTGCGGGCCGAGCCAGCAAACAACCACGCCGACGCAGCCGCGGCGGTGGACCCCTGCTGCATGAAGTCACGACGAGTTCCTGACATCTGGCATGCCCTCCGGAGAAGTGAACGGTGATACGGACTCACTGGCCTGCCCAAGACTGTACCGACCGGCAGCCCTCTTCGGAAAGACCCCGGCAAGCGTCTGTGGCCATCGTGTTGTGATTTCTCTCGTCACCCCCTTGTAGCTTCCGCTATGATCGAGACGTGCAATTTGGGATGCGTTCCGTGGGAATGTCGCGATGAGTTCTGCCGCTGTACTCGACGAACTGCTGGACCCGGTCGGTCGTTGTCTGACTCCGGAAGTCGCCCGGCGGATTGCCGGACTGCGGGCTTCCGCGGAGGTCCAGCAGAAGTTGGATGATCTGGCCGAGAAATCGTCTGCGGGGACACTGACCAGCGAAGAACGGGCCGACTATGAAGCCTGCGTGCGCGCCATAAACTTCTTCGGCGCGCTGCAAGCCAAGGCACGGAAGATCATCGCCAACGACGCGGCAACTTGAGGACCGGGTGGCGGGGGCGCTCCGCGTAAGCGGAAGCCCCCGGTTGAGGGATCACCTGAGAGGCATCTCGCTTCTACGCAGCGAGGAATCAAGGCACTGGCGGGCCATCACACAGCGGGCCTCCGGGGGCTTCCGCTACGCGGAGCGCCCCCGCCACTCGTCGGTCCAGTCCCAGATCGCCACACCAATTGACGCGCTATTCAGATGCTCGGCCGCGCGAAAAGCCCACTCTTTGTCCGGACTAAATACGGATTGAAACCACCGGTTCAGGAAAGCTTCGTCGACTTCCTCGCCCGGAAACTGCAACTTATGGCGAAATGGTCCGTCCGCAGGCCAAGTGGGAGAATGTGCCAAATGCCGGCGCAACTCAGAGTACTGGCTTGCGATACCGCAGCGGACGATCCATCCGGGGCGATCCTTTGCCCATTTCTGACCATACCATTTGCCAGAGGGATAGTAGAAATGAGGCAATTCGGTGAAGAAAACAATCTGTACCAGTCGCCTGTTCGGTGCTGCATGTGCACGAAGCTTGACGGCATCTGCTGCAACAGAGGGGTAGTATTTGAGGAAAGTGCAGTCATAGACCAGTTTGACTTCCACAAAGATCTCGTATGTGTCTATCCAAAACTGCAAGTCAGGTACACGCGATGGGTTTTGAACGACTGGACCTTGCACTCCCTGAATCTCACCAACAATCTGAGCCAAGTTACCGTTAATGCCGCTGCGTAGCTGCTCCGACAGAGCCTGAGACAGTCCGGCTGCATCAAATGACGCCACACTTTCGCGAAAGCCGTGATTCTGTGCTCCCTCCTCGTAGCTACGATCTGTAATTGCAGACAGAAGCCAGAAGTCATTACGAGTGGTCAGCAACGATTGACATGCGCTGACGAGATGATTCAAGTCCATCTTCTCCCTTCCTCATCCACTGATCGAACAACCAAGTGCGATATTTACGCATTCTCGTCAGCCAGAGCCGACATGGGAACTCAACGTGTAGGTCCTGTTCTGAAGGGTGCGTCGCGGCGGGGTGGCGGGGGCGCTCCGCGTGAGCGGAAGCCCCCGTGGGTGGCGTTCATGTCTCAGCTGACGTCCCCACCGTCCACTCCAGCGGCAGTTGATCCATCTCAAGGGGTCCCGTTCCATTGGTGTACCACTGGGCCGAGGACCATGTCCAATCGGTCGCACGGTCAACCAACCCCTTGCGGACGGGGTTCATGTGGATGTACTCGATCATCTTCTCCAGAGTGGCAGGCTCCGTTACGTTTCGGTCATCACCGCCGCTACGCTGCCAGAAGTGGAATTCGGCCTTCTGTCCGCGCTGAGTCTGCAGTTTTGGCAACCACTCCGGGGCGTTTGCCCGAAGGAAGGCTAACGCTTTGCGAGAAACAGGCCACTTGAGTTGGCGCAAGACATGAGAGATGTCGTACTCACCACAGCCGAAGTGAACCAGCAGATGCACGTGATTCGGCATGAAGACGTACGCCCACACGGTCATGCCCAGTTCCTGACGCACTTGTCTGATGGCTTCAGCCAGCCACTGACAGACGCGCTCGCGGGCAAGAAACGGGTACCCACGATAGCAACCAAACGTCAACTCATGCGCATGCCATGGCTCGTTGTACGACTTTCGGTGTTGGGAGCGATGGACCGACATGGTCATAGGCTACCACCTTACCGGGGGCTTCCGCTAACGCGGAGCGCCCCCGCCACCCAGACGCGACGCGGTCTACGTTGCGGGTTTGCGGTGCACCACCCAGCCGGGATTCGCGGTGCGGACTTGGAAGAGGGTTTTGCCGGCGGTGATCCAGAGGGTGCGGAGGTCGGGGCTGCCCCAGGTGCAGTTGGTGATTACGTCTTCCGGGATCGGGATGCGGCCCTGCAGGGTGCCGTCGGGGCTGAGGACGTAGATGCCGGGGCTGACCTGGTTTGTTTCGTGTGGGTTGCGGGGCTTGTGGATCCCCGCAGCGACGAAGAGATGCCCCTGCGCATCGACGCACATCCCGTCGACTCCGCGGCCGGGGGCGAAGTCGAAGACGACCCGCGGCTGGATCAGGTCGCCGTTGGGCGTCCGTTCGAAGGCCCACAGCTTGCGATGGCCGTTGGCGACCGGGCAACTGTCAACGACGTAGACCGTCCGCTCGTCGGGACTGAGGGCGATGCCGTTGGGGCGTTGAATCTGCGGTTGCGTGAGGACGCGGGTCACGCGGCCGTCGGGATCGATCCGGTAGACCGACTCGTGATCGAGGAACATCGTCGCCCGGTCGCCGTAACACGGGTCGGTGAAGTAAAGCTGGCCGTTCGACGCGGCGGCGATGTCGTTCGGGGCGTTGTAGCGATTCCCGTCGTACTGATCGGTGAGGACTTCGACCGCCCCGGTGGCGAGATCGGTCCGCGTGATGCGGCGGTTCCCGTCATTGGGGCCGAACTCGTTCCCTTCGCAGGCGAGCAACCGCCCCTGCTTGTCGAAAAGGAGTCCGTTCGCGCGTCCGCTCGGCTGCCGGAAGATGGTGAAGCGACCGGATGCAGGGTCACGCTTCAGGATGCGGTTATTGATGATGTCGCTGAAGTAGACATCCCCCGCAGCCGACTCCGCCGGACCTTCGAGGAACGCAGCGAATGTCGCGGGAGTCGCCCCGGTATCGGATTCCAGAAACGACCGCGGCAACGGCAGATCAGCGAGGGCGTCGAGGTTCATGATCGTTCCTGTTGGGGCATGCGTTGGGACGTGTCCTCTTCAGCGGTACGGCGCTAGCCGCCGGTGTCTTCGGTCAGCAGAGAAAGTGGACAGATCACAGCGAACAGCCAGAGACATCCCCGACTTTGATCTCTGGCTGTTCGCTGTGAGCTGTCCATTCTTTCCCTCGCACAATGGCACCGGCGGCTAGCGCCGGGCCGCTGAATGCTACTCGTCCAGCTTAAGGGCGGTTTGCACTGCTGTCGGCTTGCGGACGAGGCGCTTTCGTGGCGTGGATGTTTTGTTCGCGAGCGATTTCCCGTTGGCAGTGGTGGGGGCGCTCATGTTGGGTTCGGGGCTGCCGTCGAGGGGGTCGCCAGGGGTGATGGCAGCGAGGCGGGCGGTGCCGCGGGCGATGTACTGTTCCGAGAGGTCGAAGCCGAGGAAGTTCCGGCCGAGCTTCTTCGCGACCGCGAGCGTGGTCGCGGACCCGCTGAACGGGTCGAGGACGAGTTCGCCCGGATTCGAACAGGTGCGGATGATGCGGCCGAGGAGTTGCTCGGGCATCTGGCAGCCGTGGAAGCCTTCGCGCTCCTTGAACGTGCCGGCGACGCGCGGGAAGTACCAGGTGTCTTCCGCCGGGGTGAAGCGGTCGGCGAGGTCTTGTGGACGGAGAACCCAGGTGGAGGCCCCCACGGAAGGCATTCCGTGGGCGTCGGTCGGTTCGATGATCCAGGTGTCGTCGGGGAGGCGGCCGTTGGGGTTGGCGCGGCGGTCGGCGTAGACGAGTTGGCGGGCCGAGGGGATGCGGTTATCGAGATCGTCGCCGCGGAACGTGAACTGCTTGTCGTTCTTCACGAAGTAGAAGAGGTGGGCGTGGCTGCGGGTGAATTTGTTTTTGCAGTTCACACCGAAGGTGTAGTACCAGATGACCCAGCTGCGGCAGCGGAACCCGAGTTCGCGCTGGGCCATCACCTTGAGTTCCGCAGCGTATTCATCGCCGATGGCAAGCCAGAACGTGCCATCGTCTTTGAGGGCGCGATGGACGCCCCCCATCCACTGCTTGCACCAGCCGAGGTAGGTTTCGGGGTCTTGGCCATCGTCGTAGACGTCGTAGTCGAAACCGATGTTGAACGGCGGATCGGCGAAGGCGAGATCGACGCTGCCCGGTTCCAGTTGCTGGAGGGCATCGACGCAGTCGTGATGGTAGATCGCATTCGGGGTGAAGCGAGACATGGGTGGTCGGAGCCTCCGTGCACGATGCAGCCGCGGAATTGGTCACTGGTAGTTTATCGCGCGGCGGTTGAAATCTCATCCGCGGCTGAGGATCTGGACGATGAGTCGCCAGTCGCAACGTCCGCATTCTCAGCAGTCTGGGCGCAAGCCCACCGGTATCTGCTGCTGTTGGTGTTCCGAACCAGGAGATGGCGTTTCGGATTGTCAACCGACTGGAGCACTCGAAGAACCGGACGGCTTGCGCCGTGCCGCTCACTTCGAATGCCGCTTCAGGGGAGAAGCGGGTGGGAGGATCAAGCGGCGCTTGTCGAAAGGCGCCCGTTGGCCCTATCATCAACGCATACACCACGGTCGATGCAACGACGTTCGGCAATTGTTTCGCGGGGGCATGATGCGACGCGTCTGGTTCACGATGGGAATCCTCTGCTCGGGCGTGGTCGTCGTCGCGGCCGAGACCGGGGAACCGACCCCCGCAGCGTTGGAGTTCTTCGAAAAGCAGGTCCGGCCGGTCCTCGTGGAGCATTGCCAGAAGTGCCATGGCCCCCAGGAACATAAAGGGGGCTTACGAGTCGATTCGCATGCGGCCCTGCTCAAAGGGGGTGAATCCGGACCGGCGATCGTTCCGGGCAAGGCTGACAAGAGTCTCTTGATCGAAGCCGTGACGTATGATCCGGATGGTTACCAGATGCCACCGTCTGGAAAGCTGCCCGACACGGTGATCGCGGTCCTGAAAGAGTGGGTGCAGACGGGTGCTGCCTGGCCGAAGGAGACAGGCAATACGGCCACGGAAGACAAAGGAATCGACCTCGTCGAACGCGCGAAGCACTGGTCGTTCCAACCGCTCGGGCAGTACGCACCGCCAGCCGTCGAGGATGCGGGCTGGTCACGCAATGGCATTGACCGGTTCATCGTGCAGAAGCTGGCAGCGGCCGGCTTGAAGCCAGCCCCGCGAGCAGCGCAACACACGCTCTACCGCCGCTGGTCACTCGGTCTCACCGGTCTGCCGCCGAGTCCCGCTGACGTCGCTGCGTTCGAAGCGGATCCCGCTGCAGATGCGACAGAACGTGCGGTCGAGAGGTTGCTGGCGTCACCCCACTATGGTGAACGCTGGGGGCGGCATTGGCTCGATCTCGTCCGCTTTGCGGAAACATCGGGGCATGAATTCGACTTTGAAATCCCCTTCGCATGGCCCTATCGCGATTATGTGACCCGCGCGTTCAACGCCGATCTCCCGTACGATCAGTTCGTCCGTGAGCATCTCGCGGGTGACTTGCTCGCCGCCCCGCGTCGGGATCCTGTCAGCCACATCAATGAGTCGGTGATCGGAACCGCGTTTTACTGGTTCGGACAGGGGAAGCACTCGCCGGTCGACTTGCGGGCGGAAGAGTGTGACACGGTCGATAATCAGGTCGACGTGATCGGGAAGACATTCCTCGGCCTGACGATCGCCTGTGCCCGCTGCCACGATCACAAGTTCGATGCCATCACGCAGCGCGACTATTACGGCACAGCGGGCTTCCTGCAAAGTTCGCGGCAAACGCTGGCCGACTACAACCCGCCCGAAGCGACGCAGTCGATCGTCGCCGACATGCTGCAGGCGGACCGTCGCCAGGGTGATGCTGCCGTGGCGGCGACCGTGGCCCAGATGAAGGTCCTCGTCTCCCGGTTGCCCGAGTTGCTGATGGCCGACCCGGACAAAGTGAACGGTGTTCCCGCGAAGGAGTTGACGGACTGGCGGAAAGCAATGCTCGATGAAGCCCGATCACAACGGGCGCATCCGCTGCATTGGTGGGCCTTGTGTGCCGAGACGCCAGACCAGGTTCCCCGCCGGTTGCAGGACCTGCGTCGCCAACCGCGGCGGGTCAAACCAACCCCCGAAACCGCCGATCAAGCGACCATCCGGTCTCCCTTCGATGCCGAGACGCCCGAGCAACACTGGTTCTATGAAGACTCCGCGTTCTCAGCGCAGCCGACCGAACACAGCCAGTGGCTGTTCTCGCAGGACCCATTGCATCCCGTGCGGGGAGTGGTCCGTCCGGGAACCTGGGCCACCAGCGGAGCAATCTCGTCAAAGCTGCGGGGGACGCTGCGATCGCCAACCTTCACGATCACGACGAAATACATCGACTATTGGGGCTATCGGATCGGAGGCGAAGATCACGTGCCCCGCTCGAACAAGGTCGGGCAGATCTCGATCATTATCGATGGCTTCCAGTTCATTCGGAATCCGCTCTATGGCCATCTCACCTGGAATGTGCCGCGGAAAGAGACGCCTCAGCATTTCCGCCAGGATGTGAGCAAGTTCATCGGCAGCAAGGCTTACATCGAAATTGAAGACCTGGACGATGGCAGCATCGTGCTCGATCGGGTCGAGTTTCATGATGGGGCCCCGCTCGCTGAGAACTACAACCTGACGGTGACGGACGCGTTGCGGTCGGCTCCGGCGGATGATCTGCGGGATGTCGCAGCCGCGTTGCAATCGGCTTGCAACGATGTCCTCACGGCGGTGCAACGCGAGCAGCTGTATGGTGCTCCGGCGTGGACGCACAATGATCCCTCTGCGGCGGATCTCTTCAACTGGCTGTTGCGTCAACCCCGCTGGTTGGCACCGACCGTTCCAACACCGAATGAGCAGGTCCAACAATTCATACGTGAGCGTCACCATCTTGAAGAGCAGCTTCCCCGCAGCCAGTGGGTGATCGGGATGCGCGACGGCTCGGCCGAGAACGAAGCCGTCCTCATCCGCGGGAACCCGAAAAAGCCGGGGCCACCGTCGACCCGGCGGTTCCTCGAAGTCTTCGCGGGCGAGAAACCGGTCGGACCACCGGAACATGAACCGGGAAGCGGACGGCTCGCGTGGGCGGAAAGTTTTGTCGACGGTTCAAATCCGCTCGCAGCCCGGGTGATCGTGAATCGGCTCTGGCAGCATCACTTCGGACGTGGACTCGTCAATACGCCGGATGACTTCGGCAAGATGGGTCAGCCCCCGACTCATCCCGAGTTACTCGACTGGCTGGCGGCGGAACTGATCCGGTCGGACTGGTCGTTGAAGCACATCCAGCGGTTGATCCTCACGTCGGCGACCTATGCGCAGTCGAGTGCCTTGACCGATGCTCGCGCGACCGAGCTTGATCCGAACAATCTGCTGCTGCATCGACAGAACATCCAGCGATTGTCCGCTGAAGCCGTGCGGGACTCGCTGATCTCACTCTCCGGGCGACTCGATGACCGGATGTACGGACCGAGCGTGCTGCCGCATCTCACGCCGTTCATGGAAGGCCGCGGGCGACCGAACCAGAGTGGTCCGCTCGATGGGAACGGGCGGCGGAGTCTCTATATCAACATCCGGCGGAACTTCCTCACACCGTTCTTTCTGGCCTTCGACTTCCCGACGCCGTTCACGACGATGGGAAAACGGTCGACATCCAACGTTCCGGCGCAAGCCCTGACGATGATGAACAATCCGCTCGTCGTGCAGCAGACCAGCTTGTGGGTCGAGCGGCTTCCGGCTGGTGAACCCGCAGCGAGAATGCAGGCCCTGTATCACGCCGCGTTTGCCCGCCCGCCCACAGCCGAGGAGACCGCGGCAGCCCTCGAGTTTCTGGCTCAACAGACCCAGGCGACTGATACTGCTCAAGCCTGGCGGGATCTGGCCCATGTGCTGGTCAATGTGAAAGAGTTTGTGTTTGTCGATTGAGAGGCGATTGATCCCGCGCACGGCCAGCGTCTGGCCAAGACTGAGGAATTCTCCGATGTCCCATCACAGTGAAATGTCTCGCAAGTCCACTGCATCCAGGTACGGGCATCGGGTTCAGTGTCTCGTGCTGTGGTGCGTGACGACCCTCTCAGCAGGCTGGCTGACTGCTGCCGAGATCGGCATTCCGGCATTACTGGAACCCGAAGCTGAAGGTGTCACCGACTTGGTGAAGAATGGCCTGGATGCCTGGGAGGTGGAAGATCATGGCGCCATTTCCAACTGGAAGTTCGGGAGTGCCGCCTTTATCAACGATAAGCAGGGCCCGCACCTGCTCACCAAAGAGAAATACCGGGATTTTGACCTGCAATGTGAATTCAACCTGCCAAAAGGCGGGAATTCGGGTGTGTATCTGCGTGGCCGGTACGAGGTGCAGTTGTTCGATGAAACCAAGACCACGGACTTCAAAGGACGCACGGGGGCCATCTGGGGGCAGATTCCGGTGGCCGTCAGGGCTTACAAGGGGCCGAACACCTGGAATGAGTTACGGGTTCGGCTTGTCGGAAACTCAGTCAGCGTGCTCGTCAACCGGGTCGTGATGATTCGATCTGCTGAACTTCGCGGGCCGACTCAAGGGGCGCTTGACATGAACGAAAACGGCCCCGGTCCGATTCTGCTGCAGTCGTTGCACGGTGTCCGCTTCCGGAAAATTCTGATCAAGCAGCTTTAGATGGTGGCTGAGGTTGTCCGATGGCCTGCCAGACGAGTCTGTCTGCAGAGGCAGCCGGACAGGTTTCACTCCGTCGATGCTGCGATGTTGAAGTCGAGAACGATGTCCCACTGTCATCACTTTGCTCCGGGTCCCGGTTCCCGTCGGGCATTCCTCGCGCAGACGGCGTGCGGGTTCGGCGCGGCGGCGTTCGCGGCTCTGTGCACCGATCCTGCATACGGCGCCATCGATCCCGGTTCACTGGAACCCCGCGAACCGATGTTCCCCGCGCGGGCCAAGCACGTCATCTTCCTGTACATGGATGGCGGCCCGTCGCAGATGGATCTCTACGATCCCAAGCCGCTGCTTGAAAAAGAACATGGCCAACCGATCAAAGCGAAAGTCCAGCCGACACAGTTCAACAACGTCGGGACGGTTCTCAAGTCGCCGTGGCCCTTCGCGAATTATGGCGAGTCGGGACTCCCCTTGAGCACGAATCTGCCCCATCTGGGGAAGAACGCCGATCGTCTCTGTGTGATCCGCTCGATGACGTCGGCCTTCTCGGAACATACTAACGCCAACTATTTCCTGCACACCGGCCACGGACTGCAGGGACGGCCGAGCATGGGCTCCTGGGTCTCGTATGGGCTGGGAACCGAGTGTCGCGATCTCCCGGGCTTCATTGTGCTGAACGGAGGCTTGATTCCTCCCGGCGGGATGGACTGCTTTCACAACGGTTTTCTCCCGGCGACACATCAAGGATCGATCTTCAAAGCGGGAAAGACGCCCGTCGCTGATCTCGACCGGACGGAACAGACCAGTGCTGCCCAGGAACGCAAGCTGGGTCTGCTGAAGCGGCTGGATCAGGGTGTTCTGCAGGCCCACACCGGACAGCGCGAGATTGAATCAGCCATCGCCAATTATGAACTCGCATACCGTATGCAGACCGCGGTTCCGGAACTCGCGGACGTCGGCAGTGAGACCAAAGCGACGCAGGAGCTGTACGGCCTGTTTTCGGATTATGAACCGACGCGAATTTACGGTCGGAACTGCCTCATCGCCCGCCGCATGATTGAACGCGGAGTCCGTTTCATTCAACTCACCTGTCCCGGTGTCGGAACCGATCGCTGGGATCAGCATGGTGGGTTGAAATCGGGCCACGAACGCAACTGCCTCGCCGTCGATCAACCGATCGGTGGCCTGATCGCTGATCTCGCCGGTCGGGGTCTGCTCGAGGAAACGCTCATCATCTGCGCGGGCGAGTTCGGTCGCACGCCGATGGCCCAGGGCTCCGATGGCCGCGATCACAACCCCTTCGGCTTCTCAGTCTGGATGGCGGGGGGCGGCGTGAAAGGGGGCATGGCCTATGGTGCCACCGATGACTACGGCTATCACGCAATCGACAAGAAACTCGAAATGCACGATCTGCACGCGACCATGCTCTACCTGCTGGGGATCGAGCACACACAACTCACAGTCCGCTTCGGTGGACGCGATATGCGATTGACCGACGTCTTCGGCCATCCGGTGACGGATATCATTTCCTGAACCTCATGTAGGGCAGGCTCCCGCCTGCCATCTTCGACAACCACGTTACGAACAGACTTGTCAGGCGGAAGCCTGACCAACGAACCTGACCCACTCCACGGAACTGCTCTATGCTGCGAATCATGATGGCTGCCATGCTGACTTTCTCTGCCGCGACGGCTTCCGCTCAGTCGTACCGTGTCTATTTCGGCACCTACACCGGGAAGGAAAGCCGCGGGATTTACATGGCGACGTTCGACGCCGCCACGGGGAAGCTGAGTGATGCGACTCTCGCGGGGGAAGCTGTGAATCCGTCGTTCGTGGCGATTCATCCCTCCAGGAAGTTCCTCTACGCGGTCGGCGAGATCAGCGATTTCCAGGGAAAGAAGACCGGCGGCGTAAGCGCTTTCAGCATCGATGCTGCGACCGGCAAACTGACGTTGCTCAACCAGCAGTCCTCAGCCGGTGCCGGTCCCTGCCATCTGAATGTCGATAAGGCGGGGGGAACGGTCCTCGTAGCCAACTACGGCGGCGGGAGCTGCTGCTCGCTCCCCATCAACAACGACGGCACGTTGAAGCCCGCAGCTTCGTCCATCCAGCATGTCGGCGGCAGTGTCAACAAGCAGCGGCAGGAAGGGCCGCACGCGCATTCGATCAATCTCGACCCGGCGAACAAGTTCGCCTTTGTCGCCGACCTCGGACTCGACAAGGTCCTCATCTACAAGTTCGATCCCGCGAACAGCACGCTCGTTGCGAACGATCCCCCCGCGGGCATCGTCGCTCCCGGCAGTGGACCGCGGCACTTCGCCTTCCATCCCACCGGCAAGTACGCCTACGTCAACAACGAAATGACGAGCACGATCACTGCGTTCGCGTACGATGCGGACAAAGGGACGCTGACCGAGCTGCACACGCTGTCGACGCTCCCCGAACCGACACCGGGGAACTCGACTGCGGAAACGGTCGTCCATCCAAGCGGCAAGTTCGTCTACGTCTCGAATCGAGGCCACGACAGTCTCGCGATGTACGCCATCGATCAGGCGACCGGGAAACTGACGAGCCTCGGCAACGTCTCGACAGGTGGGAAGACACCCCGCAACTTCAATCTCGATCCGACCGGGAAATGGGTCCTCGCTGCGAACCAGAGCACAGGCAACGTGACGGTCCTCGCGATCGACCAGACCACCGGAAAATTGACGTCGACGGGTCAATCCATCGCGGTCCCAGCCCCGGTCTGCGTCCGCTTTCTGCCACTGGAGTAGTCCTGACGCGAAGACGATTTCGATGTTGTCGAAATCAGCAGTGATTGAGCCGGCAATGACGAGTCGCGACGAGTCCTCTTGAGTTTAGCCCTGGCGTTTACGCCGGGGTTAAACTCATCCGCCGGATTTTCCAGCCCCGTTACGGGGCTTTCAACACGGGAGATCGAAAGCCCCGTCAACGGGGTTGATTGAATGACCCGATGCTGCTCATGACCCGGCGTAAATGCCGGGCCTAAGCTGAGGATCTCAGTGGTCATCTTCGTGGATTGACTAAGGCCAACCTGTGTTCGATCTGATTCTCCGCAATGCCTCGGTGATTGATGGCACGCGCCGCCCGCGCTTCCGGGCTGATGTGGGCATCGTTGGAACGCAGATCGCTGCGGTGGGTGATCTCGCGGGAGCAGCGACGGCCAAGGCGATCGATGTCGCGGGGCAAATCGTTGCTCCCGGTTTCATCGATGTCCACAATCACTCCGATGGCTGGCTGCTGCGGGAACGAGCCTTTCTTCCGAAGCTGCAGCAGGGTTACACGACGGAAGTCCTCGCCAGTGACGGCATCAGCTACGCCCCGGTCGATGCGGCGACGTGGGCTGAATGGTTCTACTACCTGCGTTGCCTCAACGGGCTGCGCCTCGATGAGTACCGCGGCTGGGAGACGCTTGCCGAGTTCCGTCAACTCTTTGATCGGACCACGGCGAGCAACACGCTGCTGCAGGTTCCGTACGGCAATCTGCGGTCAATGATCTGCGGCTTCGGTCGCGCCCCGGCAGACGACCTGCAGCGGAAGCTCATTCAGGCAGCGATCCGCGAGGGGATGGAGGCCGGCGCAACCGGACTCTCGACCGGGCTCGACTATCTCACGCAGGGCTTTGCCACGACGGACGATCTGGTCGACGCCTGCCGGGCTCTCCGCGAATCTGACGGAGTGTACGTCACGCACATCCGTTACAAGTCGGGCCTGCTGCGTGGGGTGGAAGAGGCGATCGATATCGCCCGTCGCGCTGACGTTAAGCTGCACATTTCGCATCTCAAGGCCCATCAGCCAGGCGACATCGAAACCGTGCTGGAAGCGGTCGATCGGGCAGCGCGCGATCTCGACATCACCTTCGACATTTACCCGTATCAACCCGGTTCGACGATGCTGAACTTCCTGCTCCCGCTCGACGTGTGGGAAGGCGGGGCACTCGCGGTACTGGGCCGGTTGATGGAGCCGACAACACGACTGCGGTTCCGCCGGGCGCTCGACTCGTACCGGCTGCCGCTCGACAGAATCCATATCGCGTGGGTCGCCACGGCCGAGAACAAACCGCACCAGGGGAAGTTCCTCAGCGAGTACGCCTCCGCGGTCGATCTGGCACCGGAGGATGCTCTCCTGCGGCTGCTCATCGAAGAACGGCTGGCGACTCTGCTCGTCTTTCACGAGGGTGACGAAGCGCTCATGCGTCCGTTCCTCGCCCATCCGCGGGCGATGGTTGGATCGGATGGAATCTACTTCCCGGATGGAGCGATTCATCCCCGCGTGATCGGCACGGCACCGCGCGTCCTCGGGCGGGCCGTTCGCGATTGGAAGTTGTTCTCACTGGAAGAAGCGGTCTACAAGCTCGCCAGCTTCCCAGCGGAGCGTTTCGGCACAACCGGTCGCGGAACCATTGCTGCCGGACAAGCTGCAGACCTGGTCATTTTCAACCCGGAGACCGTCATCGATCGGGCGACATTCACCGAACCGCACACCGCAAACGAAGGGATCACAGCGGTCTATGTGAACGGAACGTGTGTCGTCGGTCCGGATGTCTCTTCAAAGTACAATCCACCGGGACGTGCGCTGGGGTATCGTCAATCGGTGGTCTGATTGGACACTCCCCACGGACGGCGGTCCGTGGGCGTCACTTAGAATAAGCGCAACTGCCCGTCATGCGGCGTCGGTGGCGTGAACTGCGTGAAATCGAATGGCGGCAGTGGCTGGTCGAGTCCGTGCTTGTGGGCGAAGACGTCGAAGAGCTGTCCAATCTGTTCAGCGATCGGGCCGCTCCCGACCATGCGGCGGCCCCATTCCGCGCGATAGGCCGCACCATTCCGGGTTTGGCGGACCAGTCCTTCGATTTTCTCGGCCTTGTGCGGTTGGGTCCGCTGTAACCATTCGCGGAAGACGGGTTCCACGGTCAGCGGCAATCTCAGCAGAATGTAAGCGGTCGAGGTTGCCCCCGCAGCACGGGCCGCGGCCAGCAAAGCGGGAATCTCGGCATCATTCAACCCGGGAATGATCGGGGCAATCATGGCCCGCACCGGAATCCCCGCGTTTGCCAGCGTTTCGATGGCCCGCAGTCGTGCAGAGGGGATGCTCGTCTGCGGTTCGAGCACCCGGGCGAGTTCCGGATCGAGCGTCGTCACCGAGATGTTCACGTGTGCCAGCCGGGCCGCCGCCATCTCCCGCAGCAGATCGAGATCCCGGACGACCAGCGCATTCTTCGTGACGATCCCAACCGGGACACCACATTCCGCTGCGACTTCGAGACATGCCCGTGTCAGCCGATACTGGCGCTCGGCCGGCTGATAGCAATCGGTCACTCCCGAAAACGCGATCTCGTCGACCTGCCATCCGGGACGGGCGAGAAACGTACGAAAGAGCTTCGCCGCGTCCGGTTTGACGATGATCTTCGTTTCGAAGTCGAGCCCCGCACTGAACCCGAGATACTCATGTGTATTGCGGGCGTAGCAATAACTGCAGCCGTGCTGACAGCCGCGGTAGGGATTCAGGCTGTAACGGAAAGGGATGTCGGGCGAATTGTTTTCGGAGATGATCGACTGCGAGGAATCGAGAAGATACTCAACAGCGCGCCGCGTGGGATCGGGGCGTTCGTGTGGATCCCATTCCCAATGCGACTCGTCGAACTCGGCGTGCGTTGTCAGGAAGCGATTGGACGGGTCGAGATGGGCACCGTGGCGCATGCGTCGTCCCTGTTTGCGGGCGAAGAGACCCAGCCATCGGAATGGCTGGGCTTCTCAGGATGTTGCGCGATGGCAATTACGCAATGATTTTCTGAATCGGTTCGACTTCTTCCACGCCGACGAGTTTCTGGTCGAGGCCGCTGAAGAAATAACTGAGACGGTTCGGATCGAGGCCCATCTGATGCAGAATCGTCGCGTGCAGGTGCTTGACGTGGAACCGGTCTTCCACGGCGGCACTGCCGAGTTCATCGGTCATCCCGACGCTGGTCCCCCCCTTGATGCCGCCGCCCGCCATCCACATCGTGAAACCGTACGAGTTGTGATCGCGACCGGTCCCTTTCTCGTATTCCGCCGTGGGCTGACGGCCGAATTCGCCTCCCCAGACGATCAGCGTTTTGTCGAGCAGATTCCGTTGCTTGAGATCGGCGATCAGGCCGGCAATCGCCTTGTCGGTTTCGCCCGCGTGCAGATTGTGATTCACTTCCATGTCGGAGTGGGCGTCCCAGTTGTCGTCGTTATGAGCACCACCCGAATAGATCTGGACGAAACGGACGCCTCGCTCGACCAGCCGTCGCGCGAGCAGACATTGTTTGCCGAAGGCAGCCGTTTTCGGATTGTCGAGACCGTACAGTGCTTGTGTCGCGGCGGTCTCCTGGGCAATGTCGACCGCTTCGGGGGCATGGGCCTGCATCTTGAACGCGAGTTCGTAACTGGCGATCCGGGCCGCAAGATTCGAGTTGTCAGCCCGTGTCGCTGCGTGGTCTTCATTGAAGGCCCGGAGCGTATCGAGCAGTCGACGCTGCGCTGTGGTCCCCAGTTCGGCAGGAGGGGCGAGATCGAGAATCGGGTTCCCCTGCGAGCGCATCATGGTCGCCTGGTACGACGCGGGCATGTAGCCACTTGACCAGTTCTGCGGACCGGAAATGGGACCACCGCGGGGATCGAGCATCACCGCGAAGCCGGGGAGGTTTGCGTTGACGGTCCCCAGTCCGTAGTTGATCCACGAGCCAAGGCACGGGCTGCCGCTGAGGACTTTGCCCGAGTTCATCATCAGCATGGCCGAGCCGTGAATCGGCGAATCGGCCGTCATCGAGTGAATGAAGGCGATGTCATCGACACGCTGCGCAAGATGCGGGAAGAGTTCGCTGACCCACTTCCCGCATTCCCCATGTTGATGGAACTTCCAGCGGGGTTCGACGATCCGCCCTTCGTTGCGATGGCCGCCGCGGCCGAAGGTCTTCACGTGGACCGTCTGGTTATCGCGGCCGATCATCGTCGGTTTGTAATCGAACGTATCGACGTGGCTCGGCCCGCCATACATGTAGAGGAAGATGCACGCTTTGGCCTTCGCCGGGAAATGGGGTGGCTTGGGTGCCAGCGGATTGACGAACTCGGCAGCTTGCGATTGGGGAGCGGCCAGGTCCGATGCCATCAACCCCGCCAGGGCCGTCCCAGCGAACCCACAACCCGATTCCCAGAGAAACTCACGCCGGGTGCGACGACAGAATTGAGCGGAGGATGATGTCATGGTCGATGGCCGATGGCTAAGGGCTAATTTTTTGAGTAGGGCAGGCTCCCGCCTGCCATCGGTGATTCACTGCCGGTTATTCATCTGGCAGGCGGGAGCCTGCCCTACGGTGTATTCCATCCGGTCAGTCGAGGTAGAGGAACTCGTTGAGGTTCAACGCAGCCAGACAGAAATATTTCAGAGCGAGGGTTGATGACAACCGGTCCTGTTGTTCGAAGGCGTTGAGCAAGGCCACTCCGCGCTCGATTTCGGCCTTTGTCGGTGGCCGTTGTGTCGTCCGTTCCAGGATCAGGGAGACCTGCCCGGTGCGGTCAAGATTCGTCGGCAGCGATTTCGCGAGCGTCTGGGCCTGCTCGTTGAGGAACACGCTGTTCAACATCGTCAACGCCTGAGTTGGCTGCGTCGTCGCGAAGCGGACGGGACAGGTGTTGTCCGCATCGGCCACATCGAAGTTCGCCAGCAGCGGCACCGTCAACGACCGCTTCACATGGATGTAGATGCTGCGGCGGCGTTTGTCTTCCGGGGTCGATTGCTCCCACCCGGCACCGGGACGCGATTGACCCGCGAGGACTTCGGCTTCAATCGTCGGGTAGATGCTGGGACCGAACTGTTTGTCGAGATTCAGCGACTGATTCACCGCCAGCAGCGAATCACGGATTTCTTCGGCCCGCAGGCGGCGCATGTCATACCGCCAGAGCAGGTGATTCAGCGGGTCTTTCTCGAGGGCCTGTGGATTGCCCGTCGAGGCCATCCGGTAGGTACTCGAATCGAGCATCAGCCGATGCATGTGCCGCAGATCCCAGCCGCTCTCGATGAATTCTACGGCCAGCCAGTCGAGCAGTTCCGGATGCGTCGGCGCATCGCCCTGCAGGCCGAAATTGTTGGTCGACGCGACCAGACCACGACCGAAATGCCATTGCCAGAGACGGTTGACCATCACCCGTGCGGTGAGGGGATTCCGGCGATCGACGAGCCAGTCGGCGAGCGCCCGACGGCGGCCGCTGCTCTGACCATCGGCACGCGCCGCAATCTGCGGCTCCGGCGGCGAAAGGACGCTGGGATATCCCGGAATGACAACGGCACCCTTGGCCTGAGGATTCCCACGGACGAGGATGTGCGTCGGGGCCACGTCGGTCCCTTGCTCTTTCACACACAGGGCCTGTGTTGCGCTCCGCGGCGGGCGATTGCGGGTGTCGTTCCAGCGTTTGCGTTTGGCAGCATAGTCGTCGAACGCTTCCCGCGTGAGCAGATCGCCAACGTGTTGTCGCAGCACGCGCAACCGCTGGCTGTCCATCTTAAAGTCATCGATCTCGCCCCCCTTGAGGTGCGGTCGGGCCTGGTCTTCGACCGCATCGAGTTCGCTGCGCAACTGGGCGACAGTCGACTCCCACGCCGTCTTCTCTGCCGCAAAAGCGGCCTCTTCCTCGGGCGTTGCGATCGACCGGACGGAATTCTGATAGACCGATTCATCCGAACGCTGGCCGAAATGCTTCACATTCCGGAAGATCGCCGCGAAGCGGTAATAATCGGCCTGGGGGAGCGGATCGATCTTGTGGTCGTGACAACGGGCGCAGTTCAAGGTCAGTCCGAGAAACGCCTGGCTGGTGGTGGTAATGTAATCGTCCAGACCATCATAGAAGGCGAGTTCGGGATCGGCCGGTTCGTCGTCCCACAATCCGAGGCGATAGTACCCCGTGGCAATGATCGAGTCCGGCGTCACCTCATCGAGTTCATCCCCGGCGATCTGCTCGCGGAGAAACCGGTCGTACGGCTTATTCTCAGCGAAGGCGCGAATCACGTAATCGCGATACCGCCACACAAAGGGCTTGGGATTGTCGCGTTCAAAGCTGTTGGATTCTGCATAGCGGACCAGATCGAGCCAGTACCGTGCGTAGTGTTCGCCATGATGAACCGAACCGAGCCATTCATCGGTCAGTGAGCGATAGGCTGCAACAGACGGGGCGGTCGCGAAGCGTTCAACCAGCGCTGGACTGGGAGGCAACCCGAGCAGATCGTAATGCACCCGGCGGACGAGCGCTCGTGCAGGGGCTGGCGGGTTGGGACGTAATCCATCGGCTTCCAGCTTCGCGAGCACGAAGGCATCGATCGGATTCGCGACCCAGTCAGCCTGCTTGACACTGGGCACGTCAGGGCGTCGCAGCGGTCGGAACGACCAATGGTTCTTCGTTTCTTCGTTGACCTGCGGCACGGCATGGGCCTTGGGAGGCGGGACCGCTGCTCCGGCGGGCATCGGGAGGCCGCGTTCGACCCACTTGGTGAGCAACGCAATCTGGTCAGCAGGGAGTTTGCCCGAAGGAGGCATCTCCAGACCTTCATACCGCACGGCCTGCAGCAACAGGCTTTCCGCCGGCTTGGCAAGATCGACCGCCGGGCCGGTTTCACCACCGTTGAGAATGCTCATCCGGCTGGCGAGAGTCAGGCCCCCTTTCGCTTTGCCGGCTCCGTGGCATTTGTCGCAGTGTGCAGCAAAAATCGGCTGAATCTGCTCTTGAAAGAACTTCAGGTCGTCAGCCGTCGGATCCGCGGCTTCAGCGAACCCTCCAGACAACAGGGTGAACATGAGGATTCGGAGCGGTGTCGATCGAAGAACGTGAACCACAGGAGTGCTCGCTGCGTTAACCCGGTAAGATCAAGATGTTGAGTCGCCTGTAGTTTAGCAGACTGCGGTGGAGTTCCTACTGTCGAGCCACCCTTTGACCCCATTCTCGACCGACTCCTATAATCGACGGGACGTCCAGCAAGGCTGTACCGCTCATAGCGGAACCGTCCCCTGAAGGATCGCTCACAGCGGAGGACAGTATGCAGTGGAATGCTCCCAGACAGCGGACACAATTGCTGCTCGGTGTCGCGGTGGCGCTTTGCGGTTTGGCGACACCGGGTCTGGCCGATGACCCGAAGCCGATCGGACAGTTTCTCACGCTCAACAGTCCACTGGACGATCGCGCGCTCACGCAGTTCACGACGGTTGCCGCGAAACTGGTTCAGCAGGCCGAACAGGAACAGCGTCCCGCGTTTCTCGTGATCGAAATTCCGCAGGGATCGACGCCGTTCCATCATCTGCAGGCACTGACCCGGCAGTTGACTTCCAATCAGTACGCCAACCTGCGAACCGTCGCCTGGGTTCCGAAGACGATCACTGGCCCGAATGTCCTCGCGGTGCTCGCCTGTCGCGACATCGTGATGCACCCGGATGCCGAACTGGGTGACATCGGCCGGGGTAAGCCGGTCGAACTTGAAGATCAGCAAGTCGCCTTGGCCCTCGCGCAAAAACGACACAACCCCCGCGTCTCCACGGCCCTCATCCGAGCGATGCTTGATCCGCAGGAGGCACTGTGGCTCGTTCGCACCGCTGGGGAGGGGGCGAATGGGATGCCCGAAACCCGCGCCGTCACTAAGGCGGAACTTGAAGCCCTGCAGAAGACCGGCGTCGCTATTGAACGGGCGGAAGTCATCAAGGAACCGGGCGTGCTGGGCGTCTTTCGCGGGACAACGGCGCGTCAACTGGAGATTCTGGTCAGCCATCTCGCCGAAAACCGTACCGACGTGGCAGCGTTATTCAACCTGCCGCGAGAAGCGCTCCGTGAACTTCCTTCCGAAAACCAGAACCGGAAAGTCCGACTGATTCGCGTGACCGGGGTGATCGACACGCTGCAGGAAAGCTTCCTGGAACGGCAGATCGACCGGGCCGTTGGTGGTGGGGCCGATCTCCTGATCTTCGAGATTGATTCGCCGGGCGGGTTGATGCTGGCCAGTATTAACCTCGCGCAGAAAATTGCGAGCCTGGATGAGAAGAAGGTCCGCACGGTCGCCTGGGTTCCGAAGATGGCCCTCAGCGGGGCAGCGATCATCTCGCTCGGTTGCGATGACATCTTCATGCACCCCACCGCGCAAATCGGCGATGCGGGTCCAATTGAGATCCGTCCCGGTCAGCCCGTCGAACGTGCTCCGGAAAAGATTCTCAGCCCCTTACGGGCCACCATGAAAACCCTCGCGGAGCGCAAAGGGCGACCGGTCGCCGTGGCGGAAGCGATGGTCGATCGACAGTTGAAAGTCTTCCAGGCCACCAATCGTGAGACGGGCCGCGTCTGGTTCCTGAGTGAACTGGAACTGCAGGGGAGCGATGAATGGAACCCCGGTCCGCAGGTCCGCGAAGCGAATGGGGAACTGCTGCTGACCGTAGAAGGGACGCGGGCTTTCGAACTGAAAATCGCCGAGCCGCCGGTGAATGATGTGGAAGAGTTAAAGACCCGGCTGGGCCTGCCCGCCGGGATGGCATTGAATCCCGTCGGCAAGACGTGGGTCGATACGACGGTCTTCATCCTCAACCGGCCGTGGGTCACCGGATTGCTGTTCGTTCTGGGGATTGTCTGTCTCTATCTGGAAGCGAATTTCCCGATCAGTCTGTTCGGCATCGGGGCGGTCATCTGCTTCGCGATTTTCTTCTGGAGCCGCTTCCTCGGAGGGACCGCGGGCTGGCTGGAAGTGATCCTGTTCATCCTGGGAGCGGGTGCGCTGGCGATGGAGATCTTCGTGATCCCCGGATTCGGTGTCTTCGGAATCACCGGCATTCTGATGCTGCTGGCCTCGGTCGTGATGGCGAGCCAGTCGTTCGGCAACCTGGAACCCTACGGCGATATGAAGCAACTGTTGACCACGCTGACGACGTTTCTGGGGGCGATGATCGGCCTGGGTGTCGCAGCGGCGATCCTGTCGCGTTTTCTGCCGCATGTGCCGCTGTTCGAGGGGATGGTTCTCACGTCGCCCGGCTCACTGGAAGCTTCACGCAGCCATGAGCCGCAACTGGCTCCGGGACTGTTGTCCTCAGCACGGGACAGTTTCAGTGATCTGGTCGGGAAGCAGGGTGAAACGATGTCGCTGCTCCGGCCCTCAGGCAAAGCCCGTTTCGATGGCCGGGTCTGCGACGTCGTCAGCGAAGGCTCTTACATCCCGGAAGGGACCCCCATCGAAGTCATCCGCGTCAACGGCAACCGCATCACCGTCCGCGCAGTCTCCGCGTCCTAGCCCGGAGCGCAAGCTCCGGCCGAATGGCAGTATTTAGGGGGGGGCGGAAGTGAAAGACTCATGTTGGCGGTCTCTTGCGTGGCATCGCACCCACGGGATGGCACCGTAACGATCAAGCTTGAACTTTCCACGTTTTTGCCAAAGGCGTCCCATGGCTGTAGCTGACTTTCGTGATCGTCTGTTGGCGGGCCTGGGTGGCGATTGGCCCGCTCCGCCGCCATTGAATGTCCGCGTGCGGCAGACACTGCAGAAGGATGGTTACCGGATTGAATCGGTCTACTACGATGCCGAACCGGGCGATGCCATCCCGGCGCTGCTGCTGATTCCCGACACCGTCACGGCGAAGAACCCAGCCCCCGCGATTGCTATCTGGCATCAGCACAATGGGGAATGGCATCTCGGGAAAAGTGAGCCCGCGGGACTGGCGGGGAATCCGATGCATCACACGGGAGCGGCCCTCGCCAAGCTCGGCTATGTCGTCCTTTGCCCCGATGCCCAATGCTTTGAAGAACGCCGCGACGAGAAGCTGAAAGACGGGGCCTACGAACGCTTCGAGTTCCTGCGGAGCGTGGTCAACGGCAAATGCATGGCGTGGAAGAACATCCTCGATATGCGCCGCGCGGTCGACTTCCTCGTCAGTCGACCGGAAGTCCAGGCCGACAAACTCGGCTGTTACGGTCACTCGATGGGTTCCACACACGTCTGGCTGGTCGGCCCGTGGGAACCGCGGTTGAAATGCCTGGTCGGGAACTGCTGTCTGCCGACGTACCGTGGGATCCACCGCGAGCATATGCTGCACTGCTTCCCGAATTTCATCCCGGGAATTCATCAGTATGGCGATACGCCCGACATCGCCGCCCTCATCGCGCCGCGGCCGCTCTTGTTAAATTTCGGTGAAACTGATCGTGGCAGCCCGATCGAAGACGTGCGGGCCGGCCTCCCCGTGATTCAGCAGGCGTACGACAGCATGCACGCCAGCACGAAGTTCCAGGCGTTCATTGAACCAGCGACTGGTCACGTCCTGTCCGAGGCCATGTGGACCCGCACCCGCGACTGGTTTGCCCAGCATTTGCGCGGCTGAGCCTGCTGCAAACGGACGACATGGCCGTCAGAAACCGTTACCACCGAGGGCTGACAGAATCTCCATTTGATTTCTGGTCAGCAGGTCAGTATTTCACGGAATGTTTTTCGTGACATTTCCACACTGACCTCATAGACTCTGACTCATGACATTTGAGTGACTGCCAATTGTCATCAGTCATGACGCAATGTCTCATGGATTCGATGTGATCATGAGGTCACTCTACGGTGGAATAACAGGTTTCTATCCATCAGCCTTGAATGGATGGTCGACTCAACGGCGAACCAGTCTGCTAGAGGGGGGCCGATGCTCATTCGCGAAGCACAGTGGGTCGCAAAACAACTGGCGACTTGGGATTCTCACGCCTTTCCACTGCTGAATGTCGGGAGTCATACCGCGAATTTCCGTGAACGAGAGCAGCCCTGGATTGATCGTTACCTGTTTGCACCACTCCGACAGCGCGGCTGCCCGGTCGTCCATTCCGATCTGCAGGATGGAGAGGGGATCGATCTGGTTGGAGATTTAACTCTTCCTGAATTTCTACAAGAATTACGCGCGCGGAAATTCGGCTCCGTTATTTGCACAAACCTGCTGGAACATGTGCCGAATCGAGACGAAATCGCACGGTCGCTGGTCGAGGCAGTCAAGCCGGGAGGCCGACTGCTCGTGACGTGTCCGCAACAATTTCCGTATCATCCAGACCCGATCGACACCCTCTACCGCCCGACTCCAGATGATTTAGCCAGCCTGTTTCCCGGAACTCGCGTGGAAACTAGAGCGCGTTGCGCCTATTTGTAGTGGTAGCCGGAGTTGTTGAGGTAGTTCTTGAACTCGGTGGGGGTGAACTTTTCGAGTTCTTCGCCGCAGGCTTTCCAGAGCGCGTTCATGGTTCTGGGGGCGGCGCTTCGCAGC
>JBGATC010000056.1:0-36763 GCA_044229335.1 Planctomycetaceae bacterium | reverse complement strand
GACATCGCATCGATCACTTTCCAGGTCATCCAGCCGTCCCTTCCAAAAGGAACCGACAGACTGACCGAATGTGTTACCGATGTCTCCGAACAACTGTTACCGATGTCCCCGGTCTCTACACTGTGCCCACCGTCTCCCGCTTCTTTCGGAGTAAGACGGTGGGCACAGCCCACCCTACAACTCGGTCGACCGTTTCACCCCTCCCGTTGTGGGACAGTGCGGGTTAGAATCAGCTGCTGCGCTCTCCGGGAAATTGCCTCCCGGACGTTGGACTTGCGGAAGGGCTGCGATGTTAATGCTGGCAGTGGTGATCGGTTCGGCAGTGGTGTTGTCGCTCGCCTATGTGACGTATGGGCCGTTGCTCGCGCGGCTGTTGCGACTCGATCCGAACGCGACCACCCCCGCGCACGTGCTGCGGGACAACATCGATTACGAGCCGATCGAGCCGAACGCGCTCCTCAGCCAGCACTTTTCGGCGATCGCGGCCGCAGGTCCGATCGTCGGGCCGATTCTTGCCGGGGTGATGTTCGGCTGGGTCCCCGCACTCATCTGGATTCTCGTCGGCTGCATCTTCATCGGCGGCGTGCACGACATCACTGCGCTGACAGCATCGATCCGGCATAAAGCCCGCTCGATCGCCGAGGTCGTCCGTGAGCACATGTCGCGACGGGCGTTCGTCCTGTTCCTCAGTTTTGTGTGGCTGGCGCTGGTCTACATCATTATCGCGTTCACTGATGTCACCGGCCGGGCCTTTATCGGCACCGTCACGCTGGAGAACGGGGAAAACGTCTCAGGGGCGGGGATCGCGTCCTCCTCGCTGATGTACCTTGCCCTGCCGATCCTGATGGCCCTCGCGATGCGGTATGGCAAGCTGTCGCTGGGTGCCGCCACGGTCATCTTTCTGCCGCTCGTCGGGGTGTCGATCTGGGCGGGCCAGAAATTGCCGTTCGACCTCGTTGCGATCCTGCAGATGATCTGGCCCGATGCCGACAACGAGACCGCGCGGAAGGCGTGGGACGTGTTGCTGCTCGGGTATTGCTGTATTGCCTCGGTGGTGCCGATGTGGCTGCTGCTGCAGCCGCGGGGACATCTGGGCGGGTACTTCCTGTATGTCGCACTCCTTGGCGGAGCGGCGGGGCTCATTATCAGCACGCTGACCGGTGCGGAGACGATCGCCTACCCGGCGTTTGTTCAACTGGCGGAGGATTCGCCGAACGCGATCTTCCCCGTGCTGTTTATCACCATCGCCTGCGGAGCCTGTTCGGGATTCCATTCACTGATTGCGTCGGGGACGACCTCGAAGCAGTTGCGCGTCGAGACCGATGCGAAGCTGATCGGGTATGGTGCGATGTTGCTCGAAGGGATGGTCGCGGTGATCTCCCTCTGCTGTGTGATGCGGCTTGGCGTCGACAACCCGCTCAAAACGAGCGATCCCAATCTGATCTACGCGACGGGAATCGGCGCGTTTCTCAAGGTCTTCGGGATTCCGCCACAACTCGCGGTCTCGTTTGCCCTGATGGCCTTTACGACGTTTGTGTACGACACGCTCGATGTCTGCACGCGGCTGGGACGATTCATCATCCAGGAACTGACCGGCTGGCAGGACGCGAAGGGGAAATGGCTCGGGACGATCCTGACTGCCGGGGTGCCGGTCTTCTTCGTCACGCAGACGATGACCAACGTCGACGGCAAAGTCGCGCCGTTGTGGCGCGTCTTCTGGGGGTTGTTCGGGGCGAGCAATCAGTTACTCGCGGCACTCACGCTGCTGGGCGTGACGGTCTGGCTGTGGCGGACCCGCGGGGCGTGGTGGGTCTGGCTGGTGACTGGTGTGCCGACCGTGTGGATGTACGCGATGAGTACCTGGGCGCTGGGCCGGATGATTACCGCCCGCTGGGCGACGTTGAACAAAGTCCCGGAAGCGTGGCTGTCGAACGTGCTGATCCTGTCGATTTCGGTGGTGCTCGTGATTCTCGCCGTGCTGATGCTGATCGAAGCCCTCATCGCCCTCATGCCACGCCGCCCGGCGGGAGGCGAAGCGGAAACCTTGCTCGCCGATCCGGTCCCCGCGTGATCGTTGCTGGTCGATCCACTCCCAACAGACCGGACATCGCCGGTTTCCTCAGCCGTGACGCGCAACGTTGACCGGCGAGCAATGGACAGGCCCTTGCGGGGAATCAGCATGACGGCGTTGACGGAATCGGTGGGGGATGAGTACGCCGTCGGCTGGCGCTGGGATCACAGCTATGCCCGACTGCCGGATGTCCTGTATGCACCGGCGCGTCCGGCCAGCTATCCGTCACCACAGGTCGTGATTCTGAATGCCCGGCTCGCGGAAGAGCTGGGTCTCGATCTGAGTCGATTGTCAGCCTCAGTCGCGGCGAACCTCTTCGCTGGTCAATCGCTGCCCGCCGGGAGCCAGCCGATCGCACAGGCTTACGCCGGGCATCAGTATGGGCATTTCACAATGCTCGGCGATGGCCGGGCAATCCTGCTGGGCGAACATCTCACGCCGTCCGGTCAGCGGGTCGACATTCAGTTCAAAGGATCCGGGCCGACACGCTTCTCGCGGCGGGGTGACGGCCGTGCCGCGCTGGGACCGATGTTGCGTGAGTACGTCATCAGCGAGGCGATAGCCGCGCTCGGTATTCCGACCACGCGCAGTCTTGCGGTCGTCACCACGGGCGAGCAGGTCTATCGGACTGCCGCCTTACGCGGAGCGGTCCTGACCCGCATCGCAGCGAGCCACATCCGCGTGGGAACTTTTGAATATCTGGCAGCTCGTCAGGACACCGAGAATCTCCGGCTTTTGACCGACTACACCGTCGCGCGGCATTTCCCCGAACTGAAAGAGTCTCAGGAAAAACCCCTTGCGTTTCTGCGGGCGGTGATCGAGCGCCAGGCTGCGCTCATCGCCCGCTGGCAACTGATCGGGTTCATTCACGGGGTGATGAACACCGACAACATGGCCCTCTCCGGCGAGACGATCGATTACGGTCCCTGTGCGTTCATGAACCGGTATCGCCCCGAGACGGTGTTCAGCTCGATCGATCATCGCGGCCGCTACGCCTACCGGAACCAGCCGGCGATTGCCCAATGGAACCTGACTCGCTTTGCTGAGACGTTGTTACCCCTGCTCGACAGCAACGAAGAACGGGCGATCGCCATCGCTTCCGATGCCCTCGGCGAGTTCCCCAATCGCTTCGAGCACTACTGGCTCGCCGGGATGCGCTGCAAGCTTGGGTTGCCGAATGCTGAGACCGAAGATGTCGAGTTGATTCAATCGCTCCTGGCCTGGATGCACGCCGCTGGTGCGGACTTCACGAATACGTTTCGTGACCTCTCTGAAGGGACGCTGACCGCTGAAAGTTATCAGGAGACTGCGTTCCAGACCTGGAGAACACGCTGGCAACAGCGGCTCGAACGAGCCGGCACTTCGGAGGCAGCGGTACAGACAGCAATGCAGGCCGTGAACCCGGCCGTGATTCCGCGCAATCATCGAGTAGAAGCCGCGTTGCAGCAGGCTGAGGAACACAACGACCTCACGCTCCTGCATCGACTGCTGGCGGTCTTGTCGACGCCCTATTCCTTGGTGGCTGACGCTGCCGAATACCGCGAACCTTCCCCCGATGATGACCAGTATCAGACGTTTTGTGGAACATAAGACTGACCGGCTGGACCGAACCACCGGTGGTCAGTCTCCCAGGATTTCTGAAGCAGGTCGCGGTCGGCACGCTCGATCCTGTCCGTAGGATTCCGGCAAAAGCCGTGAATGTCCGTGCTGCGACCCCAACTCAAGTTGTGCTCCCTCACGATCGCATCTACGATTGCCGATACGGAAACTGTGGCCGCAGTGATTTTCATCACTGCGTCGCACGATGCTCCTGGGAGTCGCGACGTGCTCGATTTGCTGACGAATGCTCACCGGTTGTGCGATGGCATTACACGGAGGAACATGCTCCGGGTCGGGGCGCTCGGCGTCGCCGGTCTGACGATGGCCGATTATTTCCGTCTGCAGGCCCACGCTGCAGAGACCGGCGAGTATCGCACCGCGCCCTCGAAGAAGTCGGTGATTCTGCTTTGGCAGAACGGCGGACCTTCACACCTCGAAACGTACGACATGAAGCCCGACGCGGTTCGTGAGATTCGCGGGCCGTTCTCCCCCATCAAAACGAACGTGCCGGGCATCGAACTCTGTGAACTGTTGCCGCTGCACGCAAAGATCGCTGACAAGTTCACGCTCATCCGCTCGTGCTCACACAATTACGCCGGACACAACGACGGCATCCCCGTGATGATGAGTGGCTACCCCGACTGGAGCGAATCGAAGACCGAATCGATTCATCCCGAGATCGGCGCGGTGGTCAGCCGGGTCTTCGGTCAATGTCACAACGGCATGCCGGTCGCCTGCGGGATGGGGGCGACCCACTACAGCTATGTCCCCACGACGGCGACCGGATACTGGAGCAATATGTACCGTCCGCCGACGGTCAGCGAGAAGGGACTCCCCAACGCCACCGCGACCGTCGATGCCCGTCGGCTCGACGATCGCAAGTCGCTCCTCAGCCAGGTTGATCGCTTGCGAACCGATCTCGATGCCGGCGCGCTCGGCTCGTTCGATGCCTATAATCGGCAAGCCTTCGAGATCATCGGCGGCGACCGCGCGCGGACAGCCTTCGACCTGTCACTGGAAGACCCGCGGGTCCGTGCCCGTTATGGCGAAGGTTGGGGACAACAGGCGCTGCTCGCCCGCCGGCTTGTCGAAGCGGGTGTGAACTTCGTCACTGTTGGTGTTCCCGGCGGCAAAGAGATCTACAACTGGGACGACCACGCCGTGAACGGTGACCTGCCGACCGCGATGCGGGAACGGCTCCCTGGCGTCGACCGGGCGGTGACCGCTCTCATTGAAGATGTTTACCAGCGCGGTCTCGATCAGGATGTGCTGGTGATCGTCACCGGTGAGTTCGGCCGGACACCGCGCGGGAACGAGCAGAAGGGCAACAACAACGGCGGCAAGCTGAACTGGGGTCGCGATCACTGGCCCCACGCGATGTCGATCCTCGTTTCCGGCGGCGGCAAACGAATGGGTCAGGTCATCGGTGCCACCAACTCGAAGGGCGAACACCCGATTCACCGCGAGCTGACACCGCAGAACTTCCGCTCGATGATCTTCCATCACCTCGGGATCGACTACAAACAAAGCTTTCTCGACCCCGCCGGTCGCCCGATCCACATCTCCTACGGCGATCACATCCCGGAACTGGCGTAACGCGCCGGTGATCCGCGGTCCAGAACATGGCGGCACAGGGTCGCTTCATTGAGTATGACGTGACCCCAAAGTCGCCATCACGCTCCGCGTGATGAGCCCATCCCAGGAAACGCGCTGACACGGCCTGGAACCGGTCTCAACTGAAGAAGACTTCGCCGGGTCGGTCCGATGCAACCGCAGTTTCCGGGCTATCTGTCATGCCCTGCGTGATTTCCAAGCCATCCCGCGGGAATGAAAACAGGCATCGCCTGAAAACAGACGATGCCTGAGTGGAGGCGGAAGGGAGTTGAACCCTCGACTTCTGCATTGCGAACGCACGAATCCAGAGTTCTCAGTGCAAGCCTGTATGTAGATACGACGACGAGTTCTCGTCGCATGAGCAAACCAGAAAACGGACGAAACCCTCGATCATTCAACGATTCAAAGTTCCTCATTTTATTGAGCGGGATGACCTAAGGTGTTGTGAGCAGTGGGAGTCTCCCTGAAGATCAGGCAAGATCAACTTTCTTCGAGTTCTCTGGATGTTCGTCGCATGACCTTACCTTCAGTCAGCCTGATTACGTACAGCAAAGGCAGGTTGCATCATCTGCAGCATTCGCTCTCTCACTTACTCAGGCAAGACTATCCCGGTGAATGGGAAGTCCTCGTCGTCGATTACGACTGCCCAGATGGAACATTAGGTTTTGTCCAAGGGGTCGGCATGCGTGAACCCCGGCTGAAAGGACTCGCACTCTCCCAGCACGAATCACAATTTAATGTGTCTCGTGCCCGCAACCTGGGCGCGAATCATGCCCAGGGCGAAATCCTGGCGCTGATCGATGTCGACCATCTCCCCGTGACGAACTACCTGACCCGCGGGGTTCGGGCGATGCTTGAGGCTGGTCTCCAGCGGTGTAATCCGGGCGATGCCGCCGGTGTCTTTGGTGACTGTTTTGTTACGCAGCAACTCTTCCAGCGTGTCCGCGGGTATGACGAAGCATTCATCGGCTGGGGCTGGGACGACATTGATTTCTATACCCGGACCGAGGCCCTCGGCGAACGCACCACACTCATCCCACGGTCGCTTGTGGGGTTGATTCATCACGAAAACGACGATCGCGTCCGTTTCAGTTCGATCAAGGACCCAAATACCAGTGCTTGGGAGAATTATCGCATCAGCTGCCAGCCCGGTCGGCGGGTCAATCCCGGTGGCTTCGGCGTCTGTAGCGATCCCGTGCTGTATCGCGCTTCACCGCTGCGGGGCTGGGATCTCCTGCAAAGCCGATATCCCTGGCCGCGACATCGTCCGCTGCTTCCTGTCGATGATCATGGCTGGCTGGGAGCGGGCAACGTGCGTTTGCTGACCGAATGGTTGTCCAACCATGCTCCCCGCCTGATCCTGGAACTGGGGAGTTGGCTGGGACGCTCGACTCGATTCTTTCTGCAGACGTGTGCAGAAGCCCGTGTGATCGCCGTCGATCACTGGGGACTCTTGCCGAGTGGGGATTATCTCGGGATCGAGCCGGAAAGAGTCTTGCGGCTCTACCCACAGTTTCAGGCGAACTGCTGGAGTGAAAAAGATCGCCTGGGCCTGTGTCGCAATGACACGATCAATGGACTCTGGGAAATCGCTGGTCTCGGCTTATCACCCGATTTCATCTACCTCGACGCCGATCACTCGCGGTCGGCCGTCGAACGGGATCTGCAGTTACTGAGCGAGTTGTTCCCACAGGCCGTCTGGGCCGGAGATGACTGGAACTGGCATGACGCCGAAGGCCCGACAATTCAACCGCTGGTGCGCCAACTCGCGGAGCAGACGCAACGAACGCTACGTGTCGACGGTGAAGGCTGGCTGTTGCACCCTTGAACCGACTTCACGGGTGGTAGTCTCGCGTCGCGACACTGTCGACCATCTGCAACTCGGTCGGCCAAGCCAACCCGTACTCGCTCGCCAGTCGCTGAAAATTGGCGTCCGCCTGCGGCATCTGCCGAAAGTAAACCGGTGGGACGTCTCGTCCGCGGATCGCACGCAAGCGCGGCCAGGGGAGATAATGTGGGAAGGGGCGATGGGGATCAATCTGCTTTCGAATCGTATCGGCGGTGTAGCCTTCGTTCCACAGGCCGTATTGACGCGGTTGGTAACGGCTCAGGATTTCCGGGCGCGACCACCGCGACACGACCATCATGACTGCTTCGGTTCGAACGCGCGACGGATCGCCGAAATTCGACAATGCGGCCGTCATTGTCCCATACCCCGAGGACCGCAGTAACTCGGCGTCCTCCGTCACCCAGTCGGGTACGTCGAAGATCATCCGTTGGGAGAGTTTTGTCAGCACGTCTAACTTGAGTTCCGCCGCCCAACGTAAGCCATGTCCGAACGCAGCAATATCACCGCTTGTGTGCCCGAGTCGCACCGGATTGCTGAAAAACGTGGCCCCGTAACGTGCGCAGACTGCGCGGAGAGCCCACTGGCTCGACGGGGGCGAGGCATCATCCACGACCAGGACCGGCACCGAACCACATCGCCTGCGGATGACTGTGAGGTTCAGTTCGACACTCGGAACGCCGTGTCGAACACCGTTCGGCCCGAGCGAATCATAAGTACCAATGACGATACCGGTCAGCATGGCAGCCCTATCACTGCCGTTCAGGCGGGTTGGACGATAGCGATGGAATTCGGCGAACCTTCCCGATGCAATTCATTGGGGGTATCGAGTCGGAAGTCGTCTGTAATCCACACGACGGAGAAATTCGTCTCGGAGCGATCGCTGAGGATTCCGATCAATCGGTCTCCGTAACGGCAGGCCTTCAGCCCCCAGCGCTTGCCAGTCGTGTCGACACCCAACCAGAGGGGTTGCTCCGGCGTGCTGCAGAAATCGTCATAACTGAGACGCAGGGACGTTGTGGTGTTCGGCAGCGTGAGCGACATGGCTCGGGGAGGTGGGACTTCGACAGGCGTCTTGGAAGCAGTTTGTGGACCCGGCAGGGCCTGACTCATCCCGGAGCCACTTTCCACGCAGGGAATGAACGTTGCGCGGGGATCGAACCAGGTCGCGCTGCCCGGAAATTGCGACCAGGAAACGACGGTATTCAGCACTCCCGAAGCTGCGATCGGCACGTCGTCGATGGACCAGTCGGGATTCAATGTGGAGCCGGTCCCATTTTCTTCAATGCACGTGGCATCGGTCGGTGGCTCTACGAGTACCGCATCCGGCGGGATTTTATCGGTTTCGTAGCATTTAACGCAGATTTTTCGCGCACCGATCCCGCTTGAGTCCGAATGACCTTCGACACGAAAGCGACCATTCGGCGTCGGTAAACACGTTGAGCTGTAGGTGGGGCTTCTCAAAAAGACGTTCACAGCGTCGGCCGACGGTTTCGACTGGTCTGGAGCAGAAGCAACTGAGTCTCTTGCACCAGCGCAGGGACCACAGGGACGAGTCACAGACTGGGGTTGAGCCTGCTGGGTGGGAGTACTCGAGGGTTGCTCGATGACAGGCGCTGCGGGGGTCATCGGAGGATAGGCCCAACCGACAGGAAGAATGACTTCCTGGCGGATGATAATTTGCTGTCCATTCTGGGTGAATTGATTCGTCATTGGTTGATTGGCCCGTGTAAGAATTTCGACAGAGCAATGACAGCTCACCATTTCGACCGAGCGAACGGAATAGAAAATCTTGCGATTCTCGATATTTCTGCGTGAAATCAGTCAGGCGTGAAGGACAGGCTCCCTCCAATCGTCAGACCACCCCAGAGACTGTCTTTACCATCCGGAAAGGGGTTCGTGAGCGCGCTGTTTGGTCCATCGGGGATCGGTTCAAGCGTGAGTTCCGGATAGTCCTGGTCCGCCAGACGGACTTGGGTCAATCTTCGATCAGTAAATTCCAGTTCCAGCAGAGCAGTGCGATTCAGCGGAACCTGGATCGGAACGACGCGCGTTCCGCGTCGTTTGAGGTAAGCCTCTTTCGGATCCAGGAAGATGATCGAACGGGTAAAACTGTAGGTGACGGACTTCGAATCCGTGTTTGAAGTCCCGCTCATCACTGCGAGGAATTGGGCGGTGCCGACCGTCTCATCTTTGTCCTCAATTTCCCGGTAGTCCCAGAAGACGCCCCCATCGCCCCAGTTGTTGAGTCGATCTATTCGGAGTCGAATCTTCTGTGAGCCCTGTGCAGAGATTGTGCCAAATTGCACCAATTGCGGACGATCTGAGATCAACGTCAGCTTGGGTTCAGCTTTCGACCAGATCATTTCCCGGCGCCCGCGAATTCCCGGCCAGTGGATTTCAACCGGCTCAAACCCCAGGCGTTCAGACCAGATTTCTGCTGGACTGGGAGGCTGTGGCGGCTGAAGAGGCGGCTTCTCGCGTGGAGCCGCCGGTCCACCGACCAGCGGCATCACTTCGGACGCCCGTTGTCTGTTCTGCCAGACGGAAGCCCCCCAGACGATCGCGACGAGCACCACCCCTGCGATTGCCACTGGTGCCCAGGTGGGCAACGGCCGGCTGGGTTCCTTCCACCGGACACCGCGTAAGGCGCTCGCGACATCTCCCGCAGTGGTGAAGCGATCATGCACCGATTTTGCCATGCAACGCAGGACAATTTGCTCCAACTCGGAGGGAATCCCGTCCTGGATGGTGCGTGGCGGGCGTGGTTCGCGGGTCAGCACCTGCTCCCGATATTGTTCGTATGTCTTGCCGATGAACGGAACCCGCCCGGTCAGCAGTTCGTAGAGGACGACCCCCAGGCTGTAGATATCAGAACGGGGGTCCGCCAGGTGGCTCTGACCGCCAATTTGTTCTGGCGACATGTAGGCGAACGTTCCGAGAGTTCCGGGCCGTTCGGCAACCAGTTCGTCTTCTGTAACCGCGATGCCAAAGTCGGTGACGCGGGGATGTCCATGTTCATCGAGCAGGATGTTCTGAGGCTTGATATCGCGATGCACGATTCCATGCAGATGGGCATGATGCAGGGCGTCGGCGATGGCAGCCGTGACGCGGGCCGCGTGTTCCGCAGAGAGCGGTCCCTCTTTCGTGAGATTCTTCAGTGTTCCCTGTCGACAATATTCCGAGACCAGATACAGCGTCCCGTCGATGCTCCCGGCATCGTACACCGGGACGATTCCCGGATGCTTCATCGATGCGACCCGTCGTCCTTCGCGAATGAGATCATCGAACACGGTGCCTGCCTGCAATCGATCTCGGCGTATCAGTTTGATCGCGACTTCCCGGTCGAGTTCCGGATCGCGAGCCAGCCAGACCTCGCCAAACCCGCCACGACCGAGCAATTTGATCAACTGGTATCGACCAACCGATTTCATCGGCTGCGAACCTGCCAGGGGGACTGGAATCACCGGCTTCCCCTCCCGTACTGTCGGCCCCGAGGTTGGCATGCGTGAAACGCTTCCGGGATGCACAGAGGGTGGCAATTTGATGAAGGAAGACGTCTGCTGGAGTAAGGGAGCCAGCACTGGTTCTAACTCTGCACTCAGAGACGGAAATCGCTGCAGCTCCTGTGTAAGATCCAGCGACTGGCCCTGATCCTGGCGATGCAGAATTTCAACGGGCATCAGATCCAGGATGATCGCCCGTCCCAGCTTGCTCTCCGCGATGACTCCGAATTCACGCAGGACGTCCTCGATGGCGATCTTCGATGACGTTCCGAGGTGCCGCTCCAAGCACTCTCGTGCAGCGACAAGCAGCTCGGAAGAGGAAGGGTTACCGCCGGAGGAATCCATCGATCGGGTTTCTTGAGATGATCGCGGACAGAGGACCTCTTTGGAATCGACACATTAGATGGAAATCGTAACCATTTCCCACCACACGACTCCAGCAACATGCCCCGACACGCTACGCGCTCGCAGAACAAAGCATCCCTCGTTCACGGATCGAACCGAGCGTCAATTGACTCGGCACCGATTGCCACCTTTCCGGCTGATTGATGTCTGTCAGACGCTCTGCGGCGCTGAAATCGTGATTGATCGCTACCAGATGCGATGCAGGCGGGAGTGATTCAGTCGTCTGGTAGGCGCACGTTGAATACTCCTCAGCACTAGCGCGGTTCGCCTCCAGGATGATGCCCGGTACCGCCTCGGAGTGAACGGAGCATGGCGGGAACATCCCGACTCTGTCAGAGGGGAGTGATCGTCGAAGGCCTTGTCCGCGAAGAGTGTCAATCAGCGGTCCCGAAGATGCCGGGATATTCGGCGTCGATAGCTTGCCGCCGACGCGAAGTCTGTCGAGTGGCTATGGTGGAGTGCGAGCCACGGGAACGGATGACCGCAAAGTGACGGCGAACCCGAGACACGCTGCGTTGGGTGGTGCAACGGAGAAAAGTTTCGTTGCACCAGTTGTTGCACCAAACATTGGCGAACGGGGGCAATCCGTGTCGTTTCCTGTCGTCGCATCAGGACACGCTGATGAACGAGCGGTTCGGCGGGGGAGCGACGGAAACCCCACGAAACCAAGCGAAAAAGCCTCGTCCGCAGGGGTTGCGAACAAGGCTTTTCGAGTGGAGCGGAAGGGAGTTGAACCCTCGACCTCTGCATTGCGAACGCAGCGCTCTCCCAACTGAGCTACCGCCCCATGACGCCACTTCCCCGCAGGGTGGACGCGTCCCAAGACTATACGGTTCACTCGACGATCGGAAAAGCCCGGCTGGGGGGATTTTTCCCGTGCGTGGGCGACGCACCTCAAGTCTGAAACGCCGCCGTGGCCTTCCTGGCCGAGATCCTCTGCAGTGAAACACCTTTGGCGGTTCCCGCGAGTTCGTCGGGAGGGTGAGAAATCGGTGCAGGTGAGGGAATCCCCACGAGAAACCATGGACAAGCCCGACGGCGTTCGCCACGATAAACGATAACGCGACAGCGGTCGCGGTGCGCCCTTCATTTTCCCTGTCAATCGGCGAGCACAATCTTGCGTTCGCCGCCGTTCTCCGCTGCTGTGCCGCAGCGGTTCCGAAGGATCAGGTTCGCATGGCTGAGGACTACCTGCGTAAGCTCGTTCGCGAAGGGACCATCAGCGAAGACCAGCTCGACGAGGCCAAAGACCTCGCCGCGCGCCTGGGGGTCAACGTTGAGGATGCGCTCGCCCGGCTCGGATACGTTTCGGCAACCGACCTGACGTCGATGCAGGCGTCCGAGTACGGTTACGAATTCGTCGACCTGGAAACGCTGGAAATCCCGCGGCACGTGATCGAACTCGTGCCGGAATCGGTCGCCCGCGAAAACATTGTGATTCCGCTGGAAGTGAACGAGGACACCATCAAGGTCGCCCTCGCGAACGCAATGGATATGGACGTTCTCGACAAGCTCCGGTTCGTGCTGAATCGGGAAATCGAGGTCGCCGTCGCATCGAAAGAGGCCATTCAGAACGCGATTAACCGTCACTATGGGGATTCACAGACCGAGTCCGTCGACTCGATGCTCGCCGAGTTCACCGAAACCGCGATCGATTTCACCGAGACCGACGGACCGGCCGGAAAGGGCGATGTCGACGACGAATCAGCTCCGATCGTCAAACTGGTCAACCTGATCCTGAATGAAGCGGTCGGGATGCGGGCCAGCGACATCCATATCGAGCCCTTTGAGGATCGGGTGCGGGTGCGCTACCGGATCGATGGAGTGCTTGTCGAGCGTGACAGTCCCCCCAAGCGACTCCTCTCGGCCCTGATCTCCCGTGTCAAGATTATGGGACGGATGGACATCACCGAGAAACGCCGTCCACAGGACGGCCGGATCAAGACGCGGGTCGGCGGGCGCGATTTCGACCTGCGGGTGAGCATCCTGCCAACGAACCACGGCCAGGCGATCGTCATGCGGATTCTGGATCGCGACAATATTAAAGTCGGGATTCGGAACCTGGGCTTCGGCGAGGACAACTACCGCAAGTTCCAGACACTCATCCGGCGGCCGAACGGGATCTTCCTGGTGACCGGTCCGACCGGTTCCGGAAAGACGACCACCCTTTATTCTGCGCTCGGCGAGATCAACCGCCCGGACCGGAAGATCATCACGGCGGAAGACCCGGTGGAATACTACCTCCCGGGGATCAACCAGGTGGAGGTCAAATCGGATATCGGACTCAACTTCCAGCGGATCATCCGGGCCATGTTGCGACAGGCACCGAACGTGATCCTCGTGGGGGAAATTCGCGATGCCGAGACCGCGGAGATGGCAATTCAAGCATCTTTGACAGGACACTTGGTTTTCAGTACGCTCCACACGAACGATGCGCCCAGTTCTGTGACACGACTGATCGACATGGGGGTCGAGCCGTTCCTCGTCGCGTCGTCTGTGATGGCGATTATGGCCCAGCGGCTGGTCCGCGTGGTCTGTTCAAAATGTGGTGCAGACTATACGCCTGATCAAAGCGAATTGGATCAGTTCGGCGTCACCCCTGAGCAGCTCGCGCTCGCCAAATGGCGCCGGGGGAAGGGGTGCAATCACTGCCAGCACACGGGCTACCGTGGTCGTTGTGCGGTCTTCGAGCTGATGATCATGAACTCCACCCTGCGCGAGATGACATTCAAGAGCGAACCGGCCCAGAACTTGCGCCGGCAGGCCCGGCTGTTCGGCATGAAGACCCTTGTGGAAGACGCCCTCGACAAGGCGATCCTGGGCCGTACAACCCTCATTGAAGTGACCAAGCTCGATAAGGGATCCTAGCCGTCCTCCGGCAGGGCTGCGGTTGTTGCATTTTGCAGCAATCGCGCCGATTCTCCCCTTCGCCGTCTGGTCGGAAGTGCTGATCTTCTTCGGGGATCGGATGATGACTGCGAGCAGCCGCCCCCTTGCCATGGGGCGGCTGCTGAGCGAACAATCCCTCACCGGCAAGACCAATTCAGTTCTCGCCGATTTCACCGACCCCGTTCGCGGCTCCGCGACAAACGGTCGGCATACCCGAGGGGGCTCGGGACCGGGTTTCGATCCGCGGATTCACATCGAAGAAGATCGGGTGAAAACCCGGCGTTGACATGACAGTGTCAGTTCGGCTCGGTATATCTACTGTCTGGTCCTTTCCTTACGTTCGTCATCCACATCTCCCTGTAACGAGTTTTGCATTCTGCAAGCCGTTCTTACCGTGGTTGAATTGAACTTCGACGACTCCTTCAACGAGATGGCAGTCCGATGGCGACAGTCCAGATCGACAAACTGCTGGAAACCGTGGTCCGTGAGAAGGTCTCCGACCTTCACATCACTACCGGCCAGCCTCCCGTCGTGCGCGTCAGCGGGCACATGGTCCGGCTTGAGACGAAATCGCTCGAACCGGAAGATACCGTCTCGCTGATGAAGTCGATCACGCCGGAACGAAATCAGCAAGAACTTCAGGAGATGGGGGGGACCGACTTCGGGTTCGCCTTCGGTGACAAGGCCCGTTTCCGCGTCGCGGTGTTCAAGCAGCGCGGCCATATCGGGCTGGTGCTGCGGCGGATTCCGAATGAATTCCTCTCGTTCGAGCAGTTGGGTCTGCCGCCAATCATTAAAGATTTGATTCGACGGCCGCGCGGGCTGTTCCTCGTCACCGGGCCGACTGGTTCGGGAAAGACGACCAGCCTCGCAAGCATGATCAACTACCTCAACGACAACGATGATGTGCACATCATCACGCTTGAAGATCCGATCGAGTATTACCACCAGCACAAAAAGGCGACGATCAATCAGCGGGAAATCGGCGTCGATGTGCCCGACTTCCCGGAAGCCCTGCGTCGCGCCTTGCGTATGGACCCCGACTGTATTCTGGTCGGTGAAATGCGCGACCTGCCAACGATTTCCTCGGCCATTACGGCTGCGGAAACGGGTCACGTGGTGTTCGGCACGCTGCACACCTCGAGTGCCCAGGGGACGGTCGACCGGATCATCGACGTTTTCCCGACCAACCAGCAGGAACAGATTCGCACCCAGCTGTCGGCTTCGATCATCGGCATCCTCTCGCAGGCCCTGCTGCCCCGGAAACCGAAGGGGGTCGTCGCCTCGTACGAACTCCTCGTGGTCACGCCCGCCATCGCGAACCTGATTCGTGAAGCGAAAACTTACCGCATCAATTCATCGATTCAGACCGGCCGTAAATACGGCATGCAGTTGCTCGACGACGCGCTGTTCAACCTGTGGAAGAACGGCCTGTGCGAAGAAGACGATGTCGTCATGAAGTCGAACGGTCCGGGCGAACTGAAAGCCCGGATCACCCGGGCCAAGAAGGGCCTGCTCGACGACGAACCCGAAGACGAAGATGAGGAATCCGAAGAATAAGCGACGCAGATTACGTTTCCTGTCGGGAGGCATTTCGCATGCGTCCCTGTCCTTCAATCATTAGCCCTTAGCTCTAAGCCGTTCCCCATGGCCCATCGCCGGCTCGGACAGATTCTGATCGACCTCGGTTACCTCTCCGAGGACCAGCTCTGGGACGTACTGGAAGCCCAGAAGCAGAGTCCCGGCGAAGTCATCGGGCAGGTCGCGATCCGGATGGAGCTGGTGACCGCCGCCCAGGTGACGGAAGCCCTCGCCGAGCAATGGGGCCTGCCGGTCATCAATCTGCCCGAAACCACGGTGATGCCGAAGGTGCTCGAACTCGTCCCGATGACGATGGCCGAGCTGTATAAGGTGATGCCGGTTTCGATCAAGGATGACGTGCTGACGGTCGCGATGGCCGATCCGCAGAACGTCGGTGCGCTCGACGACCTGCGGAACTTCCTGGGCGTGGAAGTGCGGGGTGCCGTCTCAAATCTGAAAGACGTCGAAGATGCTGTCCGGCGGTACTACGCCGACAAAGAAGAGAGCATCGAAGACGTCATCGGCAAGCTGGAGGAAGACGACGACAGCGAAGCGACGACACGCGGGTACGACCTCGCTGCTGAAGCGGAACTCGCGGATGCTGCCCCGATCCGCAAACTGCTGAACATGATCATGCTGCTCGCGATCAAGGATCAGGCGAGCGATATCCACTTCGAACCCTTCGAAGACGAATTCAAGGTCCGCGTGAAGGCGGACGGCATGCTTTACGAGATGGTCCCGCCGCCACGGCATCTGGCGAACGCCATCGTCACCCGTATCAAGGTCATGTCGGAACTCGACATTGCCGAACGCCGCCTCCCTCAGGACGGCCGGATCGAATTGAACGTTGGCGGGAACAACGTCGACTTGCGCGTGAGTGTCCTGCCGACGCTGTTCGGCGAATCGGTCGTCATGCGGGTGCTCGACCGAACGGTCGTGCAGCTCGACTTGAACAAGATCGGGATGGACCCGAACACGCTCGCCCGTTTCCGGTCGATGATCAAGCGGCCGAACGGGATTGTGCTGGTGACCGGCCCGACCGGTTCGGGAAAAACAACGACGCTGTATTCGGCGCTCAACGATCTCAACGACATCGAAACCAAGATCATCACGACGGAAGACCCGATCGAATATGAAATCGACGGGCTGATTCAGGTGCCGGTCAACCCGGACATTGACGTGACGTTCGCGACCGTGCTGCGGGCCATTCTGCGGCATGATCCCGATACGATCCTCGTCGGCGAAATTCGCGATTATGAAACCGCGGAAGTCGCCGTGCAGAGTGCGCTCACGGGCCACCTCGTGTTCAGCACGCTGCACACGAACGACGCCCCTTCATCGATCACGCGACTGCGGGACATGGGGATCGAGCCGTTTCTCATCACGGCGTCGGTCGAAGGGATTCTGGCCCAGCGACTGGTTCGCCGCATCTGCAGCGAATGCCGGACGCAGTTCGAGCCGAGCGATGAATTGCTGATGGAACTGCAACTGCCGGTGCAGAAAGCACGGCAGTACAAGTTCTATTACGGCCGCGGCTGCCAGCGGTGCAACAACTCGGGCTACAAGGGCCGCACGGGGATTCACGAGCTGCTCGATGTGACCGACGATATTCGCGACCTGGTGACGACCAATGCCAGTGTCGATGAGATTCGCAATATGGCCCGCAACCAGGGGATGACCACCCTGCGGGAAGCGGGATTGAAGTTGATTTTCGACGGAATCACGACCATCGACGAAATCGTCCGGGAAACGGTCGTGGAAGACATGGACTGAGGAGGCTGAGGGTCAATGGCTGATGGTCCAGGGACAGAGAATGCTCGGTCTGCTTCTCCGTCCCTGAGCCATCAGCCCTGAGCCATTAGCCCTCCAGGGAGCTTTGCTATGCCGACCTTCCAATATGAGGCCATGGATAATACCGGCCTTGAGGTCAAAGACGTCATCGATGCGAACTCCGAGCAGGAGGCGCAGGCGAAGATCCGTGAGAAGGGTTTCTTCGTCACGAAGATTTCTGAGAAGGGCCGTGCGACCAAGAAGGCCACGAAGAAAGACGGCAAGACCGTTGAAGGGGCCAAGAAGAAACCCAACAAGAAGGGCAAGACCTTCTCGATGGGGGGGGTCTCCGGGAAGAAGCTCTGCACGTTCACGCGGCAGCTGTCGACCCTGCAAGACGCCGGTCTGCCGATTCTCCGCAGCCTGCGAATTCTGGAAACCCAGGCCAAGCCCGGACCGCTGAAGAACGCCCTCAACGGGGTCATCGAAGATATTGAATCGGGGAGCACGCTCTCCGAAGCGATGGCCAAGCAGCCCAAGGCGTTCGATAACCTGTACGTCAACATGGTGAAGGCCGGGGAAGCCGGTGGTGCCCTCGAAACGATTCTGCAGCGGCTGGCTGAGTTCAAGGAACGTCAGCAGAGCCTGAAACGCAAGGTCCAGGGGGCCATGATTTATCCGTGTGCGGTTATCTTCGTCGCCACGGGGATCGTCGGCTTCATCATGTACTACATCATTCCGAAGTTCAAAAAGATCTTCGAGGACTTCGACACCACACTTCCGACCATTACCGAAGTCCTCATCGGCTGCAGCGACGCGGTGGTGAACTACTGGTATTTGGGCCCGGTCATTCCGCTCGCGTTGTTCATCATGATCAAGATCATCAAGAAGAACAAAACGGGGGCCTACTGCGTCGATTGGATCTCCCTGAAAATCCCGCTCCTCGGACAGATTCTGCGCAAATCGATCGTGGCCCGAACCACGCGCACGCTGGGGACGCTGATTGCGTCCGGGGTGCCGATTCTGGAAGCCCTCGCCATCACGCGGGATACCGCGGGGAACGGCGTTTTCGTGAAAGCGTTCGAGCACGTCTCGGCCGCGATTCGTGAAGGGGAAGCGATGTGGATCCCGTTGAAGGAAACCCGGCAGGTCGATGAGATCGTCGTGAACATGGTGGCGGTCGGTGAAGAGACCGGGGCCCTCGACACGATGCTCTACAAGGTCGCCGACGTTTACGACGAAGAAGTCTCGGTCCTCATCGAAGGCTTGTTGAACCTGCTGGAACCGTTGATGGTGGTCATCCTCGGGTTGATCGTCGGTTTCATCGTCATCGCCCTGTTCATGCCGCTCATCAAGCTGCTGAACGACTTGTCGTAATATCTACTCGGAAGCCCACGGATTCCGATCCGTGGGTCTCCGCCGCGCGGGCCGCGCCGTCAATTCGCACCGCCGCAATACTCACGACCGTTCCCCCGGTCTGTCCTGTGAGCACGAGGAACCTGTGATGTATCGTCCCGCTCGTCCGCACCGTCTGCACCGTGGTTTCACGCTGATCGAAATCCTCGTGGTGATCACGATTCTCGCGATCCTAGTCGCGTTTCTGGTGCCAGCCCTCGGGAGGGCAAACGCCACCGCCCGCACTGTGCAGGTACGGACGGATATCTCCGCCTTGGAATCAGCGATCGCCCAGTTCAAGAACGACTTCCAGATCGAGCCGCCGAGCAGCATCCTCCTCTATGAGACGGGTGCTGATTGGGTGACTAATGCAGCAAATCCGGCAATCGCAGCCGATGTAGCTCGCAGCCGCTCGATATTGCGTCAACTCTGGCCGCAGTACAACTTCACCGCGAATATCGACATCAATCGCGATGGAGATACCAGCGATTCTTTCAGTCTCGCTGGTGCTGAATGTCTCGTCTTCTTTTTGGGTGGGACCATCGCGGTTGACGATACGAACGGCAATGGTCAACGCGATGCAGGGGAGCGGGCCTATCACAACGGCTTCTCGAAGAATCCGGTCAATCCGTTTGCGGTCGGCGGGAATCGTCAGGGTCCCTTTTTCGAGTTCAACAATGCTCGCCTGCGTGAGGTGATTCCACCATATGCTCCCCCCCCGGGTAACCCCGGTTTCTTTGTCTATCTTGATCCGCTGCCGAGTCAGACCGCCCCCTACATTTACCTTTCAAGCTACGGCGGAAAAGGATTTCGTCTAGGCGATTTGGGGACTGGTGGAGGATTGTCACATTGGTATCTGCAAGGAGCGGCCGCCACGAGCCCTGCATGGAATGCGACCAAGTTCCAGATCATCTCGCCGGGAGCGGACGGACAGTATGGATCGGGCGGACCCTTCCAGCCGACGGCGGCAACGGCGTTGCCCGCCTGGAACCGGACCACGCCAGCCCTCACTGTGACGCTCGCCAATCGGGCAGCCGAAGCCGACAACATTACCAATTTCCACACCGGGCGACTCTCGGACAAGTAAACCGCCCGCAGCGTGGAGACCCGTATCATGTTCATGACTCATCCTCATCCCCATCGTCGTAAAACGGCTCGCCGCGGCTTCACGCTGCTCGAACTGTTGATCGTCGTCGCGCTGATCGCCCTGTTGCTGTCGATCGCGGTCTTCGCGCTCGGCCGGACGATCACGCAAGCCCGTGAAACCGCGACGCGGACGACTCTGCTGAAGGTCGATGGTCTGCTACAGCAACGACTCGAAGCCCTGCGCACGCTGCTCGAAACACCCCAGCGCAAGACGGAAATGCAGAACCGGCTCGCGGCGAAGAAGAACTACCTCCAGAACAACTCGATTACCGGGGTTCCGGAGAAGATGCTGCAGTTGATGGTCTACAAAGATTACTTCCGCGCCGCGTTCCCGCAGAATTCGTCCGATGCTGCAACGTTGTATGCCACGGGGCAACCTTTCAATGGCAATCTGGCCAACGCGGCGGAGAGCAGCGAGCTGCTGTACTACGCCCTGACGCAGGCCGACACGTTCGGTGTGGAAGCGGTCGGCGACAGCGACTTCACCTCCAGCGAAGTTGGCGATACCGATGGGGATGGCCGCCGGGAATTCCTCGATGCCTGGGGCCGACCCTTGCGGTTCTACCGCTGGCCGACGCGGCTGATCCGGCCGAGCGGTCCAGGGGGAACCTTGCGGCGTGACGTCGTCGGGTTGCAGATGTTTGGTTTACCAGCCGCGCCGACCGCCTCGGGTGACCTCGACCAGCTGTCACTCGATCCCGATGATCGCCTGGGGGTCTACATCGCCACGGTCAATGCGTCCGTGATGACTCCCGCGCAGTACGAAACACAGTATCACACTCCGGATACCTTCCATGTGCCGCTGGTCGTTTCGGGAGGTGTCGATCAGGACACGGGCCTGCTGGAACCGTACGACACCAGTGCCTCGCCGGGGCGGCTGGCCTCGCCGACCGCGGCCTCGCTCGCCAATCCGTCGAACAGCGCGATGAACGACAACCTGACGAACCGTCAGAAGCAGAAGTAAGGGTCGCAATCATGAACTTGCGCTTGCGATCAATCAGGAAAGACGCCCATGGAATGCATTCCATGGGCTTCACGTTGCTCGAGTTGTTGATCACCGTCTCGATCATGTTGATCCTGCTGGCGATCACGGCGACGGCGATCAAGATTAATAATGACTCGGACCGCGTGCGGGCCGCATCTCGCACGGTGCAGTCGTACCTGCTGGGGGCCCGCGACCGGGCCATCTATGCGAAGGAAGCCCGCGGTGTGCGATTCCTGCGCGACCCCACGAATCCGAGAACGGTGACCAGTCTGCAACTGGTGGAACCGACCGATCCCTGGTCCGGGCAGGTGGCGGTCCTGCCGTTCGACACATCGACGGCATGGGACTCGTCGACGAATCCGCTCCGACGGGTGCGGCTGCGAAACACGGATGACATTCCCAACTGGCAGCAACTCAACTCACGCGGCTTACTGCGGACCGGCTTGCGCATCCAGATTCCGGCCAACAGTCGCGGGACCTGGTACGTGATCCAGGCACTCGATCTGGGTGGGTCCAACCAGGACCTGATTCTGACGACGGAGATTCGGAACCCGAACGGGACCGGACTCAATCTGGAGCAGGCCCAGATCGAACTCCCCCCGGCGGTGATTCCAAATACCGAGCCGGTCCAGTTGCCTCGGGGGGTCGTCATCGACCTCGATCGCTGCACGGGGAACACCGCGGTGTCGCTCGGGGGCCGCCTGCCCGCTGCGTGGCGCGACTTTAACACGCCCGTGGCCCCGTTCTCATTCAGTTACACCAACCAGATGGATCTGATGTTCTCGCCACGGGGAATGATCACCGGACCCGCAGCGGCGACGGGGATCATTCACTTCTACATCACCGAGCAGTCGGCGGCCGATCTGCTTCTCGAGGCCGGGTATGGAGCGAACGCCACGACAGCGCTCGATCCCCCCGTTCCCGACAAATCACTCGTGACGGTCTTCACACGGACAGGCAACGTGATTGCCAGTCCCGTAAACACGACCGACAGCGACAACAACGGCCGGGCCGATGACCCGTTCTACTACGCCGAGCGGGGGGAGGTCGCCGGAAAATGATGCGTTCACATTCACCACGTGCAATTCGCCCCCCGTCAATGATGGTGGGGCGATTGACGCGCGATCCACGTCGATCCCGTGTTGGGCGATGGAATGCCCCCCCCGTCGTTGACGGGGGGCTAAAGGGGCGCGCGTCGCGCAACGCACGCCGTGCCGGGGTCACGTTGTCCGAGATTCTCGTGTCGTTGCTTGTGATGAGCATCGGCGTGGTTTCGGTCGCGACGTTGTTCCCGTTGTCGGTCTTCCGCACGATTCAGGCGACGCAGCTCACGAACGCGGCCCAGCACCGTTACAACTACGAAGGGCTGGTTGGTGCCCGTCCGGAACTCGCGACCGGGGCACCACTCTGGCAGGCGGGAAGCAGTTATCAATCGGGTGACCTGGTCGTCGCGACGGCAGCGGGTGACCGCTACTTCGAATGCAGTGGTGCCGGGACCTCCGGTGCCCAGGAACCGAACTGGAATTTCCGGGTTGGTGGTTCCACGACAGATGGCGGCGCGACCTGGCAAACCCGGCGCGCTGCCGCCTACATGATTGACCCGATCGGCTGGCAGGAACGGCTGCAGGAACTGCGTGACCTGGGAACGGCTCCGAACGCCGCCTCGGCCAACGTGCAGAACACCTTCGGACGGATTTCGCTGGGCCCCCCGCCGACCGTCACCACGCTCGACTCACCGTATCGCATCGTCCGCTTCCGCGGCGGTCGAACCGGTGATGCTTTCAACCCGGCCAGTTCAACATTCTACCCGGCAGTGGGGTCTGCTGCGGATCGGAGTGCCGTGATTGGTGCGCTGCAGACTGCGGTCCTGCCAGATACCTGGACGCTGCAGACCGATTCGACCGACGTGATCTACAACAGCGGGACGCCGACGGAAATCCGCTTGCAGAATCTCTCCGCATCGATCGTTCAGACCCTCGATCAGGACAGCGACAATCAGGTCGACACGACGACATCCGGGACCGAGCGCGATGTCCGCATCCGCGTCACGCTGTTCAATGCCGATGGTTCGCGGTCGCTGGTCCGGGCCGTCAACGGGATCGATCAACCGGCAGCCGGTATCGAACGATTGCAGTGGACGGCGAGCATCCCAACCGGGTTCACCCCCGTCCGGGCACGCATTGAGACGTTCGAGCAACGCTATTCGTGGATGGTGACGGTCCGCAAGGAAACCTCGGGGGCGACGTACAGCAGCCTCGTGGTCTTCTTCCGCCGCTCGCTTGACCCGGCCGATGAGTTGATTCACCCGGCCAATCTGATCGTGGGGAACTGGCCAGGTTCGGACGGCAATCAGGGGACGAACGACGATGTCGCCGACCTGAAGTTCGACACGCTCGGCAATCCGAGTGTCACGCTCGCCGCGGGGGCTGACAGTTCGATTAACACGGTCGACGACATCCCCGTCGCGCCGTTGATACTCGTGCAATATAGCGCCAGCCTCGGCTCGGGAACGCCGTTCATCCGCCGCGGGGGTTATGTGCTCGATGCCCAGAACAACCGCTGGTACCGGATCACCAGCTATCAGGAAGTCAGCGACATCAATGCGGTCCACCAGTTGTTGCACGGCGGCTCCGGTGCCTATTCAGCTTCGCCGGGTGCGGTGTTGCGGCTGGATAACGCGATCCTGGAAGGAAGCGGCATCTACGGGGCCGATCAGAACAATCCAAACACCACCCCCGGCGTGATCCTGATGCCTGGCATCATCGATGTGTATCCGCTGGAACCCCAGCTGCCGTGGGAGTAACCACCATGAAAACACCCGCGCGAAAATCCCGGACAACAGAAGCCCACGGAAAGCATTCCGTGGGTCTCCGGCCCGGTTTTACGCTCGTCGAAATGCTCGTCGCGGTCGCCCTGGTGCTGTTGATGATGACGATGTTCGCGCAGATCTTTCAGCTTGCCGGCGGCACGATCACCAAGCAGCGCGGCATCGCGGAAAACGATCAGCGGTCCCGCTCATTGCAGAACATCCTCAAGGCCGATCTCGACAAGCGGACGTACCGGCTGGTCATGCCCTGGGCCAATGGCGAAGACGGCACACTGCCGGAAACCCTTGCGATTGATCGGCAGGGCTACCTCTACATCAGCGAGAATGACCCCGACAGCGACGAAGACGATGAGTTGAAGTTCACGATCAACATCATCAACCAGACGAAGAATCGCGACCTCACGCCGCTCTACGGCAAGGCGACGCAGATTCCGAATGCATCGCTGCTGAACCATCCAAATCAACCCGAAGCCGATGATGGCTGGACGGTCGCGAACGGCTCGGCTGAGTCTCCTGCAGCCGAGGTCTGCTACTTCCTGCGGGGTGGAAAGCTCTATCGCCGGGTGTTGTTGATCCGTCGTCCGCTGCCACTGGCCGGGGCGATCGGACAGCCGACATTCAACGACGATCGCGACATTTTCGATTACACCTCGACCGCCACGCCGGCTCCGTATCCGCAAACCGGCGGGACCACTGGCAATACCACGTTCTGGGACGAGTTCGATTACTCTGCGTTCCTCACTGGCAGCCCGGCGCACGCAGCGTTCCACAGCACCGACGACCTGAGCAATGCCTCGACGCAGACGCAGTTCCCGCTCGGCAACCCGCGGTATCGGTTCGGTCATCGGACCGATAACGGCCGTCCGCGCGAGTTCGACTCGAACGGCGTCTACTTCGGGGCCTTCCTGCACGAAGAGACCTCGAACGCCAACTTCAATTATCCGCAGTCACAGTCGTCCGCGATTTCCGGCACGATCAATCCCTACATCGGCTCGTTGACGCTCAACACCACGACGAACGTCTTCGACGACTTCGTGAACGGTCCCCGCCGCGGGGAAGACCTGCTGATGTCGAACGTGCATGGGTTCGACGTGAAGGTCTGGGACGATGTGCAGAACGCCTTTGTCGATCTTGGCGGGACCGGAGTGACGACGTTCGGCACAGCGCAACGTTTACAGAATGGGAACGGTCAATACGGTCCCGTGAACGTCGGCAGCCCATTCTCGGCTCCGTATGACCAGAACCGGGTGTTCGATACCTGGCATCCGGCCGCGGCGATCGACCTGGATAACGATATGAACAGCGACCCACCGCCGTTCCGGCACCTGAATTTCGGTCGCGGGTCGCTTTCAGGCAGTAATGGCTATGGCAAAACGACAAAGAACAATTGGGCCGCGAACCAGGCTTACAACGTGGGCGATCTCGTCTTCCCGCTGAATAACCAGCGGGCGAACGGATTGCGGTTTGTCTATCGCTGCGTGGCGATCACCGGCGGCGGGCAAAGCGGGGCCACGGAACCGACTGCGTCTGAATGGCCAGCCGCAGCCGGGGCCCGCATCGTTGATAATCAGGTCCTGTGGGAAGCGGTCGACAACTGGCGGCCGCTGCGGGCGATTCAGATCACGATCCGGTTTTACGATGTCACCAGCGATCAGATGCGCCAGCAGACGATCGTGCATTCGCTGATTGATTGAGCATTGAAGCCCAGGGAAAGCATTCCCCGGGCGTCCTGAAGACAATTTCCAACCCTCGCGGGCCACCCCATGCGAGAGGACGTTTAACATGACCCGTTCCACGATTCTGCAACGCCGCCGCCGATTGCGTCGACCGACCGACGCTCGTCGCGGGTCGGCCCTGCTCGTCGTCATCGTGCTGATGACGATGCTCGCCTCGCTCGGCGTGATCTTCTACGTCTTCGCCGCCCAGGAGCGGACCGCGTCGATCAACTACAGTGACGCTGCAAAGGTGCAGACCTACGACATCTCTGTCGATACGCTGATGGACTTCGGTCTTGAACAGCTCGTCGTCGGTCCCGACACCCGCTATAAGAACAGTGCCCTCTACGGCAAACGGCATGCACTGCTGCCGAACATGCTCGGTCTCGACACGACCGGCACCAAGCTCGACTTCACGCCCTTCAACGGGCAACCGCTCGATTCCACCACGGCAGCGAACTGGTCGATCAACGATTCCCCGGCTGCGAACGGCGGGACCGAACGCCAGGCGACACTACTCGCGAACCGCGATCCCGATTACACCTATCCCGACCTCAACAACGTCTTCCTGTCGTACCATGGCTTCGACCCGGTGTTTGGTCGCCGGATTATCATTCCGTCGTTCCATCGTCCCCAGTCGCCGCAGATCAAAGGGGTGGCGACGTGGTATTCGTCCGGGACGGCGGTCAATCATGTGCTGCGTCCGCATCAGAGCCATCAGTACGTCTGGCCTCCCGGACAGCAACAGGGAAGCGGCGCCGCGGTCAGCCGCTATCTGACCGCGGCGGAAGTGACGAGCCTCGGCGCAAGCTGGTCGGGCTGGGGGACGTTCCCGATCACCCCGCGCGATCTCGATAGCGACGGCACCTCTGGCGAACAAGGGGTCTGGTCGGCGACTGGATCGCTGACCGCGAGTGTCCCCGCCAATGCCAACAACTACGAATACGATGTCGACAACGATGGCGACGGGATCAATGAAGGGGTCTGGCTCGATCTCGATTTCCCGGTCCTGGAAACCCCGGACGGCAAGAACTATGTCCCGTTCTTCTCGTTCACGGTGATCGACCAGGATGCCCTGCTGAATCTCAACGTGCATGGCAATCTCGCCCGGGTCTGGCAGGGCGATGTCCCCATGCAGGCGCCGTTCGGGTACTCGGCCGCCGATCCGTTCGTCTCGAAGTCCAATCTGGGTCTCTCCCCTGCGGAAATCAACCCGCTCTGGGGGATGAATCGTCGACCACGTCGCAGCGGAGCGATGTCGCCCTATCCGGATGATGGCGACTACGGGACCGATCCCTTTTTTGATCCGTCGACCAGCACGCTCCCGATCAACTGGCGCGAGTCGGCCAATCGGGACTGGCTCTATTTGTTGATGGGGCGTTACACCCCTTCGCCCAGCGACCTCGTTCCCGGCCGCTTCGGTGAAGAGCATCTTCTGTATCGGGCGATTACGAACAGCAGCACGCTCACTCCGTACGCCTTCGCATTCAATTCCAGTGGTGTGCTGACCAACCCCTGGCCGGGTCCCGGTCAGACGCAGCTCGACGATAACGGCGATCAGCAGCAATCGGTCGGTGCGTGGTTCGGCGGCAGCTATGCTCCCTTCGGTCACCCGCTCGACTTCAGCGGTCTCGGCAGCTACCTCTCCTCGGCGAAAGTCGCCAACTACGGGACCAACGGCCAGGCCCGCTGGCCCCAGTACAACCGTTACAGCAGCGAAACGGCGAACCCCGTCGGTTGGCCGCAGTTGACGAACACCCTGCAGAACACGCTGCTGAACGACATGGCTGAGCAGATCTTCGACCCGGCCCTTCGTCGGCCGGAAGATAACCAGTTCGGTCCCGATGAAATGCGGGCCCTGCAGATGTCGTTCACCGATCTGGTCGCGGCGACCGGCGGACAGACGCGCCTCACGCAACTCGCGCCGTTCACGTTCGATGCCACGGCGGGCAATTACGACAACCGCACGAAGCAGTTTTTCCGCAGCAAGTTCACCACTGCAAGCTGGGACCGTAAGCAGTTCACGCTGGCCCAGAACAGCACGCTGCGACCGTGGGAGTTCACGGCCGATGCCGACAACGACGGCAAACTGGAGTTCCCACCCCGCTTCGGAACCACGCAGCCTTACAGCAGCACGACTCCCGGTGCTGATCCCTTCCGACCGCTGCTGCGGCGGATGATGGAGATCGAACTCAATAACTTCGACCGGCCGCAATATGCCCTGCGGCTGAACCTCAACCAACTGTTGACCGGACCCGCGGGCAATCCCGCACCAACGTTCGTCACGAACCAGTATCCCCCGAATCTGCAACTCAATTACCGGCCGCTCACACCGCACCCGGTCCAAAGCAGTCTGGGCGCAACCGCTGTCAGTACCCCATCACCTGCGACGTATCCGGCCGGGGGGAATTTCACCTCGCTGGCACAACAGGAGTTCTGGGCCCGGCGTGATCGGCAGTTGATGTGCCGCGACCTGTACGTGCTCCTCTATACGATGACGTTCCCACATGTCGATTCTTCGAATGCGGCGATGAACCCGACCGCCGCCGCCTTCGCCTCGACCACGCAGAACCAGGCCGCGATCCGGCAACTCGCGCAGTACGCGGTGAACATCGTCGATTCGCTCGATCGCGATAACGTCGTCACCCGTTTCGAGTATGACCTGAATCTCGCCAATGGCTGGGACCTGGATGACATCTCGACCACAGTCGACGGTTCGGGCGATCGTTACGAAGTCTATGGGGTCGAACGGCTCGACCTGACCCTCAGCGAAGCCCTCGCGGTTCGGGCTGACCAAACGACGAGCAACCTCCCCTTCACGCAGTGGGACGACACGAGCGACCGGCACTTCTCGTATGTCGAACTCCGCAATCCAGGCCCCAACAGCGTGACGCTGACCAACCAGTCGTGGATGATCGAGTTTGGCCCGGACTATACCGACCAGACGAACGTGTCCGCGGCCGATCTCGTCAATGTCCGCCGACTCACGCTCAAAGCCGGTTCGATCACCTCGGGCCAGCTCTTTACGATCGGTTCGGCGGATGCATCAGCCGGGGGGACCTACCCCAGCATTCTCAAGGTTGACCCGAGTGGCAGCACCCCGGCCGACTGGGATGCGGATGCCAATCTGCGGATCGCCCCCAAACAGCAGACACTCGACCTCGATCTCAAAGATTCTTCCCAGACGACGCAATACTCGCTGACAGACGCGACCGGGACTGTCGTACCGACCGGCGCGCTCTACGATAATGGCGTCTACACCAAGGTGACGGGCACTGGCGGTCCCCTCTACGTCCGGCTCTATCGACGGCAATCGCCCGATCGTCCGGTTCCGAGCAACAACAGCGAAGAACTCGACAACCCGTACATCCTTGTCGATGAGATCGCGCTCAACGATGTCGGGACTTCGACGAACTCCAGCCGCGGCGGACGGCTCCAACTCGTCTCGGCCGACACGAACATCACCGGGAAGCTGGCGAACCTGCAAAGCCGTCGCCGCACGCAACCGTTCTCCGGTGTCGACGACAACGGCTACGCTTACACGACTGCCTCCGGGGCCTATGCGAATACCCTCGCCGATAACAACGATTCGACGATCTTCCGCAACTGGCAGAAGGTGCTCGATCGCGACTTCGCCTCGAGGGGAGAACTCCTGGGAGTGACGCTCGGCGGGTTCTCGAATGCCGAACGCCTGCGGACGCAGGGGCTGGCGACCGGGAACAATCTCGGACGAGCCGCCCTGCCGGGGATCGGCACGCGGATCAATGCGGATGCCTCGGTGACCAACGCGTGGTACCTGCAGACGCAAACAACGTCGGCAGCGGTGGCCACGGTCGATACCTCGGCCGAGCAACTCTTTATGCCGCAGGGGATCACGGCTGACGCTCGTCCGCCTCAATGGCATCGGTTCCTGGAACTCGTGGAAGTCCCGTCGCGGCTCATGGCGAACGTCCCCGGGACGCCGAACCCGCTCGACTATCCACGGACCCCCGGCAAGATCAATCCGAACATGATGCGACATCCCGAAGCGCTAGCTGCGCTGCTCGATGATCCCAGCGTGATGAGTCTGTACGTCGACGAAGATGCGAACCTCAACGGATCGCTCGACTCGGGTGAAGATCTCGACTCCAGCATGGACATTTCGGTCTTCACCGTGCCGCTCCTTTCGCGGACCGATCAGACACCTCCGAGCGGGGTGGTCAGTTCCTACACCGACTATGCCCAGCGGACGATCGGCGGCAGCTCGATCAAAACCTGGTGGGATGGCCTGATCGCCTCGCGGGATGGCAATCCCAACGGCGGTTTGAACGGGACCCCCTTCTCGGGGAACGGACTGAGCACCGACGTGACGCAACTCTTTCTGCCGGGCGTACCGGGAAGCCGACCGTTCCGCAGCTTCTCGCTGCCGAACCGGGGCAACGGGAACGAATACCTCAACGTGCAGGACACACTCCTGCGGCCCTGGCCGGGGGACGCGGCCAACCTCAATAGCGGGACGTCCCACAATCCGCGCGGGTTATTCGAGGTCGGGACGCAGGAAGATCACCGGGGGCAGGATGCCACCTCGCCGACTCCGATCCAGGTCCAGCAGCTCGAACAGCCGGTCCGGCAACGGCTGCTCACGAAGGTCCTGAACAACACCACGCCACGCAGCAACGTGTTCGTGGTCTTCATGTCAGTCAAGTATTTCCGGGCCAACATTGAATCGAACGGGGCCGTGCGGATTGGCGGGCCGCTGAAAGACCCGTCCGACACCGATCGATGGTCGCCTGAACACCGCGGGTTCTTTGTGATTGACCGGTCGCAAGTGGAGCATGCATACGATGCCGCGACCGGGAAGTACGATTTCCGTCCGTTACTGCAGTTCCGCCAGGTCCTGCAGTAGGGTGGAGGATGAAAAGTCTGTGGAAGCCCAGCCATTCCGATGGCTGGGTCTCCGATGGATGGGCCAACCAACAACCCAGAACTTTCGACTCTTCCGTCCGTTTGGCAAGCGATTTGCTAATTGTTCGTGCAACCGGCGGGTTCCGCCGTGACAATGCGGCACTTGTCGGCATAATGGAGGTGCAAAATGCAACACTGCGGATAATTTCCTGTCAGTCTGCATCATCTCGTCAACTGTTCCCGGGGGCCAAAGTCGGGTGAAGTCTGTACCCGCAGCGGTTTCTGGAATCCCGTATCGTGAACCAGTCTTGTGAACGCAGTGGATCACGGCGTTCTGAACAAAGCACCACGTCAGCCGTTGTGATCCACGGTCCCCAATCATCCGGAGTTTTCGTCATGAAGCGTGTGCGTTCCACCCCTGCGAAGCTGCGACGCGGCTTCACCCTCATCGAACTGCTGGTGGTGATTTCGATCATCGCCGTGCTCATCTCGCTGATCGCCCCTGCCGTGCAAAGCGCCCGCAAGGCGGCTCAGAACATGCAGTGTCTCAACAACCTGCACAACCTCGGGATCGCCTTTACGAACTTCGCCACCGCCAACGGCAGCCGCCTGCCCTATGTCGAAGACAGCTCGATTGCTGATAACGACGGGACCTCGGGTTTCAGTACAGCCGACGTGACGGTCAACCGCGGTTACGGCTGGCCGGCCCAGTTGCTGCAGTTCCTCGACCGTGCCGATCTCTACCGCGAGTTCTACCAGGCCGGTGGCGGCGGACAGTCGTACTACGTCTCGTCCGGCGAAGCGGCGACCATCACCCTGCCGACCGGGGCCTCAACCATCCCGGCGTCACTCAACCAGTGGCTCGCTGTCTTCACCTGCCCGAACGACCAGAACAACTACAAGCAACCCCTCGGCCTCAGCTACGGTGGCAACATCGGGTTCATCCCGAGCACCCGTTACGGTGCCGATGCCCCGTATACCAGCACGACGATCCATCACGTCTTCAACATCGACTACGATGGCGATTCAACCATCGATGCGACCGACTATGCAGCCGCCCGTGCTTCGGGTGTGCTGTGGCGGAATGGCGCCTGGGCGACGGCGGTCACCCTCGACGACATTTCCGGTGGCGATGGTCTTGGACAGACGATCCTCGTGGGCGAGAACATCCAGGCCGGAAACTGGATCTCGCGTGATACGGACTTCATCGGCATCGGCATTCCAGCCACCGTCAGCGGGGCTGGTGCTCCGACTGGTTCAGGAAACGGAGCCTTTGGAGGCTCGGCCGCTTCGACCCTCTCGCTGAACAGTGGCTGGACCCTCAATGGCGCTGCTCCGTATTACGGCCAGATGAGCATCGACATGAACGCGGCCCGCGGCACCCGCCCGCGTGCCAGCTCGAACCATGCCGGGACCTGCAACTTCCTGTTCTGCGACGGTTCGGCCAAGCCGCTGAATGTCCAGATGAACGGCTCGGTCTACACCCGCCTCTTCAGCTGGGATGGACAACGCCGCAACCAGGGCGTCGTCAATCAGAGCGACTTCATCAACCAGTAGCCAGGCCCGCTCACGGCACGCAACGCGTCGTGGGCTGGTCCGAATGACATCGATCCATCAAGCCCGGTCCCTGCACGGGGGCCGGGCTTGCTCGTTGAGGATGGTCACCTTTGCGAGCGGTCGGGGCGCAAGCCCCCCGGTGATTCCGGGATGCTCTGCATGGATCACGATCGCTGATCGGCACCGGGGGGCTTGCGCCCCGACCGCTGAATGTGGGTGGGTCCCGTTGTTTGGCAGAGACCCAGCCATCGGAATGGCTGGGCGTCCGAGGAAATTCACTCCGCACTCCCATACTCCATTGCCTCATTCCCTCCCTACCGCCGCGTACATCCACGTGCCGTTCTGTCGGCATCGATGCGGGTATTGCGACTTCACGCTCGTTGCCGGACGGGATGATTTGATCCCGCAGTATCTTGCGGCGCTCCAGCAGGAATTGCGGTTTCATTCGCACGACCCTGTCACTGGAACATCACCGCTCGACACGCTGTTTCTCGGCGGCGGCACACCGACACACCCCCCCGCTCCGGCACTGCGATCGCTCTTCTCGGCGCTTGCGGAGCGCTTCGAATGGACCGCACGCAGTGAAGTCTCAGTCGAAGCGAACCCGCTTGATCTCAACGACGAGAAACTCACGGTCCTCGTCGATGCGGGAGTGAACCGCATCAGCCTTGGAGCACAGGGCTTCGACGAGGCCGCGCTGCAACTGCTCGAACGCGATCATCACGCGGAAGACGTGGAGACTGCCGTGCGACGGTGTCAGCAGCGGCTCGAGAACGTCGCGCTCGATCTGATCTTCGGCGTTCCGGGACAATCGTTGGCCGACTGGCGGACCGCGCTGCGTCGTGCGGTCGACCTGGGAGTGACGCACCTCTCGACCTACGGATTGACCTTCGAGAAAGGGACCGCCTTCTGGACGCGGCAGCAGCGTGGGGAACTGCAGGCGACGCCGGAAGACCTCGAATACGAGATGTACGCCGCTGCGATGGACGATCTCGCCGCAGCGGGGTTCGAACACTACGAACTTTCGAACTTCGCGCGGCCGGGGTTCCGCTGCCGCCATAACCAGGTCTACTGGCGCGGCGAAGAATACTTCGCTTACGGACCCGGTGCTGCCCGTTACATTGAGGGCCGCCGCGAGACGAACATTCGCAGTACGCTCGGCTGGCTGGCGCGGTTGCAACGCGGCTTGTCACCCGTTGCCGAAACGGAAGCCCTCGATCCGGAAGCCCGCGCCCGCGAGCAGATTTTCGTCGGGTTGCGCACATCCGACGGGATCGACCGGGCCGACTTCGAGGAACGGACGGGTTTCCCGCTCAGCGTGATCGCGGAACCAGCGTTATCTCAACAGATCGCCGCCGGGTTAATCGAAGACGACGGCCACGCGCTCCGCCTGACGCGCGCGGGGAAGTTTCTCGCGAACCGGGTGGTGGCGGAGTTTTTGTAGATCGGTCAGGCGTATTCGGGGAAATGTCGCACCGCGTTGCGCAAGAAGAGCAGGAGTTGTCGGCCAGCGCTCGTTCTCAATTTTTGCATCACGGGAAAGTCATAGTCCACCGGGACGAACGCCGGAGTCTCATGAGGCCAAGGGTATTCGGGATTCGGGTCGTCGCCGATCGCGGGCGCGAGGGACTCGATCAGATAGGCGATCGGCGTCGCAACCCGCAGAAACTCCCTGTAGGCCTGCACCGAAGAGAAACCGAGAAGTAGCGCCACGCGAGGCTTATCGGCCATCGGACGGCGGTCGATCAGAGTCTGCAGGAACCGCACCAGCGCTCGATGGGATTTTTGCGGCGGCTGGCCGTCTTTCCAATAGGCGGCTTTGGCCAGCTTCTCCGTGATCATTTGCAGGTAATGAAGCTGGTGGCAGTCCGCGACGCCGGTGCGCTGCAGGAGTTCCAGAATCTCCTGGTCTGCGGACGCCTGCTCCCACCACAGTTTTTGGGCCGAATTCATCGTAAGGCCTGCGCGTCGTCGAGCGACCAACCGGTCGGCAAGTGTAATTCGCCTTTCTGTAACCGCTCCCATTGCGCAGGAGTGACATCAACGATCTGCACTTCGTGCTCGTCAGGTCCTCCTCGATCCACGCCAAAAATGTACGGTTCCTCTGTCGCGGCAATCCGCTCCGGCAATAACGAATTCACGTAAAGCAATCGAATCATCCGTCCCGGCGGTGTCATCGGAAAGTAATAGACGGAGGTGATTCCCGGGTCGGAAAAGGAATGCGAATCAACATACCCTTTAGCCCAGCTTTCGGGATTGAACGTGCCCGTTTGTGCGGTGGACATGTCATGCTCCTATTAACACGAATGGATTGTACCACGCCAGGGTCTACGCCCCGTATTTGTCGAAGCGGCCGGCGTGGGCCATGGCGAGGAGCATGAGGTACTTGGCTTCGAACTGGCCGAGGCCGCCGCGGAGGCAGGCCGCTTCGCCGAACTCGGTGCTCCCGTCGAAGCGGCAGGTGTCGGCGGCGAGGAGTGTCGGCACCGGATGCCAGCTGTGCGACTTCATCTTCGCGGGCGTGCTGTGATCGCCGGTGACGATCAGCACGTCGGGCTTGAGCGCGGTGATCTGCGGAATGCAGGCATCGAGTTCTTCCGTCCGCTTCACCTTGGCCTCGAAGTTCCCGTCTTCGCCGGTCGAGTCGGTGTACTTGAAGTGGATAAAGAAGAAGTCGTAATCGTTCCAGGCGGCTTTCAGGCGGGCCATCTGATCATCGAGCGTCTGACCAGCATCGAGGACGTCCATGCTGACCAGCCGGGCGAGACCGCGGTACATCGGATAGACGGCGATCGCGCCGGCGCGGAGGCCGTAGACGTCCTGGAACGTCGGAATCGCGGGGAGCTTGTCGATCCCGCGGAGCGTGAGGAAGTTCGCCGGGGCATCGTTCTTCAGAATCTCGCGGGCCTGCCGCAAGAACTCGTTGGCGATCTCGGCCGTCTTCTTCGAGCACTCAGCGCGAGCGACAGCGGGGAGCGGAGCGACGCCGGTCGCCTGCGGGTCGGTGTCTTCGACGCTGCCGCCGAGTCCTTCACCACGGAAGACGATGACGAGGCGGTATTCCTTCACCGGACGGACGAAGACTTCGACGCCGGGAATCTTGATCTGGTCGAGTTTCGCACAGAGTTTCGCGCCGATGTCGCTGCCGATGCGGCCGGCGCGGCGGTCAGTAATGAGTCCGGCAGCATCGATCGTGCAGAAATTCCCGCGGATGGCGACGTCGTTCGGGCCAAGGGCGAAGTCGATGCCGAGGGCTTCGAGCACACCGCGGCCGATCTTGAACTGGAGCGGGTCGTACCCGAAGAGGCCGAGATGCCCCGGTCCGCTGCCGGGAGCGATGCCAGGGAGAACGGGTGTGCTGAGGCCGAGTGTACCGCGTTGTGCGAGGGCGTCGAGGTTCGGGGTCTTGGCAGTTTCGAGTTCGGTCTTGCCGCCCGGTGTGAGGGGGAGGCCGCCGAGGCCATCGCCGACGAGGAGGACGATTTTGGAGCCGTTGTCTTTTCGGAGTTCGCGAACGAGGGCGTGCGTATCGGTCATCGGGATTCGATCGATTCCAGGCGTGACGGTCCCGCCGCCGTGGCTGGACTCTGGGGGGTATTGTCGGGCGGTGGCGTGGGGATCGCAAGCGCGGAGCAAATGCGGGAGTGTGGGAGAAGGGGAGTGTGGGAGTTTCGAAATTCCTTGTGAGTCGCGTGGAATGTCTACTTGTCAGTTCGGAATGTTCCGATATATTAGAGGACGGAGGGTCTCGAAATGACGGCCACTTTGCGGTTAACGAAACTGGAATCACTGTCGCAGGCGGCGGAGTGTCTGCGGGTGCTGGCCCATCCGCATCGCCTGCGGATGATTCAGATGCTGTTGCAGGGGAACTTTACCGTCGGCGAACTCGCGGAAGCGTGCGAGTTGCCGACCGCGATGGCGTCGGATCATTTGCGGCTCATGCAGCGGTGCGGTTTTCTTGCAGCTCAGAAAGACGGCCGCAAGGTCTATTACCGGGTGATTGAACCGCATCTGCAGAACATTCTCGGATGCATCGAAGACCGGTTCGATCCGGGTGCGAAGAAGTCATCATAGACCCAGCCAAGGCATTGGCTGGGCGTCGGTGAGATGGATCACAAGGGAGTGCAGCATGAGTGCGACGACGATCGCTCCGAAGCAGTTGTTCGAGCTGATTCAAGCGGGGACCGCTGTCGAACTGATCGATGTGCGGACACCGGTTGAGTATCGCGAAGTCCACGTCGCCTGTGCGCGGAATATGCCGCTCGACCAACTGGACCCGGCGGCGCTCCTGGCCGGGCGAACGGGACAAGGTCCGCTGTACGTGATCTGCAAGTCGGGCAGCCGTGGGAATCAGGCGTGCCAAAAACTCGTCGGGGCAGGCGGGGTGAACATCGTCAATGTGGAAGGTGGCACCTCAGCGTGGGATCAGGCGGGATTACCGGTCGTGCGGGGGAAGAAAGCGATCTCGCTGGAACGACAGGTGCGGATCGCTGCCGGGGCGCTGGTGCTGGCTGGTGTCGGTCTCTCGTTCGTGAATCCGTGGTTCATAGGTCTCTCGGCCTTCGTGGGGGCGGGACTGGTCTTCGCGGGGGTGACGGATACATGCGGGATGGGAATGATTCTCGCCCGCATGCCTTGGAACCAGGTGCCGAAAGCGTCGCCACCCAGCGGGCAGAATTCGCAGGCTTGTGCGACGTAGTTGCTGAGTAGAGCACGGTGCCACCTGTTCCATGAGCGGCACGGCGCAAGCCGTCCGGTATCTGCGAGTGCTCTCAATGGACTCGCCGATGTCTGGCATCCAGCAAATCCATTAGAAAGCACCGGGGGGCTTGCGCCCAATGGTACTTACTTTAGAATTCTCGTAGAGCGAGCTTTTTTGGCACGCTATTTGCGCCGGGACTCTGACACCTGAATGAGGAGTCAGATTGGCATGGACGCTGAGCCGTTGGACCCGGTGGTGACTGACCCGGTGG